>NZ_CAESCH010000001.1:1711371-2995243 GCF_903166545.1 Metabacillus schmidteae | reverse complement strand
TAACTGGTAGACTTAATTTAAAGATAAAAAATGGAAAGTATATTGATTAGTTGGGGGTAAATTATGGATAATACTTACTTCAGTAATTTAACAGAGGACGCTAAAGTAATATTTTTTCTTGGGCTTTCAGAAAAAGTTTTGTCAGTATTTTCTCATAAGGAAGATCAATTTTTAGCCCAGGAAGTTATATATAAATGTTGGGATTGGGTAAAAAATAAAGAAAATATAGGAGAATTCCTTTATGAATTATTGGACAACGAGGAAAATGGTATAACTATCATCCAAGAGATGTCAGATAATGAAGTAGATGACAATGCTTGGAACTGTATTATTGACGCTGTTGCTTACACTAGTAGAAAAGCATATGAAAAAGAAGGTGTTAAATATTATCCGGAACCAATTGCTTTAGTTGATGATACATTAGTTGACCATTTTACAGATTGTTTTGAAAAGTGCATAGAGGATACGAACAGTTATATTCAAAAAATAATTTCAGTATTGAATGATTATGAAAATGGTAATTTTGTGGGAGATTTGCGAACAGAACTTTTAAGGAAGCTACAATTAAAAAAATAACCATTTCTCTATTTTTATGAACTTTTATATATTTGAGTTATCTAATTAGAAAAGGTAATGTATATATAGTTTCAAGAAATCTTAATGTATAGAAGAAGCGCTTGATTCCATTTAGGAAACAAGCGCTTTTGTTTACTTAAGAAGTATTTTTAGCTGGTTGATAAATTGCTTGTGTGAAATTCTAAGTGATTATACAGATAGTTTACCAATAAGCTGAAAAGTAAAGAATGATATGTAATAAGTGGGACTAAAAGACTGCACTAAGTTATTTAAATGAGTTTACTAAAAAGTATTCTTCTAGTTTAGAAATTTCAACTGGGAAATTCAATACTAATGCTTTAAAAGGTGGTCGACTTTAAGGAGAATTAATTTTAGAAGTCCCTGTACAAATAAAACCAATTCCACAAAAAATTATTGAAGAGGCTAATAAGAAGGGGATTATTATTCGTGATATTACTGTGAAGGTGTATAATTAATGGAACTTTACTATTGTGATAAATGGTCTAATATTAAAAAGAAACCTTGGAATATAATTGATGAAAAGACAGCAAAGACATTTCATGATAATCGCCAATCGTATACTGCCGTACTAAGTGATGGGGAACAACCAAAGTATCTAGTAAACGGCACTGATAAATGGGTATCAGTAAGTTTTATGATGATTTCACTCGTAAGTATCTAAATTATGACTTTGAAGTTATGAGTGAGGGTAAGATTTTTTTAAGAGCTGCAATGTATTGGGAATATGATGAGGAAACTAGTAGTTTGATTTTGGGTTTCCGCGAAGATGGCTATATAGTTATGAAAAAAAGAGACTTTAACAATGGATTAGTAGAAGAGCGGGAGAGTAGAGATACTCTAGAAAGGAACTGGGATATATTTCCTAAATTTGGTCAGTATTTATATTTGTGCAAAGAAGAAAGATAAGTGTAAGTAGTCACAACGAGAAGTTGATGAGGTTATACGTTTTAATAAAAAGAAAATATCTCATAATATATACAATAATTATATGGAATATGGAATTGCCTATAATACTACTAAATTGAGCACTAAATTGTCTAATTGACAACTAGTGCTTTTTCTTATGTAGTCATGGTAAAGTTTAGGTGAATAAAAGATGCTGAGGGGAAATAAGTACGTTCTAGCAATGTGGATTAGGAAAGTAACTAATCAAATTAAGTAATTGCATCTATGCTTCTTTTTAGTAACATGGATTCTATTATGCTGAAAAAAGTTCTTGGTGAAGTAAAACAAGCTTGAATCTTATACCACAAAATAGCCAAATTAATAGAAGAGGTGTAGTTTGGTACGAAATGGAGACGGAGAGGGCTAACGCCTTGAAAGAGATCCCGCCTAAAAAAGTCTCTGTAAGCATTGAACCAATTTATACTAGTAATTCTATGCGTCCTAATTCATTTATGGTCGAATATGAGATTGAAGGCGAATTCCCAGTGATTCGTGAAATTGCAAATAAGTCAGGAGGCTGATGTCAGTGAGTTTTGAATTAGAATTAAATAGGTTATATAATGAAATCTTACAACAGGTTAATGATATGATTCCAACTGATTGGGAAAATATATATTTCAATGGTGAAGTTAAGGAGGGTGAGGGAGGAGTATTCTTCTTTTTCACTCCGAAAAATGACGGTAAACACATTTTTTCGCATTATATTCCAAAATTATATAGTGTAGATAAGAGAGCTTATAATAAAGAAGTTCATAAATTATTTCAACTAACTGTCGAACTTCAAAAAGTTTTTACTGATAACGATCAAGAGCCATGGTTTTCAGTGACATTATTATTAAATGCATCTGGAAAATTGAATGTGAATTTTGATTATACTAATTGGTTTGAAAGTGAATTTGGTCCAACAGCAAGAATTAAGTATTTTGAATACAAATATTTAAGCCAAAATAATGAACAATTCGATTTAGACTTAATTGAGAAAATGAAAAATTTCGAAGAGAAGTAATCTTATAAAGCACCTGGTTTGTCTTTATGCAAAAGGTGCTATTTTTGGTTAGAACTGGTTTGCTCGAGGAAGTAGAGATTGCATTAGTCATTAAAATAAAAAAATGTTTATAACAAGTATTTGAGAACCTTGATTAGCATTTGCTATTCAAGGTTCTTTTTCGAGGTTTTTCAAGCTGTAAAAAACTTATAGTAATCATCTATGTAAATTTGGTCTTCGCTTGGTGTAGATGTTGAAATAGTCTATTATGAGAAATATGCGCTCAAAGAAATTTGTTGTTATTTATTTAATTGATGGTGAACCGGGCTTTGCAACATTTAACAATTTTTAAAGGAGTGCAGGTAGTATAAAAGAATTTGAATATAGATTTAGTGAATTACAATCCGATATTATTTCAATATGTATGGAATATGTTGAAGATAGAGCTGATAAAGTATACGTCTATGCTTCATGTGAAGAAGGTATGATATCGGGTAAGTTCTTTTATTTAATTAACAATCAATATGTAAAGTGTCACAAGGTGAATGATGCATTGAAGATTGGAGAAGAAAGATATGATGTGTCTCCTGGACGAATGTTTAAGGTTTTACAAATTATAGGAGAAGATATTGAAAAAATTGAAATCTTATGCTAAGAATTTGAGAGAGAAATGCCAACTGAGATGAAATTAATATTTGATGTTAAGAGTGGCAAGTTTCAAGCTGAATACAAGTATGATTTAATACATACAATTGATGATTTAAAAACTGCAGACGATATTGCAGATGAGTGGTGAGGAAATCAAGAACAATAATGTTTAAAATTCTTATAGTTTTTTAAGCATAATAATTCAAATTGTTGTTTGACTTGAATTGTATAAGCATATTGATAAAAGCAAATTCAAAAAATATATAAGGTTATTAACCTAATAGCTAAATTGTTTTACAACTTACTACAAGCACTTGATTGTTCATTAGACATCAGGTGCTATTTTCATAATTAAATAAATTTGGATAATCATTAAAGTTTTAAATTGAAGAACATGAAACTGAAGAAACAGGTTTTTTCGGAATTAGAATAATAATTATGCTTATGCAGAGGCAGACGAAGTTAAACAGATACTTTCTAATGTGATGAACATAAAGGAAATTAGTAAGAAGATTGAAGAATTAGTTCAACCAATGATTTCAATCCCGCAATAGCCGCTGTAAAGAAAAAGAGAGAAAACACCATCAAGGGCGTTGATGCATTAGATCAACAATTATTAGAAGAATACAAAGGTATCAGAAAGTGCTGAATTCCATATTGGAGCACTTTTTCAACAACTGTTAGAAGCAACAGCACAAGGTAACACAATTTCTCCAATAAATTTTGATGCGCAAGCATATAAAGCGAGTGAGGCCTATCAACTGTCAGATGAGGTCCAGCAATACTCAGATGACTACCTCTCATTTAAAGAAGAGCAGGAAAAAATTAGAGCAGAGTTAAAAAAGGCCGAAGAATTAGAAACCGGTCCGATATATGAAAAAGCGTGGGATACCATCAAAACCTTTGCTGGAGAAGCATCTGGATATTACGATTTTCGCCGTGCAAAAGATGGCGTTGACCCCGTAACAGGCGAAGAACTATCAGAAGGCCAACGAGTAGCCGCTGGCACAATGGCCACCTCAGGATTCATACCGGTTCTAGGCTGGGGAGGAAGAATACTCAAGGGTGGAAGTGCGATCATCAAAACCGCTAAAGGAATATAAATGTTTTTAGAACAAATATTAGAGGAACCTTAATCGCAAAGGAAACAATAATCGTTCCTTATTCCATTAAATGGCTATATAGGAGATAACGCAAATACTACCCCAAAAACTAGATTTTGACTCTAACTTTCGGGGACATTGATAGTTAAGACATGTATTTACTTTTGGTTTTTGATAAATTTATTGTATTACTTTTTATTAGATGAACTAATAAGGCGATTAAAGGCAAAGCTGTTCCAATGATTAAAGTTACTTCACTATTAAATTTGTAGTAAGTATAACTTCCAATCCATGAACCAAAGGCTCCTCCCAAGAAGAAAATAGTCATATATAATCCATTAAGTCTGTTTCTTATTTCAGGATTCAAACCGAAGATAACTTTTTGACCTAATAGTACATTTCCGGATACACCAATATCAATACTTATACCTGAGATAGTTATTAAAATAACACTAGTTAGTGAATGATCTCTAACAAAGAATAATAGAACAATCGATAATAATACAAGCATCATTGATACATTAGTCATTATAGAAATAAAACCTTTATCTGCTATTTTACCAATAGTAGGAGTCAATAAAGCTCCCGCAATAGCAACAAAGCCAAATAATGCAATTTCATTATTGGAAAAATGTAATGGCTCAGAACTTAATAAAATTGGCATGACTGTCCAATACAAACTAAATGTTGCAAATAAACACGCGTGATAAAATGCTCTCTGTTGCAAAGGAGATGTATTTATTAGTAGCTTCACCATAGAAGCTATTAATTTTGGATATGACATGTTGCTAGTCGATACTACTTCATAGTTGGGCAAAAATTTTATAATTAACAGTAACATAACAACTAGAGTTATTAATGAAAAAAGAAATACCATTCTCCAACCAAACCAACCCGCTATTCCGATAGATAAAGGGCGAGCAATCATAATCCCAATCAATAAACCACTCATTACTCTACCCACATATTTACCTGTCTCTTCAATTGGCACTATCCTCATTGTTAGTGGAACTAACATTTGAGCCGCACAAGCTCCGATGCCAATTAACGTTGTTAACAGTATAAAAACAATTCCATTTTCTGAAATAAGCGTCCCAATTAATGAAATAATTGTTAGTCCGATAAGAATTCCTATTATTTTCTTACTCTTAATTAAGTCAGCTAAAGGTACGATTAAAAACAATCCCAATCCATACCCAATTTGTGTAAAAGTAGTGAGCAATCCAGATAATTCAGAAGAGATGTTAAGTTCTCTTGCAATGAGTTGTACTATTGGTTGTGCATAATAAATATTAGCAGCAAGTGAACCACAACTAATTGCCAAAATAAATATTAGAAAGTTTGCTTTTTTAGTCAACTGTGTGATGGTTGTATCATCATAGAATATTTACTTTTTAACAGCCTAATCTTTTTCATCCAACTTTTGCTTTAAATATTCTGCAATTTCTATTTGTCCTCTTTCAAAATCAAATTCATATGCTCCCATATCTTTCATAGTACTTAACAGTGATATCAATATCATTCTGAACAAGAAACTCTACAATATCAAGGCACCCACCATAAATCTGAGAATAAAGAATTTCTATTAGAGTCACTTACATCTAATTTCACACCATGATTAATTAAGTACTCTACAATACTTAATTGTACCTTCACTAGTTGCATGTGCTATAGGAGCTGACTTTGGTACACTTTGTTTTATGTTAATATCTATACCAAATTCAATTAGAAATTTTATCATATCCAATTTTCCAGCTCTAGCTGCAACATGTAGCCATAATTTCAAATGGTGTGTATCATCAAGGATGTTGATTCATCGGAACTTTGTTAACGCTTACAAATTTGCAAATTGAACTTGCAAAAAGATGTACTAAACTATCTGATTATTTCGACTTATAATGAAATCGTGAAAGGGGTTACAGATATGAAAGAAAGGACACAGCGTGTACTCACTAGATTTTTGTCAGTAAATACCTTTTTAACTTGTGAAGATTTGAGTAAAGAGTTCAATGTTAGTGAACGTACATTTCGTAACGAATTGACCCTGATTAATAAATATCTAGCTGATAATAATTATCCTTCCATTACATCGACTAGAGGAAAAGGGTTGAAGTTGGAATTGTCTGAGGAGGATCGTAAAGATATCATTTCTAAAATTGGGGATGACAGAAAGTCTGATTTTTATAGTCCCAATGAACGTTTTCTTGCTTTACTCTTAGATATTGCCAATACGACTACAACGACAATGCTCTATGAAATGGAAGAAAAGCTTCAGGTGTCGAAAAGTACCATGGATGAGGATATGAGAAAACTTCGTCAATATCTACAGGATTACGGAATTTCTGTCGTGAGTTTAACGAAGCAAGGAATTGTATTCAAAGGTGATGAACGATCAATACGCTCCATGTTGTACGACGTGATTAATAGTATGACAGATATTGATTTATTAATGGGATATCGAGATATTGACGCTGTGAATACCTTTGCAGACCAATTTGTCTTAGATTATTTGGACGCACATGTTTTGAGGACGATTAGTAAGCTTTATGACAAAGTCATGGAAAAATCTAAGGTAGAGATTAATCATGTGTATAGAAATCAAAGCATTCTGTTTCTAGGTATATGGGTAAAACGGCTACAAGAAGGTAATACACTTACTGAATTATCAAAGGTTCGAAGCGAAATCAGAGAAGGTTTTGTCAGAAATTTTGTCGATTCGATTTGTGTAGAGTTTGGCTTATATCCATCTCTAAAGGAAATCAAATATACGACCTTTACAATTGAATCTTTTAATCCAAAGGATATGAATAATTCCTTCGATTGGGTTACCGCACAGTTATTAGCTATTCAATTAATTGAACATGTGGAAAAGGTAACTAGAATTCCATTTTCTCAGAGAGAAGAAGATTTATATGAAGGGTTATATAGGCATATTACAGGTTTATTAAGCAGGGCAAAGAATGATCTTCAGGTGTTTAATCCGTTAAAAAATACGATTAAAGAGTCTTATATTGAGATTTATCAAGCAATAACAGGCTTTAGAAAGAAAATTGAGGGTTACATTCAAAAACCATTACTAGATGATGAGATTGGATTTTTGACTGTCTACTTTTCAACTTCTGCGAGCCAAATTAAGCAAAAAGAACATCATGTTTATCAGGCTGTTGTTCTGTGTAATCACGGAATTTCAACTGGTAAACTGTTGGCAGCGAATTTGAAGGAGCAATTCAATATCGAGATTGTAGCGGTATTGAGTACGTATGAATTAGCTTTTATTGACAAGCTAGATGTTGATTTGGTTTTTACAACCATTTCAATAGATTATCAAAGAAAGCCTGTCTTGATGCTTAATCCAATTTTAAGAGAAAGCGATAAAAAGGAAATTAAAGATTTTTTATTCAAAAATAAGGATAAGAGAAGAACCGTATCCAATAAAGTGGATGCTACAAAGCTCATGCAGGATATTCTTACTTTAATTGTTGAAAGCGGTGGCAAGGTTACGAAGGAAAGCTATCAAAAGGTAGAAGAAACATTTAAAGAACATCATCTAAAAATTAATACAAGGGAGATACAGCCGATGTTGCAGGATATTTTGAGTGATTCCAACATTCTACTAAACCAAGAATGTAAAGATTGGAGAGATACAATCATAAAAACTGCTCAGCACTTGGTCATTGAAGAGGTTATTGAAGAGAGATATATTGACGCCATGATTAAGTCAGTTGAAGATTATGGGCCATATATAGTGGTAGGAAAGCATTTAGCATTAGCACATGCAAGACCGGAAGACGGCGTAAATAAATTAGGGGTTAGTGTCATGACGTTAAAGGATCCGGTGAATTTCGGAAATCCGGATAATGATCCGGTGAAGATTGTATTTTGTCTAGCAGCAGTGAATTCTTACTCCCATCTAAATATCATGAAAAATCTGATTGCGTTAATTAATGATGAAGAAAAATTAGACCAATTAATTACAGCACAAGATGTAAGTACATTTAAACAGGTGTTATATGGAAGTAAAGTGATGGAGTGAAGGATGTAATGGAAATAATAGGAATTTATGAATAAATAATCCCAAAATGAAAAAGGAGAGAGTGAAATGAAAAAGTTATCGATTTTATTTGTTTGTGGAGCGGGTTTAGGAAGCAGTTTTGCTTGTCAAATGGCGGCAGAAGATGTGTTAAGCAAATTAGGTGTCAATGCCAAACTTGATCATAGTGATATCTCCTCTGCCGTTTCAGTAAAGCCCGATATTATTATTACGGCACAGAATTTTAAATCTCAATTTGAAAAGTTTACAGTGGATCCCAAACTAACGACAATTGTTTATTTGAGAAATATTGTATCTAAACCAGAGATTGAAGAAAAAATCACCCCGATATTAAAAGAAAAGGGAGTCTTAGTTTAAAAATAATGGAGAGCTAATAAGAGAAGGGGGTTAAAAGATGAGTATCGTAAACTTCATTATCGAGAATATTTTAACTCAAGCAGCAGTCACAATCGCATTGATTGCCATGTTGGGATTATTATTACAAAAGAAATCAGCAGGGCAAGTGATTTCTGGATCATTTAAGACGATGCTAGGATTCATGGTATTGTCAGCAGGTTCTAGCATTATTGTTGGAAGTTTAATCTATTTTGGCAAAATTTTCACAGAAGGTTTTCATATGCAAGGGATTATTCCTTCGATTGAAGCGATTAACGGCCAAGCAATGAATGAGTTAGGCTTGGGGCGTGATATCGCACTAACCTTCTTAGCTATCTTTGTTTTTAATATATTAATTGCAAGGTTCACTAGATGGAAATACATCTTTTTAACAGGCCAGGCTATTCTTTGGATGGCTACGATGACAACTGTTTTTGGTTACTTTGCAGGTTTACGCGGAATTGCATTGATAGTAGTAGGCGGCTTCATTGGCGGCGTCTTTGCGGTAGCAATGCCTGCGATTGCACAGCCATTTGTTCGTAAGATTACTGGTATGGATGATATTGCATTAGGACACTTTTGTACGGTTGGGTATGTGTTTGAAGCAGGTGTAGCGAAGCTAGTTGGCGGAAAAGGCGAAAAGAAAAAATCTGTTGAAGATTTGAAATTACCAGCTCAATTTGAATTTTTACAAGATACCTATTTATCTTTGATGGTCGTCATGACTCCGCTTTTTATTATTACAGCAGCGTTTGCAGGTGAAGAGTTCGCTTCTTCATTATCAGGAGATACGCATTATTTAATGTTTGCTTTCTTACAATCTATCCAATTCGTAGTTGGAGTGTATGTTTTACTAGCTGGGGTTCGTTTATTGCTAGGTGAAATTGTTCCGGCATTTAGAGGGATTGCGATGCGCTTGGTTCCTAATGCTAAGCCTGCATTAGATTGTCCAGTTCTTTTCCCGTACAGTCCTAATGCTGTCATTGTTGGGTTTATTACAACGACTATAGGTTCCATTATTGCCATGTTTGTCTTACCAGTCTTTGGGTTGGCAATGATCCTGCCAGGTATGCTTACAGCTTTCTTCGCTGGTGGGACTGCCGGTATCTTCGGTAACTTAACAGGCGGTATACGCGGAGCTATTATTGGCGGTATTGTACATGGTTTCTTTATTACATTATTACCAGCACTGTTAGTAACGACTTTCAACTCAATGGGGTTTGTCAATGCAACAGCTACAGATGTCGATACAGTATCAGCTGCATTACTTTATGCATGGATTATTGGTCCACTTTTAAAAGCTTTCTAGAATGTGAGAAAGAGAGTAGGAGGATAAAAAATGTTTGGATTTGGTAAGAAGAAATCGAAAGAACCGAAAAAGGAAGTAGTCGAAGAGGCAGTGCTAACATCAGAACGAAAAGAAGAATTACTACACATGATCTCTCTTAAAAAAGAGAAGCTGAATCAAGCTGGGGGAGAAGAACAAGCAAAAATGTATGAGGAGATTGGTCTGGCATTTCATGAGCTGGGTGAAGAAGACCATGCAATTGATTCGTTAGAAAAAAGTATTGAGACCAAAAAAACATTAGGAAATGGCTACAAAACATTATTAAAACTATATAACAAGAAGCGTGCAGAGGCTGCCAAAGTAAATGATAACGAAGCATTACAAATATACCTAAAGAAAATGGATCAAATGATGCAAGTTTCAAAGGAAGTTACACGAGGTGTGAGATAAGAAAGAAAATAAAAGTTCATAATAAAAGGAGATTAATTAATCATGTACACAACATTAAAAGAAGTTACACGTATGGCAGAACAATTGAATTATACAGTTGGTTCATTTAATGCACATAATTTAGAGATGTTACCTGACATGATACGTGCAGCAAAAGAATTAGGAGCACCAATAATTATTCAAACAAGTATCGATACTGCGAAATATATTGGTCATGAAAATTTTGTAGCTGTATGTAAATCCATGGCATCAAATGAAATGGTAGATGTAGTATTACATTTAGACCATGCAAGGGATTTTGATGATATTAAAGAGGCAATTGATAAAGGATATACATCAGTGATGTATGATGGTTCTCATTTACCATTTAAAGAAAACATTATGAAGACAAGAGCAGTAGTGGCATATGCACACAAATATGGTGTTTCAGTAGAGGGCGAACTAGGGACTATCGGAGGTACTGAAGAAGGGATTCATGTAGACGAGAATGATAAGGTTTATACCGATCCAAAAGATGCAGAAGAGTTTGTTAAAGCAACAGGGGTAGACGCTCTGGCTATTGCGATTGGTACTAATCATGGGCAATATAAATCTAAAACAGAAGTAAATCTGCCACTACTAAAAGAAATTAATGCTGCAGTAGATGTACCTTTAGTTATTCATGGAGGTACAGGTGTAAATGAAAAGGATATTCCTGAATTAATTCATAACGGAATTCGTAAATTTAATGTTGGAACTGAACTGTTAGTAGCGTGGACACAAACAGCAAAAGAAACATTCGGAGAAACAAAAATAACTAAATCATTACGACATAATATAATTCCCTGTAATAAGGCAGTAAAAGAAATTGTCAAACATAAAATTGCCATCTTCATGAATAAGAAAGACCGTACCTTTCAACTAAATAATTATGAAAAAGTTCAATAATCTTTTTCAATAGGATATTGATAATGTGGCTGATGAAGTGAGTATAGGGAATTCCTTATACTCTTTCTATATTCATTAGATGATGAGGTGGTAGGATGGATAAAGTCTTAATCTTATTAGCCGGTTTACCAGGAACAGGAAAAACCTACCTAAGTAATATCATTCAAAGTAAATTAGGAACATTTTATAACCTTTCTCAGGATAGCTTGAAAGAATATTACTTTGATATGTATGGTTTTCATAATTTAGAAGAAAAGCAGGAGATCGAAAAGATAGCATGGACGAAGTACTATGAAATAATGGAACAGCAAATGCAAGTAGGTAAAAATATGATGTCGGATTATCCTTTTAGTCAGAAACAAAAACCTCATATTCAGAAATTGGTAGAAAAATATGGTTATGAGGTCGTTACTATTCGGCTAATTGCAGACTTAGAAGTTTTGTTTGATCGACAAAAGAAGCGAGATTTGGATCCGACAAGGCATCTGAGTCACATTGTGAATTCTTACAAAAAAGGAGATCATTTACCTAATAGAAGGAATGCGGATAATTTATTAACCTATGAAGAGTTTATCAATAGGTGCACAACAAGAGGGTATGAAACGTTTGAATTAGGAAAATTATATGAAGTGGATGTATCAGATTTTACAAAAGTGAATTATTCTATGTTGGTAGAAGATCTAAGAAGATGGTGCATGACAAAAACTAGCAAAGAAATTTGAAATCAAATCTAAATAAAGAGAATTATTAAAGTTTTAATAGAAACGGAGGAAATAATATGGTTGAAAAAGTATATAAAATCATTAGCGACTCTGGAATTCATGCGAGACCAGCAACCTTATTAGTTAACATGGTTACGCCTTATTCTTCAGATGTATTAATTGAGTATAAAGGAAAACAGATAGATTTAAAATCAATTCTGGGTGTAATGTCTCTAGGAATCCCAGAGGGAGAAACGATTAAAATAATTGCTCAAGGCGATGATGAAGAACAAGTATTAGCAAATATTGACGAAATGATGAAAATAGAAGGATTAGGAGTTTAAATTCAGTTTCAAGTTTGATAATTCAAAATTCACCATTGATTGGAATTGTAAATAAATTATTAATGATATTAGTAAACAATCAAAAATCACCTATTATTTGTTGAGTATTAGGTGATTTTTCCAATTATAAAATTCTTATTTACGGCATTAAAATTAGTTTTTATTCACAAACTTATGATTCTTAATATTGTAATCTACATTACTGACCTATTTACCTAGGGTCGGTCATTTAGGTCTATATTAATTTAGGATTTTAAATTATCTCCCACATTTACCACAACATTCCCTATCTTATGCCCTTTCTCCACATAACGATGAGCCTCAACAATCTCATCAAACTCATAATACCTATCAACGACAACCTTCAATTTCTCATTCTCAACAAGTTCCTTAAGAAAGTCCAGTGCTTCTGAAGTTTCAGGTGCATTTCGACTCAATAACAATTTTTTGCTGCTTGTCAAATGAGTCCATAGCATTTGATCATCTGGCAGCGGTTCAGTGACATTAATATAGGTACCGCCTTTCTTTAACACCTTCATACAAGCTGAAAAGGAACTCTTGTTTACTGCTTCAAAGATCACATCATAAGACTCACCCTTACTAGAAAAATCTTCTGCTGTATAATCTATTACTTTGTCTGCTCCCAGTGATTTAACCAATTCCAAGTTTGCAGTACTGCATACCCCTGTAACGTTCGCTCCGAAATACTTGGCAATTTGAACGGCATAACTTCCTACACTTCCTGACGCACCATACACGAGAACCTTTTGTTCGTTTTGGATATTTGCTTTCCTTATAAAATACAACGCTGTTCGTGCTCCAATTGGAATGGCAGCAGCTTCCCCAAAAGTAATATTTGAAGGTTTAATAGATACAGGACCATCTTCTGATAAACATTTATATTCTGCATAAGCACCAAACCCCGAGAGAGATGCTGCAAAAACTTGGTCACCCACCTTAAACCTTGTGACATCTTTTCCAACAGACTCAATTTCTCCAGCTAACTCCATCCCTAATATCTCTTTTTTTGGTTGTCTAAAGCCAAGTGTTATTCGGGCAGGCAGCCAAAAAGCGGGAGGAACGGTAAAACTCCGTGATCGAATATCTGCTACTGTTACGGTTGTGGCTTTTACTTTTACCAAAATCTCATTTTCTTTAGGGATAGGTTTCTCTACCTCTTTCTGTTGAAGAACGTCGGGGGGACCATAATTGGTATACACAATTGCTTTCATTATCCACCTCTAATTCGTTTTGTTAACTCTATCATACGAATCTTACGAATAAATAGACCATTGGTTCCACTTTTAAATATTAGTTCTAAAGTTAAAAATGGCTGTAGCCATAGTGAAATCTACAAAACAGCCAAAGAAATGAATGCAGATAAATAAATTCCAGAATTTTACTAGTTTTTTCGAATATATACTTGAAAGAAGTATATAATTTTGTTAAATTTATCCTATGGATAGAACAAGTTTAATTAAAGGTCACTTAGAAATGTGTGTATTATCTATTTTGTCAAAAGAAAAAAGCTATGGTTATGAAATTATGAAGGAGCTTGAAGAACATAATTTAAAGCTGAAAGGAGTAGGAAGTATTTATCCCATTTTGACTAAACTTAAAGATCAAGAGTGGGTTGATACATATCGGGAAATGACAGATAACGGAAAGGTTAGAGTTTATTATGAAATCAATGAAAAAGGAAAAAAGCATCTTCAGATAAAAATCAATGAGTGGTTGGAGTTACAACAAGATATAAAATCTTTACTGCAAAGTGGGTTGAAAGGAGATCAGTTGAAATGAATATGAAATTGAACAGGGAAGAACAACAATTTTTAAACGAAGTTCTTGATGAATTAAGACAATATCAAATAAGTACAAAAGCTAGAAGGAATATTAAACAGCAACTTCTGGAACATATTCAGGAATCTCGTGAACACGGGAGAGATAGCTTAGAGGATTTAGGTGATACGCAAGACTTTATAAAGGATTTTTTAGAGATCTATGGAAAAGATCTTCATTCAGAAATAAAGCAGGTACGAAAATCAAAAAGTAAAACAGGTGTTTTATTTGTAATAGGATTCTTTTCTTTAATCCTTACCTACCTTGGCTCCCAGCTATTACTCTCTATGTTTTTAACGGAATCCTTTAATCCGCAAAATACTGACAGTTCATTTAACGCCTGATTCACATGCAGAAGTATTCTATATCCCGGAAAAAGGTTGGGGTGGTGTGATTCTTACTAATAAAAATCATATTTTAGAAGAAGAGGGACTAATATTCCTAAAGCAAGGGATTATCAATCTATTAAATGGAGAGGAGCCAGTTGATATCCCTCCATTCAAGCCTATTACTCAATTCATTTTAATAGGGATTGGATGCCTGCTTTTTGGAATGTTCATTTATCTACTTGTAAAGATTAAATCAAGAAAAATTCGCAAAATAAATGTATGGCGTATCTCCGGTAGTATTCAACTCATTTTATCTGTTGCTATCATTCCTTTACTAATCTATGGTACGGGTTCACCATGGCATTCGATAACAGTATTTGCAGCTGATGTTGCTTTACTTACTAAAATAATTGTTATCTTGTTGGCTTTGAATGGTTTATTATCACTATATATTTCATTTAGACATTTAAGAGTTACTAGATATAAAGTGCCGTTTTAGAAAATGCGTAGGACAACGTCTTGGTTCTTTCTATACAATAACAAAAGAGGTATTTCCTCATAACTAAATAGGAATTGCCTATTGGTTTTAATTTAAAGAACACCAATCCATTTGAACCAAACCCACGACAATTATATAATGAAAGGGGATACAAAGGAGGGGTGTACATGAGTTTGGAGATTCGGCAAACGTGGGAGAAGTACATTCATGAAAATAAACTGGATCCGTCTAATATTGATAAGGTTATTCTTGATTCTTGGAAGCTTAGTAAAAAGTTTAACGTGAACCCGAATAAAGGGATTGGCAGCCGAATTCTTACGGCAAATGATTTTAAAACGAGATTAAGAGAAAATGAGACGATGATTTCATTGGCTAAAAGAAGCTTGGACCGCTTTAGTATGTTGTTTAAAAATATAGAGTTTATCCTCGTCCTAACAGATGCTGACGGGTATATTTTATGGCAATCAGGCCATGAGGGATTGAAAGAAACTGCGAGAGATATTGGGTTTTGGCAAGGTTCTCAGTGGACGGAATCTGTGGTTGGTACGAATGCGATTGGAGTGGCTTTGCGAACAAAAGAAGCGAATATCATCCATGGATACGAGCATTTTGCTAAAGCCTCCCAAAGGTGGAGCTGTGTTTCTTCTCCCATATTTGGAGTAGATGACCAAGTGAAAGGGGTAGTAGACTTATCGATGCCTGCCCATTATCCAAAGGAAATTGATTTTCTCGTAAGGGTCCAGCTGATTGCAGACTTTATCTCGGAAGCATTACAAAGAAAGGCATATGAAGACCAAAAGTATATGCTGCAATATTACTCTAGTAAAAAACAACCTGGTATTTTGTGCGACTCCTCAATGATGATTCTACATTTATCCTCTGAACTAATAGACGAGCCTGATTCTTATATAGGAAAAAAACTTCATGACATAACAAAGAATGAGAGGATTATAGGAAAGCAGGAACCAATTTTGAAAGAAGGTACCTGTATCGGCTACTTTGTACATGGCTTGAAACAAAGAGTAGCAGATCAAACGTTTGAATTTCCATATGTAGCTGGGCGAAGTAAAACATTTCTTGAATTATTAGAAGAAGTAAAAATCGTGGCTCCTACTTCAGCACCTATTCATTTGTTTGGTGAAACTGGGACAGGGAAAGAAGTGTTGGCAAAAACGATCCATGCTAACAGTCCGTTTTCGAAGGGGAAACTCGTTAGTGTCAATTGTGGCTCCATACCGAAGAATTTGATGGAAAGTGAATTGTTCGGTTACGAAAAGGGAGCTTTTACAGGTGCAAACGCTAATGGCTATCAAGGAAAAATTGAGCAGGCCAATCATGGGACCTTGTTTCTTGATGAAATTGAAGATATGCCTGTTTCGATGCAGTCTGACCTGTTGCGCGTTCTTCAAGAGAAGAAGCTGACTCGAATTGGTGGAACCCAAGAAATCCAACTGAATTTTAGACTCATCACAGCAAGCAATCAAGATTTAAAATCCCTGGTCATGAATGGGAAATTTCGAGAAGATTTGTTTTATCGTGTTTATGTTTGTCCTCTACATATTCCACCTCTAAGAGAGCGGAAAGAGGATATCCGTGAGTTCATAAAGTCATTTGAAGACGCGAATAATTGGTATCCTTTATGGGAAAAAGAGTTAATTGAAGTTGCAGAACAGAACCAATGGAATGGAAATATCCGTGAGTTGAATAACTTTTTGGAAAGGTGTCATGTGTACTACAGAGAAAGGACTCCAACTAGGGAACAGTTAGTGCAGTTGATTCATAAAGGCGGGTTATTTACACCGCTTCAAGAAACTAGCAGCAAAAACATCAATTTTAAGGAACAGTTAGAAAAAGAAAACATTATGAATGCCTTAATTCAAAACAATGGCAATATCCCTTTCACCGCCAAACAACTCTCCATGTCAAAAAGCACTCTTTATCGTAAAATCAATAAATATAAGTTGAATTAAAATGATTCAAAATGCGACGATTTGAAACGATTGTCGCATTTTTTATTTTTTGTTTTATAAAATCCGCTTTAGAAGTGGGTGTTGAAATTGGCACGATAATTGCAAGTATAGTTAATGAGATCATCAATAAACAGTTATTGATGTCTTCAATCTAAAACATATTGTAAAAGTCGTATTTTAAGTGATAGGAGGGAAGGAATCTTGCAGCACTTTGATTTAATTGTCATTGGCGCCGGACCAGGTGGGTATGTCGCAGCAATTAGAGCAGCACAAAAAGGGAAGAAAGTCGCGATCATCGAAAAATCGTCTTTAGGTGGCACTTGTTTAAATGTTGGGTGTATCCCATCAAAGACATTTTTGCAGCACAGTGAATGGATTAACAACATAAAAAAAGCGAATCGTCATGGCATATCAGCTGAAGTACAACATATTGACTATGAAAGGCTTGTTGAACGAAAAGAAAAAGTAGTCGGGACGTTGGTACATGGCATCGAATATTTGTTGCGAAAAAACAATATTACCTTGATTAAAGGCGAAGCAACTGTAGGAGAAAGCTTGGTTGTTGTGGTAAAAAATCAACAGTTCAAGGGCAGAGATATCATCCTTGCTACAGGAAGCAGACCTTTTGTTCCACAGATCAAGGGGCTAGACCAAGTCTCGTACCATACGACAGATAGTTTTTTTAATCTCAAAAAACAACCTAAAGATCTGATCATTATTGGCGGCGGAGTAATTGGAATTGAATTAGCCTTTGCGATGGCTCCTCTTGGCACAAAGGTGACTGTTGTTGAGGTAGCAGATGACATACTTTTAACAGAAGATGCCGATGCTCGTGAACAAATAAAAAAGAAAATGGACCAACTCGAAATCGCTTACTATACAAAGGCTAACATTCTTGAAGTAACACCTGATGATGTTGATTTAAAAAATCAAAAGATTCCTTATACAACTCTGCTTGTGGCAGCAGGTAGAAGAGCCAATATCGAAATTGCTCATGACTTACATTTAGAATTAGATGATAAAAAGAAATTTATAAAAGTAAATAGCAACTATTTAACGAGTAAAAATCATGTATATGCAATCGGTGATGTCATAGGAGGATATCAGCTTGCACATGCGGCAAGTCAAGAAGGATTAGTAGCTGTCTCAGCCATTTTCAATGAACAACATCCAACATTACATCAAGATGAAATTCCTAGATGTGTGTACACACACCCTGAAATTGCTTCCTTTGGCCTTAATGAAGAGGAGGCGAAGGCAAAAGGATATGATGTAATCACGAAAAAAATGTCTTTCAATTCAAATGGAAGAGCGATCGCAATGGATGAAACTGACGGCTTTGTCAAAATCATATCCGAAAAGAATGATCATGAAATTTTGGGGGCCGTTGTGGTTGGGGCAAATGCAAGCGAGATACTGAATCAAATACTAGCTGTAAAACATTCAGAAGGCAGAATTGAGGAAATGAGCACCCTTATCTATGGACATCCAAACCTGTCTGAAACGATTAGAGAAACAACTGAGAGTATGTTGTTTAAAGCCATTCATGAATAAGGAAGAGGAGGAAATAGGATGAAAAAGCAGGATGCAATATGGATCTACCAAAAAATGAATGAAATTCGTCAATTTGAAGACAAAGTCCACGAAATATTTGCGAGAGGTGAAATACCTGGATTTGTGCATTTATATGCCGGTGAGGAAGCTGTTGCAACAGGTTTTTGTGCACATTTAAGTGATAGCGATTACATTACGAGCACCCATCGAGGACATGGACATTGTATTGCTAAGGGGTGCGATCTAGATGGAATGATGGCAGAAATTTATGGTAAAGAAACCGGACTTTGTAAAGGGAAAGGGGGTTCCATGCATATTGCTGATATTGATAAAGGCATGCTCGGTGCAAATGGAATGGTTGGCGGGGGGATTCCGCTCGCTGTAGGTGCAGGGCTTAGGAATAAGTATTTGAAAACTGATTCTGTCGTTGTTTGCTTCTTCGGTGATGGAGCGGCCAATGAGGGAACATTCCACGAAGGACTTAATTTAGCGTCCATTTGGAAACTCCCAGTTATCTTCGTTTGTGAAAATAATATGTTCGCAGAAGCCACACCACAATCCTATGCCTCAGGTTCAAAAACAATTGCTGAACGGAGCGCTTCATATAACATGCCTGGAGTTAGAGTAGATGGAAAAGACGTGTTTAAAGTTTATGAGGAAGCGGAAAAAGCGATAAAACGTGCAAGAAACGGGGAAGGACCTGCTTTAATTGAATGTGTCACATATCGTAACTATGGTCATTTCGAGGGAGATGAACAAAAGTATAAAGCTTTAGATGGAGCAGAAAAAGAGCTTGCGGAAAAAGATTGTATTAAACTATTCCGCAAGCAGGCAATTGAACAAAATCTCATGTCAGAGATCGAAGCAGATGAAATTGAAAAAATATCGGAAGAAAAGATCGTTGGAGCGATAAAATTTGCTGAGAAAAGCCCAGAGCCAAGACCAGAATCTTTATATGAAGATGTATTTGCTTAATAAATACAAAGGGAGAGTGTTGGGAAATGGAAAGAAAAATCACAATGATGCAAGCAATTAATGAGGCGTTAGATATCTCAATGGCTCAAGATGAACGAGTGATCCTGCTTGGAGAAGATATAGCAGGTGGTGCGACCGTTGAGCATTTAAATGAAACAGGAGCTTGGGGAGGTGTATTCGGCTTAACGAAAGGGCTAGTGGAAAAGTACGGAACAGAACGTGTAATCGATACACCAATTTCTGAAATGGGTTATATGGGCGCAGCAGTAGGGGCTGCAGCAACAGGCTTAAGACCTGTCCCGGAATTAATGTTTAATGACTTCCTAGGGTTTTGCTTTGACACGATCCTTGGACAAGGATCGAAAATGCGTTATATGTTCGGGGGTAAAGCAACTATTCCAATGACAGTCCGAACCAATCATGGTGCAGGTGCTTCAGCAGCAGCACAACATTCAGGGTGTTATTACGGGATTCTTGGTTCTATTCCTGGAGTCAAAGTCGTGGTTCCTTCCAATCCATACGATGCAAAAGGATTGCTTCTTGCTTCTATTGAGGATGATAACATTGTTGTATTCTCAGAAGATAAAACCATATATGGTCTTAAGGGAGAAGTGCCTGAAGGACATTATACGGTTGAAATTGGAAAAGCAAAAGTGAAAAGAGAAGGTACGGACTTAACGATCGTTTCAATCGGAAAAATGTTATATGTAGCAGAAGAGGTAGCAGATCGTTTAGCAGAGCAAGGTGTCTCAGTCGAAGTTATCGATTTATTAACAGTGGCACCATGGGATCAGGAAACTGTTATCAATTCAGTTAAGAAGACCAACCGATTAATTGTCATTGATGAATCGAATCCACACAATAATACAGCTACTGATATTGCAAGTGTAGTTTCAGATAAAGCGTTTGATTATTTAGATGCCCCAGTTAAATGTGTATGTGCACCGAACACACCTGTGCCTTTTGCAAAAAACCTTGAGGATCTGTACATTCCAAATGCAGATAAAGTGTTAAAAGTAGCGGATGAACTGATCTTTGATTTAAAAAAGACAATCTTAGTGTAAGGTGGTGATCAATGATGGCAACAGATGTTTTAATGCCTAAGTTAGGGTTAACGATGACGAGTGGAAATGTGGATGAATGGTACAAAAAAGAAGGCGAACCTGTTAAAAAGGGAGAACCGATCTGCACGATTAGTTCTGAAAAATTAACGATGGAAGTTGAAGCACCAGCAGATGGGGTGTTAGTAAAAGTCATTGCCCATCAGGGGGCTGAAGTACCAGTTAAAGAAGTAATAGGAATTGTGGCTCAAGAAGGTGAAACACCCCAATCTCAGCCTGTCGAACAATCCCCGGAAGCCAAATTAGAAAGGAACGAAAAAGAACAGAAGAATGTGATTCCGGCCGAAAAACCAATCGAATCGCACACTGGACGTATTTTTGTGAGTCCACTTGCTAGGAAATTAGCAAAAGAGAAGAATATTAATCTTTCTTTGGTTAAAGGTACAGGTGGAAATAATCGGATTACTAGAAGAGATATAGAGGCTTACGAAATTTCTTCTTCTAAGGAAGTAGCTCCTGCGGTGGAAATCCATTCTTTCCCGGTGAACACAGCCGACCGAAATCTTGGTACTGGACTCACGGGAATGCGTAAGATTATTGCCAAAAGAATGAGAAATAGTTTAGCGCAATCAGCCCAATTGACGATCCATCGAAAAGCTGACTTAACTGCATTTATGATGTTTAAAGAGAATATAAAAAATCATCTTACCGAAACAGAAATTGCTGGTAGTCTTAGTCTAACTGTTTGTGTTGCCAAAGCAACAATTCTAGCATTAAAAGAATATCCTGAAATGAATAGCTGGTATGAAACGGACACGAATGGTTTCCAGACCTTTGAAGAAGTCCATCTTGGAATGGCAACGGCCATATCTGTTGGCCTGCTGGTACCCGTTATTCGGAATGCTCACCAAATGAGCTTAAAGGAGTTAAGCGGAAACATCACAAAGACTACGCAAGCTGCACGAGAAGGTAGCCTTGCAAACGATCTAGTAACGGGATCAACATTTACCTTGACGAATCTAGGACAAAGCGGTGTCGAATACTTTACTCCAATTTTAAATACACCTGAATCTGGTATTTTAGGAGTAGGAAGTCTTCAAGACAAACTTACCTTGGATAAAGAAGGCCAAGTGATTCAGAGCAAAGAACTGCCATTAAGCTTAACGTTTGATCATCAAATTATTGATGGGACCCCGGCCGCTGAGTTTCTGGAAAGAATAATCTACTATTTAGAGAATCCTTATTTACTTGTATTATAGAAGATAGCCCCTTTCGAAAATCATTCACTAGAAATGGAGCTGAATAAAAAGACACTTCATATTTTTATGGGAAGTGTCTTTTTTTATAGAAATGCTAAGTCTAAAACTAGGCTGTAGCAGACAAAACTCTTGTTATAATAAATAGGGTTATGATTATGAGCGACCTCCATTGATCCTACTTTAAAAACCCACCATTTCCTATTTATAATTCACCTGATGATAAAGCCTATACTGATGTGGAGTCGTCCCAATCATCTTCTTAAATAACTGAATAAAGTAGGAAACACTCCCAAAGCCCACACTCTCACTAATTAATTCAATAGGTTTCTTAGTGACCTGTAGCAATTGACATGCCTGCTTCATTCTCCGAATGGTAAGATATTCTGTTAAGCTGCTTCCGGTTTCGCGTTTGAAAATCCTTGAGACATATGATTTTGATAAATGGAGATCATCTGACAATTGTCCCAAGTCAAACGGCTCCATATAATGCTCTTCAATCCATTGCATGATTTTTTCCGAATAGTAAAGTGAACGGTAGTTACTATGAAAGGATGAATTTAGATCAATATTGTGTATCTTTGATCGGATACATGACAACAATTGCATGAGAAAAAGCTGACTGTCTTCCTCCCAGTTGCTGGTATGTAATGATTTATTAAATATCTCACATGCTTCATAAATGTACTGATAAGAATCTTCTAAATTAAATGCTTGAGGTTCATTTACACCGTTTTGTAATTGGTTTAAGAGGGCATTAAGACCAGGGAATATTTGTGAAGTGTTCTTCCCGAGTGTAAGTGGATCAAAGTGTATGATACTTCGTTCATAGGGAGTTTTCGGGGAAACTTCAACATGGACTTTATGCAATTGAAAGGGTTGGAAAAAGAAAAGCATCCCTTTTTTGATATCATACGTCTGCTGGTTCACAATGACACGTCCTTGTCCACGATAGACAAATAATAATTCACAGCCTTGATGCCAATGATAAAACCCTTCAAAATTTTCTTCAGAAACCCTGCGATAGACCCAATTAAAAGGCTTTAGGTCAATTTGTTCAAATAAATGCTTCATATTCTCCCCTCCGTTTATTTCATAATTATATATAATGAAAACTTGTTTGTTCATAACGTTCTAATATCAAGTTTTATCTTAATGTTACTTTTAAACTCGAACCTTACTAAGTTATTACCTTATGCCTATTAGCTTCAATATATCATATTTTAGTCACTATTAATCCCGGTACTCTAGAACAACACAACGATATTTTTAGTTATTATACAACAACTTTTATTAGAATAGTGACGCTATACTCTATGTATTAACTTTATAGGAGGGAAAACATGCACAAGTTGAATCAAGAAGAACTATTAAAAAAGCTTGAAGAAAAAGTGGAGCGTATGGTTGATCAAATAGGAGATAAGTCACCACATGTTGCGAAGGCTGATGGGATCTATGATGATATGCCACATGAATGGTGGACATCAGGCTTTTGGCCGGGGTTATTATGGGTTCTATATGATATGACTGAAAATGAGAAGTTTAAAGATGCTGCGATGCCTTGGGATGAAAAACTACAAAAGTGTTTTTCCCACCATCCTAATGAATTGTATCATGATGTAGGGTTTCAATTTTTACTATCTGCAGTGCTGGAACATGAAATCACGGAAAGCGAGAAGGGCCTTGGAATTGGGTTGGAAGCAGCTAACTACTTAGCGGGACGTTTTAACCCTGCAGGAAATTTTATCAGGGCATGGAACGGGGATAAAATAGGATGGGCAATTATTGATTGCATGATGAATCTTTCGCTATTATTCTGGGCAAGCCGCGTGACTGGTGATCCTAGATATAAACATATTGCTACCCTGCATGCGGAAACGACTTTAAAGTATGGAATTCGTGAAGATGGTTCATCCTGCCATATTTTATCGTTTGATCCAGAGTCAGGAGAATTCATTGAATCAATTGGCGGTCAAGGGAACGCCCCGGATTCTGCATGGAGCAGGGGAAATGCATGGGCACTATATGGATTTGCTAATACGTACAAACATACAGGAGATTCTAAATTTCTACATGCTGCAAAACGGATTGCACATCATTTTATCGCAGGTCTACCGGAAGATTATGTTCCATATTGGGATTTCCGATTAGAGTCAATCGAAAATGAGCCTAGAGATAGCTCTGCCGCAGCAATTGCCGCTTCCGGATTGCTTGAAATTGCAGATTCGGTCCCTGCTAATGAAAAAAAACTTTATGAGGATGCTGCCAAAAATATAATAACTTCTTTAACTGAAAATTATGGAACATTGGATCAGCCGGAGCACCAAGGAATTCTGGTCCAAGGGACAGGACATAAGCCGGCTAATGAAAATATTAATGTATCGTTAATATATGGAGATTATTATTATATTGAAGCGATTGCGAAGTTAAATGGCTGGGAACGTCGTATATTTTAAAGATAGAAATGTGTTGATGAAGAAAGGTTTGCATACGCATTCGTCGAATGCGTAACAGCATTGGAGCATATGTGAGGAATTTATGTTAATGGAATAGATCGATTGGGGTGGATAAGATGACATCATTACTAACCAATGACCGAAAGTTCTGGCTCGATTCCATGTTGAAAATAGCAAGCCCTGTTTTGCTTCATTTGAAACATAGAACATTAAAACAAGAAATGCCAGTTGAGATGAAAGAAGGAACCGCTCGCGAGAAGTTTTCACATCTTGAGGCATTATCTCGATTATTAGTAGGGATATCACCTTGGTTGGAAAGTGAATGTGAACATGAAGAGGAAGAAACTCTTCGCGTGAAATATGCTGAACTTGCTAGAGAAGCAGTTGATGCTGGAACAGATCCTAATTCACCGGATTATATGAACTTTTCGGATGATTTCCAACCAATTGTAGACACTGCTTTTCTGGCTCATGCGTTCTTGAGAGCTCCTAATGAATTGTGGGGAAAACTTGATGGTAGAGTGAAACAAAATGTGATTACTGCAATAAAAGCTACCCGAACAAGAAAGCCTGTTTTTTCTAACTGGTTATTGTTTTCTGCAATAATTGAAGCGTTTTTATACAAAGTAGGTGAGGAAGACTGGGACCCTATGCGAATCGATTATGCGATCAAACAATTTGATCAATGGTATCTTGGGGACGGAGTCTATAGTGATGGCCCTGAATATCACCATGATTATTATAATAGCTTTGTCATTCATCCGATGTTAGTAGATTTAATCGATACAGTTGGAGATGAATATAGAGATTGGACTGTACATAAAGAATCGATCATAAAAAGGTCGCAAAGATATGCGGTTATTCAGGAGCGGACTATTTCACCTGAGGGTACGTTTCCGCCTGTCGGTCGATCTCTTGCTTATCGTTTTGGTGTATTTCAAACATTGGCTCAACATGCGCTTCGAAAGGATTTACCAAAGGAACTTCCTCCAGCACAGGTGAGAAGTGCTTTAACAGAAGTAATAAAAAGGACATTATCGGCTCCTGGTACATTTATGGAATCAGGATGGCTTACCATTGGATATTGTGGACATCAACCGAGAATTGGCGAACCATATATTGCTACCGGAAGTCTCTATTTATGCTCGGCAGCATTTTTGCCATTAGGTTTACCAAGCTCGGATCCGTTTTGGTGTGATCCGCCAATGGAATGGACATCTAAGAGAGCTTGGTCAGGGAAGGAAATTCCTATAGATTTTGCATTATAGGTCAAACTATTTCTATCGATCACATTTATAACAACTTATATACAATAACGAAAAATTCTCCTCTATTTGGCTTTGAAATACCAAGCACAAAAAGAGGAGGATTTTTTTATGTAAGAAAGTAGCATATGCAATAAAGCCTCACATTTGTTTCGTATAAAAAAACCAATAAAAAATAAAAACTCAAAAAAACTATTGAGAAATCTGACTATTCCGTTACAATAAGATTATAAGTTTTAAATAAAAAACTCAGTTTATTATATTAAACCGAATGAAACATCAGAGGTGATAACAGGTATGAAAGAAAAATACTGGGTTCCAGCTATAGAACGAGCAGATATGGTATTAAAAGAAATTAGTAAAAAGCCCCACCAGCTCCGGTTGATTGATTTATCAAAAAACTTGGAGATTAACAAAAGCTCTCTCTTCTCTTTGTTAAACACGTTAGAACATTTAGGGTGGATTGTGAAGGATGGGGGAGACAAGTATTCTTTAGGATCTTCAATAGGTGCGTTTAGTTCAGCTTATCTTAGCCAGTTTAATCTCCTGCAATCTTTTCATAAAGAAGCAGCATTATCTGTTTCAAAGGTAAATGAACATATTCAATTAGGTGTTCTTCAAAAGTCAAATGTCGTTTACTTAGGAAAAGTTGAAGGAGATTCCGGTGTACGGTTAGTCACTGATCCTGGCATGCAATTTCCCGCATATGCTTCGTCGATTGGAAAGGTCCAGCTAATCCAGCACACGAAACAAGAGCTCAAAGAAATTTTCCCGTCAGGAGATTGGGAGAAGAAGACACCGTATACAACGTCAAAC
Organism: Metabacillus schmidteae; assembly: GCF_903166545.1. Classification (NCBI taxonomy): domain Bacteria; kingdom Bacillati; phylum Bacillota; class Bacilli; order Caryophanales; family Bacillaceae; genus Metabacillus; species Metabacillus schmidteae. The sequence continues at coordinate 2,968,809 of NZ_CAESCH010000001.1, read as the reverse complement.
CTTGATGAGCTATATGAAAAAGTTCAACAAGCAAAACAATACGGTTATGCGACTGAAAATCAAGAATCTGCTTTAGGTTTTCACTGTGTAGCTGCACCGATTTATAATCATGAAAATAAAATAGTCGCCGGTGTTAGTTTTTCCATGACAACTAGTAGCTGGGAAAGTAAAAAAGAGGCAGCGAAAGAGGAAATTATCCATCTGGCTGATCGATTATCACAACTTGCAGGTTATACAGGTCAAGTAAAACAAAGGGTGGATTAATAGGCAGCAACCTGTTGCCTTCTAAAAAGGAGAAAAATTAAAGCGCATTCATAATCACTAAACTTTTGAGAGGAGTATTCAATGATGCAAACATTATCTAAAGAAACGACGTATAAAAATTTTATTAATAACCAATGGGTGGATTCTTCTTCACAAGAAACGGTGAAAAGCATTAGCCCGATGAATAAAGAGGAAGTCGTCGGACTTATTCATAGCTCAACGAAGGAAGATTTAGAGCAAGCTGTAAGCGCTGCTGATCAAGCAAAAAAAGCTTGGAGAAAACTGGGGCAGGCTCAAAGAGGTCAATATCTATATAAAGTAGCAGATATTCTTGAAAAAAACCTCGATGACATTGCTGAAACGCTGACAAAGGAAATGGGGAAAACACTGCCAGAAGCAAAAGGAGAAACAGCTCGCGGTGTTGCCATTCTTCGTTATTACGCAGGAGAAGGCATGAGAAAAAATGGCGATGTGATTCCATCTTCAGATAAAGACGCTTTAATGTTTACAAAGCGAACTCCACTTGGTGTTGTTGGGGTCATTACTCCTTGGAACTTTCCTGTAGCTATCCCAATTTGGAAAATGGCTCCTGCCCTTGTTTACGGAAATACCGTTGTCTTTAAGCCGGCAACTGAAGCGGCTGTCACAGCAGCTAAAGTCGTTGATTGCTTTGCACAAGCTGGTCTCCCTGAAGGAGTTCTGAATTTTATAACAGGCTCAGGTTCTGTGGTCGGTCAAGGGTTAATTGATCATCCATTATTAAATGGCATTACCTTTACAGGGTCTGAAACGGTCGGTGAAATTGTGGCGAAATCTGCTTCTGCACGAGGAATTAAATATCAATTAGAAATGGGCGGCAAAAACCCAATTATTATCACAAAAGATGCTGATCTAAACGCTGCGGTTGAAGCTGTGATAAGTGGCGGATTCCGTTCTACAGGACAAAAGTGTACTGCATCAAGCCGTGTCATTGTTGAATCTGAAGTTTATGATGAATTTAAAGAAAAACTCGTACAAGAAACAGAGAAAATCAAGGTAGGAAATGGTTTACAAGAGGGAATTTGGATGGGTCCTTGTGCAAGTGAAAGCCAGTTCAATACAGTCAAACACTATATTGAGATTGGAAAAAAAGAAGGTGCCGAGCTTATAGCTGGTGGAGACGTTTTAACAGGTGAAGAATTTGATAAAGGATTTTATATTACACCTGCTATTTTTGACAATGTAAATCCGGATATGGCGATTGCTCAAGAAGAGATTTTCGGTCCGGTTATCGCGCTTATTAAAGCTGAAAACTTAGAAGAAGCCATTGAAATGGCTAACAATACGAAATACGGTTTAAGCGCATCCATTTTCACAACTAATATTGGTTCTTTACTAGAATTTATTGATGAAATTGAAGCAGGTCTTGTTCGTATTAATGCTGAAAGTGCAGGTGTTGAACTGCAGGCACCATTTGGAGGCATGAAAGGCTCTAGTACCGGATCTCGTGAACAAGGGGAAGCTGCTCAGGAATTCTATACTTCTATTAAAACTGTTTTTATAAAAGGATAGTAGATTGATAGAAAGGGTGAAACGTAAAATGACATTTCACGGGATCATCCCGCCAGTTGTGACATTATTTGATGAAGCTGGAAATCTTGATGTAGCTTTAAACCAAAAGTATGTAAATGAACTGCTCAAGCATAATATCCACGGTATTTTGCTGATGGGCAGTTCAGGTGAATTCTCATCATTAACCATTAAAGAACGAAAGCTGTATGTAGAAGAAATGATCAAAACCATAAACAAGAGGGTTCCAGTTCTCGTCGGGATTGGTCATACATCATTACAAGAAGTACTTGACCTATCCTGCCATGCTGAAGAACGAGGGGCAGATGGTGTTTTAGTCGTCAATCCGTATTATTGGAAGTCTTCGGAGGAACAACTCTATCACTTTTTCTCTCTTGTTGCCAAGAATACTAAGCTTCCAGTGTTCCTGTACAACATTCCGTCACTAACCGGTCAGACACTATCAGTAGATTTAGTGAAAAAACTGGCTGCCAATCATACCAATATTTGTGGCATAAAAGAAACAATCAGTGATTTTAGTCATATTCGAGAAATAATTATGGAGTTAAGCAAAATCCGAGAAGACTTTAAAGTTTTCACAGCCTTTGACGACCATCTGCTCCCAGCCCTGATGATTGGATCAGCAGGAAGTATTAATGGAAGCTCTGTTTTTGCTCCCGAAATTTCTGTTTCATTGTATGAAAATTATAAACAACGTAATCTAGATGAAGCTGAAAAGAACCACCAAATGATAACAAAATTAATGGATATTTATACAATCTGTCCAACGTTTTTTACGACAATGAAAGAAGCCGTCCACCAAAGATGGTTGACTGAAAAGACAGGACACCGTGCACCTTATGATGTATACCCATCAGATCTTTCAGAAAAAGTTTCATCACTTTTAAATTTATTTGAAGAGAAAGAGGGATTAAAATCATGAAAGAATCACGTGAATTATTAGAAAAGTTAGGATATCCATCATCAGATTTAACAGAACTGCCTACATCTACAAAAAGATTTCCAGATGGTGCTCAATATCGCATTGAATTGCCTAGTACGGAAGGGCCTGCTGCTTTAAGAGAAACTTTAAAAGAAATTGACCGTTACGGATTAACGATCCATCGTATCTCACAAGGAAGCGGAATTATGCTTCTTACAGATGATGAAATTAAAGAAATGTGTGAAATGACAGCAGAACGAGGGATGGAACTTAGCTTATTTGTCGGACCTCGCGGCACATGGGATATTAGCGCAGCTCCTTTGACAAGTGGCGGTAAATCACAGGCACTACGTCATGAAGGTGCCGATCAACTTGTGTATGCAATGGAGGATTTAAAAAGAGGGGCGAGACTTGGATTAAGAGGTGCTTTAGTAGCTGATGAAGGATTGTTGCTGTTGACAAAAGAAATGAAAAAGAACGGTCAACTTCCTGAAGATTTTGTCGTAAAGGTCTCTGTACAAATGGGCGCAGCTAACCCTATTTCAGTCAAGATCATGCAAGACTTAGGTGCAGATACATATAACGTGCCAACAGCTTTAACATTGCCAAAACTAGCAGCTATTCGCCAAGCAACAGATTTACCGATTGATTTGTATGTTGAAGCACCAGATAATTTTGGCGGATTCCTTCGTTACTACGAAATTCCAGAAATCATCCGTGTACTGGCACCTGTTTACATCAAGTTTGGCCTTCGAAATCACCCGGATGTATATCCTTCTGGAAAACAGTGGGAAAGTACAAATATTTCGCTCGTACAAGAGCGTGTGCACCGCGCTTCATTAGGGATACAAATGATTGAGCGCTATTATCCTGAGGCACAAACATCAAAATTAGGAGCTGAAGGTCTCGGTATACCTAAAATCAATCCAATTCTTTCAAATTAAAGCGCTAACAAAAATGGTAGCTTAAGGTAGAATAATATATTACTATAAAGAGGAAGTGAGTACTCCTCTTTATAGTAAGCGTTTTCTCTTAATGGGAGAAGGGTGTAGTATTGACTTCACTTTAAAGGGGTAGATAATGTGAGCACAGTAAGTTTCGTAACGGTTTTGTGTGTAAGTTTATTATTATTAATTTTCATGATCTTAAAATTAAAAGTCCATCCAGTTTTAGCTATGTTTGTTGTTGCCGCGGGGATGGGAGTAGGATTTGGGAATACGTTACTAGAAACGATGGGATTAATTAATGAAGGATTTGGATCAACACTAACCGGAATAGGGTTAACGATCATTCTCGGATCCATATTGGCGATGGGTATTCAGGATATTAGAGCAACTGATTCTGTTGCAAATTTCTTTAATAAATTGTTTCGTGGAAAGAATATGGAACTTGCTCCTGCTTTAACTGGATTTTTTGTTTCCATTCCTGTTTTTTCTGATGTCACAATGATTCTCCTTGCACCAATTGCATCTAAGATTGCTCATTTGAAAAAAATCTCGATGTCTACCATGACAGCGTTTACAGGTCTAGGGTTAGTTCTTACGCATGGCTTAGTTCCTCCGACCCCAGGTATTTTAGCTACAGCGATTACACTGAAAGCTGATCTTGGATTTGTTATCTTTTGGGGACTGGTTGTGGCCTTAGTTTCATTCTTTGGTACATGGCTATTATTAAGAAAATGGACAGAAAAGGAATTTATATTACCGCTTGATAAGTTTTTAGGAGGAGAAGAAACACGTGCTGATCAGTCGGAGGTTGCTGCGACAATAGAGCCTGCTGCCGAAGCTCCGTTAAAAAATGATACTGGTAAACGTTTACCACCTTTTTATCTTGCATTTCTTCCTATTATACTACCAGTGGTTTTTATCGCGTCTTCTTCCTTCGCTAATATTTTTCTCGAAGAAGGGTCATATTTACAACCATTTTTTGCAACATTAGGTGACAAAACGGTTGCGTTATCTGCCGGTGTGCTCGTTGTGTTGATTTTAGCGTTTATGTATAAACAAAACGTCTATGAATCTGCCATGAAAGAAAGCAGTGATGAAGTCAATCGAGATACACCTTTTATGTATATTTTAGTAGAAACATGGGTAACTCGTGCCCTTCTTGTTGCTATTCTACCGTTATTAATCACGGCTATGAGTGGAGCAATGGGAAATATTATTAAAACAAATGAAACAGTTGAAGCTCTAGCGATTAGTATTGCGAATACAAATGTACTGCCAATTTTACTTCCGTATTTTATCGCTTTTGCCATTATGTCTGCAGCAGGGTCAATGACAATGGCTGCCCTTACAACAGCAGCAATTGTTGTACCGATGATGCCAATTTTGGATTTGTCTCCAGTAGCCGTTACATTAGCGATTGGTGCAGGAACGTTGGCATTGAGTCATTTGAATAATAGTGGATTCTGGATCTTGATTAAATTTTTCAACTTACCGACAAAACAAGGTTTTAAATATATTACAATTCCAACCTTGCTGGCATCCATTATTGCGATTGTTACAATCATTGTGATCAATAGTGTTGGCCTGATTTAATACTAATAGAAATCTTTTAGGAGGTTTTACATATGGCTGTCCAATTTCCAAAAATAGAAAATTCAATTAATGCTTATAAAGATAATGTGCAAGGAAAAGCAAATGAACCGATCACGGTTGCCGGTTTATTAGACCGATCAAAACAAATCCTGGGAATGGAATATATGGGTTCTACTCCTGATTGGACATTAGAGGAAATTTATAACCGTTTAGAAGAAAATGCACCTCGTATTGCTATTATCGGTGGTTCTTCTGATCATCCGGCACATATTATGGACTTTAAAACGTCAGCACATGCTGCGATCAGAATCTGGCAAAATGGTGGTGTACCATTCTACTTTTCTACACCTGTTTTGTGTGATGGTACAGCACAAAATAATATGGGAATGAGCTATTCCTTACAAAGTAGAAATGCTGTAGCGCAAATGATCGTCAATCAAATGGAAGCCCACAGCTATCATGGTGCCTTTATTATTCAAGGATGTGATAAACAGCCTCTAGGTGTTGTAAGCGCAATGGTCCATTTAGACCGTCTTCGTCAGGAAAGAGGAGAGGCACCGGTTTTTGCTACATTTGCTCCTGCTCATGTTTTACAGGGAGGAACGATTCCTGAAGATTTGTTCACAGAATTAAGTCAAATAGCAGTGAAGGCAGAAAATCATGGTGCTTCCGATGTAGCAGATGATTTAAGAGATGCTATGGATTATATTTTACAATGCTCCTCTAATACCGCGTTTCAGGGTGTATTAAAACGAGCTCAAGAACGTGGCCTCATTACAGAAGCACAGCATAAAGAGTATGAAAGAAGATTGGCTGTTGCGACATGTGATGGTAGTGGGGGTGTTTGTGCTTTTAATGGTACAGGAAACAGTTCACGACATTTAGTTGCAGGGTTTGGGTTAGTTCATCCAACTTTAGAGCTTTTAACGAGTGCACCTAATCAAGTACAAATAAATGATGCGATTGATAGTTTAGCTACGATGATTAACAATCCTGTCTTTAGTGCTTCCAACATAATGGCCAATAATATCCGGAATGCCATCCGTATTCATAGTGCTTCAGGCGGTTCAACTAATTTGATGATGCATATTGTAGCAGCCATGTTATACGGTGGTTACAAATTTAGTTTATGGGATTTAGATGAAATTCATCATTCACACCCAATTCCGGATTTGTTTAACTATAGCTTAACTGAGGGACGAGATATTTTCTCACTTGCTACACAATGCTGCGGCGGAGATAGCAGGGGAATGGAAACATTATTTTATGAATTAATTCAAAACGGTGTTCCAATGGATGTAGATGCTCCAACTGTAACAGGAACTAGCTGGGGTGAACGTTTAGCAAATACGGATAGGCTACCAGCGTCTAATGTGAAAGAAAACCCGGTAATTTTATCTAAGCCTAGAAGACCGTTTAGTGGTGTAGATGTCTTAACTGGTAATTTCTTTGAAAGTGCCATCGTGAAAATTAGTGGAATGGCCACACCGCAATTGGATCAATTTGATAAAAAAGCGGCATTTGTCCTTTATTATGAAAATGAAGATGAAGCAAATCAAGGATTATTAGACACTCAGCTTTTACCTAAACTAAGAGATAACCAATCATTTTCTCATGAAAATTTATTAGGTCTATTAAAAGCAAATGCACCTGACCAATATGATGAATTAAAAGCCTATGACTATGACAATCTCTTTGATAAATTAGTCGAGAAAAGTATTTTGAAAATTGCGGTCATCGTGTCAGGTCAAGGTCCGGAAGCATTCGGCATGCCTGAAATGTTTACACCAATGCAACATATTAATGCGAATCGAAAACTACAACGGATTGCTGCATTGATTAGTGATGGAAGATATTCGGGAGTTTCCTATGGCGCTGCGATTGGTCACATGACACCTGAAGCGATAAATGGCGGTGGAATTGGATATCTTCAAACAGGAGATTTATTATACCTTGATCTAAGAGGAAGAGAAATTAACTTTCTCGATCAAAACGCTCTACAAAACGGCACAATTAAGTTCGACTTCAGTACGATAAAAGAAGAAAGAACAGCATTAGCAAATGAAAGAAAATCATTGCTAAAAATACGCCAGCGAAAAGTAGCGGCAAGTAACCGATTAGTCGGTCACACAGATGCAGCAAAAGGTGTAGTTCTATCAATAATAGATGAAGAAGCGGAACTTGATTACAATACGGATATCGTAAAGTACGAAGTAAAACAGGTAAGTGAAAAGTAAGAGATTAATTTAATCAAACGGCAAATGGAGGTTACTAGTGAAAAAGTAACCTCCATTTTTAAATATCAGATACACCAATGTTTTTTCTATATGCATGACCTTCGCTTTCAATATCAGTATAATTCCCAAACGAAACAAAACATGTAAAAGTGAAGGCAGTACCTTATTGCTCTTGGGGAAATCGGGGTCCTAGAGAAGAAATGCTTGTTTAGATTAATGAAATGTAGTTTAACACAAGATCCTTGTCTATAATACGTTAATAAAAGTAACAAATTAAACTGGGATCGCAAATGCGGTCCTTTTTCTTGTTAACTTAAACTATTAAAACTTATGTCAAGTAAGTTTGTTTTATTTCAACATTGGCCAATCTGGTATTCCTTATAAGATTTTGCTAGAATCTAAGCATAGCTATAGCAAGTTGGAGGCCTAAAGAACAACCGAAAAAATAAAAATTCTTTAATTACTGAGGATTGGGATGATTTATCGTGTTGAAGAAAATAGAATGTTTATCGGATGAAGAAATAAAGGTGATATTAAGAGCTGCAGATGGAATTATAGCAAGTGGTGGGAGAACACTTCTCGCGAAAATATTAAAAGGCTCACGTGAGAAAAAACTTTTAGAATTAGAGTTAGATAAATGTCCAGTGTATGGTTATTATAAATCAGAAAAACTGGAAGATGTAATGGATAAAATTGATTGGATGATCGATTTTGATTTTCTGGAAATTCAGTATAGTGGTAAACTACCTATGATTGTATACACAGAACGCGGTTGGCAAATTGAATGTGATCAATATGCAGATGAACTTTTAAGTGAATGGAAAAAATGGCTCGAAGAAGAAAAACAAGATATTGATATGACCTATTTAAAAGATCGTAATAGGCAAATGATTTTATTATTGCTTGATAAAGTGAAGGAATCAGGAAATAAAGCGTTTATCCCATATTTAAAATTATGGGAAAAGATCGAGTATAAGAAAGTAAAAGAAGCAATACGAACAACAACTAAAGCATTGGAAAATAACGAACAGGTTGATGAACAACTCATTAAGGAAAGAATTGCAGCAAACACTGAGGCCTTAAAGGGCTCAGCACCGCAAGACCTATTGCTAAAATGTTGGGATTGCGGAGACCGATTTACTTTTTCAATAAGTGAGCAGAAATTTTTTAAGCAAAAAGGCTTCCAGTTGCCAAAAACCTGTAAAAAGTGTCTCGAAAAAAGGAAAGAATTGTTTTATTAAAGAAAAGGAGGGTTCCTAAATGTACAATAGTAGATTACATCCAAAAGTTGATGAGTTTTTAACGAAGGAAAAAAAGTGGAAGGCAGAATTCGAGAAGTTGAGAGAGATCGCTCTTGACTCTGAACTAACAGAAGAATTTAAGTGGATGCATCCTTGTTACACCTTAAACGGTAAAAATGTTGTTTTAATACATGGATTTAAAGAATACTGTGCTCTTTTGTTTCATAAAGGTGCCTTGTTAAAGGATGATCATAACATTCTCATTCAACAAACAGAAAATGTCCAGTCGGCCCGTCAAATCCGGTTCACCAATGTACAAGAAATTAATGAAATGGAATCCATCCTGAAAACGTATATTCAAAATGCCATTGAAGTAGAAAAAGCAGGTTTGGAAGTGAAACTTAAAAAGGATACAGACTACACAATTCCTGAAGAACTCCAAACTAAATTTGAAGAACTCCCTGCCTTGAAAACAGCTTTTGAAGAATTAACACCAGGAAGGCAAAGAGCATACATTCTTCATTTTTCGCAGCCAAAACAATCCAAGACACGAGAATCCAGAATTATAAAATCGATAGAGAGAATTCTTATTGGAAAAGGCTTGAAAGATTGCATTTGCGGTCTATCTAAAAGAATGCCCAACTGTGACGGTTCGCACAAGAATATACAGTAAAAATAGTAACCTACATAAGTATAAAGATACTCATAAGAGCGTCAAAATAGTGTGGATTATAGTAAAGGTAGTGAATTTCAAAAAATTTTTTTCGCCTTCTATATAAAAGAAAGTAATAGATTACATAATATTATTATGTATAGTAGATTAAAGCTAATGTCATTTTATACGTCGTGTCCTTTGCCGGTATGATGCACATTTCCTCAACAAACAGAGCAGAATAATGAAAAGATAATCCCCATTTGTTATATACAAATGGGGATTATTTAAAGCGGATTTAGTTTCAGTTAATCATCAAACTCGATAAATTCTTGATGTTTGAACGTCATTGCTGCTGCAGTACGTCCGTCCTCTTTCCCACCAGACAAGGTTACTACTATTTTATTTCCATCTTTCTCTATATCGCCCTCAACAGCTACACGAAGCATGTTGTTACCTTGGAAGGTACATGGTCCAGCATCTAATTTTAGAACTGCACAGTTCCCCGCAGGTATTTTAACTATTTGGTGACAAATCTCTATCTCTGGTGGAGTAGATGGGTATAGTTCAACATCTCTACAAACATGAACTGATACTTTAACGGTTGAAGTTATATTCGCAAGATTCTTTAAACCAATTAATAGAAATTCAACTGCTCCACTCGGAGTGCCATCAATAGATAGTGGTACAAAAAATGGTCCAGAAGTAAGTTTCCTCATTTGTAAATTTCCCTCCTTTCATCTTTTGTAATACAGCATATTCTGAGAGATATTTTATGAAAGGGACAAAATACTATTTTTACTAGGGAATATTAAAAACTCTTAATTAATAGGACACTTTTAGTATATTTGAATAACAGATGATCACTTAATGCTAATAGAAGGAACCAGGTAAATGGAACTCTTTATCCTTTAATGGGTGCTTCTTTACTTATCGTATTTGGTTTTCACACTGCATTCTAGTATAATAAACATTTATTATGCTAAGAAAGGTGAAATAATCGTAATGTGGAATGAATTTAAGAAATTTGCACTAAAAGGAAATGTCCTGGACTTAGCTGTCGGTGTCGTTATCGGGGCAGCCTTTGGTAAAATTGTAACATCACTTGTTAATGACATCATAATGCCGCTTGTTGGACTTCTAATGGGAGGAATTGATTTTACAGATCTGACTGTAAAAGTAGGCAGTGAAGAACTGAAGTATGGTTTATTTATCCAGAATGTGGTTGATTTCCTGATTGTGGCCTTCTCAATCTTTCTATTTGTGAGAATCATCAACAAATATTTTAAAAAGAAAGAAAAAGAAACCCAGGCAGCACCTGTTGTCGATAAAAATATTGAGTTATTAACGGAGATAAGAGATTTATTAAAGAACAAATCCGAGTCTTAATGGAATAAAATTCTTACATACTGTTAAAAGACTTAACAAATGAAACCTCACATTATAGAGGGGATTCGTTACTATTTTACTTAGATAATTTTTGGACCTTTACTATTATAGTATGGTCCTTTTCTTTATGAAGAAATATTATGATAGAAATTGGTTTAGTTGTGTTGGCATTTCAGAGATTTCTTTTGTACGTCCTTCTTTTATATGCCATAATTAACCATGAACCAAGGAGTGATGAACATGCAAAAAATAATGATCGTAGAAGATGACCCGAAAATATCAGATCATTTAAAAAAACATATAGAAAAATACGGCTACGAGGTAACAACTGTGATAGATTTCGACCATGTTATGGATGAATTTTATCGCACCAAGCCCCAGCTTGTTCTTCTTGATATTAACCTTCCAAGCTTTGATGGGTATTACTGGTGCCGGCAAATTCGAAAGGAATCGGTGTGCCCGGTTATCTTTATTTCTGCGCGCATAGGTGAAATGGATCAAGTGATGGCCCTTGAAAATGGCGGTGATGATTATATAACAAAGCCCTTCAGTGCAGAAATTGTAATGGCTAAGATCCGCAGTCAGCTTCGCCGTGCATACGGAGAATATGCGACAAAGGTAGAAGAGAGGGTGTTGGAAAACAACGGACTGAGTCTTTTCCCGGAAAGATTAGAAATAACATTCCAGACAAAAACTGTGTCTTTATCGAAAAAGGAATCAGACATTATCGAAAGCTTGATGGAACGGTATCCACGTGTAGCAGGACGGGAAGATTTACTAGAGAAACTGTGGGATGATCAAACCTATATAGATGAAAATACATTAAATGTGAATATTACAAGAGTAAGAAAAAAGCTTCAAGAAATTGGCCTGGAAGATGTTGTAGAAACAGTTAGAGGTGCGGGGTATCGATTGCATATTTCGTGGGTGGAGAAAAAGGGATGAAATTATTTTTCAGGGAACATTCCTTATTACTTGTTGTCCAAACGATTCAATTGATCGTTATCCTTTCAATCTTCTGGCTTGATGGGTATCATGATCTCAAGCTGTTTTTATATGCTGCCTTTCTCTGTTTCTTTATCCTAGCTATTTATCTTATTTATTATTACATAAGTCATCGCAAGCTTTACCAACGTCTTCAAAAACCTCTTAATTCACTAGATGATACCTTTCAAACAACAGATAAAGCCGCATTGTCAGTTGCTTTTGATAAGGTATTGCGTGAACAATATGTCCTTTTTCAAAGTCAACTGGAATTCATTGAAAAGCAACAGGAAGAGCATCGAAAGTTTATGGATCAATGGGTGCATCAGATGAAAACACCACTGTCAGTGATTGAATTAACAGCTCAAAATTTAGATGAACCAGATTCATCAAGTATTCGTGAAGAAACAGATCGAATGAAATCAGGATTAAATACTGTCCTCTATATGGCACGATTTAAAACAATTGAACAAGATTTTCATATTAAACCGGTTAACTTATCGAAAGTTGTTCAGGAGGTAAACGGAGAAAATAAGCGGTTCTATATCCGAAACTCAGTATATCCAAAGCTAGTCATAGAAAAGGAAGGAATAACAGTTGAAACGGATGAAAAATGGCTGTTTTTTATCCTATCTCAGCTTATTAACAATGCGGTTAAATATTCTATAGGGAAAAGTAACCAAATTTTAATTTCCATTTATGAAAAAGAGAAGGAAGCTGTGCTTGAAGTAAGAGACTTTGGGATCGGAATTCCTGAAACAGATAAGCGGCGAATCTATCAACCATTTTTTACCGGAGAAAATGGGCGGAAATATCGGGAATCAACAGGAATGGGTTTGTATTTAGTAAAAGAGACATTAGATCATCTTGGACATCGCTTGGAAATGGAGTCAGCAGAGGAAACGGGATCAACCTTTCGAATCATCTTCTCTGAAACCCAAAACCTTACACCACTGTAAGGAAAGTGAAAGAGGAATCGATAGTTTAGCAAGACATGAGCGCGTTATACTAATCACAGATCAGATAACGTGAAAGGAGATCTTGTGATGTTGGAAGTTAAAAACGTAAGTAAAATTTATGAAGGTAAAATCGCATATAAAGCATTAAGGGATATTCAATTATCAATTGAATCAGGTGAATTTGTTGGAATTATGGGTCCATCTGGTAGTGGAAAAACAACCTTGCTGAATATGATAGCAACAATTGATGAACCAACAACTGGAGAAATCTTAATTAATGGAGAAAACCCTCATCTTCTGAAGAAAGAAGATCTGGCGAAATTTCGCAGACGAGAGCTTGGCTTTGTCTTTCAGGACTTCAATTTATTACACACTTTAACTGTTGAAGAAAATATTGTTCTTCCCTTGACACTTGATGGGAAAAAGGTAAAAGAAATGAAACAAAAGGCGAGTGAAATTGCGGAAAAATTAGGGATTTCTCAAATTATGAATAAACGAACTTATGAAATCTCGGGTGGCCAGGCGCAGAGGGCAGCTGTTGCAAGAGCAATGATACATGTTCCAAAGTTACTTCTTGCAGATGAACCAACAGGGAATCTTGATTCTAAATCATCGAAGGATGTAATGCAGATGTTAGAATCAATTAATCGTACAGAACGCACAACAATGTTACTTGTCACACATGATCCGCTGGCTGCAAGCTATTGTAATCGTGTCATTTTCATTCGTGACGGACATTTTTATTCGGAAATTCATCGTGGAAATAACCGACAAGCATTTTTCCAAAAGATAATCGATACACTTTCACTGCTGGGAGGGGATGGAAATGACCTTTCGCAGATTCGCGTTTAACAACGTTTTCCGCAATAAACGATTGTATGCTGCCTACTTTCTAAGTAGTATGTTTACTGTTATGGTCTTTTTTACGTTTGCTATATTTGCTTTTCATCCGACATTGAGTGGAAATGAAATGAATTCTTATGTGAAAATTGGCATGTACACGGCTGCAATTATCATTTATGTCTTTTCGTTTTTCTTCATCATGTATTCAATGAGCTCATTCTTAAATACGCGTAAAAATGAGTTTGGTTTATTAATGATGCAAGGAATGTCAGTAAGGCAAATTCGTCTTATGGTGTTTCTTGAGAACATGGTTATTGGATTTTTTGCAACGATATGTGGTATTTTATTTGGGTTAGTTTTTGCGAAGGTCATTTTACTGGTCGCAGAAAATGTCCTTGTCATTGAAGAAGGTCTTAACTTTTACTTTCCGCTGATAGCCATTCTTTCAACATTTGTTTCATTTATCGTATTATTCTTTTTTATTTCAATATTTGTCTCATATATTCTACGCAGTAGGAAACTAATTGATTTAATAAAAGGAAATAAGAAGTCAAAAGGGGAACCAAAAGCGAATATTTTTCTAACAATTCTTGCATGTGTTTTGATAGGAATTGGGTATACTGTTGCTCTAATAGTGGAGGGGCTGCAAGTAGTAGCAGCACTGCTGCCTGTTGTGATCGTGGTCATTTTGGGGACGTATTTACTTTTTACCCAATTAAGTGTTTATATTATCCGTAAATTTAAAAACAAGAACAATGTCTTCTGGAGAAAAACGAATATGATTTTATTATCCGATCTTTCTTTTCGAATGAAAGATAATGCTCGTACGTTTTTCTTGGTCGCAATTGTTTCAACTGTTGCCTTTAGTGCAATCGGCTCCCTTTACGGTTTTCAAAGCATTCTTACATCCACGTTTAAAAATACAAATCCAACGACATTTTCCTATCGGGTAATAGACAATAATGAAGATAAAGATGTTTCGTTGATTAATAAGACAATAGATCAAGAAAACATGAAAGCGGATCATGAGCAAACACTGCTTCGCTACTATGAGGTAGGGGAAGATACAAATCTCATAACGAGTGAATCAGATTTTAACCGTTTTGCTGCCTTGATTGGGGAAGATACGATTGAGATCGAAAAAGGTCAAATAAAGGTTGTGGAATTTACAGATTCATCATATGGACAGACAGATGAGTTATTAAGGCAATCCATAAAATTGAATACCGGTGAAATCTTAAAGCCAATGGAAGTTATATTCTCAAGGGCGCTTCCTGAGATTGACTCTTACTATGTTGTGTCAGATCAAAACTACAAAGAGCTACAAACTCCAGCAATGGAAGAGATTTATCATGCCTGGCAGGTAACGAAAGGTGAAGAAAACATATTAGAAGCTTCTGAAACGTTAGTAAAAGCACTTCAGCCTTATGAATTCACTTCTGTCGAATACCAAGTCTATGAAATTAATAAAGGTTTCGGACTTGTTATGTTTATTGGACTATTTATTGGAATTGTCTTCTTCGTCTCTGCCGGAAGCTTCCTGTATTTCCGTCTTTACGCCGATTTAGATGAAGATAAACAAAAGTTCAAAAGCATCTCAAAAATAGGCTTAACTGAAAAAGAACTAAAAAATGTGCTGACGAGACAAACGGCGATCCTTTTCTTTGCACCAATAGTCGTCGCACTGATTCATGGAGCGGTTGCACTTACAGCATTGTCACACATGTTTTATTTTAATCTATTCCAACAATCTGTCACGGTATTAGGGACATTCTTAGTGATCCAAATTGTATACTTTTTCATCGTTCGCTTTTTCTACACCAAGCAGGTTAAGAGTGTGCTTTAAGAATAAACTCAAGCGTATTAAAGGAAGGATCCTCGTACAACAAAAGAGGATTCTTCCTTTTGATTTTTTTGAATTAGAATAACTGTAGCCCCATATAAACTGCCATTCCCCAAATAATCAAAGCAGAGACTTGATTCATTCTTTTTAATAGAATCCCAGAAGTATCAATATGTTCGATCTTTTTTCCGATTATCGCTAACGTAAAAAACCAAATCCACGATACCCCAATGCAAGATACAGTAAATAGCCATTTATCAAAGCCTACATAGACTAATGAGCTAGTGCCAATAACTCCGATTGTGTCCAAAATGGCATGAGGATTTAATAAAGATACAGATGCGGCAAACATAATCTGACGTTTAGTTGAAAAGTGGTTCGAGTTTTGATCGTTTCTCACTTCAGATGTGCTTTTCCACATCAGCCATCCCATATATGCTAAGAAAAAGAATCCTATTAAAAACAAAAAAGTCCGCAGCCATTCAAACGTTAAAATCATGATCGAAACACCTGCTACAGCTAATAAAATAAGAATCGTATCACAAATACCTGCCGTAATAATCGCCGGTAAGGCATTGGAAAATCTCTTGTGTGTAGCACCTTGGTTAAAAATAAAAACATTCTGCACACCTAAAGGTAAGATTAATCCGAAGGCAAGCATCATTCCATGCAGTATTGGTTTCAAATCTTTTTTCCCTCCTGTTCCTATCTAGCATAAGGGACGAATCAAGATTTGTCTCCAACCAATTGGTTGGTAATCGACCCAACCATTTTGATACAATGAAAGAAAAAGAACGGAGAAAGAAAATGTCAGGAGAAGATTGGAAACCAATTAAATCTTCATCAGTCCCATTACATGTGCAAATTACCACTTACATGAAAAACAAAATGGTGAACGGAGAATGGACAATTGGTACAAAGTTGCCTTCACAACGAACGTTAGCACTACAATTTAATGTCAATCGCAGTACCGTTGTAACAGCTCTTGAGGAATTAGTTGCTGAGGGCTTACTTGAATCGAAAATTGGGAGTGGGACAAGAGTTATCAATAATACATGGAGTTTGATAGCTTCTGCTCCGCCGCCTGATTGGATTAGTTATGTACAATCAGGTATCCACGAGCCTAATATGAACATCATTCAAACAATTAATAAATCAGAGGCGAATCCAAACATCATCAGACTTGGAACGGGGGAACTTTCACCGGAATTGCTGCCAAATAAACAAACGCTACAATTGCTGCAAACAGATCGTGAGGATATTCTGTCTTTAGGATATGAAGAGCCAAAAGGAAGCTTTGCCTTAAGACAAACAATTAGCTATTACTTAAAAAAGAAAGGAATTAGCGTATCACCTGCATCTATCTTGATTGTCTCCGGAGCCCTTCAAGCACTACAATTAATCTCAATTGGTTTGTTAAAACGAGGTTCTGTCATTTTTCATGAGATACCTTCTTACCTCAATTCAGTCCATGTTTTTCAATCCACCGGGATGAATTTATTGGGAATACCTATGGATAAAGAGGGGCTCAAGTATGACTCGATCGGCCGTTTAAAAAGACAGCACAATGCAGCTTTATTGTATACAATTCCTTCATTTCATAATCCAACCGGTATACTAATGTCGGAAGAAAGAAGGAAACAATTACTAGACGTATGCAAACAGGCAGCACTGCCAATTATTGAAGATGATGTGTATAGTGAGTTATGGTTTGATTATCCACCGCCAAATCCATTGAAAGCAATCGAGTCTCAAGGTAATGTTTTATATATCGGAAGTGTATCAAAGTCATTAAGTCCAGGACTACGAATTGGTTGGGTTGTTGGGCCTGAACCTGTAATAGATCGCCTTGCGGACATAAAAATGCAAACAGATTACGGGTCTAGTTCGATCTCGCAATATGTTGTACATAAGTGGATACAAAGCGGATTGTATGAACAATATTTAACTCAAGTAAGAGAAAACCTGAAACAACGGAGAGATTATACTGTTAACCTTTTACATACTTATTTTTCTGATTTCGCAACTTGGGAAATTCCAAAAGGAGGCTTTTATATATGGCTGCACTTAAAATCAGGTGTTTCAACACGGAAATTATTTGATGCAGCTCTACAGGAAGGGATACTATTGAATCCTGGTAGTGTTTATGATAAATATGATCAAGAGCATCTTCGTATTTCATATTCGTATGCATCATTGGAGGAACTTGAAAAAGGACTAAGATTATTATCGGACTATATAAAAAGGTTAATGGTAAATAATTAGTATTGAAAAAAAGATGAAGGGTGTAAAACAATGTGACTAAGAGTTCAATCCATATTTATAGATCGCATTGGTAGTAAGAATATTCATTATCTTTTGTGCCTGATTCCTCTCAAAAAGAATCAGGCACTATTTTATGTCAACGTTTAACCTGTCTAAACATCCAATCGATCATTTCTTGGTTATCATATGCTGGAACCCATGAGCCGTGGTTATAGCCTAGTTCAGCAGGATATTCTGTATAAATAGGATTTCCGCCTGCTTCTCTGATCGCTTCAATCGCATTTCTCGTGTGAGAAACAGGGATTACTGCATCGTCTTCAGCATGGAATGCCCAAACTGGTTTGTCTTTTAACAAATGAACTTTACCAGGATCCCCACCACCAGCTATAGGAACCATCGCCGCGAAAAGGTCAGGATATGCAACATTTAAATTAAAGGTCCCATAACCCCCTTGGGAAAGTCCTGTAGAATACAGTCGATTAGAATCAATATTGTATTCTTGAGTAACTTTTTGAAGGATATTGTAAGCTGTTCCTAAGTCTTGGGAGAATTCAAAAACTTTAGCTAAATCGACAATATTATCTGAGTTTCGGGTGATTCCGAATCCTCCATCATGTTGGTTTCTAGCCTGTGGTGCCAGGACAAAGGCAGGATGTTTTGCTTGGTTCTCAGGCGCTGCCCAAATAACCGCGCCATCATTTCCCAGCAATTGTTTTTCATTGTCGTTACCACGCTCTCCACCCCCGTGAAGAAATAAAACGAGTGGATAAGAAACGTTAGGATCGTAATTTTCTGGAACATATAGACGATAAGGCATGTTATGATATTCAAGTGTCAAAAACTGATCGGCTATTTCTTGTCTATCAACAAAGTCATAAGTCAATGTTACCACCTCACTGTTAGTTTTTCCGTTACTTTTAGTAAACGCATGTTCGTTCACATTACCGCGTATAGCAAAAGCTTTAATCGTTACATCTTCATTGACCGTAATAGGAACTGAGTACAATTTGCTTTTTTTCGTAGGAGTGCTACCATCTGTCGTATAATAGATTTTTGTGCCCGGAGTACTAGTTTTTAATGTAATCTTCTGTTCCTTGTAATAATGTCCAGGTTCAAGAGAGGGAGAAGGCGGTTGGACTGTCCCGTTGTTTTTTCCAGTAGCAGCCAATGCTGGTAATGTGAAAAGGAAGATCAAAGACAGTGTGATAATCGTGCTTTTGATGAGAATCTTTATTCTGCCATTTAACATAAAAAAATCTCCTCCGAGTTCAGTTTAAGATAACAGAAAGTATAATAGTGAATAAAAAAACTTTTTCAAAAATCAGAACTTTCTGTTAACGCTTTCATAGTAATACGGAAAAATTTAAACTGTCAATATCAACCTTTTAAACTTGTAAGTGAAATAAGTAGATTTTTCCTGTTAAAATAAGGGTCAAATAAACGAAAAAGATTTTTAAAAAGATATTTTTATGAGGAGGGTGAGCATTGACATACGAAAACTTTAAGGGACTTTCCATAGAAGACCAATTAGAGTGGTTTAAAGCTGCAATCTACTCGATTCATGATGGAGTGCTCGTCATAGATTCAAAAGAGATTGTTCGATTAATCAATCCGGAATATTCACGAATTACAGGCGTTGACCCAAAAGATATCATTGGAAAACCACTTCGGGATGTACGCCCAAAAGCTCAACTTGTTGAAACTCTTAAAGATGGTAAGGAACGAATAGGTGTTTACCGCAAAGAGGGAATTGTAGAATATGTTGTTGATATGGCGCCAATTCTTTTAAACGATGAAATAATTGGAGCTGTATCGATTTGTAAAGGGTTAACGGAAGTACATAAACTTTCAAAGGAACTGGAGAAGAATAAGCAAAAGCTTTCACAATTGAAAGAAAGGATGGGGACTTTATATCAAGCGAAATATACCTTTGATCAGATTATCGGTACAGAAGGTGGATTAAAAGATGCTGCCTATCTAGGACAAAAAGCGGCGAAATCAAACTTACCTGTTTTAATTGTCGGTGAGAGTGGAACAGGAAAAGAACTTTTTGCTCAGGCTATACACAACGCGAGTCCTCGGGCAGATCGACCGTTTATTCCGGTAAACTGTGCATCGATTCCTGCTTCACTAATTGAAAGTGAGCTGTTTGGATACGCCGAAGGTACCTTTACGAGTGCGAAAAAGGGTGGAAAGTTGGGACTTTTTGAGATCGCTAACTCAGGAACAATCTTTTTAGACGAGATAGGAGAATTATCATACGATTTACAAGCAAAGCTTCTTCGAGTTTTACAGGAAAACACCCTTAGGCGTGTTGGGGAAGCGAGGGAAAGGCAAATTGATGTCAGAGTGATTGCTGCTACTAATCGTGATCTTCATCAACTTATCGAGAAAAAACGATTTCGTGAAGACTTGTATTATCGGCTTAATGTCTTACACCTTGAGATCCTTCCACTTCGAGAGAGAAAGCAGGATATTCCGTATATTGTCGAGTTTATTTTGAATAAACATGCTGTGCACTCTGAAAGAGAACAATCTTATGAACTAAATGAATCAACTCTTGCCATTCTTCAAGCCTATGATTGGGTAGGAAATGTTCGAGAATTAAAAAATACAATTGACTTTGCTGTTTGTATGACAGATACCAATGAAATTTTACCAGAGCATTTACCAAGTAATCTTCACAGTGATATGATGCATATCCCAAATAAACAAACTAGTCATCTATTAAAGCAGGCAGTAGAGAAGACTGAGCGAAATGTTATCATCGATGTGCTGAAAAAACATGGATCTGACCTCGAAGATAAGAAAAAGGTAGCCAAAGTATTAGGAGTTTCTTTAGCTACACTTTATAATAAAATGAAAAAATATAATATAGGTGATTTCTAATAAATTAGAAATGGGCTTGAAGTATTCTAAAATTTTAGAATATATTGATAAACTACCGATAAGTCAATAAAAAAAGGTTTTACTTTTGGTTCAATTTCTAAATATTTAGAACTCATACTTATAAAACGCTTACAAATAAGCGTTTTTTTATTTTGGCACGGAAGTTGCATTACTACTAATAAAGGAGGAGAACATGATTTAACGTCAGAAATGAAATGTACGATAAACCAAAGCAAGTTACGCGGTAAAAAATACCGGTTAGTCATAAGAGAGGTGAAAGTAATGTTAAAAATAGGTAGTGGAGCCGGATTTTCAGGTGACCGACTGGAACCTGCTGTTGAACTAGCAAAAAAAGTAGACTTAGATTATTTAGTTTTAGAGTGTTTAGCAGAAAGAACGATTGCGATTGCACAAAAGGAAAAGAAAAAAGATCAAAACAAAGGGTATGATCCTCTGCTTGTTAAACGGTTACAGGCATTATTACCAGTTTTGAATGAGAAGCGGTTCCGAATTGTCACAAATATGGGGGCGGCCAACCCAATTGCCGGTGCAAAAAAAGTTCTTGAGATTGCAAGAGAAATGGATATTTCATGTAAGGTAGCTGTCGTAACAGGTGATGATGTAATCCAAGAGCTAGATGGTGATAATGAAATTCTTGAAAACTCCCAAACATTAAAAGATTACCAAGTCATCTCTGCCAATGCTTATCTTGGGGCGGAGGCACTTCTACCAGCTTTGAAAACGGATGCAGATATTATTATTACAGGCAGAGTGGCTGATCCATCGTTATTTCTTGCACCAATGATCTATTATTACAACTGGTCTCTTGAGGATTATGAAAAATTAGGTCAAGGTACTGTCATTGGACATTTGCTTGAATGTGCGGGCCAAATTACAGGCGGTTATTTTGCTGATATAGGAGAAAAGGAAGTAGAGGGATTAGCAGAACTAGGATTTCCTTATGCTAGTATTGACCAAGATGGCACGGGAATCATTATGAAAACTCCTCAATCTGGTGGAGTTATTAATTTAAAAACTGTTAAGGAGCAATTACTTTATGAGGTTCATGATCCAAGTCAATACCTGACACCTGATGTGACGGCAGATTTTTCTAACGTAAAGCTAACACAACTAGAAAAAAACAAAGTAATGGTAACAGGAGGTAAAGGGAGAAATAAGCCCGATTTTTATAAAGTATCGATTGGTTATCATGCTGGTTTTATAGGGGAAGGAGAAATTTCATATGCTGGCTCGACTGCTGTTGAAAGAGCGAAGATGGCAGAAGAAATCTTAAGAATTAGGCTTTCCAAGTCAATTCAAGATTTGAGGGTTGACCTTATTGGACTATCCTCTGTCCATAGAACAAATTTTGGAAATGAACACCCCTACGAAGTGAGGGTTCGCGCAATAGCACTCTGTCCATCTAATGCTGACGCCATTTCTCTAGGTAATGAAGTGGAAGCTTTATACACAAATGGTCCGTATGGTGGCGGAGGTGCTAGAAAAAGAGTTTCAGAATGTATTGGTGTTGTGTCAACGTTTCTAGAAAGAGAACGAGTCGATAAAAGGGTAAAAACGGAGGTATTAACTAATGAAAGGGAAACTAATCAAACTATATAAAGTAGCACACAGCAGAGCAGGAGACAAAGGAAATACATCAAATTTATCCTTAATACCATTCAATGAAAATGATTATGAGTGGATTGGTCAAGAGGTAACAGCAAGTAGAGTAAAAGAACATTTGCAGGATATTCTTAAAGGCGATGTAATACGATATGATTTACCTTCTATTAAATCATATAATTTTGTTTGCAAAAATAGTTTACTAGGTGGCGTAACTACTTCACTAGCGATAGATACCCATGGTAAAAGTTTAAGCAGTGCTTTGTTAGAGATGGAGATACCTCTCCCTAAATAGGAGAGTGTTAAGAGAAATGTAAACGCTTAAAATTACAGGGGGAGAAAATATGATTGCAACTTTGGGGTTTTTAACGATTGCAGTGTTTTTGATTTTGATTTTAACGAAAAAAGTCTCAGTCATTGTCGCGTTAATTGTTGTTCCAGTTGTATTTGCTTTAATAGGAGGATTTGGCCCTGAACTAGGAACACTTATGTTTGATGGTATTCTAAGTGTTGCTCCAACAGGAATTATGTTAGGTTTTGCTATTCTTTTTTTCGGTGTTATGAATAATGCAGGATTATTTGACCCTATCATTTCAAGAGTCTTAAGAATGGTTAAGGGTGATCCCTTAAAAATTGCGGTTGGAACAGCAGTTATCGCTATGGTTACTCATCTCGATGGCTCAGGTGCCTCTACTTTTTTAATCACAATACCTGCACTTCTACCATTATATGACAAATTAGGAATGAGTCGATTAGTGTTGGCCGGTGTCGTTGCTTTAGGAGCTGGGGTTATGAATATCATGCCCTGGGGTGGACCTACTGCTAGAGCAGGTAGTGCATTAGAAATTGATCCTGGGGCGATTTTTACACCACTTATTCCAGCCATGATTGCAGGGATTATCTGGGTAATTTTTGTTTCCTATATTCTTGGAAAAAGAGAGCGAAAACGCTTAGGAATTAAGGATATGGAATATAACTATGATCAAGAGCTTTCAGATGAAGAAAAAAACATGAGAAGACCTAAATTATTTTGGATTAATCTCGTTATCACCATTTTAGCCATTGTGGCACTTGTGAAAGTTTGGTTGCCTCTTCCGATTGTATTTATGGTCGCTTTTGCGATTTCCTTACTACTAAATTATCCTAAACCACAGGATCAACAAGAACAAATTAAAAGTCAGGCAATTGGGATGGTTACGGTTATTTCAATTATTTTTTCAGCAGGAATTTTTACTGGAATTCTAAGTGGAACAGGCATGATTGAAGAAATGGCATTGGCGATGGTAAATATTATCCCTGAGGGTGTTGGGGGATCAATGGCCTTGTTAATTTCCGTCATTAGTATGCCAATCAGCCTTCTCTTTACTCCTGATGCATATTACTTTGGAGTACTGCCGGTTTTAAGCCAATCAGCAGAAATGTATGGAGTGGCGCCAATTGAAATGGCAAGGGCTTCAGTTTTAGGTCAAATGACAACAGGTTTTCCGTTAAGCCCATTAACAGCGTCCACCTTTCTCCTCATCGGTTTAGCCGGAGTCGAGTTAGGTGACCACCAACGCTTTATTTTTAAATGGGCATTCGGAACATCAATTGTGATGGCGATCGTAGCCGTTATTATAGGTGCTATTTAGCTTAAACTAATACTAAAAGGAATAGGGAATTATCAAGAGGTAAGCCAACTATTACAGTTGGCTTTTTGTCTAAGGCTATTCTGCAAGACTTTGTACTAGTTTGCACAAGGTTGGATTAGCTGAGGTTACCAATGATATAGTAATACATATAATTGGAAATGTTATAGTGAATGATTGAGAGGGTTATCTAAATTAAATAAAAAGCAAATCTTAGTAAATATACAAGAGGGATCAAATGAACATACAAGTAAAAGAAACACAGGCAAAGAAAATACTAACAGAAGCAAAAGGATATTTAGACGTTGGATTTACCCATTCTTTAAATCCATACAGTGGATGCGGTTTTTCCTGTTTGTACTGTTATGTTAGGGAGATGCCGATCCAACGCTTCAAAGACATTCCATGGGGAGAATGGGTAGATATTAAAACGAATGCAGCAGAAAATTATCGGAATGAAATACTAAAACTACGCAAAAAAACAAAACCGGTAAATATTTTTATGTCATCTGCAACAGATCCATACCAGCCAATTGAACGTAAAGCAACCATCACAAGAGGGCTTTTAGAAGAAATGAATGAACATCCTCCTAATTATGTGCAAATACAAACACGTAGTCCACTCATCAAAAGAGATATAGAATTAATCGTTAAATTACAAGAAAAATGTAAAGTACTTGTCTCAATGACAATTGAGACAGATAGAGAAGATATCAAGCGGATATTTACCCCGTACGCTCCGGGAATAACATTACGCCTAAAAGCTTTACAAGAACTACATGATGCAGGCATTTCAACTCAAGCATCCATTTCTCCCGTTTTACCCTTTACCCCTGACTTTCCAAAAATATTGGAAGGTAAGGTGGATCATATTTGGATTGATACGTTAAGTATAGGGGATGGTTCAATGGGGAAACGTTCAGAACGTTTAGGTATGCCAACGTTATTTAAAGAGCATGGTTTATCAAAATGGTATCGAAAAGACATCCATGTAGCAGTGGAAAAATATTTTCGAAAATTTTTACCAAGTGAAATGGTCAGAGTTTCTAAAGATGAAGCGTTTCTGGAGTAAATATAATAGTTAGGGATTTATTCGAAAAACAGCCACCATTAAGCATTAGTGGCTGTTTATTTATTTACTTATAAAAAAACTTATATTAAGTGAGTTAGAGCATTTTCAGAATGGATATAATGAGTAAAACAAAGTAAAAAACACATGAGTTAGTTTTATATAAATAAATTCTGTCCGAATCTGGGGGTCATTATGAAGAAACAAAAATGGAAAATGTATATATTGCTTCTTTTGCCATGGTTATCTGTTATGAAGCTTGGTAAGTATTCGTTTATTAGATTCCTGCCAACTATCATTTTTAGTGACCTGGTTATTGCGATCATTAGTGAATTATCACGAGAATTGAAATGGTGGAAAGTGAAAAACCCTATAATCCCTAAATTAGCAACAGATATATCTTTTGTCTTTGGGCCGTTTACGATTCTAAACTTTTGGATCTTCAAGTTAACATATAAAAAATTCTGGTTGTATTTGCTAACTAATATTATTTCTGATTATTTATTTGCCTACCCTTTAACATCCTTAGCAGAAAAACTAGGTGTATATAAAATGGTGAAAATGAGCCGCAAGCAGCTTTTCCTCTTAAGTGTTGTAGTAGCTATATTTAATTATCTCTATCACTCCTTAATTGTTGAAAAACTAAGGAAAGATCAAAATTAACTGATATGAGTTAGGTGTATTACCGTAATAAAATCACCTGATAAAGCAAATTCTATTTGTACATATTAAAGGGTCTAACTAGGAGGATTTAATGGGTAATAACAACCTAAAGAAAGCAGAACGTGGTGTATGGATCAGTATTTTTGCTTATATCTTTTTGTCAGCAGTCAAATTAGTTTCCGGTTATATTGGAAACTCTGATGCCTTAAAAGCCGACGGATTAAACAATTTAACAGATGTGATTGCATCGGTAACAGTTTTAATTGGCTTAAGATTTGCACAAAAGCCTGCCGATGAAAACCATAAGTATGGACATACGAGAGCAGAGACAATTGCATCATTAATTGCTGCGATTATCATGTTCATCGTAGGGGTACAAGTCATTGTTGATGCTTTTAAAAATTTCACTTCCCCTACAGATACCAGACCAGAACTATTTACAGCATTTGTCGCGTTATTTTGTGCTGTGTTTATGTACTTTGTTTACAGATACAACCGAAAGCTATCAGAAAAACTTAAAAGCAAAGCACTATTTGCTGCTGCCCAAGATAACCGTTCAGATGCATTAGTTAGTATTGGGGCAGTTATAGGGATTGTAGGGTCATTTTTAGGTTTTATTCTTTTAGATTCTATTGTAGCTGCCATAGTTGGACTCATTATATGTCATACAGCATGGGGGATTTTTAAAGAAGCCGTTCATGACTTAACAGACGGCTTTGATGCCGAAAAACTAAAAGAAATAGAAGAAGAAATAAAAAATACACCAGGTGTTACCTTCGTAAAAGACATAAAGGCGCGAGTTTCAGGGAATCAAACAACTGTAGACGCAATCGTCTTCGTCAAATCAACCCTGACAATCTTAGAAGGACACAACATCACTGACAAAATCGAACAACGACTCAAAGACACACACAACATCGAAAACGTCCACATCCACCTTGAACCAAACTAGGTCCAGGGGGACAGGTCCCTTGGACCACTTTATCTCTTTATACATAAAAAAGAACCCATAGAGTATCTATGAATCCTCAACATCATCCTAGTGGTTGATATCTATAAAACGCTGTTGATGTTCGTATCAACAGCGTTTTATACATTCCTAATTAGCTTATTACCTGCTCCCACGTAATATTAAAAGCCTTTCTCCACATCAGCCACAGACTGACAATCGAAATGACTAAATACAGATAGATTCCAAATGAAAACAATGTGCTGAGAAAATGCAAACCGGCAAATACTCCGGCAAGCAGCATTAATCCAAACATAAGTGCACCATTGCTAGTTTGATTAGCCTCAAATGACTCTGAAAAAGGAAGAGTTTTTTCAATAATGGCAAAGCAAATAACAGCATATAGACAGGCACTACTAAACACGAGTAAAAGATCCGGTAGAATTCTCACACCAAATAATGCAATGAATAAGACACACAAAAGCAGGTAAACTGGTAAATACAATTTAAAAAGAAAAGCCTTTATTGTACCACTTAACAAAGGTTTTAATTGTTTTAGCGGAGCAACCCTGTATATCCATGAGCCTTTGAACTTTCCAGAAAACTTCAAAAGAATGATGGTAGTAGGGATAATGATTAAGCTAAAATAAATGGAAAAGTATGATTTGCTTGTCGACAACTGATTTAAATCAAAACCCGTATCAAAATCATTCATAATAAATATAAACGGGATCACAACAGAAAACCCCAGAGAAGGGTAAACCTTTAATTTAAAATCTCGTTCATTTTTCATCATTAAACTAGCAAATCGAAAAAACGTTCTCTCCTCATGTGACCGACACAGGATCTTAAGAAGCGCCTGACCGATATTACTGCGTCGTTTTTCTTTTGCTTTTCCTTGATATATCAGCTTTTGGAGGTTTTCCTCAAAAACAGGATTAAAAGTAATATAAAGCCAAATGGATAGGAATGGGAATATGATGCCTAAAGCTGAAAATAATAAATATAGCGGCTGAAAGTCACCATTCATGATACTTTCCATATTTGCTCCATACCACATTGGGAAGATAAATACTTGCCACCACTGAGGCTCAAATGAAATTGCTAAATCAATAATAGTAAAGGAACGTGCAAGTAATTGATATCCAATCATTATCGCAAGCGATAGAAAAATTTGCACATAGTTAATGATATCTTTTAATTTTTCCCCATCAAAGACTACTAAAATAGCCAAATAGAGAAGTGCTGTTAGTCCAACGACAAACATGTCAATTAGAATGACGTTGATTATTGAAACAAGAAAATACACCAATCCATTTTTAATTAATCCAACAACTAAGGGGATTCCTACAATTGCAATGGTTAAAAAGGACAGATAAATGATGACGTGAACCATTTTCGCTGTACTAATTGTTCTTTTATTAACAGGCTTTGGGAACAAAATATTTCGGTCGCGTAGGTCTAGCAAAACAGAAGAAAAATCGGAAATCATGGATGTCATAACAAAAAAGGTAAAAATTCCGTAGAAAAAGCTCATTTGGAAAAGATAATTGTCTCCCATAAATAAAAATGGAACCATAAATAATCCAAATATGACATAAATCCATAACGATTTTATATACTGATTGCTATCGTCTTTTTCTTTTTTTGGTGCATTTTGCGAGAAAATAGTTGGAACGCGCCGTCCGTCCATTGTTAACTTTATTTGGAGGATTTTCCTCATGATTTTATAATCAATGTCAAAGCTTGTGAAAACTTTCTCGAACCGGTCCAATAGTTTAAGTGTACGAAAATCTTTCATGATTACATCTCCCTTACGACAGAAACAAATCGTGAACCAAGTTCTTTATGTTCATTAAATCCGGTAAGTTGGTTGAAAATCTGTTCAAGTGAACCATCCGTTTCTGATTTTAACTCTTCAAACGTACCATCTGCAGCAATCTTACCATCATGCAAAAGTATAATCCGGCTGCTTATTTTCTCAACTACGTCCATAATATGGGACGAGTAAAAAATCGTTTTTCCTTGTGCAGCAAGCTGGGTCATAATTTCTTTGAAAATCATCACACTGTTTGCGTCCAGCCCATTGATAGGTTCATCAAAAAACAATAGTTCAGGGTTATGTATTAAACTGGAGATAATTAAAAGCTTTTGCCTCATACCTTTTGAGTAAGAGGAAATACGAGAGTGATAG
Source organism: Metabacillus schmidteae (assembly GCF_903166545.1). Classification (NCBI taxonomy): domain Bacteria; kingdom Bacillati; phylum Bacillota; class Bacilli; order Caryophanales; family Bacillaceae; genus Metabacillus; species Metabacillus schmidteae. The sequence goes on along the minus strand of NZ_CAESCH010000001.1, from coordinate 2,940,086 downwards.
ACTTCCCCAATTCCAAATAGTTCCATTAAGCGCTTAGCTTTATATTCGGCTATGTCAAAATCAAGACCATACAACTCACCTATAAAGGTTAAATATTCATGGCCAGTTAAATTATCGTACACTTCAGCAATTTCCGGAACATATCCGATTTTTCGTTTATATTCAATATTTCCATCTGAAATATCATGGCCGAATATTTTGACCTCACCGGAATAATCACCTTCAATACCAAGCATAATTTTAACTGTTGTACTTTTCCCAGCTCCGTTAGGACCAATATAGCCAATGATTTCTCCGCGTTTCACTTGAAGAGACACACCATTTAATACCGTCTTAGATCCGTAGCTTTTTTTCAACTCATTAATTGATAATATCGTTTCTTCCATCACCTATATCCTCCATTTTTTCCATATGTTGTTATTTTAGTGTAACATTAACTCCTTTCAAAAGGGGAGATTTACTTTTTAAATCTTTTACATGCAAAAATTGTAGCGGTAAGGAGAGATAGGAAGCCAAGAAGTGAACCAATAATTGGAGAGTATTAAATAATGATCGTAATAAGTTTCTCCAAGTAAGAAGACTACTGTCAAATTTGCGTATTTATACAGAAAAAGTCACCACCTTATACATTATTATTTACGAAAAAACCTTTAAAAAGTTTCGTAGTATCGTAAAAAACAAATAAACTTGCAACATGCAAGTTAAGAAAACTTAGTTAAAAATTATAAGAAAAGACTTAAATGCAGCGATAGAAATGAAGAATAGTACAGATGGCCATTTTGTGGACTTTTTATTTCGATAACTTATTAACACATTTTGTGTAAACTGATGATGGCTAGGGGTATATTTAAAAAAACATGAAAAAAGCCAACCCATAAAAGTTGGCCCTTATTTTAATCTGTAAATCAGATCATCTAAACTAACTAAAATAATCGCGTTTTCCAAGCTTTGGATTTCATATAAACCGTTACCATGTTCAAAGAAGATGAAATGGATTCGACTGTTATATACTACTTTTTGTCCAAATTTAATATATACCACCCTTAGTTTTGTTATAAATAAATATAACAAAGTCTTTAATAGGACTCTAAGTTAATCCAACTCATTTGTATAGTTGGATCAATTATATATTAACATAAATTAACATAAAATAGCCAACCATAAATCTGGAAAAAGAAAGAGCATATCACTCTTCATTTCGCGTTACTTCGAGACCATCAAGTTTTTTTGATATCTCTAAAAGAATATTATTACGATCTTTTTGAGCATTTATAAGAGTAATAGCAAACCAAATAGTGAATCCAATAACAGCAAGATAAATAATACCTATAATTAATACCGGTAATAATGCCAATGCATCCATTGATTATAAGCCTCCTTGATCTTAGCTAAAATTTTCAAAAAAGAAAAAGATAACATAATTTATGCAGCTCAATATGTTTTCATGAGTAATGGCAAACATATAGAAAAAAAGAGTGTTTTAGTGGAATAATTGTAGCCGTTTCATGTGGATAAAGGGTATTGCCTCCAACTTAAATGCTTTTTTGAAGGTATTATCTAATGCAATAGAGAACTTCATATATAGGTAGATTGATAAATTTAAATGATTAAACGGGGTGAACGGAATGCCAAAAGTGGTCATGACCTTTCCAGGAGGAAGGCATAAAGTACTGACAATGAGTTATGATGATGGAAAAGCGGCTGATAGAAGGCTTGTAGACATTTTTAACAGATATGGAATAAAAGGAACTTTTCATATTAATTCCGGTTTGTTTGGAACAGGGGACAGAATTCCTGAACATGAAGTGGCTGAGCTTTACAAAGGACATGAAATCTCAGCTCATACGCTGACACATCCAACTATTGCAAGATCCCCAAAAGAACAGCTGATACATGAAATAGTGGAAGATCGTAAAAATCTGGAGAAGATCGCAGAATATACGGTTAGAGGAATGTCCTATCCAAATGGCTCTTATAATTCATATATAAAAGAATTACTCCCATACTTGGGAATAGAATACTCGAGAACAGTTAATAGCACCGGAGGCTTTTCGATGCCGGATGATTTGCTGGAGTGGAACCCAACCTGTCATCATAATAAAGAACTTATGCAACTAGCTGATGATTTTATTCAACTCCATAAAAAACAGTATTTGTATATGATGTATGTATGGGGGCACAGTTATGAGTTTGACAATGACCAAAACTGGGATCTCATTGAACGTTTTTGTAAGTATGTTGGGTCCCGGGAAGAAATCTGGTATGCAACGAACATAGAAATCGTCGATTATATAAAAGCTTTTAAAGACCTTAAATTCTCTGCAGACAGCCGGTTCGTTTACAACCCTTCAGCGAAATCCGTCTGGCTTAGTGTGGATGAAAGGATTTTTGAGGTGAAAGGCGGTACCCAGATTCAACTAACTAAAAAAGCTTTGACTCAGTAAGTAAACACAATTAATAGAACAGGATAAAAAATACTATTTTCTATCCTGTTCAAGTAACTCAATGATTCTATCAAGCTTTCTCTCAATTTCATTTTCTTTTTTCGGCTGCTGATTCCTTGAAAGCAGGGAACGAACAAGAAAGAAAACGACTGCAAAAGTGCTGAATAGTATCAAAAACATAACCAGTTGAAAAATGACATCACCAATATTCAAAGTATTACCTCGCTTTACAAGTTCTGAATTGATCGTATCACAAAATTCTTCTAAGAGATTAAAAAATTATAAAAATAATAAAATCAGATTAAAAACGAAAATAGTTATTTAATATAATCCGATTTTTTCTACTATTTAATAAAGCAATACATTTAGCCAATCGCTCTACTCCTACTTTAATTTGACTTTCATCCACTTGAGAAATGCATAGTCGTAGAAGATTTTCTTTTTTATATTCGGGTAAAAACATCCGAGAAGCATCATCAACAAATACATGCTGCTCATTTAGCATAAGAACAACCTGTTTTGCTGTCACATTTTTTGGCAATGTGATAGATAGATAAAATCCTGATGTTGGTTTTGTAAAGGAAGTATAATCTGGTAGCAATAACTCACATGCTTCCTGAAGAATTTGCATTTTTCTATGGTATACCTTTTTAATTTTCTTAAGATGTCTATCAAACATACCACTTTTCAAATAGATTTCAAGCGCACCTTGAGAAAGTGCTGAGCTATTAAAATCTGTACTGAATTTATAACGTAAAAAACTGTTCAGCATCGATGAAGGAAGAACCACTCCAGCCATTCTTAACCCCGGGAGGAAAATTTTTGAAAAGCTTTTTATATAAATGACTCTTCCGGTTGGATCAAAAGAAAAGAAAGGATCTGATTTTGTATTTAGATCAAGATCTCCTAAAAAATCATCCTCTACAATGTATACATCGTATTTTTCCGCTAATTCTACTATTTTTTTCTTTTCTTTATTTGTATAACTATGTCCAAGCGGATTATGAAATCTTGGAATGACATAAAAAAATTTAATCTCATTATTCCGAAACATGTTTTCCAGTCGATCAAGATCAATCCCATCCATGGATAACTCAATAGCTAAAGCTTTAGCTTTTTGTAAATGAATGGATTCAAGAAAACCAAAATAAGTAGGCTGCTCTAGTAGTATCTTGTTTTTTCCATTAGGGAAAGGCATGGAAATCAATAAATGAAGGACTTGCTGTGAACCTGAAGCAATGACTATTCTTTCAGGTTGTGTGAATACCTGGAGATTTTGCAGATATTTCACCAGCTGTAATCGTAATGAGTAAAGCCCTTGCTGATCAGAGTATGTAAAAAGCTCTCCTTTATATTGTTCGATAGCTTGATTCATACAATGCTGAAAATCAATATAAGGCATCACATTTTGATCGGGACCTGCTGACAAGAAATCAATCACGTCATAATGATCCGTTTTCTGTTGAAACTCTTTCACAACGAAGTAACCGCTTTTAGGAACAGAATAAATGAGATGCTCTTTTCCAAGTTCTTCGTATGCTTTTATCACCGTATTTTTACTACATGAAAACTGTTCAGACAATTGACGAACTGAAGGGAGTTTGCTCCCTGCGATAAGCGAACCATTTGTAAGTCGTAATTTTATTTCATCGATGATCTGATTATATTTTAAGCTCAAGCAAGGATCCCTCCTAGTCTGTACCTGTACAGTTAGTTAAAAGTGGTGTTTATTTTCACTCTCAATACCTATTAATATGGTAATTATATCACAGCCATTTATTACCACCGGAAAAATGGTACAGATATAATTTGTCCAAAAAGGGTAGGTATAAGATCCATGCAGAATGTAAAAAGAGCGAAAATGGGATTATTTTTAGGGTTAGTAGGTGTTATTTGTTTTAGTTTAACACTCCCTGCGACCAGTATTGCAGTCGAGTATTTTGGGACTACATTCGTCGGATTAGGAAGAACTGTTGCAGCTGCTATTTTAGTAGCTGTTGTGATATGCATACGGAAAGAAAAACTTCCTACTCCTCGTCAATTTAAAAGTCTAGTTATTGTTGCGTTTGGTGCAGTTTTAGGGTTCCCTCTGCTTACTACATGGGCAATGAAATCCTTGCCTGTTTCACATGGAGCAGTGGAATTGGCTCTGTTACCATTAGCCACAGCCGGATTTGCCATGTTAAGAGCTGGTGAGATTCCATCTGTTAAATTTTGGATTTCAAGTATAATGGGTTCTCTTGCCGTAATCGTGTATGCCCTTAATCTTGGGTTCGGACAATTACACGTTGCTGATTTAGCTTTACTGGCTGCAGTGCTTATCCTTGGATTAAGTTACGCAGAAGGGGGGAAATTAGCGAAAGAATTAGGTAGCTGGCAAGTCATAGCGTGGGCAATTATGATTGGTGCACCATTTTTCATGATTCCAGTTGGACTAAATTTTACGTCTGAAATGATTTATGCACCAATTCAAGCTTGGCTTAGCTTTTTTTACCTTGCTGTTGTTAGTCAATTTTTAGCATATGTTGCTTGGTATAGCGGGATGGCAATGGGAGGTATAGCAAGAGTTAGCCAAATACAATACCTACAACCTTTTTTGATGATTCTCTTTGCAACAGTTTTTCTCGATGAATCTATTACATTCTTTACGATCGTCATAGCAGTAATTGTTGTTCTTTCTGTTATATTAGGTGAAAATTCAACTATAACAAAAAAGAATAGTCATTCGGGGAAACGTTCTTCATTTAAGAGCCACAGTTGACAAGCCTTAAAGAACTTGATAATTTCAGATGAGAATAGATAAGGGAGTAACAGGTAAGATATCATGAAGATATACAAACTAAAAAATAACTTTAGAGAGTTTAAGAAAGGTACACAATTTTATTTGATTGCTGAGTCTGAGTTTATAGGTGTGAAAGACTTTGTTTTGCGAACGAAGGATTTAGCGATCAGATTATCTATTAGTGAACGCGAGCTGCTTCACAATTTTATTTTAATAAGTGAAGGTAGTGGAATCCGTATTTAACAGAATTTTATTTTACTTATGTCCTAAATGAACAAATTAGAATGGAGATCAATATGAAAAAGAAAATTTACTTTAATCATGATGGCGGCGTAGATGATTTAATCTCATTGTTTTTATTACTTCAGATGGACACTGTTGAACTAACTGGTGTGTCAGTGATTCCTGCAGATTGTTATTTAGAACCCGCAATGTTTGCGAGTCGTAAAATTATCGATCGATTTGGACATAATGGTTCAGATCTGGATGTTGCAGAATCAACTTCTCGCGCGAAAAACCCTTTTCCAAAAGACTGGCGAATGCATGCGTTTTATGTTGATGCCCTGCCAATCCTTAATGAATCAGGAAAAGTTGATACACCTGTCGCAGACATCCCTGCACATCTACATTTGATCAAAACACTTCGTGAAACCGAAGAAAAAACAACGTTGTTATTCACAGGCCCACTTACCGATCTAGCCCGTGCATTAGATGTTGCTCCTGAAATCGAAGAAAAAATTGAACGACTTGTTTGGATGGGTGGAACATTCCGTGAAGAAGGAAATGTTCATGAACCTGAACATGATGGAACAGCTGAATGGAATGTTTATTGGGATCCGGAAGCAGCGGCTCGCGTGTGGGACACAAACATAGAAATCGATCTAGTAGCACTTGAGAGTACAAACCAAGTCCCGTTAACATTAGATGTACGCCAGCGTTGGGCAGCAGAACGCAACTATATTGGGGTTGATTTTCTTGGCCAATGCTATGCAATGGTACCGCCTCTTGTACACTTTTCAACGAACTCTACCTACTATTTGTGGGATGTATTAACAACTGCGTTTGTCGGTGATCCTGATCTAGTGAAAGTACAAACGATTAACAGCATTGTTGTAACAGACGGTCCAAGTCAAGGGCGAACGGTTGAAACAGCTGATGGACGTCCGGTACATGTCGTTTATGATGTAAACCGTGATGCATTCTTCGATTATATAACTGAACTAGCAAAGAAAAGTAAGTGAGTGAGGATATCTAAATGAACGAAAAAAAACGAGTTATAATTGATACAGATACTGCCGGTGATGACACAATTTCAATCTTAACAGCTCTTCATTATTTTCAAGTAGAAGGAATAATGGTTACTGGAGGAAATGTTGAATTTATACAACAAGTCCAAAATGCACTTTACACCGTTCAAATTGCAGGAAAGAGCGGCCAGGTTCCAGTTTACAAAGGATATGAACGTCCATTAATGGGCCTTGGTGAAAATAAGCATCTTACAGTTGAAGATGTACATGGTAAGGATGGCATGGGTGATTCGTTTTTTGAACAAGCAGTCCAGTCCCCATCAGAAGGGCATGCAGTGGATTTTCTGATTGATACAGTACACAAGTATCCGGGAGAGATACATATATTGGCTATTGCACCATTAACGAATATTGCAATGGCAATCAAAAAAGATCCGACTATTGTTTCAAAAATTCCTCATTTGTATATTATGGGCGGTACCAACAATGCATTAGGAAATATTACACCGAGTGCTGAATACAATTTTTTCGTTGATCCTGAAGCTGCAAAAATCGTTCTTCATTCCGATATTCCGATGACAATGGTTGGCTGGGAAATGTGTACCCGATATTCAATTATGGATGATGATGATCATCATGACATCGAAGCCTTAGCTACAAAGGGTTCTCAATTTTTTAAAGATGTCAATAAAGTCGTCATGAAATTTAACAAAAGTGTTCACAAGTTAAATGGAACAACACATCCTGATACATTATTAGCTGCTGTTGCAGCAAATGAACAAATCATGACAAAATCAAACCTTTATCATGTTGATGTCGAAACCGTCGGAGAGCTTACAAGAGGCTACAGTCTTGTAGATGTAAATAACCGATTGAATCGCCCAAAAAATGTTCGAGTTTGTGAAGCTATTGATCGAGATGGATTTAAAATGATGTTAGTGGATGTATTAGGTGCAATCAAATAAATTATGTAAAGGTGGGGAGGGAGCGTTTTAACCTCACTCCTTTTTTATTTACCCTAATTTTAACGAAAACAAAAGAAAGATACCAAACTTGGCAATTTCAACAAATAATATATGATATAGTTTACATATATTTACTTAAAGAGAAAGAGGATCCTATTTTATGAGAATTCTATACATAGAAGATGAAGAAGAATTAGGCTCATGGGTATATCAAGATCTAACGAAGCGAGGGTATCAAGTAAAGTGGTTAAAAAACGGTGACACAGCCATGGAACACTCCAATACATCTGATCTTGCCATTCTTGATGTGATGCTACCGGGATTAGACGGGTTTTCAATTGGAAAGCGCTTGAAAAAGGCATCGCCATCACTTCCAATTATCATGTTATCAGCACGATCACAAGTAGATGATAAACTCGAAGGTCTGGAATTTGCAGATGACTATATAACAAAACCATTTCATCCAGATGAACTTGCTGCAAGAATTGGGGTGTTGTTACGTCGTTTTGATCGAATTATGCCTTCAGAGGTAAGAATTCAGCATTTACGCTATTTGCCAAATCACTATCAGCTTTTCAAAGAAGATAAACAAGAAGAAATTATATTAACATCTAAACAGCTTCAAATTTTTGATTATTTATTAAAGCATTCCGGTCAAATTATGACAAAAGAACAAATTTACGAATCGATTTGGGAAGAAGATTATTTTGAAGGTGACAAGACGTTAATGGTACACATTCGCTATCTTCGGGAAAAAATTGAAAAAGATCCAGCTAAGCCTACGATCATCGAAACAATTCGGGGTATTGGCTATAGGCTAAAACAATGAAGATACGGAACACACTGCAAACAAAGTATTTGGGATTAATTGTTTGTGCAATGTTGATCCTTCCAATTGCGTTCCCACTCGCATCAATGCTTGTTTACCTCCCGCCACTTATCATTAATTACAATGATATGGATGTTTATGATAGTGAGAAAGTAGAAACAGAGTGGCATGAGAAAGCCATGAACATAAAAGGCCTTACTGAAGCAAAAACAATTGCTAGTTTAAAAGAAACTACCACCAACATGAAAGAAGCTACTGTATTTTGGGTAGATGAACGTGGCACTACACGGTATATATCTGACAAAACAGCACAAATACCAGACCACTGGTCATCAACTTATACAGTCTCATTTATGAAGGAAAGCTATGGTGGAGATCCTTTTACAGTTGTCTCATTCATTGGAGAAGAAAAAAACAACGGATTTATTGTTTTGCAAATAGATAGAGAGTATATGGATTACCCGATTCAACAACTGGAATATTATTTTGAAATTATATATGTAGTTGTTGTCGGATTGTTATTACTACTATTTATCTTTCTTTCCTGGCTGTTCTTTCGGTCCATTCGAAAACGGATTGTACGGCTGCAAACATCAATGGAAATTAAGGATCAACGTATCCCAAGTAAAGTATCTGTTGGAGAAAAAGACGAGGTAGGAGAGCTTGAAGAATCATTCAATAAAATGATTGAACGATTAGAGGAAAGCCGTTTGCGTGAACAAGAGGAAGAAAAGCTGCGTAAAGAGCTTATCGCGAACCTTTCCCACGACCTGCGAACACCATTAGCAACGATTAGAGCTCATACTTATACATTGAAAAATGAAGAGATCTCCTCTGACGGACAAAAATCAATTGACATCATTGATAAAAAAATCGATCATCTGCATACGTTAATTGAAAATCTTCTTTCTTATACCCTATTAACTTCGGGGAAATATACGTACAAACCGCAAAACACAGATGTAAATCGAGCTATTCGTCTGTCACTTTCTGCTTGGTATCCGATTTTTGAGAAAGAAGGATTCACAGTCGATATTGATTTGTTTGAGAAAACAGTCTTCTGGAAGATGGATCCAAACTGGTTTGAGCGAATTTTAGATAATTTATTTCAAAACGTTGTAAGACATGCGAAGACAGGTAACTATATTCGTGTTTTTTGTGAAGGAAATACGATTAATATTATAGATAAAGGACCTGGGATGAAAAGTAAGTCTGAGCATGCTGGTGTAGGAATTGGACTTTCCATTATTGAACTTATGACAAAGGAAATGGACATTAGCTGGAGCATTGACACCTCAAGTGATGGAACAACAATATGCTTAACGAAACACTAAAGAGTACGATTGGAATACCATCGTATTCTTTTTTTATGTCTTCCTGGATTTAAACAAAATTTAAACATAAGTACCACTTCGTTTTAAGATTCATTGTTTATCGTGTAGTTAGAGGTGATCAAATTGAATCAATATGTCGTGGAAACTAATCAATTAACGAAAACATTTAATGGAAAAGCTGCGGTTAATCAAGTGAATTTATCTATTCCGAAAGGAGCAATATACGGTTTTCTTGGACCAAATGGTGCAGGTAAAACAACAGCAATCAAGCTGCTTTTAGGTTTGATGAAGGAAACATCCGGTTCCATCCGAATTTTTGGGAAAGAGTTAAAAAAGGAGAAGCAAACGATCTTGCGAAATATCGGTTCATTAGTTGAATCTCCATCTTATTATGGAAATTTATCAGCAAGAGAGAACCTGGAATTACTTCAAATCATTTTGCAAACTCCTAAAGAACGAATAGAAGAAGTTCTCAGGATTGTCCGATTAGAAAAGGATGCCAATCGGCCTGTTAAAGGATTTTCATTGGGGATGAAGCAGCGACTCGGGATTGCCTCTGCATTACTTGGTAATCCTGAACTCCTTATTTTAGATGAACCTACGAATGGATTAGATCCATCAGGAATCATTGAAATGAGGGAATTGATTAAAAGTTTACCAGAAAAATACGGTGTGACTGTGCTCGTTTCAAGCCATCTATTATCAGAAATCGATCAAATGGCCACTGAGGTTGGGATCATTTCAAAAGGATCTCTTATATTTCAGGATTCCATTGAGGTTTTGCGAAAGAAATCTGTTAGTAAAATTCGGATCCAAACGAACAACCGTGAAGCTGCTTGGAAAGTACTCCTAAAAGAAGGCTTAAAAGGGAATGTAGAGGGTGATTATCTATCATTTAATCAAAGTACAAATAAAGATGTTGCCGCAATCGTAAGGATTCTAGTCCAAAATGAATTGGATGTGTTTCGCGTGGAGGAGGAGAAACGTTCACTTGAAAGTATTTTCCTCGAAATGACGAAGGAGGCACAAAGCCTATGATCCTTCGGTTATTACGTATTGATTTTAAGAAAATATCAATTGGCATGTGGATTCTTGTATTCTTAGGTCCCATTGGGATATTTGCTTTAACCACAGTCAATTATTTAGTTCGCTATGACTGGCTTATCCGTCAAACAGATGATTATTGGCTCCAGCTTCTACGGCAAATTAATCTTTTTCTCGCACCGGCTTTGCTATTAGGAACAACGTTGCTTGCATCCCTTTTTGCCAATGTTGAACATAAAACAAATGCATGGAAACAATTGCTAGCAATGCCGATCAGCAGAATGAAGGTGTATGGTTCAAAATTTATGACAATCAGCTATATGTTATTTATCTCTTCATTGCTTATGTTTATTGGGACAATGATTTTCGGCAGCTTTTTTAGTTGGGAGCAGAGCATGCCTTTAAAGGAGATTGCAATCAATAGTTTTTATCCTTATTTTGCAGCCTTGCCGATTTTAGCCATCCAGCTATGGTATTCTGTTGCATCATTGAACCAAGGTACACCTTTAACCATTGGAATCATTGGTTCAGTAGTGTCGATGTATACTTACGGTGGTCCTGAATGGCTAATTTGGAAATGGCCTTTGCTTCAAAATAAGTGGGAAATTCCGGAAATCAGTGTATTACTAGGAGTCGTAGTTGGTGGGATTATTTTTATCGTTAGTCTCATCCATTTTGAAAGAAAGGATGTGAAGTAAATGCTTAGTAAGCTTATGTACACAGAATGGTTAAAGCTCAAAAAGTCTAAGGTTTTACAAATTTTATTTATTAGTCCGATTCTATCCATGATTGCGGCTTATTTTCCCTTCTTTGATGATCCAGGTAATGAGTGGATGAATTCGTTTTTATCAATGATCATGGTTCAGGCGATTCTTTTTCTGCCATTACTTGCAGGTATATTTGCTGCAGCTGTTTGCAGATATGAACATGAAGAAGGGGGATGGAAGCAGTTATTAGCTTTACCTGTTAATCGGCTTCAGGTGTATAGTGCAAAGCTTATCATGATTTGTACGTTTGTTGCATTAACTCAAATTCTATTATTAATCGGATTGTTACTCGTAGGATTGGTTCATGGCTATAGTGATCCATTTCCATGGCATGAAGTGTTATTGCGTTTATTTATGGGATGGTTAGGATGTTTACCAATTATTACTCTTCAATTATGGGTATCTACCGCTTGGTCAAGCTTTGCAGCTCCTGTTGCACTAAATGTCATCTTAACTCTACCAAACATTCTCATAGCGAATTCAGCGACATACGGACCATGGTATCCTTGGGCACAGCCGTTTTTAGGGATGGTGATGGACCAGGAATCAGGATTTACGTTTTCAGTAGATACATTAGTTTTTGTTATTATCGGTGGGTTTTTAATCTTTACGATAGGAGGCATGGCTTATTTTCATCAGAAAGCTGTTTAGTGTTTTTTAATACACTAAGAAAAAACTATCTTATTAATGCATTTTTAGATTAGAAGGCAGAATTAGAGAAAATCTAGTTTTAATTTGGATATGTATATTTTGTGTATTACAATTCAGGATAACGGTTCTTGTACCTAAAGGATCTTGACAGCAAGAACCGCTCCCATATTTTAGTTATTCCTTTTACCAGTTACCTCACTTCTATTTGGAAATGAAGGCTGAGCACCACTCTTCGTCACGGAATAAGCAGCTACTGTTTGTGCAAAGTGAATGGATTCAGTAATGGTTTTTCCTTCAGCAATAGAGACTCCAAATGCTGCATTAAATGCATCACCTGCACCAGTTGTATCTATAGCCTTTACTTTATGTGCATCAATGTGAATAATTTTTCCTGTTTGGTCGTTAAAAACTACTCCTTTTTCTCCTAATGTTACAATGGTATGTGAAACACCTATTTCTTTTAATGTGTCAATTATTTCCTCTGTATCTCCAAAATCTTTTCCTACTAATTGTTTGCTTTCCGTCTCATTTGGTATTAAATAATCTATTTGTTCCAATAATGCAGGTTCAAGTTTTATTGCTGGTGCTGGGTTTAAAATAACAGGTATGTTATGCCTCTTTGCTATTTTTACAGATTCAACTATAGATTCAATTGGGATTTCTAATTGAAGGAGTAAGACATTAGCTTTTTTAATTAGGTGTTCGGAGTTACGAATTTGTGTTGGAGAAAGGTTGCTGTTAGCACCCTGAGATAATATAATCTTATTTTCACCGTGTTTGTTTACAGTGATGAGTGCAATACCGGTGTTTTTATTTGGTATTATACTTATACACTCAGTCCCAATATCTTCATTATCCAAAATACCTATAACTTCTTTACCGTATATATCATCACCGATACAGCCAATAATATCAACATTTGCCCCAAGTCTTTTTGCTGCAACAGCTTGGTTAGCACCTTTTCCTCCAGGAATTCTATGAAACTCTTCTCCTATAATTGTCTCACCTTTATTTGGAAACCTATTAGTAAAAATGACGAGATCCATGTTGATGCTTCCAACAACTACTATGTTTACGTCATTCATTGCCTCACCTCATTTTCAAACTGGTTTGTCTAATTTTTAAATCAGGCTTCATAAGTTCCTTAACATAGTCAATTTTTTCAGAACGATTATTTATAGTCTCAAGGAGAATTTGTGCTGCTCTTATGCCTATATCATATATTGGTTGCTTAACAGTTGTAAGTTTTGGATTTACATACTTTATAAATGGAATGTCATCGTAACCAACAATACCTATTTGTGCATTTTTTTCTGATATTGCCTCTAATACACCCAGGGCCATTAGGTCATTTGCGACGAAAACAGCATCTGGCGGATTAGAGTGAGCAAGTAAACGCAGCATTGCGTTATAACCACTTTCTTCATGAAAATCACCAATTTGAACCAATGTAGGATCGTATATAATTCCATATTCCTTAAGTATACATAGATAGCCTTTATATCTGTCCTCTGCAGTAGAGCTATCTAAAGGTCCTCGAATATGTGCTATCCTTGAGAAACCTTGTTCAATTAAATGTTTCGTAGCAATTTTTCCACCAAAATGATTATCAGTGCGGACCGAATTAACCGGTAAAGAATCAGTATTTACATCAATCATAACGAGTGGAAGATTTTGTTCAGTAAATTCCTGTATATGATTACTCTTTATTTCACCTGCAATGATAATACCATCTACAGATTTTTGCTTTAAGGTCTTAAAATGATTACTTACTTTTAAAATGTCGTTATCTGAATTGCAAACAATGATAGAGTATTTTTCCCCTTGTACTGTATCTTCGACAGCACGTGCTATTTCGGGGAAGAAAGGGTTAGAGATATCAGGTATGATAAGTCCGATAGTTTGGGTGTCACCACGCACCAGACTCCTTGCTGCCTGATTAGGAGAATAATTAAGCTTCTCTATAGCTGCTATTACTTTTTCTTTTGTTTCTTCATTTACATAACCAGTATTATTAATCACTCTTGAAACGGTTGAGATTGAAATGCCGGATAGTTTTGCTACATCTTTCATGGTAGCCATAAATAACCCTCCTCAAAGAAAAACATGGTAGCCTTTTCATATATTTCAGAAATATGTTTCCTTTCCCAAATACATTCGCATTAAAAATAAAAAAATATTGTTGCATAAACAATGATTACGCTTACATATATTCTTTTTAAGTATTAAAATTTAGCGAAAAAAAGGAGGCGAAATCCCTTTTTTGAAAGGCTTTTCATTTGATTTTCTTGATTGTAAAAAATCATATACCAATAATTAAGAATGAAAGGAGGAGGTAATATGATTATAGCATTAGGATGCGACCATGCAGGTTTTCCATTAAAGGCTGAAGTCATGAATTATTTAAAATCACAAGGAATTACTGTTCTAGATTATGGATGTCATTCTATAGAAGAAGTGGATTTTCCCGATATTACAAGATCCGTTTGTCAGTCAATCAAAAATGGTGAAGCAGATAGAGGGATAATGGTTTGCGGCACAGGAGTGGGTGCCTGCATTGCAGCAAATAAGTTTGTCGGAATAAGAGCTGCAGTATGCCATGATATACATTCTGCTCACCAAAGTGTTGAACATGATGATGTTAATGTCATGTGTATTGGAGCTAAAATTGTAGGTCCTTGGCTAGCAAAAGATTTAATTCATGCTTTTGTTAATGCAGGATTTAGTACAGAGGAGCATTTCAGAAGGAGAGTTGGTAAGTTACATCAGTTAGAATTAGAGATTGCTAGAGAGTTACAAAATAAACTTTAACCGATCTAGAAATTTCTCTTTTAAAAAATTAATATCAAACATCCGGGGGGATACTAATGAACAAGAGGTCTAGACGTATATTCCTATTGTTGATCGTTTCGGTAATTTTCTTATTTAGTGTTATTGGGTGTTCGAACAGTCAACCTAATGGAGAGAAAGACAGTACTAATAAAAATAATTCAAATAGTAAAGAAAAAGTTGAAATTACCTTTTGGCACAACTGGGAAACTGGACCATCTGGAGAATCAATTGAAAAATCTGTACAAAAATTTAATGAAACACATCCAAATATTGTTGTTAAACCCGTCTATGTAGCTCCTGATGGCGGCGACTCTGTTAGTTCAAAACTAGTTACTGCAGTTGCAGGGGGAAATCCACCAGACGTTATGCTTGCCAGTAGATATGGGATTGCTGAATATAAAGAAGCTTTAGAGCCAATTGGAGAGTTAGCAGCAAAGGATGGTATAACAGAAGATACTTTTTATAACTGGGCATGGGGAGAAGCATCTTATGAAGGAGAACTGCTAGCACTTCCATATGATGGTACGGCCAGAGCACTCTTTTATAATAAGGAACATTTTAGGGAGGCTGGATTAGATCCAGAGAATCCACCAACTACTATAGAAGAATTAGAGATTGCTGCTGAAAAATTAACAAAAAAGGAAAACGGGAAATATACTAGATTTGGTTTTATCCCTTGGTTCGGAGAAGGATGGTTATATTCATGGGGATGGGCATTTGGTGGTGAGTTTGTAAATAGTGATAATGAAGTTACAGCAAACGATCCTAAAATTGTAGATGCTCTTAAATGGGAAACAGACTTTGCTGAAAGATTTGGAATAAAAGACGTAACTAGTTTTGTTAGCTCTGCTGGTACGAACGCAACGAATCCATTTTTTACAGGTCAGCTATCCATGATGGTAACTGGAAATTGGATGCTCAGTCAAATTGATGAATATGCTCCAGATTTAGATTATGGTGTCACATATATTCCTACACCTAGTGGAGAAGACTTTAATACTTTTGTGGGAGGTAGAGTGTTACTAATACCTAAGGGAGTGAAGAATTTAGATGCATCTTGGGAATTTGTTAAGTGGATGTGTGCTACTGAAGAAGGGCAAAGTTTTAAAGAGATTACTGGTGAATTTGCAGCAATGCCAGAGGTTAATGAAAAGATGTATGCAGATGATCCAAGACAGGATATCTTCCTTGAGGTATTACCAAATGGTAAACATAGACCGGTCGTCCTGGCAGGAAATATGATGTGGGATGAGTTGGCAAAGGCACCTGATTTAGTAATGAATAAGCAAGGTACACCTAAAGAAATACTAGATTCAATAACAGAAAAAATTAATAAAGAAATAGAAAATAAGAAAGCTCAATTAGAATAATTAGAATAACTCAATAAAGGAGAAGAATTAGCTTTTCTTCTCCTACACTATTTATTTGAAGGGAGGGGTTGTTATTGTCTAATCTTACAGAGGTTACAAATAGTGATGTTAAAGAGAAAGATAAGAAGAAAGCGGTAAGTATGGAAGCGAGAATACAGCGTGCAGGTATTTTATTTGCCCTTCCATGGATTATTGGTTTATTAGCATTTTTTGCATACCCTCTATTTAGCTCTATGTATTATAGTCTTACTAATTATAATGTCATTAGTCCATCCCAGTGGATTGGATTCGAAAATTACGTCACACTTTTTAACGATAATTTGTTTTGGAAAGGTCTCAAAAATACACTCATATATGCATTCATGCAAGTTCCGTTAGCGATAATGTTTGGAGTCACGCTTGCGATGTTACTTAATATCCCGTTATTTGGTCAGGGAGTTCTACGGACAGTATTCTTTCTCCCGTCCTTATTACCTGTAATAGCAACTACAATATTGTGGCAATGGTTGTTAAATCCACAGTTTGGTTTGGTTAATGCGTTCCTTGAAAAAATTGGTATAACAGGTCCTGGGTGGTTAGGTGATACAACCTGGTCTAAACCATCTTTGGTGATTATGACACTTTGGGTATTAGGTAATTCTATTTTAATCTATTTAGCTGGACTTCAAGATATCTCCAAAGATTATTATGAAGCTGCAGATATTGATGGAGCTAATTGGTTTCAAAAAACATTTCACATTACACTTCCGCTATTAACTCCAGTAATATTTTTTAATATGATCATGGGAGTTATTCATGCTCTGCAAGAGTTCACATTACCTTATGCACTAACCTATGGAACAGGTAATCCAGCAGAATCTCTTTTATTTTATAGTATGTATCTCTATAATAATGCATTTTTGTACATGAAGATGGGCTACGCGTCAGCAATGGCTTGGATTTTATTTATTGTTGTAATGGCTATTACAGTGGTCCTATTAAAATCATCTGGTAAATGGGTATTTTACCAAGGAAAGGACTGAGGTGGAAAAAATTGAGGAGCAATTCATTGGTAAAAAGAATAGCTATTCCCATTCTTTTGTTTATAGCAGCAGTAGGTTTTGCTCTTCCATTTATCTGGATGGTATCCACATCATTAAAAGCAGCAGATCAACTCTTCGTACACCCGCCGGTTTGGATACCTAACCCAATAAATTGGGAGAACTATGTGAAAGCTGTAACAGAGATAGCATTTTTTACTCAATTTAAGAATTCACTTATCATAGCTACGATTTCTACTATTGGTGTCATCATATCTTGTCCATTAGTTGGATATACCTTTGCAAGATTAAAATGGAGGGGAAGAGACACTTTATTTCTTATCACCTTGGCTGTAATGATGATTCCTTTTCCAGTAACAATGGTTCCTCTATTTATTGTATGGTCAAAGATTGGTCTTGTTGGAACATTTTTTCCTATGATTATTCCAGCGTTCTTCGGTGTTCCATTCTATATTTTTCTTATGAGGCAGTTTTTTAAGCAATTACCTAGGGATTTAGAAGATGCAGCCAGAATAGACGGTTGTTCGGAATTTGGCATCTATTTACGTATCATGTTACCACTATGTCAACCTGCAGTTTTAACGATTGCATTATTTCAATTTATGGCATCATGGAATGACTTTTTAGGCCCACTTATTTACTTAAATGATGAAACAAAGTATACCTTGCAACTAGGTTTACAACAATTTAGAACCGCACAAGATACTGCTTGGGGACCATTGATGGCTGCTTCAGTATTGGTTGCTTTACCAATCATATTTCTTTATTTTATTGTTCAAAAAAAATTTATACAGGGAATCACCTTTGGCGGTGTCAAAGGTTAATAACATAATATATTAAGATAATAAGAAGGGTGGATATTATATGACTTCAAACGTATCATTAAAAGACAAATTTTTAGGCTGTATTGCAGGTGCACATATTGGATCAGCTATGGGAGCTGCTGTTGAAGGGTGGTCATATCAAAAAATAGAAGAAACATACGGAACTGTCGACCGTCCATTATCTTATGAACACTATAACAATGGTTGGAAAAGAGAGCCAGGTACGACTGAGGATGGTATTGAAAGACAAAAATTAATGATAACAGCGATTATTGAAAAACAAGACCGAGTAAATGCAGAAGATGTAAAAAATATCTGGGTTAGAGATATAAAACCAATATCAATTGGGATGGTATCAGAGCCATTCGAAGCAACTCTGCTAGCAATGGCTAAAAGTGGAATCCCTGCAAGAGATTTAGGAAAATATTGTGATTACGCAGGATTAAACAGTTTCGCTCGTTCCTGTCATCCAATAGGTTTAATCAATGCCGGAGATGTAAAAGGAGCTATTGAGGATGTATTAGAAGTTGGTCAACTCTATCAGACTTCAAATAGCCGTGGACTCAAATGGGCATCAGTTACAGCTGTATCAATTGCTGCAGCGACAAAACCTAATGCAACTGTTGATAGCGTCATTGGTGCTATATATGATAATTGTGATCAAGATCTTGTTGTTAAAGAAATCGATAGAGAATTAAAACATACCGCAAATTGTACAGATTTTAGAGAATTACGTGTTGCTTTTGATGATGTCTATAGTGGAAAAGGAACCCCATATGCTTTTGCTTCTGCAAATGAAGTTGTAACAAAAGGGATCTGTATCTTTAGAATGGTAAAAGGAAATTTAAAGGAAGCTATGATATCTGGTGTTAATTTTGGTAGAGATATTGATTGCATCACTGCAGTTGCTTCAGGTATTTCCGGCTCGTTGACAGGAATTTCCTCTTTACCGGATGAATGGATTAAGCAAACAGACCATGCAACTAGTGTAAACATCTATACAAACTCGCAAAGAACAATTAAAGAAACAGCAGATGGATTATTTGATGCCTATCAGGCAAGACTTTCTAAAATGCAAAATTTCGTAAAAGAAATGGCAGTTTTTAACTAAAAGTATACCAAAAATGTTCATGTGCAAATAGTTTGGTTTTAATCAATTATATATTCTCAGTTCATTATATAAAATATTGAGATACTGAACTTGTATATATAAACACCTATTTATTTTAGATCTCTTCAATTATGGAGAGGTCTTTTTTTATGGTACTTTTTCAATAGCATTAAATTTATGATGAGCTTGGATTCTTAAGCCGGCAAGAATTAACTCATCAGGATAAGAATTTATGGACAACAAAGTTCACACAGTAAAATTGAAGCGCCGCATACGTAATCGGTACGTACGGTATTGTGAGAGGGCGAAAATAAACATCTTATTTTCCCACTATTCGTTTATGTGAAAAACCAAGGTTATTAACGTAGAGAATGTATATAGTCATAGAAAAACAAGCTATAATTTTAATATCAAACAGATAGAAAATGAGATAATCTTTGAATAATATTCTAAAAACCACATTAGGGGATGTAAATATGACTGAACAAAACAAATTTCCTGTCCTTGAAACAAAACGTTTAAGATTAAGACAAATAACAACAGCAGATGCAAATGATATTCTAAAGTATTTATCTGATCAAGAAGTAATGAAATATTATGGATTAGAGCCATTTAATTCAATAAATGATGCGCTAAATGAAATCTCATGGTATCAATCAATATTTGAAAAGAAAACAGGCATAAGATGGGGGATAACTATAAAAGGGCAAGAAAAGATGATCGGAAGCTGCGGTTTTCTGAATATCGTTTCTGAACATTTTCGTTGTGATATTGGTATTGAATTAAGTAAGGAGTACTGGGGACAAGGCATTGCCAGTGAAGCATTTACTGCAATTATTACATATGGATTTGAACATTTAAACATAAGAAGAATACAAGCATTAATTGAAACCCCGAATATATCATCACAAAAATTAGCAGAAAGCCGAGGTTTTATTAGAGAAGGTCTATTAAGGAATTATGAGTTTACATGTGGGAAATTTGATGATTTATATATGTATTCATTGTTAAAAGAAGATTTTATTAAAAATTGGTCTACACATTCAACAGATTGATATCGAGTTCACCAGCCCTTCACGATTTTAACGCGAATAAAAAAATTCCATTCAGGTGTTGACCTTAACGTTGCGTCAAGGTGTAAAGTGAAATTGTCAGGGAGGGAATCAAGATGGAATACACGATACAGAAACTAGCTGAATTATCGGGTGTCAGTACGAGAACGTTACGATATTATGATGAGCTTGGAATTCTTAAGCCGGCAAGAATCAACTCATCAGGATACAGAATCTATGGACAACATGAAGTAAATCTCATGCAGCAAATTCTCTTTTACCGCGAGCTAGGTCTGCAACTCACCCAAATAAAAGATATTGTGAACGATCCTGCATTTGACTTTTCCAAAGCATTACATGAGCATCGGGAGCAACTCCTTGATAAACGAAGCCAATTAGACCAACTAATTGCAAATGTCGAAAAAACAATCGCACAATCTGAAGGGAGAATGAAGATGACGGATAAAGAGAAATTTGAAGGCTTTAAACAGAAAGCTTTAAAAGAAAATGAAGATAAATACGGAAATGAGATCCGTGAAAAATACGGGGAAGAAACAGTTAAGCAATCGAATGAAAAGTTCATGAATATGTCTCAAGAGGATTACGAAGAATCAGTTAGAATCGAAAGTGAAATGAGAGAAATGTTAAGCAATGCAATGAAATCGGGGGATCCTGCGGGTGAATTAGCTCAAAAGGCTGCAGAGTTGCACAAGAAATGGTTAATGTTCCACTGGCCATCCTACAATAAAGAGGCCCACGCAGGTCTTGCTCAAATGTATGTGGATGATGAACGATTTACAATCTACTATGATAAAGAAAAACCTGGTACAGCTGAGTTTTTGAGAGATGCCGTTCATATTTATACTGGGATGAAGGACAGATAAAATGGAGTGCAAACAATAGTTAGAATATAAGATAGTATCGAGTGCATTAATCCTAACAAGATTGATGCACTTTTTTAAGTATACAATAGATAGTAGAATTTTCGATAACAACATTCACACTAATCTTTATCGTTGAACAGATTTTACTCGTTCAGATGAATAGTTCAACTGTTTTGTCATCAATCTATAAAATATAACATGTAATATATACACTAAAATATATACTAAAAATGAGTAAAATAAATGCCAATTTTGATACTGAAAAACATTAAAATAAACGGATGTTCTCTCAGATATCGTGCTTAATAGGGTCCAAGCAAGAACATTAACCCACGATGGAATCGAATGAAATTTATCATAGAAATAATAGAATAAATATCCATAAATCGAATAGACGATAGAATACGTAATTTCATCGAATAATTCATGTTTATTCGCATCAAAGCTATCATAAATATCAAAAGGTGGAATAGCGAGAGTAGTATCCACAGTACGACCTATAAATGAATTAATTAACAAAAAAAGTATTAGTAAATGAATGGGAAATCGTTTTGGTAATAAGATAAAAATGAGAATTAAACCACCTGCAATTATCGAGACAAAAATTTCATTTTGATCAAAACTTATTGGCATTGTTAATATACCCATTTAACATTCCTGCCCTCGCCAGTAATTTTCTATATTTGAAAAAAATGAATAAGTTGACCAATAAAACAGCACACCAATAAAAAACTGAAAAATAATATGGTAAATTTTTAATATTTATTAATCCTAGGTATTCATATAGATAAATAAATGTCGTATGAAGTACTAATGAGATAGAAAAGATTATTATTTTTTTTGAAATCGAAGTTGCCTTTATAAAAATTGATAGAAAACAAATTGTTATCATTGGAATTAAGTATACTTGACCTATAATGACTGTAATAGCTGATAGTTTATCATTTGATGCATTTATCACTTTTAAGTTTGAAATGGTGATGAGAATAAATTCTACATTAATTAAAGCATTAATCATTCCATTTAAAACAATTTCCGCTGGTAAAAAGGTATTTTGACTATTGATCCCTAAGAGAAAGGTTGCACATATAATAAATAAAACAAGTACCAATAAAGTTTTTCTCCCTTCCGTAGTCTTTTTCCTTATCTTTATCCTGTTCATCCTAACATTTGTTTATCCCCAAGATTTCCTCTTCTCAGTTACTCTAAAATGATTGATGCGGGATAGGATTAAAAACCTATTGATTGACAGGGGCTCTTTTGCTATGATTGAAATTAATATGGATGAAATGGAGGTTTTCCTTTTGACAGCATCAATGAGATTAAGATTCCTACACTGCAATCGTTAATTGAATACGTTTGTAAGCTCTGCCTATGTTCAGAGCTACGGGATTGGTCTGTCTATTTTTAAGGAAACCTTTATTTAACGGTTATTAAAAAAAGAGGGGATGCAGATTCCCTCTTTTTTTGTTGCTTAAAAATAACTATCAATAGAACGGTTCAATGTTGATGGATGTGGGTGAAGTGAATCTAAAACTAAAAATTTCATAGAAAAGAGTTGTTAAAACATGAGTACAGTAAATAACAATCTCAAAGAAAATTGGCTAAAGAATATTATTCTCTTTTTAAGCAGTCAGACAGTATCATTGTTTGGATCTTCTTTGGTGCAGTATGCGATTATGTGGTACATCACGTTGGAAACAGAATCAGGTTTAATGATGACATTGTATATCATTTGCGGGTTTATACCTACATTTCTATTGTCTCCAGTTGCAGGTGTTTGGGCAGATAGGTATAACCGCAAAATGCTTATTATGGTAGCAGATGGACTCATTGCAACAGCTACACTTATTTTGGCCATTCTCTTTTTAATGGGATATGATGCAACATGGTTACTTTTTGTCATGGCCGCAATTCGTGCTTTTGGAACAGGGATTCAAACACCTGCAGTTGGAGCAATCCTTCCGCAAATTGTTCCGAAGGATAAATTAACAAAAGTAAACGGAGCGAACGGAAGTATCCAAGCGATCATCATGTTTGTTTCGCCAATGGTAAGTGCAGCACTTTTGGCAACGACGTCAATAGAAATCATCTTTTTCATTGATGTCATTACAGCAGTAATCGCGATTGTTACACTTCTAGCCTTTTTAAAAATCTCTACCCATGAGAAAGCAGCAGAAAAACATACAACAAGCTACTTTAGTGATTTTAAACAAGGCTTACAGTATGTGAATAACCATGCATTTCTTAAAACGTTTTTTCTATATTTTGCTGTTTTCTTTGTCTTAATGGCACCTGCAGCATTCTTAACTCCATTACAGGTTACACGTACGTTTGGTGATGATGTATGGAGATTAACGGCAATTGAAATAGCCTTTTCCATTGGAATGATGATCGGCGGAGGTGTAATTGCTTCATGGGGCGGCTTCCCAAATAAAGTGAAAACAATGGCGTTATCGAGTCTAATTATGGGGATATGTACATTCGCACTTGGTATAGCGCCAATTTTTTGGATCTATTTAATGTTCATGGCATTATTTGGGGTAGCCATGCCAATCTTTAATACACCAACAACCGTATTATTACAGGAAAAAATTGAAGAAGATTATCTTGGAAGAGTTTTTGGTGTCATGGGGATGGTGTCAACTTCAATGATGCCAATCGGAATGCTTATCTTTGGTCCGATTGCCGATTTTATCAAAATTGAATGGCTCCTGATTGGTACAGGAGTATTCATGATTATTCTAACGATCTTCATGAGCCAAAACAAAGTGCTGGTTGAAGCGGGAAAACCGGTTGCTTTGAATGAAGTAAATTAACTAGTTCTTTGTGAATGATGTAAAAGCTCAGCATATCGATATGCTGGGCTTTTTAATGAAAAAAACTAAGATATTGAAACTTTTTCAATGTGTAATCGTATGTAAAAGTAGAACGTCTTCTCATTAGGAGGTCTATTTCATGAACGAACATATTGATCACATAAACACGATGATAAACGAACTAAAAGCTACAAACAACAAAAAAATCAGTGCAAAGCTTGATTTAAATAAATGTGAACGACTTGCAGATAAGCTAGCTTCTTTATCAAAAGATTGTCAGGATTGTGAGCAGCAGCTAAAAGAATTTAAAGATCATATAATACAATTAAATAAGAAGAAAGATCAAATAGACAAATTTGATCTTAAACAACATACTCAAATTATTCATCAAATTTATTCCCATCTTCAGAAACAACATAAATTGCTGCCTGAGGGATATTATATGTCAATCTACATGTCTATTGGAATAAGTTTGGGTGTCGTGTTTGGCTTAACGATTTTCGAGAATATCGCATTAGGAATACCGATCGGCATGTGTCTTGGAATCGCAATTGGAGCTGGGTTGGATGCTGAAGTTAAGAAAAAAGGAAATACAATCTAATCATTGGGAGGACTTTTTTAAAAAACCTCCTTTTTTTATTTTAAATTAAGTCATAACCTATCATTCGTTGTATACTTAAAGAAAAAATGGATATTACTTCCTATGTTTTTTCAGAGGAGCTTGTAAATTAAAATGAAGAAAATGTATCTTATTTGGTTGGCAATTAATTGTACAGTTTGGACAGTAGCTTTTTTTGAAATTCCAACACGTATTAATGAATGGCAACTGCTGGGGACAAGTTTATTTCTGCTTATTTTCTTTTTTCTTCCTCTATTCAGGGAGAAACCAATCCTGCAAACACTCTTCTTCTGTATCCAAGCCCTGTTAACGACAATCATCTTTTATCCGATAGATAGTTTATTAAATCCATATTCTTTTTTAATACACTCATTACTAATAGCAGAAGCTGTTTATTATTTACCGCGATTGAAAGGCTTTTTAGTGGTTGTAGTACAAACAGGTTGTTTAACATCGCTTGTTTTACAATCAAATCTTACAGTTCCACATATAACGTGGTATACCTTTTTTTATTTCTTATTAATCTCAGCATTATTTCATTATCATGGTGTACATAAACGAGAAAAAGAAACTCGTCAAAAGAATGATGCTTTACTTGATGAGTATAGGAAGATGAAAAGACAGCTAGTTATGGCAGAAGAACAAACGAGACAGGACGAGCGTATGCTTATTGGTCATGAAATACATGATTCTGTTGGGCATAAACTCACAGCACTTATTATGCAGTTTGAGGTATTCCGAATACAAGCAGATGAAAAGGATCAGGAAAAAATAGCAACGCTGAAACAACTTGCGGAGCAAAGCTTAGAGGAAACAAGAAGCGCTGTTAAGTCTTTTAAACAGCCGGAAGTTGGCGGCTTACAAGGTGTAATTCGCCTAATTCGGAAATTAGAAATGGAAAACTTTATGAAAATAAATTTTTCTGTTAAACATGGCGCATTTGCCGTCCCGCTAACAGGGGAGCAGTCTTTTGCGATCTATCGTGCTGTACAAGAAGCCCTGACAAATATAATGAAGCACAGCTCTGCGAGAGAAGCACATGTATCGTTTGAATCCCCCGGTGGAAGTATTTTTAGATTTGAAGTATTCAATGAAGCTCCCTCTCATTCTACTTTTCACGAAGGATATGGATTGAAAGCGATGCGTGATCGATTAGAAAAAGTCGGAGGTTCACTAGAAATCGATCAAAATGAACGCCATTTTATCGTGAGAGGGAGTATACGTTTAATTGAACGGAGAGTGTCATATGATTAAAGTTTTACTTGCTGAAGATCAAGTGATGGTACGTCAAGGGTTAAAGGCAATGATTGAAACAGATGATGAGATAAAAGTAACCGGAGAAACTGATAATGGCAAGGAAGCTATCAACCTATGTGAGAAGCAGGGTTTTGATGTAGCCATTTTAGATATACGCATGCCAGTAATGGATGGAATTGAATCAGCAAAAATATTACGGTCACGTTTCCCTCTAATGAAAATTCTAATACTTACAACATTTGATGACCAAGAATATGTGATGGAAGCATTAAAATTGGGTGTAAGTGGTTATATGCTGAAAAATGGTGATACAGAATCACTTATTCGGTCAATAAAAAGCGCATTAAATGGCGGACTTTCACTTGAAGATAAGGTGGCTGCAAAAGTAATGCCTGTCTTGCTTCAAAAGCAGGTGGAGAAATCGATAGATCCGCGACTAACGCCCAGGGAAAGAGCGATTTTAGCTTCTATTGGTGAAGGATTAAATAATAAGGAAGTAGCAGAACGGCTGGGCTTGTCGGTCGGAACAGTCAAAAATCAAACAAGTATGATTTTAGAGAAATTAGAACTAAGGGACCGGACACAGTTAGCAATTTATGCCATTCGCAATCGACTTGTCTGAAGTTAAAAAAGTGACAAAAGTAATAAGTGTCGTTTCATACAGTGACCAGAGTCAGTAGTGACTTTGGTTTTTTTGTTTTAAGATACAAACATGGTATTGATTAAAACATCAAAGGAGGCAAACTCGTGCTTGAGACAATCAATTTAGTAAAGACATTTAAAGGAAAAACCGCTGTGCAAGAAGTGAACTTATATTTGGATCAAGGTGAATCTGTTGGCTTATTAGGACCAAATGGAGCTGGAAAATCAACAACAATTTCAATGATATCAAGTTTGATTAAGCCAACAAGCGGTGAGATAAAGCTAAATGGTGTAAACCTTGTCGAGAAACCAAGTGAAATTCGAAATATTCTAGGTGTCGTACCACAGGAATTAGCGCTTTATCAAGAGCTATCAGCCTACGAAAATCTCAAATTTTTTGGATCTATCTATAAAATCAAAGGAAAGGAATTGGAGAAAAGTATTCAAAATGCTTTAGATATTGTTGGATTAAAAGAACGCCAAAAGGATTTAGTCAAAACATTTTCCGGTGGAATGAAACGCAGGGTTAATATAGCAGCAGCCTTATTACATCAACCGAAAATACTTATCTTGGATGAACCTACTGTTGGAATAGATCCACAATCGAGAAATCATATTCTTGAAATGGTTCGGCATTTAAATAAAAAAGATGGAACAACCATTCTTTACACAAGTCATTATATGGAAGAAGTAGAACAACTCTGTGACAGATTGTACGTTATGGATCATGGTGAAATTATTGCCTCAGGTACAAAGGCTGAGCTCTTAAGCATTTTGTCAACAGAGGATACATTAAAAGTGGAGTTAAGTAAGATGGACGAAGCATTTGTAGAGCATGTAAAGACGATAGAGGGGGTTCGTAAGGTTGAAGCCTCTAATGTGCAAATGAAAGTAATTGTGAAAAAAGGAAGTCATTTAATCAGTGAACTCGTTCATTTAGCTGACCAACATCATATCCAGATCGTTAATTTTCATACTGAAACTCCTAGCTTGGAGGATGTATTCCTTCATTTGACTGGTCGAACATTACGGGACTAAGGAGGCGTACCTATGTTAAGTTTCATAAAAAAAGATTTACTGATATTTTGGCGTGACCGTAAGGAGATCATCACCGTACTTGTGCTTCCAATTATTTTAGTCCTTGTGTTAAACTTCGCTTTTGCCGGGTTGTTCGGTTTCAATGATGATGCGAAGATGGATTTGCAACTAGCAGTCGTGAATCAGGATAACGACACAGAAACAATGACTCAATTAAAGGAACGGTTACTCAAAGAGGCTTCATTAAATGAAGAGCAAACAATGGAAATTATGGGTCAAGTAACTTTAATAAAACCTATTTCAATGTTAGAAGATTATCTTCAAAGTGATGATTTG
The DNA here is from genome assembly GCF_903166545.1 of Metabacillus schmidteae. Lineage (NCBI taxonomy): Bacteria > Bacillati > Bacillota > Bacilli > Caryophanales > Bacillaceae > Metabacillus > Metabacillus schmidteae. The sequence continues at coordinate 2,912,199 of NZ_CAESCH010000001.1, read as the reverse complement.
AAGGAATGGGTAACGGTTTATGAAATGAAGGAAACTGAGGCAGTTGCTAAAGTAAAAGAAGGGGAATTAGACGGAATTCTAATCATACCCGATGGATTTACTGCTGATAGTTTGTATTCAGCGATAATGGAAGAACCGCCAACTACCCTATTGAAATATAAAGTAGAAATGGAAACGAATGATACCAACGCGATATCACAAATAATCCAAGGGTTTATGGATCAAATGAATTATCAGTTTGCCCTACAGAAAATGGGAGGTGCCTCGCAGGAGGAAGTTATCCTGCCAGAAGGAGGCATTGAGAAAATAGGAGCTGGTGAAAGCTTTACACTCACACAGTATTTTCCGATTGCAATCGGAGCGTTGTTTTCATTATTCCTTGCATCAACCGTAGCAACGAAAACAGGAGAAGAAATTAGACAACGAGTATTCCATCGGATTTTATTGACCAATAGTCATCCATTTCATTTTCTAATAGGTAAAGTTGTCTCAACATTCTGTTTAGCTTGGTTACAAACTATGTTTGTATTTATTTCGTCACACTTTATTTTAGATGTATTTCCTGGTCGGACAATTTCCTTCTGGCTTGGTACCATTGGGATTGTGACATTACTATCCTTAGCAATATCAGGGTTATCTGCCGTCTTTACCAGCATATCACTCAGAGTCCCTGATATCGATGCAGCGAATGGTATTTTTATGATCGTCATCATTCTATTTGGTATCATCGGTGGAAGTTTCGTACCTGTTTATCTATTACCTGACTGGCTGCAACAGATCGGTGAGTGGACACCGAACGGTCTTTCCTTAGCTATTATGACACAATGGGTTCAATTTGAGGAGTTTTCCACCATCATCATCCCGTGTATGATCCTTGTTGTGTTTTTTATCGTAATGACAGTCATTGGTTTAGTTCTATATCCTAAAAAGGGGGAAGCGTAGTGAATTCAGTAGTATGGGCACAATTTACAAAGGATAAACGCAACCCTATCTTCATCCTGTTATTTATCGCGGGGAGTATTCTTGCAACGTTAGTCTTTGCCGGAGGTATTTATTCACCGACAAAGGTAGCTATTTTCAGTGAAGAAAAAAACGCCTCAGAAATTGAGAAAAAATGGGAAGAACTGTTGAATGTGGATGACTCCTTTCAGTTTGTTGTTGTAGAACCGAATGAAGCTCGCGAGGACGTAAGGGATGGTAAGCTTGATGTAGCTGTAAAGTTAATGGAGACAGATTACAGGTTAGTTGCTACAAGTGAGCTTCCAACGGTTTCGTATGTTCAGCAGCATGTTGACAAAGTATTTCAACAGGAGGCACAATTTAGTGCAATTGTTCAATCAAAAGGAAACGGAAACGTTAGAGAAGAACTCGAACGGTATTTAAATGAAGCACCTTTTCAAATGGAGACTCAGGGACTTGAAAGTGAGAAAGTTCCGAATTATAACATGAGTACTCAATTATTATTTGCTTTTACATTTTTAATTTCAATGTTTATTCTTGGCCTAAAGGTAAATAATGTCACACATGATAAAGTCTCTGGCATTTGGAATCGAATGATCCTATCACCAATTAGTAAGACCAAGATGTATAGTGGGTATATATTCTATAGTTTTTTGATTACACTATTTCAAGTAGTTGTTGTACTCTTGGTGTTTAAGTACTTGATGAAATATGAGCTGGGAGATCAGCTATGGTTAATTATCTTAATTGCTGCGTTCTTTATTTTTAGTATGATTAGTATAGCGATGTTAATTACCGGGTTTGTAAAGACGCCGGAGCAATTTTATGCCATTTACCCATCAGTTATCCCCCTCATACCGATTGTTAGTGGCGCTTATATGATGCCGGGGACGATTACGAATTCTGGCTTACTGTTCATAGCAGATCTATTTCCGATGGCACATGCAATGGATGCGATTATGTTGGTTATTTTTTACGACGCCGGTTTTCAGGATGTGATTATGTCGTTATTATTTATGCTGCTAATTGGAGTAGTTGCTATGGGAGTGGGAATTAACCTTATTGAAAGAAGAATAAGATAGGCTTCTATTAATTGTGTAGAAGGAATCTTTATCCCCCTTCTAGAAAGTAAACAACAGACATTATTTAATAGGAGGGAATACATGTGGTCATGCAAAGAGTTAGCTTGCTTACAATTGGGGCTTATGATCTGCCTGCTCTTCGGTCTTTTTATCAAAAACTCGGGTGGGAGGAAACTGAATTCAGTTCAGATAACTATGCCGCATTTAAAACTGCAGGTGTGAATGTAACGCTTTTTCCTATTGAAGAATTAACGAAAGATGCAGGAATCCAAATTACACAAAATAGTAAAGAGTTTCGCGGTGTGACGTTTGCCATCAATGTAGATAAACCGGAACAGGTAGATACAACAATTGAAGAGGTTCGAAGTATAGGTGGAAGGATTTTAAGAGAACCTAGTGATGCATTTTGGGGAGGAAGAACTGCCTATTTTGCTGATCCTGAAAATAACCTTTGGGAAGTTGCACATAATCCTTCCGCAGTGTTTGATGAAAGAGGAGCAATGCTTTCATTTTAATTCAGTATAAACTAACTGTTTAACCACATTTTAGATAATGAAAATGTGGTTTTTTCTTATTTTATAACATTATTTAAAATTCTAAATTGATTGCGTCACAACAATAGTGTATGATGCATAGTATAAGACAAATACTGTATGACATATAGTAAAAATAAAGAGGTGGGTGAAATGAGTAATATATTACAATCATTATCGACTGAACTCCGAAGAGGTACGCTGACACTAGCTGTTTTAAGTCAATTACGAACTCCTCAATATGGATATTCTCTAGTTCAGTTATTGGAGGAATCTGGTATTTCAATTGATCAGAGTACGTTATATCCATTGCTGCGGCGTTTAGAAAAACAGGAGTTGGTTTCGAGCAGCTGGGATACATCTGAAAGCAGACCCCGAAAGTACTATGTTTTAAGTGAATTTGGTGTAGAGGTGTTTTTGCAATTGAAAAAGGAATGGATGGCAAATTCAAAAGAGCTTTACAACTTATTGAAAGGGGAGGAAGAAAATGAATTTAATTGACATATATATTCATGAGGTTACAAGGAGATTACCAGAGAAAAACCGTGAAGATATTGCTCTTGAGCTACGTTCTACAATCGAAGATATGCTGCCTGATGAATATAATGAGCAGGATGTAAAGAAAGTACTTGAGAAATTAGGGAGTCCTGTTTTATTGGCCGGCGGTTATCGCGACCAGCCAATGCATCTCATTGGCCCAAGATACTTTGATGTTTATATGTCACTTTTGAAAATGATCTTACCAATCGCTGCAGTGATTTCACTCATATCAATGATGGCGGAATATTTTATTAGCTATACAGGGAATGAAGCAATTATTAATGTTGGGTTGCGCATTATGGGAGAAGGAATATGGAGAATCATTGAGGTAGGGATGCAGGTATTCTTTTGGCTTACACTAATTTTTGCCATTTTAGAAAGAACGGATAAAGGAAAAGATAGAATACCCTTAACAACCAGTCTAAAAACATGGACTCCAGATGATTTACATTCAATCACGTATATCCCTAAGAAAAAAGCAATCTCAAAGTGTGAGATTTTTGGAAGTTTAATGTGGACAGCAATTTGGGCATCACTCTACTTTTATGCTAATCACCTAGTAGGTGTATATAGAGGGGGAAGTGAAGGCCTTGAATTTAGAATTCCTGCATTAAATCAAGACGTATTGCTTCAATACTGGCCGATCGTCGTCGTTGTGATTGCTCTTGAAATCTTATTATCTTTATATAAGTTGATAAAGGGCCAATGGACGAGAAGATTAGCATTATTCAATACAGTCGTTCAACTAGTTGGAACTGTTGGATTTATAGTCATCTTAGTGAACCCTAATCTATTAAGCATGGATTTCATTACTTTTATGGCGGATATATTTACAATAAGTACCAACCAATTCAAATCCTCATTCATAGGCGGCATACTCTTCATCTTCATCATCTCAGCAGCAATCAATATCTACGATGGGTATAAGAAGGCGTGGTACATGGGGACAGGTGAGTTGTCCCATAGACAGAACAAGATTGCGAAGTAACGTAGTCTCCTCTTAAGTTTATATAATGCAAATAGGGTGTCTTAATCAGTCGTGAATTGACAACCATTTGAGCACCCTTTCTTTTTTGTTTTCATTAGTATTTCATTTTACAAGGCGTTCGCTATTCATGTTCGAGTTTTTCAATTAATTTAAAATGCGAGAATGAATCACTGAAGATAGTCTATCAATAAAAAAAGCAAAAATAATACCAACTGAATATCGAATTAAATCCACAAACAGAAAACCCTTGCCCAAAATCAATCCTCCGAGCAATGTGTCACGATTTTGATTTAACCAACCTGCCTGATAAAATTGACTTATCTCAATGCCGAAGCTGAATAAAAAGCTTAGCAATACAGCGATGAGCAGGCTCTTATTTACAAGTAAGAATCTAAGACCAAAATAAACCATCATTGCCCACAACATATCCCCTGCGTTTAATGCAACAAATTCCACTAGGAAGGTACTATATTTTCTGGAAGCAACCCCTAGAATTATTGTGACAATTAGAGAAATGAAATAAAATATTCTTTTAGTACAAATCATTTTATAATGTATGTTATTCATAGATTCCAACAAAATCATTCCTTTTATAGATTGAGATTTATTACTATAAATGGATAAGTTATATTAATATTATAGAATTTTATGAAATTTATTGGGAGTATCCTTGGATAAAACATAAAATATAGTGAAGTGGAGATTGTATAAACAGATTCTGAAATGTAGTAGAGAAATAAACGAATGCATTTTATACTTGGAGAATGAGAAAATGAAAAAGAGACTTATTATTATTGGCTCCCTTATTGTAGGACTACTAGTAACTGCCTATTTCTTAGTCGGCAACTATTTCTACAAATACGCATTAAATGTAGACCGTGAAAAAGAATTTTTAGAAGATAATCCACACCTGGAAGAAAGCGAGGCAGTCGTTGCATCAGTTGCCAAGGAAGCTGAACAAGCTGATGATGTGTTTAAGGAAGAACTAAAGCCATCTCTATTAAATGTTGTCACATCTGATCAGCATCAATTTAAACTGAATGCTTATGTATATGAACATAATCAAGTAAACCATAAGTGGGCAATTGTTGTTCATGGCTACAACAGTAAGGCTAAGTCTATGACGAGATATGTGCGAAATTTTTATGAAAAAGGCTGCAATGTACTGACTCCTGACCTTCGCGGACATGGAGAAAGTGAAGGGGATTATATCGGAATGGGCTGGCACGACCGAAAAGATATGTTACTCTGGATTGATCAGATAATCGAAAAAGATCCAGAAGCAGAAATCATGTTATTCGGCGTATCAATGGGTGGCGCAGCCGTTATGATGACATCAGGTGAAGACTTACCGGATAACGTAAAGGTAATTGTTGAGGATTGCGGCTATTCCTCTGTAAGTGATGTTTTTGTTTATCAATTAAAAGATCTCTTTGGATTACCCGAATTTCCTGTCATGAATGCAGCGAATACCATAACAAAATTACGAGCAGGGTATGACTTATATGAAGCATCAGCAGTAGAGCAAGTCGCTAAAAGTGACACTCCGATGTTGTTTATCCATGGAGATGCAGATACGTTTGTTCCGTTTGAAATGCTTGATGAAGTGTATAATGCAGCAGATGTTGAAAAGGAAAAGCTAATCATTCCGGAAGCGAACCACGGCGATGCGGAAAAAGTAGATCCAGAAACGTATTGGAACACTGTGTGGGGATTTGTAGATTTTTATATTGATTAAATCTTGAAATCAAAAGTATGAGTCTAGGTATATGTCTATGACATATACTATTTTTTATTTTTAAATGAACAGAGGGACAAAGTACTTCGGGTTATTATGAAAAATGGGCTTCATTTTAGGTGCTTTCATGAAGCATTCTTCCTACTAGACGGGCTCCAAATGAAGGGTAAACGTATATACTGTATCGTCTTAGGATTTTCAAAAACGAAAGGAAGATGATTAAATGTACGGTTATGAAAACAGCCCAAATATGATGGCAGCTGCAAATGCACCACATGTTGCAGGTGCATATCAACCTGAAATGTCTTGTGGTTATGTAGCTCCTGCTTACGGATATTGCGCTCCTCATTATGGAAATTCGTTCGCGCTTATCGTTGTACTATTTATCTTATTAATTATTATTGGTGCAACGATCTACGGCAATAAATGTTAACCACATACACTTGAAAAAGACACTATTATTTAGTGTCTTTTTCAAATAGTAGGCGATTTTTCACATACATTATCTTCAATGTGTATATTTTAGATTAGATATTGAATAAAAAGAAAAACCAACCGATATCTCGATTGGTTTTTTTATTAACAATATAGAAATTAGATTGCGAAAGAGTAGCAGGTATGTTAAATTAATATAGAAACACTTTTTCGGTTAATAAGTTAACATATTTGTCCTTATTTTAATTATAATGTAAAACAAAATCCCTGTCAATCCCCAATTTTTTTAAAGGAGTGCTTTATATGAACCAAGAACTTCAAAAAGAACAGAACCGTTTAGACGAGGTAATGCAAACAATTACACAACAAATCAATACAATTGAAGTTGATACGTCTAAACGCAAAGAAGAAGTCATCCATATCCGAAAGCACTTTTGGGATGATCTCAAGGTTAATATGGATACTTTTGACGATTATCTTGAGACAATCATTGGTTTAAGACAACAGGCACAAGACTTATCAGTTAGCCAAAGTACACATAAACATTCCTCAATGAGATTATCAACTTTGCGACGTATGCAGGATGTGCCTTATTTTGGTCGTATAGATTTTAAGGAAGAAGGGACATCAGATTCGGAACAAATTTATATTGGAACATCAACACTCACAGATCAAACTGGAGAAAACTTTCTGATCTACGATTGGAGAGCACCAATTTCCAGTATTTATTATGATTATCCTCCTGGACATGCGGAATACTCAACTCCCGGAGGCATTGTAAAAGGTGAGTTAGAGAATAAGTATCAATATATTATTCAAGATGGTGTAATTAAATCCATGTTTGATACAAGTATCACAATCGGAGATGAGATTTTACAGCAGGTACTCGGCAAAGGGACAAACAAACATATGCGCAGCATCGTTGCCACCATCCAACAGGAGCAAAACAGGATTATTAGGCACGATCGTGGAAGGCTACTGATTGTTCAAGGTGCAGCTGGAAGTGGAAAGACATCAGCAGCCCTTCAAAGGATTGCATACTTACTTTATAAATATCGGGACAGATTAACAGCTGATCAAATCATTTTATTTTCACCAAACACTATGTTTAATAGCTACGTATCGAATGTACTACCTGAACTTGGAGAAGAAAATATGCAGCAGGTAACATTCCAGGAATACTTAGACCACCGTTTAAGTAAATCTTTTGAGGTTGAGGATCCTTATGAGCAATTAGAATATTTGTTAACAGCAGATCATGACGATTTTTATAGAACGAGAACAGCAAGTATTCGGTATAAAGCTTCCATTCATTTTTTTGAGGTAATTAAAAAATACAGAAAATCACTAGAACTATCTGGAATGATATTTAGGGGAATAAAGTTCCGGGGTAAAACTCTGGCGTCTATTCAACAAATTTCTGAAAGATTTTACAACAATGACACTTCATTAGGCTTATACAATAGAATTGAAAAATTGAAAGAATGGTTACATCAACTAATAGACGAAACGGAAAAGAAAGAGCTAAACAAACCCTGGGTACAGGAAGAAATTGAATTACTTAGCAAAGATGATTATCAGAAGGTTTATACCTATTTAGAGAAAAAACACGGCTTTACCGAGGATTCTTTTGATGATTATGAGCAAGAGAATAAATTACTTTCTCGTATGGTCGTTCGAAAAAAGTTAAAGCCATTACGGAGATGGGTTAGAGCCTTACATTTTATTGACATAAAGAAAGTATATCAACAGCTTTTTGAAAATCCTTCGACGATCAAACAATGGAATGAAGGGGAAACGCCTGAAGAATGGGGAGAGATTTGTTTATTAACGCAAGAAATGCTGAGTGAAGGAAAACTATACTACGAAGATGCAACACCATTTTTACTGTTAAAGGAGTTAATTCAAGGATTTCAGACAAATAACATGATCAAACATGTTCTTGTCGACGAAGCACAAGATTATTCTCCTTTTCAATTTGAGTTCTTAAAACAGTTATTTCCTTCAGCGAAAATGACGGTCCTTGGAGACTTTAATCAAGCCATTTTTGCTCATGCAAGTGAACGTGTAAATTTCGAAAGTCTAACCAATCTATATGGACAAAGCGAAACAGAGAGTATCATCTTGAGTCAAAGCTACAGATCTACTAAGCAGATCATTGAATTTACACGTGAACTAGTTCCTGATGGTGCTCGAATTAAAGCTTTTAACCGTAATGGCGAGAAGCCTGTCATTACAAAAGTTTCTAACCGTGGGGATTTACATCAAAAAATAATGGCTAAAGTGAAAGATTTCCGGAATTGTAATTACAATACGGTCGCCATCATATGCAAATCTGAAAAGGAAAGCATTGACGCATACGAAAGCCTTAGTAGCTTTGGAGAATGTAAACTTGTCAAAAGTGGCACGATCGAATATGAGCAGGGAGTGATTATCATACCCGCATATTTGGCGAAAGGCATTGAATTTGATGCAGTAATTATATACGATGCTTCATCTGAAGTTTACGGAAATGAAAGCTTAAGAAGATTGTTCTATACTGCATGCACGCGTGCAATGCATACCTTACAGATTTATAGTCTGGGGGAGCCTAGTCCTTTTTTACATTTGTCACACGATGGAGAACCAGCTATCCTCGATATTAGTAAATGAAAGTAGTTTCAATAAAACAGGGTGGAGCTTTGAGAAGTGGGATTTAGTGATATATTCTGTGAGGGTTTAGATATTGAATTTTGAGGTGTATGTCTTCTTTAGACATACACCTCATTTATTTTATGAGAAGTTAGGGACAATGGACCTGTCCGAGACCACTGAAAAAGTGCCCTTTTTAAATACTCATTTTATGAAATTTACGGATTCCAACTATATATTTCAAGAAAATGGAATAAAAAATGATTATAGCTGACTTTTTAGAGGATAGTATCGCTGCTATCCTCTTTAAATTTACTGCTAATGCAGTTAATTTTGCTTGTAAGGCCACGCTTTTTAGATCGTACCCCCTGGCACGATCTAACCCGTGGAAATTCTTCATCTCACCATTTTTCCATTCGTGAGAAGCTCTTTCCCGATATTTTTCTTTGAATTCATCTGACTTTTGTTGTTGGCTGTATTCATAGAATTCTGGAGTATTGATCCCAACCTCTAAAACTTTTGCTACAGTTTTACCAGAAATACAAACATCTCTAAACGGGCAACTTCTGCAAGTTTCCTTTCCAAAGTAATAACGATAGGATTGTCGGTTTTTAGTCTTTTTGTGGTATTTCCTTACGGAAATATTCCCCTGAATACAGAACCATTCATCAGAATCTTTATTGTAGCTGTAAAATGCTTCATTTACTCTATAGGCCATTTCACTTACTGGTATGTATGCTTTAGCTCCAATTTCTTTTATTCTATCTAGTATTATCTTACGAAAATATGCCTTATCGGCAAATATTTCTTCTATGAAAATACCGCCTTTTTTTGTTTGTTCTAATAACTCGTCAAACATTTTACCATCCACATAGGCCCCATTATCAACATGAACTGCTGTTATAATTCGCTCTTTCGGTATCATCATAAATTCTGTTTTATAACCAAAGAAATGGGAAGTTTTACTTTTATGTCCAACTCTAGCGTCTAGATCTACAATGGAACGAACTCCTTTTTGTTCCAGAAATTTAGGGTCCTCCAGAATTTCTTTCGTAACCTCTAGTAATTCCTTCACCTTGGAGTTGTTTTGTATTTCTGTATGTTCTTCTACACTTGAAATTATCTCTTCGAGATAAGACTTCATGGTTGCCTTAGCTTCTTTATGATCTTTTATTTCTTTATAATCTGGAATCTCCTGATTTATTTCCTTCGGTACTTCACCGTTTTCGTTCTCCACAGTTTTAAAAATCTTTTTAGCTAGACGCTTCATTACTCTTTCTGCGGTACATTTAAATGTGTTAGATGCTGTGTGAGTTGTATCAATGCTTATTCCCGTTCCCTGTATAATCCCTTTATCTACACATTGTTTTACGATTTTAGAGATGATGTCATCAATCGTTAAATTTCCTTCTAATTTATTTTTATGAAACTTAGTCAAAAGGCTTGGATGAGGTAGATCATCTTCGGGGTTAATGCCTAGAAAATACATGTAAGCAAGGTTCAATGAAGCCTCTTCAATAACACGTTCGTCTGATAAATTATAAAGATATTGTAAGACTAAAAGTTTTACCATAAGCTCAGGCTCTTTTGCCGGTCTACCATAATACTTACTGTAGGTTTTTTCGAGTTCTATGTTAATGAAACTAAAATCTAATTCGTCTCTAAGAATTTTAAGTTGATGATTTTCAGGAATTTTATTGTATAATACTGAATAGATGCTTAATTGCATATCTTTGTCTTTAAGCATAAAAGAAAACCTTCCTTCTTTTGATTAATTGTTTCTTGGTCGATTCAATTATACCAAAAATAGGAGGGTTTTCTTTTTTATTATACTGTTTTATTATATATCCCCATTATTTAGGAGGTGTTTTTCAGTGGCCTCGACCTGTCCCTATGTTCCACATCAGTATAGTAAATTATTTCAGATAGGATTTTGTTGCCTTTGATGTTTTTTAGAGAGTCTCTGGCTTCTTGTTCTGTTTGGTATTCATACATGAGAATATTGTTATTTGTGTATAGAGTGATTACCCACATTATCGATCCTCCATTACATGTTTTTTTTAAGTGATTAGTCCATTTACTAAATTTAAATGGATGGAGCTACTGTTTCTTTTGGGTAACGATTTAGGGCATTTTCTAAAATTCTTTCCAGTTCTACATAGTGTTCTTTTTCCACAGGCAGGATTGGAAGTCTTACTGTTTGACCAACAGGAATGCCCATAATTTCCATACCGGCTTTTATCAGGGATACCGCATAGCCATTACGCTGGCGTCTAATATTGTTAATAGGTAAGATAACGTGTTGATATAAATCATCAATTGTTGCTTGGTCATTTTCAATCACTGCATCAAAGAATTTCCGTGAAATATGCGGGATATAGTTTGAAATCGCTGATGAGTAGGAATCAAAACCAAGTGGAACATATGCTGGCATTGTCACTTCAGCCAAAGGCATGCCGTTTAACCACCCAAAACGTTGTTTAAAGGTCTGCGTTAATAGTGTATTTAACTCCATATTGCCTAATCCATCTTTTACACCAACAACTTGCGGCACATCGGCAAGCGTTTCCAATACAGGGATCGATAATGCGATTTTATCACGCTGATAAACAATCGCATTTAAATCCGTACTCTCTGCAATCGTTTTAAAATACTGTGCTAATCCTGCTTGTTCACCTGGCACAAGGTAAGGAGGGAGGATCAAATAACCATCAGCTCCTTTTTCCTTAGAAATTTTTGCAAATTCTAAAGATGTTTGAATGTTACCGCCAACTCCTGTGTAAACAGGTACCCTTTTGTTCGTAACACTAACTGCTACATCTACCATTGCTTCGTATTCTTCTTTACTTAAAGAAGGATATTCACCAGCTGCACATGCAACAAAAATAGCTTCAAGACCTTCATCTAATAAAAATTGAATATTATGAGCAAGTTTCTGTTCATCAAGCTTATTGGTTTCGGTAAATGGTGCGATAGGGAATCCTAAAATACCTTTTGGTGCAGTTCGATTTTGACACATATTTATTCCTCCAATTTTTAAGTTGTATTTTGTAATATTGTAAGACAAATAGAAGAAGAGGTCAATTACTGAGTTTTTAATTTTTATTTTTTAAAAAAAGATCTCCTTAAATATCCGGATTATTTCCTATAAATATATAAAAATAGACAAAAAAATTTTAATTTTTTTCTAAAAAAAAGCATTTGACAACTTTTTTTATTTGTCTTACAATTAGACAAAAATATAAATAAATGTAATTATCAAAAAATAAAGGCGTGATATTTTAATGTGAAATTCGACAAAAAAGGTGATGGATGTATTAGTATTTATGTAAGCGATGTCAATTAAACATAAAGGAAGTGAAGAAATGGGTGCTCCAGAAAAAGTAATTAGTACTTCACCAATGATTCCTGCAACAGAGAAGAAAACACGTACACGTTGGTTTATCGTTTTTATGTTGTTTTTAGTTACAGCTCTTAATTATGCGGATCGAGCCACATTATCAATTGCAGGCTCAGATATGTCCAATCAATTAGGCTTGGATTCCGTGATGATGGGGTATGTATTCTCAGCATTTGCTTGGTCTTATGTAGCAGGACAAATTCCTGGCGGCTGGCTACTTGACCGATTTGGATCTAAAAAGGTCTATTTTTGGAGTATCTTCCTTTGGTCAGTTTTTACTCTATTACAAGGATTTATCGGATTTTTTGGAACTGCCGGCACAGCCGTTATGGTATTATTCGGTCTCCGTTTCCTAGTGGGGTTATCAGAGGCACCATCTTTTCCCGCGAACAGTCGTATTGTTGCTTCATGGTTTCCAAGTCATGAAAGGGGTACTGCAGCAGCGACATTTAATTCAGCACAGTATTTTGCAACCGTTCTCTTTGCTCCTATAATGGGTTACATTACATACCAGTTCGGTTGGGAATATGTCTTCTACTTTATGGGTGTAGTTGGAATTATCGTTGCTTTTTGCTGGCTTAAAGCCATTCACAGTCCAAAGAATCACCCGCGGATTAATCAGGCTGAGCTTGATTATATAGAATCAGGTGGAGCCTTAATTAATATGGATCAAAATGAAGGTAATGAAAAGAAGGAAAAGAAGGGTGAAAACTGGAATAATATTAAAAAATTATTATCCAATAAAATGTTGTTAGGAATCTATCTTGGACAATATTGCATTACAACTCTTACTTATTTCTTTCTTACTTGGTTCCCTGTTTATCTGGTTCAAGAAAGAGGCATGACCATTTTAGAAGTTGGATTTATTGCTTCATTGCCAGCTATTTGCGGATTTTTGGGAGGAATTCTTGGAGGGATGTTCTCAGATTTCTTACTTCGAAAAGGTTTCTCTTTAACCATTGCCCGTAAAACACCGATTGTCATTGGTATGGTGTTGTCAATGAGCTTGGTTGCTGCAAATTATGTGGATGCACAGTGGATTGTTATTTTTGTGATGGCATTAGCATTCTTCGGTAAAGGCTTTGGAGCACTTGGTTGGGCGGTTGTTTCTGATACATCGCCAAAAGAAATGTCTGGAGTAAGTGGCGGTTTATTCAATACATTTGGTAACATCGCCGGAATTACAACACCAATTATTATTGGTTATATTATTGGCACAACTGGTTCCTTTAACGGAGCACTAATTTTCGTAGGTGCAAATGCACTTGTCGCTATCTTTAGCTATCTGTTCCTGGTGGGCGAAATTAAACGTGTCGATTTAAAAGCTTAATTGTTAAAAATATAGATTGATAGGAGAGATAAATATGGAAAATCAATTAGTAAAAGAAACAGTACAAAAGAGTGCACCAGTAATTAAGGAAATGACGGTTATCCCTGTTGCAGGTCATGACAGTATGCTTCTAAATTTAAGTGGAGCCCATGCACCGTATTTCACTCGTAATATTGTCATCTTAAAAGATAATAATGGGAATACAGGTGTAGGTGAAGTACCAGGTGGGGAAAAAATTCGCCAAACACTTGAAGATGCAAAATCACTTGTGGTTGGTCAATCTATTGGAACGTACAACAATATTCTAAATAAAGTCCGCAGTCAATTTGCTGATCGAGATTCAAGTGGACGTGGTCTACAAACGTTCGATTTACGTATTACGATTCACGCTGTAACCGCTTTAGAAGCAGCTTTACTAGATTTAGTAGGTCAATTTTTAGGTGTGCCGGTGGCAGCTCTTCTTGGTGAGGGTCAGCAAAGAGATAAGGTTGAAATGCTTGGCTATTTATTTTATATAGGTGATCGTAACAAAACTGATTTAGCTTATGTAAGTGATCGTGATGCAAATGATGCATGGTCCTACCTTCGTCATGAAGAAGCGTTAACACCAGAAGCGATTGTTCGCTTAGCAGAAGCAGCTCGTGAACGTTATGGATTTAATGACTTTAAATTAAAAGGTGGAGTTCTTCGAGGAGAGGAAGAAATTGAAGCAGTAACAGCTCTGGCAGAACGCTTCCCTGATGCTCGTATCACATTGGATCCAAATGGTGGTTGGTTATTAAAAGATGCTATTAGACTTTGCAAAAATCAGCATCATGTATTAGCTTATGCTGAAGATCCATGTGGTGCAGAAAACGGTTTTTCTGCACGAGAAGTAATGGCTGAATTCAGACGCGAAACAGGTCTTCCTACTGCAACAAATATGATTGCAACTGACTGGCGTCAAATGGGTCACTCTATTCAGCTTCAATCAGTTGATATTCCATTAGCAGATCCACATTTCTGGACAATGCAAGGTTCTGTTCGTGTTGCACAAATGTGTCATGAGTGGGGATTAACTTGGGGTTCTCACTCTAATAATCATTTTGATATTTCTTTAGCTATGTTTACGCATGTTGCAGCAGCTGCTCCTGGAAAAATCACTGCAATTGATACTCATTGGATCTGGCAGGATGGGCAACGCTTAACAAAAGATCCATTCAAGATTAGAGGTGGAATGGTGGATGTTCCTACGAAACCGGGATTAGGTGTTGAAATTGATATGGATCAGATCGAAAAAGCACATCAGCTTTACAAAAAAGAAGGACTTGGTGCACGTGATGATGCAATCGCAATGCAATATTTAATTCCAGGGTGGAATTTTGATCCTAAAAATCCTTGTTTAGTGAGATAAAACTCTTAATTTTAAAAGGCGTTGCTCGACGAGTGACGCCTTTTAGTATAGATGGAGTTTTCAAACTTAATTAATGCTAAATCTTGACAATATACCATAATTGAATTACGATTTAGTATTATTGTCATACAATTATCTATCACAGAAAGGAGGCGGCCTACAAATGGAAAATAAACAAGTGGATTTAAAATCCCTTAGTCGTAAAACACTGTCTAATCAGGTAATTGATGAAATTATCTCTTTACTTAACACAGGTCAACTTAAACCAGGTGATCGACTTCCTTCAGAATTAGAATTAATGGAAATCTGTAATGTCAGTCGACCAGTCATAAGGGAAGCGATGACCTCTTTAGAAGTGTTAGGTATTGTTAATCGAAAAACCCGTAATGGTACATTTTTTTCTGATAAAATTGGAAGCAAGCCATTTTCGATGATGCTAGCGCTTTCCGCAACAGATCTATCTTCTATTATTGATACACGGGTTGCCTTGGAACTTGGTCTCATTACATTAGCAGCCGAAAAAATAACGGATGAAGATTTAGCAAAGTTACGAGAGTTAATTGAAGAAATGAGAGGACTCCCAACAGAGGATTCCTCAGATGTTGATAAAGAATTCCATAAAGTAATAGCACTTTCTGCGAATATTCCTTTATTTGAGGCAATTATCGACCCCTTACAAAGATTTCATCATAAAGTATTAGAGCAAATTCCGTTAAAAGATCGAAATCTAGAGCAAACGATCCAATACCATGTGGATATATATAACGCACTTGAAAAGCGTGATCCAATAGAAGCTTACGCTAGTATGTATCGTCATCTTGATTTCGTAAGGCAGAAGGCACTGAAAAACTTAAAAAATAACAATTAACCCGAACAAGTTTGTTCGGGTTATTCTTATGGGGAAATTAGATAGTATATATCAATGCTCTACACAGTAAACCGTTCTTCACAATCTATTTCATACCATAATTAAATTCTATTTACTGGGTGAAACATCACAATTACCATTAAAACCTACCATTTATTCTACATGAATGAAAATCATTATCAATACAAATAATTGATTGGTAGAAAAATGGGATTATTAGCTTTAACTAAAATGGATTTTTCTGATATATCAGTTTTTTTCGAATTATGGGTTGACTACCTATTTTTATTGTCTTACAATTAAAATGTAATAATTAATAAAATATTTACTATTTAATATAAGCGGATACTATATTTGCTGCAAACATTAACAAGGGGGAATTTTGGGATGATGAAAGTGTCGGTGACGACAACCAAATTTGATTTAACGGATGCTGAGTTACGCCAAATGTGTCAGTTAGGGGTAGATTGTATTGATTTTGGTACAGGTTCTTCATTTCCTGGTGTAAAAGAACAAGGGTTTCCTGATTTGGACGAACTTTTAAAAATGAAGCGGAAAATTAGATCTTTTGGTCTTGATATCAACCGTGTAACTTTACCAGATATATCTTCCAAATTTATGAATAACGAAGATGGTAGTGAGATAGAGCTAGAAAACTCAGTCAATGCTGTAAAGGTGTTTGGAGAAGCCGGGATAAAGATTGTCAGGCAGCGTTTTGCGGGCGACACATTTAATTACATGACAAAAAGCTTCCAGGCAAGACAAAGAGGGGGAGCCATTGCACGTGGTGAAAGCTTAGGGTTTAACAAAGAACCTTATGAAACTCCTACTCTTGAAGAACACGAAAAATGGTGGGGCCGTTTCCGTGACGCTTATTCAAAGCTTGTACCTGTGTGTGAAAATTATGATGTTAATTTAGGGATGCATCCTTCTGATTCACCAAATCATGATACTCCATTTGGCGGTCTTGGTTATCGACGAATTATGGATGAATTCCCAAGTAAAAATGTTGGATATATCTATTGTGTTGGAACCAGGGCTGAAGAAGGCGGACGTTCACTCGTATTAGATGAAATTAATCATTACGGGAGAAAAGATCGTATTTTCCTCGTCCATTTTCGAAATGTAAGAGGAAGTTTGCCGACAGCAGGCGCTTTTGAAGAGGCGTTGCTTGATGATGGTGATATGAATATGTTTAAGATTTTACTAGAGCTTCGAAAGGTTGGCTACAATGGATGTTTAAATCCCGACCATGTTCCGATGATGGAAGGAGATAACCCCGACCTTGATGGAAACTGGGCTCACTCTAATATTGGCTGGAGCTATGGCAGTGTAGGTTTTGCTTATTCCATTGGTTATATTAAGGCATTGTTAGCAGCGTTGGTAGAATTCGAAGGAAGATGATAGAGGGGGGGAAGGAGATATGGCAAGGATCAATAAAGATATATTTGCAAGCGCTTTCTTCATTGTGTTTTCAATTGTAATGTACATTGCCTCTAACAGCATTATAAAGTTAACTGTTTCTAAAGTGGGCGCCGACTTTGTACCGAAATTAGTTGCGATCGGAATGTTAATCTTAAGTATTTTCTATTTAATCAATTCTGTGAAACAACAGATTCGCTCAAAAAAAGAATTGAATTCACAAACCTCAGTGAACAAAGAAGAAGAGGTTGTTGAAGAGAAGAAGAAAATCAGTTCGCTATCTGTGTTAGGAACAGTGGGTTTGTTGGCACTCTATATCACTTTATTACCATATTTAGGGTTTCTTATTATGACAACTGTTTATTTATTTTTCCAAATGTATTTATTAGCAGCTAAAACAGAAAGAAACATACCTTTATTTATTGTCATATCCATTATTACATCAGTATTTATCTACTATATTTTTAAATACGTGTTCCACTTAATGCTACCAGCAGGAATTTTAGGGTAAGGGGGGTTCAACATGTTTGATTTATTTATTGACGGATTTTCCTCTGTTTTAAACATTACGACAATTGTTTATATTCTTGGTGGTGTCGCTTTAGGATTAGTATTTGGTTCAATCCCTGGCCTAACTGCTACAATGGCGATCGCTATCACATTACCGATTACATTTGGGATGGAACCGATCTTGGCTATGTCTTTACTGATGGGGTTATACATAGGTGGAGTATCAGGTGGACTCATCCCTGCTATTCTATTAAACCTTCCAGGAACGCCTTCTTCAATTGCAACAACGTTCGATGGTTATCCGATGGCCCAAAAAGGGCAGGCGGGACCTGCATTTGGCTATGCGATTGTATTTTCCTTCATAGGAGGATTAATTAGTATTATTGTACTAATGCTATTATCTCCTCCACTTGCAAAATTAGCACTTAAATTTGGGCCTTTTGAGTATTTTGCCATTACAATCTTTGCGTTAACGATGATCTCTAGTTTGTCAGGTAATTCATTAATCAAAGGGTTATTAAGTGGATTAATCGGAATTTCATTAGCGATGGTTGGTTCAGCCCCAATCGATGCTTTCCCAAGATTCACGTTTGGATTTGAAGACCTTAATGCTGGTTTTCAGCTATTACCTGTACTAATCGGTTTATTTGCGGTATCGGAAATCATTAAATCTTCTGAAGCGAAGCTAGGAAAGGGACAATCGGTCCAATATAAATTAAAAGGGTTTGGTTTTACTGTTGGTGACTTTTTCAAACAAGGCTGGAATGGGTTACGATCAGCCCTAATTGGGATCGGGATCGGGATTTTACCTGGAATAGGTGGAGGAACAGCCAATATAATCGCTTATGTTGCTGCGAAAAACCAGTCAAAAAAACCTGAAAAATTCGGTACTGGAATTCCAGACGGTATTGTTGCTTCAGAGACATCGAACAATGCTGCAGTAGGTGGAGCACTTGTCCCGTTAATTTCTTTAGGTATCCCTGGAGACACGGTCACAGCCTTGCTTTTAGGTGGATTAATCTTACACGGACTTAGTCCTGGACCTTTACTTATCGAGAATAACGGAGATGTTGTTTATAGTATTTTTGCTGCTTTAATTATCGCAAACTTTTTCATGATTGCCTTACTATTCTGGGGGATGAGACTCTTTACGAAGGTCCTAAGTATCCCGCAATATATCCTTTTACCAATTATCCTTGTACTTTGTGTAGTAGGAGCAATTGGTGTAAATAATCGTTTATTTGATGCAGGAGCTCTTTTATTTTTCGGAATACTTGGTTATGCGATGTTAAAATTTAATTTCCCAATAACACCGGTAATTCTAGGATTTATTTTAGGACCACTTGCCGAAACGAATTTACGAAGAGGACTTATGTACTCAAAAGGAGACTTTACACCATTTATAACAGAACCTATCGCTGCTACTTTCCTAGCTCTAGCCGTTCTATCAATTCTTTTCAAAATAATAAGTAATTTTAAGAAGAAAAGAAATATAGATTCAAATTCAATAGGAGCTTAAGAAGTACCCTTAAAGGTGGTTTATAGGAAATACCTATAGATAAAAAATAATAGGAGGTCTATTATGAAAAAAACATTCAAAGGGATTATGGTATTAATCACAACGATTTTGGTCGCAGCATTATTTGCTGGGTGCTCACAATCGACTAGTAATGAGGGGGACACTAGTAATAAAGACAGTAAAGGTGGAAGCAATTATCCTTCACAACCTATCACAGTTGTCGTACCAGCAGGAGCAGGTGGAGATACGGATGCAAATGCAAGATTACTAGGCAAATATTTGGAAAAGGAATTAGGTCAACCAGTAGTTATTTCCAATGTAACTGGCGCGGGTGGAACAGTTGGGGCAAACGAAGTGTTAGATGCTGATCCTGATGGTTATACAGCTCTATTCTTCCATAATTCTTTATTACTAAACAGAATAATGGGCTTGACAGAAGATAGCTATGATTCCTTCAAACTTGCAGGCATTTCCGTATTAGATCAGGGGAATACGTTTATGGTGAGTGCTGATTCTAAATTCAAAGATCTTAAAGGCATGATTGATTATGCTCGTGATAATCCAGGTGAAGTTTCGATCGCGACTGAGGTTGGTGGGTTTACTCACTTGCAGCTATTAGCATTACAAGAAGACCAAGGAATTGAATTAAATATCGTCGATGTAGGTGGTGCAGCTGAAAAAGTAACAGCTTTATTAGGCGGGCATGTGGATATTGTTCCAACATCGTATGGATTAGTAAAGAACTATGTAGAATCTGGAGACATGAGATCACTTGGTATCATGGCAAGTGAACGAGTTGATCTTATGCCTGATGTACCAACATTTGTAGAACAAGGAGTTAATAGTGAATTTGAAAAATTCTTCTTCTTTGGCTTTAATCCTGATACACCTGATGAAATTGTAGAAGCATTTTCAAAGGCTGTTGAGAATGTAGTAAATGATGAAGAATATGTGAAAGAAGCAGAGAAATTCCTTGTAACACCAACATATATGAATCCGGATGAATCATTTGAATATATGAAACAATCCGAAGAAAAGTATATTGAAATTAATAATGCTAGTAAATAATTCCCGGATTGTGTGCTCATAACAATGAACTGTTGTTATGAGCTTTATCAATTACCGATAAAAGATTAATTTTTTTCTATATTCAAAGTTGACAATCATTTCTATTTGTCTTACAATTTAATTAATTGTAAGACAAATAGACAATTCAAAGTAGGGAAAGGGATGGTTGAGATGACAGAAACAAGGAAAGCTCCAACAGGAATTTTAGGATTTCCAACGGCGCCATTTAATGAACAAGGCAACATCGATGAACAGGCGTTAGCAGCCAATATTAAATTTTTAATTGATTCAGGGCTTTCATCTATTTTTATTGCGTGTGGATCAGGTGAATTTCATGCACTAAACAAAGCTGAATATCAAACAATGCTTGAGGTTGCAGTTGCTGTCACAAACAAGAAAGTTCCTGTCTATTCAGGAGTTGGAGGTTCGATTGCAGAGGCTGTTGAATTAGTCAGACTTTCAGAAGATCTTGGTGTAGACGGATACTTAATACTTCCTCCATACTTAATTGAAGGCGAACAAGAAGGATTATATAATTATTACAAAACGATAGTAGGCAGCAGTGATTTAAATGCTATTCTTTATCAGAGAGATAATGCAGTCTTACAATTACCAACAGTAAAGCGCTTACTAGATGAATACCCGCAAATTGTTGGGATTAAAGATGG
Source organism: Metabacillus schmidteae (assembly GCF_903166545.1). Classification (NCBI taxonomy): domain Bacteria; kingdom Bacillati; phylum Bacillota; class Bacilli; order Caryophanales; family Bacillaceae; genus Metabacillus; species Metabacillus schmidteae. The sequence continues at coordinate 2,891,114 of NZ_CAESCH010000001.1, read as the reverse complement.
TCATGGAAATATGGAATTAAATCTAGAGTTAACACAAACGATTGGGAATCGTGTGGAATGGCTAAATGGCATGCCTTTTGCTGAAATTACAATGCCTGCTTACAAAGGAATTGGATTTAACTCATATTCTTCTGCAATATCAAACTATCTTCCGCATGTTTCTAGGTTATATTTCGACGCATTACGGCAAGGGAATGATCAATTAGCAAATGAAATCTATTTGGATGTGCTTCTTCCAATTAATTATATTAGAAAGCAAAGAAAAGGATATGCCGTTTCCTTAATTAAGGCTGGCATGAATATAATGGGGTTCCCGGTGGAAAATTCGGTTCGACCACCATGTGTTCCAGTCGAACAAGAGCATTATCAGCAATTAAAAAATATTATTGAAGAGACATTGGAAAAATACCCGGCCCAGCAGAGAGAAGTAAGTAATTCTTAAAAATAAATACGTAAAAATTAAAGGAGGAACATACATGGCTGTAGAAACAAAAAATATAACATACAAAAACTTTATTAATGGAACTTGGACAGAATCTTCAAGTGGCGATGTTCAAAAAAGTATCAACCCTGCAAACAATGATGAAGTTGTAGGTTATGTTCAAATGTCAACAAAAGACGAAGTTAATCAAGCAGTTGCTGCTGCAAAAGAAGCTCAAAAAGTGTGGAGAAAATTAGCAGGAAGTGAACGTGGTGCGTACCTTTATAAAGCTGCTGATATTTTGGAAAAACGTTTAGATGAAGTAGCTGAAACGATGACTCGTGAGATGGGAAAAACATTACCTGAAGCAAAAGGTGAAACTGCACGTGGTGTGGCAATCCTTCGTTATTACGCTGGTGAAGGCATGCGTAAAGTAGGTGATGTGATTCCATCTACAGACAGCAAAGCATTAATGTTTACAAGCAGAGTACCATTAGGAGTAGTTGGTGTCATCACACCGTGGAACTTTCCAGTAGCTATTCCGATCTGGAAAATGGCTCCTGCTCTAATTTATGGTAATACTGTCGTACTAAAACCAGCACAAGAAACAGCTGTTACAGCTGCAAAAGTTATTGAATGCTTTGAAGAAGCAGGCTTCCCGGCAGGAGTAGTGAATTTTGTAACTGGCTCAGGTTCCGTAATCGGCCCAGCGCTTACCGACAATCCAGATGTAAACGGAATCACATTTACAGGTTCAAACGGAGTAGGTAAAGGAATTGGTCAAGCGGCATTAAGTCGCGGAGCAAAATACCAACTTGAAATGGGAGGTAAAAACCCGGTTATCGTTGCTGCTGATGCTGATCTGGATTTAGCAGTTGAAGCAACAATCAGTGGTGCCTTCCGTTCAACAGGACAAAAATGTACGGCAACTAGCCGAGTAATTGTTGAAGCGTCAATCTATGAAACGTTTAAAGAAAAGTTAGTTGAGAAAACAAAAGAAATTACAGTTGGAAATGGTCTTCAGGATGGAATTTGGATGGGACCATCTGTTAGCGAAGGACAATTAAACACAGTCCTTTCATACATTGAAAAAGGAAAAGAAGAAGGTGCAAGACTAGTTGTTGGTGGAAACCGTTTAACAGGTGAAGAATACGATAAAGGTTATTATGTAGAGCCAACGATTTTTGATAATGTTACTTCAGAAATGACAATAGCACAAGAAGAAATCTTCGGACCCGTTATTGCGCTTATTCAAGTAAACTCAATCGAGGATGCACTTGCAATTGCAAATGATGTTCAATACGGTTTAAGTGCTGCAATTTTCACAAGTAATATTGCAAACATGCTTTCCTTTATTGAAGATATGGAAGCAGGGCTTGTACGCATTAATGCAGAAAGTGCCGGTGTTGAGCTTCAAGCCCCATTCGGTGGAATGAAACAATCCAGCTCCCATTCTCGTGAACAAGGGGAAGCTGCTAAGGAATTTTTCACTTCAATTAAAACAGTGTTTGTTAAGTAAGTTTGATAGATTAGAAGTGACTGTTAAGTAAATTGGGTGGTGTCTGAAATGAATGTCATTGAGGAACTAGTTAAAGGCGTCCAGATCCCTAAAATGATAAAAGTTAGACAGAATTTCTATGCTCCAGAAGTTCCAAATGTAATTGAAGCAGTCCATCAAACAATAAATGAAGCAGGAGTATTATCTAGAATTACAAATGGTGATTCGGTTGCGATTGCAGTAGGTAGCCGTGGTATCGCAGATATTCCAATTTTAACGAGAGAAGTTGTAAAAGCAGTTAAATCTGCAGGTGGCAAGCCATTCATCGTACCAGCGATGGGTAGTCATGGTGGTTCAACAGCAGAGGGTCAGCGGGAGGTATTAGAGAAACTTGGTGTTACTGAGAATTTTATTGAGGCACCAATTAAATCTGGTATGGACGTCGTGGAATTAGGAAGATTGCCAAAAGGACTACCTGTCTATCTTGATAAGCATGCGTATGAAGCAGACAAAATTATCTTCATCGCTCGAATTAAGCCGCATACTGCTTTTCGGGGTCCGCATGAAAGTGGTCTTGCAAAAATGATTACAATTGGGCTTGGTAAACAAAAAGGGGCGGATGCCGCTCATTCATACAGCTTTAAATATATGGCTGAACATGTGCCGGCTATGGCAAAAGTTACATTAGCACATGCTCCTATTATATTCGGTCTAGGTACAATCGAAAATGCCTATGATCGGCCAGCAAAAATTGTCGCTGTTCCAGCTGAAAAAATCTTTGATGTGGAACCTGCCCTGCTGCTTGAAGCAAAATCACTTATGCCGCGTTTATTGTTTAATTCACTAGATGTTCTTGTTGTTGATGAACTTGGAAAAGATATTTCAGGGAGCGGTATGGACCCTCACATTACGGGGCGATATCCAACTCCTTATGCAACAGGTGATCAACAAACAAATAAGATCGTTGTATTGGATTTGACTGAACAAACTCATCATAATGCGAACGGAATTGGTTTAGCTGATATAACGACAAAAAAGGTTTTTGAAAAAACTGCTTTTCATAAAGGCTATGCAAATGCACTCACTAGTCTTGTCACAGATGTTGTAAAATTTCCAATGTTCTTTGAAACACCTGAATTGGCTGTAAAAGCAGCAATCAAAACAGCTGCAGTTGTCGATCAAAGCAAGGCAAGAATTGTAAGGATAAAAAATACCCTTCAAATAAAAGAACTCTATATCTCTGAGTGTTTACTTGAAGAGGCAATCCAAAATGAAAAAATTGAGATTCTTGGCATACCTGAGGTTATTACCTGGTAAAGGCATATATAAATATGATAACAAGCTTATGCGACATATACTTTTAGGTTACAAAACATTTAGGTAGGGCGATTATTTCGTCCTACCTAGAGTACTATCATCAATCAATGCAAAGGGGATGACTTAACATGACCTTGAAAGAAACGAAGGAAATTCCTCTCTATATTAAAGTAAACCCACAAGATAATGTTGCCATCATTGTGAATTCAAAAGGTTTACCAAAGGGAACTGTTTTTCCATGTGGTCTGACATTAGAGGAATATGTCCCACAAGGCCACAAAGTGACGTTAACAGATTTGGTAAAAAACCAAGCAATTATCCGATATGGTGAAGTAATTGGCTACGCACAAGACCAAATGAAAAAAGGAAGCTGGGTAAAAGAATCATTAGTCAAACTTCCAACACCACCTGAATTGGATGAACTTCCTTTAGCTACAAATGTTCCTGATTCACAGCCACCTTTGAAAGGGTATACTTTCTTAGGTTATCGAAACTCTGATGGCAGTGCCGGAATAAAAAATATCCTTGGTATTACAACAAGTGTTCAATGTGTTGCAGGTGTACTTGATTATGCTGTGAACAGAATAAAAAAGGAAATCCTTCCAAAGTACCCTAATGTACACGACGTCGTCGCCATTAATCATACATATGGATGTGGTGTTGCCATCAATGCTCCTGAAGCGGAAATTCCCATTCGAACGATTCAAAATATCGCGACACATCCAAATTTCGGCGGAGAGGTCATGGTAGTCGGCTTAGGATGTGAAAAGTTAGCACCAGGTCGATTGGTTCCGGATGGAGATGTAGAAAAAATTGTTTCTTTACAGGATCAACAAGGTTTTATGAATATGATCGAAACAATTACGAACATGGCAGAGGAACGATTACAAATATTAAATGAACGACAAAGAGTTGAGTGCCCAGTTTCTGACTTAGTTGTAGGATTGCAGTGTGGAGGCAGTGATGCGTTTTCAGGAGTCACGGCAAATCCTGCTGTTGGTTATACAGCTGATTTATTGGTCCGGGCCGGTGCAACCGTTTTATTTTCTGAAGTAACAGAAGTAAGAGATGCTGTACATTTATTAACTCCAAGGGCTATTAATGAAGAAGTTGGTCGAGCACTTATCCATGAAATGAAATGGTATGACGACTACTTAAAAAGGGGAGAGGCCGATAGGAGTGCTAACCCATCACCTGGCAACAAAAAGGGCGGATTATCCAATGTCGTTGAAAAATCACTAGGATCAATTGTCAAATCCGGTAGCACACCAATTACCGGAGTTGTACCACCGGGTGAAAAAGCCAAACAAAAAGGGTTATTGTTTGCAGCTACTCCAGCAAGTGATTTTGTATGCGGTACTTCGCAATTAGCAACTGGTATGCATCTCCAAGTATTCACAACAGGCAGAGGAACTCCGTATGGTTTGGCTATGGCTCCTGTTATTAAAGTATCCACGCGTAATACACTAAAGGAACAATGGCAGGATTTAATTGATGTAAACGCCGGTCAAATTGCAACTGGTGAGGCAACGATCGAGGATGTTGGTTGGGAACTCTTCCATTTCATCTTGGATGTTGCAAGCGGGCGCAAGCAAACCTGGGCTGAACATTGGGGATTGCAGAACGATTTAGCTTTATTCAATCCTGCTCCTGTAACATGAATAAGACTAGTAAGGCATCCCTGTGTTGAGGGTTGCCTTACTCTTTTTATAGAGTAAAACTAGCTATAGGAAACATTTAAAGGATCCAGAAATTGATAGGAGATGAGACAACTTGCGAAGCTATCTCATATTGTTAATGTGTTTATTGTTCCTTGTTCAATACTTCCTACAACATGCATGGTTGGGGTATGTTGTTGTCGTTTTCGTGATCGCTGCTTTTATTGCCAGCGTTATGAAAGCAAAGGGATTTCCACGCATTATCGGGTCTATAATGATGGGAACAGGTATTGTGCTGGAACTATATAAAGGTGCCGGAATTGACGGAATAAGTAATGGAATTCTATTAATCTTACCTCTTTTATGTTTAGTAACACTTGCACCACTTCTTTCGATTCCACTTAAACTAGGAGGTTATTTCGAAGCAATTGATTCGCTATTACGGAATTTGTTACACCATCCGAAAAGGCTTTTTGCCGGGATTACGACTTCCTTATTTCTCTTGAGTCCGATCTTAAGCCTTGGTTCAGTCCGTTTGATCAGTGAATTCCTATCAGAATTAAAACTACCTTCTGCAATGTCTGCTAAAAGCTATCTTATCGGTTTTTCAACGGCCATTTTATGGTCACCGTATTTCGCTTCTGTCTCATTGGTTCTCTATTATTTAGATATGTCTGTAGGAAAATATATTTTATATGGAATTGGTTTATCTGTTCTATCTTTAATTGTAGGGAATATTTTGTTTGCCATTTGGGCGAAAAAACATCCATTTGAAGATCAAACTGGACCTAAGAAACCATTGGCCAAAAAAACGAGAAAACAGCTTATTCAATTAGCCTTATTTGTGACATTTCTTATGTTAACTTCCTTAACAATTGAGTATTTGACCAAATGGTCGATGATTGTGATTGTATGTTTAATATCCATTATCATGCCACTTATATGGGGAATTGTAACAAATGGCTGGGCAAAACTCATGCCTTTATTGAAGGATTACCGAGACCTATCAGTACCAATGATGAATAATGAAATCATGTTGTTCAGCAGTGCAGGATTGCTGGCACATGCCTTACAAGGAACAAATGTAGCAAATGAAATTAGCGCTGTGTTAACAATTGTTGCGAATCAATCGTTTTTGTTATTTGCCTTATTTGTAATTGTACTTGTTGTTGTTACCACTTATATAGGTATCCATCAAATAGCAATTATTGCTGCCTTAGCCATGCAATTGAATGCAGAACAACTGGGAATAAGTAATTTGTCATTAGCTATGCTTCTCTTACTTTGCTGGTCGATTTCAACTGCATTAAGCCCATTTTCCGGACTAAACTTGATGGTTAGCAGAATTGTAGGAATTTCCGGCTTTGAAGCAGGTGTTCGAGCAAATGGCCTTCATCTAGTAGTCATGGCCATCATTGGTATAGGAATCATTATGTTTATTAATTAACCCAGTGAACATCTTGACCTTGACGTATAGTAAAAAGGTCTCATTACTATATTAGCTTTAAACTAGAAACTATTCCCATGCAAAAATCATATTGAAAGAGTTATCATGTTCATGTAATATTACTCTATTAACATATATATTAAAAAGATAAAAGGCACACTATTCGAAAGGATAGGTCGCAAAGCTTAGGGTCTAAAGTACCAGTAATTGCTTGATGCTATGATCGCCTGGCTACCAAACTTTTGATCAAGATGATCTGGGAAAATTGGCTGCTCTTGTTAATAGGGTAGTCTTTTTATATAGTGTAAAAAATTATTCACATTACAACAAAGGAGAAATAAGACAGCATGAGAAAGCAGAATCTAAAATATCGATTTTTCAAAATGAACTCAATTCGAACAAAATTTACAGGTTGGTTTCTTTTATTAGCACTAGCCCCATTAATTATTGTTTCTATTTTGCTTTACCAAATAAGCAGCGGTGTTATCCTTGAAAAAGAAAAAGCCAGTATGCAAAGCTTAGTACAAAGTAAAGCAGAAACGATGAGTGAATGGTATTATTCACAAAGAAATCAGCTTGAAGTAGCAGCTGAGAGTGATACGATCAAATCCCTTAATAAAGATCGTATTACACCATTCATTTCGTCCTTAAATGATCGATCTGATGTATTTGAAACTGTGTTTTTAGCTGATCCTAAGGGAAAAGTAATCGCACATACAAACCCGGATAAAATAGGTAATGATTATAGTGATCGTGACTATATCAAAACAGCCGCAGGAGGAAAATCAACCTTCTCTGACATGCTAGAATCCAGAGCTACAGGTAATCGTGTTATTAATATTGCTACTCCTGTTAAAGATGAAAATGGCGATGTGATTGGTGTTTTGGCAGGTTCAACCAACTTTGAAATCCTTGTTGATCAGTTTTTAAACAACACTGAGTTTGCAGCCAGTGATGATGTTGAGGAAATCTCTACACTTATCACCTTAGTAGATAATTCAACTCGTCTTCAGGTTTCGCCACAGCAGGAACTATTGGGGCTCACTATTGATGAAATAGAGAAAGATCTAGGAGATGTATTAAGTACTTCGTTAAAGAATAGCATTTCTCAAACAGGTGTAGCTTCTTTTGATCGTTTTGATCAATCGTTTTTAATTGCTTATGCACCAATTGAAGCTGTTGGTTTTGGTCTCAGCTTGAACTTGCCTGAATCACAAGCACTTGCAGATGCCGAATTCATAAAGCTATTATCAATGATCATTATTGGTATTACAGGAATCGTTGTAATAGCACTGGCAATATTCATTGTTTCGAGAATAACAAAGCCAATGCTGACGGTTACAAAAGGTATGAATCACATAGCAGGTGGTGATCTTACTCTAGAACCTCTACCAATTACTTCAAATGATGAAATTGGTGAATTATCTCATAACTTTAACAAAATGGTTCATAATATTAAACAATTAGTCTCGCAAATCGCCAGTACTTCTGAAAATGTAGCTGCTGCCTCAGAGCAATTAACCGCCAGTGCGGAAGAAACTAGTAAAGCAACAAATGAAATTGCTAGTTCTATTCAATCTGTAGCAACAGGCGCAGAAAATCAAGTAGAAAGTGTTTCAAGTGCAAAAACAACTTCACTTGAAATATCAAATGGAATTGATCAAATGGCCAGTAATGTGAATGCTGCGAGTAACGTTTCTGCAGTAACTAAGCAAAAAGCTGAAGATGGTCAAGAGGTTATTCGACATACTGTTCAGCAAATGGAAGTGATCAATACGAAAACAATCGAGATTTCCCAGGTTGTTAATCAATTAGGGGGAAAATCTAAAGAAATTGGTACGATTGTTTCGTTAATCACTTCGATTTCTGATCAAACGAATTTATTAGCTTTAAATGCCGCAATTGAAGCTGCAAGAGCGGGTGAACATGGGAAAGGGTTTGCTGTTGTTGCTGACGAGGTACGTAAATTAGCTGAACAATCTAATCAATCTGCTAAACAAATTCATTTATTGGTACAAGATATTCAGCAAGATATTCAGCAATCGATTCAGGCGATGGAAGAAGGGAAACATTCTGTTGCAGAAGGTAAGACACTTGTCGAACGTGCCGGAAGCGAGTTTGAAGAGATATCCGTTTCTGTCTTAGAGGTAACTTCGCAAATTCAAGAAGTTTTCACTACAGTACAAAAAATAAAAACAAACGCTCATTCAATGCTTTCAGCAATGGAAAACGCATCTTCAATTGCAGTAAAATCAGCTGAGTATTCCGAAAATGTCGCTTCTTCTGCAGAAGAACAAAATGCCACGATACATGAAGTAAGTTCAGCAGCCAGTACTCTTTCCGCAATGGCGGAAGAACTTCAAAAAGCAGTTAATAGTTTTAAACTTTAAGTTTATTAAACCTTGCTTCTCTTTCTTTTAATAGAATGTCTTATCCTGAAAACGAGTAACCAGCAAAAGGAAAATAAGCGGAGATTTTTCGGTTAGATGAAGAATGGAGCTCGTTTCGGGATGAATAAGGGGAGATATTCCGATTATGCCTAGCAAACTCTCCCTTTTTTGCAATAAACTAGTCCATAGACAGAATCTCTCCGTCTATTTGTACTATTTTGAATATTAATTACTGAATAAGCGAAATTTTTCCTTCTATAGTAAAAATGCGCCCAAAAATGGAACCCCTTTATACTTTGAAGGCTAGTTTTTTTTCTACAACCATAAATTTATTAAGGAAGATCATTTAGGAAAAACGTATTCAATTACCATTAGTACTAGGCCATAATCCAGCTTTTCTAAAATAAAATAACGGAATTACGACAGTTCAAGCGTTTTGGTGAAATAAACTATTATTATAACTTTTTTAGTACTTATACATAGTGCATAATTATAGTAAGTTAATGTTTATATCATAATATGTATTCTAAGAGTTTTTAGGAGGAAGTTATATGAGCATTCGTTTTGAAGTGGTAAGATCTGTCCAGGTAACAAAACAAAAAGCATATTCAGCTTTGTTAGACCTTGACACTGCAAAGGACTGGATGCAAGGTCTAGTCAAAATCGAGAAGTTGGATGAGGGACCATTAAAAGTAGGAAGTGAATGGAAGGAAACAAGAAAAATGTTTGGAAAGGAAGCTGCTGAACTGTTTGAAGTGGTTGAATTGAAGGAACCTGATAAAATCGTGCTGCGCTGTGATGGAACAAAAGGAACAACAGGAAAAGGTGAATTTGTGTTTACATACATACTTACCTCAAAAAACAATCATACAGAGATTAAGTTAGATGGGGAAATAAATGAACTTACAGGAATAGCAAAATTTTTCGGGAAACTGATGGCTGGTACCTTTAAAAAAGCTTGTGCGAAAGATTTAGATTCTTTGATAAGCTATTTGGAGAAAGATCGACTTTAAGGAAAACATTGTATAAATATTGTTCGTTATACCATAATGAAGTAGGAGTACGAAATCCTATGTAGAATATATATACTTGAAAATTCAAATTTCGATGGGTAAACAAGGAGGCAAAAAAATGGGTAGAATGGTACATTTCGAAATTCATGTTAGTGACATGGATCGAGCTAAAAAGTTTTACGGTGAGGTATTTGGCTGGAAGTTTGAAGATTGGAGTGAATATGCCGGAATGCCTTATTTCGGAGCTGTAACCGGTGATGCTAATGAGCCGGGAATTAACGGAGCTTTAATGCAACGTCAAAGTGCTCCGCCAGAAACTGGCCAAGCTTTGAATGGCTATGCGTGTACAATGGGAGTGGAAGATTATGATTCAACAGAAGCTAAAATTATTGAACTAGGCGGTAGGGTCGCTCTTCCAAAATATGTTCTTCCAGGTATGGCGTGGCAAGGATACTATATAGACCCTGAAGGAAATACCTTTGGCATTCATCAACCGGATGAAAACGCAAAATAAATGAAGGCGGAAAACTGATGATCAATAAAATTGCGAAAATTACTGTATATGTACAGGATCAAGAACAGGCAAAGGAATTTTGGCTGGAAAAGCTGGGATTTGTTTTAAAGTTGGAACAACCGATGGGACCGAATGCTAAATGGATTGAGGTCGGACCAAGTGATGATGAGTTTACTACCCTTGTTTTATATTCCAAGTCAGCAATGGAACAACAACAACCTTCAAAGGTTGCACATCCATCAGTCCTTTTCAGCACAACTGATATTGAATCAGCTTACGAAAAAATGGTGCAAAAAGAAGTAAAAGTCGGTGAAATGTTGAGAATGCCGTTTGGAACGATGTTCACTTTTTATGACCAGGATGGTAATGAATATTTACTAAGGGAAGATAAATAAGAAACTTTTTAAAGATACATATACTCCGTAAAATTAAACCCTATTTCAATTATTGTTGAAATGGGGTTTTGTTTTGATCATTTTTACCCGTCAATAAAAAATTTGGTTTATAATGAACAAAGTAATCTATAAAAACAGGAGCATAAACAAATGAACAAACAAAACAGTAAGTACAGATGGGTCGTTTTTGCTTCAGTACTGTTCACGTATTTTCTAATTGTTAGTCAACGAACAGCACCTGGTTTAATTACTGACAAATTAATGAGTGAATTTAACGTTACAGCAGCAACCATTGGATTTATTGCAAGCATTCAATTTTTTGCATATGCAGGTTTGCAAGTGCCGATTGGTATTTTGTCTGATCGCTTCGGCCCTAATTTCTTTCTTATCATTGGGACATTCTTAACCGGAACTGGGACATTAATGTATAGTCTTGCACAAAATGAAACCTTACTTCTTATAGCAAGGTTAATCGTTGGTACGGGTGATTCTGCGATATGGGTAAATTTAGTGTTGATTTTGAGTCAGTGGTTTAAAGGAAATGAATTTGTTAAGTTGCTGGGAATGGCAGGTGTTTGCGGAAGTCTCGGGTTCTTACTGGCAACAGTACCATTTTCACTTTGGATCAGCTTAATTGGCTGGAGATCATCCTTTTTATCAATGGGAATTCTATTATTTCTATGTGGAATCCTTCTTTACATTGTACTCATTCATCTTCCAAAACAAATGGCCAAAAACAATCGATTACCAGTTTCATCACTAAAAAAAATAAAGGCTGAGCCTGAGAAAACGATGGTGATTTTAAAACGGATTTTTACGAATCGACAAGCTTGGGCAGCTTTTTTCTGTCATTTTGGAGCTGTAGGTACGTACGTAGGCTTCATCGGTTCATGGGCCGTTCCATATGGGACTTCTGTATTTGATATGTCATTGTCAGCAGCAAGTCAATTTATTATGATCGGTCTTTTTGGAGCTATTATTGGTGCTCCAGTCGTAACCATGGTTTCAAGCCGTATACATTCTATTAAAAAGCCATATTTGATTATCCATTGTATGATTTTTCTCAGTTGGGCTACATTTCTAATTTTCAATGGAAAACCACCACTTTTTATGCTAATTGTGCTTTTCTTCATTATCGGCTTTGGAAATGGTGCAAGTGCTTTAACCTTCGCAGTTGTTCGCCAGTCATTTGATTCAAAAGAAGTCGGTGTTGCTACGGGTTTTGCTAATATGGGCGGTTTTTTGAGTGCTGTATTGTTACCAAGTATTTTTGGAACAGTATTGGACACAATTCAAACAGCTGATCAAAGTATAGGTTATTTTTACGGATTTATCATTCCAGTGACTTTTTCCCTTTTAGGTTTGTTTGGTGGGTTGTTGATTAAAGAAAAACAACAGGAAGTAACACAATCGAAGGAACTCACTTATTAGTTGTCATTTAAATTAACTATAAAAATATGAATAGAAGGTGAACTTATATTCGCTAATCTATTTTACAAACCAAACAGTCTATACTATACTCACTAATAGAAAACAAAAAAATGAATACAAAGCAAATAGGTTTCTTATAAAATGTAAGACTAAGAGGGAAGTTTGGTGTAAATCCAACACGGTCCCGCCACTGTAAGCGATAAGGAAGGTTATGCAAATCCACTGTGTGTTATCATGGGAAGGAGTAACCGACTGCCATATTCGTAAGTCAGGAGACCTGCCTATTTGTTTTTAAGCTTCCTCGAGGAAAGGAATGTTTAAAGTGCCAGTCATCTCTTATTGCCTTTTTGCTATTATTTATATAGTAAACTGTTTTTATACATATACAAGAGAGTGAGATCTTTTACGCCTTTATTCAACGCTTTCCCAATAGGAGTAGCGTTTTTTTGTGTTCAAAAAAGAAAGGGAGAATTTGTATGAAAGCATTTATGAATAAGTGGGGTCTATTAAGTGTTGTTCTTCTGTTAAGCATGTTTATGATTGTAGGCTGCGGATCACAGGAGGATCAATTACAAAGCGAAGAAACGACACAAGAAGAGTCAAATACCGAAAATTCCAAAAGCTTTCCAGTCACGATAACCGATGATGCAGGACAGGAAGTAACCATTGAATCTGAGCCTGAATCTATCGTCTCTATTCAAGCAAGTAATACGGAAATTGCCTTCGCTCTTGGATTAGGTGATAAAGTGAAAGGTGTATCTGATTACGATAACTATCCTCCGGAAGCATTAGAAATAGAAAAAGTTGGAGGACAGGATATCAAGGTTGAAAAAGTACTTTCGCTTCAACCGGACATTGCGCTGGTTACTGATTATCATTACGAAACACATCCTGATATTTTAAAGCAGTTTGAACAAGCTGGAACGAAAGTTATTGTTGTCGGTGAAACATCTTCATTTGAAGAAGTGTATAAAAATATCGAAATGATTGGACAAGCAACAGGAACAGAAGAAAAAGCAAATGAAATTGTAACAGACATGAAGAATCGTTTAGCTGTGATTAAAGAAAAAGCAGCAGAAATTAAAGAGAAAAAGAAAGTATGGGTTGAAGTTTCCCCATCACCGGATATCTTTACAACAGGTAAAAACACATTTATGCATGAGATGTTAGAATCAATTCAAGCAGTTAATGCTGCTGAAGATCAAGAAGGTTGGGTTAAATTAACGGAGGAAGAAATTGTTACATTAAACCCTGACGTAATTATTACAACATATGGATATTATGTAGATAATCCAAGTGAGCAGGTTTTAGCACGTAAAGGCTGGGCTGACGTACCAGCGATAAAAAATAAACAGGTGTTTGATGTTGATAACGACACTGTCACAAGACCAGGTCCACGTTTAATTGAAGGAGTCGAGACACTTGCGAAGCTTATTTATCCTGAAGTGTTTGAAAAGTAAAATTACGTGGCTGTATATTCTAAGCGGAGGGTTTGTACTTAGTACAGCCCTCCTTGGCTTATTTATTAGCAGTGTCCAGGTACCCATTTCAACTATTTTACACATTATATTTGAAAATGCACTCGGTTTTGGCTGGCTTGAACAAATACCAACAAATGAAGAAATGATCATATGGAATATACGTTTGCCAAGGGTGCTGCTTGGATTTTGTGTTGGCGCATCTTTATCATTAGCAGGAGCAGCCTTTCAAGGTCTTTTACGAAATCCATTGGCTGATCCTTATACGATTGGGGTATCGTCAGGGGCATCATTAGGTGCAGTGTTCGTGATCTTTTTTCAATTTTCTATCATTGGTTTAGGAAGCTTTACTCTTCCAGTCGTTGCCATAGTAAGTGGTTTTCTCACGTTATTTCTCGTTTTTGGACTTGTGAAATTAAGCAGTCGAAACATGGCAATTGAAACGATAATTTTAGCTGGAATCATAGTAAGTGCTTTTATAGGTGCAATAGTTTCGCTCATTATTTCATTAAGTGACCGTGATGCAATGACACAAATTATATATTGGCTTTATGGCAGTGTTGGAATGAGGAGTTGGGAACATGTTCAACTTATCGTTCCGTTCCTGCTGCTTGGTTCTTGTATTTTATTTTTTAATCACCGAGAGTTAAACGCGTTAGCCCTTGGTGAAGATGCCGCAGACCATATAGGTGTTGATGTGAGAAGAAGAAAAATTTATATCTTAATTGGAGCTTCTTTATTAACGGGGGCAGCTGTGGCGGTTTCCGGTTCGATCGGTTTTGTTGGACTTGTTATTCCACATCTTATTCGTCTTATTACCGGACCGAATCATCGCCATGTTCTTCCATTGTCAATGCTAGTTGGCGGTGCTTTTCTTATATTGGCTGATTTAATATGCCGTACCATCATTGCTCCAAAGGAAATGCCGATTGGAGTCATCACTGCTTTAATAGGTGCACCTGTTTTTGCACTTATATTAATTCGAGAACGTATTGGGCGGAGGGGATCATAATGTTAAAAATTCAAAACTTAGTTGGTGGCTATTCACATCCGCCCATCATTAATGGGATTGATGCAGAAATCAAAAAAGGAGAATTTTTCACCCTCCTTGGTCCGAATGGCAGTGGAAAAACCACAATTTTCAAGCTCATAACTGGTCAACTACCGATAATGAGTGGAGAGGTTTTGTTAGATGGTCAACCCATTCCGCGTTTTTCCAAGCTGGATAAGGCTAAAAAAATGGCTGTACTTACCCAGGAAGCAAATGTTTCATTTGATTATACAGTTGAAGAAATTATTGCTCTTGGTCGTTATCCACATCAAAAGGGATTTCTTAAACAGCTGACAAAACATGATATAACCTTGATGAATCACGTCATGGACATGGCAAATATTGCACATCTAAAAAACACCCCATTTCGGATGATAAGTGGCGGGGAAAAACAAAGAGTCTTGTTAGCTAAGGCTTTAGCGCAAGAGCCGGAAATTTTATTGTTAGATGAACCTACAAACCATCTGGATATTAAGCACACGTTTCAAACGCTTGATTTACTAAAAAAACGACAGCAAACAATGGGATTAACGATTTTTGCGATTTTACATGATCTGAATGTAGCATCACTTTATTCCGACCGCATTGCTCTGCTTCAACAAGGTGAATTTATGGAAGTGGGAGATGTGGAAACGTTAAGAAAAGTGGATCAGTTAAAAAAAGTGTACGAAGTGGACATACTTCCGCAATCACATCCAACTATTCCTAAGCCACAACTATTAATGACACCAAACCACATAAAATTAGAACCTAATCTGAATTTTAAGAAGTCATATGAAATTAAACAAACAAAAGACTACATACATGTTCAATTCAATCATCCATTAAAATCAATATCAAATGGTGTCATTGGAGATGGAATTCAGTGGCTTACACACTTTTGTAATTTTCATGTAAAGAAAAATTATCACTGTGATGAACCTGCAAAAGATGTGCAAACATGGATGACACAATTCAACATTCCTTATGAGCAGGCACTCGGGATGATGACAGCTGTTATATTAGAGGATGCAGTGATCATAGAGGAAAAAATAGGTGGTATTCCAATCCTGGCAATTGTCACAGCAGGTGTTGGAAATGCTGTTGACATTACAAAGCAATTGAACTCTGAAGCAACCCAAACGATTGGGACAATTAATACTATGCTCTTTATCGATGCTCATTTCACTGATGGAGCACTTGTCAATGGGTTACTTTCAGCAACAGAAGCAAAAGTCAAAGCAATAGCAGATTTAAACATAAAAGATCCTCAAACAAAGTCAATGGCAACTGGAACATCCACTGATGCACTTGTTTTGGGATTAACGCAAAAGGGAGAAAAAACAGCTTATGCCGGCTCTGGAACAGTTGTTGGACGGGCAATAGGCCAGGTCATTTATCGTGCAACACATGAAGCAATCAAGAAATATGTACAGCGTGTTCATGAGGGGCGTTATGATCATAGGGGGGAATAAATGATGACACAGAGAAGATTCGTAATCGCAGGAACAGGAAGTGGTGTTGGAAAAACAACACTGACAATTGGGCTAATGTCTGCATTCATTAAACGTGGACTCACAGTCCAAGGATTTAAATGCGGCCCTGATTATATTGATCCTACTTATCACACAGCAGTAACAAAAAGAGCTTCCCGTAACTTGGATAGTTGGATGCTAACACATGATAAAGTCATTGATATTTTAAATAATGGAAGCATAGGAGCTGACATTTCAATTATCGAAGGTGTTATGGGCTTTTACGATGGTAAAAATCCAGAAACGAATGAAGGAAGTACGGCAGAAATCAGTATGATCACGAAAAGCCCTGTTATATTAGTTGTTAATTGTGAAAGCATGGCTCGTAGTGCAGCTGCTATTGTGAAAGGCTTTCAACTTCTTACTGAAGAACCAAATATAGTTGGTGTCATTGCGAATAAAGTCGGAAGTGAAGGTCATTATCAGCTCGTAAAAAAAGCGATTGAGAAAGAATGCCATGTTCCTGTTATCGGGTATTTAAAAAGAGAGCTGGACATTGAGATTCCTGAACGCCATCTCGGTCTAATCCCTTCAATTGAACGAGGAGAACTTGATACATTTTTTCAGACATTGGGAGACTTAGTCAGCGAGACAATTGATATGGAAAAACTACTGGATTTATCAATAGCTGATCCAGTACCTTCGAGCAAAGATTCTTCATTATTTAACAAGAAAAAAGAACAAATTGTAAAAATAGCTGTAGCAAAGGATGCTGCGTTTAACTTCTATTATCCTGAGAATCTTGAAATTTTAGAAGCTAAAGGAGCAGAACTTGTTTATTTTTCACCACTTGATGAGGTGTTACCGGAAAATATCGATGGACTTTATTTGGGAGGAGGTTTT
Organism: Metabacillus schmidteae; assembly: GCF_903166545.1. Taxonomy (NCBI): domain Bacteria; kingdom Bacillati; phylum Bacillota; class Bacilli; order Caryophanales; family Bacillaceae; genus Metabacillus; species Metabacillus schmidteae. The sequence continues at coordinate 2,874,144 of NZ_CAESCH010000001.1, read as the reverse complement.
CCTGAGGAGTTTGCGCAACAACTAGAGAAGAATGAACAAGCAAAGAGCACCATCAAAACAGCTATCAATCATGGGCTACCAACCCTTGCAGAATGTGGTGGATTCATGTATTTAACAGAATCGATTCAAACAACAGATAAGAAAACCTATCAAATGGCAGGAGTTATTCCAGGTAAGGTAAAAATGCAGCAAACATTAGCAGCTTTAGGTTACAGAGAAATAAGCGGACAAAATGACAACTATCTATTGAACAAATTAGTTGCAAGAGGACATGAATTTCATTACTCCACCTATGAATCTACGGAAGGAAGCATTCCTTATGCTTATGAAACGAAAGGTCTAAGAGGGATAAAAAAAGAAGGCTATTTACTTAAAAATGTTGTCGCCGGCTACACACATTTCCACTTTGGCTCTTGCCCTGACATGGTCGACAATTTGATTGCAAAATGTCTTGAATACAAACAGAATGAGAGGACTCAACAATGACAGAACACACATTTACCATTCCACAAAAATCTATGGACATGGGGAAAAAAGTATCTGATTATATTAATACATTAACAAAGCCGCTTGGAAGTTTAGGGAGATTAGAAGAACTAGCTATTTCATTGGCTGAAATGAAAAATGATCCGTTTCCATCAGTGAGCCCTGCAGGTATTCTTGTATTTGCTGCAGATCATGGAATAACAGATGAAGGGGTATCCGCCTATCCTAAAGCTGTCACAGAGCAAATGGTACTCAATTTTTTAAATGGTGGAGCAGCTATTAATGTGTTCAGCCGACAAATTGGAGCCCTTCTAAACATCATCGATATTGGTGTTGCAAATGATATCAATCACCCTCAATTACTTAACAAAAAAGTTCGATATGGCACAGGAAACTTTTTACATGAAGATGCAATGTCTCTTAAAGAGGTTGAGAAAGCAATTGAAATTGGCTTTGAACAAAGCATGGAAATCATCAACAAAGGGGCACAATGTCTTATTCTTGGTGAAATGGGAATTGGGAATACAACAGCAAGCAGTGCGCTTTTGGCTTTATTGAGTGGGAAAGAGGTAGAAGCAGTTGTAGGAACGGGAACGGGGATTACAGAAGAGGGGTTACAGCATAAAGTAAATGTCATACAACAATCTCTTCAAAATAGAAAACCTGATCCGGCTAATCCGATTGATCTCCTAACGAAGATTGGAGGACTTGAAATTGCCGGGATGACTGGAGCCATGCTTGGAGCGGCAAGCAAACGAGTCCCGATACTTGTTGATGGATTTATTTGTACAATTGCTGCATTACTTGCAAAACAGCTTTCACCAAATGTTGCTGATTATATGATCGTAACACATCAATCTGTTGAACAAGGGCATGGAATCGCTCTTTCATTATTAGGGAAAAAACCAATCTTAGACTTAGGTCTCAGATTAGGAGAAGGTACAGGAGCAGCTATTACATATCCGATCATCCAATCAGCTGCATTGATGGTTAAGGAAATGGCAACATTTGATTCAGCTGGAATTTCTCAAAAACACTAGGAGGTCAGGTTCAGATGGAGAAAAAAGGGTTAACACTCGTGTACACAGGTGATGGCAAAGGAAAAACAACATCCGCTCTCGGTTTAACATTAAGAGCAGTTGGCAGAGGCTTCAATGTGAAAATTTTTCAATTTATTAAATCTCCACAACGTTCATATGGAGAACAAATTGCCTTAAATAAACTGGGAGTTGAGATGGTACAACTAGGAATTGGGTTTACATGGACGAAAACACCTGAGGAGCATCGGGAAGCATTGAAAATTGGCTGGCCGAAAGCGAAGGAAGCCGTCCTAAGTGGAGAATATGATGTCGTAATTTTAGATGAGCTAAATAACGCACTTGCTATTGATTCCTTCCCAATTGATGATGTTTTACCATTACAAGAAGTGTTAGATGTCATCAAAAATCGTCCGTCACATGTTCATCTTGTTATAACTGGTAGAAATGCGAAACAAGAAATAAAGGACATCTCAGATCTAGTTTCTATCATTCATCCAGAAAAACATTACTATAATGAAGGAATTCCTGCAGTAAAGGGAATTGAATTTTAGCATATCGTAAAGGAGTCTGTACATATGAAAAAGGCTGTACCATTAATGATTCAAGGCACTCATTCTGACGCAGGAAAAAGTGCAATCGTCACAGCTTTATGCCGAATATTTATGCAGGATGGTTTTAGGACTGCTCCTTTTAAATCGCAAAACATGGCGCTCAATTCCTATATAACTGTTGATGGAAAGGAAATTGGCAGAGCACAGGGTGTACAAGCAGAGGCAGCTAGAATAAGCGCAACAACTGATATGAATCCGATATTGATCAAACCCACTGGTGCCTATCAATCTCAAATTGTTGTTCATGGAAAGCCATATAAAAACATGAAAGCCGGCGAATACCGCCAAGACTTTTTTCAACAAGGGTTAACCTTAATTCAAGATGCGTATGAACGTTTGTCGTCAAGCTATGACCGAATTGTGATTGAAGGAGCCGGTAGTCCAGCGGAAATAAATTTATATGACCGCGAGCTTGTGAATATGCGTGTTGCCCGTATAGCCAATGCACCCGTTATATTAGTCGGGGATATTGAAAAGGGTGGAGTTTTTGCAAGCTTAGTAGGAACACTTCAGCTGTTAGATCCGGTAGATCGAAATAGAGTAATAGGAGTGATCATTAATAAGTTTCGAGGAGATGTTTCTTTATTAGAGCCTGGTCTTAAATGGTTTGAAGAGTACACAGGTGTTCCGGTATTAGGGGTTGTACCATTTATTGATCATTTAATAATTGAAGCTGAAGATTCTGTTGTTTTAACGAATTATTCTTCAAAACCGGATGATTCAATAGATATCGACATTGCGGTCATACGACATCCATTTATTTCAAACTTTACGGATATCGATCCATTTTTCGAAGAACATGATTGTCATGTGCGCTTTGTAAACCATGCAGCTGAACTAGGAAATCCGGATTTACTCATTTTACCTGGTAGTAAAAATACAATAGAAGACATGCTGTATCTACATAGCAGTGGTCTGGCTAATATAATATTAGACCTGGCTCAACGAGAAACAATGATTATTGGGATATGTGGTGGTTATCAAATGCTTGGTAACACAATAGAGGATGAACACAAAATAGAATCACCTCACGTAAAAACGAATGGTTTAGGCGTGGTTCCAATGAAAACCATTATTACAGAGGAGAAAAAAACGGTCCAATCAGAAGGAATTGCGAGATTCGGAGAGAACGAACTACCAGTAAAAGGATATGAAATTCATATGGGAGAATCATATTTTGATAAAACTTGCGAGCCATTTATACATATGGCAAATAGTCAAGATGGGATCATTACAGAAAACAAGAAATTAATTGGAACTTATTTTCATGGTATCTTCCATAATGATGCATTAAGGGAAGTTGTTTTAAATGAAATTCGAATCAAAAAAGGGTTAGAACCGATCCTAAATCGAGCTTCTTTTGCACAAATAAAAGAAGAGGGCTTTGATTTACTGGCTAGTGAAGTTCGAAAGCATGTTAAGCTTGATCAAATATATCAATTATGCGAGGATTTCAGAGAAAAACTAGTACCCAATAATGAAGTAAAGGACTAAACAGTTATGTTATTTAACATATTTTCAGGATATCTTTTTTTGATAATAGGAGCTGCTATTTTACTTGATTTGATCATAGGTGATCCGCGGTGGATTCCTCATCCCGTCGTTCAAATGGGGAAGCTCATTTCATTTTTAGAAAATAAGTGGAATCACGGAGCTCATCGGGTGAAAAAAGGAATGGCTCTTACAGTAACTGTCGTTGTAATCGTTTTTCTCGTAACCTTTGCTATCCAGTTTATTGCTTATAAGCTCCATCCAGTATTAGCTATTATCCTTAATATTTATCTTATTTCAACAACTATTGCAATTAAAGGTCTAGCCTCTGCAGCAAAAGAGGTGCTTTCGCCTTTAGGAAAAGGAAATATCGTTGAGGCAAGAAAGAAGCTTAGTATGATTGTTGGACGAGATACGGAAAGCTTGCCGGAAAAAGAAATTGTTAGGGGTACAGTGGAAACTGTTGCAGAAAATACGGTGGATGGTATTACAGCTCCATTATTTTGGGCGATCATCGGTGGAGCGCCCTTAGCACTTGTTTATCGTGCAATTAATACACTGGATTCAATGGTTGGGCACAAAGATGAACGATATGGTCAATTTGGCTGGGCATCTGCAAAACTTGATGATCTTGCCAATTGGCTTCCTGCCAGAATAACAGCTCTCTCTATATGGATTTCAGCCTTTTTCATAAAAAAATCAAAACAAAAACACGCCTGGAACATCACTTTAAGAGATGCCAGAAAACATCCCAGCCCTAATAGTGGCTGGTCTGAAGCCATGGTTGCCGGTTTGTTAGGCGTACAATTAGGTGGCACGAATTACTATAGAGGGATAAAATCGGAAAGAGCAACAATGGGAGACCCAAATAGAGAGCTTATACAATTTGATATAACAAAATCAATTCAATACATGCATGGAGGCTGGATTGTTTTTCTTCTAATTGTAGGAACCGTTTTTTATGTCGTTATATAAATGAGGTGAAAATATGAAGTGGCCAAATCATGGTGGACAGCCGAACGTAATTCAACAATTGTTTCAAATGAACACTGATCAACCAGTGTTGGATTTTAGTGCAAATTTAAATCCTTTAGGTCCTCCTAATTGGTTAAATAATGCATTACATCAGGCATATGAAACAATCTCTCGTTACCCTGATCCATCTTATACAAACTCAACTGCTGCAGTAGCACAATTTGAAGGTATTCACCAAGATAATGTGTTAGTTACAAACGGTGGAGCCGAGGCAATTTTTTTAGTTGCAAAGTATTTTGAAAATGGAAAAGCCTGTATTGTGCATCCAACTTTTTTAGAATATGAACGGGCATGCAACCATTATCATCTCAACATAGATGAAATGTTTTATGATCAAGATAATGGTTTTTCATTGCCGATGTTAGAGTTAAAACACCGACTACAAGAGACTGATGTTCTGTTCCTATGTCGACCTAATAACCCAACAGGACACGTTATAGCAGAAACTGAGATCAAACAATTACTAGAGCTTGGTTTATCAGTTGGTACACATATTGTCGTGGATGAGGCGTTTGCTGATTTTCTACCATCTAACACTCACAGCTTAACACGTCTTTTAGAAACGTATCCAAATTTAATTATTTTGCGTTCGTTGACAAAAATGTATACAATTCCAGGTTTAAGGTTCGGGTATGTAATGGCACACCAGTCTGTCATATCGGTTTTAAAACATGAACAAATTCCATGGAGCATTAATTCCTTAGTCGATTCGATTATACCTAAGCTGATAGCTGATAGAACCTTTGTTGACAAAACAAAATCATTGCTTCATGGGGAATCGCAATTTTTACATAGGTCATTAACTTCGATGGATTTTTATCTATCTCCTACTCAGGTGAACTTTTATTTATTGAGAGATCGAAAGCGTCCTAATGAAACAGAAGAGCTTTTCATTTTTTTACTCCATCATGGAATTGTGACAAGACATACTCATAATTTTAAAGGACTTCAGGGAGATTTTCTTCGTCTAGCTATTCGCTCACATGAAGAAAATAAACAACTGGTGGCAGTATTAAAAAAATGGAGAGAAGATAAATGATTGCTTTTGTATCAGGTGGTGTAAGGTCTGGAAAGAGCCAGTTCGCAGAAAAAACAGCCAAAATGTTAGCAAAAGAGAGGAAAGGTAACCTGTATTACCTCGCAACAGCTAGAAAAAGTGATGAAGAAATGGTTGAGCGAATACGTATGCATCAAAAGGACCGAGGAAAAACATGGAACACAGTAGAAGAACCGTATGATATTGAAAAGGTTCTTAAAATTCTTGAACAACATGATGTGATCTTACTCGACTGTTTAACGATTTGGTTAAGTAATGTCATGTTTGATCTGGACTACAGAATCACAAAGTTGGAAGAATCGGTCATCAGGTGGATTACTCTTGCAAGAAAAAAGCAATTTTCTCTTGTGATTGTATCTAATGAAGTTAATGAAGGAAACCCTTTTTCCGATGAATTTGTCCTTACCTATATCTATTCAATACAAAAACTACATCAATTAATCGTTAAAGAGGCCGATGTTGCGGTGGTGGTACAAGCTGGAATTCCTACGTATTGGAAGGGAGGAGGAGAATGAAGAATATCATCTATGGATTTTTTCTTGCTATTCAATTTTTAACAAGAATTCCTATCCCTATCCAATGTCCATGGAATAACAAAACAAGTAGATGGGCATTAAGAAGCTATCCTGTTGTTGGTCTCATATTAGGAATGATTCTCATGATTGTTTATTTTCTATTAGAACCACATCTCCATGCACATCTCTTAACCTTGCTCATCATTTCAGGATGGGTATGGCTTACAGGGGGACTGCACTTAGATGGCTGGATGGATGTGGCAGATGCAGTTGGATCTAATGCTCCTCTTGAGAAAAAGTGGGAGATTATGAAGGATCCTCATGTCGGGAGCTTTGGTCATATTGCGCTTCTGTTTTTGCTCGCTTGGAAAGCAGTATTCATTTATGATTTGCTTCAATTTGACAAGCTTTTCATTGCATTTCTTTTCATTATCGCCTGTTCCAGACTAGGAGTGGTCATGTTAATGATTTTCCTTCCAACAGCTAAAAGTAATGGACTTGCATGGGAATGGAAGAAGCATATCAATCGCACAGACTTCATTTTTGCAATTATCCCAGTTTTAATACTTGTTTGCCTTTTTCCTGAGTTTTTCTTTTATCTTCCTGCCTACCTATTGTTTGTCATTCTGTACGGCGCTTGGGTAAAGAGTGTATTTAAAGGAACAAATGGAGATCTTTTAGGAACTGCGATTGAAGGAGGAGAATTATGGGGACTAGTCATCACGTGGATCTATTTCTCGTTCGTCATGGCATAACAGAATGGAATGAACAAAAAAGATATTTAGGGCATACCGATCAAGGATTAGTAAGAAAAGAATTATCTAAATTGGATCGACTGAAAAGTGAGTTGCAGAAAAAGAGATTTGATTACGTTTTTACAAGTGATTTGCAGCGCTGTATAGATACATTTCATTATATGCAAATTCCTATAAAGGCTATAGTTGATCATAGGTTAAGAGAGATGAACTTTGGTGACTGGGAAGGGAAGACATACAGTGAGTTGAAAGACTTAAAAGCTTACCAAAACTGGCTGGATAATTGGGAAGTTGCTTCGGTGCCGAATGGAGAATATGCATCACTCTTCAAAACTAGAATTGATTCTTTTTTTCATGAGCTATTTCAGCGTGTAAATGACCTAAATGGTTCTCAAAAAATATTGCTTATCACACATGGCGGCGTCATCCGTTATGTGGTATCCAAATTTACAGCATCCACAACTTTTTGGGATGTTTCCATCACACATGGACAAGCGCTTCAATTAAAGTTTGAAAAGAAAGAGGGGGAATGGAAATGCAGCTCGTTCTCGGAGGTGCTTTCACAGGAAAAAGAAAAGTAGTGAAAGAAAAGCATCAAGCAATCAGCTGGTTATCTTCCTATCATAAAGGTGAATTATGGGATTGGAAATCGAAATGGTTAAAAGATACAACATTAGTGCTTGAGGGCTGGGAAAAGTGGATTTTACATGAAGTTAGAAATAATGAAAGCAATGACGAAATCAGAGACAAGTTTAAACGTCTTTTTCATTCTTTTGTACAAGAAGAGAAAAAAAGAAATAGCTCAATTGTTCTTATTATGCTTGAAATCGGTAAAGGGATCGTTCCTCTTGAGAGAGAAGAGAGAAGGTTGAGAGATATTGCCGGCTGGATAGCACAAGATGCAGCACAACTATCGGAGCAGGTTGAGATTGTTTGGAATGGGTTGTCCAAAAGATTAAAATAATTGTCAAAGGAGAGATATGATGAAATTAATTTCCATCTGTCCGAGTAACACAGAGCTGGTTGGTTATTTAGGTTTAACATCTTCTTTAATCGCAGTAGATGATTATTCAGACTGGCCGGAGGATATTAAGCAATTACCAAGGCTTGGATCTGATTTAAAAATAGATATGGACAAAGTTGAAAAGCTGCAACCTGATTTAGTACTTGCCTCACTGTCAGTTCCAGGTATGGAACGGAATATTGAAGAGTTAAAAAAGCGAAACATTCCACATGTGATTGTACCGAATCCTAAAACCCTTACAGAGGTTGGAGAGAGTTTACGTTTTGTTGGGAATGTAACAAATACCCAGGAAAAGGCAAATGAATTATATGTCAAGTACAATCAAATACTTGATTATTATCGATTGATTTCTAAAAAAGTAGTAAAAAAGAAAACAATCTATTGGGAATGGTGGGCCAAACCTATTTTTACTCCAGGTGCGTACAATTGGTTAACGGAAATAAGTAATTTAGCAGGTGGAAAAAATGTTTTTGACGATGTAGAGAAGGCCAGTGTGCAAACAGATTGGGATGATGTAAGAAATAGAAATCCCGATGTGATGAGTATCATATGGGTAGGGGTCCAAACAGAGAGAGTAAATCCAAAAGTGATTTTGAAACGGACGGATGCTGAAAAAATATCAGCTATAAAAAATGATCAATTGTACATATTAGAGGAGCCATTATTTTGTAGACCTTCACCACGATTACTTCTCGGATTAAGTAAGATTGCAGAAATACTCCATCCTGAACTTTATCCTAATTTTATTGAAGGGAAGGATCCTTTACTTTCCTGAATGTAGAGTCAGTCATCCAATGATAGATTGGATGACTGACTTTTCTTTTAGTTAAATAACACCTTGTTCGATCATCGCATCTGCTACTTTAACAAACCCGGCAATATTAGCACCGACAACAAGATTACCAGGAACACCATATTCTTGTGCTGCTTGCTTACTGTTTTGGTAGATGTTTTTCATGATTGATTGTAGTTTGCAATCAACTTCCTCAAATGTCCATGAAAGCCTTGCACTATTCTGAGCCATTTCTAAAGCGGAAACAGCTACTCCACCTGCATTCGCTGCTTTTGCAGGTGCAAATAAGACATTGTTTTCTAAAAATGTTTCAACAGCATCCAATGTTGACGGCATGTTTGCACCCTCACCAACTGCTTTTACACCGTTTGAAACTAACATTTGTGCAGAAATTTGATTGATTTCATTTTGAGTCGCACATGGTAAGGCAATATCACAAGGAACTGTCCAAATTCCACTGCAATTTTCCGTGTAAATAGCGTCTGGATGTTCGCTAACATAAGCACTAATTCGCTGCTTTTCTACCTCTTTAATGCGTTTAACCGTTTCTAGGTTGATGCCATTTTGATCATAAATATACCCATTCGAATCACTGCAAGCCACCACTTTTGCACCTAATTCAGCCGCTTTTTCCATAGCGTAAATCGAAACATTTCCTGATCCTGACACAACAACAGTACTGCCTTTAAAGCTTTCTCCTTGGTCTTTTAGCATTTCTTCCACAAAATATACTGTTCCATAGCCTGTTGCTTCTTTTCTCGTTAAGCTTCCGCCATAACCGAGTCCCTTTCCTGTTAACACACCAGCTTCATAGCCCCCGCGCATTTTTTTATATTGTCCAAACATAAAGCCAATTTCTTTACTGCCCACACCGATATCACCAGCAGGAACATCTGTATCAGGGCCGATATATTTACTAAGTTCAGACATAAAGCTTTGACAAAAACGCATAATTTCACCATCTGATTTCCCTTTTGGATCAAAGTCAGCTCCACCTTTACCACCACCGATAGGTTGACCAGTTAGAGAATTTTTGAATGTTTGTTCGAATCCTAAAAACTTAATAATACTCGCGTTTACAGAAGGGTGAAACCTTAATCCACCTTTGTATGGACCTATGGCACTGTTGTATTGAACACGGAAACCTCGATTAACCTGGACTTTTCCTTGGTCATCTACCCATGGTACACGAAATGATACAATTCTTTCTGGCTCAACCAAACGTTCAAGAATAGATTGGTTAATATATTGTGGATTTTTTTCAAGAACTGGTACTAAAGAGTCAAAAACTTCCTTTACCGCTTGGTGAAATTCATCTTCATTAGGGTTGCGCTTTTTGACCGTTTCAAAAACTTGATGTACATATTGTTGTACACTTTTAGTATACAAATTTTGGTTTTTTTCAATTGTTTTCATGGTGATACTCTCCTATATTTTATAAATTTTTGAAGAAAAAATTTTCAAAATTTTCTTTTTTGGCTGAATTGTTATTATGAAATATTTTATAATTAAAGAATTAATCGAATCAATATAAAGAAACGATAATATTAATGCGTTTTTCGCATGAATAGTAAAGGAGGATACCAGTGGATTTTAGACAAATAAGGTATTTCATGGAAGTAGCAAATCTTGAACATATGACGGAAGCAGCAGATTTGTTACACGTTGCACAATCCTCTGTTAGTAGACAAATCGTCAACTTGGAAAGTGAGTTGGGTGTGGATTTATTTATAAGAGAGGGACGAAGGGTTCGGCTAACACCCATTGGAAAAATATTTTATGAACGAATGAAAAATGCGATGAATGTAATAGATGATGCTAGGCGTGAGGTGGAAGAATATTTAGATCCCGAAAAAGGAACAATTCGTATTACATTTCCAATCAGCTTAGCAGCATATACGCTCCCAACCGCGATTTATGCTTTTAGACTGCAGTATCCCGAAGCAAAATTTCAGCTGAAACAAGCACTTTATCGGGACTTAATTGATGGTGTGATAAAAGGAGATTTTAACCTTGCTTTAATCGGACCATTACCTCTTGAAGAAAAAAAACTTAATCGAAAAATATTATTCACTGAAAATATTGTCGCTTTGTTACCTATTCATCATCGATTAGCTAAAAAGCCTTCAGTTAAACTTCAAGATTTAGTAGACGAACCATTCTGTGTACTGCCAGAAGGATTTGTTTTTCGAGACATTGTTATGGATGCGTGTCAAAACATTGGATTCACACCGAAGGTTGCTTTTGAAGGGGATGATATTGATGCTTTAAAAGGTCTTGTTTCAGCTGGATTAGGAGTTTCCCTTATGCCTGAGGTAACATTAGTTGACAGCTTACCACGGTCAACAGTAAAGATACCTTTGGTAGAACCAAGTGTAACAAGAACAGTAGGTGTCATTACTCCTAAAGACAGGGTTTTATTACCAACGGAGAAATTATTTTATGATTTTTTACAGGAGTTTTTTGAGAGATTAGATGAGTTTAATCAATAGGGGATTAGTATGCTGGAATAATGAAGGAAAAATGCCTATCTATTTACATTCATGTATAATTAGAGTAGATAGCAAAAAAATTGAGCTAAATGTATTAAAAAAGGCTGTTTTTGTTAAGATTTTGGCTATTAAAACACTATTTTAAGTCTATATTGAAATGGAGCGGAAGGCACTCGACTCCTTCGGGAAGTGAGGATAGCGAGTGACTGCAGCGCAATGGAACGGACTAATTTTTATCTTTAACTGCAACAAAAACAACAAAATATACGAAAACAGTCTAAAAAAATAAGGAGACATTCATGTCAATCGTAGAAAAATTAAATTTATCAAAATACAATAATATGGCCGTTATTAATCAACCAGACGATTATTCAATTTTCGCGAATCAATCCACAGCCTTTTCAGAAGCACATGATGCAATTTTTATTTTCGTAAAAACGATTGATGAAATGGTTGATCATACAGAACATATCATTAACCACAATCTTTTAGAAGAAAAAGGCTATTTATTTTTTGCATATCCGAAAAAAGGAAACAAGCGCTATGAGACGTTCGTCCATCGAGATGAAATCTTTCCAGCGATGAAGGTTGGAGAAGATGGCTATGTAGGGGAGAGTGACATTAAATTTTCCCGTATGGTCAGCATGGATGAAGTATTTACAGTGGTTGGATTAAAGAGAGAGAAGAAGAAAGTGAAGAAAACTGCAGCTGCCAGTCAATGTGTAGCTGATTATGAAGATCACGTAACAGATGTTGAACAATTACTAGCAGAGCATCCTTCTGAACTTCAATTTTTTCAAGGTTTAACACCAGGTTATCAGAAAGACTGGGCACGCTATATTTTCTCCGCCAAACAGCAAAAAACGCGTGAGAAGAGACAAGCACAGATGATTGATGTTCTTTCACAAGGCTATAAAACGATGGATTTGTATCGTCAAAACAAGAAGTAAAATATTAAACCAGCTTGATCTTATCTAACGGGTTCGGTTTCCGATTACAAAAACTAAATTAGCACACCAATTAGCAGTCCTATTCGCAACTGAATAAGACTGCTTCTTTTTTGTTGATATATATGGGTTTCATAAAATTGACGGTAAATACGTGCTGAATTTCGAACCCGTTTTTACATGTTGACATAAGTTTTTGTCAGCATGAAAATTCGCTTAGCTCATTGTTATTCCAATTGATTTGCTAATAATGATAGTTAACTACCAGGGGTGGGTGATGATGTCTGAGAGGCTGATAAATAAAGCAGACCTTCTTGCTTATCCTTAATTAAGTAACTAATAGTTTAAATAAGCGGAGTTTTTCCGGTTATACTAAAGAATGGAACTCGGTTTTGGGGATATAAAAGGAGTTTTTCCGGTTAAGCAAAGTAAAATGGTCCATTTTCATCTTTTTCGATTAAATAGGCGGAATCTTTCCGTCTATTTAATCTATTTTTCGTGCTATTTCCTCAATAAGAGTAATTTCTCCGCTTATTTTAGCAGCTTATTTCCAGGCGATTCTTGAAAATTTAGAAATCGCTTAATCGGGTTCTTTTCTTGGTATAAAAAATGCTCTAAGCATTTTTCTTTGCTGATTTACTTGCTAATTGCTTTTTATCTTAGTGCGAATTTCTATACGAAAAGAAATGTTATTTCCTTTTCTTTCTTCAAAACAGAACCCGTTTGCTCTTATCAGGCTGGATTATTTATTGATAACCTCCTCATATTCAACCCATACATCAACATAAAATGAAGAAATAGACTTGATTAGTAAGAAATATGAGAGGATGGTTGAAATGCAACGAAATCCCAATATACAAGATGATTTGTCAGAACTTGATAGAATACATTTTCTCCACCCGACATCATCGATTCAACAACAACAACAGCACGGTCCTGCATTTATTTTTACAAGAGGTGAAGGCATTCATCTTTATGACCTATCCGGTAAAAAAATGATTGATGGCATGTCATCTCTTTGGAATGTAAACATCGGTCATGGACGACAAGAGCTTGGTAAAGTAGCAAAAGAGCAAATGTCAACGCTTGCATTCTCTTCTAATTTTGCAACATTCAGTAATGAACCGGCCATTCGACTAGCCAAAAAACTCGCTGACATTTCACCCGGTGATCTGCAGTCAACTTTTTTTACGTCAGGTGGATCTGAAGCTAATGATACAGCGTATAAGCTGGCTCGTCATTATTGGATATTAAAAGGACAACCGAACCGCAAAAAAATCATTTCAAGAACGAAATCTTACCATGGAGTTGCGATTGGAGCTACCAGTGCAACAGGATTAAAACCATTTCGAGATTTCACCAATTCTCTTGCACCAGATTTCCTTCATGTTAATTACCACTCCTCAAACTCACTACGGGAACTTATTGAAAAGGAAGGTCCGGACACAATCGCTGCCTTTATTTCTGAACCTGTACAAGGGGCTGGAGGAGTTCACCTTGCACCCCTTAATTACTTTAAGGAAGTAAAGAAATTGTGTGAAGAGTATGACATTCTCTTTATCACAGATGAAGTTATCACTGGATTTGGCCGCACAGGAACATATTTTGGAATTGAACATGATAAAGTTGTGCCGGATATGATGTGTTTTGCCAAAGGTGTAACAAGTGGTTATGCCCAATTAGGCGGGGTGATGCTATCAAAGAAAATACACAAAGTGTTTACCGACATGTCAACAGGGACATTGCTTCACGGATATACCTATAGCGGACATCCGATGGCATGTGCTGTAGCTCTAAAAAATATTGAAATAATTGAGTCTGAATGTCTAATTGAGAATACTAAACGGATTGGAAAAGAACTTTTAGATGGGCTAAAATTGCTTCAAAAAAATCATGCAGTTATTGGAGAGGTTAGAGGAAAAGGGTTAATGGGAGCTATAGAATTTGATCATACAGTTACGGCAAGTCCTATTGCACCTCTTATTGTGAACGAAGCTGTGAAACGAGGTCTTATTTGCCGGTCTGTTGTGTTTGATGGGCAGGATACATTAGTAATGGCTCCACCTCTTATTATAACTAAGGAAGAGCTTTATCATATACTAGACATTTTAGATGACTGTATTCATGCAGTAAAAGAAACGATGTGAGATTCATAGAATTCTATAATGAACAAAAGCAAAGCTAAAGAATAATAAATTAGCTTTGCTTTAATTTTTCATTATCTAACTGCCACAATTGATTTTCTTTTATATAATAATGATCCCAACACAAATGTAAATACTCCCCACAAGACTATTACACCAGTACCAACCCATAAATCAGCTGAAAAAATACTTGTTTGATACACCATACTTTCACGCAAACCATCGACAAAATAGGTGAGAGGCAAAACATTAGATATCGGTTGAATCCATTCCGGCATTGTTTCAATCGGAAAAAACACACCACTTAGGAACATCATGACAAAGTTCAAGATATTTGCTACACCCATATACGCTTCGGTTGTTTTGCTAAAGGAAGAAACAAAATATCCAATTGCAGTAAATGAAAGAGTCCCAAGTAAAAATACAACCAGAAGACTCGGGAAATTAATAAATAAGTTTGCACCGAAGATAAACACACCAATTAATGATAATAATAAGATTTGTACAATACTAAATAGCACGCGCATAATCATATCACTTAAACCAAAATAATTCATATTTGCAGGTGTCATTCGAAGTCTTTTGATTAACCCTTTTCGCCCCATTTCTACTAAGCCGACCATCCCAAACATTCCACCTTGAGCAATGGAGAGGGCAATCATACCAGTTAAGAGAAAATCAGTATATTGCAGTTCTGCATTTCCGGACGAGATTGATTCAATTTGTAATTCATAAGTTGGAGTTACACCAGCTGCCGAAAGATTTGCTTGTTGCACAAATTGGTTCAGCATACCAGAAAGGGCTTGTGCTGTAACCCCTTGTTCGTCTTCTTTGTTAACAACCAACTGAAGGGAAGAAGCCTCAACAGATTCTGGTAAAATGATGGCAGCATCCACTTCCTGATCCTCGACCAATTTTTCAGCATCTACTCTTGAAATAGGTTCTTCGTTCTCGAACTCAAATACAGGAATTTGTTTAATTTGCTCAAGTAACATCGTAGAGGATGGGTTTGGATTTTCATTTACGACCGCCACATTAGCTGAGAATTCATTGTCATTTCGACCGCTGAAGATGGACATAAAAATAACCATTAAGATAATTGGGAAAAAAATCCCCCAAAACCATGACTGTTTCTCACGAAATGTTAATTTGAGCTGAACCATAAACATTTGCTTAAATTGGTTCAAGTTAATCCCTCCATTCCTTCCCTGTAAAAGCAATAAATACATCCTCTAAGCTCATTTCCCGAATGGACACCTGTTCTACCTGGTAGCTTTTTTCCTTCGTAAAACCAAATAAATCAAATAACGTATCCTCTGGACCTGTCGTCCACAATTTCAATAAAGAACCCTCACGCTCTGTTCGGGTCACAGATCGAAGAGTTTTTGCAAACGAATTAGCTTCCTCTGCTGCATCTGGACCATCAATGAAGGAAAGACGAACTTCTCTTTCTTTTGTTAATTTTTTTATCAGTGCAGAGGGAGTATCCAATGTTACAACTTTTCCTTGATCAACGATACAAACTCTGTCACTTAGTTTTTCGGCTTCTTCCATATAATGAGTGGTTAATATCGTTGTTTTCCCTATTTGCTTAAGTTGCAATATAATATCCCAAATGTTGCGCCTTGCCTGTGGATCTAAACCGGTTGTTGGTTCATCTAGGAAGATGATGTCAGGATCACTAATCATAGCAAGACCAATCGCTAGGCGCTGCCGTTGTCCACCCGATAGCTTTTTTACATAATTTTTCCTATGGTCTGTTAGATTGACTAGTTCAAGAATTTCATTAGTAGGGCGAGCTTTATCAAAAAAACTTGCAAAAAGGTTGACGTTTTCTTCAGGGGTTAATAAATCAAACATAGCACTTGATTGAGGCTGTACGCCGATTTTCTTTTTTATCTCATGGCCATTCTTATTCCAGCATAATTCTCCGAAGCTAATTTCTCCAGCATCAGGAGGTACTAATCCTTCAATCATTTCAAGGGTTGTTGTCTTTCCAGCTCCATTTGGACCAATTATGGTGAATATTTCGCCTGCTTCTACTGAAAAATTAATATCCTGCACTGCATGAATCGATCCAAACGACTTTTTTAAATTTTTCACCTCTAATACAGTCATTTTTTTTCTCCTCCTTCTCGTTAAATTGGCAACCATATAATTTTACGTAAGAAATCCAAGAATAGTTTCACTATTTTTAAAATTCAAAACTTAGGTTTCAAGGCAATTTAACCCATCTTCGAGAAAAAACAACAGATCCAATCCTTTTTACTATTTTTGTGTAGAAAGATTCTGTATCTATAGCTCAAGTAATTTATAACAAAAGTGATGTTAAATTTGTGAAGTTTAATCTTTGTGTCTCGCTTGTTGGAAAGATGTGTATGTTTTTACAGAGCCAGACAGCAATAAAACATTAGCAAAATCCAATAAAAGGAAGATATGATCTCAAAAGCGATGAAAATTGTAATTATTAACCATTCGCGTATCTTTTACAAGGTAAAACGGTGTTAAATGCATTCGCAAATTAGAAATATGATTGCTTTCTCATAGCTAAACAATAATACACCATTCGATTAATCCAATAAATGGTAATAACGATCTCTTAATACTACTAAATTGTAATTAGTATCCATTCACGTATCTTTTATAAGGTAAAACGGTTTTTTAATGCATTCGCAAATTAGAAATATGATTGCTTTCTCATAGCTAACCAGTAGTAAACCATTCGATTAATCCAATAAATGGTAAAAATACTGTCATGTGACTCGTAAATTGTAATTATTATCCATTCACGTATCTTTTATAAGGTAAAACGGTGTTAAATGCATTCGCAAATTAGAAATATGAATGCTTTCACATAGCCAAACAGTAATAAATCATTCAATTAATCCAATAAATGGTAATAACCATGTCATAAGACTACTGAATTGTAATTAGTATCCATTCGCGTATCTTTTACAAGGTAAAACGGTGTTAAATGCATTCGCAAATTAGAAATATGATTGCTTTCTCATAGCTAACCAGTAGTAAACCATTCGATTAATCCAATAAATGGTAAAAATACTGTCATGTGACTCGTAAATTGTAATTATTATCCATTCACGTATCTTTTATAAGGTAAAACTGTGTTAAATGCATTCGTAAATCAGAAATATGAATGCTTTCACTTTGCCAACCAGTAATAAACCATTCTAAAATCAAATAAAAGGTATAAATAATCTCGAAATCTTAAGAAATGTTAATATTCACCATCTTTGTACCCTTTATATCTCAAAAGGAACACATCGATTTTATTTGGAAAGTAGCTGGTAAAGATGAAAGATCCGTCCTATGCAGAGGTAAATTTGCTCTGGGATACGCAATGAGATAACTAAAGACGGACTGTAGTAAACAGTTGCAAATGGTACTAAGAAGTATCCAAAAAAAATTCAAAACTAAGTATTTATAAAATTTGATAAATCCATTGGTCTCTAAATGGTATATTAATAAGTAGTATACAAATCGTTTGTCTTTGTACTTTTATACATGGAGGAAGTCTTATGGTTAAGGTAAAATCATTGAAAATCGATGGTGAGGAGATTCACGTATTTAATAGCGCTATCTTTATTTTTGAAGCAAGTAGTGGATTAACTTTGGAATGTAATTTAGTTGTGACTGAAGTTGTTGTGAAAAGATATCAACGTGAAGAAAATGTCATTGTAGAAATAGAATTGGAAGATGGTAGATTGATTAATTCGATTATGATGGTAAATACAATTCATGGAGGGCTGCCACAATTACACTTATGCTGCGATCTTGATGATATTGGAGAATATGAGGACTTTGACCGCGTAAATGAACATGATACAAGATTCCCAAACATTGAAGAGGGAATTACGTTAGAAGATATTCGAAAAGTGGAAATGCCGATTGAATCAATTACTTTAAAAATAAAGCTGCCTATTGATCAAGTTGAATGGTTAAAAAAGCAAAAAAAGAGTGAATTAGAAGAAATGCTGAGTCAGTTTATTGAGATGAAAAACAATGAATGAAAAACTCGCAACTGGCTAGGCTGATAAGGCGTAAATGCACTCCTATTTAATACTATCAACTAGCTAAAACGTCGAATGATCATTCACGCTACTAAATTTACAAAATCTTAACGTAAAAAGTTTTCTATTTTGGTACATTTTATGACACATTTTCATTCCTTCAACATATATTAGCTTCTGTGAGAAATTTTATAGGAAAGGAATTGTGAATATGAGCAATTATCAAATTAAGCTTCCAATAAAGGAAGAATTAAAAGGTGGAAATACTGGATATAAGGTTATAGAAGTAAATGTATCCAATTCAACCGATAATTTATATGCTGTTGTCACTCCTGTTAAAAAAATGTAAAAACTCAGAAAAACAATCTTTTATTCATATACATAGAAAGATTGTTTTTCTTTTTATATAAAATTAAGATACCCCTTAAAATCTACTAATTTATGTTAAAATAATGTTAGTTTAACGTTATAGACAAAATAAGACAAGCACAGGTGATAGAAATGATGAATGATTCAATATTTACATTTGTAGGGGAATTTTCAACCGAATTAATGGAACTAGCTTTCAGTATGGAGAATCAATTACATGATCAACCTCAATCGGCATTAATGCAGGCTAGATTATATAGTGAAGTATTAGTAAAGATCCTAAGTACAGCAGAAGACCTTGAAACAGTCTATTCACTTAAGCATTCTGAGCGTATACATAAATTATTCCGTCAAGATATAATCGATGAAGAAATTTATACAAAACTTGAATTTATTCGAAAAAAAGGAAACAAAGCAGTTCATACTATTAAAGAAGCGGATGTTCTTGATGCGATTCAAGTTCATAAATTTCTTTTTGAATTAAGTGTTTGGTATATGGAAGTCTATGTTAGCTTTGATTTTAAGGCACCGTCTTATAAAGTTCCGTCAAATTCAACATCAACGTATTTACAAGAAAAAGAAGTAGAGGAATTTATTAAGCCATATTTAGATCACACATTACAACAAATTGAAGAAGTGAGAAGAAAGGTTCACGAGCAGCTTGAAGCTTTGAAAAGTGAAAGAAAAATAAACCTCTCTGAAACGAAACCTAAATTAGTTAATACAAAATCAGAACCTAAAATGAACATTTCTAATTTAATAGATGTTTTCAATAAAAACCATTTTACAAAAAAGAATGAAACCAAAAAGGCGATAGAGTTCGAAAACAATAGAACAAAGGAACTTATCTATTTACTTCCTAACAAAGAAATAAGTATTGTATTAAATCCAACAACAATTCGCGATTCATTAAAAACTGAAGATAAAATAAGGTTTAGCACTGCACTTAGAAAATTCCCTAAAAAATTAAACAAAGGGAAAACTGCATTATCTTATGGCTATATGTATAAATTTAAAAGCGAAAGTGAATTAGATACGTTCCTAGAATTTTATTTCAGTACAGCTTTGCCTAAATAGACTGTATCAAACCTGATTATGGAGGGCATAGTAAAAATAAAAAGGAATTAACCATGATTTTACTTTTTGCTTCCATTATTTTATTTAATTTTATCGCTTTTAAATTTTCTAAAAGGCTATCGGACAATCAAATTTGGCATATAGTGCTTTTCACCATTGCCTTTCAAGTTATATTTGATTTATTTATGGAGTATCAATATAAGGCATATTGGTATTTTGATAAAGATGTTGAGTGGTTAGGGTTATTGGCACATCTATTTTTAATTCCACCAGTGAATATTATATTTATAGATTTTTACCCATTTAAGGCAAACCTTCTTAAAAAGTCATTATATATAGCGTTATGGACATGTTTTGTCGTCATCTATGAATTCTTATCAATTTTGCCTGAGCCATTTGGATTTTTCCATTTAGGCTGGTGGAAGGTGTGGTACGATTTCATCGTTGCCCCTATTCTCTTGGTAATCTTATTGGGGTATTATAAGTTTATTTTAATTTTAGAAAAAAGGCTTTTAGATAGTAAATGATAAAAACGCCAAAAAATCTTAGCGTTTTTTGACGTTAAGAAAGCATAAATTCACTTATTCGACTTAGTCGCCAATTTAAGTATAAGTGCAAACTACATCACGCTTCGCCATTACTGACTCGCAAATTGGCGAGTTTTATTTATATATTCTACATCTTTTTAACCGTTTTTAAACTCCAATCCTTTTTCCTGAAGTGCATTCCGAAGCTTAGGCATAGAAGCAGGACCTATTCCATGCAATGATAAAATCTCTTTTTCTCTATATTGAGCAAGGTCTTCTACTGTCATTATTTCTTTGCTCTCAAGCGCTCGGAGTGCTGGTGCAGAAAGAATGGACAAAAAGCCGGTTTCAGGTTTACGTTCGTTTTCGCAGATAGGGCATGTAGGACAATCACTGCTTTTCTCATACACATGCCCATATATACAGGTCCGTTTTGTTTTTTTGGAACTAGTCATTCGTATTGGCTCCTTTATTTCAGCTGTTTTTATACTATTTTATCAGACAAAACAGTCATTATCTTCTATTACCCAGTATAGAAGGAAGATTACCTTCATTTGCAATTTGAAAATAATAATTTAGGTGGTTTATCACCGAGAAAAAAGATTTTTCTTATTATATACCAACATTCTATCTTTTCTGAAAGATAAATTAATATAATATTATTCAAATAAGAAGAAATATATTGATTATTTAGTCAATTAGAAGTACCCTTATAATATCATTCTTGAATTATGTTTAGTGAAGGGAGTTTTGAATGATGAATTTACGTAGCAATATGATTAAAAAAGGCTTTGACCGCGCTCCACATCGCAGCTTACTT
Organism: Metabacillus schmidteae; assembly: GCF_903166545.1. NCBI lineage: Bacteria > Bacillati > Bacillota > Bacilli > Caryophanales > Bacillaceae > Metabacillus > Metabacillus schmidteae. Next base: position 2,852,933 of record NZ_CAESCH010000001.1, on the reverse strand, counting down.
CGTGCTGCCGGGGTAAAAGAAGAGGATTTTGATAAACCGTTTATTGCGGTTTGTAATTCATATATTGATATTGTACCTGGTCATGTACATTTACAAGAGTTTGGAAAAATCGTAAAAGATGCTATCCGTGAAGCTGGCGGAGTTCCGTTCGAGTTCAATACGATCGGTGTAGACGATGGAATTGCAATGGGTCATATTGGTATGCGTTATTCATTACCGAGCCGTGAAATCATTGCTGACTCAGTTGAAACTGTTGTATCTGCACACTGGTTCGATGGAATGGTGTGTATTCCAAACTGTGATAAAATCACACCTGGTATGATGATGGCGGCATTGCGTATCAACATTCCTACACTATTTGTTAGTGGAGGTCCAATGAAGGCCGGTGTAACAAGTGATGGTAAGAAAATCTCTCTATCTTCTGTTTTTGAAGGAGTAGGTGCTTATCAATCTGGTAAACTTGATGAAAAAGGCCTAACAGAGCTTGAGCAATTCGGTTGTCCAACTTGCGGGTCATGTTCAGGTATGTTCACAGCAAATTCAATGAACTGTTTAGCAGAAGCACTTGGACTGGCAATGCCAGGTAACGGAACTATTTTAGCCGTTGATCCTAAACGTAAAGAATTTGTTAAAGAGTCTGCAACACAATTAATGAATTTAATTAAAGATGATATTAAGCCTAGAGATATTGTGACAGAAAAAGCGATTGATAATGCTTTTGCACTTGATATGGCACTTGGTGGTTCTACAAATACAGTATTACACACATTAGCATTAGCACATGAAGCTGAAATTGAATATCCAATTCAACGTATTAATGAAGTGGCAGCACGTGTCCCTCATTTATCCAAGCTTGCACCTGCATCAGATCATCACATCGAAGATTTACATGCAGCAGGTGGGGTATCAGCTGCATTATATGAGTTATCGAAAAAAGAAGGAGCTCTTCACCTTGATACATTAACAGTTACAGGTAAAACATTAGGTGAAAACATTGCCGGCTGTGAGGTGCAGGATCATGAAGTCATCCGACCAATTGACAATCCTCATACAGAAAAAGGCGGACTTGCTGTTTTATTCGGTAATCTTGCTCCAGATGGTGCAATTATTAAAACTGGTGGTGTCCAAAATGGCATTACAAGCCACGAAGGCCCTGCAATTGTTTTCGAATCACAGGAAGAAGCAATCAATGGTATTGCAAATGGTAAAGTAAAAGAAGGACATGTCGTGATTATCCGTTATGAGGGACCAAAAGGTGGTCCAGGAATGCCGGAAATGTTATCCCCAACTTCTATGATTGTTGGAATGGGATTAGGACCAAAAGTTGCACTTGTTACAGACGGTCGTTTCTCAGGTGCATCTCGAGGCCTTTCAATCGGGCATGCTTCTCCAGAAGCTGCTGAAGGCGGTCCACTTGCATTCGTTGAAGACGGTGACCATGTTGTTATTGACATTGAAAACCGTACAATGGATGTTCAGGTAGCAGAAGAAGAGTGGGAAAAACGTAAAGCAAACTGGAAAGGCTTTGAACCTAAAGTGAAAAAAGGGTACTTAGCACGTTATTCTAAGTTAGTTACTTCAGCAAGTACTGGCGGAATTATGAAAATCTAATAAATAATACTTTCAAGGGGTTGGGAAATGAATTTTCCAACCCCTTTGCTTATTTGAATCAACAGTTATTACTCTGGCGAACAAAATACCCTTTCACCATTTAAAACCTCCAACACTTTCCATTCTAGTGAGAAAGTCTTGTACATTAATGGGCTTAATTTCCTTAATCAAGAATAATATATAGAAAGGCTAGTTTTACTAGGGAGGAATTTATATAAAAGCAATCTATTACAGCAAATACGGCACACCTGAAGTCCTGGAAGTAAAGGAAGTACAAAAACCAAGTGTGAAAGATCATCAAGTTTTAGTGAAGGTCCATGCAGCTTCAATAAACTATGGAAATCTCGTCTTATTAAAAGGGGAGCCTAGGCTGGCGCGTCTAGTTTATGGGCTGTCTAAACCAAAATATTCAATACCCGGAGGAGATATTGCAGGGACAGTTGAAGAGGTTGGATCACTTGTAAAAAATTTAAAACCTGGGGATGAAGTATTTGCTGATTTATCCAATGCTGGTTGGGGTGGTTTTGCCGAATTTGTATCTGTTCCTGAAAAAGTACTAGTGAAAATGCCTTCTAATTTGACGTTTGAGGAAGCAGCAGCTGTCCCAATGGCGGCAGTGACTGCTCTACAAAGTTTGAGAGATAAGGGGAAAGTTATTAAAGGTAAAAAAGTACTGATCTATGGAGCATCCGGTGGTGTTGGTACGTTTGCCATTCAAATTGCGAAGTCTCTTGGTGCTGAGGTTACGGCAGTTTGCAGTACACGAAATATTTCATTAGCAAAATCCCTTGGAGCTGACTTTGTTTTAGATTATAAAAAGGGGAATTTTGAAGAAACAACAAAACGTTATGATGTTATTTTAGGAGTAAATGGTTATCAGCCAATATCAATCTATAAACGAGCACTAGCAGCTAACGGCGTTTTTGTCCATGTTGGAGGTTCTGAGGCACAGATGTATCAAGCCATGATTAAAGGTCCTTGGATTAATTTGACTGATAGAAAAAAAATATATACATTTTTACAGAGAGCAAATGAGTCAGACTTGCAATATATTAAAGAACTTATAGAAGCAGGGTATGTAAAACCTGTAATTGATCGGTGTTACAAGTTAAGTGATGTGAGGGAAGCATTTAACTATTTTGCTGAAGGGCATGCTCAGGGAAAAATCGTTTTAACAATCTAGATGGTAAACAAAAATGTGGAACCATTCTAGCTTTGATATGGTTCCACATCTATTTTTCAAAAAGATCATTGAGTATAAATTTCTTTAAAAGTTTATGTATATAAGTTATAGAAAAAATTTATTTGAACAGGATAAGAGGTCCTGGTAGTTATAAATCTAATTCTTCTTTAGTAAATCTAGTTTTTAAATACATGTTCTCCAATCACAACCGTTGTCTCTCTGGAATCTAACCAACGATTTGTAGCAATATCAGGGTTATAGAAAAATAAGGCGTCTTTTGCAATTTTTCTCATATCAGATAACGCGGCGAATACTGCTCTTCTAGATTCCTTATCAGCCGGTTTGTTAATTTCACCATTAGAAACTGGTTGGAATTGCCCTGATTGATAAATAACATCTTTAATTGTATCAGGAAACTTCGGACTATCTACCCGGTTTAATACAACACTAGCTACTGCAACTTTCCCTTCAAAAGGTTCAGTTTGAGCCTCAGCTCGTACAATTCTTGCTAATAGATCTATTTCTGTTTCTGTTAAATTCACTTTGCTCGAAATAGTTTCACCTCGACTTGCAACAGTTGGCCGATTTTTTTGTTTGTTTTTCTGTTTGATATCTATATGAATTTCCTGCCCCACATAAATGAGATCAAGATCTTTTACCTGTGGATTTACTGAAGCTAATTCAGATAGTGTTAACTCATTATCTCTAGCAATTTTATACATTGTATCTCCTTTTTGAACAGTGTACGCTAGTATTGGTTCCGCTGATAAAAGAGTGACCAGTAATGTTAGTAAAAAAATTAGTTTTTTCAAAATAAGTCCTCCTAGATTGTTTCTTTTTTTGAACTCTTGTCTCTTTCCATTCCTATGTGAAGAAAAATCCGAATAGTGTTACAATTTAATTACATAGACATTACAAGAAGCTAGAAATATATTAATATAGGAAGAAATAGGAAATTATTTATTTGTATAATATAATAGATTCTCTTATTTTCTATGCAGTAATTTTGAGTAAAGGATGAGAAACAGTGGAATTAAAAAATCTTAACTTAACAAAAAAATTGCGTCATGAACTTCATCAACATCCTGAGCTTTCAAATCTTGAAATTTGGACAAAGAGTCATTTAATCCAATTTTTAAAAACAAATACTTCTCTGGAGGTTGTTGACAAAGGGCAATGGTTCTACGCAATTTATAGGTCTGTAGAAAGAGAGGGAAATATTGCATTTCGTGCAGATTTTGATGCCTTGCCGATCGATGAAACGATAGATATTCCACATGCTTCTAAAAATACAGGTGTCTCGCATAAATGTGGACATGACGGTCATGCTGCATGCCTGGCCGGCTTTGCTCTTGAGGTTGACCAGAAAGGGGCTGATAAAGATATCTACTTTCTTTTTCAGCATGCAGAGGAAACCGGGGATGGAGCCATTCAATGTGTTTCATTTATAAAAGAAAATAACATAGAAGAAATTTATGCCTTTCACAATATGAGCGGAATGCCATTCAATTCGGTACATGTTATAGACGGAACAGCACATTGTGCATCAAAAGGAATGATCATACATTTGGAAGGTACACCTGCACATGCAAGCCAGCCTGAAGATGGAGTGAATCCGTCTTTTGCCTTTGCAAAAATTATTGATTATATTCAAGAAATCTCTTCTTCAAAAAAATATCGAGGAATGGTATTATGCACGGTCGTTCACGTGAACATCGGGGAAAAAGCATTTGGCGTTGCAGCAAGCAAAGGAGAATTAATGCTCACAATTCGAGCTTTTTATGAAGAAGAATTAAATCAACTTCAGCATCTTCTGGAGAATGTCACTTACAACTTAGCAAGTCAATATGGTCTAAAAGCAAACATTTCATATCAAGATAGATTTCCAGAAACAGTGAATCACACTGAAAGTTCTAACAAGATTCGAATAGTTTGTCATAGAAAAGGAATACAATTAGTAGAAATGAAGGAAGCATTTCGTGCATCAGAAGATTTCGGTCATTATTTAAAGGAAACAAAGGGTGCAATCTGTTATATTGGCAATGGCGAAGACTATCCACATATTCATACTGTTCAATATGATTTCAATGATCGTATTATCGAAACAGCTGTAGAGCTCTTTAAAGGTCTAGCTAATATGTAAATTTATATATGGCATATAGGGCCAAGCTTTTACATCTAAATAAACAACAACATTTTTTCTGGAATTTTCTTATGATAAACTATCTTAAAAGATGTTCTTTCCAGACAAATAAAGGAGATGTTCGTTTTGGCAAATATAAAGTATGAAATACAAGAGAATGTTGGAACAATTTCTGAAGGTGCCAAAGGATGGAAAAGGGAATTAAATTTAATAAGCTGGAACAACAGAGATCCAAAATATGATCTGCGTGATTGGGATGAACAACATGAAAAAATGGGAAAAGGCCTAACACTTTCAAAAGAAGAGTTAATAAAATTGAGAGATCTATTAAATGGATTGGATTTGTAGGAGTCTTCACATATGAAGGCTCTTTTTTATGAAGAGGTAGACTTTAAAAATGCCTTTTTAACTTTAATTCCAACAAATGAAAAAAACCTATATATAACCCACCGCAATTCAATTTATGACTATAGACGTGAGATACGTTCGCTGATAAACTAAATAGGTATATTTTCATAGGTACATTTTTATTTTTGACGTTGGAGGCATGAAAGGACACATGATTAAGACATTAAAAGCAAAATTATTTCTTTCACTATTATTAGTATCCATTGTCCCATTATTATTTGTGAGTATAGTTCTTTTTCTAAAAACAAATCAGGGATATGATGCTGTATTAAAAAATGAACAAACCGTTAATGTGGAATCGATTTCCGATCGTTTAAACAGTATATCCAAAGAACTACTTGAGTTATCAAAATTGTATGCTACTCAACCTGAAATAATAGAAGGCTTTAAACAAGGTGACCGTGATAAGACAGCTCTGTTGCTGGAACCATTATTTGAGCGATTACAACAAGAACATCAGTTGGATGTTTTTGAGCTGGGAAATGCAAATGGGTCAGTGTTTTTTAGAAGTCATAACCCGGAAAAGTATGGAGATGACAAAAGTGATAAGCCAGTTATACAAGCTGCATTGCAAGGAAACGAATTAGCTGGTTTTGAATTTGGAACAAGTGGTTTAGGTGTGAGGGCCTTTGTTCCAATTATGGATAACAATAAAGTTATTGGTACATTACAAACAGGCTTAAATGAAAATGTTATAGAAGAAATCACGCAATCAATGAAAGGGATAAGATTAATAATAGCAAATGTAGAAGGTGATATTTTAGTAGCTTCTCATGAAAAATATGTAGGTGGTAAATTAGATAATTCTTCAATCCTTAAAAAAGTTTCACAAGGTGAGGAAGTTTCAAGCGAAGCTAAAGAAAGTTTAGAATACTACATGCCCCTTTTTGATCCAACCCATACAGAAGTCATTGGGGTCATTCAAATTGTCCAGGACACAGGAATCATCCATCAGTTGAATAATCAAGTATTGATATACCTAGCCATTACTGCTATAGCTACTTTAATTATCGTTATTATCATTGCTATGTTATTAAGTAAAAGCTTTTCGACACCTATTAAAGAAATAACCATTTTCATGGGAGAGCTTGCCAAAGGTAACCTGAAAAGTTCATTAAAAAACAAAAAGAGAAATGATGAAATTGGACAGCTTTCTCATTCTGTTGTTGAGACACAGACGAGTATGAGAGATATGTTACAGAAGATTTCTACACTATCCTCAACAGTGCTACTGGAATCATCTGCGATGAAAGACGCATGTTTGGAAATTAATGAGGGAAGTCATCAAATAGCAGCAACAATGCAGGAAATTGCCCTGGGATCAGAAGAGCAAGCAAGTAGTTCCTCTCATTTATCACAACAAATGGACCTTTTTGCAACTGGAATTAGACAGGCTAATGAAAATGGAATCATGGTACAAACATCATCAACAGAGGTTATACACATCACAAAACAAGGTGATTTTTTAATGAAAGAGTCCATTCAGCAGATGGATGCTTTATATGAAATTATGAACCAAGCAGTTCAAAAAGTGGATCGACTTGAACAGCAATCATTTGAAATTGCGAAAATAGTAAATGTCATTCAAGCAATCTCAAATCAAACAAATTTATTAAGATAGGCACGATTAGGCATTGGGCATAATTGCAAATCTCAATGACATCAAGGGATATACCGTATTTTGCCCACGTGTAAAAAACTATATTTTTTATTAGAAGCCATTTAGATTCCTTACATTTTAAAGAACCCCTTATTATTTCTGTAACAATAAAAAAAATCGAAAAGATTTACTTCTCGATTTCATCACTTCATTATATTTAAAAACGGTCAGTTAATTTTCGAATCTGTTCCTTTTTTAAATCTACAACTTTTTGTTTTTTCTCAATATTTTCTTTCTCTATCAATTTTTTTTCATAATGGTTTAAAAAAGCGAGTGGGTTATCCCATAACTTTTCTAAAGCAATTTTGGTTAGTTCTTTTGTTTCACTACCAGTTTCATTAAAAATGTACCGTGATAATGAATAGATCGCATCTTGTAAATCTTGATTGTTGGATTTTAGATTTTTTTTATCTTCAGTAAGTTTTTTATTCTTTTCTAACAATTTTTGTTCACGTTTTTCCAACTCATCAAGTTCTTGTTGAATAGGTAATAAGGCTTTAAGTAGGGCATTCTTATCATTAAAATTTTTATGAATCGAATCTGCTAAATTATATGTACGCTTCTTTTTTCCATCTGGTGTTATAAAGGTTTCAATATTTATTTTATTTGCAAGAGCAATTCGTTCATAACCAAGACGTTCTTTTTTCCTCCAAAAATCAACTTTTGGTAAATCTTCTAATCGATTCTCTCTTTTAAATTTTTCCTGTGCATATTTATAAACACCTTGGTAAGTCACATTACCGACTATATTCTTTTCTTCTTTATAACAAGAGATTATGCTATCAACTTCTTCAGGAGTTAGTTTATGGTTGCGGCCAGCTTTTTTCTTACTCGTCATAGGAAACACCAACTATCTACGTAATTACAATTAGATTGTCAATAAATTCTTTTTTACTCTTCACTTTCTTCAAACATCTCATCATTAAAATATGAGCCAATCTTTGCAAACTGATCAACTTGAGAATTCAGTTCATTAATTTTAGTGTTAATTTCACTAAAGGAATCCACGCTATTTCGATATAATTCATCAGAAAGAACAGTTCGTTGTAGTTTTTGAATCATATCTATCAATTCATCGATATTCTTTCTTCTTTTACCTAACTTCCTTTTTATTAACTCCTGTTTTTCTAAGAACTCTTCAGGTGAACAACCCCAATGATCACATAGCATACATTCGGAGGATTGACATCGTTGTAATTCATCAGTGCAAAAGCCAATTTCTCTTAACTTTAATTTAACTTTATAGGGCTTCTTAGGATACGCTTTATCTTTAATTACCATCGATATGAATCCTTCGAATTCTTTATTATTGTTTTTTAGATACTTATACTTTTTCATAAGTTGATGAACTTGTGAATCAACCCAATACTCATGATGGTAGGAATAATGGTATTGTGCTTGAACTGTTTGATGTCCACCTAATCTTGCTATCTCAATAGGGGAGATACCTTGCAACATTAAATTAACAAATGCAATATGTCTAGAATGATAGGGAGTTATCTTTTGATCTTTTGGAAAATCAATTTGATAAATCTTCAATAAAACCTCATTATAAAACTTTTTAATAAGTCTACCTAATATATGGTTAGAAAAATAATCAGGGTCTTTCTTTTCATCTCGATTGTTATTATCTGCAAATATTAAAGAGCGATAGGATATAAGAGTTTCTGTATTTCCATATTCATTTGTCATCTCAATATACTCATTAATTAGGTCTCGCAGTTCCTTATCAATCAATATTTTGTCTAAGATTTGAATCCTGCTATTGTTTAGCTTTTCGCGAGGAAGGTTAATATGGTATTTAATTTCTCCATCTTCTTCTACAGGATCGGGTAAACATTCTCTAACAATGTCGCAAAATTCAGAAGGTCTAATAGGTATTTTCGTCGTTAATTTCCACCAAATCAATATTGGAAAAAATAGAATTTTTAACTTTAATAGTTCATCTGTTAAACCAGCTTCATTGATTTTCTGGTTAATATCTTCAAAAAACTTGTTAAGATAATCTTCAAAAAGCAAAACGTTTTTTGATTTTGGTAACATCCTTATCTGGAACCCAACTTTTAGCTTGTTGCGTAATTCAATCAATTTAGGTGTATAAGTCTCACCAGATTGTAGATCGGAATAAGAAAAGAAATTTAACAGTGCGTTAATTCTAGAAGCCTTAGTAGCATCTGAATCGTCACTATTTTTTAATTCCTTACAAAAAGAACTAACCATTTTAACTGAAAAACCATCTGTTTTACTATAGGAAGTGCTTATAGTATGGAACAGTGACTTAATATAAGGGATAGTGTATTCACCAGTTTCCCTTAAATTTAAGATCCAACTTTTAATGATTAATACGAATTCTTCTTTGTGATACTTACGAAAAACAGTAAAATCAAAGGAAAGTGTATTACCCTTTAATTTTTCATGTTTCATTGTCCATAGCTCGCCATCAAATGTACCTTCAATAACATAGCCATCTCGCACTAATTGATTAAAGTACTTTTTAGATTGTACATGGCTTAGGGTGGAGACATACATTTCACCAGATGTTGGTGATAATTCTTCATCAGTTATTGCACTCAATCATTTCAACTCCTTTTTCAATTCTGTATTTTGAGGAATAAGTTAAGTAGCTCTCAACTGATTTGCCATTTACAGCAAATTTCATGACGTCTTCATAAATATTGTTTAGTTCGGCTAAACCAAAAGGGGTGTCATCAACATTTTTATTAAAGAAATCAAATATTATAGAACCAAATTCGCTATAAGCATCCATCAGTGCATCCATATACATAGCAAATTGATTTGCTAGTTTTGTTCGTTCAGCAGGGAACATCTCTGATTGTTCAAAAGAATCTACAATACCTTTCATAGTATGTTTAATACTTTTAATAATTTGTAAAATCGCATAGTAGTTAGGAATAGAAAAGGGACAACCTTGGCAATTTTCCCTTTCAGGTTTTTTACAACTTTCACTTGAGAAAATACATTGTATGTTTTCTTCCTTACTTGGCATTAAATTTGCATTTAAAGAAAAAAGGAGATCAGAAGCTTCTTTGCGTCCCATTTTAAGGATCATATCTGCTACAGTTCTCTTTTCAGAAAGAACAGAAAGTAAAAAACCACTCGTTGCCTCAACTCCTTTTAGTCCGCCAAAGCCTTTTTTAATAGCTATAATTTCTTCCGTTCGTTTAGCACGGTTGCTTTCATCAGTTTCGAAGAGAACATTAGCTAGCAGGTTGGGAATATATCCAAAACTGCCTCTTTTAAAAATGTTATCTACTAAAAAGTCAAGTTCTTTATCAGGAATGACTAGATAGATGTTAGTAGTTTCAAAATCAAAGTGACCGCGTAGTCTTTTAGCAACCTCAAGAGCTTGAGAACCTTTTCCTTTTTTAACTAATACCAAATACATAATGACAAGAAGGGTGCGATTCATTTTTCTATTCTCAAACTTAATGATTAAATCCCCAAAAAAAGAATCGCTTATTTCTTTCATAAATAGATTTCTATTATTACCAAAAGTAATTAGGTTTGTTGAAACTTGTCCTTTATCACTTATAACTTCTGGATAAAGTTTATTTGCTATAAATGTGCATATGATAGCAGCTGTTGCCAATGAAGCGGCTAACTGATCCGAACAATGAAAATGGTTAAACATTTTGTTTTTAGACATTTGATATTTCTTTAGCTTCAAAGGAAGTAAAATACGTTGAGTAAGTTCTTCAGTTAAGTTAAGATCTCTAAATTCTTCAATAGTTTCTATACCTAAAATAGATAAATCTACGCGAGGTATTAGATGGATAATATCATTATGCCTCCATGCATTGTTCAAATGGGCCAAGATATACATCCATGATGAAGCATAGTGGGTAAATTTTGCATTTTCTGTTTTCTCATTAGATAAGATATGTAACGCATCATCAATTGCTTTATTTTTATGATGTTCCAGATTGTTAGCATAGTCATAGATTGAATTAAACTCCTCATAGCTATAGAGTTCTTTTTCTTTATGTATAATTGTCTGCTTGTTTGGGTCCAATAGTTTATCAACTTTAAACTTAGTTTTTTGGTTTTTAATTCTTAATAATTTATGGTAAACGTTAATGAATGCAATTAATTTTAATCTGGTTCCTTTTGCTATATCGTAATTGAACATATGTGTGTTCAATGTGTTTGTTGTAATATCTTTTAGTTCATTGTCTTTAATGGTATTTACAAGCAACTTAGTACACCGAGCATAAATCCTGACTAAATCAGCAAAGGAATTTTTGCTAGCTTCTGAATTATGTAGTTTATTTTCTACAAATCCATACCAGTATTGCTCTGTTTCTAATGTGTTAATATCAAAATAAATTTTTTCGATTTTTAGTATTTCTTTAAATGCTTCGAATCCACTAGAAAGATCTAAAGACATTAGTCTTGTCCGTTTTTCTTCTTTTTTTATTAGTTCATATACGTCTTGAATTGCATATATATATTTGCAACCTTTAAATAATACCTTCATTAGAGTCGTAGAGAATACTACAGGTTTCAGTTTTTGTAATTGATTTCTTGTAAGATTAAATATCGTTAATGCTGTTTTAGAATCACAATAATCCCTCTTAATTGTATTAATTTTATTTATTAATAATTTATAGGATTCATATTCAAAAACATTACCCTTAGGAAAAAGGTGGTATGTTTTAAGGTTTTCTTCATTTTTGATTTTTTGAAAAGTATCTCTTCCTAATTTGTATTTATCTCTAATTTCTGATGGGGTTTGAATTTGATTAAGCATTCTTGTATAGGAGCTAATAAATTCAAGGGCATCCCACTTTGATATATATTGACCTTTAAGAATCAAAGTATCCATCATCATTTTGATTTTTAACTTTTCTATTTTAGGCACCATTATCTTGGGAAACAACTTTTTAATGACCTCGTCGAAAGAAATAAATGTACTTCTAAGATACTTTTTGGAAAAGTATGTGTTATTTGTTTTAATAAAAGATGCTGGTATTAATTCATTAAGTTTCACTGTGTTTTTTATATGCGGATTATAGTCAAGGATAAGGTGTAACTCATCCTTGGAAATGCTATTTATTTTACAAACATCTTTATAAGAATAAAAGGTTTCCTTTAAATAGAAAATGTCTTGTTTCAGAAAAAACTGTTTTGTAACCAAATATAATGGATATGGGTTATAGATCGTTCTGACATTATTTTCGTTACAAAAACTTATAAATTCTTTCATTGATACACGAGATTGGTCTTTATTCAGAAGATAACAATATGCTTCGTTGAAAGATAAATAATTTTCTTTAATATTTTTTATAAAAAATGCTATTTTTTCTATATCTTTTACATACAGAATAGGAAAGCCATTGTGATCTTTATTTAATTTTATGAACCCTTTATTAATTAACTCATTAAGTCCAGAAATAGTTATTTTGTACTTTCGTTCAGCCTCATTTCTATTAATCCAATCCCCTGAATCATAAAAAAATCGAAAGACTTCAAGTACAGCTTTTTTATCGATATATTGATAATTTATAGAAGATTTCTTTAATAAATCGTTTTTCTCTACAATTCTACCTAAACTAAATCTATTTAATGAAGTTACAGTTAGTACTTCATTAAATGAAAATACACTTGAGCGAAAATTCAGGACATCTTTTTTGTTATAGAAAAAGGTGTCATCTAGAGTACAAGAATCCTTAAAATACAATCTGCGAATTTTAAATACTTTGCAAATTTTTTCAATTAAATCAGTAAACAATTTTGGGAATATAGGCAACTCGTCACCTTTACTCAATAGCAAACTATATAGCTGCTCTCGTGTAATGTATTCATCTGTCAATGTTTTTTTGAATTTATATGTTTTAGATAATTGATTTAAGTCATTTTTTAAGATAAAGAATTCATCGCAATACTCTAAATAAGTAATGCTATTAGAATCAATAAGATGAAACAATAAAGAGGGTGATAAATGATTATATAAATTTGAAGCTTCTTTTATAGTGATCCATATATTGGGGTCTGCTGATTTTAAATCATTTTGTTCTTCTATTGGACCCATTAGTGTATCCTCCAATCATTAATTATGACTTCCGATAGTAGATTGAGCCATTTCGGTGAGTTATATCATATTGAGGTCGCCACTTGTCATTCTTAATGTCGTCGCTAATCAAGCCAAACTCCTTTTCATCAACCTTTTTTAATTCTTTCAAGGCCTGTTTGATCGCATCTTGTGAAAACTTATCATCAATATATTCAAATACTGAATCAATGCTTTTATCTCCACGGGCGATTGCAATTTGAGTAATTGTTAAGTTCATACCTATTAAAAAGTGTGTAAACACACCTCTACAGATATGGGAATTCCAATAACCTTTTTCTAGATCTTCTTGAATAGGGTGATCTTTAATAGAATCCAGGAAAAACTTTTTCACACGATTGAATCGCTTTTCATAGACCTTACCAGACATAGGATTTCCATTATCATCAATAAATAATGCTTGTGGATTGCTCATTTTATGTAGGTTTTTATCAAGCCATTTGATATGTTCCTCATAGACTTCCCATACAAGATCATTATCGAGTATGGTTTGTTTAGCCATTTTATTGTTTTTAAGATATGACAGTCGTTTAGGATTCAATTTTGTAATATCTTTAAGCCTAGAAAAAAGTAGTTTCCTGTTATCTTTAACTTGTACTTCCATTGATTTCCTAAGTGCGACATCCAAGTCTTTACGTGTAACATTTATCACTTCGCCTAACCTTAGTCCTCCATAAAATTGTAAGCAAAGACCAAGTGCAATGTTTGTATTAAGTGCTCTGGCAATTTGTATGAAATGCTGTGTAAGATAATACCGATCATCGCCGAAGTCTTTACGTTTTTGTTCTAAACCTTTATCTTTATCTTCATCCCCATCCTTATCCTTGTTTTTTAAAGTTACGGTAACATTATTAGGCAATTTCCTCCTTAACTTCGGATCACTAAATATTGAGGTTTCAATAACGGTATTTCCTTTTTTATCTATCACATAGGTGACTTCAAATTCTTCCTCTATATAGTTAAATTCTTTTAAATAATCATAGAAGCGGTTTAAGCAGGATTCGTAATCCATAACTGACTTTTTTTCTAGACCATCATAAGTTTTACTAGTAATAAATTCAGCCCCATGTAATCGAGTCAATCCCGTAATACCTTTACTTTTCAACTCTTTAAAATTGTCGTGACCTTCACGTGCCTTTTTATAAACGTAATTAAGGAATCTACAAACTATGTCTGCAGCTTTTTTCGCTGTGTTTAGTTTTTTACCATCGTCATCATATTTTGTGTAAATAAAATGAGAAAGAGGATGGCCGTATATAATATCTTTATCTTTGTCATGAATGCAGATTTGAACGTGGTTGACCTCAAAATATCGATCTCCGAACTTATCTATGCTTTTAACCAATCTTGAACAAAAATGTCTGTCTTTAGGATTCATATTTTCGCCTCCTTTGGTATGTATGAATATATGTTCTATTTTATAATGTGATTATATAAGAGCATACGTTCTATTTCAATAATAAAAAACGATATGATCAGTCATAAACTTCCTTTCATTTATCGATAAATCATAGGATGTTTCTATTAAAACCCATATCAAAAGCAAAGAAAATCCAATTAAATTGGAAATATGCTGTGGATAACTCAACTTTTTATAAAAACATTAAATTTATAAGTGTTTTATGTGGAAATACAATGATGTTTTTCTATTAAGTAAGTAGAAAATAAAATCTTTAATTCCAACACTTTAATAAAAGTTCATATTTTGCAAACATAATAGAAATTAAATGAATGAGTGAAGCAATAGAAGCACTAGCTCTTTTAAATAAGTGGGTTCTGTAACATTGATGTATATTGAGGATAACGCAAGGGTGATGATTAACGCATTGATCATAAACCAGTGAGAGTGTTAGCAATAACTATATTAAAAAGCACTAAAACTAGAAATTAATTTGAAATATGAGGAAGCTGATCTTCCGCAATCGGGCCAGATTGAGATTGTTGAACATCTAGAATGATGATCATATTTTTAAATTAGGAAATGCCTGTGAAGTAATACACTTTATTGGGAGGATTTATGGCCCTCTTTATAGAAGGGGAATAGGAATAATTTACAATTTTGTATTTATTCTATTGAGGGGTGAATTAATGAAAGGAAAAGTATTGATTACTGGTGCAAATAGAGGGTTGGGCTATGAATTGTTAAAAGTATTCCATTTGAAGAATTATGATGTATTTCCGTTGGTTCGTAGTGAAGAATCTTCACACAAGCTTTTATCTGAATTCCCGCATAGATGTTTCCCAATTGTTGCTGATATAGGTCTAGATAGTTGTAAGGAAATTATAAAGACCACTCTAGATCAGCATACCAAAGAGATAGATATTGTGATTAATAACGCTGGTATATCTGGGAAGGAATATCAAATTGAAAAGGTAACTTCTGAAGAAATGATGAATTTAATAAACATACATTGTCTTGGAGTCATGAGAACAGTTCAAGGTTCATTAGATTTTTTAAGCAATTCGTCAAATCCTAGAATAATTAATGTATCATCGCGATTAGGATCATTGACCAAAATGGTTTCTGACGAATTCAAAGATAGATATTTTTCATACTCATACAGAGTTGCAAAAGCCTCACAAAACATGCTTACAGTGTGCCTTTATCAGGAATTAAGAAAGAAGGGGATCCATGTTAGTGCAATAACATCCTGGAAAACTAAAAACAGGCACAGCATCAGCTGATGCTGATATGGAAGCCTCAGAAGCATCAAGATATATATTTGATTGGATAGAATCCATAACATTGCAACAGTCAGGCATGTTTGTAGAGCCAAATATAGGTGAAATGCCTTGGTAACACTAGTTCTTATTTTGGAGGAGAAGTAATATGAAGAAAATAGCTGCTTTATTACTTACAATAATGCTATTAACAGCTTGTTCAGAAACTAGCACCAATGACTATACATTTAGTGGAGAAAGTAAATATTGGGAAGCTGAATACCTCTATAAAGGAACAGAAAAATGGGGAGAAAAAGACGAAAAAAAAACTTATTCTAACGAAGATAGCTATAAGTTCGTATTAAAATATAAAGGTTCTTTAGAAGAGTTGTCTTCATTACAAAAACTTGAATACTCATATGAAACTATTAATAGTAGTGGGAAAAGCACTGAAAAGTTCACTGAGCCCCCATCAACACTAACATTTTCATCTTCAGGTAGTTCGGAAGGTGGGGCAAAAGTAAGTGAAGACGAAGTTATAATAGTAAACGTAAAATGGGAGGACTTTGAAGAGTCATTTGAACTTCATAATAATAGTAAGTAACTTTGTTAAACTAAGAATCGGATTAATTGAAGAATAATTGAAACCATCACTAATAAATTAACGTATACCTAGTAACTAAATAGGAGGGATGTAAAATGGCTTCCACTATAGCTGTCATAATCATTATATCAGCTGTACTTCTCGATTACTTCTGGTTTGATGTTGATAAAAAAAGATGGGGATGGATGGAAAGTTGGTCTAAGTTTAATAAGGGGTTATTCTTTGCTGGTTTTATAATTGCTTCGGTATTAATTTATCTTGGTTTAGACACAGAGTATTTCTAATTAAATTAAGCTATCATTGAACTATAAATAGCCTTGCTTCATAAAGAAGTAAGGCATTTTTTCTTATTCGACTAAAGAAGCAATTTAGTAGAAGAAGTTGGTTATTAGAGATAGTATTAATGAATAATGAAATGGGGAGTTTTATGAATGAATAATTGGTGGTACAGTTTTTACTTCTTGATATTAGGTGTCATTGCTTTTTTTACAGGAGAAATTATAACCTTTATAATGCTTGGCTTTATATTATTAAGCCTAAATAATATAAACAACACACTGAAAAAGATATATAAAGTTAATCAGCAAGATAAATTAGATTCAGGAGATTAGTTATTCTTATTGAAGTAACGGATGCTTTAGTTCTAGTATATTCTTCAACAATCGAGCGACATTCTGAATAAGGATGACGCTCTTTGTCGTTAAAAGGCCTGAACTTTATTAATATAAGAGTTTAAGACCTTTATTAATGATGTGGCTCAAATTGTTCCAATACATTGTTAATATTATGTTTTTGAGAAAAGGTTATGTAATTCTCAACAGATATTCCGTCTGCAGAAAAACCACTTACAGTATCAAATAATTCCTTAAGATCAGCTAATCCAAATGGGGTACCATCCTCACTTTTTTCAAAGAATTCAAATACAACCTCACCAAACTCAACATAAGCATCCATTAAAGCGTCCATATACATAGCGAATTGATTTGCCAGTTTAGTTCTTTCTGCAGGATATTGTTCTGCAAGATCAAAAGATCCTACAATTTCATATACCACACGCTTCATACTTTTTACTATTTGTAAAATAGCATAATAATTCGGAATGGAAAAGGGACATCCTTGACAATTTTCCCTTCCAGGTTTCTTACAATCCTGACTTGAGAATATACATTGTATGTTTACTTCCTTACTTGGCATTAAATTAGCATTCAAAGAAAACAGTAGATCCGAAGCTTCTTTACGTCCCATTTTAAGGATCATATCTGCTACAGTGCTTTTTTCAGAAAGGATATAATGTAAAAAACCACTGGTAGCCTCGATCCCTTTTAGTCCACCAAATCCTTTCTTTATAGCTACAATTTCCTCAGTTCGTTTAGCACGGTTATTTTCATCTGTTTCTAATAGAACATTTGCTAACAAATTAGGAATATATCCAAAACTACCTCTTTTAAAAATTGTGTCTACTAAAAAGTCAAGCTCTTTATTTGGAATGACTAGATAGATGTTAGTAGATTCAAAATCAAAATGACCGCGAAGTCTTTTAGCAACCTCAAGGGCTTGAGAACCTTTTCCTTTTTTAACTAACACCATATACATAATGACAAGAAGGGTACGATTCATTTTTCTATTCTCAAACTTAATGTTTAAATCTCCAAAAAAAGAATCATTATGATCACTGTTAAATAAGTTTCTCTTATTCCCGAAGGTAATTAGATTTGTTGAAGCTTGTTTTTTATCAGATACAACTTCTGGATATAGTTTATTTGCTATAAAGGTACATATAATCGCAGCTGTTGCCAGGGATATTGCAATAGGATCAGAACACTGGAAATGATTAAACATCTTATTCTTAGTCATTTTATATTTTTTCGTTTTTAATGGAAGTAGTAATCGTTGTGCAAGCTCATATGATAGTTCCAAATCTCTAAAGTCTTCCAAAGTTTTTATTCCTAAAATCGATAAGTCGACTCGTGGTATTAAATTAACAATATCGTGGTGTCTCCAGGCATTATTTAAATGGGCGAGAACATATAACCAAGTTGATGCGTAATAACAGTATCTAGGCTTATCTGACTCCTGATCGGATAAGATTTGTAGAGCATCATCAATTGCTTTATTTTTATGATGTTCAATGTTATTGGCATAGTCATAGACTTTATTGAATTCTTCATAACTGTAAAGCTCTTTTTCTTTAGGAGTAGTTGGCCCTTTATAGGGATCTAAAAGTTTATCGATCTTAAACTTAGTTATCTGATTTTTTATTCTTAATGAGTTATGGTAATGTTTAATAAAGGCTATTAATTTTTTCCTAGTGGTTTTAGCTATATTGTAATTGAACATATAGGTGTTCAATGTATTTGTGGTAATATCCTTGAGTTCATTTATTTTGATTGTATCAACAAGTAACTTAGTACATCTAGCATAAGTCCTTACTAATTCAGCAAAGGAAATTTGATTAGCATTTGAACTATGAAGTTTAAGTTCTACATATCCAAGCCAGTATTGCTCTGTCTCTAGGGTCGTTTGACTAAATGTTATGTTTTCTACTATTAGTAATTCATTGAATGCTTCAAATCCTAATGAGTAATCAATATAAGTATCCGAATTTCTATTATCTTTAGTCAGATTTCTTTCCAAATCTTTGATCGAGTACAGGTATTCACTTTTGGGACATATTATAGCCCTAATTAAAGCAGTTGTTTTTACACGCTTTATTTTTGAAAAGTCGATATTCTCAACTTCAAACATCTTTTTGGCCATATTTGCACTACAATATCCCTTATAATCATTTTTTATTTTCTTAATTTTTTTCTCGAGCTCAACAAACGAATGTTTTTCAATACATCTAATTTTAGGATAAATAAAATAGTGATCTATGTTTTCTTCTTTAGCTATAAGTTCCTTGTACATAAAACTAGTGATGTTATGCTTGTTTAGAAAATCACTTAAAACCACTGCATCGTTGTTAACATTAAAAAATTTATTAACGATTTTTTTGGGGAGAAATTTATTATTAATAAGTTGTTTATTAAAGGTCTTATTTGCTAAAAGAAGAGAGCGGAAGTTTTCTATTGGCCCTTTGTAAAAAGAATTTGCAACTTCAAATACTGTATAATGTGATTGTTTAAATTCTTTTAAATATTTTTCATTAAAAAGATGTAAATGTTTATGTATTACGTCTTTAGGTAATAAAGCTTTAAGAATTAAAGAATCTAACAATTCACAATTACTTTCAATTATAGTCAATAGATCATCATAATTAGCATTAATGAAGTTTTCTTGAATATCTACAATGGAGTAATATTTATCTTTTAACTTATAAACATCTTCTATTAAGTAAAATTCTTTTGACCTACTAATAGGTAATTCATTTATTTTCAGTTGGACTTGATTTTCTAGTAGAAATCTTTTTAGTTCTGTCCTTTTGGTATCAAACAGAGAAGGAATATTGGTGAAGAACATACTAATTTGTTTCAATGTAAAGTAGTTTTCCTTTAATTCGTCCATGTAACTAGCTATTTGTTTCAAAGTTGAATGTTTAATGAGTAATTTGCCAGCGTGGTCTTCAATAGTTTCAATAAGGTTTTTATCAATTAGAAGATCTATGGTCTTTTGATAAAAACCATAACTTTTAATGGCAACTTCCTTAGTAGTCCATTTATCTTGTTCGAATATCCACTGAAATTTTTCTTCGACTACATTGCTCAATAGATATGTTTTTCCGATATACGCTTCATTTAATGTTTTATTCTTTCTTATAATTCTTCTAAATGAATCATTAGAGTAGTTGGTATGTTTAAGAAGCTCATTTATTGAATAAACAATTGAACGAAACTTTACAATGTCTTTTTTATTGTAAAATTCTAAACTCTTGCAATCTTTAACGTAAAAATTTAGCACGAGCTTATCGATGTTAAATCTACGCGTTATCGTTTCTACTAGTTCATCCAGCTTTGCAGAAGGTCTCGGTAACATATCACCAAGATTCCTAAAGTAAGCAATAACCTCATTTTTTGTTAAGTAATTTTCTTCAAGCTCTTTTTTTAACTTATTAATATAAAGAAGGTCATTTATACTGATATATTGTATATTACCTTTTTTATGACACCCTAATTCCCCATTTTCTATTAAGTGATCAATAATATGATTTGATAATTTAAATTTAATCATTGCCTCGTCATAGCTGATCCATTCACTTTTTTCATGGTTTGATCTAAACGTTCTATTATCTTCTTTATTTAAATCTTCAATTAACATTTTAGACACATCCTATACCATTTAGTATTTGATCTTGATTGAAAAGAAAGCCAGTTTTATCAACATTAAAGTTAAAACAGTATCACGAACATATGTACCATTTACAAATCAATCATATACGAACATACGTTTTTTTTCAATATTTAACCTAAAACTGATTTCATAAAATCCTTGTGATTTTAAAAAGGATTAACGCTAGCTTTTACTGTTTACTTGTGTGATTTTAAGTGATAAATATCCGTGAGAAAGAGACGAAAATTGAAGACATTTACTATAGGGGCATAAACCCTACATGGGGGCTGCTTAAACAAAGTCTTCTTCTTTTGATCTTTTCTAGTGAACTAATTGTGTAGACAATTCTATAAAAAAATAAACCAGAAGATAAAAAGTGACTTATAATATGAAAGTTTACTTACTTATTTCACTTAAAAGTAGGTAATACAAATTGAAATAAAATAAAGAGGAGGTTCTAAAAAAGCAATATTAGTGACCGAGCCCAATAGTTCAGGATTTCAAATGATAAGAAAATATCTTAAAGAACTAAGAAAGAATGCTGAAAGGATGAAAAAATGGAATACGTTAAAATAAGCGGAGACAATGTGGTTATTGAAATACCAATTAAAGCGCTAGTCGATGAATTCAATAATGATCGTTATAACAAATGGCAAGGAATAAAAGTCAAGCAAAGAAATGAGTTTGCGCAGGGTGTTGCTCAAATCTTAGATGACATATTTTTTGATCTATCTATATATGGGGTTGAAAGTGTTAGTGAGTTTAATGATGTTTTACTACTCATTTTTGCGACAATTTTAGATAATAAAGATGATTATAAATGCGTTAAGTTCCCTAAAGTAATGAAGCCAATAGATGACTACCCTATAAAAGGTTTAGAATAAGACAAAGAAAAATTACAGAACAAAACTGATAGAAATATAAAGAATTAACAGTTAGAAATGAAACTGGTGAATTTACATTATATTACTAATCAATTAAACTAAAGTTATTAACAAGGAAATATAAATATTGTGTAAGAGAGTGTAACATGAAAAAACTATCAAAATTTACTTTTCTATTGTTCTTACTAATGGTTTTATGGAATTTCCTTTACCCAGTTATATCAGATGTTTTGCTCGGCGATACAAAGGACCAAATAAGTAAGGTAATCACACCTTATTTAAAGCCGATCGCAGCAAGTTTTTATATCCCTTTAATCTTACTTCTAATAAGCGTCATCTTCTTTGCTTATACTTTATGGAATGAAAAAGAGGCTTTGCAAGAAGAGTTAGATGATGCTAATGAAAAAATTGATCAACTAGAGAATAGAATTGGCAACTTAACTGATTCAAAGGTTTCCAAGCCGCAATTTACAATTGTATCTGACAGCAAATGTAGTAAGTTGAAATTTTTAGAAGAAAAGATGAAAATCTTCGTTAATAATGAGCGCAATATTAATGGAATACAACTTTATGAGTTTTCATTAACTAGTAAAGAAATTCGAATTGAAAGAGCAGTTGAATATATTAACGATGTAAGTAGCTGGGATAACATTACTTTAAGAATAAATAGTCAGTTATACACCCAATTTAAAGAAGCTATAAATAATCGTAAATTAAAGAAGTTTATAAATGATTGTCAGTCAACATTAGATTCAAAGGATTCATTAAGCTTAAACGACAATGATTTATACCAATACTGTTTAATGAAAGCAGCAGTAAGGATTTTGACTGATAATGGGGAAAAAGTATATAATTCAAGTATTAACATCAAGGTAGAAAACAACTTGTTTAAAATGAACAAAAGAATTGGCATTATTGAAGCCATCATCTATATTAAAGAAACAAATGACTTAAACTTTTATATATTTAAGAAGAGATACGGAGATCTTGAGAAATTTGGTCGATATTACTTTAATGCTCTATATTCAGTCAATAACAAACCACACATTTTGTTATTCACATTTGACAAGAATATAGAAGGCATGAGGAAATCAAATGAACCAGTTGATCAGATTTTGTTACATAAAGTTGAAGAATTTATGGAATTCTTAGAAAAATAATCTTATAATATGGATAAGAGAGGTGTTTAGATATGTTCAAGATGCTATCTAAAAATCGGAAGCAACATACAAAAGTTAGAATTCAAAGCAAGAAAAAGCCATATTATACTACAAAACTTGAGGATTCAGCAATGAGTGAGGTTATAACTTACAGATCATCAGGTAAGATGAAGAAAAGATACGGTATTTAAAACACTTAAAAGGAAATGAAAACAAAATAGAAATTATGAAATTTAAGTGCGATAAGATTTTTATCGTACTTTTTTGTTTCTATGTAAAACCATTTTTAATTTCGATCTAAATATTAAAGTCAATATTGTTGTTAAAGGACTTTTATTAGAAATTTCCAACAATCGGGCTGTTTATCACAAAGATACAACATGAATTCGAAGGAGATACTTTTTTTCCAGAAGTGAATTATGAGGAATGGAGTGAGGTATTTGTACAAAAAGGGATAAAGGATGATAAAAATCCATATAACTACTTTTTTCATGTATATGAAAGAACATATTAAGTTAACAGTGTTTTAACTTAATAACATCTTCAACAATAGAGCGCCATTCTTGAATAAGGATGTCGCTTGTTTAATAGCCAGAAAGTTGAAGATTAATGTTAAAGCATAATAGAGGTTGGAAAGAAATGTTCTTAAAGAAATGTTCTTAAAGTAACGCTCAGTTTAACATAAGAAGGAATTCCATTTATTGTATCGAAAAGTATATAAACAAGGGTAATAAATTCAGAAGTTATTAAAAAGAATATAAAGTTGGTGAGAGTAAGTAATGAACCCATTGTTGATTGAATTTCCTTCTGAATTTTATACTGATAGATTGCTGATACGTATGCCTAAACCTGGTGATGGAAAAGCAGTTTATGATGCAATTCAAGCATCAATTGACGAACTTAAACCTTGGATGCCCTTTGCACAGAAAGAACAATCTGAACAAGAGACTGAAATTAATATTAGAAATGCTTATGTAAGATTTATAAATCGTGAGGATTTACGACTGCTTATTTTCCTTAAAGATACAGGTGAATTTATTGCTTCGTCTGGGTTACACCGTATTAATTGGGATGTTCCAAAGTTTGAAATTGGGTATTGGATAGATACTCGATATAGTGGGAAAGGCTACATAACCGAAGCTGTTCAAGGAATCTCTAATTTTGCTTTTAATGAATTGAAAGCTCGTAGAATTGAAATACGGTGTGATTCAAAGAATGAAAAAAGTCGTAGGATCCCTGAAAGGTTAGGGTTTACTTTAGAAGGGATTTTTAAAAATGATGCTATTTCAGCTGATGGAATAGGACTTAGAGATACATGCATATATGCTAGGATAAAATAAATTTGGTATACGATTACGTTTCTTAAAGCTTTTTTACTTATGTTGGAAGAATAGTACTTAAAATAACGGAAGCAATAGTACAAGTGCTACCTTCAACAATCGAAAGCGCAAAACTTGAAGATAAGGATTGTGCTTTTTTATTAATGGCAAATGGGGTGAAATCGAAATGAACTGTTTAGGTTGTAAATTAGCAAATAAAGAAGAAGCAGTTAATGTAGTATACGAAGATGACTATGTTTGTTGTATCTTAGACCACAACCCTTATAACGAAGGACATATACTGATTTTACCTAAAAAACATATCCGATACTTTGATGAACTTGACGAAAATACTGGGAAATCGATAATTAAGGCATCAGGAATTATTTCAAAAGCTATAAGAAAATTGTTTAATCCAGATGGTATAACTATTTGTCAAAACGGTGGAGTTTTTGATGAATTAACACATTTTCATATGCATATTGTTCCTAGATATGAAGGACAAGACTTTGCAGAATTCTATACAGAAGATGGAAAAACACACATTGAAGAAGTAAACAAATTAGAAGAGACAAAAAGAAACATTATTAAAACTTTGAATGTATTGAATTAAAATCCAATACATTTTGATGAACAATCTACAGCAATCGATCGACGAGCAAGGTTTTGATAATTTAAAAGTTTGCAATAAGCAAGTATTATTTTTACCTATTATTTATTAGGATTTCTTTTTGAAGTTAAAATATTTCATTATCGATTTCTAATAAAGCTTCGCTCAATGCCTTACGTTTAGCATATAACTCATAGATTTTCGCTCTTTTTTTGATAGTATATCTGCATATATCTGCAACTTTTATGTTAATAGCTTCAACACTAAAGGCTGAGAAAAGATTCATACAAAGAAAGATTATTACAAACCTTCTTATATACATAAGTTCCCTCCTTGTATAAAGGTTAATTTATATTGTGTTAAAAATTGGTTTTTTATGTAAATAACCATAATGTACAAGATATATAAGATTGAATATGTAATTATTTTAAGATAAATGCAAAATGGTTTAGGTGAATACAAAATAATGGAATTAAATAGTAAATAAAGGTTGATTATTCTTTAATAAAGTCTTAGAATAATTAAAATCAGAAAATTCAAAACTCAATGATTGGGATTATTAAGGATTATTCATCGAATAGAGAGCTGTTGGTTGGTGAAAGACAGTCGATGAACTCCCCAAGTCACCCATAAGTGGCAAGGCTGATGTCTAATGATTAGGTCTTGACAGGTAACCACTGTAATCAGGTTTAACAAGTGGATTCTTAGACAGTTAATTGAATCAAAAAGAGTGGTACCGCGAAGGCAAAACCTATCGTCTCTTTAATTAGAGATCATAGGTTTTTTTATTTAGTCTCTTCAATTAAGTAAATGAAAGGATTTTTTCTATGAAAACATATTATGTAAAACCTGAAAGATCGACTCTACACGGTTCTTTCTCTAGAGATTACCCTCCAATACTAACAATTGATTCAGGTGATACTGTTCGTTTTTCAACTCTTGACGCACTTTGGGGATTAGAGCCATTTAGTACAACTGGAGACCGTAAAGCCTTTGAAACCAAAGATTTAAAAGGAAACAGTGGTCATGCACTCTGTGGACCTATTGCAATTCAAGGTGCTGAGGAAGGTATGGTTTTAGAGATAAGAATTAATGAAGTTATCCCTGAATCGTGGGGGTGGAGTTTTGCTGGAGGCTCAGCTCAAGTAAAAAAACGACTTGGGATAAATGTTGATGAGGGCTATCACTTGAATTGGAACTTAGATGTTAAAAACATGATTGGTGTCAGTCAATATAACCACAGTGTGGATATAAAACCTTTTATGGGGACAATGGGAATGCCTCCTAATGAACATGGAATTCATTCTACTGTACCTCCAAGGTATTGTGGTGGAAACATTGATTGTAAAGAACTAGTTAAAGGAAGTGTTTTATACCTACCAATACCTGTTAAGGGCGGATTATTTTCAGTGGGAGATGGACATACAGTCCAAGGTGATGGGGAAGTTAGTACTCAAGCAATTGAGTGTCCAATGGATCTTGTTGATTTAACTTTTACGCTTAATAAGGATTTAAAACTATCGATGCCTCGTGCATGTACTCCTGCAGGTTGGGTTACATTTGGATTTCACGAGGATCTGAATGAAGCTAGTGTGGTTGCTCTAGAAGGAATGCTAGATCTTATGGAAGAACTATATAGCTTTAAACGTAATAAAGCCTATACCTTAGCTAGCTTAACGGTAAATATGAGGATTACTCAAATGGTGAATGGGGTTAAGGGTGTCCATGCTTTATTACCTCACTATGCAATCGCTAAACCCATTATTTTTCAGTGAAAATTGTGGGGGGGAAATAGAAATTTGCATGACCCTGATAATCTTATTTATGATATTTCTTGGAAGTCAATAGAAGAAATAAAAACTTTAAAATTAAGCTTTCTCGAAGATAAAGATTCTCTTATCAATTACATAACCGAAGTATCTTATTCTAACCCGTATTGAACTAAAGGTTATTTTTAGTTTAAACAGGTTTTTTTCCATATAAACGCTTATCTAGGATGATGAAATGCTTGTTCCTTTAGAAGGTAGTTTGTTAGAGATCAGTGTGAATCGATTGTAAAGAACTGTAATAAAACCAACAATGCAACTTATCTATTAGGAGGGTTTTAATGAACATTAGAAATTCATCAAAAGCAATTATAATGAATAGTGATGGAGACAAGATATTACTTACAAAAAATCGAGATAGAGAAGGTTTCTTTTATCTTTGTCCTGGTGGTGGGCAAGAGCATGGTGAAACACTTCATGAAGCCTTAAAAAAGAGAATGTTTGGAAGAGGTCGGATTCCAAATTAATATTGGAGAACTATTGCACATACGAGAATATATAGGAAAGAATCATGAATACTCAACAACCGATTATCATGTTCATCAAATTGAATACTATTTCGTTTGTGAACTGAAAGACAATGAAAATTATCATATAGATCCTATTGATCCTGATAGTCATCAAGTAGGAATGGCATGGGTACAAGTAAATGATTTAATGCAATACAGACTTTATCCGAAAGAAATTAAAAAATATATTGTTAAACACTTTAATAGAGAAAAAGCTCCTGTTTATCTTGGAGATGTTAATTAAACATTATTAAAGTGCCTAACCCAATTTAAATCCATATAATTATAGAAAATCCACACTTTAATTGGATATTTATGTTAAAATATATGGATTATCTAAGATGTATTCCCTAACAATTACCATAGGATTGAACGGTTTCTATTTTTAATTGGAGGATCTTTTAATGAAACTAATTCGAAAGAACATTCAGTTGTCTGTGCAATCAATGGAGAGCACATACCATAATAATAGAAAGTTAAGTGATTTATCATGAATGATTATAGATGGGTTGGGAGCCAAAAGCATTTTGTGGATGAAATTCACACCGAATTGTTGATAAAAAATGTTGTAATAGGTCATTTTGGTGGTAATTCTTCAACAGGACAATATAACAATGAAGATGGATGTTTATTTTGGATTAATCAGGAAGAAGATTGGGAGTTTGCTATTATCCTAGATGCTCATAATACAGCGCAAAGTGCAGAATTAATTCTTACAACCTTTGAAAAAGAAAAAGACTTATTGCATCAAATATTAAAACTACAGTCTGGAGAAGCTTTTGATAACATATCTACTTTTATTCTTAGTATTTTCAAGAGTGAAGTCTTTCGAGAAGCATGTAAAAATGTTCAAGGAGAAACAGCATGCTTATTTGTTATTAGGAAAGACAAGTTTCTTTGGTGGCTGTCGATAGGAGATTGCATACTTTATTTGTTTCACTCTGAACTTAAAGCGCTTGGAGAATTTCAACAGAATCATAGAAGTTTTTATGAATGGGTAGGTCAAAATAACACATTTGACTTAGCAGTACCTTGTTACAGTTCTGGTAGAAAAGAATTAAGAAAAGGTGAAAATCATATTTTCTTAACAACCGATGGGCTTATCGAGTGTCCAAATACTAAATTTGACAACCCAGTTGAAATTTTTAATGCCTTTGATGGATTATCCAATCAAGATGGTGTGCAGCAATTATTAGAAGAAATTAAGGAAAATAATGTACGCGATAGCACAACTATAATTTCATGGAAAGTGACTACCAACAATTTTGCAACGCTGCCTAGCGATATTTAGACAGATAACTAGATAGTCAGTGAGTTATCTATAATAAATTTGTAATATACATTAAGCGTTTAGTTTGAAGTATGAAGAGGTAGTACTTAAACTTTCTTCTTATAAGAGTTAAGATCAGTTAAGTTTAATAAAGTAAATGACTATTGATCTTTAAATAAAGATTATTCTATTGGAGAGGATAATTTTGCTAACTAATTTGTACTTTGTACGTCATGCACATTCCACATATACACCAGATGAACTAGGCAGACCTTTATCTACAAAAGGTTTTTCTGATGCAAAAAGAATTACTAACATCCTTGAAAATGAAGATATAAATATTATTATTTCTAGTCCATACAGAAGAGCTGTTCAAACAGTCGAGGGAATTGCAAATGTTATAGGCAAAGAAATTGTGATTGAGGATGGCTTTAAGGAACGGATCTTGTGTGTAAAACCTGTTGAGGACTTTAATTTAGCTATTACAAAAGTATGGGAGATACCAACCTTTACTTGGGAAGGTGGAGAATCTAATGTTAATGCCCAGAAACGGGGAATTAAAGCTACTTTAAATGCTTTAGAAGCGTTTGAGGGAAAGAACATTGCAGTAGGAACACATGGTAATATTATGGTCCTTATAATGAATTACTTTGATCAAAAATATGATTTTAGTTTTTGGAAAGACCTTGAGATGCCTGATATATATAAATTAACATTTGATAAAAAGAATTTGATAGACGTAAATAAAATTTGGAATAAAGCATAAGGTTATTATTAAAAATTAAGGTTTACTTTATTAGTTGATCTTAAGTAATAAAGCGCTTTCTATAACAAGAAAGGCGCTGTTTTAGTTTAAGGCAATATTGGATAAGATCATCATATGTTTGGTAGTACTGGTTAATCAAAAGGTGCATTCTTTGTGGTTAAGAAAATTTATAAGGAAGGAAGAATGGTTTAATGATAGATTACGGTAAAAACTTGTTTGAAGGAACAGCAAGATATTATTCGCAGTATAGACCTATATATTCAGCCTCTTTAATAAGGTACTTAATTAAGAAGTTTTCTCTCGACGGTAAAGGACATATGCTTGACTTAGGCTGCGGATCGGGACAATTGGCATTCAGGTTATCCGATTGGTTTGAAGGAATAGTTGGGATTGATACAGAGCCTGAAATGATCAAGGAAGCGATGCGACTTAGCAAAGAAATAAGAGTTGAAAATATTGAATTTTTTAATGGGGATCTTGATAAATATAAGGTTAATTCAAATAAAAGCTTTAAATGTGTGACTATTGCAAAGGCATTTCATTGGATGGACAGGGAGAAGGTTCTAGAAACGTTATATGGAATGGTCTCCAATGAAGGAGGAATTGCTATAATAGACAATTATTCTCCAAATAAAAACCTTTTACCTTGGCAAGAGAAAGTTAATGAATTAGTAAGTCTATGGTATGGAAATGAACGAAGAGCTGGTAATTCTACATACTCGCACCCAACCATTAGTCATCAGGAAATTGTAGCAAATTCAAAATTTAATTTAGAAAGTTATCAAATTCCTACATATGATCAAATGTGGTCAATAGAATCAATAATCGGTAACTTATATTCAACTTCCTATGGATCTAAAAGGTTTCTCGGAGATAACGTAAATTCATTTGAACAACATTTAAAAGAAGAATTGTTATCTATCGAAAAAACAGGTGTATTTAAAGAACAAATTAACACAAAGGTTATTCTGGCTTTAAAAAACTAACTAATGGCCATCTTAAGTAACCAAGTACATTCTTGAATAATGATGTCGCTCTTTTTCATTTATAAGGCCAGATTGAATTCAAGAAGGATAATCTATCTTAAATAAAGAATAAGAAACTACCAAAGGGAAAAGGAGAAAAAGATGGATTATATAAAACATTTAAGAAGTATGGTTGGAAACGAAAAAGTAATAATGGTGGTGGCGGGTGCATTTGTTTTCGATAAGGAAAATCGCTTGCTTATGCAAAAACGTACTGATAATGGACAATGGGGATTTCCAGGAGGATTTATGGAATTAGGTGAAAGCGTTCAGGATACTGCTAAGAGAGAAGTTTACGAGGAGACTGGACTTCTATTAGACGAACTTAAACTATTTGGAATTTATTCTGGCCCTCAATATGACAAGACATTTTCTAATGGAGACCAAGTAGCATTAGTGCTAATTTCATTTATTTGTAAACATTACAGTGGGGAATTAGTTGAAAGTAACGAGGAGTCCATACAAAATCGCTTCTTTCCACTTGAAGAAGTACCAGAAAATATTTTTACCGAACATCAAATGTTGCTCGATGATTTATTATCAAAAAAACCACTTCCGATTATTGGGTAATCTCGAACAATATTATATTAAATACTTTGTGAATAAATGCTATAAACCTAAACGGATGCTTTCCTGATAAGAGGATAAAGCATCCTTTTTTGTAGAAGTTATTGAACTAAGTGTGCAGGATATTGATAAGAAGGTAATTTCTGTTAAAGAATCGAATATGTATATAGAATTATACATGGAGAGTGACAATATGAGTGAGGATTGGAAAAAAGACCGTTTTGGAGCTATAGAACGTGGAGAAAATCCCATGGTTCTTACAAAAATGAAAAGTGGTTATGCAGTTATTGGGGATACTCAGTTTTTACCTGGATACTGTGTTTTACTTGCATATCCGAAGGTTGACAATCTTAATGATTTAACAATTGAACAACGAAGTAATTATTTAATAGATATGAGTTTGATAGGTGATGCAATTCAATCTGTATGTAATCCTAGACGCTTAAATTATTCGATGTATGGGAATTCAGATGCTTTTTTGCACTCTCATATTTTTCCTCGCTATGAGTGGGAACCTGAAGATAAGAAACCTTATCCAGTTTGGCAATACGGTGACTTATGGCATTGGGCAGAGCTACAATACAGTGAGGATAAACACGGTAAATTAAGAAAGAAAATAACAGAAAAGTTAATTGAAATAATGAAGGAGAAATATGGTGATTAGACCTGCCTTCATTATTAAATGGTGCAAGTGTATTAGAACAGAACTTAATTGTAGCAGCGTTTCTTCTTCACTGACGGATCATGTTAGTTGAAGGAGTTATACTTCAATATTAATTAGGATATGTGTTTATCGCTCCCTTTCAAAGTGGGAAGCAGGACAGGAACTCTATCAGGTAGCAATAAAGGCTGTTATATTAGATAGATTAGAAGGATATTCAAAAATAGAAGTATTCCTATCTGCTTGTGAAACAGCCTCAAAATGGGGTTGTGAAATATTGTACTTAAACTAATCCGTGTGTTAATTGAAAAAAATAATGAATATCCTGAGGATCATTAAGAGTTAGTGAAATAGTCATCATTACAAACAAGCGCTTACCTGGAAAAAGGATAAGTGCTTGTTTTCCTTTAAAATGACCAGATAATAGCATTATGAATAAGGAGATTAAATTAGAATTAGAAAGTAATGGTGAAGTGACAGAAGTATCTTTTAATGCAGATTAATAGAGGAAGTTATTTCGATTCTTTTATCGAATTTCATTTGGAAAATGAGGTTTAAGTAATTCAGTTGGATATTTATGTTAATATATACATAGGTAAATAGTTAGGATTTCCATAACATGCATGAAAGCAGCAAGTTTTGCAAGTATGATAAATTCTTGATTTTTAGAAATTTTTTCTTGAAAACGAATTTAATAAAAAAGATAGGAGTGGTTACATGCCGTTAGTTAAAGTGTATCTAAAAAATAGAGAAGATATTGACAAACATGGAATTGCAAATAGCTTAAGGAATATTATGCAAAAAATATTACATGTGCCTGTACAAGATGGACCAGTAACCTTTTTAGAAATTGATGCTTCAAGTTGGTTTATGCCTGAAGGGTGGGAGGAAGAGTTTGTGTTTGTAGAGGTATTAATGTTTCCAGGTCGAAAAAAAGAGACTAAAGAAAAATTAATCACGGAATTTGCAAACGCTTTATCACACTCTTTAAATATAAGTAAAGATTCAGTAATCACTACCTTACATGAACCTAGCCTTGATAATTGGGGTATAAGGGGAGGAAAGCAAGCTTCTAGTACTGGTATTAGTTTTAACCTAGAAGTATAAATGTAGCAATTCTTAATCTATAGGTTTAAGAATTTTAAACAATCGGAGCACATTCATGGTGAGATGTGCCTTTTAAAGTTTCAACACAGGGAAAGTCAGTATTATTAGTCAAAACATGTAAAATAAATAATCTTTAAGCTATAAAACATTCAATGTAGGTGAGAAGAAATGATTAGAGCAGCAACTTTATTGGATATACATTGTATAACAATCCTTAAACAAAAAATGTTTAAAGAAGTTGGAATGGAAGGTCTTCTTAAAGGTAATTTTGTTGAGGAGGTTGAAAAGACATATAAAGAATTGTATGACTTAAGTAAAGCAACTCACTATGTAATTGAACACAATAATAAGATCATTGCTTGTGCTGGAGCTTTTATTAAAGAAGACATTCCATATTGTTTTTATAAAGAAGATAAATACGGATTTATTGGAGATGTCTATGTAGATCCTGAATATAGGAATCAAGGTTATGCACGGAGGTTAACAAACGAAGTTTTAAAATGGTTTTCTAAAAGAGAGATTCATACAATCCGATTATTAGCAAGTGATAATGCAAAATCATTATACAAATCAATAGGTTTTACTGAAACTGATCAAATGGTATTTCGAACATAGCAATACTCTTTTTTTAACCTAAATTCATCTGCGATCTTCTCCAATCGAGCGAAAGTATTATATAAATAATCGCCTCTTGACCTAACTAGCAAGTTTATAGAAGAAGGGGTTATTTTCTTAATTAGAGGATTAATAATGAGTTATCAATTTTTTTGTGGGGGATCTATTATGGCAGCAAACGAATTCAATGACTTTTATTGTAATGAGGTACTAAGTGGACGTACACCTGTAGAAATAGTTAGAGAAACCGAAAATGTCCTTGCTTTTTATCATACTCGTCCTTTTTATGAAGAACATATTGTTGTAATACCCAAAAGGCATATTCTATCTATAATTACTGTTAAACAAGATGAATTGGATATATTGAAGGAAATTTTTAGTGTTATTAAGGACATTGCTACCGAAATGAACAAGAAATTTGGTGCTTGCACAGTTTCTACAAACGTTGGAAGCTATCAAAGCACTAAACATATGCACTGGCACGTACGCTATGGTAATAGAATTAGGGATTAAGGAATAATTTCATTGTCATATCAAGTTTATATATAGAGGGAATATCAGATATAAAATGGGTTCATTTAAAAACAGCCAATAAATTATTATTGGGAGTGATTGTATTATAACTATGAGTATGACTATTGGTATCGCTTCTTTATTGACTGGAAATGAGAGAGATAAAGTATTACATTTTTGGAATGTGTTCGAAACAGAATACAAATCTATAGGTGTACAATCGTTTGAACATCCCAACATAGGGTTTCAAGGAGGCAGTTGTTTAAGCGTTGATCCACTTAAAGAAGAATTGTTGAATCTTTGTAATAAACTTTCTCCCTTTGAAATTTTAATAGATGGTTTTGACTTTTTTGAAACGACCCCAAAAGTTGTGTATTTAAAGGTGATAAAAACAAGCGAACTAATTGAATTACATAAGAAAATTAACAATTTATTAGAAAAGTGTTGTGTAGATTTGTTCGAGTTATATACGCCTGCAAATTGGGTTCCACATATAACACTTGCAATGGCTGATTTATCGGAGACATCTTTCAATGAATTTAAAAAGAAAAATAGAGATAATTTTCCATCATTTTGGCAAACAATCTCCAATCTTGCATTAGTTGAATTTAAAGAAAATGGATGTGTAGAGTTGCTTTCAAATTTTCAAATAAAATAAAATCATTCTTCAATAAAGAATGAAGCACTAAGTATACACTGATGAAGTTATAGGAAATTATTAATAATATTACCTTTACAAAAAACGCTTACATTGTTAATATATATAAAATCAAAATTTGTAATTACGATGATGAGAAGAGTAGATAAAATTAATTCTTTACAGAGAGCTCCAGATGGTGAAAAGGAGTAAGAATGTTTTATTGAAACAAGCCTCTGAGTATCACATTGGAACTTAGTTTTAAGGGATATTGTGACAGGTGCTCCTGTTATAGAGCTAGGGTATACGTATTTAAGTTTAATACCGTACCTGAAGAGGTTAATATGGTGACATGTTAACAAACTGGGGTGGTACCACGATATATAATCTCGTCCCCAAGACTTATTTAGTCTTGGGGGTGGGGTTTTTTTATTTGCATTTAATTCGTGGAGAAATAGAAATTTGGTCATAAAATCTAAAAACTCAAATTAGAAAAACGTAGTTATACTAATAAAGGGGGAAAAATATATGTTAAAAGCATGTTGGAGGAATTTCCTATATATTCTGGATCATAAACTAAATGTTCTCATTGAATGTTGGCAAGAAGGATTATATATTCAAGGGATTGTTCATGATTGGTCAAAATTTTTACCCATCGAATTTATGCCTTATGCAAAGAAGTTTTTCTACAAGGATGAAAAAAGTGCTGAAGATGAAATGAAGTGGAAAAAAGCTTGGCTCCATCATCAACATAAAAATAAGCATCATTGGGAATATTGGGTAGTTGATCCTAATAATAAACAAGCCTTACCTATGCCAAGAAAATACCTTATTGAAATGGTGTGTGATTGGCGTTCCTTTTCAAGGAAATGGGGCAGAAAGGTTAAACCAGCAACGTTGGATCTAACTGATAAGATTTTGCTTCATCCTGATACAAAAAAAGAACTAGAAATAATTATGAAGAAGAAAAGAGAAGAGGAGAACAAAGTGGTTGTTTAAATAACACATCATATTTATTGCTCTAAGTCAGTTAGATTGTGAATAGATGCGTTGAAATATTGTAAACGGTTAATTACGTAACGATCATTAACAATCAAAGCAAAGCGATTGCATAGTAAAAGCAATCGATTATTCATTTATGGAAGGAATAGTAAAACGGGTGAAGAATTGATTAAGGTAATGTTATATACATTTTATCAGTAGAAGGAGAACTAGAAGTGATTTTTTTTGATATTGATGGAACACTGCTTGATCATGACAGAGCAGAAAGCATGGGTGCAATTGATTTTTTAAAAGATAATAGAAACGAGTTAGAATACAGTGACATAAAATTTGTAGAAGTATGGAATAAGTTATCTGAAAAATATTTTAACAAGTTTTTAGCAAAAGAAATATCCTTTCAAGACCAGCGAAGAATGCGAATAAAAGAATTGTTCGGCCAATACTTAACTAATGAACAAGCAGATAGCAAGTTTAATACCTATCTGGAGCTATACAAAAGAAATTGGTCAGTTTTTAAGGATGTAGTTCCTTGCCTAGAACAATTAAAACAACTGGGTTTTCGCCTAGGAGTTATTAGCAATGGTGACTATGATCAACAATTAGAAAAATTGGAGATTCTAGGGATTCGTAATTATTTTGAATGTATTATTACTTCAAGTGAAATAGGAGTAGCTAAACCAGATCCTACTATCTTTAAAAAAGCATGTATAAAAGTGAAGGTTCCAATTAGGAAAAGTTATTATATAGGCGATAGGCTTGAAACTGACGCAATAGGAAGTAATGAAGCTGGGATGGTAGGTATATGGTTAAATCGAAATAATAAAGCAGCAAATACAAATGTCAAAGTAATATATAGTCTTAATGGGTTAACAGATATTATAAATAGAAATGATACTATTTTATCTACCAAATAGATTTTAAATCTCTTCTTCACAATCAAGCAACGTTTTGAGAATAAGGATAAGAACCTTTTTTGTTGAGTTATTTAAGGATAGAAAGAAATACTTACAAAATAAGAAATATCTTATATTCTCATTTAAAAGAAGGTAATCTAACAGTCTTAATTAAAAGTGGTAAAGTAATGGCTGAATACATAAAAGAGATGAGAGAGCTTATTGGTAGCAGACCATTCATTATGGTTGGATCTACTGTAATTGTTATAAATGATAAAAAAGAAATACTACTTCAACACCGATCCGATACTGATGAATGGGGTCTTCCAGGTGGGGCTATGGAAATAGGAGAAAGCTTAGAACAAACTGCTGAACGTGAACTTTTTGAAGAGACTGGTTTAAAAGCTGAGAATTTTAAATTTCTTGATGTTTTGTCAGGAAAAGACTTTTATTTTCAATACCCAAACGGTGATGAGGTCTATAACGTTATATGTGTATACCTTGCAGAGGGTACCAGTGGTGTTTTATCCATTAATGATGATGAAAGTTTAAATTTAAAATATTTCAATATTGGTGAGTTGCCTCCTCATATTGATGAAAGGGCTAGGTTTATTATTAATAAACACATTATTTAGTTTGTACAAAATAAGCTTATAGGAGCTGATCCTTAAATGGGGATGTCTGACTATTATAAAAAACTTCGGGAAAAGGTTGGAAATGAATTATTATTTGTGCCAAGTGTTGCAGGAATAGTCCGTAATGAAAGGGGAGAGATTTTATTTCAGAACAAAGGGAATGGAGAGAGGTGGAGTCTGCCAGCTGGAGCAATTGAAGTTGGAGAAGCACCTGCTGAAGCAGTTGTACGTGAAGTTTGGGAAGAGACAGGACTAATTGTTATTCCAAAGAAATTATTGGGGATATTTGGTGGTAAAGATTTTCGTTATGAATATCCAAATGGTCATAAAGTTGAATATAATGTCTATGTTTTTGATTGTGAAATAAAAAGTGGTGACCTAAATCCAATAGATAGCGAAACTGTTGAATTACGTTATTTTAATCCTTTGAATATACCAGAATTGGCTGTACAATACCCAAAATCCTTATTCTTAAATGAAGAAAATTCAGAAGCTTATTTTCAGTGGAACAAACAATGGTTGGAAAATCTTTCTTGAATTAATAATATGGTTCTTTGACTAAATGGCCTGTATTCTGCAGAATGGAGTTGCATTTATGAAAAGGTTAGTTATTATTACAGTCGGCAAAACCCATAGTGGTAAAACCACATTTGCTAAAGCTTTAGAACTTCAGTTAAACGACTCACTTGTAATTGATCAAGATAACCACGCTGAATTTATTAATTCATTTTACAAATCCATAGTACCTAAACAGGGACCTAATACTTTAAAGTATGCTATAACTCAAACAATTGTTGATTATGCAGTTAATGAGGCTAATAATCACCTCATTCTTTGCAACGCAAATCGTAATCAAAAAGGTCGGTTAGATCTACTTGAACATTTTCATAATAAAGGATTTGTAAGTATCATAGTTAATTTTGATATACCAGACCAAGTTCTTCGTGAGAGAGTCGAAAAGAGCCAGCGAAGTACGAGTATTTTTAGAAGTGCTTCTTCTTTTATGGAAGTGCTAGCTAGACAACAGTCTGAGTACGATAACTGGGATGTTATAGCACCAAAAGAAGGAGAAGCAGATCATTTATTCTTAATTAAAGATAATGAGGAAATAAAGACTGTTATTCAAAGAATTGTAAGTATTGCAAGAAATTCCTAATTTTTATAGCTTATTTAATAAAGAAAAGATATATAGAAGTAAAAAATCTGCTGGTATTATTTCCAACAGATTTTTTTATATATAATCAGAAAATCCTATTAACGGATCTCGCCTTATTCATGTTGTTAATTTTTATGTATTGACATTCTAAAACGTATTGATCAATCTCACGGCTAATATCTAACGTTTTTGGGTTTATAAAGCCATTAGAATTTATTGAAAGTTTAAGGTCCTTTTTTAGTTTATTAATTTCAGAATCTAAATGAATCATCAAATCAGACAGCTGCTTATCGGTGGAATTCATTTCAATCACTCTCCAACTATTTAATCGTTAAAAATATGGCGAATAACTCTAAACGTTTAGTTATGTATTCGAAAACGTGGATCAATAAGACCTGTAAAGACCTTTGTTTTTGAATAAGTTAAGTTACAAATAAATGTGTTGAGAGCAAGTTTTACAATCCAGTTAATCTTTGTAAAGTTAAAGTGCTGTAACGCAATGTTGAATAAATCTTCTTTTAAGCCGTTTGGTAAATAGCACTGTAACCTAAATTTGTCGTCACCTTCTGGTGGCACTAATATACCAATAACACTAAAGCCCTCATTATTAACCATTTCCCTAAATGAATACAAACTTAGAAGAATAATAGCATTTTTAGACATCCCAATCTCTTCTGCTAATTGATCAAGTTGATTGCTAAGATCCATTGGAATATCTAGTTGATAGGAGTCTTTCTTCATATAACCTCTCCTTTTTTGTCAGCATTTTGATTGAGCAATTTGATCTTTCCGATTATTGAACACGAACATATATTCGATTATACTTTAACTAACAAATTAATGGAAGGGGGTTTCCAATGAATCATGATGAACAGTATAGGATTATGTTTGTAATAAGAGTGCCTTCTGAGTTGCAATTGTTAACCATTGTTGGCACAGATTATTGGAATGGAAGTTTATTCGTGTGTAAGCTGCATTCACCCAATGATTCAATTGATCTAAATTACAACACAAGTCATTTTCCTAAAGACTTGTTAAACCATATTGGTAAAGAAAAAGAATTAATAGACAGAGGTTTTTATGATTTACAGACGTATGAAATTAGTCTTTTTGAAAAGAAGATTAAGGCACAGAAGGAGTTCAAGATGAAGAACATTAAAGATCGAGGACTAGCTAAGAAGTGGGCTCCTTTTCAAAGTCTACCTGACCAATGGAAGGGAGTTCGAAAAGTTTTTCAAGATGATAATAAAATAGCCAAGCCTATACTTGATGAGGATGAATTAGAAGTGATCAACAATCATATTATGGAATCCTTAGAAATGGAAAAACCAATAATGTTTAAGCTATATGAAAATCAAGGATATGTTAAAAGCGAACCTGGAGTTGTATCAAAGGTCGATCCATTTCAGAAAATGATAAAAATAATTGATGCAGAAGGGTCATTAAAATCTATTTCTTTTAAACAAATTGTTGGTGTAGAAGCTATCTGACTTTTAAAGAAGGGGAAGTGTGATCGGCTTAATTGATGTAATCTTGTTCGTTTTAAAGAAGGTTGTATAGTAAGTGATCCTTGAACAATCATGATATACCATTTAATTTATATTTCATGGTTAGCACGAAGTTAATAGGAACGAGTGATTCTATGTATTGTAAAAAACATGATAACAATATTGATCCTGAAAGTTATAAATATTCGGAGAAGATTTTTAATCAAATTAGGTTGGATGATAATTGGGTTGATTTAGACGTTAAATTAGCCTTTAAAGAGCTAATCGAAAAGTATGAACCTCATTATGCTGTTTTTGAGTTAGTGAGAAAAGGTGTGCAAGATAAAGAAATTACTTCCTTGTTAGAGTTTGCTGGCATTTCTGAACAAATAGCTAAACACTTAATAAAGAA
Source organism: Metabacillus schmidteae (assembly GCF_903166545.1). NCBI lineage: Bacteria > Bacillati > Bacillota > Bacilli > Caryophanales > Bacillaceae > Metabacillus > Metabacillus schmidteae. The sequence goes on along the minus strand of NZ_CAESCH010000001.1, from coordinate 2,813,252 downwards.
GAGTAAATATAGACTTAGTAAGCTCTTATAAAAACAGTTTGGTTAACAGAGTTTTCTTGATTTTAACCTTAGCGATACAGTACGGAAGGAATGGCCATGTATAAAAACTTATAAGAAACAGGGATTAAAATGTAATGAAATCATATAGTCCCAACCTGAACATGACTATTCAATATGATTAACAAGAAGGCTTCTATAGAAGGAAGCCTTTTATATCCAAGACAATAAGGTCTTGTACATTTAAACCTGTTATAAAGGTGTTTTAAAGACTTATTGAATAAGAGTGATGATAATGAGAGAAAAAAATGACGCAAAAAAACTAGAAAGATTGAAGTATTATCACAAAAATGATTTGAAGTTTATTAAAACCGAACTTGATGACATCAAACGTCTTCTTTCACAGAAAGATTATGAATGTGTGAACTTTAATTTAGATTATCTTATTGATAGAGTCGGAAATTGGATCAAAAAAGCTGAAAAGGAAGAAGGGATAAGGTGATGGGAACATTTTATACACTAGGAATTATTCGTCAATTCGAAACAACAGCTGATAAAGGACCTGTAAATCGTTGGGGTAGAGAACATCGTTCATTAACAAGAGAAGAATGGATTAAAGCTTTACGGGAAAGAATTGATCCTTATATTTACCATTTAGAACTACAAGAAGACGGATCAATGCATGGATTTTTAAAGAATGAAATTTTCCAACAGAATATCAACGGATTTTATGACGTTTTGCGTGAAATCTTAGGAGAACGAAGAAACACGAACATTGATCATTATGCAGAGTTTACTTGTAATAATAAGAAAGGTATTCATGATGATTCTGACGATAGCAATGGCTATTCTATCGAGGGTGCACACCCTATTCACATTATTAATAAAGATGGTCTCGGCATTAAGATCAAGTATGATTTTATTATGCTTATGTTAGAAGGCAAAGTGTTAGTTGAAGAATTTAATACCGATCCAGTATTAATTAATTACTTATTCCGTAATAGTAACATCAATAATCCACTTAAAGGTGCTGTTACCAGTCAGGTCGTTGAGTGATAAAAATGAGTGATAAAATTAATGTCGATGAAATAGTTGAACAGTTAATAGCCCTCTGGAAAAAGGGTGTATCACAAGAGATTTTAACTGATACTACGAGAAATTATCTAAAAATGTTAAAGCTTGCAGGCGATGAACAAGGCTATTGATTCCAAAAATAAAGAAAAGGCAGTTGGAAGAAATTGAGTGATAAAAATGAATGTGTATAATGATTGGTTGATGCTTATTACGTTTGTAATTGCTATTATCAATTCCCTTGTGGCTATTATCGGTGTGAAAGATGCTTGAAAAAAAACATCGGCTACTGTAGAAGAATTAAAGAAATCGAAAAACAAACAGCTGGAACTTTCACTATTACTATTAGTGGTTATGTTTTACTACTTAATGGAGGTGTTGTTTGGTTGAGTGAACGTAAAGACGATAAAGCAGCGTGGGAAGTACTTGCTGACGAACTTCTAATTGAGGAAGAAAAGGCGGAATGGTTGAAGAAAAAAGATCGTGAAGAAGTGAAGGGTTACGATATTCAACAAGGCGTTAGCACAAGGGACTATTACGAAAGAGTTTTAAATGATTTTGTTGAGTCCCAGCGACAAGGTTTCGAAGGTATTAAAAAAGAAATCGAAAAAGCCAAGCAGCTAATGATCGATAGAGGATACACTTTCGATAAACAAGAGACAGTCGAACATAAGGATCCTCAAATTAAACCCGAAGAATTTCTGCTTAGTGATGAAGAGATACGTAAATTGGCTGAAGAATCTGCTAGAGAAAGTGGAATATACTTGAAACAAGAAAGGTATATAAGAGCGTTCACAAAAGGTTTTAAATCGGCTCAGGAACGTACATATAAAAGATTAAAAGAGTTGGAGTGTGGTCGGAATGAGTAAAAAAGATCGAAACTATGATGATTTTGCCGAAGCTGAACGAAGAGCAGAAAGTCCAGAAGAAGAATGGGTTGAATTCGATGAAAACAAAACGGCAGAGGAATATGTTGACGAATTACTGCAGCTACACAAAGAAGGTAAGTTGAAGCTGAAAGCTGATCATGAACTAAAAGATAATGATTAACTTAAGTCCTGACATCGAACATTATTCCATTTTATTTATCTTTTTTTCGTTCTTTATCTTTTTTCTCGTGGTGAAATTCAAAGGGAATGCAAGTTTGAAGGACAGAATTAATCTGTTTTTTAACCTTTATGAGAATGATGAAGAGTTATCCGAGGAAGAAGTACGAGTAAACAACATAGCAAGTAAGCTGATGGAGCATACAGCCATGATTTATATAGGCTTTATAATCGCTGGTGCTATTTGGTGGATTGGAGGTAATTGATTAATGGATCCTAAATTTTTAGCTGAATTTGAGGGATTTTATCAAAAGGGAATATCTCAATGGGATGAGGATATGGTCAAGAGGATGAGAGTTACATATACAGAAGAACAACTTCGAGAAATATTTATGTATGACTTTCAGCGAGAAAAGAATAAACCTAAACTTGAAATAAAACTTGAACCGCAAGCGATTAATTATGATGTGGTGGAATATTACCTACCTGAAAAGTGGGAGATGGATAACGGTTTTCTCTTACTAAGTGAAAGAGATCGTTATGATGCCTGGAAGATACTTACCTACAATTTCGGTTTAAATAAGATGCTAGATACATTACCTTGTGAGTTGATAGAAGAATATCTCCAGAAAAGGCTGCGAAATGAACATGAATGACAAAGACAAAGAAAAAATAAAAAAAGAGTTCATCAATCGTTGTAAAAATGCTGTAAATCAAGGGTTTGAAGTAAAGAAAATCACACCACAGTATTCATATCCCTTTAAATTCAATATTAAATTACGGCTGGAGGAAGAAACTAAATGAATGAAAGACTATGGGACTATCTTTTAGATGATGAGAAAGAGAGTTTTGAGCTGGCACAAATGAAGATAAAGTATGCAAGGTCAGAAGGAGATCTTATACTTTCAGAAACAGTGATCAAAAGCTTAGTAAAAAAAGCATATGACAGATTTAAATCCCAAGAAGATTACAAAGAAGAAGCTTCAAAAATGAAAGAAAAGTTATACAAAGATTTAGAGGAAATTAAAAATAAAATATTTTCTCCTATAATTGAATTACATAGGCTTAAAGACCAAGATTTTGAAGTTTTAAAAGACAAATCTATTAATGCAGTAGAAATGGATCGTTATCTGCAGCAATTAATGTCCGAATCTTCAAGTGACCATGAACAAATCTTAAATGAGATCACAAAGTATGTGTTCGATAAAGCAAAATAAAGGGTTTGGATCATTTAAACCACTAAAAAAAATCGTTGAACCAGCTGGGACCTTAAGTAAGGAAATATATGTGTCAAAGACTGGTGTTAAATTAACGACAGTAACGGTAAAAGGCAAAGGAAAAATAAAGTTTTCTAAGTAGGTGTGAAATGTATAGACATATCCATCAAAGAATTAAAATAACTGGAAAAGAAGCTGCTGACATCATAAATGAACTATCTGGAAAAAAGATAGAATCTGACGAAGAAGTTAAGGCGCGTGAGGAAATGTTTAAGAAATCTAAAGACTTGCACTTAAAACATGGGCCAATGGTCAATCAAAATAATCCTTACAAAATAGAAATCTATCCATCACACCCTCTCTATGAGGCAATTAAGGAACTTCTAAAAAAACATGAAGAGACCGAAAAATCGGAGTAAAAGTCGTAACAATATATGTTCTTATTAAAAGAACCCCTTATATGGAGTAATTAAAGGACCTTTAATATCATTTTAAAGGTCCTTTCACTGTATCCACTGATTGAATGATGGTATTCTCAATTTTTTAGATGAAGTTAGATTACGATATTTCACATTACATTTTATAGGATCAATTAACTGAAGGTCTCCTCTTGTCTCGATAATTAGCTTATTTTTATGAAATAATTTACGTTCTTCTACTGGCATGAACTCCATAACACCAACATGTTCACCTTTATTTGAAACATAAAAAGAGTTGTCCCTTTCGTTAAATCCATAAATATCGACGTTCATAAATTTGTAATTAATAACTTAACCAATCATAAGATCTTTTATTGATTTGGTATGTGGAATCAACCTTCTTCATAACAATACCTTCAAGATCTCTTTCTTTTACTAAATTAAAATATGCTTCTCCGTGACCAATAACGTATTGTGATTTAGCAATATGAGGATGTTCTCCATCACGTATCACCTCATCTAATATTTTCTTTCTAGAGAGCAAAGGTAAAGAAGTTATATCTTTACCACCATGGTAAATTATATCGAAAACAACAAATTGTACAAAATGTTTACTTTTTGATGATTTAAAGCGCTCAATCATATATTCGAAGTTAGGGACTCCATTTTGATCAGAAACAATAAGTTCATCATCTAAAATCTTTCCCTCTTCTATATCTAATAATTCTTTGAAATTATAAGTTATTTCATTACCATGCCTAGTATATAATCTCGTTTGGGCATTAAACCTCGTTAGAATCATTCGTATGCCGTCAAATTTGATTTCTGATATGAAAATATCATCATCAAAAGCTTCACCTCTATGAAGGAGCATAGGGCTAATAAACATAACATTCACCTCTATAATTATTCAAACAAGGTTATAAAGAAAGATAATTAGTAATTAAATGGAAATATGGGGTTGCTAAGAAAGGTCTAAAAATTGAGAACTTGAATGATTAGATAAATTTAATCCCTTATTCAACAAACAGGCCAGATTGTGGAATAAAACGAATGCATAATTTTATTTGTATCCTTTTTATGTAATGGGGAAAAACATGTCGACTTTTGAATCTAGTTTGTAGTTTTTGTAAAAGGGTCCATATGTTAAAATATTCCTAGTAGTCATCAAATTGTCGTAAACGAGGTATAAAATGAATTTTAAAAAGTCAGTAAATATGAATCGAGGATCTGCATTTCTAGCAATAATTTTTTTGATTTTGTTTATAGTAATCTTATTTCGCTTCTTATATATAATGGTCACTGGATCAATAGATGGTGTTAACCTTGTTGAAAATAAGGAACGTAGAATAACCAAAGAAGGTATTTTAGAAGGTAAAAAAGGAGAAATTCTTACAAGAGATGGTGAGAAAATCGCTATTGATTCACAAGTATACACAATTATAGGTGTACTAAATAAGAAAGATCCAAACCACATAAAAGATATTCCTGATACTGCATCAAAATTGGCTAAAGTATTAGAAACAGATGCAAAAGAAATTGAACAATTGTTAAGTGATAGTAAAGCATATCAAGTCGAGTTAGGTAAAATAGGTAGAAATATAACCTTTTCGCAAATGAAAGAAATAAGTGATCTTGAGCTTCCTGGTATTATCTTTTCTCCAGACATTAGAAGAACGTATCCTTTGGGAGACTTTTCATCGCATATTGTTGGCATTACTGATTTTGATGGGAAAGGTATATCGGGCATTGAAAAAGAGTATGCAAATAAGTTATCAGGTACTGATGGTTACATAAATAAGAAGATTGATGGGTTTCGAGGATGGGGTTATGAGTTGCCTCAAGAAGAGTCTGAATCTAAGCCTCCTCAAAATGGTAACAATATACATACAACATTGGATACGAACATTCAGACTATACTAGAAGACTCAATGAATCAAGTTGTAAAAGAATATAATCCTGGGAAAATTATCGGGATTGTTATGGATCCTAAAACTGGTGAGATATTAGCTTTAAGCAATAGGCCCTCAATATATCCCAATGAACAAAATGAAGTTAACTATTTAAACTACGCACTATCATCTTCCTTTGAGCCTGGCTCTACAATGAAGATATTTACACTTGCTGCTGCTATTAATGAAGGGGTATATAACGGAAATGAAAAATATAAATCTGGGTCCATTGAAGTTACAGGTACACTAATTCACGATCACAAGAAGGAAGGTTGGGGAACGATTACTTACGATAAGGGTGTTCAACTTTCTTCTAATGTTGCATTTACTATTCTAGCAAAAGACAAACTTGGTTTTGATAGATTCTATCACTATTTACAAGAGTTTGGATTTGACAAAAAAACAGGCATAGATATGGGTGACGAAACATTAGGTAAGTTTGTTTATGAATTTCCACTTGAAAAAGCTACTACATCTTTTGGTCAAGGATCTACATTCACCCCGATTCAATTAGTAACTGCAGCTTCTTCTATCGCCAATGATGGTAAGATGATGAAGCCTTATGTTATAAAGAAATTTACGGATGAAAATGGAAAAACACTTAAAGAAACCCAACCCAAAGTATTGAATAAACCAATAAGTGCCGAAACAGCAAAGCAAACTAGAGAATTACTTACGTCTGTTGTAACTGATGGTACAGGAAGTCACTTTCAATTAAATGATTTTCAGGTTGCTGGTAAAACAGGAACTGCACAAATTCCTGATGGAAATGGTAATTATCAAGTTGGAAGAAATAATTATATGTTTTCATTTTTAGGAATGGCTCCTGCAGATGATCCAAGATTAATTGTCTACGTTGCAGTAGAACAACCTAATTTAAAGTCTGATCAAGTAGGTGCAGATCCTGTTTCCGAAATATTTAATGCAGTTATGGATTATGGATTAAAAAAATTAAATGCTACTTCTGATGTAGACAAAAACAAAAGTAACACTGATGAATTAACCCCAATAATTGTGGATTCTTCCAAAGACAAATTAGTTAAATATACCGTAAGTTCCCTTAAAGAAAAAGGGGTAGAGCCAATAATCCTTGGTAAAGGTGAAAAGGTAGTAGAGACAGCTCCAATTGAAGGAACAGAATTATTAAAAGGTTCAAAGGTATTAATAAAAACAGAAGGTAAAATGGTTATGCCCGATATAAGTGGATGGAGCTTTTCTGATGTTATGAAGCTAATTAGCTTAACTGGATTAGAATTCCAACACGAAGGAAATGGATTTGTTACTTCACAAAGTATTGCTGCAGGTAAAGAAATTAAAGAAGGTAATAAACTTTCAGTAAAATTAGAAAAAAATAGATAATGAATTATTTATGAAGGGGCAGTTAATGCTCTTTCTCTATGAACAAGTGACCTTCTGCAATCAAGCGCTTATCTTGAATAAAGGTAAGTACTTTTTTTTATCTTTTTAGAGGGTTTGGATAAATAATAGCGAATATCATCTATTCATCCTAAAGTTTAGAAGAAACAAGGAGAACTTAATGGAGATTTATTCATTTAGAAAAGATGTCGGGAAGAGAATTAATCATTTTAGTTCTGATTTTATTATGTCACGTGTAATTAACACACACATGCCTGCTCATGTTGGCTGTATGTATTTAGAAGAGAATGGTGTTATAGGTTTTCATCAAGCTGTAGTTCCTCAACTTTTAATTATTGTTAACGGCAAGGGGTATGTTAGAAGTGAAAATAAAAATTATTTTGAAGTTCAAGAAGGAGAGGCCGTGTTTTGGACAAAAGGAGAATGGCATGAAACTAAGACGGAGACAGGATTAACTGCAATTGTCATTGAAAGTGAGGAGTTGGTTCCAGAATCTTTTATGGCATTAATCAAATAGATAAAAAGTATCTAAACGTAATGGATGCTATATTATTTATCCCACAATTCATGTTGCGATCTGTAATAAGCAGAAAGGATTTTTTAAAACAGGTCAGGCTACATAACAAGCCTATGTGATAAAATAATTCAAAAACTTGGGGGGGGGAAATATGGAATCTAAGCTAATTATCATCCGAGGAAACTCTGGAAGTGGAAAAACAACGACTGCGAAAAGTCTCCAAAATCAATTGGGGCATGGAACACTATTGGTTTCACAGGATGTTGTTCGCCGTGAAATGTTGAAGGTTCACGATAGAGACGGGAATCTATCAATTGATTTGATTAGTCAAATTGCAAAATATGGCAAAGGTAAATGTGAATTTATTATTGTGGAGGGAATCTTGTATAAAAGCCGTTATGGTGAAATGCTTGATAAATTAATCCAGTTCTATAATCAAAATGCATATACTTATTATTTTGATTTATCTTTTGAGGAAACAGTGATACGTCACAAATCTAGTTCGAAAAAGTTGGAATTCGGAGAAGAATCTTTACGTGCCTGGTGGAATCCAAACGATTACCTTGGTGTGGATGGAGAAACTATACTGACTAATGATATGTCACAGAACGATGTATTGAAACTGATTTTAAATCAACTGCAAAAGTAACTATTGGTTGCCATGCTTCAATAACGTATTCAGCAATAGAAGCCATATTATTGAAAAACAACTTAAAGATTGTGAAGAATGCAGGTTAGTACAATAAGGAGATATAATACATATAGAGGTGAAGAAAAAGTGGTACATCAAATGGGGTTATATGGAGAATACTTCAAAGTTATTAAAGAAGGAAAAAAGAAGGTTGAAGTTCGTTTAAACGATGAATAGAGGAGAAAAATCAAAGTTGGCGATACCATTGAATTCGTTAAATTTCCTGATCAAAATGAAACAATGAAAGTTCAAGTTACTGAACTAAGAAAGGATATTGCATTTCAAGAATTTGGCTGTAAAGGTTGGACAATGGAAGAAATGTTGAAAGGAACTTATGAAATATATACACCCGAGCAAGAAAATCAATGGGGTACATTGGCTATTACAATTAAGAATTAAGCCTAAAATTACTTCAACTAAAGAAGAATAATTACAATCTTCAGCTATATAAGCGCCATTCTGGAACAAGGATGAGTGCTTTTTAGTATTTAAAGCTCCTGATTGAAGATTCTCACTTATGAAAACGATAATCAAGATTTGGGATATTTCATTTAGAAGTTGCAACATGTCAATTAAAGAAGGAACATCCTAATAATTAGGAGAAATATTTAGAATATAAATTATTAAAAGGAATGATTAAATTGGGTAAAGTTTTAAAAATTAAGGCTTTTAAATTCCCTGATATTCCACACTATGAATGGGAAGGAGAAATACTTCACCAAACCTCTGACTATTTACTTCTCATTTGTAAACCAGGCCGTAAACTGATTCATCATAGCAAAAATAAGGTTTTTACTTTCAACAATACCTCAATAGAATTTTTTTCATTGAAAGAATGGTACACTGCTGCTATGGAAATTGAAAAGGAAGAGGTTGTTTCTGTTTACTGTAATATCGCAAAACCTTGCGTTTTTAATAACGAAGAAATCTGTTTTATTGATTTGGATTTGGATTACGTTTGGGAAAAGAACAATGAATGGAAAGTAGTTGATGAGGATGAATTTGAAGCAAATAGTATTAAATACAAGTATACAGAAGAGCTAATAGTTGGAGCTATAAAAGCACTCGCAAAGTTAAAAGAAGAAGTAAGAAAAGGAAATTTCCCATTCAATAATCAATTTACTTTCAACTTGAAAACTTACTAGTCAGATTGTCAAATGGTTTATCAGTGCTCTTTAATAAAGAAAAGGATAATTATATGAAAAAAATACTCAGTGAAAAAATTGATCCATCTATACGGGAACTTCTTTCTTTTGCCACTTCATATCATAAGATCGATCAAGAATATGAAAAATACTTGGGATCCTTAAACCGAATTTTATTTGGTCTTGAACTTAAAGAGGAAATTGTTGGTTGCATAGGGGTTGAAATTATAAATTCAAAAGAGTGTGTAATTAAACATATTGCTGTATCTTCAAAACAAAGAGGAAAGGGAATTGGTAGCAAAATGATTACATTTCTTACCGATCAATACCCATTTATCACTGCTGAAACGGATAAGGATGCCGTAGATTTTTATCGGAAATATGGCTTTTTTATAACAAGTTTAGTAGAAAAATATCCAGGAGTAGAAAGGTTTTTGTGTGAATATAGAGTTGAAAACTTTAATAGTATTTTCTAAGCAGTTTAATACAACAACGATCTTCCACAATAGAGCGCTTACGTTTTTTAATAGTTTATATCTATAGCTTAAGGGTGATGATTTTTTGATTGATTTATTTGAAGGGATGAAAACAGGTAATAAAAAGCAACAAGATGCATATTCAGTAATCATAGAACTAAATATTTTTAATGAGTTGAGAATCTACAATCCCGTTCTATGTGGAACTCTACCCATTGGTATAAATGTCGAGGGATCAGACCTAGATATTATTATGGAAGTACAGGAGTTAGAGCATTTTACAGAACAGCTGCAAACTTTATACAATAATAAAGACAACTTTACGATAAAACGAACAACTATAAGAGGAAGAGAAGTCGTTAAAGCAAAATTTTTCTTTAATAATTTTGAATTTGAACTGTTTGCTCAAGATCAACCTGTACATAAGCAAAATGCTTATCTCCATATGATTATTGAACATAAACTGTTGCAAAAAGTTCCTATTCTTAAAGAGAAAGTAATAAACCTTAAAAAACAAGGGTACAAAACAGAGGAAGCATTTTGTAAACTTTTAGACATTACTGGAGATCCTTATGAAGGTCTCATCAGACTTGGTGTTGAAGAAGGAATTGTAACAGACGTATTTTAAAACAGCTTATTCAACAATATAAGCGCTATTCTTGAATAAGGATGTCGCTCTTTTTCATTTATAAGGCCAGATTGGAGAAGATCACTTATAAATTAATATGGATATATATTAAAACGTTGTTGAAATACATTTAGAAATAGAAATGACTTTAATGTTTATCCTTTGAATAAGGTATAGGGGGATCAAGATGTATAAAGTAACTATTGATTCAGAAATTCACCTCTCAATTTTAGAGCCAAGACACGGAAATGAATTATATAAATTAATTGATGAGAGTCGTGATAATTTAGGGGAATGGCTTTCTTTTCCCGAGAAAACCAACAAAGTTGAGGATACATTAATATTTATTGTAAGATCTTTAAAAAGGCTATCCGAAAATAATGGATATTGGGCTGGTATTTGGCATAATGGCTGTATTGCTGGTTCTATTGGTTTCTTATATATAGATTGGAGTGCAAGAAAAACTGAAATTGGTTATTGGTTGGGAGATGAGTATATTGGTAAAGGGTTGGTAACAAAAGCAACAAAGAGACTTATTGACCACTCCTTCCATGATTTAGATTTGAGAAAAGTTGAAATAAACGTTTCTATTAAAAACTTGAAAAGTAGGACAATACCTAGAAGACTTGGTTTTACAGAGGAAGGCACAATTAGAAATTTTGAATACTTAAATGGAGAATACCACGATAGGGTTATTTACGGTTTGTTAAAAGAAGAATGGAACCCTTATGATATGTAATCAGTAGTTTATATAATACATAATCGCATTATAGGAAAGAATGTGCTTTTTATTTCTCTTTTTCATATCCAAGAAGGAATGTTTCCTAGTATATGGAATATAAAATGTTTAATTAAAAATATTAAATGGTTAGGAGGATATATTTTGGAGCTATGGGATCTATATGATTTGAATAGGAATAAGATAAATAGAACACATAAACGCGGAATTCCATTACTAGAAGATGAATATCATATAGTTGTTCATGTGTGGATTAGAAATGAAAAAGGGGAAATTCTTGTTACTAAGCGTCATCCTGATAAGACACATCCAAATCTATGGGAGTGTACTGGAGGATCTGTATTGGCAGGTGAGGAAAGCCTAGAAGGAGCTTTACGTGAGGTAAAAGAAGAAATAGGAATAGAATTAGTAAAATCGAACGGTAAGCTAGTAAAAAGTGAAAGACGAGATCTATATAATAATTTCGGTGATATTTGGATTTTTGATCAAACCTTCGATCTTTCAATTGCGGTTCTGCAAGAAGATGAGGTTGTTGATATTAAGTGGGTAAACAAGTCAGAGCTTGATAGTATGTATGATTCAGGTCTAATTGTTCCAACGCTTAGTTACTATAAAGATATATTTTGATTTTCATTATTTCACATAATAATCTTCAACAATAAAGCGCCATTCTTAAATAAGGATGAGCGCATTCTTTTATTTAAAGGTCAAAATTACGGGACAATGAAAATGGAAAATATGTTAAAATCAGGGAGAAGTTAATGGAGAATATGAAAAATAGAACGTGGATTAATAATTAGAACATTCAAGTAGAGGTGAGATACAAGAAAACTATCAATTCACAAAATGATTGAAACTGAAGAAGAACTACGTTCAATTGTTGGATCTCCAAGTGAATTAGTAATAAGTAAAGCAACTTCATACATTGACCATAAGATCATAATTTATTAAAAAAGTGAGAAACTTTATATCAAATCAATAATATTAATTTTTTTACATGATAAGGGAGAAATGTATGAAAAAAATAAAGTTAATCATCTTTGTGTTAATTTTAATCATTCCAATAACAATCGTAGTTTTATTCAATATTGTTCTTTTTAAAGTTGGAATTGATATTAGGGTATCAAATCAGACGGACAACGAAATTTCAGGATTATACGTATCTTATGATGAAATAAAATCAGAAGTTAAAATACCAACCTTAAAACCAAAAGAGAATTATATACTGGAAGTTAGCGATAGTAAAAACTCAAATGAAAACTTCGATGAAGCAGCGTTGTTATTAGAATATAAAGACAAAAGTGGGAAGTTACACAGAGAATATATAGTTGGTTATATTGAAAGAGGATATTCTGGCTTTGCAAATATAAAAATAACAGATAAGGATGAAAACGGAAAACTTAAAGTGGAAATTATGGATTTAGCATTTTAAAAGTGTACTTTTCTTAACTTTGATGGGAAAAGTGGTTTAAGAAAATGAGGTAGATTGATGTTTAATAACCAAACATATCACTATTTAATAATAGCTGTAGCACTATTATTCATTTTAACTAGCTGCTCAGGAACGGCAGATTACAGCATTGATCTCCCTGGTGATTACGCTGTTGTTAGAAAATCTGCGCATCAAGTGAATATAAGCCCTAAAGAAGGTGATAACATTTGGGGAAGTGATGTTATTCCACCAAAAGTTGTCGAGGTTGCATGGGATAGTAATTATATTCTAGCAAAACAATTTGGATTAATAGATGATCCAGAGAGTAGTAATGGTTATCAAATACCTGATATAGAGAATGTTCATTTTTGGATATTTAATTATAAATTGGGAGAAGTATATGGTCCATTAGATGAAGAAAATTTTAGTCGAAAAAAGAATGAGCTAGGAATATCTAAAAATGTGATATTGAAAGAAATTGAAGATATACAGTAAAGGGGATGCTATAAGGGTTAGGAAGTATATGATTTCTTAAGATATATTTATATTATTTTTATTTTTAGTTTAATTGCTTTTTTCATTATTTTAATAGATCAAAGTAAAGTAAACAAAACAAAATTGTAAATGGGTTTACATTGAGTATTATTTCGATAATTTCTATATTTATTTCTGTTATTAATCTTATAATCGAAGGAACATAGTTGGTGAATTAAACTTGGGTGGAGATGCTATATTAGAGTGCTATCCATGAATAAGTATTGGAGCTAAAAATTAGCGCAAACCTTGAAGATAAGGATTGTATTTTTTTATATGTTTGTGATTAAAACTAGTAATCAATGACCATAATTCTTATAAACTGATAAAATGGTAGGAGTGTGAAATAGATTGCTATTATCTGAAGCATGGAAAAAATATGAATCTGATAAAAGAATTGAAAACGACTCAATTCTTCCACTAGAAGACTTAATAGAAAATATTTTTCCTGAACATCAAATGCTGCTTGATGATTTATTATCAAAAAAACCATTTTCCGATTATTGTTAATAACGAACAATATTTTATTGAGATGCCGTACACGATAATTAATAAGAAGGTTAATACCTGTTCAAAAATCAAAATATCCATAAAAAATAAAAAGTGGGGATTGGAAAAAAGATCGTTTATGAGTTAAAGAACGTTGAGAAAACCCTATGGTTATTGCAAAAATGAAAAGTGGGTATGCAGTTATAGGGGATACTCAGTTTTTACCTGGATACTGTGTTTTACTTGCATATCCGAAGGAAGACACACTTATTGATTTAATTATCGAACAACGAAGTAATTATTTAATAGATATGAGTCTAATAGGTGATGCAATTCAATCTGTATGTAATCCAAGACGCCTAAATTATTCGGTGTACGAATATTCAGATGTTTTTTTGCAGGCTCATATTTTTCCACGCTATGAATGGGAACCTGAGGATAAGAAGCCTTATCTAGTTTGGCAGTATGGTGACATATGGCATTGGAAAGAGATAATGATTTAATCTTTTAAAGGAGGTCATAACTTGAAATGATCTTCAGCAATAAAGCACCTATAAAGAATAGGAGTGTCTCCCAAATAACAGTGATAGACATTACAGGAAGGATAAAAAGAACAAATGACTATGCCTTTTTATCCTTTTCGAGTAAATCAATTATTCTATCAAGCTTTTCTTCAATGTTATTCGATTTTTTATATTTTTTCCCTATGTAGGAACTGTAAATATAAAAGGAAACAATGAATACCACAAAACTTATAATAAAATTCCCTACTAGAAGTACTACATCCCATATATCCACACAATTACCTACCTTTACAATATTTGTATTTATTGTATCACATTTAATTGTTGCATAGTTTAAATACATAGTGAAGAAGTGATCATCAACAATAGGGAGTTTATCTTGAAACTTTTGTCTTCTTAGGTTTTTTTCTTCACTATATCTATGTATATACTTATTAAATACATTTACAAAAACTGGTTGACAATGAACTAATTCAAACATTAAAATATACATATATTAGCGTATTAAGACAATAATACACCAAGTATTTCAGTGCTCTAATACATAAATTACATATTTTTTTGTTCATAGTGTATTAATAATATAATACATTAATACATCTGATAAAGATATTTAGGAGTTGGGGTCATGAATTTTAATAATAGGGAACCTGTATATATTCAAGTTATCCGCCATTTTAAAGAGCAGATGGCATCAGGTAGCCTTGAGCCAGGACAAGAAATATCATCACGAAGAGAATTGGCAAATAAGTTAAAAATTAATCCAAATACTGTTCAAAGAGCTTATAAAGAAATGGAGGATCAGGGTTTGATCTATACAGAACGTAATTCCCCAAGTCGCATAACAAAGGACGAACAAATCTTAAAAGAAGTAAGAGAAGAACTGATTTTACAAGCTGTAGATTCTTTTATAAACTCGGTGCGCTCAATTCAAGTCCCATTAGATGAAGTATTAGAATTAATTAAAAACAAATATCAGATGAGAAATGAGTAATTGGGGGGATAGAAATGATTGAAGTAAAAAATGTCAGAAAAAAATTTGGTAGAAAAAATGTATTAAAGGACATATCCTTTAGTGCTGAAAAGGGAGAAATAACATGTCTGATTGGATTAAACGGTGCTGGTAAAACGACTATTTTAAATGCCATAATGGGGCTTACACCTATACAAGGTGGTCAAATTCTAATAAACGGAGAAGTATTACATAAAGAAAGTTATGAAAAAATTAGTTATATACCAGATACAATTAGCATGTCACCACAAATAAAAATCTCACAAGGTTTTCAGTTTATGGATGATTTTTATTCTTCATGGAATCAAAAGAAAGCATATGAACTTCTAGATTTTTTTACATTAAGTGAAAATGAACGAATATCTAGACTATCTAAAGGAAATATTGCAAAATTGAATATTCTTCTAGGATTATCCCTTGATGTAGAATTCATTATCATGGATGAACCCTTTTCAGGTATTGACTTGTTTAGTCGAGAACAAATTTCAGAAGTATTTACTAGTGATCTTATTGAAGATCGGGGAGTAATTATTACAACTCATGAAATTAATGAAATAGAGCATTTAATTGATAAAGCAATTCTATTAAACGACGGAACTGTGTTAAAGGAATTTTGTACTGAAGAAATTCGTGAAAAAGAAGGCAAATCTGTTGTAGATGTTATGCGGGAGGTATATCAAAAATGAACAAGTATTTTAAGCTAGTTCACTTTGAATTTAATCGTTTTTCAAACATTTTCTTTATCTTGATAGGAATAACAATTGTCTCTCAAATAATAAGTGTTTTTACTTCAGCAAATAATTATCTAAGTAATCTCAACCATATGGTTTATAGAGAAGGCATGTCAAAAGAACAATTTATTGAACAATATGATTACATGTCTCTTCAACAAGTTACTGCTAGTGTTTGGTTTGTTGGGCCGATTGCCGTATGTATTGTGACGTTATTAATCTATTTGTTTTTTATTTGGTACCGAGATTGGTTGGGTAAAAACTCATTCATTTACCGCCTGTTAATGCTGCCAACTTCACGTGTAAATCTTTATATGGCTAAGGTCACAACAATAATGCTTTTGGTTTTTGGGTTAGTTGGTTTACAACTAATATTACTACCTATTGAAAATATTCTACTTGAAATAATGATACCTTCTGAATATATATTAAATTTACCAGTTTACGAGACGTTTTCTTATAGATATGGATTTTTGAATACCTTATTCCCGATGAAATTTATGCAATTTTTAATTTATTATGGTGTAGGTTTAATGGCTGTATTAGTCTTATTTACAGCAATTTTATTTGAAAGATGTTTTCGTTGGAAAGGCATTGCCTTAGGTATAATCTATTGCATAGTATCAGCGCTCGTTTTCACTTCGCCGTTAATAGTTCAAAGTACATTTTTAGATGATTTCTTTTATCCAATTGAGCAGTTAGGGCTTATTGTAATTACGGGTTTAATAGTTACTGCTGCTTCTATTTTGGTAAGCCTCTACTTACTAAAAAATAAAATTACAGTTTAAGAGGAGGAAGAAAAATGAAACGATATTGGAAGTTGATTTCAGTTGTTCTTGTTATAGTTTTAGGTATTGGTATTCATTATTATCAATCTGCTACTGCAGCAAGTAACAATCCACAGTTTACCATAAATAAAATAAGCGGAAATAGTGAAGAAGGCAACAATATTAAAGTTTTAGGGGAGATTTACTCTACAAATGGATTCCGTGAAAATTTGTATATAGATGAAGAGAAGACTGTTTATCAAAAGGAAATTTCTTTTCTTGAAGATTTAAATGGTATGTACTTTACACCAGAATTAAAACGACTCCAAAATGACTATCGAAATTTTATGCGTGGGAAAGATATAAGACCTGTTCAATACTTTGAAGATGAAACTTACATAGCCTATATGATTACTGATATGGTTTTTAGTGGAGAGAATTTAGGTCCAAGCGAAACTACATTTAGAGGTGAAGTCTTAGACAAACAAACAAATACTGTTGTTGATATAAATGAAACTATGCCAAACCAAAATGTTTATGATTATGCTTTTGTTGAAGATGTTCAAATGATCAATGGCGATTTAAAGGTTGTTGTTCGCCAAAGTAAAAGAGTTGTTGACGGTGATCAATATAGTGAAGAAATCCATGTATACACTTTTGATACTAATAGTCAAATGTTAATTAATGATGAAACACTTGTTTCTGAAACCAATGGTCAAGATATACTATCAGATTTCAATGATATTGATTATCAAGAATATCTATTGATCCAGAAATCTAATGAAGAAGTAACAGATAGTAGTGAATCTACAAAAGAATCGAATAGTGAGTTAATTGCTTATAACTTTGAATCAAGTAAGTTAATTAAAATACCCATTAGTAAGGAACAATTAAAATACAATACCATTATTATTGATGGTTCAAAGATTTATATGTTCAAAATTGCTAAGGATAGTCTTGAAACATTTGTATATTCAATAGATGAAGGGCAACTTATGCCAACGAAAACATTCAAGATTAATGGACTTGAGGAAGATAGCAATCCAATTATAAAAATAGAGAACAATAAATTATATGTTGTAAACCCCTTAAATGTTGGAGAAAAAGATGGATCTGTTGTCGTTACCGACTTAACCACATTGAAACCATTGTATGAAGGCACTATTGAAAATACCAATTTGTCTAAATATCAAGAAAATTACACTTTACATTTAAATAGTCTATATATCGATTAACAAAAATTTATTTCTTTCAATTATCAAAGGGGGGACTAACAATCTATTACTGAACAATTAATATAAAAACAAGGATATTGAGTAATATATAGCAATTGCTAGTGGTCAGATAAAAACACTTCTATATGAAGTGTTTTTAGCAATATTCCTTCTTGATTTCTTGCTTATTATTTGAAGTCAAATTCATACAAATACAGTAATTATACACATAATAACAGTTCGATTTATAAATAATGATCCCAACGATGCTTTTAAAAAGCATCGTCTTTTCTTATTCTGTACAAATTTTTAAAGGTTAGAGGCTTATACATATAATTTAATAATGAAGGAAGAATATGTATGGGGTGATATTAAGTGAACAATAGATTGTTGATTGCTCTACTAGTTTCTATTGGATTGTTTTTGTCTAATATACAAGTTGCTATGGCGGGTGACCAAAAGGATACGGACGATACTATAAGGTTGTTTCTAGAAGCATGGATGAAAAAAGATGAGAATAAGGCTCAATCATATTTAATGGAAGGTGTAAAAATTCCAGAATTAAAAGAAAGCACACCTATTAGAAGAATTACAGGATTACCTTCACCAACTAAGGGAATTAAAGTAATGGTAGCTTTTTTTGATGGTGAGTTAGGTGGAGAGCGTATTGCTTTCATTTGGGAGGTAGCTGTAAAAAACGAAAGAATAACACAGATAAGGGTTATTCATGATGGTACAAACCCATTTATGGAAGAAGCAAAAGTAGTTAAAGAATATGAAATGAAGTTCAAAAAAAATATATTAGTACCGAGTAAATTTCCCTTTGAAATCACTGGCTGCAATGGATACATAAATAACAAAGAATTATCAGTATATTACACAAATGAGAGTATAAATGGATTTCTTAAAATAACTATTTTCCCAATCAGTGTCGATTTAGATAAATATAAAGGTAAAACCGATAAGTACTATACTTTGGATGATGGAACAAGAGCCCTATACAGAGGAGAATTTGATTTAGGATATGAGATGAGGTTTCAGAAAGATGGATTGCAATACACAGTAGTAATCGGTAATAAGAAGGAACTAAAGAAGAAATTCAAAGCCGAGGATTTAATTAGAATTGTTGAATCTATGCATTATTAATAATGTTTTAAGTCGGAAATTAATCACACTATCAATGAATACACATTCCTTTTCATGATCTTTGATTACACACATAAATTCGATCAAACTAACTGATTCAATCTAGTATTTTATTATTCAAAATATAATGTTAGGGGCCAAGATATGAAACCATTTAAAAATTCGATGGTTCTAATGTTACTTATACTTTTATTCTCTACACAGCTTACTTATGCAGAAGAATATCATCGTAAGGGGTATAGTGAGGACCTGTATAATGCAACTCAAGAAGTAACAGAAGAACAATATCTTAAAAACTTTATGATCGAGCTTTTTATGCCTTATATAGTCAAAGAAACTCAAAAATACTACAGAGATCAATCGGCAACTGGTATAAAGTATGACTGGGAAAATAAGTACAATGTAGTTGAAATTATTCATCAGATAAACCAAGAAAAAGACAATGAATTCTACAACTATGTTGTTAAATTTACGGTTATTGTTCATAACGGAGATATAAAAAACTATAAACAATTTGGGACTGACACTTTAACATTTCGTGTTAATCCATTTCTAATCAACCACAAGGAAATAAAAGAACAACCAGCAATTAAACTCGTCGATTACAAACACAATGAACCAAAAAGTAAGTAGGACCAATAAGTCAGTTGAAATAATGTCAGCCCGAACACCTTTTGTGTCCTAATAAGGTTAGTTAAAATATTTCAAATGATGTGCGTTAAAAGCAGAATTTTACTTGGAATATTATCATTTATTTCGGTGATAATATCCATAAAATTACTTATTTGGAGGTATTATCATGCTCAAAATTGTAAAAGCAACTTTATTTGTCTTATTACTAATAACTTTTGGTAGCCTGACAAGTGTAAATGCAGAGTCAAACGAAATATTTGATGTTCCTGTATCTCAAAAATCAGATCAATGGAAAGTTGAACTGGGTGAAGTAAACTATAACTCTAAAGAGATCAAAGAGGCTAGACCTAAAAAGGGAGAAAACTTTGAAATGTACAGTTTGAAGATTACGAATATTGGAAATGACGTACATAATGCAGAATTTGAAACATATAGAGATGACCCTAATTCTCCAACTAAATTTGGATTAAGTCTTCAAGATGAGGTAAAAGGTATTTTTAAACAAGGCAGAGATGTTAAATTTGCAAATATGCCTATATACGTAAAAGCAAACGAATTCGAAGTAGTAATAAGCTGGCATGGTGATCCTGTTACATTAAAAGATGGAACAGTAGATGAAGGTAGGGAGTTTAAAGAGACTTTTACCTTTAAACGGAAATAAAAAATAGTTTAAATAGCGATAAGTTAATTATAAGTAATGTGATTTATTTTGCACATAAAGTAAGACAGTATTATCATGGATGAATTACTTGCAGATCCTTGCCACACAAATATACATTCATTAAAATGGGATGTACCAATTTTCATTTAAAAACAAAGAAAATAATATACTACTGGTATTGCTGGTATGTATATTATTTGCTCGCACCACTAAGCAGAATTAGATAATTTTATCTTTATGGTTAAGTAATCACATAAAGCATTAGGATCTACAACAATTTTTAATGATAAAGTTGATACATGTGATTATGGGGAATAACTGTGTATTGGAATTTTCGGAGTAAGGTAAATCATTAATAAATATAAAACAAAAATGCTGTTCCTTTCAATTTTATGAAAAGATCAGCATTTTTGTTTAAGTATGAATAATAAATATTAAATTTATTTGTTTGCGAGTTCCATTTCTTTTTTGTAGAAAGGAACCCGCAAACATCTCAATTTATTTTATTTAATATTACTTACGTTTTTTAAACACTTTTTTATTAAACTCCTGAGCATTTTCCACTCATCTGTCATTAAAAAATTGATAATTAACCCCAAAATCACTAAGATATATTTATGTTCCATAATGCTTCTCCACCTTAATGGAGATGTTGCGGGCTTTATACTTTTAAAATATATGACACAAAATACAGAAAGATACTAATAAGAGTAATTTTCACTAAATTATTTGAAATAGTTTTAAATAGACAGATACAATTTTCCTACTATTTTTGCTTCTAAATTTGCGTTCACCGTTATTATTTAGTTACTGAGAGAAAGAATGGGGGTTATTACCATAACTACAATATATTGCAGCTAATCTTCAATTCTACAAGCCTATATATGCCTGGGAATTAGACCCTTTATTTCTACTTCGGACTTTTGTAAACCTGCCAGCCATAACTCCACTAACTTTACACCATCAATCAATTCTATGTCTAAACCCTCAGCATATTGCCTTGCAGCTTTCGTAAATGAGCCAGTTGTAATCACATAACCACCTTTGGCACCATCTTTAACCATATTGGAGTGTACCAACGCAATTGGATCAAATCCAAGGTCACCTTGATAACATTTAACTTGTCCTAAGAACAATCCTTCATTTGTTCTGTGTTCAAAATCAATCCCAAAATCACCAGTTGAACGTGAAACCCATGTACTACCACCCTTAGCAAGCTCTATCACTTCTGCTACGAAATGCTCAAACTGTGCGGGATCTTGCTTAATATAATTTGACGAATAGGTCGGAGGGTTATCATGATTTTCCTTCTTGAACCTTAAATATAAACCCATGGCTAGCGTTCGTTTCATTTCATCACTTTTATCAATATGTTCAGCGAGTAGGGAGGACTCATATTCATTTTTCTTTTTTGATAATGTAAAGTGTACAAAAGCTGCGAGTAATATAATTGCAGCTAAACCTTCTATAAAAAGCATGTAATCACTCCTAATAATTAATACTTATAGAAATAGTAAATATGTTTAAGTTAAAACATCAATAAATTACATTAGGACTTACTTTAATTGGCTTTTTCTTTCTTAACTAGATCAATACGGACTTTATAACCAAAGTCTTGAAATAAACTCATTAAATTCGGTCCATCTATCAACGTAATTGGCTTATCTTTAACAAATTCTCTAGTATCATTACCAAAATAACTAGTGGTAACAAGAATTCCTTTTGATGCTACTTCATCGGACATTATACCGTTTAATTCACGTACAGCTGTAATTGGAACAACGTTATTGTAACGTTTAGCTTGTATGATAAATTTCCCCCCGCGTATAGGATCAGGATCAATAGCAACTGCATCCACACCACCATCACGGCTACTTCTTGTCACCTTAACTTCTATACCATCTTTTGAAAAATATAGGCTGAACAATTCAGTGACTAAATGTTCAAAATCGTCCCATGGCATTTCTGCTAAGTTAGGGATTGAATTGACCTCAGCGAGAATTTCTTTCGATTCGATAAAACGTTTGTCATCCTTATCTAAATGCATGATTGGCCTAATAGGTGCTAGTTGATGAAGAGCTCCAGCGTTTATACCTTTTAAGCTGCGAAAACAATCTTTTGGTACGACCTTTGTAAGGTTTAAGTTTTGAAATTCTGATTTAGAAGTTTGTAAGCTTAAAATACAAGAGTGAAAATCCTGTCCGTTTGATGTGTCTACTCCTCGAGACCATCCATTAAATACAATCAATTCCACAGAATCAGCATAATCAGAATCCAGGCATTCATGAATTGTTCGAAGTGTTATTTGATATAAAACATCGTCGTAATATGGGTCAAAGTCCTTTTTCTTCATGGTTTTAACTGATACTACTTGTCTTGCTTGTACAAACCTATGCTCAGTGATTTGAGGTAGATCGTCATGATGCGGCAGATCAAAGTCTATGATTAATGTTTTGGTTTCGTTAAGATATTGGACATCGAAATTCTTCTTTAATCCTTTAGGATATATAGAGCTATTTAAAACTGCAGTAAAATATCTCTCAACAAAAGGAGTAACAAACTCTTCA
Source organism: Metabacillus schmidteae (assembly GCF_903166545.1). Taxonomy (NCBI): domain Bacteria; kingdom Bacillati; phylum Bacillota; class Bacilli; order Caryophanales; family Bacillaceae; genus Metabacillus; species Metabacillus schmidteae. Next base: position 2,790,267 of record NZ_CAESCH010000001.1, on the reverse strand, counting down.
TACGCCTTTTTAAAATTATCAATTGATTGGTTATGATGTTTTTGTTCATTGTAAAATTCATTTCTTGTATGCTCATATTCAGATTTTGCATTTAAATAAAGTGCCTGAGCTTCTTTTTCTTTTTCCAATCGTTTTGTTCTTTCCGATTCGAGAAAAAATTCAATAAACTTGTTTTCTTTTGGAACACCTACATGTTGAATAAACTCTTCTAGATTAGGCTCGACTCCGTTAAATGACTCATTTCTATAAAGTTCATCCCAATTAAATTTATGTTGTTTTAAAGTGGACGATAAAAGTAATGATTGGTATTGATATATTAAATCAAGGGCTTTGTCCGTGTCTTCAATTGCTTTTATCTTTGCTTTTTCAATTATTTCTTTCTTTTTCCATGCTTCTTTTTGCTTTCTAACCTTTTGATCAAAATCAAGTTGTGTCTTAGCTGTAATCAATTTTGATTCACCTAAATATCTATTCGAAATACGTGATTGATACAATTTAGAAACCTCCACAATAAGTCTACAATTACAGTTTATCCAATAATTTACCAAGGTATAAAAAGTAGGTAAAAAAGCTTGGTTGATCATTAAAAACTTAAATTTTTACAGCCTAAAGTAATAGGACGAATTTATCTGAACATAACCTTTTAATTGAGGTGATGATAATTGATTAACAAAATTATTAGCATACCGATTAAAAAAATAATATATGATAAATCTTCGTATAGAATTAACTTGGATAATAGCTCCTTGTTTCAGGATATAGGTGTAAATGGATTAAAGGACCCTCTTAAGGTCGAAGGGCCCAATGAAAATGAAGAGTATTTTCTTATTAAAGGATATAGAAGGATCGATGCAATAAATCAAATACGAAAACAAAACCCAAATAGGTTTAACACAGTAGATTGCTTTTTAGTTGGAAATATATCTTCAAATATTAATAGAAACATAGAAAGGTTAGGGGAGTCATTACACAGTAAAAGAATGATCGGCAGCGAGAAGCAGTTCATAATTGAAGAAACACTTGCTAGCGGACTTTCAGATAAAGAATTAGCAAGAAGGTTAAATGTTGACGTGGCAACTATTAGAAGGTATAAGAAAGGCACAGAAGTTCCAAAAGAATTACGATTAGAATTTGCTAGGTATAGAGCCAGTCAAGAGGCTTTAAGAGTTATCTATAATTTAGATGTGGTTCCTGAATTGTATGAAATCCTTCTTGAAAATTTGAGAGAAGGGTTGATTACGACGGTCCATTCTGATGCTATTAAAAAGATTAGTAAAGATCCTTTATTTAAAGAGTTAGATACGAATGGGCAAGAGGAATCAATAAATGAAGCAATAAAAAGCGCAAAATTCACAGAAGAACATGCACAGAAAATAAATTATAAAATTGCAATTAATGAAAACCCACACCTGTTCAACGATTTAATAAACAATTGGATAAAAGACGTGAACAAAGAATTGGAGATTCTCTCAAATAGTATAAATCCAGAAGTATCTAAATACGTGAACGAGTTTGATAAGCAGAAAATAAAGAGATCACTTAATGATCTAAACCGTAAGTTGAAGTGGGTGTATGGTGAAAAGACAAAAAAAGATGGCTACCAATATCGTTTCACTGAAGAAGATACAAATAATGGTGGTTAAATGTAGCTACTAAGATGATCGATCAGAGTGAATGTACTAAAAAAAAGACATTTCCAACGAAATGTCTTTTTATATATATACTTGTCCTTGTAATATATAAGCTTTGTGAGAAATCTTGCTAAAACTTAGTTGTTAAGCCTCTTCTGTTTACAAGACAGTTATACAGAACAATAATTATAAATTAATCTCCATAACTACTTCTAAAGCTGCAGAATTTTTTTTGATAGGCATTTTATATTCTTTAAATATCAATTTTAGATTTGATACATCGTCTGAGATAGGGGGAGATACAATGAAATTATAACTTAAATGTCCATCAGTACCACTACCACCAGTTATTCTGCTATCGTATTCCTCGCCAATGTATAAGTCCCAGAAGCATTGTCTATGAAATCTTTCATCAAGTGAATCCTCATTAGGCTCCCAATCAATATTAAAATTAATTACACTAGCATTTTTATATTGTCTAATAAATACAGCAGAATAGATAGTATCATCAATTATTACTGACTTTGAAACAGGTATGTATCTCACGAAATCTGTAGGTTCAATTTGTGGCCGAAAGTGGTCATCATTTTCTATGGTACCGAAGATAGCTCTTAACAAATCTTCATATAGGTCATATTTTTCCGACCACTGTTGTATATCTTCAAGTGGAGGAAAACCAGGATTATTATTCGAGATTTCTTTTCGTTCTTTCAATAAAACACATAAACGTTCATCAATTGAAAATACTCGTTTATCATAATGGTCTGTTGGTGGTTCAAATGGCATTCTTTTCATTTTCTGATCACCTCATGATTTGATTTGATAGGCTAAAACAATTTTAACATATTTTGGATAGAAAATAGGTTAGAGATCATTTATTTATCTGTTTTCACCTGTATTTTTAACAGTGATTAATCATTTAAAGGTTTAAGGCCACAATAATAAATCAATGTAAGTTGAGAATAACGACAAGGGAAGAATATATTCATCAATTAACACATGTAGTATTGCTCTTTTTTTATGTTCACAAATATGCTCCAATTTTACTGAAAAGCAAATCTATCAATATAAATAAACACTATATATACTACTAAGAACAAATATTCGTCACAACATATTGATTTCCTAGCAATATCGTATTATACTACATATGGGATAAATATATAAATTTTGGAAAAGGAGAATGCATTTGAAATTAAATGACTATTTTAAAAAATTTGTTGCAAACATCTCATTAAACCCTACTAGAATTGCTCGAATTGAGAGTGCAATTACTAATTGGGAAACCAAATTTAAAGAAGATGAAGAGCTAAAAGATAAGTTTATAGATTACTATACACAAGGATCTTATAGCACTGATACAGGTGTACGGCCTAAAGGTGAAGAGGAATTCGATGTAGATGTGGTATTAGTGTTAGATATAAGTGAAGCTGATGAACCTAAGGAAACCCTTAATTGGATCAAAGATAGAATAAAAAGTCACAAAGGATTTGAAAACCGTGTAAAAGCGAAGGATCGATGCGTAAGAATTGATTATGCAAAGGATTTCCATGTAGATGTGGTACCTGCTTTTGTTTATGGCGATTATATTAAGATCCCATCGAAAAAAGAGAGTGAATGGACGAAAACAAATCCCACAGGCTTTAAAGACTGGTGCGATGGTATTAATAATGATTCGGATGATTATTTTTCTAAGACAGTAAAGGTAATAAAGCATTGGCGAGATGAAAAAGTAGGAAAAGATACAGCACCTAAATCAATACTGCTAACAACACTTGTGGGTAACGCTCATATTAAAAAAACATCAATTGCTGAAACTCTTGTTGAAACATTAGACAATATGAAAGATCACTTAAGAGATCTTGTTAATGGGTTAGAAGAAAATGATGATGTGCCTTTTGTAGAAAACCCTTCTTTAGCTGATGAAAACTTAGCTCGAAATTGGACCAAGTTAAAAGCACAGAGATTTTTAAATAAATTAACCACATTAAAAGAAGACTGCCAAGCTGCATTAGATGAAAAAAATAAAGAAGAATCAATTAAACTATGGCAAGATATTTTCGGTAGTTCATATTTTCCGTCTGAACTTGGAGAAGCATCAAATATGGCTCGAAGTATTCAATCTGGATCTGTATTAGTTAGTTCAACAGGCGAGTTGAATTCATTCCAAGGAACTCCGATTAAAGAACATCGTTTTTATGGAGAAGGTAAGAATGAGTAAATTCCCTCCAAAACCCCCTAATAATCCTAAAAGTTTAAATCTTGGCATGCAAGATATGCATATCCAACGAAAGTATTCAGATTTTAGCTTAAAAAGAGAAGGTAAGAAGTGGGTTTGGACAGGCTATCTTAAACCAACGGATAACTCTGTTCGTTATAAAGTAAGAATCGAGTACCATCCATATCAGCCAAAGGTTTTTGTAGTTGAACCAGAGGTGTTAAAATTTGCACCACATCGTTATAGTGATCAATCACTATGTTTATATCATCCAAACGATAAAAGTTTTGATGGTGAAAGGTTAATTGCCGATACAATCATTCCATGGACGAGTGAATGGTTGTATTTTTACGAGGTATGGTTAAAAGAAGGGATCTGGTGGGGCAGAGAAGCCCCACACAGTCCTTAAAAAAGGTTAGGAGTAGATATATATTGAATTGGAATCAGTATAAAGAAGGAAAGATACCTACTAAACACCCAAATGAGTTAAAAATATTATGTATAGATGGCGGTGGAATGAAAGGTATAGTCCCAGCTATCTATTTAAAACGTATTGAAGAACAGTTAGGTGCTCCTATATATAAATTCTTTGATATGATTTGTGGAACCTCGACAGGTGGAATAATAGCCTTAGGATTAACTGCTGGAATTAGCGCAAAAGACATATCTGATCTTTATATTAAAAAAGGGCAAGAAATCTTTCCTAAAAATCTATTTACTAATAATCTTAAGTCTTCTAAGTATTCAAATAAAAATTTACTTTCGCTTTTAAAGCAAACATTTGGTGATAGAAAAATAGAAGATGCGCACACGATGATCTGCATTCCTTCCATTGAACATCACAAAGCAGAGCCAAAAGTATTTAAAACTCCTCATCATAGTGACTATATTTTAGATGGGTGTAGATATATGTGGGAGGTAGCACTTGCTACTTCTGCAGCACCGTTATATTTTCCTGCAGCTGAAATTGGTGAATCTGAGTGTAAGATAGATGGTGGCTTATGGGCAAACAATCCTTTATTGGTGGCAATAGCAGAGGCAAAAAAACTTGGATTCGACCTTGATCAGGTAAAGATTTTCTCGTTAGGAACAGGGGATGCTATCTACCAAGTCAATAACGAAGTAGCTAAAAATAGTGGACTGTTGAGTTGGAAAACAGGCATTGTTGATCTTACTTTCCAGGTCCAATCAAAATCGGCTACTTATACTGCTAGTTACCTGTTAGGAGACAATTTGTGTAGAGTTTCACCTACTTTTGGTAGAAGGCTTGAATTAGATACTACTGAAAAAGAAGATGTAGAATATATGATTAATGAGGCAAATCAGCTTTACGAAAAGACGTTTATTAAACAAAATGTAAGAGATAAGTTCTTTAGCTCTTTAAGTAAAGTTAAACATTAAATTTTGATATACTAATTGAAAGGCTGTATTCACAAACTTTATCGTTTTTAACTAATATACATTCAATTGATTATAATTTATTTAGTAATTAATAAGAGGTGGAAATACCGACATAAGGAGTAGTGGAATAAATGGGTAAAAGTTTGACTTTTGAAGAATTGGAGGAGCAACCAGAAGGAGAAGTTGTATCAATGAGTTGTCCGAATTGCGAAGGTTTCGAGAAGCATAAAAAAGTAAATGGAAATTGGGTTTGTCAGTGGTGCGGCCATAAGTAATCAGTATCGCAATTCGCTTAGAAGGAGGTAATGAAATGGTTGACAATGAGTTGGAAAAAGAAACACTTGAACTTCACAGAAGAGTGCTGCATACTATGGGAAATAGCTTAGATTGGCATAGGATGTTAGCTAGATATACAAAGAAAACAACTAAGTTAAAGAAACACTTGTTTAACATTAGCTTTATGGAGGAATCGATAAAGGATTATAAGCAAGAATACAACTTAAATTAATTTACTTTTCGCTTAGTTAAGTGTTAATGAATGATCATCAGTAATCGAGTGACTTTTTTAAATAAGAATGAGCACTCTTTATCATTGATAAGAGCCAAGGTGGAGAAGGTCATTGATAAGAAGCCTTGATTATTATGATTAGGGTATTTTTAGACAAATCCTACATATTATGCGAGAATTTATCCAAATTTTCTATAAATGAGGTATTGAATAATGAATGACTGGAGAGATCCTTTAAAAGATGTACATAAATCTTTATCACTAATGGAGCAAATGAAAGATCCTTTAAAGAGTGTGCGAGAAACACTATCGTTGGCGGAACAAATAAGGGATCCTTTAAAAGATGTACGTAAATCGCTATCGGCAATGGAGCAAATGAAAGATCCTTTAAAGAGTGTGCGAGAAACTCTACCGTTAGTGGATCAAATGAGGGATCCTTTAAAAGATGTACGTAAATCGCTATCGGTAATGGATCAAATGAGAGATCCTTTAAAGAGTGTGCGAGAAACACTATCGTTGGTGGATCAAATGAGGGATCCTTTAAAAGATGTACGTAAATCGCTATCGGTAATGGATCAAATGAGAAATCCTTTAAAGAGTGTGCGAGAAACACTATCGTTGGTGGATCAAATGAGAGATCCTTTAAGGGATGTACGTAAATCTTTATTAGTAATGCAAGGAATAGTAAAGGAATTAAAACCAGCTCAAACTAAGGAATTTTACGAAGAAATAGTGCAGATTGTAAGAGAAGTTGAAAGTATACCAGACGAAATTACAGAAAATGATAATGCAATAAATGTTTATTCAATAGTAAAGTTTAATGAATTATGCTATAAGATGTTAACAGGTATAGTTATTATACTCGTGAGTTTAGGTCTAACAACTGAAGAAATAAACCAAATTATAAAACAATTCTTTGATGTTTTAGGTGCTATCACTGCAACTAAATCATTAACTGATAAACCTAGGGAAGAAATAACCGTAATTAATAATTATCATATCCATGTAGGTAGTAACGAGGAAGCAATGGAAATTGTTCAACAAATTAAAAAAGATGATAAAGAACAATAAAGAAATAAAAAAGTCATCAAATAAATAATGAGTATTATTTAGTTAAGAGTATCCTTAGATAGGTTCTACTGGTTGATCCTATTGAAAAGAAGTTAGAGACTTCTTTATGAATCCGTTAAATATCTTATAGCTTTGATATATAGGGTAAGATCTAAAAGAGGTATTTATAGAAAAGACTTTTGAACCTCAATGATTTTCTGAGTAAAGATGACGAATTAATAAATAAAAAGCTCTGCTTTTGAAATTTTTATTGTTTTTTTAAACAACATTAAAATTCCATATATAATTTATTTAGATAAAAAAGAGATAAATCTAAATAAAGGAGCAAATAATATATGCGAAATAAGGAAGTCCCATTAGAGAAGATCCAAGAACCTATTTGAATTCTTGCAAGGAAATAACAAAAGCGAAAATATTGAAATTCCTGAGGAGAAAATGCCTAAATTAACTTCAAAACAAGCGTTTTCTGTTATTTACTACTTACAAGAAGCACTTGGAGTTATACCTGATGTGTATGAAAAATGCGATGAATGTGACTCATTATTTGACACAGATAATAGCGGTCACTATAACGAAACTAAGGGTAAATTTTATTGTAGTTCCTGTACGCATTTGCATGATTTTGAAGAAACAGATGAAGGTGATAAAGTAGGATAAAAAAACGTTATTAAAGACAATATGACCTCAATTGGGGTCTTTTTTCGTTTTCTATAAAAACACTTCAACTGTTGAAAACAAGATTTTTGGCAAGCTGAAAGTAGCATGCGCTCTATCTGTTTTACAAGAGATAAATACACTTGTATATCTAGCCTATGGAAAGGAACCAGTATTTATTTATTTCGGTCTAGATCTTTGAACAGAGCAAAAAGGCAAGATCCAGTGAAGAAAACCATAATTAGTGGTATCCATAAAACAAATTTTGAGAGTGTCGAGATGTTTAGATGTGTATAAAAAAGGATCTCAAAATGAAGTCAAAGTACTTATAACTTCATGAATATTACTGCATAGTAATCAACTGATTCTTTGTGTTTTTCAGCAAAAAGAAAACCTTGTTCTTGAAGATACTTCTGAAATTGAGCTATACGGCTTTCTTTCAATACTTCTAACTTACCTACTTTTTTAAGTGTATTTTTCATTAAGGATAAGTCATATATAGATAGCATCTTTCTCCTCCTTTTATCTTTACTATGATTCCTAAAATACTTAAAAATATAAGAAAATTATCCCTAATCAATTTACCAAATATCTATACCAGGATTGTTGATGTTCATAAATAGCGTTGAATTGTGTTTTATGGAGATTCGTACAAAATATTGACAATACTAATAAACAAATATATACAAGGCAATGGGGTGGTAGTATATGTCTATATTAATAATGATAATAGGTATAATTCATTTTCAATTAATTAGATCCAAAATGGCACTAAGGAATATCTCCGAATGAATTTAAAGGCGATGTAAAACTCATAAGTTGCATATTTTTTTGCTTTAACTATTGTATGCTTTGGTTTGTGTTAATTGTTAACATAGTAAGAGAACAAAATAATTATGTAATATTTTCAATACTTGGATTATGCATATTAGTTTATTTAAATTTCAGAAGTAGAAAGAGTAACGAGCTGTAACTACATTATAACAATATTACATGCAGCAAGGGATAGTTTCCATGTAAGTGATTGAGGCATTACGATGTACGTATAAATTATTATATATACTAACATCCTTTATAATCGAGGAATGTCTTCGCTACAAATATAAATTATAAGCAAGTTTAATTACATAATACATAATAACTAATATAGAGGAGTAACTACACTAATTATAAGATCAATGTATTGTTGATTAAGCAATTTAAAACTGTTTAGGATTTCTGACTGACTGGGCAGTAAAGATTAGGAAGAGTTTCATTTAAATTTTGGGGTGTGAATAAGAACTGGTAATGAACTTTAGGACGTTCAGAATGCCCACTCATAGTAAAGAAACATTAAATAATATATAAACCCTTATAAGACAGAAATAAGCGTGGAGAACGATTACACGCTTATTCCATTTATTATATATTTAATTTTCATAAAGTTCTAACGTATGGCTTAGTTTACTCAAGGCTTCATTGAAAAGTTGTTGATCGTTTTTTAAAGAAATTAGTAAAGCTATAAACTTTTCAATGAAAATTTTTGATTCATTTAGTTGTTCTTCTGAGTTCTGTTTTAAAATTGTCTCAATCAACATGAATAAACGCTCTTTATTTATATCAATAGGACCATCTCTTAAAATATCGTCCCTAGAGATTCCTAATTTCTCTAATATAAACATATCTTCAAGTTTGAAGCTAGAATGACCACTAAATAAGTTCTTACCCTGACTGGAACTTTTCCATTTCCATTCTTCAAAAAAATCAGTAATAATCGTTTCCTTTTTTTCTTTTATTTTTGTTTTGACTGTCTGATTTATATTAGATATTAATTTCTGTTTATATTCTTCTTGTAATTTAGAATTTCTTCCATTAGGTGATTCAGGAGAGAAAATAGTGCCAAATTTAGATTCAGCAACTGCTACATAGTTGTAATAAGAAAAACATATTTCTTCATAATTAGTTAACTTAACACCATCTAGTTTTTTTAAAAAGGTATTACTTAATGTTCTACCTATATTTTTATTATGATGTAAATAATAAAAATTTGAAACAAAAAGGATTGCTTTCCTAAAATTAGACCTATGTGAGTATTCCCCATAAATTTTATAACTATCTTCAATACGCTCGCCTATATCACTTAGTATATGTCGAACTATTATTATATGCATAAATCTAAGGTTATGAATTTGCTCATTAAAAGGCATACTCCTTAGCTTGTTATATACATTAGGATCTATATTGATTTCCTTAAATTTAGAATTATTAGATGATAGTCTCGAAATGTATTTTTCAATAAATTGGTATTCTTCAATTATGTTCCTGCTTTTAAGGCCATTTTTAGGTGCTCTCCTTATTGTTTTCTTAAGGGATTTATGTAATTCATCCCTAATAAAAGCATCTTTCATTTGTATTTTTGTGATTAACTTGTATACAATTTCAAGCTCTTCAGATGGGTGCGTATTGTTAAGCCTTATCGCTCTGCTAATATGGTAGTTTTGCAAATCTATCGTATTTGTACGAAAATCATAAATATCTTTATAAACTAATAGTTTCTGACCTACTGTATAATTATTATAATTTTTATACAAATCCCTTAATTTAATTGTTACTTTCATTTTATACCCTCTATCTTATTAATATATCTATTCTTTAATTATTATCTTTTTATTTTAAAATATCATTGCACAATTTATTCCTTATTTAAAATCAATATTTTAAATTTGCCCACCTAAATTATTTATGCCCATTTTTATATGTCATGGGCATAATAGAATAATAGACAAGAATATTGATGTATCAATGGTTGATCAGCATATATTATTACTATGAGATTATTTTAACCCTAACCTGTACCTATATCTCTTAGCATTGAATGCTGCTATTGAGGCTGCAAGAGCAGGGGAGCATGGTAAAGGGTTTGCCGTTGTTGCAAATGAAGTACGAAATCTCGCAGAACAAGTATCACATTCAATTTTAGACATAACGACGATTGTCACGAATATTCAATCAGAATCCACCAGTGTGATTGAAGCATTAACCGATGGTTATAACCAGGTTGAGGAAAGTTCAAATCAAATACAGCAAACAGGAAAAGCATTTCATGATATAAATGAATCTATTATAAATATGACTAATAAAGTGACAAACATTACAACACAGCTTTCAGATATTGCACATCATAGTCAACAAATTAATCAATCCATTGACAATATTGCTTCTATTTCGCAAGAATCAGCAGCAAGTATAGAAGAAACAACCGCAACAGTTCAACAAACAACCAGCTCTATTGAACTGCTTTCAAGAAATGCAAATTCTCTTGAAAAGCTATCAGAAGAATTACAAGAAATGGTTAAAAAGTTTCGTATTTGATCGAATGAAAGAGCACCATTAAGGTTAATACATTTTTTATTTATACGTAAAAGATTTAATATAATATTCAGCTGGCTATCGAGGAAAACACAATAGACGTTTTAAGTAAAGAAGAAAGAAAAAGAATTGCCCAATCTTATTACGAAAAATTAAATATGCTAAAAAAGATATGCATTAATAATGAAAGCAATTAAGAATCGGTGTTATCACTGATTCTTTTTTAGTTTGTTTGATATTATTGCAATTTAGATCTTGGACACATTTTTAAAATGATATTTTGGTAAAAACGACAAAAATAGGTAATGATAAAAGAAAGAAGACCTTGGCATTATCACTTAAAGATTTGGTTTGAAAATTGTCTGGGTAATTTAGGATAATCATCCACTTAATAATACTAAAATAGGGATCCTTATTTACCTCAAAAACAAGTAATAAATAACCTAGGAGGTATACCATGAAGAAATTATTTTTGAGTGTGGTTATGGCAATATCGTTTATTTTTCTATTAGCCGCTTGTGGAGCAAACCAGGAAAATGCAGACGATACTACCGATTCAAAAGAAACAGCTGAAAAGGAAGTTCTTAAAGTAGGTACTGAGGGGACTTACGCACCATTTACCTTCCATAATGAAGAAGGCGAACTAACGGGATATGACGTTGAAGTAATCAAAGAGGTTGCAAAACGTATGGAAGTTGAAATTGAATTTATGGAAACACAATGGGATTCTATGTTTGCTGGATTAAACTCAGAACGTTTTGATTTAATTGCAAACCAAGTAGGAATTAATGAGGACCGTTTGGCGAACTATGATTTTTCAACACCATATACATATTCTTCATCTGTTATTGTTACACCAGCCGATAACAATGATATTACCTCATTTGAGGATCTAAAAGGGAAAAAATCGGCACAGTCCTTAACAAGTAATTATGGAGCAATTGCTGAAGAAAATGGAGCAGAGCTTGTTGGGGTAGAAGGTCTTGCCCAATCGATCGAGTTAATTAAACAAGGGCGTGCTGATGTAACAGTAAACGATAAACTAGCTGTTTTAGACTACATGAAAACACAAAAAGATAAAAGTGTAAAAATCGTAGCAGAGTCTAATGATGTTTCTGAAATGGCGTTTACATTTAATAAAGGAAATGAAGAGCTAGTTGAAAAGGTTAATGAACAATTAGAGGCAATGAAAGAGGATGGCACATTAGCGAAAATTTCTAAAGAGTGGTTTGACGAAGATGTATCAGCAAAGTAATACAATAACAGCAGATATGGGAGGTTGGGAGTTATTTATTAACTCTCTTCTTCCTATGATTACAGGTGCAATCCAATACACGATTCCACTTACATTAATATCATTTACAGGTGGAATTATTTTAGCGCTAATCACGGCAATGATGCGGATATCAAAGTCCCGTACCTTACAATTACCTGCAGTTGTGTATGTATCAGCAATCCGAGGTACACCACTGCTAGTGCAATTATTTATCATTTTTTACGGCTTACCTAACTTAGGCATAAATCTTGATCCATTTATTAGTGCCATTATTGCTTTTGTGTTAAATGTAGGTGCGTATGGGTCTGAAATTATGCGGGCTTCTATTTTATCAATTCAAAAAGGTCAATGGGAGGCAGCTTATACGATTGGAATGACAAGATGGCAGGCTCTTTATCGCATCATTCTTCCTCAGGCTGCAAGAGTTTCAGTACCTCCATTATCGAATTCATTTGTTAGTTTAGTAAAAGACACATCACTTGCATCACTTGTGTTGGTCTCTGAATTATTTCGCAAAGCACAGGAAATTGCAGCAAGAACATATGACTTTCTACTTTTATATGTTGAAGCAGCTCTTATCTATTGGATCATTTGCTTTTTGTTGTCACTCGTTCAAATTGTCATTGAAAAACGACTGGATCGTTATGTTGCAAAATAAAGGAGGTGTTGAGCTTGTATTTAACAATAAAAGGATTGGCAAAATCATTCGGTCAAAATGATGTATTAAAAGAAATAAATATTGATATTCAAGAAGGTGAAGTAGTATCTATTATTGGCCCGTCCGGATCAGGGAAAACAACACTACTTCGCTGTTTTAATGGCTTAGAGCATCCTGACAAAGGACTCTTTACCTTCCAAGATGGACTTACTTTAAATTTTGAAGACAAAATGAATAAACGTGATATGGTTAAGTTTAGCAGAAGGTCAGGTATGGTTTTTCAAGCTTATCACCTTTTCCCTCATAAAACGGCATTGGAAAATGTAATGGAAGGACCAGTAATTGTTCAAAAGCGCAATAAAACTGAAGTTAGACGTGAAGCTGAAATTCTCCTCGAAAAAGTAGGATTAAAGGATAAATTGAATTTCTATCCTCATCAATTATCAGGAGGCCAGCAGCAAAGAGTAGGAATTGCAAGGGCATTGGCACTAAAGCCTGAATTAATGTTATTTGACGAACCAACATCCGCTTTAGACCCTGAATTAATTGGCGAAGTTTTAACTGTGATAAAAGATTTAGCGAGAGAAAATTGGACAATGATTATCGTCACTCACGAAATTCAATTTGCTGGTGACGTGTCTGATAAGGTTTTATTTATGGATGGCGGATACATTGTTGAGCAAGGAACTCCAGAAAAAGTCCTGAAGTCACCTAAGGAAGAAAGAACAAAGAGATTTTTACAAAGAATTTTAAATCCCTCTATTGGATCGTGACACTGATAAGGGTATTTTCAATATAATCTCTAGGTGTGGAATTGGCCTAGAGAAATTTGAGAATAAAACGAAATAGAAAAAGGATCCTTATACAAAGAAAGATACTATTCACCTTATCATATAATAAGCGCTAATCATTTCGCTTGACGAAATAATTTCTCATGTGCTAATTTTGTATGCATGCACATACATTTTTAGGAGATTACATAGCCCTTTAATGTACATAATGATTGAACCAGCATACAAATTTAGAAATGACCGATTTCTTTCAAAACGTAATAACAAATGCAAAGTTAACCGGTTAAAAATGAGAAAGGAGGGTTTAACTTACATTCTTTTCATCATCGTGAATACTCTATTTTTTAACTTAATAACAGAGAGGCGAGAACAACTTGAATAAATTATCCGGAACAAAACGAATACAGCTTGCATTGCTTTTAGGATCACTTGGACTTTTAGGACCGTTCACGATCGATATGTATTTGCCTTCATTTCCTACCATTGTCGAAGATTATCAAACGGAAGCTTCTCTCGTACAGATTAGCCTAACAACCTGTCTTTTAGGTCTGGGATTAGGTCAATTAATCATTGGTCCGATGAGTGATGTTCAGGGTCGACGGAAGCCATTACTTATTTTCCTTATTTTATATTTACTAGCATCATTAACTTGTTCCTTTGCACCTAATATTTATACCTTCATTGCATCGCGTTTTGTCCAGGGCTTTGCAGCTGCAGGTGGACTTGTAATATCGAGAGCTGTCGTTCGTGATGTTTACAGTGGGAAAGAATTAACAAAGTTCTTTTCATTATTAATGTTGGTTGGGAATTTAGGTCCGATCGTTGCACCGATCGTAGGAGGCGGGGTTCTTGCGTTTACTAATTGGTCAGGAGTCTTCATCGTATTAGCTTGTGTAGGATTGATCTTATTTTTGATTGTTTCATTGAAATTGGAAGAAACATTACCGAAAGAAAACCGAGTGCCAAGTAACTTTAAACAAGTTGTTAAAAATTTTAGTTCATTATTAAAGGATCGACAATTTACAGGCTATGCACTCACACAAGGATTTATGATTGCCGGAATTTTTGCCTATGTATCTGGTATTCCATTTGTCTATCAAAATATTTATGGCGTGTCACCACAAGTATTTAGTCTACTATTCGGAGTAAATGGCATTGCTTTAATTATTGGGACCCAATCTGTTGGTCGATTAACTGATTATATTTCAGAGAAAACATTCCTGAAAATTGGATTAATTCTTTCAAATACAGCTGGTGCACTCTTACTTATCGCTTTACTTTTTAAAGCACCACTTATTTTAGTTGCTGTTCCAATCTTCTTTTTAGTAGCATCGATCGGAATTATTTCAACGACGTCATTTGCACTTGCAATAGAAACGCAAGGTCATATTGCAGGAAGTGCATCTGCATTATTAGGTTTATTACCTTTTGTGTTAGGATCTTTAACAGCACCGCTCGTAGGTATTGCTGGAGAATATAATGCTATTCCAATGGGAGTCGTAATCTTCTCAGCGAGCTTTTTAGCATTTTTATCTTATTATGGCTTGGTTCGTAAATCTTCTGATAGCATTCAAACTGCTAAATAATGCGTATTCTTTTCCATTTGAATGGAATTCTAGTATAGTAAAAAATGAAACATAGACTTTTTCATAAAGGAGAGAGTGTAAAATGAATTTTGTTACGTTAAATAACGGATTAAAGATGCCGCAGCTTGGTTTTGGTGTATGGCAAGTCGAGGATGACCAAGCAACAAATGCTGTTTCAAACGCCATTAAGGCCGGTTACACTTCGATCGATACTGCCATGATTTATCAAAATGAAGTCGGTGTTGGAAAAGCAATCAAAGAAGCATCTGTGCCTCGTGAAGAGTTATTTATCACAACAAAGGTATGGAATACAGATCAAGGGTATGATAATACATTAAAAGCATTTGATGCAAGCTTAGAAAGATTAGGACTTGATTATATTGATCTTTATCTTATTCACTGGCCAACTCCAGAGTTTGACCAATATGTCGATACATATAAAGCATTAGAAGAATTATATAAAGATGGAAAAGTAAGGGCAATTGGTGTATGCAATTTTGAAATTGAACACTTAGAGCGCCTAATCAATGAATGTGAAGTAGTGCCTGTACTAAATCAAATTGAATGTCACCCATATCTTGCGCAAAATGAAATAAAAGAGTTCTGTGCAAAGCATAATATTTTTGTCGAAGCATGGAGCCCGCTTGATCAAGGTGGAGAAGCATTACAAGATGAAGTTATTAAAAAAATTGCAGAAGCACATAACAAAACAACAGCTCAAGTAATTCTACGTTGGCATTTACAAAACAACACGATTGTTATTCCAAAATCAGTCACTCCATCAAGAATTGAAGAAAACTTTAATGTTTTCGACTTTGAGCTTACATCTGATGAAATGAGCGCAATTAATGAGCTTAACCGTGACCGTCGTAAAGGTCCACATCCAAATGATATGAATGTACGATAATCAAAAGCCTGCTTCCAAATCACTTGGAAGCAGGCTTTTTGTGTTCTTATTTTTGGGATAATTTCCAGGCTGGGATTAATGAATGAAAATAGAAAAAATAGCTCATAACGATATGAAATACTGTGTAAATTCCAAGAGTTGTCAGATAAGTAAGAAACCACTGACCAACAGAAGCACCTAAAAAGAAAAATAATAAGATCATGCCAACTGGAAAGGGAACTAAAACGATCAACCAAATTGGAGCTCCAACTGCCTCTGTAAGTGCACCCAGTGAAACCACAGAAAATCCAATCAATAACGCCTGCCAAAAGGCAATTCCACCACTTATGAGTAAACTTCCTAAGTCATAGGAGATGGCTGTAAGAACAATTGCCAGCATAAAATCAACGAAATATTTCACCATGTTTCAACTCCCTCAGGTAGTCTCTTACTATTTTACCATTTTCGCCCAGATTCGTCATTAGATTATAAAATAATGGTTTTAAGACTATTAAAAGGGGAGAGGTGTTTGCTTTCTTTTATACTCAGAGAAGATAACAATAATATTATTATGTAAACCAGATGAATAAATGATCTTTATTTTAGCCATTCATCTTCTACAGCTTGGTAATGTTGATATTTAGTTAAATCAATACAGCCTTCCTCTGTCACTTTAATGCCTTCACTTTCGAGTAATTGCTTCTGTAATTGAAAGGAGGTTTGATCTTTTAAGCCAATTTCTCCTTTTGAATTAATAACTCTATGCCATGGAAGATGGTATTTGGTACTCATAGAGTGGAGGATTCGAACGATCTGTCTAGCACCCCTGGGACTGCCAGATATTCGGGCAATTTGTCCATAAGTCATGACCCGACCGTGGGGGATTTGCATAATAATCTTTATTGCTCTTTCTGTAAACGGACGCATAAATAAAAGACCTCCAAATTATAGCTATTCCTATTATTAATAACCAATATAAGACGATAGATCATCTATGTATTTTTCAGTTATTATAACACATATTAGCATAGTGTATTTTGCAATAGAAAAGTGCAGAAAAATGCAAAGAAAAGTACAGAGGTTTGTCACCCGAATTACTTTTCTTTATTTTCTTTTAGATAATGCATTCGTTAAGCGATAACTCTCTCCTTGATACGAGATGATATGTGCATGATGAATCAACCGGTCTACCAATGCTGCGGTCAACCTAGAGTCTGTGAATATCCTGTTCCATTGACTGAACTCTAAATTTGACGTGATTATTAAACTTTTTTGCTCGTAGAATTCAGAGATAAGTTGGAAGAGAAGCTCAGATCCCTCTTTACTAAACGGCAGGTAGCCCATTTCATCTAGGATGATTAAATCTACCTTTTCCAATTTCTTACGAAATGCTGAGAGCTTATTCAATCTTAAGGATTGCTCCAATTCTTCTACTAAATGAGCTACACGGTAGAATCGAACCTCATATCCATTTTCACAAGCCTTCCTTCCCAACCCTGTTGCTAGATGTGTTTTCCCAGTGCCAGGAGAACCTACTAGTACAACGTTTTCTCCTTTTTCAATAAAACTCAAACTGCATATTTCCTCTTTAGATGTATGAGGTGGAAACCGAATCTGTTCTGTCCATTCATAAGTGTGAAGAGTCTTCTTGTCCAAAAACTTTGCCTTTTTTATTAATCTTATAGATTTTGTTTGTTCTCTTAACTTATGTTCCTCGTCAAATAAGTCATTAAGATATTGCTCCTTATTCTCGAAGGGAATTTGATCATAAATTTCTGCTATATGGGCCAAACGCAGAGTCTTACACTTACTTCGTAATTGATCACTCATTTGCTGGCCTCCTCAATTGGAGTGAGGGCATCATATTGGTTCCAATCCACTTCATAAGGATTGATATCGCCATTTAAACGATCTTTCTCAATTAAGTCATAAAACTCTTCATTAATTCGTTTCATATCATATGTAACTAAGAGTGTAGAGAGGGCCTCTAAACGTTTTCGCCGAATGAGCAAATTGTCCGTTAGTAGAAACTCCTTTACTCTTCCCGGAAGGTAGTCACAATATCGAGAATAGTTTAGAACCCTTGGTTTATAGATCCATGTTTTTATAATAGATAACCACGGGAGTGCTTTTCGCTTGTTCATATAAGGACGGAAGTCCTCCAACAGAATTTCACCGTCTGGTGAAACAACTTTAAATTGATCCCAGCTAAGGAGTAGGTGCAATTGGCTATAGTTAAATGCACGTGGCACATGTATAAGGGAATTGTCAATTTTCACTTCATTGTACTTATTTACCTTTGCCAGGTCTTTTTTGAATACTGGATATTCCTTCTCAGGCAAAGCTAGTAAGTACTTGGTCTCTTGCTCCCATAACTCTTGGATTAGAACTTCTTTCTCATAATGCAGCCTCTTACGATCTTCCTCCAGTTTTTCCTTTAACTGTAAGGTTAGATCTTCAAAGCTTTTCATCACAGGTGCCTTAGTGAAAAAGTTATATCGAATATAGCCCACCTTATTTTCTACATTTCCTTTCTCATGGCCACTTCTAGGATTACAAACTTGAACTTCAAAGCCATAATGGTTCTGAAATTGCATAAATTCATCTGTTAGTTTTGCCTCTTCCATTTTTGATCGGGTTTGTTTTACTGCAGGTGTAAGGTTGTCAATTCTTAATGACTTTGGCACTCCACCAGCTTGAATGAACAGTTCCTGCAATCCATGCAAAAAACATTCTTGATTCTCAGATGGAAGAGGTATTGCAAAGCCTGCGTTGCTATAAGGCATAGACATGATCAATGCTCGAACATCTACTAGATCCCCATCTTGAACAGCTTCCATTACTCCAAAATCCACTTGTGCTTCACCCGGAGGGTGCGCTAATCTTTCATGTCCTTTATCACGTTCTTCTTGATGACTGCTTTTCCACTCTTTTACAAAATTGCATACAGTTCTATATGAGCCAGTAAATCCATATTTAATCAATTCGTTATGTAACTCTTTATTTGTCCTTCTAGATTTTCTTTTTAATCTTTGATCTTCGAACAACCAATCGGCAACCATTTCTCCCCATTTTTCCTCATACATCATTCCTTTTCTAGCTTTGAGGGTTTCTTTAGGAATCTGGTCATCATCAGCGTATTTCTTTGCAGTACGCCAGTTAACTCCCACTATTTTCTGTATTTGGGAGATTGATAGTCCTTTGTTGTTTCTTAAATTTTTGATACAATTAATATCAGACATTGCTAGCATCCTTCCGTAACCTCCATGTATTGATTCGACACCATTACATTAGAGGGACTTGGGGTGACTGGCAAGTCTTTTTTTATGCCCTTATTAAAATAAGTGCAGGACTCTGCATTTTTCTGTTGCAAAGGTCTGCACTTCTATTTTGCAATAAACAATAGTGAAATTTAAACTATATCACTACTAAATAGAATTAATTTTTTTATAATTCCCAATACTTTTACAAAATCTGTTGACACTTCATCATCATTATGGCAAATTTAAAAGATATATTTACATAATTCAGGAGGAAATGATAACTATGGCAAATCGCTCGAATATAATTGACTGTACCATTCGTGATGGCGGGTTAGTGAATAATTGGGATTTCAGCGTAGAATTTGTTCAAGACTTGTATCACGGCCTAAATGAGGCTGGGGTGGAGTATATGGAAATCGGTTATAAAAATTCTCCAAAACTTTTAAAGGCAAGTGAACCAAATCCATGGAGATTTCTTGATGATCATTTTTTAAAAGAAGTCATTCCACAGAAGAAAAACACAAAATTATCTGCACTTGTTGATATTGGACGTGTTGATCCAAACGATGTGTTACCACGTGAACAAAGTGTTTTAGATATGATTCGAGTTGCTTGTTATATCCGTGAAGTAGATAAGGGCCTTGAGCTTGTTCAAATGTTCCACGATCTAGGGTATGAAACAGCGCTCAACATTATGGCATTATCCAGTGTTCCTGAAAACCAATTAATAGAGGCTTTTGAAATGGTAAAGGACAGTCCGGTAGATGTCGTGTATATCGTTGATTCGTTTGGAAGTTTAGATCCTTCTGATATAGAACACCAAGTAAAGAAATTTAAGGGCATGCTACCAAATAAGCAATTTGGTATTCATACACACAATAATATGCAGCTTGCTTTTGCTAATACTCTAACTGCTATGCGGAATGGCGTAAGTTATCTTGATTCATCCGTTTATGGAATGGGGAGAGCAGCGGGCAATTGCCATACAGAACTACTTGTAACACATATCCAAAAATCCAGCTATGAGTTGAAACCAGTACTTGGTGTGATTGAAAAACATATGCTCGACATGAGACAAAAGTGGGAGTGGGGCTATATCATTCCTTACATGATTTCCGGTACATTAAATGAGCATCCTCGTGTAGCAATGGCTTACCGTGATAGTGAAGATCGTGATAAATTTGTTGAATTTTATGATAAAGTTACTTCTCCTGAAGCGTCGGTTGCACCTGCGAGTAAGTAAAGTATAAGTTTGGTTTGTGTACAAATTCATTTAATAAAGAAGGTAGAACAGGCGAGATATTTTTAAAGAATGCTCGCCTTCTTTTATTTCTATGTTTTATGTGAGTATGAAGGACAAATCTCATACACAGCTTTTCTGGAATGTTCTTCATCCTCGGTATGAAGGACATAACTCATTCACAACTCTTCTGAAATGTTCTTCATCCTTGGTATGAAGGACATAATTCGTATACAGCTTTTCTGAAAAGTCCTTCATCCTTGGCATGAAGGACAAATCTCATACACAGCTCTTCTAAATTGTTCTTCATCCCTGGTGTGAGGGACATTACTCATTCACAGCTCTTCTAAAATGTCCTTCATCCCTGTTATGAAGGACATAACCAGTTTCGAGCCCTTCCAAAAAGCCTTTCATCACTGTTGCTAAAATAACCTAATAATCATTTATCATCCAATACCATTCTAAATCCAATTTTTAAATAAAGCAGTCTTTTCACATGATAAACTTCATTGCACTGGATGTCTTATTTTGATTTCGAATCTACCATAATAGGATCATATTTGTTGCTGCCGGGAAGTTTCTTTATTTTGTTCCATGCTTCAATTGCTTCTGTGCGAGTTTTCCCTTTATTATTCGGGTCTGCAAAGAAGTCACGAGTGAATTGGTTGTATTCAAATTGTGGTCCGATCTTTTTTGTATAGGATGGGTCTTTCTTACGTTCTTCCTCAACATACCAAGCATCAACAACATCGCGGTACGTTTTTCCAACATTATTTTTAAAGTAGTTCTGAATATAAGTTGAAAAATGAAATTTTGGGATAACCGTTTTTAAAAAAGCTCTCACTTCTTGACTGCATCGATGGTTTTCTGTAATAACTGTATCAAGACTTAAGTCTTTCGAAGGTACAGCAAAACTGGTTGCTTTTAACTTTCTAGTAGGTTTTTTTATCTCTCCAGTAAGAAGAAAAGTTTCAATCCTATCCGATATTTCCATTTTTGAACCAGTGGCACTGATCCCATTTTCTCTGCAAAACGTTTGTAATTCCTCTTTTAACCAATAAAACTCTTTAAAAGAGTGGATGCTGATCTCTTTAGTCAACCTTGGTCTCACTAACAACTCCTCCTTAATGTCTCATAACACTCATTATAGAACAAGTGTTCCAATCCTTACAAGGAGATTTTCTGCCATTAATCCCCAATAAAGTCATATAACACATGACGATTCTCACGTCGTTTTTCAACATTAAGCATGCCATATAGAGTACGGTAAAAGTATCCTTCAAAACTTGTATGTATTTTTCTCATGCGTTTCATAAATACAGTTTGTTTAAAAGCATATACCACTACATCGATTAAATCATCAATATACCTTTGTGGGTTAATTTTGTTATAGGCAATAAGCACACGGTTCCATAATCTGTAGATATCAGTAGCATGAAAAAAAGGCTTGACCGCTTCAATAAACTTTATGTGAACAATTTCTGGTAAAAAACTCTCATCTATTTCATGATCAGAGATTGAATCAAAAGTATTACTCTTTAGTTGTTCAACAGGTTCCATGTTTTCTAACTCTGTTACGTTAGTTCGTATTTTAGTTTTATTCTCACAGAGTGAACTTTGCTTATTCTCTGTTTTATTAGGAGTGACATCTCGAGTGACATCATGGGGTGACATATTATTAGGTAGTAATTCTTCAATTGATTGAAAAGGTTGAATTACAAGTAAATTTACCCCTTGTTTTCCATTCATTCTGGCAGTTGGAACTTTTTTTATAAGGCCAAGATTTTCTAATGTTTTCACCACGCGAATAACGGTTCTTCGATTCAACTCAACCTCGTCAGCTATTGTATCGTATTTGGCAAATGACACCCCAATTACTTTTACAGAATGTCTCCAGATAAACGTTAAAACTTTTAATGTTCCTTCAGACAATGAAGATTTATATGTATATAAAAAACCACGAACAGCTTGATCCATTTCTTCGATAGTTGGAAAAGATTGATACGATTTTATTGTGTCATAATTTAATTTTTGCATTGTTAGAAGTCCCCCTAATGATTAATAGTTCATTTCACTTTTTATATAGGGATTTTTCTAGGGAGAGTAGCGTGGAAAATAAAAAAAATTCATTTTATTTATTTCGTTTTCCAATAATTTACTAATGAGAAACTCTTGCAAACCTGTTAGCCTTGTATATGACCTGTTGCGAACAACTAAACAAACAGGAGGTATACAAAATGAAAAAAATAATTTCTTTATTTATAACGTTGAATATGGTCTTTTTTACTTATAATGTGACAAATACAAATGCTGAAGAAAATGCTGAAAATCAATCAGTTGACTCATTACATTTAATATTGAACAAACATGGAATCCAAACTGAGACAAACAACGCACAATCAATTGACTTACGATTTCAACAGAAAGAAACTATCAATAAAGAATCCATAATAAAAGCTGAAGCTGATGATAAAAAGAGCACGAAGGTATCAAAAGAAGAAAAGAAATTACTTGCTCAGCTGGTGCATGCAGAAGCAAAAGGGGAACCATTTGGTGGTAAGGTAGCAGTTGCTGAAGTCGTACTTAACCGTGTCGAACATGAACAATTCCCGGATACGATTAAGCAAGTTATTTACCAAGAAAATGCCTTTGAACCTGTAGCAAATAATTCTATTAATAAACCAGCTGACAAAGAATCTTATAAGGCTGTTCAAGAAGCATTAGAAGTAAATGATAATAGTAAAGAACTTCTTTATTTCTACAATCCTGAAACAGCTACAGACGATTGGATACGATCTCGTGATGTTGTTAAAACAATTGGAAATCATGCATTTGCTATATAAAAAAGAAACGCGTACAGATAAAGTAAAGAGTTGTACGCGTTTTTTAATTAAGACATACGTTTTGGAACTAAGTGGAACAGTTTTACCATTATATACAACTTCACTAACTTACTCATCTATGATAAATTATATATATACGGTAAACACCGTATCGACAAACATACAACTTACTAAGACTTATACATACCGTGCTAGATGGGGAGATGGCGGTGCCCTGTTACCTGCAATCCGCCTTAGCGGGGTTGAATTCCTCTTTAGCGGTATGGTTCATGTAAGGTTTGCCTTATGCAAGCAGTGATGAAAATTGGGGTCCGCGCAACAGACATCTGTGAATCTGGTCAGGCCTGGAAGGGAGCAGCCATAAGTAGATTCGCCTGTGTGCCGCAGGGTAGCCCTGATCGAGCTGGCTACATAAGTAACGCTTATGTGACCGTATCAATAAGAGGTGCACGGTTTACATATGAATGAATAAAAAAGATGACTCCTTCACAAAAAAAGGAGTCATCTTTTTTATTCATTTATCTTATTTGGCTTAAACATCTTTTTCGAAAAAGCATTTAACATATTTAAAAATCGATTAAAGCCAAAGCCTACAAAAAAAGCGATGCTGATTTGAGCTAAAGGAGTTTCTTTGTAATCAATAAAATCAATCAAGAAGACTCCACTTTGAATTAATGTAACAGCTATAACAGCTGTTCCTGTAGCAAAAACCGGATAAAAAATATACATAATCCATTCTCTATAGTCCGTTAACTCACCTTTCATGTAATGAGAGCAAAACATGTAAAGATGTCGGAGGGAGCCACCGATTGATCCGGCAAAAAAATAATAGAGAAAGACTTCAATTGAAGAAATGAACGGAAAAACCTTTTCTAAAACACCTGTCCATAAAGCACCAACTGCAAAAAAGCTGCCAAAAAACAACAGGGAAAGATAAAGTAAAATCACGGCTTTTAACCATCGTTTCATTCTACCACCCCTTGATAAGGTAAGGTATTATATGAATGGATGGATAAAAACGTGTTTGATTCCATAAAGGCATTTTAATTGTATTTTTTCCAATTTTATATAAGTGTTTATTAATAAAAACAGCATGGCATTAACCATAAAGCACATACCCAAAATATATAATATATATTCATCTTTTTAAGTAGGGAAGATAATACATTATTTTTTGGAATATTCTTAAAAAATGTTATCAAATTTAAAGGAGAAGAATATAATACAGGAACATCATGTAGGGGTGTGAAATATGATTCATCAACAAACGATTGAGTTGGTTGAGGAGCTGTTACAGTCTCGCATTAATGAAATCCTACTAAAAAACGAAGCAGAGTATTTTGATAAACTGCCAGGATTAGTCGAATCATTAAAACTTATTAAAGAGCAGTTTTCTAATAAGTCGTAAATGCCTGATATGTTATAAATAAACAATATATAGTCCAAAGAGACATATTTCTTTGGATTTTTTCCATTAAAGAAACAGGTCTATTCTCACACATAAAGGTTAAGACTTATGACAGGTTGACGAAAAATATCTACTGATTAACAATAAATCAATATATGTAAAAGCTAATTGTTCAGTTGTTAAGAAGGTGGGACAAGTCTTGGGAAGAATGGAAAGAAGAAATAATCAAAAATCCTTGAAGAAAAAAACGCTATTTTCTTATAAGGTAAGTATTAAACTCGTTGGAGCACTTTTAATATTTGCAATCTGCTGTGTCATAGTTTTCAATATTTTTATTTGGACAAGTGATGTGAGCAAATTAGAAAAACCTGCTCCCCAACCAACAATTATTTATGATCAACATGGAGAAATAGCCAGTAAACTGTCTAATTCAAAAATTGAAGGAGTTTCATTAGATGAAATATCAAAACATATGATTCATGCTGTAAT
This sequence comes from Metabacillus schmidteae, assembly GCF_903166545.1. Classification (NCBI taxonomy): domain Bacteria; kingdom Bacillati; phylum Bacillota; class Bacilli; order Caryophanales; family Bacillaceae; genus Metabacillus; species Metabacillus schmidteae. Next base: position 2,764,996 of record NZ_CAESCH010000001.1, on the reverse strand, counting down.
TGCTACAGAAGACCAACGTTTTTATCACCATCATGGTATTAATTATTTTGCTGTAGCAAAGGCATTTGCAACAAATTTGTTGAAAGGCGAAGTCGTTGCAGGTGGAAGTACAATAACTCAGCAGCTTGCTAAAAATGTATTTTTATCACATGAACGGACCCTTACAAGAAAAATGAAGGAATTGATCCTAACAAAAAAGATTGAGCGTTCTTATAGTAAAGATGAGATACTGGAACGGTATTTAAACCAAATTTATTTTGGGGAAGGAGCGTGGGGAATTCAGCGTGCTGCAAAAACCTACTTTGGAAAGAATGCATCTGAATTAACAGTAAGTGAATCAGCAATGTTAGCAGGACTGATAAAGGCACCTTCATCATTATCACCTATTAAAAACTTTGATCAATCAATTCAGAGAAGAAATTTAGTTTTATCTTTGATGGAAAAAGAAGGGTACATCACTAGAAATGAGTTGAAAATTGCAAAAGCTGAACAAGTTGTTTTAGATGTAAGGAAGGTTGAGGACGAATATAAGGGCAATTATCCATATTATGTGGATTATTTAATTGAAGAAGCTATTAAAAAATATAATGTTACTGAAAATGAAATATTATCTGGCGGGCTTCATATTTATACAGAATTAAATACAGTCATTCAAAAGGCTGCAGAAGAAGTTTACAATTCAGAGACTCTTTTTCCAGAGAGTCAACCCGATCAAATTATTCAAAGTGGTGGTGTATTTATTCATCCTTCAACTGGTGGAATTAAAGGCTTAGTAGGGGGAAGAGGCGAACATACATTTCGTGGATTTAACCATGCAAGTCAACTCGTCCGTCAGCCTGGTTCAACAATGAAACCAATAGCTGTCTACACACCTGCCTTAGAAGAGGGATATGAACCATTCAATAACTTAATAGATCAACCTATAACATTTAATGGCGAATATCAGCCTCAAAATTATGACCGTCAATATCGTGGTCAAACCACTATGTATGACGCTGTTATTCATTCCTACAATGTTCCAGCCGTTTGGCTTTTAAATGAAATAGGCTTAGAAAAAGGAATACAAGCTGTTGAACGGTTTGGTATACCATTGCAGGAGGAAGACCAGAGCCTGCCGCTTGCTCTAGGTGGAATGTCTAAAGGCACCTCACCGTTAATTATGGCACAAGCATTTTCAGCGTTTCCAAATAACGGTGTCATGGTTGAAGCCCATTCAATTCGGAAAATCGAAGATGCCAACGGTGAAGTGATTGCCGAATGGCAAAGTAAAGCAACACGCGTGACGGAGCCTGAAGTTGCGCAAAAAATCACGTATTTACTAAATGGAGTTGTGGAAGAAGGAACAGGTAAAAATGCCAAGGTTGAAGGAATTGATGTGGCAGGAAAAACCGGAACAACACAATTACCATTCGATAGTAATGGTGGATCAAACGATCACTGGTTTGTTGGCTATACCCCCGAATTAGTAGGTGCTATATGGTTGGGTTATGACAAGACAGATCAACAGCACTATTTATTATCGTCCAGTAGCCAAACTGCTACATTTGTTTTTAAAGAAATTGTTACCTTATCTAAATCTGAATTAACAGACACATCTTTTGATTTATCACTTATTGACGAAAATATAAAAAAATCGCTTGAGATAAGAGAAAAGGAAATTGAAAAAGAGAGAGAAAAAGAAGAGCAAAATGAAGAAAGAGAAGAGGAGGAAGACAGAGAAAAAGAAAGGGATGAAGAGAAGGAGAAAGATAAGAAAGATGAGAAAGATAAGAAAAATGAAAACAAAGGCAGAGGGAAAGAAAAAGGAAAAGATGAACACGATAAAAAAGATTAAGCCTCTGAGTGTAAAAAGTACTATAAGTTGATGTAAGAAAGACAGACAAAGTATGAAATTGTCTGTCTTTTTTATAAGATCTGGTAAAGTCGTTATTCGTTTATTTACTTGACAAATACACTATTAATCTATATATAATAAACCTTAATTGTTACGATAATTATCGTGCAATAGCAGAAGGAGAAAGAAATGAACCAATTAGAAACACAAAAAGAAATAAGTCATCGAGACTATCTAACATTAGCAATACCACTAATCATATCCGGTATTTCTACACCGTTAATTGGTGCTGTCGACACAGCCGTTGTAGGGAGAGTGTCTGAAGCCTCTGCAATCGGAGCAGTTTCACTTGGTGCTGTTATCTTTAACACAATGTACTGGCTTCTCGGATTTTTAAGGGTTAGTACAACTGGGTTAACTTCACAAGCAAGTGGGGCCAATGATGAAAAAGAGATTGTATACTCCTTCATTAGACCAATTTTTTTAGCTATTTTAATAGGATCCCTGTTTATTCTATTTCAGCTTCCAATTATAAACGTTTCTCTATATATATTCGGAGCAAACCAAACAATTGAAGAACTTACTTCTACTTATTTTTCAATCAGAATATGGGGAGCACCATTTGCTTTAGTCAATTATGTATTAATAGGATGGCTTATGGGAATTGGTAAAGTAAAACGATCACTTGCCACTCAAATATATATGAATGTAGTAAATATTAGTTTAGACCTTTTGTTTGTATTAGTTTTCGGATGGGGTGTATCAGGTGTCGCATATGCAACTGTTATAGCAGAAATTAGTACGGTTTTAATCGGATTAGCCTTTGTTGTGAAGTCAGGAAAACTTACATCTCTTCATCTTAATTTATCTTCTATGCTGAAAAGAGCACCAATAATTAAGATGCTTGTTATAAATCGGGATTTGTTTTTACGAGCAGTTTGTTTGCTATTAATGACAGGGATTTTTACTACCATAGGTGCAAGAATGGGAGAAATTGAGTTAGCTGCAAATGCCATACTATTGCAGGTTCACTATATCATGGCTTACTTAATTTCCGGGTTTGCTAATGCTTCAAGTATTTTAGTTGGCAGATCAATAGGAAGCCATCAACTATCTTTATTTAAAAGAGCCCTTTCTTTATCATTTAAGTGGGGATTAGGGACTGCCATTTTCCTTTCAATCTTTATGTTCGTTTTTGGTCATTTCCTATTAATCGCATTTACGGACTTAGAGGAAGTAAAGAATCTAGCAGGAGAACTCTTTATTTGGATGGCTGTTTATCCAATTGTTGCTTTTTGGGGACTTCAATTGGAAGGTGTGTTCTCAGGTGCAACAGAAGCTAAATTTATTCGAAACACAATTTTTTGCGCACTTATCGTTTTTATTATTTCCATTTGGATTTTTGGCTCAGAGATAAATCCTCATCAACTATGGTTTACATTTAATATATTTACCTTAGGAAGATCATTATTTTTATCTCTCGCTTTAAAAAGGTTAACTCAAATAAAATTTGTATTGGAGAAAGAAGAAACCAGTTCCATAATATGATTTAGGAACTGGCTTTTCATTGTAATAATTTATATAAGAAAATAATTGTTTATCCTTTGTCAAAACAGCAGGAGTTTAACACTTTATGTGGAACTTAAGAATCATACATGAATGCTACAAACCGCTAATATAGTGAATAACATATGACAATGAGGAGGGGGTCCTTTGTACGAGGTAATTGCCGTACTTTCTTTGTTTTTTGTTATCTATTCACTTTATCGTTCACATCAAAATAAAAAATGGAAGTTAATTAACTCCAGTCTAAATCAAGATGAACATTTGTTGCTACTCGATATTTTAACATCAGCAGACATTCCCTACAAAGTACCACCTCCAACGTCGAGGCAAACCCATTATGATATTTATGTTAAAATTAATGACGAAGTGAAAGCGGTTTATTTGTTGCAAACTGTTATTAATTCAAAAAACATTGCTAGCAAATAGAAAGAAGGACAACAAATGAATGAACTCGAGTTCAAGCACACACCCCTTAAAAGGATTTCAAATAACGCCAAATATAATTATATTTTAATGCTATTGATTGTGTTTGGTGGATTTCTAATTTTTGGATTATCTGAAAATGTACGAGGGCCTGCCATACCGATTATTCAACAAGATTTTCACTTAACACAGACTCATCTTGGTACTCTATTAGCTTTAAATTCTCTCGGATATTTACTTGCATGTTCATTTACATCCATTCTTGCGAACAAAATTGGCATAAAGTTGACAGGTATCGCTGCATTTTTATCGATGACTGCTGCTGGATTTATTATCTATTTTTCTACAACCTTTCCAACTCTTTCTGCTTCTTTTTTCTTTTTATATATTGGTAACGGTATGTTGGAAATTGGACTCGGAATTATGGCTGCAAGGATTTTCACGAAAAATACCGGTATGATGATGAATCTATCTCACTTTTTTTATGGATTAAGCTCAACGGTCGCCCCTATAATGGCTGCTTCCATTATGGGATGGAATGGAGTAAGTGGAGAAGAATTTGGATGGCGGGGAATGTACCTTTTTATATTATGTTTTTCATTACTACCGATCATTCCTTCATTACTAGGGAAATTTCCCACTGAGAATATGGAGGAAGGGTCTGTTTTATCTTTTAAAAATCTTTCAAAAGATCCAATTGCTTGGTTAATCGTTGCAATTTTATCCTTTGGCGTCGTATCAGAGCTTGCCGTCGGGGGATGGTTAATTAATTATTTAGTAAAGGCTTATCAATGGGAATTAACAGATGCTTCAAATATGCTTTCTTTATTTTTCCTGTTTTTCATGCTATCTAGATTATTGCTTGGACCATTAACTGATAAAATTGGATTTATAAAATCAATTATGTTGTTTTCTGCTTTTTCAGGTCTATGCAGCTTTGCGGCTATTATTATAGGTGAAAAAGGCGCCATGTTATTTGCCATCTCAGGTGTTGGAATTGCGTTGATTTATCCAACTGTTATGGCACTTTTAGCTAAAAGGTATCCTAAAGGAACTGGAACTGCTATTACTTTTACTGTAACATTAATGGGGATTGCCAGTGTAATTGGAAATTTTCTGATTGGTTTTATTATTGACTTTGTTACAAATGTATTCAGTAATGGTGAAAATGACTTGATAGGCTTACAAGCAGGTTATGGTTTTATCGCATTACTAGCATTGTTATGTTCTATCTGTTGTTATTTCCTTTATCACATTCTTCGTAAACGAAATGAATTAGTGTAAGATTTTTATGCATGGCAACTTTTTGTCATGCATTTTCCAATTGAATCCTAGTAGATGATTAATATAGGAGCTTATCTTAATCATTGTTTTAGAAGGTATTGGAAAGAAATCAACTAAAGTTAGCATTGTTTTAGACGTAATAAAAGAGACTCATCATCAAATAAAAGGTGGAGAAAAAATGGAGAATATCGGGAATATCATTATCTTAAATGGTGCTCCAAGGTCTGGAAAAACAAGCATTGCCAAATCTATACAAAACAACTTTGAAGGTGTGTGGATGAACCTAGGTGTAGATCAAATGATGAAAATGACCCCAGATGCTTATCAACCAAGTATTGGCTTGCGTCCTGGAGGAGAGAGACCTGATCTCGAACCTGTAATTGAACGTTTATACATCGTCCTGTACGAGTCGATTGCTTCTTTTAGTCGAGCAGGTCTAAATATTGTAGTAGATGTTGGTCATCATGATGGATATTCCAATTCATTAGGTATACTAAAAAAATGTGCACTGATCCTGAAAGAATTTCCTGTTTACTTTATAGGTGTTCGCTGTCCTATAGAAGAGATTATGGAAAGAAGACGTATGACATGGAATATGGGCTACACATCAGAAGGTGAGATTCCAAAGCCTGTACAGTTATGGCAGAAACTTGTTCATAAGCCAGGTATTTATGATCTGGAAGTAGACACGTCAATTTTATCCCCGGAAGATTGTGCTAATCTCATTAAATTAAGAATAAAACATGGACCGCTGCCTACTTCTTTTAAAGAAATTCGTAAGTTGTAACTTATAAAAATCTTAATTTATGATTTGTATATCTGAATCGCTTACTAATAAAATTTGTTCTCCAAAAACAATTTCATAATTCCCATTTCCATAATTATAAATAACTTCACAATTTATTCCTTTATAGATCACGATTTGCTGAGTCATTGTACTCGTTTCGTTTGACATGAATACTCCTCCTATTAAGGTAATGACTTACTTTTCATTTTCTACACTATGTTTAATCCTCTTGATAAAAATGAAAAACCGTCAATACATAACCATGCTGATAAAAGCATGCTGAAAGATGAATGACGGTTAGCTTCAAGCAGGATACCCTATCATTAAACCAACTGTTATAACAACGTTTTCCATCGACTTAAATTGCGGACAGGTTCGCTATCTCAACTCAACTCGACACATTTACTATTCTAACAACAATTTAACAACGTTTGCACTACTAATCATCCGACAATTTTAGTCAAACTTTTTATGCTTCATATCACTTTTTGAAAGGGTTTTCAATAGTAATTCTCAAAAAATATCTTTAATATTTTTACCATTTCCATTACAATAAATTTTACGGAAGATTATCTTACATACTTCTTGAAAAACTCAACGTAAGGGGAAAATTTTATGAATGTTGAGAAAACACTACAAAAAAATCAGCAAAGTGTCATTTTATTTTTTCATTCTTATCTCATGAAAATGAAGGGAAACCAAAGAATTCATACAAACGTGAAGCTTGGGGATACGATTATTTCTGCGGGCGGCGGCTTAATTGCCATTACACTTATTAGCTTTGTAGCAGTTATGTTAGGCTATCCAATGATTTTAGGTCCAATGGGTGCCAGTTGTTTATTGGTATTTGCTGCACATTCATTACCATTTTCACAACCACGACAAATTGTTGGCGGACACCTTGTTTCAACATTTACAGCATTATTGATTTGGAGTGTATTTGGTAAATCTCATTTATCGATAGGACTTACACTTGCTATTGTATTATTCCTTATGATTACCTTTAAATTAATTCATCCACCTGCAGCAGCAAGTGCAATGGTGGCAATTAACACAGAAGCAGGCTGGGGCCTTTTATTTTCTATAGTCTTGTCGTCTGTCCTCCTCATTTCAATTTCAGTACTTTATAATAATTTATTTAAAAATAGACAATATCCTAAACAGTGGATATAAAGTAAAGGTAAGAGGCTGCTCATGCAGTCTCTTTTTGTGCTATCAGCAATATTATGGATGTAATTAAAGGCTGTTTTCGCATACTTTGTTGTTATTTAATGCAGTTTATAGTCATAATTAGTTCGTTCCATTGCGCTCCACTATAAAGTTATATTCTTTAACTGCAACAATTTTTACGAAAACAGTAATTAAAAAATTTTAAGGATTTGCACTAGGACTTAGCGATAAGCTAAGTTTTTCTATTTTTTTCACATCTTAAAGAAATAATAAGAACTATGAAGATGAGCATATGATTATTAATGTTACATAATATATGTTAAACTGATATTAAGTAACTAGGTCGACTGATTAAAAACAGACGTAAGAGAAAAAACCCTTACAGCGAAATCACATAGAAATTATTTAGTGTTTTTATGTAGAAACATGACTCATCTCGTGCACAAACACTTAGATATATCGGGGTTAAAAAGAAGGAAGGGTATGAAGTGAAGGTTGATGTTAATTTATCATGCGATCGATATGAAGGGGGAGCATAGATGTTAGAAAATTTCGAAATAGATTACTTTATTTTTTTCACAGCATTTTTACTCATTATGGGGGTCATTACGACCAAATTCTCATCAAAACTTGGTGTTCCTGCACTTGTATTATTTATGGGTGTTGGAATGATTATGGGAAGCGATGTTTTAGGACTGATTTATTTTGATAACCCTAAACTCGCTCAATTAATTGGGATACTTGCTCTTGTTGTTATCTTATTTGAAGGGGGATTACAAACTAAGTGGTCTTCAGTAAAGTCTGTTGCAACACCTTCATTATCTTTGGCAACATTAGGTGTTTTAATCACTACAATCGTTGTGGCAATAGCAGCAAAACTGATCTTTAATGTTAGTTGGCTTGAAGGATTTTTATTTGGAGCAATTGTAGGTTCAACTGATGCTGCTGCAATTTTTGCGGTATTAAAGGGTCAAAACATAAATGAGCGTCTCAGTTCAACACTAGAAGCTGAATCTGGTACAAATGATCCGATGGCTGTATTTTTAACTTTATCTCTTATAGAAATGTTAAGCTCTGATACAACATCATATCTCATGTTAATAGGTTCTTTTGTTTGGCAGATGGCTGTTGGATTAGGATTAGGTTATATTTTAGGCCGTTTTGCAAGTTATGCAATCAATAAGATCAATTTGGATTCAAGTGGTTTATACCCTATATTTGCTTTAGCTTTTTCTCTACTCACATACAGCTTGACTGATTTAATTAATGCAAGTGGTCTTTTAGCTGTATATATCGCGGCAATCGTTATCGGTAACCGTGATTTAACATATCGACATTCCATTTTTCGTTTTAATGAAGGTTTTGCCTGGATGATGCAAATTTTAATGTTTATCATACTCGGTTTACTCGTTTTTCCATCTCAATTTCTTTCTATTGAACTTATTTTTAAAGGATTGTTACTCTCCATCATTTTAATTTTCATTGCTAGACCTGTTGCTGTATTTCTATCAACCATTAAAATGAAATTTAGTATAAATGAAAAAATCTTCTTGTCTTGGGCGGGGCTGAAGGGTGCCGTACCTATTGTACTTGCGACATTTCCTATGACTATGGGGATAGAGAATAGTCAATTAATATTTAATGTTGTTTTCTTCGTTGTTCTAACTTCAGCCTTAATACAAGGCTCGACGATCTCAATTTTTGCGGAAAAGCTTGGACTTAATGGACCGAAAAAAACAGAAGCACCACACACTCTTGAGCTTGTTTCCATCGGAAAAGCAAATGCTGAGATTATCGAGGTAGAAGTCAATGCCCAAGAACATATCATAAATCAACCGTTAAAGGATATCGAATTCCCTAAAGAAGTGCTAATAAACGCGATAATTAGAAACGGATTATTAGTAACACCTCATGGAGATACAAAAATAAAGTCAGGAGATATTCTTTATATCCTTGTTTCTAAAAAGAAAATGAACGAATTAAAGCAATTTTTAACCCGAAAAACAACTTTTCTAAATGATTCAGAGGGATTAGAGCAAGAGCAAGCTACCAATGATTAAATCTTGGTAGCTTTTTATCATTTCATTTACTGATTATTATGTTTGCTTTCTATCCTCTTAAATATTTTAATAATGCTCCAGCAGAATAAGCCTATAACCCAATAGATAGGAAACGAATAAATGTTCTTCCATGTTATTTCCATGTACATATTTAATCTTTCCATTGTGGTTTCTGCCACAAATGCAATAAGTAATGCAAGTAGGCCTGTTGAGAAAAAGAACGTTTTGAATGTCCTCCCTGATAGTTGATATATAAGCATAAAAGGAATGATGATAATTCCTACATCATACGGATACATCTGCGGGTACAAATAAGGAGTTAATCGAACAGGATATGTCCATACCATTGCATTACTTCCTATTGAATCTAAAAAAATTGCAATGATGCCAAAAAACATTCCGAAAGCAGTTATTTCAGTAATTCTTTTTTTATCAACAATAATAAACCAGACAAATGGTGACAAGATACTTAATGTAACTAAAACCCACCATTTAATAGTTAAGTAATTATGTTCTTGCCAGTAGGAGTGAAGAGTTTGATAAAAAAGTTTTTCCTCCTGCAGCAGCTCATCTAATGATATCGATTGTAAAAATTGAATTGGTAAAAAATCTATAACCATTTCCAATCACAGCACCACATTTTGTCTTATTTGTCTTTAGTCTTACCAAAAAATATAAGAATAATTAAAAGTTGTTAGTTGAAGTAGTGAATAAAAATTGAAAATTATCTTGATATTATAGACATGTAACCAAAAGGTGTTATAATAAAGTGTAACCAAAAGGTTTCATTTTCTTTATTTATAGGAGTGATTTATATGCCGGAAGTACAAGATATCAAGAAAACTACGATTTTTGAGGCACCAATTCAGAAAGTATGGAAAGTTATATCAACAGCAGAAGGAATTTCCGAATGGTTTATGCCTAATGATTTTCAACCAAAGGTTGGACATGAATTTCATATACAATCTCCATTTGGTCCGTCACCTTGTAAAGTTTTAGAAGTAGATGAACCAACAAAAATTGTTTTCTCCTGGGACACTGATGGTTGGATTGTCTCATTTTTCTTAAAAGATTTAGATGGTAAAACAGAATTCACATTAATTCATAGTGGATGGAAAGATTCTGACGATATTCAACAAAAAGCAAATGAAAAAGCTTCTGTTGTACGTGACAGAATGAATGGCGGATGGGAAAATATTGTAAATGTTAATCTTCGAAAGGCTGTTGAACAATAAGTGGTTCAAGCAAAGCATGATGTGTTTCAAGCTATTGCTGACCCGACTAGAAGAGAGGTTCTTCGTTTACTAGCTAAAAAAGAGTTACCGATAACAGAGATTACAGCACATTTTCCAATTAGCCGTACAGCAATCACAAAACATCTCCATATTCTTTCAGAAGCAGAATTAGTGAGTGGAAAAAAAGTAGGCCGGGAAAAAATTTATCAACTTCACACTGAACCACTCATGGAATTAAAAGATTGGCTTTCATATTACGAGCAATTTTGGGATAACAAGTTATCTATGTTGAAACATTTGGTTGAAAATGATGAAGATAACAATCTTTAATAAAGTATCAAAAAAACGCACTTGTTTAGGTGCGTTTTTTAGTATACATATAAAGATTTTTTTCCAGGATTAGTGGTAAACAAAAGATTTTTAGATCATGAATTTAAAAATTTCTTTAACTTTTACAGCCATTACTTGTAAACTAAAGATATAAATAAAATATATGTTTAGCTTACAAGAAAGGAGTTATTTATGGATTTTAAAGAAGTAGTCAAAAATAGACGAGAAATTACGAAGTTTTCAAACAAAGAAATTCCAATGGAAATTTTAGATGAAATCATTCACCAAGTTTCTTTATCACCAACAGGAAATAATTTACCATCTAGAGAATTTGTTATCGTTCAAACCCGGAAAACATTAGACTATTTATCTGTAACGACTCCTTATATGCAATGGTTAAAAGAAGCTCAAACTGCAATTGTTATAACCGGTTGCCCTAATATAAGTAAGTATTGGCTGCAGGATGCATCCATTGCCAGTAGTTACATATGGTTAGCAGCTGTAAATGAAGGATTAGGGTGTGCTTTCGGTGCTGTGTACAATATCACGAATGAAGCCGAAACTTCTCAAAGAGAGAATTACGTTAGAACTGCACTCTCAATTCCTCATGATCGAAAAATCGTTGCCATTTTAGGTTTAGGATATGTGAGTGAACACCCATCTAAAAAGAAAATCATTCCAAAAGAAGACATCTTCCATTATGAGGAATTCAATCAATAAATAGGAGGTTTTCTATGGTTGAAAAAATCGGTGAATGTGTATCATGTAAAAAAATCGTTTACTGTACGAACGGGTTTTTAAATGGAATAGTCATAAATTCAGAAGTTTATTGCTTTGCTTGTGCAGAAAAAAATGATCATCAAAGCGGACCTTCTACGGATTAACCATAGAAACAAGGTATGGGGAACCGTATATGTAGAAAGGTTCCCCACTTATAAATATAATAAGTAAAAAGACTATTTTCTATTAATATTGTAAAAATAATCCATTCGTATTAAAATTTAAATTAAATGTACCTTTAATGAAAAGAGTAGAGAAGACATGTTTGAATGGCTCAATCATAATATTAGTTTAGCAACACTTTTGTGGTTATTTCCGATCACATTTTTAATACATGATTTTGAAGAAATACTTTTTGTTGAACGATGGTTTAAGAAGAATTATTCCACTACTTCTCACAAAGTACCAGAATTCTTTAGACATACATTTCAGAAAATGTCAACAATTACGGCTGCACAATTCACTTTACCTGTCGCCCTCCAATTTTTCGTATACATTATTTCTACATACTTTGCTGTAGAGCATCAATATTATCCCATGTTCCTTGGCTTTAATTTGATTTTACTATTACATGTGTTTATGCATATTGGTCAATCGATGTTGTTAGGTGTATATGCACTTGGACTTGGTACAGCTGTGACAGTAACCTTACCATATTCAATATACTTATTTTATAGGTTGGTAGATGAAGGTATAGTTGAAATATCAACAATTCTCACTTCTTTGCCATACGGACTGATAACTATCTTAATTGTCTTATTAGGACACAAAATGGCACACAAACTGTTATAACTTTCATTTTAGATTCCGATTAATAATTAAAGAATATGATTAACTAAACTTGAAAGAGTGATAACATGAACTTTTCATTGAAAGAAGCTGTTGAAATCCTTGAGCGTACACCCAAAACATTACCGGTTTTTTTAACTGGTGTATCACACGGTTGGATTCATAGTAATGAAGGTGAAGGAACATGGAATGTTAAGGAAGTCATTGAACACTTAATTGAAGCAGAAAAACACAATTGGATTCCGCGCTTAGAATTTATTCTTCGAGAAGGTGATCGTCAACCGTTCCCGGCATTTGACCGGTATTCGCATCTACAAAATGTAACAGAAGCTTCAATAGACGAACTTTTAGAAGAATTTACTGAAATCCGCGAGGAAAACATAAAAATACTAGTTAAACTAGTGCAAACTGAGAACCAATTGAAGAAAGTTGGCTATCATCCTGCATTGGGAACAGTAAAGGTTAGAGAATTAATTTCAACATGGGCTGTTCACGATCTAACCCATTTATCACAGATTGTAAGAGTAATGGCAAACAGATATAGAGAAGACGTTGGTCCTTGGCAGGAATATTTAGGGGTATTAAAGAAGTAATCGTTTTTATCATGTCAAACATCATGTAAATGGATTTATAGATAGATTAAGGAAAAATCATGAGGATTTCCTCATGATTTTTATGTGAAATCTACATTTTTACTTTTCTAGCACCTAAATAACATGGTTTCCAATAGGAATTGTTCATATCTGTAATTGTCACACCTGTTGACGAACCGGCATGGATAAATTTATTGTCTCCGATATAAATACCCGCATGAGTGGGGCTTTTTGCTGTTGTAGCATAGAACACTAGATCTCCTTTTGCAGGTGAAGTTACAGGTGTTGTAGCATCCCAAATTGTTGCTACTGTGCGGGGAATTGTAACTCCCTGTGTTTGAAAGACATATTTCAAATAACCCGAGCAATCAAAACCAGATGGAGTATTTCCAGCCCATACATATGGAACACCAATATATTTTTTTGCTTCAGTTATTAGTTTTTCTGTATTCAAAGAAGATTGTGTGATTTGTTGTTCCGTTAAATAGAGTACTTGTCCAACTTTAATCGTATCAGTGGATAAATTATTTATCGCTTTTAATTGCGTTACAGATAATCCGGCAGAAAGAGCGATCTTCCATAATGTATCTCCAGGTTGAACCGTATAACTCTCACTTGTCATTTTTGTAGATGAACTCGTTTCTCCTGTAGTTGCAGCGGAATTTGGTACAGTTAAAACTTGTCCGATATAAATAATATCAGAACTTAATTGATTCATAGATTTAAGTTCAGTGACGGATATTCTGTAGATTTTTGCAATCAGTGATAAAGAATCACCTGATTTCACCGTATATGAGGCTGTTTGTTCATGTGAATGTGGTGCCAGTAGTGATAAATTTTGTCCTACATAAATAGTAGAAGATGTTAATTGATTGTACTGCATAATTTGCTCTACAGTTAAATGATGAGATGAGGCAATTTTCCATAAAGAGTCACCAGTTTGAACTTGATATGTTTTCTCATGAGCAGAAGCTTGATTGGAAATCCCAATAGTAAGAATGCCAATTGTAGTAAACGCCAAGATGACATGCTTTTTCAAGTGTACACACTCCTAATTTGTCAAAAGACACATAATAAAAACCTATTTAATCATAACCGGATCCTTTTCGTACTTATACTGTAAAAATGTTGGAGAATCAGGTGAGAATTTCCATTTATTTATTAATGAAAAAGCAAAAAATAAATAGAGTATAGAAAACGATGAATGATACTTAAAAAATACTTATTGGAATAGAGAGAATAAGAAATAAACCTTTTTATAGGAGTTGAAAAGAGTTGACGAAATTCAATTTAAAACTTGGAGAAAAAAATGAAGATTAGACAATTAGAGAATGGTGAGCAAGTTCCAATCGAGTTGTTGCTTCAAGCAGATCCATCAGAAAAATTAATTAATGAATATGTTAGGATAGGTGAATGCTATGTTGCGGAGTTAAAAGAAAGAGTAATAGGAACATATGTATTACTTGAGAAAAACACTACTACAATTGAATTAAAAAATATAGCAGTGAATGAAGAATTTCAAGGTCGAGGATTAGGAAAAGAACTTCTTTTTCATTCAATTGAACAAGCTAGAAAGATGGGTTACAGGACAATAGAGGTAGGTACAGGTAATTCGAGTATTGGACAATTGGCATTTTATCAAAAATGTGGATTTCGAATCATTGAGATTGACCATGATTTTTTCTTGCGACATTATCCTGAACCCATCGTTGAAAATGGAATTCAATGTCTAGATATGATCGTATTGAGACTGGTTTTACAATAAAATCTAAATAAAGTTGTGGCTGGATGGTAATTCTCAACTTATCCAACCACCATCTTTTATAAAGCTTAATCGCTAGTTTAATGAAGATCCAATCTAAAAATTCTTCGATAAATAGATCTTGAACTAAACACCATAAAACTGTACCAAAGTAAAGTCCACTTTTGTAAACGTCGATTTACAGTCAGTATCCCTAATTTTAGTAAAATGCTATTAATTATTTTATAAATGAATAGATGAATGATTCGAATAGTCATTCCCTTTTCTTTCGCCAAAAAAGTAGATACACATGACATAACAAGACTATATAGTGGTGCAATCATAAAGTGAAGGCGAATGGATTGTTTTTTACCAATTCTAAATCGAATCATATCAAGATAGGCTAAAACAAACATAATATTTGTTTCAATTACCATGATTGTTAAATAAGTAGCTAAAGTTCTCGTTATTATTTTTTGTTGCTGTAGACCTTTGTACAGGACGTCACTTAACCCATAGTAAATAGGTAATAAGATAACTGTGTAGATTGGTCTCCACCAATTTATATGATAAATTTTTAAGAATATAAATAACCGTTCAATACAATAAAAAAAGATTGTAAATCCCACTTTCCATGTCCATTTCATATTAAATATGGTTATAAACGTGGAAGACACGGGAATATACAGTCCTTGTGAAAGAATGGCGCCAAAAATATTATCAAAATAACGTTTTTTTAATACTGTTGGTTTATACGTATAAGCTTGAAATAAATTCAAAACAATATATTCAAATATAAACGCCATTCCTATATTTGAGAAAAACAAAACCCACGTATTAGCTGATTTATGCTTCTTTAATATAAGAACAAATACAGATTGAAACAAAGCTAAAAGTAAAAAAGGAACTGACCTTCTCTTCAAACGGCCCCTCTTTTTCATAAAATCACCAACTCTTCAACCTTTCCTATTATCATGTGTAATTAATACACAAAATATGAGGAACAGGGGGAGGAACAGGGGGACAGGTTCCTTGTCCCAAAAATAATTGGAGGTCTTTACATATGAAGATTCGATTGCTAACAGAATCAGATTCAACTAAATATAAATCCTTACGCTTAGAAGCATTACATAATAATCCGGAAGCTTTTAGCTCAAGCTATGAAGAAGAAAAAGACATGTCAATTCAACAAACGGAAGTAAGGCTAAATTCCGGGCATTCCTACACTCTCGGGGCATTTATCGAAGAAGACTTAGTCGGTGTTGCCACATTAGTTGTTGAAACGAAAAAGAAAATTCAACATCGTGCAACAATTGTGGCAGTATATGTTCATCAAGATTTTCGATATGAAGGAATCGGAAAAAGACTCATCACAGAACTAACTACAATGGCTAAAAACAAGCCGAAAATAGAACAGATTTATCTGACCGTAACTGCAAGCAATCTACCGGCAAAACAACTTTACACTTCTTTAGGTTTTGAATCGTACGGAATTGAAAAAAGGGCATTAAAAATTGATGATACGTATTATGATGATGAGTTAATGGTGTTATTTATCAAATGAAGAGTAACATTTTTCACAATTTTTGGGTGTTTTTCTCTATATATAGGTAAATACCCAAGAATTCCGCTCCCAACTCGCATAAGTTTATAGTGAAAAAGGGAGGAGTACTTATATGCAAAATGAATATCAAGTACCAATGGTAAATGAGTTTAATGAAATTAATCCTAACGATACACGAATTTTCGGAAGACCTTTTGGTAGACCGTTTGGATTTGGAAGACCTTTTGGGTTTGGATTTGGGAGACCGTTTGGATTCGGATTTGGGAGACCATTTTGGGGAGCACCTTTCTTAGGAGGAGTTTTAGGAGGACTTTTAGCTGGTTCATTAGCATATCCATATGGCTATGGATATCCTTATCCTTATCCTTACTATCCTTACTATCCTTCGTATCCATATTACTATTGAGAATTTTACATTGAACCTTAATCTTTAAGATTAAGGTCCATTTTCATTTTATAATAATTCAATGCCAAAATTCCCATTCAGCGTGCCCAAAAATCTCTCCTAGGTGGACTCTTATATTGGAAAGTTGAAGTTGCCAATCTATTTAAATGTCCAATAATAATTCAAACAAAAATTCACGAACGGTATGACAAAAATAGTCACCAGTTCACCAATCAAATAATGAAAGTCAAATACACTTACGATAAGAAACATAATTCCTAAATTCAAGAAAAACCCTATAATCGCTACAATTGAAAATCGTAATAATTCATGATGTGAATAAGCCCCACCAAATGTATACTTTTTATTCAAAAAGAATGAAGCTATTGTCATGATAACAAAGGAAATCATGGCACTAATAACTGGATTTCCCTGCCATATTTCCACTAGGAGAAACATGCAAAGAAAATAAATTCCTGTACAAAATATCCCCACAAAACTATATTTAATAAATTTAATGATAGGTAATTTCTCTACTAGCATCTTATAATCCTTTCTATTGAAACAGCTACAATATTATACCATATTATGGTTGTATACCAATAAGATAGATGCGATGTTTCACATGGTTATTGATATAAACTTTGTCGCTAAAGTAATCATTAGAGTGTATAGCTAATTGAAGACTAAACCAACAATCTTTAAGAAAAGATCCTTTTTTTATTAGTTATTAAATGGATAATATAGTAAAATCAAGATAACTTTTAGTTTAGCAATTTCATATAATTAATAAAGGAGTCTATATTTGAGGAGAATAGTATGAAAAAACAAAGAACCTGGATACCATTAATAACTCTAATTATTGTAATTTATATACTTCATTCAACACCACATATGTCCCTAAGAACATATGTCTTTTTTACAGGCTATCCGATTCAAGCCTTTACCTCTGGTATTGTTGATGATACGTACCACAATGAAGTTGATAAAGAAAATTATGAAAAAATGAATGCAAAGGCTTATACCTTCACAGATCCACCAACTGACAAGCAAACACAAGGTGTACTTAGTAACTATTTAGTACGTAAATATACCTTTATCTATATAACGGATTACTTGGGTGATACATAACATTAGGTACAAGCAAAAAAATAAAATCAACCTTTCTATTCAAAATAAATATTCTTCCGAATACTCTCATAAACTATAACATGTCCTATTTTGGGGGAGAGACATGAAGTATGTGAGAATCGGTGTCATGATTAGTATTGGTAGTATTATTCTATCAATAGGCATCAATTTATTTTTAACACCATATAAAGTGTTAGATGGAGGAATTATAGGAATAGGATTAATCTTGCATTATTTATTGGGGTTAAAAGCAGGACTGATGATTATTTTCCTGAGTATTCCAATTTTTTTCATCGCATGGATTTATTATCGAAAATACTTTTATAATAGCTTGCATGGAATGCTTATTTCTTCTTTCTTTATCGATTTGATGAAGCCTTTTTCAGGAATCATTCACCTAGCTCCTCTTATAAGCTCGATTATTGGAGGGATATTAGTAGGACTTGGAATTGGATTGATGCTTCGAATCGGTACAAGTACTGGAGGAACAGATTTATTAGCTCAATTTCTATTCGAAAAGACCGGGATTAATGTTGGAATCTTGATCTTTTTCATTGATGCTGTCGTTATTTTGCTCGGAGGCTTGTTAATTTCAGGTGAAACATTCTTACTTTCCTGTGTGACAATATTGGCGGTTGGGTTAACGACAACCTTTATTTCATCTAAATCTAGTCATCCTGTTTAATAAAAGAGAAAAGCCCTCCCTAATAGTGGAGGGCAATTAGTTTTCAAAACATACTTAGCTGATAATCTTTTGATAACAATTCCAATAATCGTATACCCGCAATACTGTTTCCTTTTTCATCTAATGAAGGACCAAAAATTCCAATTCCGAATTTTCCAGGAACAGAGCCCATAATTCCACCTGAAACGCCGCTTTTGGCAGGAATTCCAATTTTTATTGCAAATTCGCCTGACGCATTGTACATCCCGCATGTAACCATAAACGTTTTACAAATCCTTGTAACATCAGAAGGAATGAGCTGTTTTCCAGTCTTAGGATCAGCTCCATCCAGTGCAAAAACTGCACCGACCCTCGCTAAGTCCAAGCAATTCATTTCAATCGAGCACTGTTTAGAATAAAGGTCTATTAATTGTTCGACATCTTCATTTATGATTCCGTGTTGCTTAAGGAAATAAATTAAAGAGCGATTTAAGTCTGCAGTCTCAAATTCTGATCGAGCGACTTCTTTATTAAAAGTAACCGCTTGATCATTTGTTAGACACTGTACAAACGATAGTAATCGATTGAGTCTTTCTTCGACAGAGCTTCCTTCTATCATATGCGTCACAACGAGTGCTCCGGCATTTATCATCGGATTTAATGGTTTTGCAGGAGCCATTGTCTCCAATTTAGCAATGGAATTAAATGGATCTCCTGTTGGTTCCATTCCAACTCGTTCAAATACATAATCTTTCCCCTTATCCATTAACACAAAAGCAAGGCTAATCACTTTTGAAATACTTTGAAGAGTGAATTTCTTTTTAATATCTCCTGCTGACACACATTCACCATTTGGGTAATGAATTGCAATGGACAGATCATAGGGGTTTTCTTTTCCGAGTGCAGGGATATAATCTGCCACTTTTCCTTTTTTCGTCCATTCTTTTGATATTTCCACATACCTTTGTAATTCATCACTTGTTCTACATAGCATTTATGATCACCTTCAATGTAAAAATGTCTTTCGTTGCCGGAAAATGTGTCCATGCAATCAAAAGACATTTAATAATTAACTTGATTTGCGGTTATTATACATTTGGTCAGAAGAACGAAGTTGCAATGGATCAAAGAAATTTGCAATCTCTCTTTCTGCACTTTCTAATGAATCTGAGCCATGAATTACATTTTCTTCTTTTTTGAAAGCAAAATCACCACGAATGGTGCCTGGTTGAGCTTCGGTTGGGCTAGTTTTACCAATCATCGTACGTGAAACTTCAATAATATTTTCGCCTTCCCATACCATGGCAAACACTGGAGATGATGTAATAAAATCAACTAATTCACCAAAAAACGGTCTTTCGTTATGCTCCTCATAATGATATTCCGCTTTTGATCGATCAATTGTCATTAACTCTGCATTGAGTAATGTAAATCCTTTTTGTTCAAAGCGTTTCACAATCTCCCCAATTAATCCTCGTTTTACACCATCCGGCTTTACCATGATAAACGTCCGTTGCATTGTCATTTTTATCACCTCTATAATTTTTTTGAAAAGTATCCAATAATAAGTATTGACAACATTTGAGCAATCTTAAACTATTTAACAAAGTTATTGTGATCAATTATTTTCTCACCGCATACAATGGAAACAGACAATAGTTATTAGGTAAGAATCCAGATGAAAGAGTTGTTTTATATGGCATTGAGTAAAGATCGGCTAATTGGGAGGAAAGCAATTCTCCTATTATTATCAGTAGAACCTGACATGCAATTAAATCAACTCATGAGAAACAATTGGTCTGGGAATTAACCATATATGAAATGCCCATAGCCAAAATAGTGAGTAGGGGGCTATATCTTGAAATCCAATGATTTCATAGATATAGTCCCCTTTTCTATTTAAAAGAAGATGGAGGGAGAAAGGTGATTACGTTAAATGGTCTAAATCTAACGTTGAAAACTCTGCAAAAAATCATTATTGATCGACAAAAAGTTAGGTATACAGAAGATAGTATGAAAAAAGTGATAGAAAGTAGAAAAGCAGTTGAGCATATTGTCTCTAAAGGAAAGATTGTATACGGAGTTACAACAGGTTTTGGAAAATTCAGTGATGTTTTTATAGATAAAGATGACGTTGAAAACCTGCAGCTCAATTTAATTCGATCACATGCATGCGGTGTTGGTGATCCTTGGTCCACATGGTTATTATAATGCCAAACCATTAGTAGATTTCGCTAACAAACACCAAACTAAAATCATCACTTTAAAAACAGCACGGAAGACAGGAGTAAAATCAACTGTCATTCAAGCGCTTAAGACTTTATCCACTAAAGTGGATCGCATATATGTAACAGTTGATCTTGATGTACTGGACATCTCTTTTGCTCCAGGGATACCGGCATCAACTCCAGGTGGAATGACCACAGAGGAATTATTTGATAGTTTATTAGAAATTGGAAAGCATTCTAAAATTAAACATATAGATTTTGTTTGCCTGGATCCTAGTAAAGATACACCAGTGGATGAAACAGTAAAAATTGGAGCTTATGCGTGGATGCAGTTTGTAACAGGCTGTGTGTTAGGAAAGAAATAAGGATAATCCACACATCAGTTTCCCATTTAAAGGGAAACTGTTTTTATATTATGTAACTTTTCATTACAAAAATGACCTTAATATAAGATAACTATGTAACATTATGCTACAGACTTGTGGACTGAACGACCAATATGGATGATAATTTAGAAAATTCCAATAATTGAGGTGATGGATGATTGCCACCTAATCATTATGCCATTAAGATGACAGATATCGTAAAGAAATTTGGCACCGTAATTGCAAGTGACCATGTTAATTTTTCAGTTAGGAAAGGGGAGATTCATGCATTACTAGGTGAAAATGGTGCTGGAAAAAGCACGATTATGAGTATGCTGTCAGGCATTTATAAAGCAGATAGCGGATCAATTTTCATCCATGGTCAACCAAGTCAAATATATTCACCAAAGGAATCTATGAAGCTGGGAATTGGCATGGTACATCAAAACTTTCGATTAGTACAGACACTAACAGCTACTCAAAATATTATTCTCGGAGAAAAAGGGCAAATATGGCGAGGTTCATCTTGGATGAAAAGTAAATCAAAGGAGATTGAACAAATTGCCGAGCAATATGGTTTATCATTCCCTACAAATGTCCCTATCTGGCAACTTTCTGTTGGAGAACAGCAGCGTGTAGAAATTGTCAAAACACTCTATAGAGGGGCGGATATTATCATTTTTGACGAGCCTACATCCGTTTTAACACCTGGTGAGGCAGAGCAATTATTTTTAACGATGCAGGAACTTAAACGTCATGAAAAAACAATGATTATTACAACTCACAAGTTAAAAGAAGTCATGGAGGTGGCCGATCGGATTTCAGTTATGAGAAAAGGTAAAATGATTGCCCATTTAAACAACGAGGAAACAAACGTTCACGAATTGGCCCAGCTAATGGTCGGAAGAGAGGTAACGAAAGGAATAACTGTTGAACCACATTCTATAGGGAAACCTATTCTTCAAGTGAATAAGCTTACTGTACAAACAGAACAGGGCTCAAATGCTTTGAATCAGATAGATTTTACTATTCATGAACATGAAATTATTGGAGTTGCCGGAGTCGCCGGTAATGGACAAAAAGAGCTTGCTGAAGCATTAACAGGGCTTATCCCATGGACAAGTGGAACTGTTACCTATAATGACAAACAATTAGTCAACCCTTCTGTTCAAAGTTTAATTGATAAAGGAATTGCACATATACCTGAAGATCGAATGAAGAGCGGCCTTGCTGGAAGCTTAGGTGTTGTTGAAAATTTATTGTTTAAATCCTATCGAACAAAAAAACGAACATTATGGGGCCTATTAAAAAAGAAACAAAATGAGCAATGGGCTAGTGAGCTGGTGAAAAACTTCGATGTCCGTACATCAGATTTACATAGTCCTGTCCAACAGCTTTCAGGGGGAAATCAGCAAAAACTTTTATTTGCAAGGGAAATAGATCAAAATCCAAAGTTGATGATCGCAGTTCATCCTACACAAGGATTAGATGTAGGTGCAACAGAAGCTGTTCATCAAATGTTACTCAATCTTCGACGTTCAGGTGGAGCAATTCTGCTTATTTCTGAAGACTTAGATGAAGTGATGCAGCTATCAGACAAAATACTTGTTCTTTATAACGGAAAGATAAATGGTGTCATCAAAAGGGGGAGAGAAGAAAAAGAATACCTCGGTCAATTAATGGCTGGTTTAGATGCAATGGAAGGAGTTGTTTTATGAATCAAAAAACATCAATAGAACAAACAGTCATAAATGGTAATAGCACAAAAAAAAGGGGTGGATTACCGTTCCGTTTTGAATTAGATCCACACAAAAAATCCAATAGCATCCTTGTTCCACTTCTTTCGATCATCGTTGCTTTACTACTATGTGCTCTTTTTATTTTATTAAATGGACTAAATCCAATTACTGTGTATATGAAGATGCTGCATGGTGCTTTTGGTTCAAGCTTTGGAATAAGTGAAACCCTTGTAAAAGCAACACCACTTTTACTTTGTGGGCTTGGCGTAGCAATCGCTTATCGTATTTCCATATGGAATATTGGAGCAGAGGGACAATTTTTATTAGGGGCGATCGGTGCCACTGCGATTACGATTTATTTTCCACAGTTACCGGGAGTTATCTATATTCCCTTAATGGTCATTGTTGGTATTGTCTCTGGTGCATTGTGGGGCTTATTAACCGCCATTCCGCGTACATACTTTCAAGTAAATGAATTGATTACTTCTCTCATGTTGAATTATGTAGCTCTTTTATTATTAGATTATTTTGTTTTTGGTCCATGGAGAGATCCGCAAGGCTTTAACTTTCCTGGAACGCCAATATTTGTTCCTTCTCAATTATTAGCGACAATCGGAGACACAAGATTACACATAGGAATATTTTTTGCGGTTTTAGCTGTGATTCTTTTTGCTTTTTTGACCTTAAAAACACGTTGGGGCTACGAGTTACGTTTATTAGGTGCAAATCCAACAGCTGCAAAATATACAGGCATACGTATTAATAAACATATTTTGATCGTCATGATGATAAGTGGAGGTTTGGCTGGTTTAGCAGGAATGGTAGAGGTGTCAGGAGTAGCGGGAAGACTGATGTATGGAATTTCCCCCGGCTATGGGTATACCGCCATTATCGTTGCATGGCTTGCAAAATTAAATCCATTCGCTATGATTCTATCTTCCATTTTTATTGGTGGTCTGATTGTTGGAGGCTATAGTGTTCAGACAATTGGATTACCGTCATCTTTATCATTCATGTTACAAGGGGCAATCTTATTTTGTTTAATTGGTGGAGAAATGATTAGTAAATACCGTGTAAAAAGAGTGATGAATGAAAACTAATAGAGTACTAGAAAGGAGGTTAAGATATGGATGTCATTGTACTCTTATTATCAGCTGCTATATCTTCCGGAACACCCTTGCTCTTTGCTGTACTTGGGGGAATATTGAGTGAAAAAGCAGGTGTTATCCATTTAGGTACAGAGGGCATTATGCTCATTGGCGCCGTAACATCCTGTATTATTTTTCTTCAAACTGAAAACTTAGTTGTTACATTTTTCATTGCCTTGATAGCATCTGCAATACTTGGCCTGATTCATGCATTTTTGTGTATAACTCTTCGCGCAAATCAGATAGTCAGCGGACTTGCTATTACTTTATTCGGAACTGGCATGAGTGCCTACCTTGGAAAAGCCGTAGCAGGGGTTGCTTTATCAGTAAAAGTTCCAACAGTTCCATTATCATGGCTGGAATTCATCCCTGTTATAGGAAACATCTTTTCAAACCTTGATCTCTTTATTTGGTTGAGCATTGGTTTAGCTTTCCTTCTCTACATTTATATGTATAAAACTTCTTGGGGCCTTCACCTTAAAGCTGTAGGTGATAGCCCATCAACATCGGATGTAATGGGGATATCTGTAATTGGCTTTCGCTATGTTCATGTTATTGTTGGCTCTATGCTGATGGGGCTTTCAGGCTTTTATTTAATAATGGCCTACTCACCTAACTGGATTGAAGGAATGACCGCCGGGAGAGGGTGGATTGCCATTGCCTTAATTATCTTTGCAAGGTGGAATCCACTATACGCATTAGCTTGTGCCTACTTTTTCGGCGGACTTGATGCATTAGGCTTTAGAATTCAATTATTTAATATTGGCATACCATCTTATTTTCTAAAAATGATTCCATATGTCTCTACAATTCTAGTCCTTATGTTTATTGGATGGAGAAATAGACATAAACCACCTATCGAACCGAAAGCATTAGGGCTGCCATATTTTCGTGAACAGCGTTTTTAATACCTTTCATAGCGTTAAAGGAGGTGAATAATTCTCATAAACAATTAATTGATGAAACAAATTAAGGGGGATTTAGATGAAGAAAAAATGGTTAGGTCTAATCATACTAATGCTTATGGTTTTCATGATCTCAGCTTGTTCACAGGAGAGCTCGCAACCTGCAGAATCATCGCAAAATGAAGAAGAAACAGAAGCAAAAACAGAAACAATCGAAAAACCAAAGGTTGCCTTTGTCTACATTGGTGTGCCGGGAGATGGGGGTTGGACATTTGAACATGATAAAGGGAGACAATTAGTTGATGAAACGTTTGAAATCACCTCAACAACAGTTGAAAATGTCCCGGAAGGCCCTGATGCAGAACGAGTCATTGAAGAGCTCGCACAAGATCACGACATTATCTTTACAACCAGTTTTGGCTATATGGATCCAACCGTTAATGTAGCGAAAAAATACCCGGATATTGTCTTCATGCATGCGACAGGCTATAAAACAGAAGATAACTTAGGTACATATCAAGGCAAAGGCTATCAACCTGGCTATTTAGCAGGTATAGCTGCTGGGAAATTAACCGAAAACAACAAAATAGGCTATGTTGGCGCATTTCCAATTCCAGAGGTTATTTACACGATTAACGCCTTTACATTAGGAGCTCAAAGTGTAAATCCTGATATTGAGGTCTCTGTCGTTTGGAGCAATACTTGGTTTGATCCTGCAACTGAGCGACAAGCAGCTATTACTTTATTAGATGAAGGAGTTGATGTTCTCGCAAACTATCAAGATTCACCTGCAGGTATCCAAGCTGCTGCTGAGCGGGGAGTTTGGGGTATGGGAAATGACTCTGATATGAATAAGTATGCTCCTGATACGTATGTAACAAATCCAACACTAAACTGGGGACCATATTATGTTGACGTTGTCCAAAGCGTAATCGATGGAACGTGGGAATCAGGTTCATATTATGGTGGTTTAAAGGAAAAAATGGTCGATCTAGCACCATTTGGTAAGAATGTTCCGCAAGAAGTACAAGATGCAGTTGAAGCGAAAAAACAAGAGATCATTGATGGCAGTTTTGAGGTCTTCACCGGACCGATCACCGACCAAGCTGGAAAAGAAAAGCTTAAAGAAGGGGAAACCCTGCCATTAGAAGAGATATTAAGCATGAACTGGTTTGTGAAAGGTGTAAAAGGTACGATCCCGGAATAAAGAAAGGATGACAACGTTGTTAGTAAAAGACCCTGTATTAGTTCATCAATGGCATCCAGTTTTAATGTCTAATGAATTAGAGGAACAGCCTAAAGCTATTGAAATATTAGGAGAGAAAATCGTTGTTTTTCGTACCTCTCAAGGTGTTCATGCCTTTAAAGATTTATGTATACACAGGGGGGTTCCTCTTTCTCTCGGGAAAGTCGTGAATGACGAAATAATATGTCCCTACCATGGATGGACATATAATAGTTGCGGAACATGTACACGAATTCCAGCACTACCAGAAGGGAAGGCAATTCCTACTAAGGCAAAAACAATAACCTATAATTGTACAGAAGCGTTTGGTTTCATATGGGTTTGTATAGGAAACCCGGAAAGGTCAGCACCCAAAATAGGTGAACTAACATCCGAGCGCTCTCCATTTATTCAAGTAAAAATGGGGCCATATGAGTTGGAAGCAGCAGGACCAAGAGTGATCGAAAACTTTTTAGATGTCTCACATCTAATGTTTGTTCACGAAGGATTATTAGGAGATAGTCAATTTCCAGAAATAAGCGACTACCAGGTTCATCAAAAAGAAGGTGTCATTATTTCAGATGAAATTGATATTTACCAGCCTGATCCTGACGGAAGAGGTCATGGTGTCCTAGCAAAATACACATACAAAGTGTATCACCCTTTATGTGCCGGATTTAGAAAAAGCATTGAGTATTCAGATGAATTCTTTGATTTATATCTCATTGTTTTGCCTATAAATGAACAAAAAAGCAAAGCTTACATGGTAATGGAACGTAATTATGCATATGAGGAGGATGAGAACGTATTTATCCAATTTCAGGATCTATTAATTGAACAAGACCGGGTAATTGTCGAAAGCCAGAAGCCTGAATTGTTACCATTGGATCTTCAAGCGGAATTACATCTTAAGAGTGATCGCGTGAGTATCGCATATCGGAAGTTTTTGAAGGAAATTGGATTAACGTTTGGAACTGAATAAGCAAAAATAGTTTCATCTTCATAGCAAGTAAATCTTATACGTCAACAAAAGAACTTCCAGTAATGGTAGTTCTTTTTTTACTATTTTTCTTATCGAAAATATAATACAGAATAGTAGAGATATCTTATAGGATAGAAAAAAACTACATATTCCACTTTTCCTTCGACAAAAACTTTATAGGTTCATTATGAACAAGATACTTTAGAACGAAAAATAAAAAAATGCTACCCGCATTATAGTCAAAAACACCTTGATCCCTATTTAATAATACATCTTTTCGACTATAAAAATATATGAACAAAGAAAGACACAGCTATAATTGTATTCCATTAATAACTGCTAATTATGTCTAAATGATAGGATTTCTATTCTATTAAAACCCTTTCAATATAACTGTACAATAACATTGTAAAAGAACTAACAAATGGGAGGAAGGGAAAAAATGAATCTAAAAAAGAAAGTAATTTCTGTCTCTTTATCGAGTCTATTAGCTTTCGGGGCAATGACAGCTGTTTCTTTACCAGCAGGTGCGGTTGGTAACGGACCAAACACAGGTAATGGGTCTATCCAAACGTCTATCCTACATACATATGATAGCTTAGTAGAGTATTTAAAAACACAGGATAACAAGCAGGATGCAATGGAGCTTGAAGTAATCGGAAAAACGGTAAAGGGTAGAGATATCTATATGGCAAAATACATATCAAACCCGGAAAATCCAACCATATTATTTCTTACACAGCAGCACGGCAATGAGCAGTTGACAACTGAAGGAGCACTTGAATTTATTAAACATTTAGGGACTAATAAAACCAAGGGTGTATTAGATAATGTAAACATCCTTATTATCCCAATGTTAAATGCAGACGGAGCAATGGGTGACGTTAACTTTTCATTGGACAATTATTTAGCTGATGGAGATCGTCACTTAACACGTTATAATGCCAACAATGTTGATTTAAACCGTGAACATGATAAGGCAACTAGTGAAATGGAACCTGAGGCAAGAGTTCTACATGAAAATGTGTTTGCAAAATACAACATTGATTATATGATTGATCTTCACCACCAAGGTACACGAAGTGAAACAGAAGGTGAACTTGTATCCGGTTCGATTTTGTATCCAACAAATGCTAACGTTAAACCTGAGGTCCTGGAGGGATCGAAGAAACTAGGTTCAGTTGTATATCAGACCCTTGAAAATACAGGCTGGGGTCATATCGGAAAATACAACGGAGGAAATGGTGAAAACATAGGCCGTAATGGTGCTGCCGTTCGATATGATATCTCTACTTTATTATTTGAAATGCGTGGAATGTCAGATCATTTTATCGAATCTTACGCACTTGGTCAAAAAAGCAATGGATATTTGATCAAACAAACAATTACAACATTGGATGCTACTGTTCGAGCTATTGGTGATGGTTCTATTGATAGAGCAGATACGAGTTTCTGGGACACTCTGCCAACACAAACTAATCGTTCAAATGAAGAATCTGATGAATAAGTAATGAATATATGAGCACATCCATGATTTAGATAAGGATGTGCTCATATTTGTAAGATTAATGAAATCGTGATTTTTCAATATGTTACATCCCATACATCACCAAACTCTATGTCGAAAAATCTAACATTTCAATTGACAAGCTTATTATAACCTATGGTAGTATAATGATGTGTTTTTATTCACAAAATTACCAAAAAAAGGGGGCTTTACACAATGAAAAAACTTCGTCGTAGTTTTTTATTCATCATGGTACTCACACTCGCAATGATTATTACTGCTTGTGGCGGTGGTAATGAAGGCGGTACAAGTGGAGCTGGTGAAGAAGAAGGTGGCACTGATGGCGGGAAACAAAACCTTAGCCTATTAACTGGTGGTACTGGTGGTACATATTATCCACTTGGTGGACAAATCGGAAATATTATTTCTGATAACACTGATGCAAATATTACTCCTCAAACTTCCGGGGCATCTGCTGAGAACATGGAAACATTGAGAAATGGTGAAGCAGAAATTGCTTTCTCTCAAACGGACATTGCTTCTTATGCTCTAGAAGGAAAGGAAATGTTTGAAGGCGCTGCTATCGATAACATCCAAGCGATTGCATCTCTTTACCCTGAAACGATTCAACTCGTTACGACAGCTGATAGCGGTATTAAATCAGTTGAAGATTTAAAAGGAAAATCAGTATCTATCGGTGCTCCTGGTTCAGGTGTTTTCATCAATGCGATGCAAATTCTAGAAATCCATGGTTTAACAACAGATGATATTAAAGCTCAAAACTTATCATTTGATGAATCTACTGATGGAATCCAAGCAGGTAATATTGACGCAGCATTCGTTACTGCAGGTACGCCAACAGGTGCTGTTGAAGCATTATCAGCACAAGCAGATGTTGTAATTGTTCCGCTCGCTGATGACAAGATTGCTGAGTTAGTGGAAAAATATCCATATTACTCAGAAGATTCAGTACCAAGTGGAACATATAAGCTTGAATCTGAAGTGAAGACAGTTGCTGTTAAAGCAATGTTAGTCGCTTCTAAAGATCTTGATGAGACTTTGGTTTATGAAATGACAAAAGCAATGTTTGAAAACACTGACCAAATCACTCATGCAAAAGGAGAGCTTATTAAAGCTGAAACTGCACTTGAAGGTTTAGGTGATATGGAGCTTCATCCTGGAGCTGCTAAATATTTTGAAGAAAAAGGCATTTCAAAATAATTGCTTGTACATGTCGATAGATCGCATGAGCGGTCTATCGATTTCATATGTTTTTTGCATGTAAGGATGGGTATTATGAAATTAAAAATAGCATTACTAATCATACCTCTACTTTCGCTTATCGCATTTTTATTATTCTTTCCTTATAAACAAATTATTGCCTTTACCTTTGAAGATAAAGATCAAGTTCTCTGCTTTTTACCTTTAAAGAATGAAGACACCTTTCAAATTAAATACACCCATTCCATTCACCTCTCAGATGTGATCGAAACATATTCCGCCTCGGAAAATGAGATCACGCTAAAAGAGCTTTCTTACAAAGATTTTGCAGTTGGAATGCCTTCTAACGCGGAAGGAGACGAGGTATTTGAGGTAAGAAATGGTACATACTATATAACAAATATGAATCGTCACTTTCCATATATAGATTTAAGACTCGGACAAGTGAGAGCGGATCATCGAATTATTTATAAGGACCACACATATACATTATCTAAATTTATAGAACCAGGAACCTGGATAAGAATGTCACCACAAAAAATTTCATATTGGGAGCAATTAAAAGGAGTGAACATCAGTGAGTAATAAAGAAGAAATAAAAACTTTAACCGAAGAAGAGCAACAGGCCCTTTTAGAGAAGTATGATCCTGAAGCTGGTACAAGGAAGCTTACTGGAATTATTGGTTGGATAGCATTTTTAGGTTTATTAGCATTCTCCCTATTCCAATTATATACTGCTATTTTTGGAGTATTTACGGCTCAAATACAAAGAACCGTCCACTTAGGGTTTGCACTTTCCTTAATCTTTTTACTATTCCCTGCTAATCGAAAGAAGCGTCAAAAAGGAAAACTGCAGATAGCATGGTACGACGGAATTTTGGCCTTACTAAGTGTTGCTGTTGGAGCTTATTGGCCACTATTCTTTAATGATTTAGTTATGAGTGTCGGACGTTTATCAACTTTAGACTTTGTCGTTGGGATTATTGCGATTATACTTGTTTTGGAAGCAACAAGAAGAGCAGTTGGTTTACCTATTACCATCATTGCCATACTCTTTTTGTTATATGGAATCTATGGTCAATATATGCCTGGATTCTTAGCACATAGAGGATTATCTCTCGAACGTCTTGTTCAAACAATGTTCTTTACAACAGAGGGGATTTTAGGAACTCCTCTTGCTGTATCTTCAACTTTTATATTCTTATTCCTGTTATTTGGAGCTTTCCTGGTGAAAACAGGTGTAGGACAATATTTTAATGACTTGGCTGTTTCAATTGCCGGACGAAGAATTGGGGGACCTGCAAAAGTTGCCATTTTCTCTAGTGCCCTACAAGGAACCATAAGTGGAAGCTCAGTAGCAAACGTTGTTACATCAGGTTCCTTTACAATTCCAATGATGAAAAAGCTTGGATATAAGAAAGAGTTTGCTGGAGCAGTAGAAGCAGCAGCTTCGACCGGCGGCCAGCTAATGCCACCAATCATGGGTGCTGCTGCATTCCTTATGGTTGAATTTATCGGTGGCGGTATTACGTACTGGGAGATTGCAAAAGCAGCTGCAATTCCAGCCGTTCTCTACTTTGCTGGAATATGGATCATGACTCATTTTGAAGCAAAAAGAATTGGCTTACGTGGGTTAACAAAAGAAGAAATGCCTGATCGTAAGGAAGTAGTCAAGAAAATATACTTATTGCTGCCAATTGTTTCAGTAATAGTTCTATTAATGTCAGGCGTAATTGTTACACACGCTGCACTTTATTCTATTTTAATTGCGATTCTTGTTGGATTAATTAATAAAGAAACAAGAATGGGACCTAAAGAATTTGTATTAGCTCTTGTTGATGGTGCCCGTTCAGCATTAGGGGTTGCTGCAGCAACAGCAGCAGCAGGGATTATCGTAGGTATTGTAACGAAAACAGGTCTTGGGTTAAAAATGGCGAA
Source organism: Metabacillus schmidteae (assembly GCF_903166545.1). Classification (NCBI taxonomy): domain Bacteria; kingdom Bacillati; phylum Bacillota; class Bacilli; order Caryophanales; family Bacillaceae; genus Metabacillus; species Metabacillus schmidteae. Next base: position 2,733,402 of record NZ_CAESCH010000001.1, on the reverse strand, counting down.
TGGGTTAATTGATCTTGCAGGGGGATACTTAATCCCTACATTAATGCTGACAATGCTGGCAGCATTAGTACTAGGAATGGGATCACCAACTACAGCTAACTATGTTATTACATCAACTATCGCTGCACCAGCTATTATTTTGCTTGGTGTACCTGACTTATCAGCTCACTTATTTGTGTTCTATTTTGGAATCATTGCAGATATTACACCTCCAGTTGCATTAGCAGCATTCGCAGCAGCAGGTGTTGCCGGAGGGGAACCATTACGAACCGGCGTAAATTCAGCAAAATTAGCCATTGCCGCCTTCATTATCCCGTATATATTTGTTCTTTCGCCACAGCTACTCATGATTGATACAACATGGCTTGAGCTAGTCTGGGTTATCATAACTGCATTCTCTGGTATGATTGCGATTGGTGCAGGTATCATTGGGTATTGGTTTAGAAAGTTACACTGGGCTGAACGGATTATAGCCATCATTACAGGATTGCTATTAATCTACCCGGAAGGAATTTCTGACATTACAGGTATCATTGCCTTTGTTACATTACTTGCGCTACAAATTTTTTGGAAACGAAATAAAGAGAGCACCTTAAAAATGTCAAATTAATCTCACCTAGCCTGAATCTATAAACTATAGATTCAGGCTTTTTAATCATATAAATTGACTGATTATTCAGTGAAGAAATAAAATTATGAGGTAACTTTATTTCTTATAAGTAATTAGGATAGGAGATCGTATCAATGAATATTAGAGACGCATTACTAAAAGAAAGACCATTAATAAGAACACAAAGGATAGAGGCATATAGTGAACACGCAAGTGTCGTTTCTGAAGAACACTGGCAAGCTCTGCAAACTGCCATTTCATCTGAAGCCGATGCCCAACCTGGTGTAGAGTTAATCGTTGCAGAAATAGATGGAAAAATAGTTGGAAGTGTTGCATTGTTCCCGCCTCAATCTGATGCTTATGAAGGACTTGTTGAGCAGGTTGACTATACGGAAATTCGTTTGCTTGCAGTAAATTCTGAAGCTAGAGGTCAGGGGATTGCGACAGCACTTGTATCTGAATGTATTAATAGAACAAAGAATAGCGGCATTGATTTTATTGGATTACATACAGCTGATTTTATGAAAAATGCAATAAACCTATATAAAGGTTTAGGTTTTGAACGTGTACCTAAATATGATTTTGAACCTGCAAACGACGGTGTTATCGTAAAAGCTTTTCGACTGAATATAAAGTAGTAAAAGGGACCTCAAAACATTCGAGGTCCCTAAAAATGAAATCACATTATTGGTTTCGAAGCTGGTTTTCTGCCATAGCAACTAAACGCTTGGTCATTTCCCCACCAACTGAACCGTTTGCGCGAGCGGTCGTATCGGCTCCAAGTTGTACCCCAAATTCATTCGCGATTTCCTCTTTCATGGAATTAAGAGCATTTTCTGCACCTGGCACAACTAATTTATTTCTTGCCATCGTACAACACCCCTTTTGAATGGTTTTGGAACTCTAAGCACTGATATCAAATGCTCAACAATAGTTTGTCCAATTTGCTATATTTTATAAAAAGCTAATATGAGCCACAGTATAACCTTTTTCATAAAAGGGAATCTTAAAGTAAAAAGGGGGAAAAGACCGATGGATATGTTTGAAAAATTTCCGGTTGCACATTTAGATCCTGATCAACTTCAAAAAATCCTGACACTTGAAAAAGAACTTCGTAATGAAACAAATGAGAACATTGTGTTGATCGCTTATGATGAGCAAGGCGAGAAATAGATCGTTATTTCAATAAAAGAATTTTTTGTAAATTTAACCAAATTTTTGTTGATATTTCATATTCATTCTTATATGATGATATCTGTTGAACACTTACACTCTATGCCTTGTATTAATTCTGTTGTTAAAGGTATTTCCCGCTCAGTTGAACTGGGCGGATTTTCATTTTTCATTTTGTCTACTTTTTTGAAAGCATACGTATACTAGATTAAGAGTGATCTTGTTTGTAAGTTTTTTAATCAAACAGATTTGAGGTGTATACGATATGTTGTTTTCTAATGAAGAAAAAGATGCTTTGTACAAAGTAATTGCAACGAGAAGAGATGTGCGAAGCTTTAAATGTGATCCTGTACCACCCGATGCTGTCCATAGGATTTTGGTAGCAGCTCATCAAGCACCTTCTGTAGGGTTTATGCAGCCTTGGAATTTCATTTTAATTGATTCTGATGATTTGAAGCATAAATTAGCTTGGGCTGCGGATAAAGAAAGAAGAGCTCTTGCCATTCACTATGAAGAAGATAAGCGGGCATCATCATTTCTTCAATTAAAAATTGAAGGAATTAAAGAAGCTCCTATTACCATATGTGTTACATGTGATCCAACTAGAGGCGGAGCCCATGTGTTAGGGAGAAATTCAATTCCGGAAACTGATATGTTGTCAACTGCCTGTGCCATTCAAAATATGTGGTTAGCTTCATGTGTTGAAGGTATCGCAATGGGTTGGGTAAGTTTTTATAAAAAAGCAGATGTTCGTGATATCTTAAAAATACCGCCACATATCGATCCTGTTGCACTCATTTCTCTAGGCTACACAGATGTTTATCCTAAGGCACCCATTTTAGAAACAGCAAAATGGGAAAAGAGACAATCATTACAAAACTTAATTTATAAAAACAAATGGGGGGAATTAGTAGAATAAAGAACATTCAGATACACATGAATGGCTTTCATGTGTATCTTAAGCACGTATTTCATTCTCTAAAATCATAAGTTCATAAAGGAGTACATATTAAATGAAAGAAAATCAGTTAGTACATAAGCATGAAGAAACACTTTTTATCTTTTGTGTCATTACCACATGTTTGGCCGCTTTATATTTGCTTATATCTATCGTCGGAATATTTATTTTCCTGGTACTTGGTCTTATATCACTTTTTTCACACATCATCTCGATGTCACATATTCAGTTAAACGGGGTTAGACTTCGCGAATCTCAATTTCCAGATTTGTATGAAAAAGTTGTTAACTTATCTGCTAAGATGGAACTAAAAAACATACCTGAGGTTTATATCCTTGAATCTGGTGGATTATTAAATGCGTTTGCGACAAAAATTCTCGCAATATCAGGAAAAAACATGGTTGTTTTATATTCTGATTTTGTTGATATTGCTGAAGAATCTTCAGATTTTGATATCGATTATATCATTGCACACGAACTGGCTCATTTAAAACGTAATCATATTTCAAAAAGCATCTTTGTCTCTTTAGCTATGTGGATTCCTTTCTTAGGAACTAGTTATCTACGAATGGCTGAATATACTTGTGACCGTATGGCTGCTTATTATACAGAAAAGCCCCAAAATGCAATTAATGGTTTATTAATCTTAGCAGCAGGAAGACGGTTATATAACAAAGTCAACTTAAATGATTATTTAGAGCAGTATAATGAGAAAAAAGGGTTCTTTGCAACACTAACAGAATTATTGTCAACACACCCGCCAATTCCTAAGCGAATTCATGAAATCGAAACATTTATTAATGGTGGTGACAACGCAACTGTAAAATTAGTAAGCAAACACAAGCAAATTATTTTTATTATTGTGCTCGTTTTCTTCCTTTTACCAGGTTTATTTATTGGTGTGACTGTTGGAGCTACATTAGCAATTTCTAAGCTTGATTTCTTAAGTGAATTGGCAGATCCATATGAATATGAAACTGGATACGAAGATGTGCCATTGATGCAAGCAATTGTAGATAATGATGTGGAAACCGTTGAACAATTATTAGAGGATGGGTCAGATCCTAATACGATTAATGAATACGGGGAAAGTGCTCTTATGATTGCTGTTATGAATGAGAGACCTGATTTTGTTCCAATTCTTCTTGAATATGGAGCAGACCCGAACCACCAGGATGATTACGGATGGACACCGTTAATATCAGCTGTAAGTGCATGGGACCTTGAATCAGGAAAATTATTGCTGGAGTCTGGTGCCGATCCAATGTTACAGGATACAGATGGCCTGTCAGCTATTGATCATGCTATCGATTATGATAATAAGGAATTTATTCAATTACTTGAATCCTATTCAGAAGATCCTAATACGTTCTAATTACGTATAGATTGATTTAATGAATAAACCATACAAAAAGATGAACATAAACAGGTTCATCTTTTTTATTTGGTGTTTTTTCGGAAATATTATTAGGAGAGATTTCTCCTCAAGTCAATTTGTTTTCCTTAAAGAGAAAATTATTATATGATCGTACATACATATAATGAATACTAGGAGGTTATTTAATGGTATCTGAAATTATGTTAAACGATACAACTATATCTATAACCAATTACGAAGAAAAAACGAAAAATAACCTTATGCAAATATCTTTTGATTTTCTAGTTACAAGTGATAAATATCATGAAATCACGACTTTACTTTATAAAAGCGAGTTTGATGTGAAAATACAGGAAAAAAATCTTTCTTTTCATGGTGTAATTAATAATTATTCCACTTCCTTAACAAACTTGTATAAGGAAAACCAAGTATCTCGTTTTTCATTGCAAATCATAGAACAGGAAAACTAGAGAGGCGATATGATGAGACTAAGTATATTAGACCAGGCACCCATTTCATCAAATCAAACACCTCAAGATGCATTAAAGGAATCAAAGCGGCTAGCACAGGTTGGTGAGCAGCTTGGGTATACTCGTTTTTGGATAGCAGAACATCATGATTTAGCAGGGCTGGCATGCTCAGCACCTGAAGTGATGTTGTCTTATATAGGTGCAAATACTAAAACAATACGAATTGGTTCTGGAGCTGTATTATTGCCTTATTATAGACCCTATAAAGTAGCGGAAACATATAACATGCTTGCTACCTTATTTCCTAATCGAATCGATATTGGGATTGGCAGAGCACCAGGTGGTTCAGCAGAAGCAACAAATGCACTATCAGATCGATTTCTCCAGCAGGTGTGGGATTTACCAAAATCATTAGAGGAGTTACTGCATTTTATTTATAATGATTTTCCAGCAGATCATGAATACGCTAAGGTAAAAGCAGCTCCAATTCCAGAAACTGCACCTGCACCATGGCTTCTTGGAACTAGTAAAAAAAGTGCCTTATTAGCAGCAGAAACAGGAATGAGCTATGCATTTGGACAATTTATGAGTGAGAATGACGGCCAGGATATTATCAAACAATATCGTGATTCATACAAACCAAAAAAAGAAGAACATAAACCTAATGTTATCGTTACCGTATCTGCTATATGTGCAGACACGACTGAAATAGCAGAAGAAATTGCGTTAAGTTCATTGATATGGGCGATTCAAAAAGAAAAAGGAGAAGGAAACAAAGGAATTCCTTCAGTTAAAAAGGCGAAAGAGTATCCGTTAACAGAAGAAGAAAAGCATAAAGTAGAAAAAATGAAACAAAAAATGATCATTGGTAATCAAATGGAAGTTAAAAAGAAATTACTAGATCTACAAGCTTCTTATCAAGCTGATGAAATCATGATTGTCACGATCACACATTCACCAGAAGATCGATTAACTTCTTACAAGCTAATTTCAAAAGCATTCAAGTAACATGTATAAACCATCTCTTAACGCTTATTCTAAAGAAAGGAAAGCGATTTGAATGAGGAGATGACAAAATGAAGGATTATGAAATTACACATATAATTATTGATGATGGCTTATATGGTGAAGAAGCTGTAACAACTGAATTCACGCATAACAATACTACTTACAGTATCACGTTTAATAAGTCAGACCTGGAAATCTTAAACAAATGGGTATTGGAAGACAACACCTCTCTTCCCGCAAATCTTTCTGAAGAACTTATTGAATTGATTAGGAATGAAGTAAAGAAGAGCATAAACAAATAACCTCAACAAAGTAGATGTACTACCTTGTTGAGGGTTGTATTTTATATTGAAAAAAGGATAGAATCTTTTAGGATTGTTTTCTCATCTTTTTGTAGTCCACATTCAACATCTTCAAACGCTATTTTTACTAACCATCTTGTAAATGGGGCTACATTCATTTCTTCAATTTCATCAAGACTATAAAAACCTGCCTCATCTGACTCAATGCCATCAGGTATCGGGTCACCTTCCACATAATCCATAGCAAAGGCAATATAAACATTATGTACTTGGCGTGGAAGATCACGCAGTGCGACAATTCGATTCACTTTTGCCGTAATCCCTGTTTCTTCCTTAACCTCTCTCACAACTGTTTCTTCAATACTTTCTAATTGTTCAATATATCCACCTGGATTTGTCCAATATCCTTTACCGGGATTATGAGCACGTTTCACAAGGAGAACTTTGTGATCCTTTATCACTAAACCTCCAACTCCGATACTATAATCGCCCCAAAAGACAAACTCACAGCTGGAGCACGCATATCTTTCTACACCATCGATTTCACGAATACATATTTTGGAACCACATTTCATACAAAAGTTAACTGACAAATTCATCATCCTTATTTTCTTAAATTCTTTGTTTATATTCTCCTGTCTAGTCGCAATACCCTTTATTTTGTAGAAAATAGAGTGAAAAATTTAACGAATCAGTAAGAGAAATGACAGTTTTTGCGCTTGCCCAGGAAATGTCCGAGTTATTTCTCATTACCAATACTGATTAAATTCATGGTAAACTGTATTTTGACATTCATCTCACTATTAAAAGTTCACTTCAAAGGGAGGCCAGACATTGACAATAAGACTAAATCATCAAATCATAAAAGAAGTGTGTGGCATAACATCCTTTAAAAGAGGAAGTGCTTTTTATCACGCGAATAAAGTAGTCTTTGATTCTTATCAAGACAATCAATATAACGCAACAGTCTCTGGTACAGAAAATTTTCACGTAACTATAAAACATGATGAAAAAGGAGAATTCAGAGCGGCATGCACATGTCCCAAGCTAGCTTCCTTTGATAAAGATTGTCAGCATGTTGCTGCTGTATTGTTATCAATTTATGAACAGCAAAGAAAAGTGACAGGGCCGGTAGAAAATAACTCATCACCCGATCAATTAACAGAAGGATTATTTGGTTTATTTAATGGGTCTTCAATACGGTCAAGTCAACATCAAAGACACTTTGAAAATCGGGATGTACTGGAAGCGGAATTTATTTGTAAACCTTTCAAAGCGGAAGACGGACATCACTTACTTGGTATAGAGATAAGCATTCAACAACAAAAAGTTGAAAACATCCATTTGTTTTTAGAAAAATTAAAGCATGGGAATAGTATCAAACTTGCATCATTTACGTTTAATCATGACAAGCATTGCTTCCTCAAAGAAGATGATATGATTTTACAACAGCTTATTGGAATTGTTCATGACGAGAAAATATACAATGACCATAGATCATCTCATGCTCAGTTGTTATTGATTCCACCGACCTCATTTGGAAAGCTTTTTCCGCTGCTCTTGCAAGCACCGATCGTGAAGATAGAAGATAAGGAAAAACGATATTATAGGATGAAGCAATCAAACGATTTGCTTCCAATAGATTTTCATTTGAGTAGAGCACACCATAATGGCTATGAACTATCTATTGATGGGCTAGACAAACTGGTAGTTTTTCAGCCATATCAATGTGTTTTATATGTAAATACAGTTACATTTTTGGAGAGTGAAGATTCAAATCGATTATTTGAAATACAGCAGATGCTCAAATCCTCTGGCACTAATCGACTGATGATTCCTCAAAATCAAATAGGCATTTTTATTGAAAAAGTGGTTCCAGGTCTTCGTAGACTTGGCAAAGTATCCTTATCAACTGACATAACAAATTTAATGATGAAAACGCCATTAGTAGCAAAACTGTATTTAGATCGAATTAAAAATCGTTTACTTGCAAGTATTGAATTTCAATATGATACGATCATTCTTAATCCGCTTGAAACACGTGAGCCGCCAACGAACACATTGCTCATAAGGGATGTTGAAAAAGAAAATGAAATTTTAAAGCTAATGGAAGAGGCAATGTTTTCGAAAACAGAAGAAGGCTATTATCTTCAAAATGAAGAACTCGAATATGAATTTTTGTATTATCTTGTTCCAAAACTTCATAAGCTGACCCAAGTATATGCAACAACTGCTGTTCGCTCCCGCCTCTTTAAGGATAAGATGAAACCACAGATACGAATTAGAATGAAAAAGGAACGGACAAATTGGTTAGAGTTCAAGTTTGAAATGGAAGGATTTGCAGAAAAGCAAATCCGGGAAGTATTGGCAGCACTCGAGGAAAAAAGAAAATATTATCGATTAAAAAATGGCTCATTGCTTTCACTTGAATCGAAAGAGTTTCAGGAAATTCAACGTTTTCTTCAAACTCCTTTTCTTGAGAATAAAAGCTTATCTAATGGTCTGGATTTACCGTTTGAGCAGTGTATTCAACTGCTTGATTATGTCGATAGCAATGAATCATTTCAAGTAGAAGCTTCTTTTCGTGATTTTCTTCAAACAATTCGAGATCCCGGCAGTCTTGACTTTCCAATACCTGACAGCCTGGAATCGATTTTAAAGGATTATCAAAAAACAGGATACAAGTGGATGAAAACACTTGCTCACTATGGGTTCGGAGGAATACTGGCAGATGATATGGGTCTTGGGAAAACGATCCAAAGCATCGCATTTATTGTGTCAGAGCTTTCAACGATTCGTGACACGAAAACTTCTGCTCTTATTATTTGTCCTTCATCACTCACCTATAATTGGTTAAGTGAACTGCTCACGTTTGCTCCGGAAGTACAAGCTGTCGTATTAGATGGGAGCAGAACAGATCGTGAAGCCCTGCAAAAGGATTTAACAAACTTAGATGTCGTCATTACGTCTTATCCATTATTACGTAAAGACATTATGTGGTATGAAAAACAAGAATTTCATTCCGTATTTTATGATGAAGCACAAGCCTTTAAAAATCCTATAACACAAACTGCTAGAGCTGTTAAGAAAATTAAGGCAAACAATCGATTTGCTCTTACAGGTACTCCTGTAGAAAATTCAGTAGAAGAGCTTTGGTCGATTTTTCATGTTGTGTTTCCACAGCTGTTCTTAGGATTAAAGGATTATAGCCAGTTGACAAATAAGACGATATCACGCAGAATTCGTCCGTTTTTATTAAGACGAATAAAAGAGGACGTACTACATGAATTTCCTAAAAAATACGAAGAGATTGATTCTGTTGAACTTCTTCCAGAGCAAAAGAAACTTTATGCAGCGTATTTAGCAAAACTAAGACATGACACATTAAAACATTTAGATAAAGATACCATTCGAAAAAATAGAATTCGAATTTTAGCAGGATTAACGAGATTACGCCAAATTTGTTGTCATCCAAAACTGTTTGTAGACGGATATACAGGAAGTTCAGCAAAATTTGAACAGCTTTTTCACATTATTGAAGAAGCAAAACATGCCGGGAAAAGGTTGTTAATTTTTTCACAGTTCACGAAAATGTTGGAGCTCATTGGAAAAGAACTCACATTAAGAGGACTTTCATACTTTTATCTTGATGGACAAACTCCATCTGAAGAGCGGGTTGAAATTTGTCAGCGATACAATCAAGGGGAGAGAGATTACTTTCTCATCTCATTAAAAGCTGGAGGGACTGGCTTAAATTTGATGAGTGCGGATACAGTCATACTATATGATACATGGTGGAATCCTGCTGTAGAAGAGCAGGCAGCCGACCGTGCCCACCGTATTGGCCAGAAAAACGCTGTTACCGTGTTAAAGCTTGTTGCCAAAGGAACGATAGAAGAAAAAATGAATGAACTTCAAGATAAAAAAAGGAATCTTGTAGAGGAACTCATTGATTCCAACGGTGATATATCTCAAAGTCTAACAGAAGATGATATTAGAGAAATATTAATGCTGTAAGCCTTCAATCCTCATATTGAGGGCTTTTTCCTATGTTACCTGAAATTGGTTTACTACTACCAGTCACTCTTCTATTATACTATAATAATAGACTTTTAAATAGGGAGGGAAGCGAATGACCGCATTATTATGTTAAAGCAACTAAAGAAATTCGTCCTCTCATGTATGATGATGATTTTACTTTGTGTTCTTGGAATTATGATAACAGTGGAGTATTGGAGTCACACAGAAGCAGGGAAAGTACCAGTCAAAACAGGTGTTCTATTACATGCAGTTGATCAGCGTATTGTAACTTCCGGGATGAAAGTTCCAAAAATCTTTACAGGTTCTGGAGAATCACGTTTTTTTCGTAAAGATATGATGATTCCTATGTCTGATGGGGAAGAGATACCAGTAAGAATCTATCAACCTAAGGCAGAAGGACAGCATCCTATTATTCTCTATTACCACGGTGGAGCTTTCTTAGAAGGTTATGGTAACATTCAAACTCATGATAATATTGTTCGCGCTTTAGCCTCTAAAACTAACAGTGTCGTCATTTCTGTTGAGTACCGCTTGGCACCTACATATCCTTTTCCAACTGCGACAGAGGATAGCTTTCAGGCACTTGTATGGGCAGAGAAACATGCTGATTTATTCCATGGAGATCCTTCTAAACTTGCTGTTGTCGGCGATAGTGCCGGGGGAAATCTCGCAACAGTCGTAACATTGATGGCCCGTGACCGCAACGGACCTAACATAGCTGCTCAAGCATTATTATATCCTCTCACAACGTTCCAAGATGTTCCTTTTGCTTCACGTGACAGTTATGATAACGGCTATTATTTCATCTCAAGAGGTGTCATGGAAAAAGCAAGAGAGTATTACACTCCTGATGAAAAAATGTGGTCAAACCCATACACATCACCACTAGACGCAAATCTTGAAAACCTTCCTCCTGCGTTAATCATTACAGCTGAATTTGACCCGCTCCGTGATGAGGGAGAAGAATATGCAAAACGTTTAGCCCAATTTGATACTCCGGTCACCGCGTCTCGATACAATGGAGTCATGCACGGATTTGTTTCATTATATGAGGTTATGCATAGGGGAAAACAAGCTTTAAACGAAACGGCAACTTACTTAAATACTGCTCTTCAGGAAAACCCTGAATATCAACCGAATAGCTTTACAATAAATGATGAGCAACCAGCATTAACAAAACTTCAAGAACGTGGAGAAGCATATGCAATCGGAGCCTTTTTAATCGGAAAACAAGCTTTTACTATGTTAACATCTTGGTAATAATAATAAAAAAGGATGATCAAGTCATTACACTTTGATCATCCTTATACTTATATTTCAAAATCAACGACGATTTTGTCTGTGAGACCAATTTCTTCTAAGTAAGAAACAGCCGCTTGGTGTTTTTCATGAGGACCATACGCTTCAAGGGCTTGTTTATCTTCAAAGCGTACAGTTAGACCTAATTGAAAGCCCTGGCTTCGCTCCGAAAAATTCAAACCAGCTTGAATATCAACAATACCGGAGATTTCATTTTTTAAATTTTTCAGCTTTTGAATTGCTTCTGTTTGTTGTTCAACAGTAGTTGTACCATTGAATTTAAAAATAACGATATGCTCAACCATTGCTTCTCCTCCTAATATGTAAACCCTTTTTCATTCCTATTATTGCATAATTCAGAAGAGAAGATCAATTAAAAAAAGATTGTGTAATAGACGCAGGAAAGCTATAGTTAAATGAGTTTAGAACTACTAATAAAGGAAGTGTCAATTTGATAAATATTGAAATACCAAAGAGTGATGTTTCGATCATCAAAAGAAAGCAACCTGCACAAGATAACACACCTGTCATAAAATCTATTGGAGGATTTATCGATCTTCATGAAATCCCTAGAGATAAAGGCGGAGTAATTTTATTTTACAACAGACAAGATGAGCTGCTGTTTGTCGGCAAAGCAAGAAAACTAAGACAACGTGTTAAAAAACATCTTGAAGATACCGTTTCACCATTAAAAAATCATCGAGATGAAATATTTCGTATAGATGTTTCTATCGTAGAAGATCCAATGGAAAGAGAAATTTACGAAACGTATTTGATCAATACGCTTCAAGCAAAATACAATGTGGACAAGGTGTTTTATAAATAAAAACGATAAAGGTGCTAAGCAGTATAAAGCTTAGCACCTTTACTGTTTTCTGTAATTGACTGAGATACCTAGGTCTTTATTACCGAAAGTTTTTGCACTTTTTCTTTATTACCTTTTACACTTGTTAAATAAACTCCAATAAAGACTAATATACCTCCTATAACTTGGACAAAGGATATGGAATTTCCAAGTAATAGACTGAAAATTGCTGTAAATACAGTAATTAAATTCAAATAAACTCCAGCTTTACTTGCATCTATTTGACGAAGTGAGATATTCCAAAATATAAAAGATCCTACTGAAGGGAAAATCCCCATATATACAATACCCATGACAGCATGTTGACTTAAATGAAAATTAAAGTTAGACCCTGACACCACAACCATTGGAAGCATGATGATTAACGCAAAAATGACAGATATTGAAGTAGCTGAAATAGGTGGAATCTCTTTTGTTTTCCTGCCAATAATTGAATAGATTGTCCAAACTAGGATTGCGATTAACATGAGCAGATCCCCCTGATTATAGGCGTTATGAATAATCAGATGTAATTGACCCTTCGTTAAAACTAGAAGGACACCTAGAAGAGAGACAACTAAACCAATTCCATTTTTTGAAGATATTTTTTCTTTTAAAAATAAAACAGAAAATAATACAATTACAGCAGGATTAATCGAGTTCACTAAAGCAGCATTAAGGGAAGTCGTATATTGCAATGCTTCATACAACAGAAAATTATAACTAATGACTCCAAGCAGGGCTAAAATAAAAAGAGTTTTCCACTCTTTCCAAACATTTCTCCAATTTGGCCGTTCGATCCAATGGGCAAGCGGAACTAAAAAGATAACTGCGATTAGCCATCTTGAAAAGGTCATTTGAAGAGGCGACATTTCAGCAACCAAATACTCTCCAAAAACGTAGTTACCGGCCCAAAACAAGTTTGCTAACACAAGGAATAAGAGGACATAGATTTTCTTCATATTTACTTCACACTCGCTATTTTTTCGAAATTTTTTATTCTGTTAATATATCAAAATGGAAGAAAATGAGCAATTCATATTTAAATATAATTGAAGGAGAACCATTATAATCTAAATTATTACATATTTTAAAAAAATAAAATTATCATTATCAGTTGGAAGAATAACAGACAGAATGATAAAAATGGGAAGAGTAAAATATATAGACTAGAAAATTTGAGAATCTGAATGTCTTATATTAGACTAAGCAAAGAATAAATGTGAAGAAAGGGATGACCATCATAAAACTAAGTGTTCTAGATCAATCCGTCATAAGAAAAGGTGAAACAGCTGTAACAGCCTTTCAACAAACACTCGAATTAGCTATGCTATCTGAAGAGCTGGGATATACAAGGTTTTGGGTAGCGGAACATCATAATACGAGCGGAATAGCTGGTACGTCACCTGAAATCTTAATTTCACATATTGCTTCTCAAACAAACTCAATTCGTATTGGATCAGGAGGTGTGCTCCTTCCACAATATAGCCCTTTTAAAGTTGCTGAGAATTTCAAGCTACTCGAGACACTTTATCCGAATCGAATTGACTTAGGAGTCGGACGATCTCCAGGAGGCTCACCAGCAACACGTTTGGCGTTAACGGATAGTATTCGAAAAAGTTTGAATGAATTTCCCAGACAGCTAACTGATCTGCAAGGTTACATGGAAGACACAATTCCAGAATCTCATCCTTATCATAACGTAAGAGCGTATCCTGAAAGTAAAACACTGCCAGAACTATGGGTGTTGGGAGTCACACACCGCGGAGCTAGAGTAGCAGCAGAAAAGGGCACAGCATTTACATATGGTCATTTTATTAACCCCCACAACGGGTTAAGAGCATTGCAAACATATCGGGAAAACTTTCAGCCATCTAACACGGTGAAAACGCCAAAGAGCAATTAGTGTATCTTTGTTATATGTGCACCTACACAGGAGAAGGCAGAGGAGATCGCGATAAGTCAAGATCTATGGTTATTAGCCGTTGAAAAAGGGTTTGATACACATATTCTTCCTGTTCATGAGGCAAGGAATCGTAAACTGACTAAAAAAGACAAAGAAAGAATTGAGGAAAATAGAAGGAGGGTGATCATTGGTACTCCTGGAAAAGTTCATGAAGAAATAGTAAGACTCAGCGATTATTATCAGACAGATGAGTTTATGATTATCAATAATACATATAGCTTTCAAGAAAAGTTGCTAACCTATACGTTACTAGCAGAACAGTTTCTTTAAAAAATGCGGGTAGTATAAGCTAACCGCATTTTTACTATTATCGTTTTTTCTTTTTATCATTACCTGCCGGCTGGTTCTTAAGCTTTTTCTCAAGAATCACATTCACTTGAACAAGATCATCGAGGTTCTTAACGCTTAAGACCGTTCCTTTACGTCCTTTAATTTTAACCGCATCATTCTCAGCAGGAACTTGATTTAGCAACTGACACAATAATACCGTATTTTCTTCCAAAAAATGAACAACTGTCATTTTCATTTCTCCTTTTCATCAAATGGTCAAAAAGGATTTCTTTAACTGATCTCCATATGTTAGTACATTGTTATATGATATGAATCTATGAATGGAAGGACACAGAATCAATAAAAAATACCATTTTATAGAATATATTTAAAAATATATTGGAAAATCATGCTATTATATATAAAGTTCATATAAGAGTATTATGTTACATTTTGAGGTGCTATCGTGGAAAACAAATTTATAAGAGGAACTATTTTCTTAACTGCTGAAACATTTATTTCAAGATCTTTTGGTATAAAAGAGTCCAAGGAGTGATTCTAATGAAAACTCATTATATTGTTCAAATAGGGGTAGGATTGATGTTTTTCATTATCGCAACGATCGCAGCATGGTACGAAGGAAGTGCGTTAGTCGATTATCCGAGTGAATGGAAGTATACGGCTAAAATAACATACTGGTTAAAGGGTGCACCAGAAACTTATAAAGATATCAATCAACTGGACTTCTTTATTTATGCTGCTAAATTCAGACCTGTTTTTGCTTATGTTATGTGTATTAGTGCGATGTACCTGTTCGTATTAAGCTTATTCCTTGTTTGGAAAAGAGTTAACATGCAAAGGAAATCCACTAATTTATAAATTTGAGAGCATAAAAGGGAGGGGGCAGTATGGAAGTGAAGAACAAAATTCTATTTTTGTTACTATGGGGTTAAATATTATTCTTATTGGATGTAGAGGATGGGGAATAACCAAAATGAACTTTGTAAAAGAACAGGTTTTAACTACAGAAGTTAAAACATGACGACCTCAACAGATATGGATACGATTATGGACAATCTGAGGAAGTAACCGATAAAATATCGGTACCACTAATAGGTAAATAAATGGGGGCTGGTATTTAATTTGTTACTAAAAGAAAGCATGTGATCTACACACACATCCAAACTGATAATTAAAAAGTGAGTAGATCATAGATGCTGAATGTTTACAAATACGGTTATATTAAATGGAATTCAATTCTTCTTCAAAATAAAACGTATTTGGATATTCTTTTAATGTATACGAATATCTCTTCATATTAGCAACGTAACTACTGTTGCTAATGGTCACAATTTCCTTAGTAGCCTTAATACAAACCTTCTCATTAATTTCAAATTTATTTTGTTTATTTTTCACAAGTTACCAACTTTCTTTATAGGGGTTAGTATTAGTATCTCACAAAATGGGGTTTTTTAGGTCAGTTAGAGAAAAATATTTTACTAATTTAAAGGTAAGAATGAAGGAAGACATACTAAGTGCTAAATTGATTAGTAAACCAAAAGATCATAAAACAGGCAATATTAATATTTCGAGTAAAAACATTATTACGTAAAATATAAATTTGACGTAATAATGTGTATAATTTATAATGGTAGTATAGAAAAATCGTCTTGAGGTGTTTTTATGGCTACGGAATCACAGCAACAGCATTATAAAAAATTACAAGTTCTACTTAAAGAATTACCTTGGTATGTTGAAGAATACATTGATCATAAACGCAGAAAACTTTCTGCGGCATCATTACTTAATTATTGCCATGATTATAAAATTTTCTTTAATTGGATCATGTCAGAGCAACTTTACTCTGGTAATATAAAAAATATCCCATTAGACCTTCTCGAAACATTAACAGTTCAGCAAGTTGAAGGCTTTTTATATGTATTACAGTACGAACTACATAACAAAGAAATAACCGTTAATCGCAAATTATCAGCTTTAAAGTCCCTATTTAACTACTTGCAAAACATTGCTGAAACGCGTGATCTTAAGCCTTATATACAAAGAAATGTTATGGCAAAAATTGAGTTTAATGAGCTTAAAGACAGCATGGAAACGATCGCAAACAAAATTGAAGGGAAAATTCTTCTCGGAGATGAATATGAAAACTTCCGCAGGTTCATTGCTCATGATTATGGTGAGCTAAATAAGGAAAATAAAAAGTTATTTAACTTTTATAAACTCAACCAGGAACGCGATACAGCTATTGTTTCATTAATTTTAGGCTCAGGTCTCCGTCTATCTGAGGTTGTGAACCTTGATCTTGACGACATTGATTTCAGCAAGTTTACAGCACGTGTTATTCGTAAAGGAAATAAAGAGCAATTCGTTTTCTTCAGTAAAATTGCCATGGATGATCTTCAGGTATACTTAAAAATAAGAGAAAATCGCTATAAAGTCGAGAAAAACAATAAAGCATTATTTGTAGCAGCACCAATGGGTCCAAAAGGAAAATCAAGACGCTTAACAGCAAGATCAATCGAAAAACTAATTGAAAAATATGCTGCAGCATTCGGAAAACCATCATTATCTGTACACAAATTAAGGCATTCATTTGCAACAAGGTATCATTCTGAAATCAATGATGTGCCAAAGTTAAGAAGACAACTGGGACATTCATCGATTCAAACGACGATGATTTATACGCATATACGAAATGATGATTTAAAAAGTGCTGTAGATCGTATGGATATGCCGAAGGATCAGATAGAGTAAATTCCTGGTCCCTCGGCATAATTTTATTTTCTAGTTTACATAATATGTATTATACGAAGTTAGATTAAAATGATATATTCTGTCTCAAAAACCTAGATTACTTGTGATATTGAGACAGAATAAAATTTTGAGAAGTTCCTTTTGCCAACTTGCAGATAAACTTTTAGTCACTACCGCAAGTATTTCAACAAGCATTAGAATGATTGCTCACGGTATCTTGAAGTTACACAAAATTATTCCCAAAATACCTCAGGAAACTATGATAGTGATTTATATATCTTCCTTACCTTCTTGCAAAATCATGAGCAGTTATCTAATTCAGATGATCGCCCCCTGCCTTGTTCTCCGCTTTATTCAATATCAAAACTACTCCTAAAAAAACGATGAGAGTCCTCTCTCTCATCGATTTGTTGTCTTATTACTTTTATTATTCCTTCTGTCGTCGTAATTCTCGTTTTGAAAAAAGCCAAAACATTTTCGGTTTCTAAAACTATTTTCACAGGTGTTCTCCCACTTAATACCTCGTCACAATAAAAGTCTTGATATTCGTTTGCCTCCATAATAATCCCCCCAAAAAAATAGTAATGTAAGGAGGTTTTTCATTATACTCTTTTTAGGATTTATTGATTACGCCAATTTGTTTATTACTTACTGTCCCTCTTCATGGGAGGCAGCTAGCAAGTAATTCTCCGAGTCATTTATCTGTTGAGAAAGCTGATTCTTTTTTGGCTTCTTGTACCTTTTGGGTACTAAGCACAAAACTTCCGATTGCTGCAACGCTACAAACATATGGGAGTATAGAATATCCCCAATTAGATATGACAAAACCTCCAATTATTGAACCTAAGGTAATACCAATATACAGAGCCGTATTATTCCACGCCATTACAATTCCTCGTTCTTTTGGATATTCCACAGATAATCGTGCTTGGTATGATGTAAATCCTGCATACCCAACTAAAGCCCAAATAAAAAGAAAGAAATAAACCCAATCACCAGTTGAGAAGAATATCCCTAGACAAATAAGTATTAGAATTAAGAAAATTAGCGTAGCCTTTGAAATTTTCATTTCTCCAAATTTATCTGTTAATTGCCCGCTTGTAAGGCTCCCTAAAACAGCACCGACACCATAAAAAGTTACAGCTAATGCGATTTCTGATGATGAGAATTTATTTTCGGAGTAAAGAGCTGCTCCTAAATAAACATAAAGGGTATACATTGAAATCGCCCAAATGGTAGTTACACTTACAGAACAGAGTACTCTTAACAGATTTCCTTCTAATCGGTTTCTTGTTAAATCAATTTTAGGAGAAGATTCCCATGTTTTAAAATTCACTACCGCCAATATGGCTCCTATGATTGCCATTACAACAAATATTGAGCGCCATCCAAGAAAATTCTCTAATATCGTACCTAATGGCGCTCCTGCCCAAAGAGCCGTCAAGTGTCCTGAGACAATAATCGAAAGCCATATTCCTCTTCGATTTGGTGGTGCAATATCTCCAATGATTGCGTATATCAAAGGGGTGATTGAAGCAACAGATAAACCAGCTAAAATACGGCTAATAATCATCCATAAAAAGGAAGGAGAAAATGCTGTTAGCGTATTAGAAATAGCGAACAGCAATAAGCCAAATGTAATCAATGTTCTCCTTCCTTTTTTATCTGAAAGCCAACCGAAGATAGGAGCCGATAAAGCATATGTAACTGCAAAAACAGTGATCATCCATCCAGTGGTCGATGCACTTACTTTATATGCTTCCGAAATAAACGGTAATAATGGAGATACCACAAATAAATCAGTACCCATTAGAAACAAAGTTATCCAACCAACGCTTAAACTTATCCTCCCTTGCAACTTCATATAATCCCCCATATAAAAAGTATTTTTTCATATATATTCTCTAGGGGGCATAAAAATCATAAAAAGGACTTAATGTGTGTTTTATTTGAATTATTGTGAGATTCAGTCTTTCCACTTTTAAGTATAATTGAATCTATAAATAATACTCATACGAAAAGCATTTATAAAATTACATATACCGCTTTATAAGTCATCCTTAATACTGCATAGATTCAACAATTTTGATTAAATCCCCGGCTTTGAATTTCTTACTTAGACTCTTCTTATTACCGATTGCTACTGTGTATTGCAATCCATCTTTCTGAAACCTCATCTCATATCCTAAATCAAATTCTCCTCTGTATATAGCTCTTGTTCCATCATCCAAAGTATAGAACTTATCGGTTTTACCTTTACATTTATCTAAATCGACACTAATTGGAGAAACAGTTATTTTAAGAAAACCATTTATACTCTCAATTCTATAATATATTGATAATTCTTTGTCATTAATCGATCCATGGCAGCCAGTGATTTCGAACGGAAATTTACTCGGTACTAATATATTTTTATTGAATTTCTTTTCATATTCTTTAACTACTTTTGCTTCTTCCATAAATGGGTTTGTACCATCATGAATAACTCTTAATTTTCATTTTCTATAGACCCACAATAAAAAAAGATAAAATATTTTCATCATTAATTAGGTCCTGCTGAATCTTTTTTAACATAATTTCGCGTTGCTCAGGAATTTTCAAGTCTCTTAAACGATATTTATTTTCAAATCCCACTCGTATATAACAGCTCCTTTTAAATTAGCTTATGACTTGTTTGAAACTACATTTCCCCTATATTTTGATTATTTTTCAAAAAAACCCATTTTACAATCTTTAATGGGTACTTAAAAAAGATTATAATTAAATAGTTAATGTCAACATTATTGGAGGCTAAAATGGATATTAAGATAATTAATAATGGTTCATTTAACATAGAAACAACTACTGCACTTGGTCAATACATCGAATTCCTAAGAAAAGAATTAATAAACACGGGACAACAATATGGATTAAATAGTCGAGAAGCACTCGAAGTAAGCCAAGAACTGGACAAGTATCTTTCTGTTTGTCAAAGATGTTGTCCAAAGGGTATATGCAATTAAAAACAAAGAAAAGTTCAAATAATACAATAAATAAGCACTCCTCACTGTTACAGAAAAGCTCTATTTTGTCGAAGATCATAAAATATAAACGATCATTTGTTCAGCAGACTCTCCTTTTAGTTCAATTAGAATTTAAGTAGTCTAAAACAATATCTACTCTTTCATTAACTGAATGATCTCCTTCAATTTTTAATATTGGACAAGATAAAGCTGCTATCCAATCCTCATGTAAAGCTTTACTTCTAACTTCCATTACAACACTATCATATAAAGAAGCCCACTCTAAAAATGCTTTCGATTGTTCATATTTGCTACCACCAGGTAAAATGTGAATTTTATTTTTCATGATTCCTCCACCCTTAATTATTTTTAGTGTCATACAATTTCCTATTTGACCATCACTGCTAATTCGATAGTTAAAGTTCATTCTTCTCAATTTACGCGGTTTACGAAATAAAATTTTGAATAAATTATCTGTATGTACTTGATAATAAAAACGACTATTACCAGTAAAGGAATGTTGCTCATGCTTAACAAAAATGTAACTAAAGGACTTATGTATAGTACAGTTTTATCAACAATCTTAAGTATAATCGGAATAACATTAACTATTTATCATCACACAAAAGTTAAAGAATTAATAATAAACTCAAATAAAACAGGTAAATCAGAATAACCATCACTCAAATGTTAGTTGTTTCACACTTTAGATCCAGAATAAATTCTACAATAAGATATCAATTAACCCTTTTTGTAATACCATTTTTATCAATACTATTTCTTTAAATTGATTCGAGGTAAACCATGAAACAACAATTTGAAAAAAACACTCTAAGACTATTATTGGTCTTTGGAATAATGATGTTATTAAATCTAATGAGGAAACCTCCCACAAAAGACTGGATGTTAGTTTTTCTATTTAAAGGTTATATCGCTTCCATTCTTGATAAGTTAGCAGTTACTAAAGGTAAAATTGTTTACCCTATAAATTTATTTAAATGGTTTGACATTAGCTTTATTTTTGACTATTTACTTTTCCCAGTAGTATGTGTTTACTATAACCAAGCTACTAAGACATCGAATATTTTTGGAATAATAGCAAAGTCATTTTTGTTTAGTGTCCCAATGAGCTTAGTCGAATATTATTTTGAGACACGCACAAGCCTAATTAAATTTAAAAAGGGTTGGAATATTTATTTAAGCTTTATATCACTGACTTTGACTTTTATTTTTTCTCGAACATATATTGCACTAGTTAGAAAAGCTGATAATAGTCGTATTCCAAAGAATAACGATTAATTTTATTATCAGTTTTTTTATTTACTTACATTTTATTGGGATTATTCAAGAAAGCACTTCGTTTGCAGAAGATCGCTCATTAAGATTTGTTAGTTGACTTACTATTAAATATCTCCTCATATTACAAAATTGGAGTAAGAAAAGCTTCATTATTTCCAATAATACTAGTACATTTAATCCTTAAGCATTCTCACTCCCCCTTTTTATTTCCTGTTGTAAAGCATCATTTTGTTGATTTAGTTTAGTAATCCGCGATTAAAAGTTGGTGTAAAGGGTAGTATACCTCTATAAAATATAATGAGGTGATGGAAATGTCTAACATGATGAAACAAGAAGAAATAGAAACATTAAGAGAGTTAATCAAAGACGTAGACACGGCCATGCTGACTACGGTAACTGAAGAAGGGCTTATTTCTCGGCCTATGAAAACACAAGAAGTAGAGTTTGATGGTGATTTATGGTTTTTCACTAAAAAAGAGACTAATAAGTATGAAGAAATTTTACATGATCATGATGTTAATGTGGCTTATGCAGGTAAGTCCTATGTCTCGGTCCGTGGAAGAGCGGAAATCGTTGAGGATTTAGAGAAGAAAAAGGAATTGTGGAGCCAAACATATGAGAAAATTATGCAAGCTTCTTATGATGATCCTAACGTTGTCTTGATTAAGGTAAAAGCGGTAGCAGCCGAATATTGGGAAACAGGCAATTTCACGAAGAAAATCGCTTTTTTCTATAAGCGCATGACAGGTCAAAGTTCTAGATCGGCTGATATTAATGAAACGATTGAACTGAATAAATAAATGCAAAATGGGTTGTCTGAATAAAGGACAACCCATTTGCTATGTGAGTTATTATCATCCCTTTCACACTCAGAGATAATATTTATTGTTTTATTACACTTTTCCTAAATAGCTTCTTGTATTATTTTGGATAACTATTTTTCCATTTTCACTGTATTTCTCAAATAAATTCGATAATGCAGCAATGAAGGGGGTATATTCCTTGTCGATCTTTTTTGGTGAATAGGAAGCGGATAAGTACCTACCCAAAAATCCATTAAAATCAATTTGCAAGTCATTTCGAAAGTTTTTATAATCATACTTTCCATCTTTGAAAAACTGCTGATATACATCTGGAGTTTCCTCTATTCCACCACTAAAACCTTTAAAATTTGGACAGTACTTTTGGCAAACTTCAGCACTTTCCTTGTTTAAATCGCTCGAACCATCCCTGCTATTCCATACAAGGGCCACTTTCCCATCCTGTTTTAAAATCCGTTGGCATTCTAATCTGAACTTCTTTTTGTTAAACCAATGAAATGCCTGTGCAACCGTAACTAAATCTAAACTATTATTATTTATTGTAGTGTTTTCTGCCGTTGCCTTAATCGAGATAAAACGGGAAAACCGCTTCAACGATTGTTCCGCTACGGTTCTCATATCATCATTTGGTTCCACACCGATTACAGTAAATCCCCTTTCAATGAATTGCCTGCTTAATATTCCAGTTCCCGAGCCAATATCAGCAATCATACACTCCTCATTTAATTTAGCTTTAGTGATTAAATATTCAATATATTCATCGGGGTAATTAGGACGGTATTTTGCATACACCTCAGCTTTGTCTGTGAATTTATCCGTTGATTTCATAAAATCACCCTCTCCATATTTTAAATTACTTAATCCTAATACCATATTATTCTTTTTTAGGGATAATCAACAGCCTAGACGCTTATACTCCTTCCAAAGAGGATTTATGTTGAAGAAAAATTGTACTTAAAACAAACTTAAAAAGAACATTAAGTATTTACCAACTTTTTCCCCCTTTCCCCTGTCTCCCTATTGTCTCTTATGCATCTATAGAATTATAATGAGGAATGGATTATTAGTTAAAAGGAGTTTATTCATGAACAAAGAAAATAAGACATTCCGAATGGTCCTATTAGGGATGCTTGCTTCCATTATCATTATTCAAACGACAATCCCATTTTTAGGATATATCCCAATTGGACCGCTTAGCTTAACGATTATTCAGGTTACGGTCATAATTGCCGCAATCGTCCTCGGAACGAAAGAAGGAGCCATTGTTGGGGGCATATGGGGAATGATCACGTTCATCAGGGCATTTGTCGCACCGACAAGCATAATTGCACCAATTGTTTTCACGAATCCGCTTATATCCGTTTTGCCTCGGATTTTAATTGGAGTGGTTGCTGCATATGTATTTCATCAAGTACTCAGCAGAAAGCTCAATGAAACAGTAAGAATGAGTATAGCAGGTGTGCTGGGATCTTTCACAAATACTGTATTAGTGCTTGGATTCATTTATTTATTTTATCGGGAACCATATGCGAACTTTTTGAAGATGGACTTGGAGCAGCTCTTACCTGCGCTGCTGACGATTGTAGCAACTAATGGAATTACTGAAGCAGTACTTGCAGGTGTGTTGACGCCAATTATTTCCAAACCTTTATTAAAATTGAGAAAAAAATAGCCCCCTAGCCTACTAAAGCTGTCGAAAACGTATTTGTTTTAAGTTTTTCGGCAGTCTTTTATTTCGGCTGTTATCAAAAGAGAGAAAAACTATCCACTAATAAGGTACTGCTCTTAAGTTGACATATCGAAAAAAACCGATATATAATTTATCCTATGGAACCAATCGATGTTTTTAAGGCGTTATCAAACAAAACTAGACTTAACATTTTACAGTGGTTGAAGGAACCAGAGAAGCATTTTCCTAAACAAGGTGCTCACCTGCCAAAGGAGGTAAGTTATAAAGGAGGAGTATGTGTAGGAGACATTCAAGAGAAAGCCGAAGCTTCTCAATCTACGATATCTCACTACTTAAATATGATGCAGAAGGCTGGTCTTCTTGAATCTGTTCGTTATGGTCAGTGGACGTACTATCGAAGAAACGAAGAAGCCATTCGTCAGTTTGCTGAATATCTTAAAACAGAAATCTGAGTTGGTTGATTTCTGTTTTTTTACGAAATAATATATCGATTATTCTAGATATTTAAAAATAAAGAAATTAGGAGGGATTCCTTTAATGCGTTACATCACATATATATTAGCGCTACTAGCAGGTGCAGCACTTAGCTTTGAAGGAGCTATCTATGCTGAACTAGGAAAATCAATTGGACAAATAGAAACAAGCTTTTATAACTTCTTTATGGGTTCTATCATCATGGGGCTATTGTGGCTCTTTTTTGGAAAAGGGAAACTTTCCTATATAGTTGAAGCACCTAAATGGACATTACTTGGAGGTGTCCTTGGTGTTGTTTACTTAACCTCTATTGTTGTAAGTGTACCATTCGTTGGTGTTGGCATAACAATGGTGGCTGTAATTATTGGGCAATTAGTAATGAGTATGGTTATTGAACATTTCGGATGGCTTGGCAGTAAGAAAACCAGGATTAATAAAGAAAATATTTTTGCAGTTATTTCAATGATTATCGCACTTATATTAATAAACTAGGAGGTCTGTAATTATGGGTCTATTAATGATTTTATTCACGTTAATTGGCGGCATCACATTAAGCGCACAATCATCAATCAATGGTACATTTAGTCGAAAAGCAGGAACAATTGAAACAACATTTTTAACCTTTCTTACCGGAACAATGTTTCTTATCATTTTCATTTTGTTTTTTGGCAGTGGAAATGTGCTTGCATTGTTAGAAGTACCTAAATGGCAATTGAGCGCTGCATTTTTGGGAACTATGTATTTACTTCTAACTGTCGTAGCAGTTCCAAGAATTGGAGTTATCGCTACTAATATTGCTGGTATAGCTGGTCAACTTGTGATTGGTTTGATTATTGATCATTTTGGATGGTTCAATAGTTTAGTTATAGAATTAGATATGAAACGTACTTTCGCATTACTATTTATGATTATTTCTCTATATTTAATCTATCAAGGAAATAAACGCTCGAGTGAAGAAACCCAAGTACAAAATACTTAATAAAATAAACTAAAATGAAAAATAGAGCCCTCTCACTACCGAGACGGGCTCTATTTTTCATTTTCAACCGAGAGTTGAAGTTTTTCAATTGAAGTTAATAAGAACCATCTAACTAACATATAATAAAGAAACCTCGCTGATTGGCGAGCCAGTTGCACTTATACTTTGTACTTAAAAATTGGCCACTACGTTGAAAGCTCCCCCACTGCCAATTTATATTTTCTAAACGAAAAAAAAGACACCAATTGTGTCGTCATTAATGATTATTTTATGATCTTACATAACTCAAGAAAATAGGATTTATCTTGTATTAATCAAGGAAGCTAAGTTCGACTCCCTTTCAGTTTTGCAAAGATTACGAACGCTTTCCAGTGCCACCTACATCTCTTGTTACATCTTTTCTTTCATCTTTTGTCATTTTTAGCACCTCGCTTATTTTGTTAAACATATCTTGTCCACGTTTAGGAGGCGATATACATGAACATGCGAAAAAAGAATAATGCAGAACATACTAAAGTTGTGTATATGGACTTAGACGACAATCACACAACCGAAACAGAAGGTACACCGAAAAATGATGGATATGTATATGTTAAAGTAGGGTTTAAAAGGGAGAATTTTGAAAAGATACAGTCCTATACAACATATGCCAATGTGGAAGCTAAAATGGATAAAATAAATATTGAGTATACCCCGGAAGATTTCATCAAGGGTGCAACCATGTATTTTATCGATTCCATGCTGGATAACATTGATGCTCATAAACCTAAAGAAATAACCAGGAAATTGTATGAATCACTTCCTGAGTTTCTTCCCTTTTTAAATGAAGCAGCCAAACAACTGGGAAATACTCCAAGGAAAAATGTCGAACCGCTTATTAATTATCATGACGGCTTGATTAAAAATAACATGAAGAAAATAATGAAAGAACGAAAAATGACGCAAAAAGAACTTTCAGAAATGACAGGCATCGATAAAAGTAATTTATCCATTTATATGAATAATAAATCACAACCTTCTATAGAATTCTTTCTTAGAATTTGGCATGCCCTAGATTACCCGCCCCTCAACGAAATCTTATATAGAGAAAAATCTGGTGATGATTAATCTTTTTTTTTGCATTATGGTTGAAAATTTTTAACTTTTATTAAAAATTTTCAAAAAAGCGTCATAAGACACGCACTTAACTCAATATTCTATATCATAACTGCCTAAGGGAGTGGTTTTAAATAGAAAGTGGAATAGGATTTATTTGGTAGCTAGGTCTTCTATTCTGCGATAACAAAATGAAAGTCGCATGAGGGTTTGCTTGTTCTGCCTCTCATAAAGGAGGTGCGACTGATGGACATGAGTACAGCAATGTTTATGATAGCATTAGTAACGTTAATCGTCCTATTAATCGAAAAAATAAAAGAGTAATCCACCCTGTTGTTTGGCGACAAAGGTGAGTTACTCTCAAGCATAAAACCTTATTACTTCCAATCGCTTACTTTGTGAATCGCAATTGTATAGATAACCGTCGTGTTGGCGCACTACGGTTATTTTTTATTATATGTGTTTGTTAAATAAATATTCTTTTCACTATTTCCTTACACATATTGAAAGCTAAGATCAAGGTACTTATATATCCCTTTCCCTCATTACTACACCTGACGAAACATTGACAGTTGAGTAACTCATATCCAAATACCTCTCTTTTTAGGTATGGTTAACTAAGAAATTTTAAAATAGCGAACTAATCTCGATTATTAAGTACTAGTGTGTTTTGTAGATAATTTAATTTCCCCATATTCCCTGGTTCTCCATAAGATAAAGAATGAGAAAACTACAAGTGCTAGACAAATCCAATAAACATGACGAAACCCCGCAAACTGTGCAATGAAACCTCCGCTGAGACTCCCTATTAACCTTCCTATGATTGAACCGTTGTAATAGATGGTTGTTGCAAGCCCCGGTGAATCAGGCAGCAGATCTGTGAAATAACTTAGTCCATTGCCCATGATTATTGCCACAAACGTTGCCTGCAGAAGTTGAGCTGCGATCAGTTGCCATGAATGGGCTGATACACTTAAGATTATGAAATAGATAACAGCAATACAGCATCCGTAAATCATTAGGGTATGGTTCGATACCTTTTTACCAAGTGAACCTAGGACAAGCATAATAGGAATTTCCAAACCAGCACAAACACTAACCACCAATCCAACCTCTGTATGTGTGCCCTGAAGATCGTTCACAATAAATAACGGAGTAATTACCCCATTAATAGCATTGACCATAAACAGAAAAATAAAGGCGATAAATGGCTGCCTGATCTGCCTGTCTTTAAGTGTATAGGAACCTGATTTTTTCTGTTTTTTTATATCGCTTGGGGCTGTACTTCGTTTTTGTAGAAATAGAAATACAAGAGATGCAATTATAAGATAAATAACAGATGTGCCCAAAAAAAGCCCCTTGTATCCAATAACAGCCAAAATTAATGTCCCACATAGTGGTCCTATCAGAAATCCCAGAGATACCAGTGTACGTAAGGTTGACATTGCAAATGTTTTATCATCGGATTTGCTTACATCTGCCGATTCCTTTGCATATGCGTACATTTGCGGCATTGCAGCAGCACCCAATCCATTAAAAAAGGTGACTACAATCAGTAGAATAAAATAGTTATGAAATACTAAATACGAAGCATACCCTAAAGAAGAGGAAAGCATGGCTGTAATAATAATCCACTTTCGGTCCATTCCGTTATCCGAACGTTTTGCAATGAAGGAGTTGACCAATACGCCGCTTAATGAACTCACTGCCATAAAAATACCAACTGCCCCAGCGCTTATTCCAAAATCTTCTGTTAAAAACAAAGATAAATAAGGCAATGTAATAGAAATTCCTATGCCGACAAGTAGCATACAAATGATGAATAAACTATACCCTTTGATTGAAAACAGATTTTTAAATCGTTTATACACCTATTCGACCTCCTTACAAATTACAAATATTCACATATTGACATATTCACAGTAGCATAGGTCAATCTTCCTTTTGCATGTGGATATCATGGAATCATACCGATCTTTTCTCTTTACAAAAGAAAGGCAGCTCCTTCACCTCCTCGCGGTACTAGTGGTAAAATTGATTCTGCTCCGAAACAAACCATGTCCACCCATTTCTCTCAATTGTTTGTAACGCTTTCATTATTATGCAACAGACTAAGACACGACTGATATCACAATAGTATCAAATGATTGCCTAATCCTCTCACACCCCCTTCCTCAACAAACGAATATACATTAGAATAGAACTAGCAGAAATAAAGAAACAAGGAGGATTTTATGACTGATACAATCTATAAAAATCAGGTTGAGCTTGCCAAAATATTAGAGAAATATTCAGAACATGATGGTGCTCATGTAACAACGATTCCGTCTTTATTTTTTCTGCGCCGTTCCAATGTTACTGATTTAAGTCACAGCGTTTATAATCCATGCATATGCATTATTGTTCAGGGTGCAAAGGAGCTTTTCCTTGCACAGGAGTGCTTTAGATACGGTCCTAGTGATTATCTTTTAGCATCAGTTAATCTCCCTGTTTCAGGACAAGTGACGGAGGCCTCTCCTGACGTTCCGTACTTGGCGCTCAAACTTGAATTCACACCAAGTCAAATACTAGAAGTAATACGCGAATTTAAAATTCAAGGGATAAAAAAAGAAAATGCTAAGCGTGGTATGTATGTGAGCCCAATCGATTCATCGATGTTAGACGCGGTATTGAGGTTAACGAGTTTGCTAGAAAATCCTGACGATATTCCTATACTTGCACCATTATATATGAAGGAAATTCTCTATAGGGTTTTGCAAGGTCCGCATGGGCGTTCGGTGGAACAAATCGCAATTGAAGGAAGCTCTACCTATCTTATTAGAGACGTTATCGAACAGATTATTAATAACTATGATCGCTCTATTCGAATAGAGGATCTTGCACAAAAAGCAAATATGAGTGTTTCTACGCTACATCGTCATTTTAAGGTGGTAACCGCTATGAGCCCAATTCAATTTCAAAAACAACTAAGATTACAAAAAGCGAGGCAATTGTTATTTACTGAGTCAAAAGATGCCGCAGATGTCGCATTCACAGTAGGTTATGAAAGTCCCTCGCAATTCAGCCGTGAATATTCCCGAATGTTTGGTTTACCGCCAATTGAAGATATTAACCGCTTAAAAGCAACTTATATATAAAAAAGTGCCTTAATCATCTCCAGATTAAGGCACTTTATAAATTCTGAAAGTTTTCTTTATTATTTGAATTCCTCTCTTATAACCCTGTATTTGATTCTTTAAATTGCACTTTGCAGATCTAATACCATGACATTCACAGAATTTGCAGGTAATGTGACAACTAAACAATTGTCGTCCAGCTTGATTTTAGTTTCAGCAGGGACAACCTTTTCATCGTTCTTTTTATTTACATTCGGAGTATTAACAAGGGATGCATCACCAGTCAATGTAATTAGTTTTCCTGCTTCTTCTACGTTAAGATCCTTCAACAAAATTTTTGTTGTTTTTTCAACGGAATCAGCATTTACAAGCTTCACATAAACATGGTTGTCATCTTTTGTTACTGAGTTGAAAACCTCGTTATTATAAGCTTCTAAATTGTAATCCAACACCTTGCTTTGGTATGCACCGTCAGTGTAAGAGCAGATGAGACGATCTCCCGTACCTCCGCCATAATTCACTGAAATTGTGTATGGAGTATGATCTGCCAACTCTTCATAACAGCTTGCTCGTAAGTTACCGGCTGCCGTACTGGATGAATAGTCACCTAACATATACCCTTGCACACCCTGCTTATATACTTTTACACCGGTCGCATTTCCGTTATATCCGATAGCGTATTCAATTACATCTTTTTTCTCCGGTGAAATATCCATCAAACCAACACCGACATAAAAACCGTCTTCACCAGATCCTTTTGAAGCTTTTACTTCAACCTTATAATTGGTCCAGCTATCATTCATGATATATAAACCATTTAATCCTCTGTTTTGGGCTTGTAAAATCAAGCCTTTTTCCGGATCCATCATATACCCTGCTGAACCTGGGATAACCTCCCATGCAGAGTCCAATTCTTTCGTGAAATCTTGTTCAAACAGAACATTATTGCTTGTATTATCGATAACTTTCACACGTTTTACATGAACCTCAGCATTACCTGCAGCGATTTCAATTCCTCCGCGGGGAGCGAGTTCTGTTAACTGTCCTTTTCGATAAGTGGAGAAAGAAGTTTCCAATAATTTATTACCAAGATACTTTCCAAATAATGCTTGAGCATAATAATTCGGTGTGTACCAAACTGTTTCATCATCAAACCAAATTAAATCTGGTGTCCAGCGATAAGAACCATCAGTCAATACTTTGTTAAACAGCGGTGCATAGGCAGCTAATCTAACTACATCAGAATTTTTTTCAAAGCTAGTCATAATCGCAGCTTCGGCAATTGCTCCAGCCAATGTATTCTTATCTGTTGAAGCAAACTCTCCAACGAAAACTTTAGAAGTTTCGGACTCATTCAAGCTTCCGTCTTGCTCATATGCTCTGTAATAATAGTTGTAACGATCCACATTGTTCAGCAAATATTCGTTCGAGCGATAGTAATGCTCATCAGCAATCGTATCCATGTAATTTGGCTGCTTCTCGTACCATGTAACCGTCTCTTCTATAGCTGTCTTACCGTCTGTAAAACTTATCGTTTCTGCTCCAGTCATATTGCCGCTTAAGAACTTCCACCCTTGCTGGTAAGCATCATCGTCTGCTTGAGCACCAACTGTCGATATGATATGCAATTCATAGCCTGGATATTGCTGCTCCATGTATTCATCAATTTTCGTTTTAAAATATTCAAAGTTCGCAAAAAACTCTGTGCCCCAGTTTTCATTACCGACACCTAAGTAATGCAGGTCGAACGGTGTCTCATGACCCATCTTTTTACGTAAAGCAGCCCACTCGTTATGTTCAAAATCAGTGCTAATCGCAAAATCAATTAAATCTGTGAAGCTCTTGACATAATAATCTCTCAGTTCACCACCTGCAGGGTGGACATAATTTGAACGTGCCTGACAAAGTACACCACAGGCCATAACAGGAAGAGGTGTTGCATTTAGATCTTCTGCTAATTGGAAATATTCCATGTAGCCTAACCCCATCGTCATCATATATCCCCATACATTAAAGTTTTCTTTACGCAGTTCAATATCGCCTACAGAGTCCTTCCATTCATACACATTGTCCCATATGAAGGAACCTTCCGAGATACAACCGCCAGGGAAGCGCAGGAACGTTGGGTGCAAATCAACCAGTGCATTCACCAAATCTTTTCGCAAACGATAGTTTGGATTTCCTTTATAATTCGAATGTGCAGATTGTGATCTCTCTTCTTCACCAGCTCCCCAAACGTCTTGAGGCATCAATGAAACCATGTCGATTGATATGTCACCGTTAAAGGTTAACGCAAGCTGACCAAGCTCTGTTTTAGTACCATTTAAGGCAATCTTCGTATCAACTCCATACTTTCTCCAATTATTTCCGCCTTCAACCTGTATCTCTACTGAATCACTAATTGCTGTACCTTCCTGATTTTGCAGTTGTAAAGTGATTGCTCCGGCTGTTTCCGCTTTTGCCCACACCGTAAAATCATACTGAGCATCTTGTTTAATTGACATCGCACAATAATGATTGGAATCGGTAAAGCCTTTATTGATAATAGTGCTGCCGTCCGTTACGGTTATATAATGAGAATTGGTATCTTGATCTGAAACGCCAAAAAACTCATTTAATCCTCCGGCACTATTTACAGTTACTTTATCAAGATCTCCAAACCAAGCATGAAGCGGTTCACGGTTTCTACCTGTAGAGCAGCCGCACTCTCCGGAAGCATGTGAATAGGTATCGAATACGAACGATTCAAAAGAACGGTTTTGAACAAGCTCAGCATAAATGCCGCCGTCCGCTGCATTGTTGATATCTTCATAAAATAGACCGTATAATGTCTTGCTGATATCTAAAACTTCGTTACTTCCATCAATTGTTAAATGATAGGAAGGCACCCCCTTAGGAAGGACAGACACCGAATACTCTTTGTCAATCGTGTAATTACCCCTATTTAACAAGGCGGTAAAAGTTACTCCATTAGGTGTATGGATGTCTCCAACAACTCCATCATTTGAAATCACTTCTTGATTACTGGACTTCCAGGTAACTGTCACATTTCCGCCCATGAGTGAAGATGGCAATGCAAGATCCTTTGAGACAATGTTTGTTGGAAACGATAAGTATTTATCTTTGGCAAGTTGAACGATTTCTTCATCTGTAAGGGATTCACACATTACCTCAATTACTTCATCCTGTGATAAGCCAGCTTTGTAAATACGGAAATCAGTTAAGGTACCATTAAAATCCGGATCTGCTTCAAATTGTGATTTACCGATATAATTATTGCTATAATTGGACGGATCCTTGAATGTTTCAAACCAACTGCGTAGTTTTGCATACGTACCACTTGAAGTCTGGCTAATTGATCCATCTCCAGCTACTTCTCCATTCACATATACCACTGGCCCGGCACTGCTTAATGTACCACCTTCTGTACCAATTACCGACATAGCAACATGGATCCATTCACCTGCTGAGTATGTTTTACCTGGATCAGCAATAAGTTCTCCTCCAGAAGAACAAACGCCACGGATATTTCGCGTTAAGAAAAGATGCGACCCGTTTGTATTATTGCCGAAATCAAAAATTCTTTCCCACATATTCATGCCTTTTCTCAAGTAAACCCATGTACTAATGGTAATCCCTGTGTGATCACTTATATCACTAAGTAATTCGGATGGAAGTTTCAAATAAGAAGTGCCATTGTTTCCTCCTGTAAATGTAACAGCTTTTCTTCCTCCAACTGTTTCTAGAATTGGTTTCGTTGTTCCTTCTAACGTTGCCTCATTGTTATTCACAGAGATGTCTTTACCAACTTTGTCATAATCATCAAACTGATAGTGCGCAATAAGAAGATCTTTATTAGAATTATTTTCGATGTTTTGCTTCATGGAGAATCCTCCCTTATCAAAATATAAATCATTTAGAAAATTCATCTTTCCTTAAAACTTAATAGAATAGATTTTAACCATACTTGATAATATAAATATAAATATATTAATATTTTTATTAAACATAATTTATATTAACTGTAATTTCTTTATTTTTCAAGTTTCCATATGAAAAAAAGGAAAAAATCTGCCGTCTTTTAATGTAGTATCAACATATGATTTGTATTTTTATTAATCATACAGCATACTATTATCATTAAAATATTTACTTTTACTATTTTTGTAACGAAAGTGAATAAATTAAATTTGTTTCTTGCCTACATAAAACCTATCGCTTATAGCGTATAAACAAAAAATACTCTATAAAACTACCTCAACAGTTGTTTTATAGAGTATTTATAAATTTAAAAGGTACTACTTATTAATTAGTATATAGATTACACTTCTAAGTCAAAATTAATCCCAATACTAGATGCCTGCTTTCCTCCTCTAATTCCCCAATTATCAGCGGAATAATAAGTACAAAATTATTACTCCGACAACAATAAAGCCTCCTATTGTGGGGCTCCCATAAAGGGTTCTGTTCCAACCATCATCAGTTTCAATTTTACTTTTTTCACGTTCGTCCTTCTTATCCTCCAATGAAATCACCTCAATAAATTTGTTCAAACTTGCAACAAGCTACTCAACCTTCAAATCAATTCCATATTCATCTTTTAACGACTGTTTTACTTCTTTTGATAAATCGTATTGCAATGTTTTGGTTCCTTCATTGTATTTATACTGTTTAAAAATGTTTTTCTCATTGATAATCCATTTTGATTCTTCTTTATGGTATTTAATATATAAATATCTTTTATATGTTTTTTCCGCTTCAACTGCTACATCCTCAACTGAATATAAGATAACCGTTTTATGATCGGAATATAGTGGCGTAAGTTTTTCAATCACTATAGGTCCTTTTTGGGGAGCTGTCATATTCAACGATTCTTCTTCAGTCAAAGTGATAGAGCTTTTCTTTCCTAAAGTTTCAAGATATGTATCATAATCACCTTTATTAAATGCTGAGATATGGTTTCTGTATGAGGTTACAACCTCTTCAAGGGCTTTATCACTAATTTCTTGACTAGTTTGAATTGGAAATTCAGCATTTAGATATGGTGCAAGCACTAGAAAACTTATGAGACATAAACATACACCAGCAAGTGTCATTCTTATCTTTCTTTGCCTATTTTCTTTATGAAGCTGATATGATTGACGAGAAATTTGGCGTTGAATCTCGGTTTTAAGCAATTCTTTTCTATAGTTGCTCCATTCAATTTCTTCATTTATCTTACAAAATTTATCATCTAGTGAAAGACGTGATTTCTTCATAGTCGTCCTCCTTTAACAATAACTTTTCAAGACTTTTGTTTGCTCTGTGTAATGTTGTCTTGACCTTTGATTCAGTCCAATTTAAAACTTGAGCTGTTTCCTTTATTGTGAATCCATGAACCTTTCTTAAAAGGATCACTTCTCTATGTGACGCCTTTAATCTTTTTAGGGCATCTAGCAATCGTTTACTTTCTTCTTTCACTTCAACAATCTCTTCTGCAGATGGATATACATGATTCTCATTAGAAAGTCCATTTAGCAATCTTTTAATCTTTGATTCTTTTCTGAAGAAATCCATTGTTGTATTGTGAGCAATCCTATACAGGAAGTTTTTGACCTTATCTTTATCATTTATATGTATCTGGTATTGATATGCCTTTAAAAATGTATCTTGTAGGATATCTTCTGCCGTTTGCGGTTCTTGTACCATAGAAAATATGTATTTAAAAAGGGAAATACTATATTCTTCATACCACCACATGAATTCATCTTCGTCTGTACATTTCATTAAAAAACCTCCAGGAATAACCTTTAAGTGAGACGTTTCTAATAACGTTACACTATTAACTCTTAATTTATTAATTATGACTATTACTTCCAAAATTTTGCACCTTTTTAAAATACCATATAATAACAATTATATAAACACCAACAGAACATTCATCCATAACTGAATGTTAAATTATGAACTGAAGTTAAACTGTTATAATTATAAAAAAAATCAACTTTATTATTTCACCAAAAAACAAATGGTAAATCTGTAACCTTTTTTAAAGTCAAACGATTAATAAATGACCACACAAAAAGGAGGGTACAAGTTGAGACAATCCGGCAACCTCGAAAACATCATTAGTGAGTTATATGGACTTTATTATCAAGATGTTTACAGATTTTTAATATGTTTTACTGGAAATCAAAACGATGCCGAAGATCTTACTCAGGAAGTTTTTATGCGTGTTCTAAAGTCTTATCATAATTACCATCATCAAGGCTCTATCAAAACGTGGATTATTTCAATCGCAAAATATGCTGCTATAGATCAACTAAGAAAAAAGAAGTTTTCTTCCATATTTAAAGACACATTTTTTAAAGGTATACCTTCTAACCAGAAATCTCCCTATGAAACAATTGAACTACAAGAAGATATAAAATTATTATACGAGGCCATTTTAAAGTTAAAGCCTAATTATCGCTCAGTAATCATTCTTAGGGCTATCAACGAGTATACAGTTAAAGAAACTGCCGAAATTTTAGGATGTAAAGAATCAAAAGTAAAAGTAGATTTCCACAGAGCCATAAATATGTTAAGAAAGAAATTACATATCGCTCCAGAGGAGGTTTTTAACAATGCGAACTGAGGAAGATTTATTTCACGAACTGAAAAACTCATCAGACTTAACCCCTAATAATGAATTTATAAACAAAACACGAAATAACTTGATGAAACAAGCAAGAAAAATGGATTCCAGACGTAAGTTTATGAAAAAGTCTTATTATATAAGTAGTACTCTTGCTTCCGTATTAATGATTTATTGGATCTTTTTTTTGGGAGGAACTCAATTCATCTCAACCAGTTTCAATCATCTTTCTTCTGCAATCAATATAAATAGTATTAAAGGTCCTTCTATTGAAAATAAACCAATAACTGATCTTGGCAGCAAAAGCACTAAACCTGAAGTATTTATCTATCATACTCATAATACTGAATCATTTCGTTCATTTACTGGAGAAACCATTCCATATGCTTCAAATGATCATAATGAAAATATAACAGCCGTTGGAAAGAAACTTTCTCAGTTTTTAAATGAAAAAAATGTTCCTGCATTACACAATGACGCAGATATTAATAGCATTCTAAAAGAAAAAGGCTGGAGTTTTTCAAAATCATATGAAGTGTCAGGTGAAATTGTTCAAAGTGCACTAAATAAATATGAAAACATAAAGTTGGTTATTGATATACACAGAGATTCTCAAATAAGAAGTGATACAACCTATACAATTAACGGTCAGGATGTTGGTAGAATTTCACTTGTTGTTTCAAAGAATAGTAAGAAGTTTAAAGAAAATAAGAGAATTGCTGACTTAGTTGGGATGAAAATTGAAGAAAAATATCCTGGTTTACTTAGAGGCGTTTTTATCAAAGAACCATATAATGATGGAACTTTTGAGAACCAGAACTACAATCAAGATTTGTTTGGTCAGTCATTATTGATTGAGGTTGGCGGTGTAGAAAATACGTTAGAAGAAGAATATCGATCAATCGAAATATTATCTGAGGTTATTAAAGATGTCCTAAATGAACTATAACAAGTTGACTCCCTTCCAAAAGGTCGGGAGTCTTCATACCACTTTTAAAAATAAGCCCGACGAAAGAATCGTTACATCAGGATTAAAGATGATTAAAGCTGTTTAATTTTTTCATCGTATTTTGCTTGTATCAATTTTGTCACTTCACCAGGTTTTCCACTTCCAATTAGCCCCTTATCCTTAATTTCAATAATCGGTGTAATTTCTGATACGGTTGCTGATGTAAACACCTCATCACTGGACAATAAAAAATCTACTGTTATGGACGTTTCTTCAACATCTACTCCCAATTCCTTTGCAATATCAAGAATCGTTAATCTAGTAATACCATTTAATATAAAATTATCTGCCGGAGAAGTATACAGTTTATTATTTTTATAGACAAATACATTTGAAACACTGCCTTCTGTCACGATATCTCCTCTATGTAGTATTGCTTCAAATGCACCTTCTTTGTGGGCTTTTGTTTTAGCTAATACACTACCAAGTAAATTTAAGCTTTTAATATCACACTTTGTCCATCTTTCATCTTCATGTAAGATAGCTGTTGCACCACTTTGCATGAGGCTGATCGGTCTCGTTGCTGCTTCCACATATGCTATAAGTTGAGGCTTTAATTCCTCTTTATTATAAATATGACTTCTTGGTGCATTCCCTCTCGTTAATTGTGTATACACATAGCCATTTTCTATAGAGTTCTGCTCCAAAAGTTCATTAAACAGCATCTCAAGCTGCTCCAAATCAAATTCTGTATCGATATCAATTTTTTCTGCACTTTCAATATACCGGATTAAATGCTCTTTCAATTTAAAATATTTCCCATCATAAAACCGAATAACTTCATATACTCCATCACCAAATTGATAACCACGGTCATAGATCGATAGCTGAACTTCTTTTTCATCAATAAACGTATCATTCACTAAAAATTTCTTCATCTCTATCCATTTCTCCTTTGTAAGTTAAAAGCACATCTCTGCATTCGAAATGTGCCATTCTTTCTTTTTTAAAATTCTTCATATGTAGCAGGGTCTTGATTTTTTAATCTACCATCTGGTCGAGACAATGATGAGATCATAGCCATTTCTTCTTCTTCAAGATTAAAATCAAATATAGATATGTTTTCAAGTTGTCTTTCAGGTGATGCAGATTTAGGAATGGAAATGGCACCTAGTTGATAATGCCAACGTAATATTATTTGTGAAACAGACTTTCTATGACTCTC
This sequence comes from Metabacillus schmidteae, assembly GCF_903166545.1. NCBI lineage: Bacteria > Bacillati > Bacillota > Bacilli > Caryophanales > Bacillaceae > Metabacillus > Metabacillus schmidteae. The sequence goes on along the minus strand of NZ_CAESCH010000001.1, from coordinate 2,695,045 downwards.
TGCAATTTGTTGTAATGAGCTCTTTTCTAAAATATCATTTGCACGAGCTAATGGACTCCAAGACTGTGTAGCGACATGATTCTTCTTGTGCCATTTTACTAGTTCGGATTGATTAAAAAATGGGTGTAATTCGATTTGATTTAAACTTGGTTTTACACCTGTTTCCTGTTCAAGACGTTCGATATGCTCAGGCAGAAAATTACAAACACCAATTGAACGGATAAGACCTTGTTTTTTGGCATCAATTAGAGCCTGCCATGCCTCTACATAGTGATTTTGCTTAGGATTTGGCCAATGAATCAGGTAGATATCATAATAATCTAAATTTGCACGATATAACGACTCATGAACTGCGATCATAGCTTTCTCATACTCTTGATATCTTCCCGGCAGCTTAGATGTAATGATTAATTCATCTCTCGAAATTGAGCTTCGTCTAACCGCTTCCCCCACTGTACCTTCGTTTTCATAATTATAAGCAGAATCAAGTAGCCGATACCCTAATTGATCAACCCCATATTGGATAGATTGAACACCTTGATTACCTTTTAAATTATATGTACCTAAACCAACAACAGGTATCCTTAGCCCATCATGTAATGTACTTTCAGGAATTGAATTGCCCATTTACACCCTCTCCCTTCGTAGATTAGATTACCATAATTTAGAATGCATTTCATGAATAAAGCGTTCTGAATACTTCAAAAAACCTATTTATTTTTTAATTATTCCACAACATTTCGGCAAGTTCATAAAGTGAATGATGCTGAATTATACGATATTGCCGTCCTTCCTTATGTAAATATCCTTTTTGGCAAAATTGTGCCAACACATGCATAAGGTGCCGATAGGATACACCTAAGAACTCACAAACAGTGACATGTTTCTCCTTATAAATACCATCGTCAGAAGTTTGCAAGATAAATTCTGCCAATCGATTTTCGAGTGGAAAGGATAAACTTTGTGAATACTTAGCCGCCATTTTTGTTGCTTTCATACTTAAAAATTTTGTTAATTCCCTTAAAAACACCACATCTTCTAATAATTTTTCCCGACAGCTATGAAAAGGAATGGCAAAACATATTGTCTTTGTAGAAGCCTGAATCCCTTTTGTATAATAGACTTCATGTAATAATTCCATTTCTCCTATGTAATCATTTTCATTGATAAAATTAATTAAAGAAACTTTTCCATTCTGATGTGTGACATATATTTTGGCTTTACCTTCAATAACATAAAATAAATAAAATGGCCTTTTTCCTTCCTGAATCATCCATTCATCCCGTTCATATTCATGGACTTCAATAAATTCTTCTATTGGGAAAGAAAATAAATGGGCAATAGAATGTTCCATCATATATCTTTGTTTTTTCTCATTTTTATAAATTTCCATTTTTCACCCCAAAATATGAGATATCTCCTATTATGTTATGCATTGTTATTATATCATCCTTACAAAGGAGAGAGATAAAATGAATACACAACACTGGATGAGCAGACAATATTTTAGTTTTTTTGTAACATGGGGGATCTTTCTTCCATATTGGACAGGATGGATGATTAATGCAAAGGGAATGACGATTTCACAGGCAGGTTTAATCATGAGTTTAGGACTTGCTGTGAGAGGTATTTCTACATTATTTATTTTCCCGTTCCTCTCAGAAAAGCTAAGTAATAAAGCAATTTTAAATACTACGGCAATCGGCACACTTGTTGCTCTTCTTTGCTGTATTCCTGCAAATTCGTTTACAAGCTTACTTATTGCAACCTTGCTATTGCATATTTTTTACCCAACTTTGATGCCTGCTTTAGATAGTACAGCTGGCGTACTTTTGCAACGTAAGCAATTAAAAAACTATGGGAAGAGTAGATTATGGGGCTCCATTGGCTTTGTCGCGGCAGGTATGACCTTAACATTCTTTACCGGCTCTTTTGGTGATGAAGTTATATTATGGGCATTGTTAGTAGGAATAGTAATATTTCTGATTCTTGGTTTTCTGGAAGCTCCCAAAGTTTTATTAGAAAAGCCTCAGAAGGATTCTGCAATAAAAAGTAGTATGATAGATCTGTTTCGCAGCAAGCACTTTGGAGTAGTACTCATCATTGTCATTTTACTGCAAGCTGCCCATGCTTCCTATTACAACTATGGTTATATTTATTTACAAGAAATTCATGCACCAAAATATCTCATCGGCTTTATCATTAACATTGCCGTACTAGCAGAAATCATATTCTTTTCAATCGCAGATAAGCTTTTTCAAAAACATTCAGTAGGCTCCTTACTGACATTAGCGGCATTGGGATCAACAATTCGTTGGATCATTGTGTTCACTTTTCCAAATGTAATTTTGTTTAGTTTTTCACAATTATTCCATGCATGTTCATTCGCGATGGCTCATTATGCTTTTATGAAATACTTAATAAAAAATATCCCAAATAGACAGATTCCAAAAGCACAAGGGTTATACTCAGCATTAGCACTTAGTTGGAGCACGGCCGTATTTACGATTTTCGGTAGCTATTTATACGAAATTGAGCCAAGGTTTGCTTTTATTGGTATGGTTTTAAGCACCATTCCAGCACTTGCTCTCACATTTTTTTATAGAAGGGTTGAACTCAAAAAACAAGAAGAAGTTGCTATATAGCTTTTTTAGAAACGTAACTATAATTATTAAAACTTTTTAAAAAGCATTTGATTAAAATATATAGCTAATAACTAAACTATAAATAATAATTAACCATAACAGCCCTTACTTTGAATAAATAAGGGCTGTTTTCAATTATATTAAGTGATAATATCTCTATCATACTAAGTTAGCTTACCTTGCAAAACATCTCCTCTTAAACTAATTACTTCCTATCTGTCACTACTGAATATCTATGTCAGGGTTGCTTCTCACTGTTGGAAAATAGTTGGGCAAAATAGCTTATAGTTCAAGAAAACCTACTTCATAACCCATATCAGTCAGGTAAACGATCAGTTCTCCTTTATTCAAGATAAGCGCTTAGATTGTTTAAGAACAAAGACTTTTGAGATGCCTTATTTTACGAATGCTTTTTTTACTTTCACATCTTATAAATGATACAGAAATGGTTAATAATTGCAATTTTTATCGATTTTGAGTTCATTTCTTCCTTTTTTTTGGTTTTATCGAATGGTTTTAAAAGGTCTGACTTTGTAAAAACATTCATATTTCTTTTTTACGTATGCTTTTTTTACTTTTTCATTTAATAATGATACAGAAATGGTTAACACTTACAATTTTTATCGATTTTGAGTTCATTTCTTCCTTTTTTTGGTTTTATCGTATGGTTTTTTAAGGTCTGGCTTTGTAAAAACATTCATATTTCTTTTTTATGTATACTTATTTTACTTTTCATCTTATAAATGATACAGAAATGGTTAATGTTTACATATTTTGCTAATCCTAGATCCGTTTTTCCTTTTTTTGGATTTTGTGTATGGTTATTAAGGCTGGCTTTGTAAAAGCATACATATTTCTTTTTGCGTATGCTTTATTCACTTTTTTTTATTAAAAAGCATACGCAAAGAAATCTATAACTATAACAAAACTGTTTTTGATATCAACCAAATTCTATTATTGTTAAAAAATTTAATAGAACGGCCCTTTTCTGTAAACGCTTAAAAATCTAAAGATGTTATTCTCGTTTGGAATGTTTTCAGATCTTTAAATAATACTCCACATAATATTGAGATTTCGGATATATTTTTTAAAATTTATACTAAACCTAAGGCAAGTAATTTCATGGCAAAGTCTTTAATTGTGTTTTAGTATAGTTATTGCTATATATTTTATTTGCTGTTATTATCTTTTCCTTTAACTTTTGCTTCCTTCTCATTACCCCTTTTAAAATTACCTGTTATCTTCGCCATCACTAATTGTACATCTTTTTCATTTTCAGCTTGGTTAACTTTCCTTAAAAACTTCTCAGCTTCTTTCCCTTTTAAGATTTTCACTTGTCTACCATAATACTCTAAAAATATGGTCTTATCTTTATTGACGCGATAACTAAAAGGAGTTTCGTCTAAATGGTTCCTTTTATCAATTTTCCCCATTCTACACACCTATCCTATATTTTTTTACACAACTTACTCTAATGTTTCTTTGGTGTACACAATTTTACAGTTGAAATTATTCTTGATCTATCTAAAAAAAGATGATATCTATTAAGACATCATCACTCTAAAAAGTCATTCTAAATAGCATCTATATTAATATTTACCCTTGATTCATAGCACTTTCATCAATATAAACGACTTCCCAAATGTGACCGTCCAAGTCTTGAAAACCCCATCCATACATAAATCCATGATCTTGAGGGTCATTTAAGATTTTACCACCGGAAGCTATTGCCTTATTTACCAACTCATCAACTTGGTCTCTACTATCAGCCGATAAACATAAAATTGCTTCAGCAGAAGTGCTGGTGTCCACGATTTCCTTCTTACTAAACTCTTTAAAACGATTCTCAGTCATGATCAAGGCAAAGATATTGTCATTGATAATCATACTTGCTGTGTCGTCGGTGGTGAATTGGGCGTTGAATTCAAAACCTAGCGAACAGAAGAAGTTGGTTGCCTTTTTTACATCTTTCACTGGTAGATTGATAAAGATATTCTTTGACTGAAATGCCATTTTTATCACCTCAAGGTAAGATTATGATGAGCAAAGTGCACGATCAATAAAAGTTAGATAGATTCAAAATAATAAACGAAAAAGAATTAAAGTTTCTAAATGATAATTGGACCCCTATCCCTAACTTTTCTATTTACAGTATTCGACTCTCATACTTAGATTCCTTTAATAATTATTCTCTATTACGAAATTTTTATTTTTTTAATTTTCAGATTGATTATTAATGGATTAAGGATGCTCTCATGTTATTAATATCGTTTTCAAGATAGCATTTTAAACAAGAAAGCATATATACCCAGCCTTCTTTTTGTCCCATCATTTTGTTAACTACTTCAGGGTCTTCTTCTTTAAATCCGGATTCGGCAACTTCAACAATTGTACTTCCATTATCAGATTTTTTTAGTGTGATTGTTACAACTGTTTCTTCATTGTGTTCCTCACCCCAAGAAAAAACAATTTTCTTATTTTCCTTGAGCTCTAATATATTTATTGCTCCTTCAGCGTTATATTCATCATATTTTAATATAACCCTCTTCCCTTGCTCCCATCTTTCAGAACTAGAAGAAAACCAAAATTTTCCGATTTTTTCCGGATCTACTATTGCTTCAAATACCACATTAGTTGGTTTATGTATTTTCATTTTTGCTGTTACTTCTTTATTCATTAAAACACACCTTTTCTTGTTTTCATTTTTTATATTCTTTACTTTCCTTGGATCCAGTTATAAATTATTCTTCAATTACTTTCAATCCCTTTTTTTAAAACTTCCTGTTTAGTTATTGGAAAAAAACACTGGCGCTGAATCTACATTTCTTATCCAAATATGATCAGTGCCATTGAGCCCTTCTTTTACCCAAACATTCCCTTTTGATTCTTCATCTCTTTTACGAATCCATGTTAGATAAGATCCTATCACCTGCGGATCTTCATCAATCTCTCTATTAGTTGGGAAAGTTATTTGATTCTGATCTTTATTTTTTATATCGATCATATAAAGGGATGTAAACATCGTTGGAACCGGTCCTTCTTCCCAGTCTTTGTTTTCTTTAGCACGAGCCACAATGATCTTACTTGAAGAGAACCACTCCAAATCTAGGTCAACATAGCCCTTAGGTGTGTATTCTTTTTGTTGGTTAGATACAGGCATATCTTTGATCGTGGTGTTCTTGTTCTCTACAAAAAATCTACCTTCACCCGAAATGTAAGCTAACTGATTGGCAGATGGAGACCATTTCACCCAATCTTCATAGCTTAGCATTTTCCCCACTGTTTGAAATTGGGTTCCTTGTTTTGATAACACACCTAATGTATTACTATCCATTGCCCAGGATGCTGTAGGAACAGCTATAAAACTAACCCATTTCCCATCATAGCTCCATTTAAAATAGTCAACATAAATAGCAAATAAGTCAGGTATTTTTGTATCAATTGTATAAAAAGGCATCATTTTTTTATTATCGAGATTTGCATCTTTTGGAATTCTAAAAATTTGTACAGGTCCCCAACCTGTCGGTAATAAATTGGCTTGTGAGGAAACGATAAATTCTTTCCCATTTGGAAACCATTCAAAAGCACTAACACCTAAAGAGACATTTTCAAATCCATGTGGACGACCATCTTTAAACTTTGTAACATTTAAAACACCACCTGAAGTATAGGCTAATTGATTACTGATTGGTGACCATTTAAAATCTGTTGTTTCAATCGTTACATAAGGCTTGTAGTTTTCTTTCTCTTTTCTATCATAAATGAATAAATTTGATTTTTCTTTCATATTACCGTCAACATAAGCGATAAACCGACCATCATGAGACCATTTTGGAGAGTGAAAAAAGCGTCCTTTCGTAAGTTGATATTCTTGATCCCCTGTTTTAATCCAAAGTTGATGATCACGAATAAATGCAGCTGTTAATGGTACTTCAGCACTTGCAATCGTTGAAAATAGTAAGCAGTTCAACATGAATAGTAATAAAACTCTAAATAGCATCACATATCCCTCCTATTTTTAGATTGTCCTAATCTAGGGAGGAGATTCGTTCCTACTATCTTAAAAATCACATTGCCTCATACAAAAAATCACTAAAATACTAGAGGTGCTCAATATTTAAATGATCATTTTTTGGCTATACTAGTTAAAAGTTGAATGTTGGAAGATAAAAGGTTGAAAAGTATGGAAAAAATCACAAAAAGTCAATTATTTTCTTTAATGTTATTATACGAAGTTGGGAGTACAACTTTGTTTGCATTAGGTATTGGAGCAAAGCAAGATGCTTGGATTGTGATATTAATTGCAACAATGATTAGCTTAGGATTAGTATGGATTTTTACAGAGCTTCAAAAGCAATATCCAGATAAAAACCTAGTAGAAATTTTACAAATTTTATTAGGAAAATGGCTATCTGTTCCCCTTATTCTCCTTTATGCTTTGTACTTTTTTTCAAGTGCAAGTTTTAATTTCTATGAATTTGGCGAAATTATTCGGACGACTTTTCTTGTGAATACACCACAACTAGTGATATTAGGTGTTTTTATGTTTACTTCTATCTATATGATTACTTTGGGATTTGAGGTAATAGCAAGAACAGGTGAGATCTTAATGCCAGTTCTTATCATCTTTTTGTTCACAACCTATTTTTTAGCGAGTATTTCTGGAGCACTTGATCTTCAAGAAATACTTCCTGTTTTAGAGAATGGGATAAAACCTGTATTAAAAGAAGTCTTACCGGTAGTTAATTTTCCATTTGGAGAAAGCGTTGTATTTCTATTATATTGGCATATGATCAATAAAAAGGAATCAATTCGTAAAATTGCATTACTTGTTATTTGTATAACAGGTGTCATTTTAATTCTGACAAATTTGATGATTATTACAATGTTGGGTCCCGAATTAGCTGCAAAAGCTGAGATTCCATTGTTACGCGTCCTATTTGATATTAATATTGCTGACATCGTTACAAATCTAGATATTATTGGGGTTATTGTCATCTTTATTGGAGGCTTTTACAAAACTGTCCTTAACTTTTACGCTTCAGTATTGGCAGTCTCAACGTTATTTAAGTGGACTAATAAGAAGTGGTTGACCATTATAATGGGGTTAGGTCTTATTGTTTATTCAGTCACTTACTTTGAAAATATTTCCTTTCACCGGTGGATCGGCTTCGAATTTAATACAAATTATTTGCACGGCATTTTCGGTTCATTGCCAATTCTCATTTTGATGCTGACTTGGCTAAAATCTAAAACAAATAATCAAAAATTGAAAAGGTGAATTCTTATGCTGACTTTACAATCATTATATGAAGCCGGTGTCGTACCAAGCGTCTTAATAATTGGAGGATCGCTTTACATGGCAATCCTCCTAATACTTAACGTGTATTATTTCTTTATTTACTTCTTAAGACGTCTTTTTAATAAATCTTCACCTTAATCTTTGGATTTCAATGGCTCTTTTAAAAGTTCGCGTGCTCCGATATCTGCTTGAACTTTAACATTAACAGTTGCGTTCTGAAACTGGTCTTCCAACCATTGGTCTTTTACATCCTTCCATATCTTTGGATCTTTTTTATTCAAGTGAGTTCCAAATCCAAAAATATCTGTCTGATAATCTTGTTGTGCTTTTTCAACAACATTCAACACTTCTTCCTCAATGAGTTTTTCAAGTCCCTTTTCTATGTGATTCAAATAATCATACTGTTCTTTTCTAGTTTTAAATGTTCCAGCACCTTGCTGTTCCACAAGAATGGCAGATGTTTTAATTTCAATAGCAAATGAGATCTTACCACCTTTTATATCAGGCTTAATCTTTGATTTCGTTTTTCTAATTTCAACAGAAACGAGTTTGTTTTCCTCCAATTTCGAAGGAAGGGTAAGAATACCACTGTTTACTTCACCTATTATCCAATTATATCCACGTGCTTCTTTTTCATTTAAATATCCAACTAATTTGTCACCTTTTACGACAGCACCTCCTGTTAGTTTCACTTGTTGTACTGTCTCAGTTTTACTTCCATTTGATGATGGATTTTCAGACATTTCTAAAACCCCAATAACTGGATTAGTACCTAATGATAATGACTTTTTATAGAAATCATTCAATTGTATGACTGTCACATCAAAATTTAACTTTTGATTTTCATGTAGGCTCTCTAAATAGTTTGCAGGTACTTGTTCAATCCCTTGCTGGTTTTGATTTAGAATAGTACTCGCTTGCATACCTTTTGCAATACAAATCCATACATATCCTCGTGATTCCTTTCCTCTTGTAATGGCATCAAGAATAGGGAGGATTCCTTCTTTTGCTAACTGTTCGCCAATAACGATGACCTTATTATGAGCGTAAAAATTATTACGATCAAACTCTTGATTAACATTTCTTATCGCTTTATAAACGGTATCACCAGTCGACGTGATTATTTTAACAGGAGATCCTGATCCTCCTTCCGGCTTTAATACGGAAGGGTTCACAACTTGAGATGTAAAGAGGATTTCTCCGGTATCAGGATTTCTATCAATTCCCATTGCACTAACAATTCCTAGCTCTTTCAATTCTCTTCGATCCCAACAGCCAGATAGTAAACACAAACTGAAAAAAACAACAATAACACGTTTCAACTTTCTTCACTTCCATTATCGGGAGGTTGTGGCTTTTGATGACTACCTTGGCGTTTTGTTTCATGCTCCCATGTTATTGATTGTGGTCTTTGATTCATTTTCCAAAGTGGGGCTCTTATCAAGGTATCTTTCCATTCCCTTAAGATAATTGGGGCATGTGGCGCTAAATATGGTGTACCAAATGAACGTAATGAACACATATGTGCCAGGATAATTAAAAACCCGATTAATACTCCGTATAAACCAAGAACCCCTGCAAGTAAAACAAAAAATAACCTCGATAATACAACAGCATCATTTATTGCGGGTACTATAAAACTGGAAATACCAGTTAAAGCCATGGCAATTACCATGGGTGCACTAACAAGTCCAGCTTGTACAGCTCCTTCCCCAATGATTAATGCACCAACTATCGAGATGGCCGAACCGACTGGTCTTGGTAAACGAACCCCTGCTTCTCTAAGAATTTCAAATGCTATACCAATTAATAATGTTTCAATTAGAACGGGAAATGGAACTGTTTCTTCTGCCGCAGCCATAGATGTTAACAAAACAGTTGGAATCATTGCATGATGATAGCTTGTAAGCGCAACATAAAATGCCGGTATTGTAACGGTCAAAAACAATGAAAGCAACCTTAATAACCGAATCGCAGATGCAAAATATGGCCGCGAATAATAATCTTCACTAATTTGAAAATTTTCAATAAACATGTAAGGAACAGATAAAACAAATGGGGTACCGTCACATAAAATAGCTACTTTCCCTTCTAATAACCTAGCAGCGATAATATCAGGTTTTTCACTATTACCTACGGTAGGAAAAATAGAAGTAGGATGGTCCTCAATCAATTGTTCAATATATCCAGACTCTAAAATAGAATCTATATCAATATCCTGCAATCTCGTTTTTACTTCTTGGACAACTTTTCTATTTGCTATTCCCTCAATATATGCAATTCGTATTTTCGTATGAGTTTGTTTACCAATTGTAAACTTTTCAAATATAAGTTTCGAATTAACAATTTTTCTACGAATTAACCCTGTATTCACTTCAATATCTTCAGTAAAACCTTCTCTAGGACCTCTTACCACTGACTCTGTATCAGGTTCAGTGACATTTCTCTTTGCATACCCTTGCGCTTCAATGATAAGGGCAGTATCTGAACCATCTATAAATAAAGCAGCCTTACCTGATAATATTTGATCAGCTACAGACTGTAATGTTGTATTTTCCGAAAGACTCCCAACATCTAAGACATTATTTTTTACCATTTCAAGAATGTTATCTTGCGGTAAAATCACCTGATTATTGATAAAGTTCCGTTCTTGTAAGGGTTTAACAACAAACTCATTTATATATTCACTATTTGCTATAGTAGAAAAGTAACAAATAAAGACCTTTACAGGTTTATCAATAAAAGCTACAAACTCTCTGAATACAACATCATCATTAACATCGAATAGCATTCTTAACCGATTGATATTGTTCTCAACATTTAACTCAAACTTTTCATCCTTACCTTTCGCACCCGGCTCGGTATCGGGTGCTGTAACCTTTAGTTGTTTTTTCTTTCGATGGAAACGAAATTTTTTAAACACGTAAATACATCAACCACCTTTGAAACTTCGTCTTATGTAGTATTATTTGTCATCGAAAGAAAATTTATCAAAAATTGCGCTTTAAACAATCAGATCATCCTTTAAACAGAGAAAAGCGTCTTTCTTTGTTCGAAAGAGACGCTTACTTGTTAAAATTATATATTTTTTTAGAAGTTTTATTTAAAGAGAGAGAATAATAATACTAACACCTAACATACTTGCGTTTAAAACCAATTTTCCCTCGATCTATTTCCTTTTGAATTGTTTCGGAAGCACGAAGTATGCTACTATTCTTCTTGTCACGTCCAATTTCAACTTGGCCTATTGCTTTAGCAGTTTCCACTGCCTTTTGATGTAACGGCAAATATGAAATTCCAACAGTATAGATAAAGCTATTCATGGCAGATTTTGTACGATCAGGAGAATCGCAAATCGTTTTTTCCACCTGATCAAGCATCTTAGCAAGCTTGTCTTCATTAAATTCGGAGTCAGGGCGATTACCCAAGAGCCAGCAATAACAGCTCCAACCTGCTGACATTTTAAGTTCTTCACCGCTCGCTATCCATTTATCACTAACAGCTTGTGCAATATCAGTTTCAGCCAAAGTCACTGCCACAACATAATCAGATATCATATAAAAATACGCCGAATCTATCCAACGCTCGAAATCTTCCTCAGTCATTTTCGCTGGCTCCGCAATGATACCTGCAAAATACATGGCATCATAGTTGCCAGTGGCGTAAAGTTGTTCTGCTAATGGTTGGTTCTTTCCGATTTTCTTTGCAAGTGGCTTCATTGCACCCGTAGCCACACCAAATACAGGCTCTTGTGCGCCATTTCTTATATACGTTTTTTTCGTTCTTTCCTTGCCTAGCGATTCCAGCTCTTGCATAACTGTTTCAATATCCATTGGTTGGCACTTCCTTTCTATTTTCATACAATCTTAAATGAAAACTATTAAATATTTTTTAATTGAAAGCATTAACTTGATGGTAACATTTATTTAAGATAGGTATATACCTTATTATAAATAAGTTACTCCAGTCTGAAATTCAACATACTTCTTCCTTGAATGACCTCTTTGTCTTTCCATAAAAATTCCACAGCAAATTGTGACCCTAAATAACTTTCATCAATTTCTATTTCTAATGGCGTATTAGTAGTATCCTTACTTTCTTTACTCAATTCTTTTCCATTAATAGGGTCTATCATCATTAAATTTACTTCAATTGGTTTTGGTTCCATCTTACCCCAATCAATCACGATCTTATTTCCTGGTTCAACACTTCCGGAATGAATATCAGGATAGTTATAAATATTATTGGTGGCACAATTATTCCAGCATACTTCTGAATAACTATTATCAAATTCCAGCGCTTCCAACATCTTATCATTGTTGATTTTTTTAATTGAAGGTTTCTCCATCTTATTAAAATTTGGTAGGGTTTTGTTAATTTCGTGATTTTGTGTGATAATTTTATCTTTAACTGGTTTTTGCGTTTTTTGGTTTTCATTTTCAGTGCTGCATGCTGCTTGAATGGAAAACACAATTAGAAGCAGCAGCATCAATAGAAATCGTTTTTTCATTTTTTTCCCCTTTGTTTATTAACAGACTGTTTCTCAAGTCAGTAACTAGAGTAAAAATCGTAACATCATTTTATATTATTCTGCTACCTTATATTGAACTCCTTTATCATGAGCATAAAAAAGAGGCACATTTCATATTCAAATATGCCACATTGAAATGAAACAAGATTTAATTTCTACATTTGCTCAGGTGCCTTAACTCCCAACAAACGTAATCCTTCTTTTAGTACGATCGTTACTGATTTTACTAGTTGTAATCTTGCCTGTTTTTGTTCGTCCTCATCTAAAATTCGGACAACACCATAATATTTATTAAAGGCTTGAGCAAGGTCAATTGTGTATTTGGCGATTTGAGAAGGATCAAACTGATGATATGCTTGTTTAATGACTTCTTCAAATTTCATTAACAAAGATAAAACAGTCCAGGCCTTTTCATCTTTAAATGCCTCTAAAGAAACGGGTTCATGTTCTATAACGTTAGCTTTTCTCAGGATAGAACATGCACGTGCATGCGTATATTGTACGTATGGTCCAGTTTCACCTTCAAAAGTAAGCATAGCTTCCAACGAGAATTCTACATCATTTAAACGATAATTTTTAAGGTCATGAAAAATAACCGCACCGACTCCGACCATTTTTGCTACTTCCTCTTTATGAGCAAGATTTGGATTACGGGTATCAATATTTTGAGCTGCAAGTTGGATGGCTTCTTGAAGTACTTCCTCTAAGAGCACAACCTTTCCTTTACGAGTTGACATCTTTTTTCCGTCTTTTAACATCATGCCAAATGGTATATGGTGCATTTCCTTAGACCACTCATACCCCATCTTGTTCAGAACGTGAAAAACTTGTTTAAAGTGTAGAGACTGTTCTCCACCTACAACATATAACGCTTTAGCGAAATCATACTCTCTTTTTCTATACAGAGCTGCAGCCAAATCTCTTGTTGCGTACAAAGTAGCACCATCTGATTTTTTGATCAAGCAAGGTGGATGGTCATATTCTTCTAATGAAACAACCATTGCTCCATCTGATTCTGTTAGTAATTTTTTCGTTTCTAGCTCATTTACAACAACATCCATCTTGTCATTGTAAAATGCCTCACCATTAAATGAATCAAACTCAATGCCCATAAGCTGATAGATTCGTTCAAATTCTTTTAATGATTCCTCTCTAAACCATTTCCAAAGCGATAGTGCTTCTTTATCCCCGTCTTCTAATCTTTTAAACCAGGAACGACCCGTATCTTCAAGTACTGGAGTCTGCTCAGCTTCTTCGTGAAACCGAATATATAGTGTAAGTAACTCCTTAATCGGTTCCCTCTTTACTTTTTCTTCAACTCCCCACATTTTATATGCTGTTATTAACTTTCCAAATTGCGTACCCCAGTCACCTAAATGATTAATTCTAATTGGAGTGTATCCACATTTCTCCACAATATTTGCTAAAGCATTTCCGATAACAGTTGAACGCAAATGGCCCATCGAAAAGGGCTTTGCAATATTAGGAGAAGATAAATCGATTGTAATTTTTTTCTTATTGCCAATCGAGAGTTTTCCGAAGTTGTCTTTTTCATTAAGGACTTCCGAAACAATTTCCAATCCAGCTATTTGTTTATCTAAAAAGAAATTCACGTAAGGTCCAACCACTTCTACTCGTTCAAGATACTCATTCTTTATGAGAACACTAAGTTCTTGTGCAATTTGAACTGGCGCTTTCTTTAACTCCTTTGCCAGTATAAAGCATGGGAATGCATAATCACCCATATCCTGTTTAGGAGGAATTTCTAATTTTTTCTCGACTTCTGCTTTAGACATAGTGCTAATACCCATTTCCATTAACACGTCATAGATTGTAGAAATTATGACTTGTTTATACTTCATTATATATTCTCCTTTTCCTGTTGAAATACAAAAAACCCCCATCTCTAAATATTTTAGAGACGAGGGTTTAACTCGCGGTACCACTCTATTTGCTTAAATAGCCAGCTTAAAATTGTAACGGTACATGACCGGACTTATCTACAAAATTGTTCAATAAGCCTTCTCCGAGGTGCGCTTCATAATCATTTTCGTACCAGGCTCCCACCGTCCCCGGCTCTCTAAGGCGAAATTTTGATTACTACTCTCCTCTTCTTAGAATTATCTTTATGAAAATGTTATTGCATATTATACATCAATTTTCAAAATAAAATCCATTTCTTTATTATAAAGTTTGTATTTAATGGAGTTATTTCTTTTCTCCATCTCTATCTATTTTTTTCAACGAACATTCTAGAGCAATTGACCATATACAACACTTATTACTTTAGCAACAATTTTCCCGAAAACATTTTTCAATAAATGAAAATAAAAATCTTTTTATATAGAAACCTTTAAATTTCCATGTGTAACAATAATTGTATTGTCATATTCACTTTCAAATACCTCTTCCACAACCTCAACTATTCTCTCCATAGCTTCTTGACTAGATTCTCCACCTTCATATTTCAGTTCCATATCATCGAATGTATTACTTAGCTTTTCAGGCCAATCGGAAAGATTTTTGCTACTTAAAACACGTTCAGTTAATTTATCGTTCGTCTCAACCTTTATATTATAAGCTTCTGCAAATGGTTGTATGGTATCAATTGCACGTTTAAATGGACTTGAAATAATACGTTCTATATTCTTTTGAGAAAAATTATTAGATAGATTCAAAGCTTGATTCCATCCTCTTTCTGTAAGAGGTGCTTCAGGCGGCTGACCTTCGGCTTCACAATGCCTAATGACGTAAATTTTTTTCAAATTCATCACTCCTAATATTAGTTATGAGGAATGCGGAATAATAATTTTTTATTTTTTAACAGGCATAAAAGAAGCTGGATCAATATCTTCACCTTCAATAACAATAGCAGTTAACCCTTTATCTGACTTCGTTTTATGCCATTCTCCTTTCCTCCAAAAGATGCACAAATCAAATCATTAATTGTGCCTCTTTTAATAATTAGTTCTCTATCTCGTTTCCAAACCTTTTTGCATTTCTAGCACGAGCACGCTCAGCTTCTACTTCACGATTTCGTGGTTCTGCACTGGTTTCCAGTGTGGTCAATAGTTCTATAGACACCAATGCAATCTCATTAACAGCACGATTAAATGCCTCCTCGTTCAGCTTTGAGGGCTTATTATAGCCAGATATTTTTCTTACGTACTGTAGGGATGCTGCAAGAATTTCTTCATCAGTAGCTGGTGGGTTAAAATTAAATAGAGTTCGAATGTTGCGGCACATATTAGGTTCTCCTTTTGCTTACATTTTATTGTATTATTTTCTACTAGATTACATAGTATCGTTACAATGCTACTCCAATTAATATATGGATAAGCATACAAATTATCAATATCTACCTTTTTGTACGTGTTTAGTTGAATATCAATCTATTCCATGTGTTCCATTTGAATTAATGCCATTTTGATTGATTACTTCTCCTAGCTTTTCATCCTGTATATGTTCATCAGGTGGAGTCATACCAGACCTTTTATCAAAATAAATGGCAATTCCACCTAGAATAACAACAGGTATTAATAAATACAGCCAAATCATAACAAACTCTCCTTTCACTTCTCACTTAATCCTAGAATATTCCAATATTGTCTTAATAATTAATTATAGATTAAATTCAATTGATCAATATTCTTATTTTATTATCATCATCAATTTTCATTAATCTCCGCCTCCACCTCCACCACAGCTGGAGCAGGAACTACCCGAAGAACACGAACTGGCCGAACTACAAGAAGAACTGGATGATCCACAACTTGTACAACTCGATGTACTTTTGCTGCTAATTTTCATATAGCTTGAAAATTCATCATAATGAAAATAAGAAACAGATAAGAAAGGCACGAGCATTGTGTTATAGTTTTGCTCCCTTTTGCTTTTTCTCATTTTCTCGTGGATGACACTTTGTTCATAATCTTTTACTTTATTTGCCGTTTTTTTCATCTTTGAGATAACAGAGAGCACAGTAGTCATATATTTTGCATCACTTTTAAAATATAAATCTATAAGTTCAATTTCTGATAAATATTTAAACTCATCGATGATATCTGGATGTACTGGATACCTGAAAAACCCCTGATAAAGATGGATATTCTCTTTTCTTATGAAAAAAAGCTCAGCATACATCCAATCAAAAAATCCCCGCAAATCTGGATCAGGATCTACCTTAACATTTGGACTGTGATGAAGAGTAGTTCCAAGGAATTCTTTTGAAAACTCATCATACTGGCGGGTAAACATGAGCATCTGATGCCATAGGTCATCGACTTTATCACTAAACATTGGTGCCTCTTTTAATAATGACGTAAAAATAAAATAACGTTTTAAGTCCTGTAGACGCCACGGATACTCATTTTCCTTTAGCTTATTCTCTCTCCGTACCCTTTCTTCTACGTTTTCCATATAGCTTTTACTAAGCGACTTTTCCAGCACATCACTTACCTTTTTTAATCCTTTAACTGGTTTTAACTCCAATGTTGTTGGAGATAGACCAAATTTAAATGAGAGTTTTTGGCGTAAAAATAAAATTAACCAAATAACACCTGCTATTAAAAAGATGAGTAACAATTCCATCTAAATCCCCCATTCCTTTAAGATATTTATAATTTTGCTGATACGTCTAGAACATCAATCATCCTTTCTTTATTACTATTACGAAATACTTTTTGAAAAGTTCCGAATTTTACCATTATTATAAGTTTATACTGTATAAATTGATATGTCTTTATTTATTATCATAGGCATAGTTGTATAGTTTCAACTTCTCTATTTACTTATTAATTTAACAAATATTAGGAATAAATATGAAACTTTATATAATGTGTAAACGTACGTAGAGACATAACATAATTAACCAAGATTTTGGAGGAACTTTATCGTGATGGAATTGCTTCAACAAACAGATGGTATTTGGCAATATGTAGTATTATTTTTATTGGCTGCAGCACCTATTTTAGATGTTTTTATTGTCGTACCGCTTGGAGTAGGATTGGGTTTGAACCCTATAGCTGTAGGTATTATTGGCTTTGCAGGAAACTTTCTCATGGTTCTTATTTTAGGTCTCTTTTTTAGACAGTTTTCTAGGTGGAGAGAGAAAAGAAGACAAAAGAAGGGGATAACGGAACCAACAAAAAGAGAAACAAGAGCACGGAGAATCTGGGAGCGATACGGATTACCAGGTCTTGCAATAGTAGCACCAGGTATTGTAGGAACTGACTTAGCCGCAATATTAGCACTCACATTTGGTTCTTCACGGGTCCGTGTAATTGTGTGGATGGCCATAAGTCTTGCCATCTGGACAATTGCTTTGACAATCGGTTCTGTATATGGGTTTGATTATATGAAAGCAATATAAATAAAAGAGACTGTTGAGAAGTTTTTCAGCAGTCTCTTTTAACACTCACATTGCTAAAGATTGTTTACTACAATGCTCCGAGGAATTAAATTTTTTTTCATCGAAACAACTTTAATACTAACACCATTTGGCTTATATACAACTTCTTCATTGTATATCTCATAACCTAAGGAATTATATAAATAAATGTTCTTTTGTACATTCATACGGACTTTACATAGAATAGTAGATACATTAACTTTATGTGCGTAATCCTCTAAAGATTTTAATAGCCTTTTTGCGATGCCTTTGCCCCGCATTTCTGGGATTATTGAGAGTCGAAAGAAATATACCCCTTCTTCATTTACTAGAAATCTCACCATACCGACTGGGATATTCTCTTCAAAAGCGATTAATGCTTTTTCTCCTTTTACTAATGATTCTGAAACAGACTGAACAGTTTCATTTAATGCACTAGAGGGTGGGGTTTCATTTTTATATTCCATAAATGCTCTAATCATTAGATCATGTATTACTTCTGCATCTATACTTGTTGCAGAGATTATGTTCATTTTCATGCTCCTTTTCTAAAACTGAATATATATAACTTTATGATATCTGTCATCTTCTCGATACCCATCCCCCTT
Source organism: Metabacillus schmidteae (assembly GCF_903166545.1). Lineage (NCBI taxonomy): Bacteria > Bacillati > Bacillota > Bacilli > Caryophanales > Bacillaceae > Metabacillus > Metabacillus schmidteae. Next base: position 2,676,570 of record NZ_CAESCH010000001.1, on the reverse strand, counting down.
AGCAGCTTAGCTTCTTTATTTAATAGTTCTTTGTTTATTGAAGAATTCCTTTATGGTTATGATGTTTAATCCTTTTCAAATTGACATCTCCATTCCAAAACCATTCTGCACCCTTTTTTGATATAGTTTAAAAAATCCAGTACATACAAACTTTACTTATCATAATAGTCTTTGAACAATCTTTTCCTCATAAGAAAAAATCCTGTAAAAATGGATACAGGATTTTTCATTATATAAATATAAATAGGAAATATTTTAATATATCTTATAGCTGCTGTTCCTTCACTTTTTTATACCCAAATTCCGGTATATCCTTCCATCGTTTTCGCAATTCATGTGCGACAGCTTTCGGCTTACGATCGCGTGTGAAGATACCTTTCTTGTTCCCCTGTACGCGCATAATTCCTTGGCTTGTTGCGAAATCAGCAAAGTTCCATACTTGCTCACCGATGAACTCATCATACTCATCAAAGATTTCATGATTGACACGATAATATTCAACCTGAAACTCTTCTGTGAACATGACAGGATCTACATCATGCAAACCTGCTACAGTGTCTGCGCCATACTCAGTGAACATAATCGGTTTGCCCGGACAACGTTTTCTCCACCCGTCAAATTCTTTGCGAATATTTTGACGAACCATCTCCCAATCCCCGCTATCTACATACCAGCCATAGTAGCGGTTTAGAGCTAGTACATCAACGATCTCAGCAATTTTGTCTGTTTCCGGGTTAGACCATTGATGTGTGACAATTGTAACTGGACGCTTTTGTGGATCAAGTTCTTTCGTGAGGTTCACTAAAGGTTCAAAGTATTCCCGTGCCCCTTCTTCTTCTGAAGCAGGTTCGTTTGCCACAGACCACATAACAACACATGGATGGTTTTTATCCCGTTCAACAAGCTCACGTATTACTTGCTCATGGGCTTCTCTTGTACCAATATATTCCCATGTATTTCTCTTTTCTCTTTCACCGAACAATGTGGCGGCAAAGTTTAAATGAACACCAACGGCAGGAGTTTCATCAATAACGACAAAACCTTCCCGGTCTGCTGCACGCATCATTTCTTCTGAATACGGATAATGAGCAGTACGGAACGAATTGGCGCCAATCCATTTCATCAAGTTAAAATCGAGCATGTTTGCAGCTTCATTAAAGCCTCGTCCATGTATATGTGTATCCTCATGTTTACCAAACCCTTTAAAGTAAAAAGGCTTTTCATTTATAAGAAATTGGCCATCTCTAACCGAAACTGTACGTACTCCAAATGGCTGTACGTACATATCTACTGCCTCACCATTTTTTAAAAGTTCCACACGTAATGTATATAAATAGGCATTTAGAGGTTCCCATAGTTTTACATTTGGTATTTTTACAAATCCTTCTAGATCAACTGCTTCAGCAACAGTATAACCATCTTCATCTACGACTTTTACAATTGCTTCAGCTTCTCCCTCAGCGACTATGTTGTACTGAATGGTACCATCCAATTCTGTTACAACTGTTATATCTTTCACATATGTTTTCGGAGTGGTATAAATTTTTACCGGACGGTGAATGCCTGCGTAGTTGAAGAAGTCAAAGTTTGGATTGTTTTTCGCCTTCTTACCGATTCCGTCAACTTCTACTTCTGAATAAAAGCCAACCGGCAGGGTTGATTCATCAACAATGTTGTTCACTGCAACTGTCAGACGATTTTGTCCTTTTTGCAAATAGTTGTTAATTTCTGCTTCAAACGGAGTGAAACCTCCTGTATGTTCAACAACAAGTTCTCCATTCACAAATACTTTAGCTTTATGTGTTGCAGAACCAAAGCGGAGGACAATTCGTTCAGAAGTTAAAATAACTGGAACAGTAAAATCTCTTTCGTACCAAACCCAACCGACATGATGACGAATCTCTGCTGTAAGACCTACATCATTATAGGATGATGGAACAGACATACTCATTGCATTAGTCAATGGTTTCGAAAACCACTTTTCGTCAAATCCATAACCATAGTCAAGCTTAAATTTCCAAATGCCATTTAAGTCAATGACTGTACGTGTATCTGTTAGAACTGGGTATAACATATGATTGCACCTCTTTTTTGTAAGTGTTTACAACCATTATTATAAGGCGTATAATGGAATCAAAAAATAATAATTATTGCATTTATTGAACTATTTTGATCAGGAGATGAAAAATTTGAGAGATACTTTTCAATTATCTTCGTCCATCATGACCTTTTTTCAACTAACTCATATGAATGTACATGCATTCGAAGGTGCTGGTACAATGCTGACACTTCATGCGCCACACTTGATCCCTGAAAGACTGAACCAAGAAGCTTTCCCTATACTTATTCAGGCGGTTCATCAACAGCCTTCTTTATGTCACTTTTGGCATTACGATCAAATTGTGTATATGGCAGCTGCATATGATGAAGACAAAGTGATTATTGCAGGACCATTCTTAACGCAACTTCCTCATGAGAAAGTCGGCTCAATAGATGAACAAACACTTCGTAACCTGCCAATTTTAAATCAGGCTACCCAACAAAGTACCGCACGGTTGCTCATGCATCTTAATAAAATGGATGCCGTCACAATTTCTTCTATTGAAGCAACCGAGTCCCTATCTTCCAAATCAATAGCAAGTGAAGAGGAAGCTAACACAGCGATCATAAATTTACGTTATAAGATTAGCAATGACATGATGCATGCAATTGAAGCCGGTGACAGCGAGACAATAAAGACAATTAACAAAAAAACAGGTAATTTATTTGATTTTTCATCACGCTTTCCCAATAAACCACTTCGGGCAGTTAAGAATAGTTTAATTATTTTAAATACGATGTTCCGGTTGGCAGCAGAACGTGGAGGTGTTCCACCAATACTATTGCATCGTCTTTCCGAAAAATTTGCAATCTCCATTGAGAAAATTAACAGTCTTCATTCTTTGAACCAGCTTCAGGAGACAATGGGGATTGAATATTGCCAGCTAGTTCATACCAATCAAATTAGCGGCTATTCAATGCTAATCAAAGAAGCTGTTCGTTATTTGTATTCACATTTTACAGAACCTTTTGATGCAGTCGCAATTGCTGATGAACTGAGTGTTCATCCCTCCCACCTTGCACGGCAATTCAAAAAAGAGACCGGCTTCACAATGGGACAGTTTGTCCATCGGCTCCGTATTCAGAAAGCAAAGAGACTCTTAAAAAAAGATCTTGCTTCCATTGAACAGATCACCGGTGAATGCGGTTTTGAAGATGCTGCTTATTTTATTCGCGTTTTTAAAAAGTTTACCGGCATGCCCCCTGGCAAATGGCGATCACAAGAAAGTGACTGAAAAGAAAAGAAGAGGTGCCTCTATGTCGTGTACACCGACTTCAAAGCACCTCTATACATTATATTTGTTCTTTTCGTTTTTCAGCCAGATCAACGGCCAATTGATTTGTTTTTTGTTTATTTAGAGGATATAAGAAAATAAGAATAAGGAATATCCCCCCATAAATGATAGCTGGAACGATTGTAGCGAGCGAGTGAATACCATTTAGTGCTTCTTCTGTCTGGGCAGCACGAGCTGCATCGTAACCAACTGCCGAAACGGCAAATCCACCAACACCGCCTGCAATTGCCTGCCCGATTTTTCGTGCCATAGAATAAATAGAGTAAACGGTTGCATCCTCTCTTAAACCGGTTACATATTCATGATAATCAATTACGTCTGTCACAAACGCCCAAATAACAAGATTAAAAAAGGCAAACCCAAACATACCGACTGCCGAAATAGCTACAAACTGGATCGCTGAAATATCTTTAAGGAAGTACAAGATAACGTATACAACAGCAGCAAGTGCCATGCCGATTGCTGCTATTTCTTTTTTGCCGAACTTCTTCACTAACGGTTTTACAAGCGGAATGGCGATAAATACTGCTGCTGTTTGAACTAGTCCAATCATACTTAAAGCAGATGTATTGCTGAAATAATCCTTAAATAAATATATATTTACCGCACTAATCAGCATCGTGTTTACCATGAAAATAAGGGAAGCAATTAAGATCCAGATAAGAGGCTTATTTTTCAGCAACCCCTTCATCGTTACTTTCATGTTGCCTTTATAATGATTCGATTTCGATGCAACAAGACGCTCTGTTGTCAGCTTGTAGCATGCAAAGTAACAAGATAAAGCAAGTATGCCGAATAGAACGGCTACCATAAGCATACGATCTGCTTGAATCTCGTTATCCACGAATACAACTAGAGGACCTAGCACATTAATAATCAATGCCGCCAACATTGCGCCCATGGTTCTCCAAGTTGAAAGGGCAGTCCGTTCTACAGGATTGTCTGTCATAACCGATGCCATGGATCCATATGGAATGTTCACTGTACTGTAAAGTGTACCCCACACAATATATGTGACAAATGCCCATGCCAGATAAAAACCGTCAGACATTCCGGGCAATTGAACGAACATGAGCACACCTGTTAATACAAGAGGAAATGACATCCGTAAAATCCACGGTCTGAATTTACCTTGGGCAGTTGGTTTTCTTGTATCAATAAAACGTCCCCAGGCAAAATCTGCAACTGCATCCCATAAGCGAGCTACAAGAAATAACATCCCAACTAACGCAGCGCTAATATGAAAAATGTCTGTATAATAAACCATTAAAAAAGCACTGACGAGCATAAAAAAGAAATCATTTCCAAGATCACCAAACAAATAGCCAATTTTGTCCTTCAATCCAAAAGGAGCGCTTTCTTTTTTTTCCTCATCGGGTATCGTAGTGTATTCCTGTTTTGCTTCTTCCATTAAAAATTCCCCCAAATCTTTCATTTCCATTTTGTTTGAAAGTGTTTACATTTTCTAATTATAGATAATTTACGAGAGAGGAAAAGTATGATTCTTGCATTTTTTGTATATATTTAGCGTTAATAATAAAACTCATCAAGGAAAATCGTCCAATAAGAAAAGATTAAACTGTAATCAAATTCGTTTTCAACTTTCAGAGTTCATCCTTTTTAAGAGAAAAAAATAGAAAAAACACATTTCTTATGAAATGTGCCTGTTTTTAAAAATTGCTATATTCATTGACTTTTTCCGTCAAATGCGAAAAAATTGTAAATAAAAACCATTTGTGTATCTTTTAATTGATAAAGAGTGAAGAAAACATACGGAAACTAGAAATACGTATGCTTTTTCGAAGCCAGTAAGAAAAACCTTTTCTCAAAAACAAAAAAAAGGTAGAAATGACCTCAAACGTGATAAAAATTGTAAATAAAAGCCATTTGTGTATCTTTAATAGGTGAAAGAGTGAAAAAAACATACGGAAACTAGAAATACGTATGCTTTTTCAAAGCTAGTAAGAAAAAGCCATTTGCAATAACCAAAAAACGGTAGAAATGACCTCAAATGTGATAAAAATTGTAAATAAAAGCCATTTGTGTATCTCTAATAGATGAAAGAGTGAAAAAAACATACGGAAACTAGAAATACGTATGCTTTCTCGAAGCCATTAAGAAAAAACCATTCGTAAAAACCAAAAAAAGGGTGAAATGACCTCAAATGCAAAAAAATTGTAAATAAAAACCATTTGTGTATCTTTAATAGGTGAAAGAGTGAAAAAACATACGGAAACTAGAAATACGTATGCTTTCTCGAAGCCAGTAAGTAAAAACCATTCGTAAAAACCCAAAAAGGTAGAAATGAACTGAATTAATATTAATCTATTTATAATAATCTTTTAAATCATTTTCAAAATCGACCAATTCTTTCCTGGTAACTTGTTCAAGAGCTTGATAGAAATCATTTTTTTCCTTTGTTCGTTCCATCACATCATGGATTGTATTCTCTCCATACACTTCTAATAAATAGTTAATGGCAAAATATGACTGTAAGTATGGGTTCACATCTTCTGTTAACCTTGCATCTTGCCATTGATTATAACTGCTTAATTCCTTGAGGGTAAGCCATTTAAAATTGAAAGGCTCATATTTTACTGTCGTTTTATCACTTCCAACATATTCTGCTATACCTTCTATAAACCAATGAGGAAATATTGTATTATTTACACCTATCTCATCTAATTTTCTATTTGTTGCATAATGGGTGTACTCGTGCAAAATAGATTTCTGAAAAAAATACGATTCTGTTTTTTGTTCTTCTACAATTTTCTGAATATCTTCATCAAAAACATGAATACCTATTAATTTGTCAAAATCAGAATATACTCCTGAAACATTTTTAAGACCTGTAAACTCCTTCATATCTTCCGATTTCAAAAAAATGAGATCTACAGGTTTCATATTATAACTTCCTAGCAATCTCATCGTTTTATCGTCAGCCCTCGTCAAAATCTGAATCGTTTTAGGTAATAGATCTTCTACTTGATCATTATAATGAATCGTAACATTGTTCACTTTTTTCTTCATTGCACTGTTCTTGAGATCTTTTTCCAGGCTACTATCAAAGTTTTGTGTCGTTACTGCTTTAACCGTTTCAAAGAATGTAAGGTTTGCCCCTGTTCTCCCTTTTAACTCTTTTTGGAAAGATTTGAAAATGAAAAAAGTAATACAAATAGTAAGGAGTATAAAGATATATATCACAAATCTAATCCACCTACTTTTACTCATTTTCTTACACCCCATTCATTTTTTAACACCAATCCATTCTAAGAAGATTACTTTAATTCGTACCGAATCATTGTCCAAAATCCTATGTCGGTGAATCCTAATCGTTTATAGATTTTTCCTGCTGCAGGATTATCATAAAATAAACAAAGTGATTTCCCCTCTGCTAATAATTCACTGCAAAGCTTTTCCATGCATATCGTTGCATAGCCTTTCCGTTCAAAGCCGGGTCTTGTCCCAACACCAACGATCATAGCTGATTGAGAATTTTCAGCCGTGGAAGATGCAGATGAAACCATTACCCCTTGTTCATTTCTGACAACATATGTTCTTCCTGTTTTATATTTTTCAGCAAGTTCTCTCGCTTCGACACTAAAATTCCCAGTTGAAAATTCAGGAATTGAACTCAACATCTCTACATTTTCAGCATACTCTGACGGCTGTAAATAGTTTGCACACTGTACTCTTGATTTAGATATCTCATAACTTAAACCTGTACATTTTGCATAATAAGTTCCACTATGTTTTCTTACATCCCTATTTATTAATTTTTGTAAAGGCTCTACTACATGCTTTAATCCACTTATTTCAATTTGAGCAGGATTACTGTTAATGATATCTGCAAAACCCTTTACGTCATAAGATTGCTCGCTATATGGGATATAATTTCGGTCGTACCGTAATAAAACAGCTATCAATTTCTCGTTATGAAATTGACCCCATATCTCTTGAATATCAGATTCATAACCAAATGCTTCAATATCACCTATAATAAATAAATTTTCTGCCGGCTTATGGCCAATAAGCGCCATTACTGAATCATTGTCATCTTTATTTAACTTACGAATCATTCTCTCTTCCCCCTCAAAAGAAATGCCTATATTTTAATAAATTTCTATCTTTTATTTTACTAGGAAAATGAAAAAGATGGTATTAAAATCCAATTTTATACGATCTTTTCATATAACCTAATTTATTAAGCGCTTTATGTTAAAACTCTAAGCATTAATCCGAATAAGTTAAGTCAAAAAAGCAGCTGCATAACGCTTTAATTGACTATTTCTCATGTTAAATTGCTTAAAAGAACTCATCTTCCTCAAATCCCATCTTTCTAAGACATTGATTGAGTACCATTTTATCAATTTCATTTATCTCAAAATACTTTTCTTTATAAATCGTTTTAACAGCTAATTTTATTTCTTCCTTACTTAGATTAGTATTGCCTGGGTACTTAATCAAAAGATTTAGTGGCATATCTTTTACATCATCATGTAAAGGTGGTTGAAGATAGTTGATTTCGTTGTACTTAACATAGTTATTCCCGGAAAAGAATCTATTCCTTTTGATATAATCTTGTTTTTCAACTTCTGTATGTACCAATTCTTGTGTTTCTGTTTCTAAGTAAATTGCTTTAATTGATGAGTTGCCTGCTGAAATCGCGTCATTATTTAATAAGTCTTCTATTTTCATTAGTGTTTTTGAACCTATCCCACTACTTCGTGCATGAAGGTTAGTAGCAATATACACAATAAATCCTGAATTTATATTTGCAAAGTAATGTCCTGTTGCAAATGAAACAAGTTGATCTCCTTCAAACCCTAACAAGAAATGATAATAATTTTGTGCATATTGTAAACCTCTTAGAAAAATATCATGCGGTTCTCTCACTTCAATAGGAAAAGCTTTGTCATACAATTCCATAGCCATTTCAAAATAACTTACATTTCCCTCTTTAATTTCTACCCAATTTATCATTATTACAAAGCCACCTTGATTAATTTTCCATTCATTATACCACTTGTTTTTCATTTTGGATGGTCAAAAAGGCAGCTACTTTTGAAGACTTTGCAATGAATATCTTTTACGACTTCAGGAAAAATTATTGCGAACTCTTTGTGAATAATTACATGCTATTCGAGTTAAAATATCTTTGAAAAGATATACAATTTATTGAATTTCTAGATAAGAGGCTTACTTCCAAAAAGGAGAGTATCTATGGATACATTTCTACATAATTTAGACCTGGGAGCAAAAGGTCTTTGGTTTCCCGTTACAATTAGTATTGTATTAGTTTTAACAGCTTTGTTCATTCCTAAGAAAAAGATTTCCTGGATAGAAATGTATACTACTTTTGGTATTGTAGGTCTATTTACTTGGATAACCGATGGCATTATTGCCAGGGGATTCGATCTTATAGATTTAGGTGATCCTAACACAGGAGGAATTGGAGAAATACTCTCTTATACGTTTATACCAACTTCTCTTTCCATATTATTTATAAATTATTTTACTAAAAAAAACAAATGGAAATTAACGATCCTATTTACAATATTATCATTATTGATTGAGACAGGGATGCTATATTTCGGATACATGGAGTACTCTGGATGGAATAGGTTTATTTCTTTCATTGTTTTTATTATTGCTTTTTATTTTTTAGTACCGCTTCATATAAAAATTATTAGAAGATAATAAAAAGTGCTTTTCATTTATGAAATGTGCTTTTTTATCAATGGTATTTTATAAACAAGAACAAGTAATATATTTAATGAAGTATATTGTGTGTTTTTATCCAGTTAAGGATACTGTGTAAATTTTTCAATATTATCAAGCTACATATAAAAAGAATATCTACTCTTTGTAGATATCCCCTTTTCGCTAAAATGACATTGTGAGTTTTTTCCTATTTTGATATTTGACTGAACTGCGTACTTCCCCTTCTATACATAAGCATGTTTAATTACTCAATTCCATCTTTGTAGATTTTATTCCAATTTTTATCTCCTTCATGTTCAATATCCAGTAATGTTTTCTCAAGTTCATTCAAAATTGTCATTTTCATTTGATTTATAGTATCTAAAAAGGTTTTCTCCTCGATTGGATCTGGCTTTACTCTAGCAGTTGCACTTATTCCAACAAATCGTCTATGTTCATCAATTAATTTATCAAAAGCATCAAATATATGTCTTGTTAAAACAGCAATATCCTTATGTTCTTCTGGTAATTGATCTCTAATATTTTCTATTCGATTATACATGTTAAGTCCTCCTAAATTATTCTAAATTTAGAATTCCCCAATGTAATATTTTTATTTCACTCAACGTTTGTTTAATGTTTTTTCATTGCCTTAATAATCAAAAAATTAGGTTGGCTCATTAGCCTTTGATAACCTTCTGGATTTAATGTTTTAAATTCGATTGTAGGTTGAGGTTCAACTATCCTTTCGATGGCAAAAAACTCAAGAGTTTTATTTATTATTTCATTCAAGGGTCTTCGATAGAAAGGGACGTCAATGATCTTTCCCTGTCTTTCCCATTGGTCCACAATTAACTCTTTCGAAAAATATTCATTATTTTTGGAGAATTTTATATCCATAAGTGGATGATGGATTGAAAATAAAAATATACCTCCCGGCTTCAAAATCCTTTGAAACTCACTAAAAGTTCTATCCCAATCTTTTATATAATGAATGACAAGTGAACTGATTATAAATTCAAATGATTCATTTTGAAAAGGCAATTCTTTTTCCAGGTTAATATTAAGAACTTCCACTTTGTTTCCAACACGCCTTTGTGTAGCTGCTACCATTTCTTCACTTATGTCAGTTGCAGTGACTTCAGCACCAAGTTCCAGTAACTTTTCTGTATACCAACCTGCTGCACAACCTGCATCCAATACTTTAATAGTAGTCAAATCTGAAGGAAATAGCTTTACCATTGCAGGTCTTTCATAATGAGAATTCCATGGATTTTTAGTATCGACATTATGTTCATAATCGCTTGCAAGTTGATCGTAAGCTGCCTTTACGCTTATCTCCATATTTATCCCTCTTCTCAATTTAGTATTGGTAACTTTCGTATATATGAAAATAATTTACCTAATAATAAGAGTTTTACAACCTGGTATCCGTCACTTCTCTACTATGACTAGCATACATCCTATTTAGATTCTTTTAACCAAATAATTTTTCCCAGCCATTGTTTCGAATGATACCCTATTATTAGCCATTTTTTTAACAGATATGTTCTTCCCATCTTCAAACACTTCAAAGGATGGTTCTATCACTAAATAAAGTGTCACAGTAGTAGCTCCCATTATATGTATACCATTATGATCAACCTTAACTGAGCCATCCTCTGTTTTCACACCTAAGCGTCCTTCAAATGTTATAGCTTCTGTTGTCACAGGGTCCCCATAAATGATCGGTTTATTTGTATTATAGTAAGAAGGATCTACATGTTCCGGACAGATGCCTCTAAGAATAAGTTGATCTTGATTAGAAGTAGTTTGAAACATTAAAGAGCTCCCTAAACTTGCTGTAAAATGTAAGTAACCCGGTTTGCTTGTATGTAGACGGATAACGATGATTTGGTCTGGATAAGATGAGAACATTTCACGGGTATACTTTACTTCACCAATCTTATATTCAACATGACTAGTAGCTGTCTTTAAATTGAGATTTCGCTCAAATGAATGAACCGCTTGTCCATGATAAAATTGGATATGCAGATCACCTAATGGCATATATGATTGGGTGTATGGACCCAACATCTTCTTTGACATAGATCTGCCTCTTCATACTTCCCTTCGAAGATCAGCTGACGGACCTTAGGCAGCAGTTCCTTTGCATTCGGATTATTACCGTTTCCTGGTGTTCCTGACCATAAGGTATCCTCATTGAATTGCAAATGTTCTTTATCAACCCCTCCAAAAATCATTGCACCGAGACGGCCATTTCCGATCGAAAGCGCTTCATTCCATGATTGAGCAGGCTGATTGTATAGTAACTTCATAATTAATCCACTCCCATAAGAATATTTTTAAATTATAAATATGATACCGTTAACAAAACATTAAACTTTTTTTCCAAAAACGCCAATGAAATTGAGAAAATATTGGAAAAATAATATAGTTTTAGTAACTAAAAATCAGTCTAAGTCCTTGTCGAAATTTTTTTCACATTAGATTTTTTTTGAAATCACTATTATATAAACAGATCGTTCCTAATAAAAAAGAGCCGAAATGTCTGCCAACAATCGGACTCTTAATTGCAGTTTTTTCCCTTCTTGTTCAATTTACTACATTATATCCCGCCATACCTTCTTTTTCGTGTCTGGTATTCTTCCAATGCCTGAATAAATTCTTTCTCAGAGAAATCTGGCCAAAGCACATCAGTAAACCAGAACTCCGTATATGCAAGCTGCCAAAGCAGGAAATTGCTCAATCGTTTTTCTCCTCCGGTACGTATAAGTAGATCAGGATCTTTTAGCCCAGCTGTATTAAGGTATCCTGAAAATACCTGGTCATCTAGATCTTCCAGTGACAATTTCGCATTGTTTATATCCAAGAACATCTGTTTCATGGCATTTAAAATCTCGTGTCTGCTTCCGTAATTAAGCGCAATATTCAGCTGAAGACCGTTATTTTCCCGCGTTCTGTTGATGGCATACTGTACGGCTTCACGAGTATATGCTGGAAGCATATCCATATTACCAATTGCCTCAATTCTAACATTATTAGATATAAGCTCTGGTAGATAAATAGTTAAGAACTCCTTGGGAAGTCTTAATATAAAGTCTATTTCGGGTTTTGGACGTTTCCAGTTTTCCGTGGAAAACGTATATAGTGTCAAAACCTTTACCTTACATTTGACTGCTGCCTTGACAATTTTCACGACTGTAGATACTCCTTCTTTATGACCAGCCGCTCTTGGCATGCCACGCTTTTCGGCCCAACGTCCGTTTCCGTCCATGATTATTGCTATATGGTGCGGTATATTTTCTTCTGGATACTGAAAGGACTCCAGTGAATGTATATGATTTAAAAATGGGATTTTCATTTAAAATTTCCGCCTTTCGAGGATAGTTGTTCTCTCTAATTACCAACAGGGTATAATTTTAGACTGCAGATATAATTTATTTTCCAATGCAGTAACTGCTATCATTTTAAAAGAGCTGACACTTGTTTAAAGATAAACAACTCATTAATTATTGTCATTTTGAAATTAACATATTATTTATTGATTAGCAATAAATTTTTATTAAATATTATTTTATTTTTATTGATAAATGATTTTGAACAAAATAAAAAGCATTTCCTCTTTTGAGAGAAATGCTCTATAAAACTTAGACTATTTAAAACAAAACAAGACACGTTATTAAATCAACCTGTCTTGTTAGTTAAGATGTTTCTTTTCTAACCTAGTACTCTACTCTTTTCAAGTCGCTCTACACGATTTTTTCCATTTGATTTTGATCGATAAAGAGCATGATCAGCATGTTCCAGCAACTGTGGAATGTCATTTTCATTCTTAACATAATCAGTTGCAATACCAACACTTATTGTCACATGATTTGTAACAGGAGAATATTCATGCGGAATTTCAGCTGCATAAATAGCTATTCTTATGTCTTCTGCAAGTTTGTCGATTTCTAAGTCATTCCTGTCAAATACAGCAATTACAAACTCTTCCCCTCCAAACCGGGCAGAAATGCTAAATGAGGAATCTATTACATGATTTTGTATCATTTGTGCAACTGACTTAATTATCTTATCCCCTTCCAAATGTCCATAATTATCATTGAATAATTTAAACGCATCAATATCAATCATGATAATAGAAAGTTTCCGTTTTCCATTGCTGTAAGTCAATGATTCCTGTATATATTGCTGAAAACCTCTTCGATTTGGAATATTGGTTAATTCATCAATAATCGTCATTTCCTTGAGCTGTTCATTTGCTTTTGCCAACTGCTGATTAATCTTTTCATTTTCTTCGATTTTCAATGCTAGATTACTGTTCGTCTCTGTTAGGAGCAGCTTATTAAAAAAATTGGTAGATTGGCTGATATATAACATTCTTGACGCCAACCAACAAAAAAATAAAAAGACAGAAAGATTGATGTAGTGTCCCGTTAATATAGCGTCTGAAGATTGAAAAAAAGGTAAACCAATAAGCAGCACACTAATAGGCAGTATGTACAATAATAGGATTGTCCGGTTTGAAGCGTGAAAAAGAATGGATACACACATAAAGTTAACCGCAAATGCCATAACATGTCCATATTCTTTTTGATCAATCAGTGTAACAACAGATCCCCATACTAAAAAGAAATTAACAAAACTTAATAGTCCGACCTTAAACCTTTTATATTGAGCTTTTGTATAAGAAGTTCTTTTTTCAAAAAGACGTATGTATAAAAGCATGAAAGAACTCATTATTAACAATAAGCAATACAACATTAAATAAGGATTTATTACAATTTCCCCTTGACTCTGAAACATAGATGACAAATTCATCAAAATCAAAATACTTTCAAACAAAATGACAATGCTGGCAAAAAGCTTGCATCTCTGAAGATTTTCATTAAATAAATGCTTTTCAAGTAATTGTTTTTTTTCAAGGGAAACTTTTGGACTAACAAAAGCGAATTTATATTTCATTTTATGCCTCGTATTTGTTTTTTTCTTGTATTATACAAGAAATATGACTTATGGCATACATCTTTTGTTATCTGAAATTCTGAATAATAGTTAGAAACATTACAATTAGTAACATATATTTGTAACTATAAGTGCTATTGTTATTAAAGAGGTTTCTAATATAACTAGGAAACTATTATCTTCAAATAAAAAGAAGACCGACTCATCGATCTTCCTTTAAACCGTTTTAAACTAATCAACAACATGAAGAACCGGTACTTTCATTTTACAACTTATTAAAAAATCTTTTTCCTGTCTCTCTCTTCTTTTAATATTTCTACAGCTTCACGAAAACGTTGTGAATGTATAATTTCACGCTCTCTTAAAAATCTCAGACTGTCGTTTAAATCTGGATCATCTGATATGTCTATTAGCCATTGGTATGTAGCTCTTGCTTTTTCTTCTGCAGCAATATCTTCATAGAGATCGGCAATTGGGTCTCCTTTTGCTTGGATATAGGTTGCTGTGAAAGGAACACCGGCAGCATTATTATAATAAAGCGCACTGTCATGGTTCACATAATGTTCTGTTAATCCAGCTTCTTTCAATTGCTCAGGTGTAGCATCTTTTGTAAGTTTATAAATCATTGTTGCAATCATTTCGAGATGAGCAAATTCTTCAGTGCCGATATCATTTAATAATCCCACAACTTTATCTGGAATTGTATATCGTTGGTTTAAATATCGAAGTGCAGCTGCCAGTTCTCCATCTGCTCCTCCGTATTGTTCCATAAGATATTTGGCAAGAGTCGGGTTACATGTGCTTACTTTAACCGGATATTGTAATTTCTTCTCATAAAACCACATATACTCTCTCCTTTCTCACCTAAATTTGCCAAGGCCATGGAGTTGTTCCCCAACTCCAATTCGCATCTGTAAAGCTATTTCCAAATTGTTGTAAAGGTCCATATTTTGCTTCAAAATTCTGTTTTAGTTGTTTTGAATATTGAGCATATTCATTAAATTGTATCATCGCCTGCTGATCACTCGGATGAGTATCTAAATAAAGCGTTAATTCAACAAGTACAAAATCAATGGCTTGAATTTCCTTTAAATCTTCATAATATTGTGGAGGTAATTGTTTCATGATTGATCCCTCTTTTTCCCTTCATATGGGTTTTCATAATAATCCCAAAAGGCAGGCCACAAAGTTCCTTTTTTTAAGGCTTCAGCTGGTGAAAATTGTGGCATATTTGGTTGTTGAAATCCTATATATAGGTGTGGAGGTGTCGAATAGTACTTTATTCCAATTGGTCTGCAAGGATCATACAAGCCATGAAAGGGTTTATACGCTTTTAAAGTCGTAAATGCCGATTTATTACTGTTCATTTTAGACCTCCTTCTAAAAAGACCTTGATAAATAGTATGCATCCATAAAAGGGTTCATGTTAAAACTTTCTAATATATAGTAAATAGAGCTTCGTGCTCATTTTTAGGAAAGTTGTCCGAGAGTCGAGAAGCATCTTTCTCAGTAAATAAGTTAAAAATATATAACTTTTTCTTGGTATTTACATAGAAATTTTAACCGCTTGACATTTGAATTCTCCTAAAGTATTTTTTATTTTAACCACTTGTCATTTATTCCTTATTCCAACAATATAAATTTAATGAAAGGTGGTGTAAACGTGATTAAGACCATTACAAAAAAGACACAATCCGTTTTCAAGTTCTGTCCTCAATGTAATAAAAATAACCCTTATTCAGTTAATTACGTTTCTGGCTCAATTTCTTGTGCGAAATGTGGATATTTCCATTCAGCTCAAAATTAATACTTACATAATTAAGACATTGCATGAGAAAAATTTTGCAGGCAAGACTTAATTAACTATAAGGATGTCTTTTAGAAAAATAATTGCTTTTTATATTGCGCATATAAATAGAGCCCACTATATAGTGAGCTTTTTTTATATTTTATCCGTTAACTGATCAAGGATTGAATTCCTGTGTTTCTTTTCTCTTATGGAATTTGATAAGTTTTTTTGTCAATAATAAGATTGTTTAATTGATTAAAGGAGGACATCTATGCGACAGGATCAACAGGCTACAGCCAACATAAATTCTACTATGAAAGCAGAATTTGCCGGAACTGATGCACAAAAGGTAAAACAAGAAATCCAAAAAGATGTAAACGAAGGACAAGGTGCAATGACTTCTCGGGAGGCAGGAGCAATGCGAAAATAAAAACCACTAAGAGTGGTTTTATTTTAATGCTCATTTTTTCATAAATGTTTGAGAAGAAAATCACTTCATATATTTAGCAACTAACTCATAGCATCTTTCTCTTGTTAGACTTGCTTGTGTAGCCACATATTCTAATGATTCTGTCGAGCCGCCTTCATATTTTAGTGAAGATGCTTTTGCAACTTCATCTCTCTCTTTTATCCAATTTCTCTGCTCTTCTCTTAATTTTTCCATTTGTTCAGCATCAAGCTTTTCTTTCAATACACCATAAATTTCATTCAATTCCTTATCCCATTTTTTATATCGTTCCTCCTCTTGTTCTTCCATTTCTACCATAGTTGTTTTAACTTCTGCGTATCTGTCTGCTTCTTCCATCTTATTTAATTTCTTTAGGTATTCACCTTTTTTACTTTCAGTCATTTTATTATTATTACCGGACTTAGATGTCTCTACATCATTTGAACTTGTAGATGTTGAATTCGAATTCTTTTCTTGCTCATTTTGCTCGTTGTTTTTAGTACTTTCAGAAGGATATTGTGCTGCTTCCTCATTTTCCTCTGGAACATCTATAGTATTTGAGTCAACGTTTTCATTTTGGGATGTATTGTTTTCTGAAGGTTTAGCATTTGACTCCGTACTTGAGTCTCCACAAGCAGTCAATAATCCTAATAAAACTGTTCCTATTAGGATTGAGAATTTTCGATTGGTATTCATTTTAAATCTCCTTTGAAAATTAGATGTATAGTTTACTCAAAGAGTTCACTAAGATTGCCTCGTTACCTTTTAAATTAAGAAGGATATCCTTAACCAATACGAATATAATGGAGCATGCTAAAATCCATATTGTCTCGTCAGTCCTCCCCTTACCAAAAAGTTTTAGGAAACATTCTTCGGTAGTGACCTTCATTATCTATCCTAATTTTACCATAACCTTTAACCTTGTTTAAAAAAACAATTTTAAACAAAAATAAGCACCTACCCATGTACCAGGAAGGCGCTTCAACTACTAAACATTGACTATTTTTATAAAGAAAAGAATCTTATCTTGTAACTGAAGAGTGACTTTGAACTACTCTTCCCCATGCTTCTTCTAAAATCCGTTTAAACACAATCGCTTGTTCCCAGCGATCTGATATCTCAATCGTATCGATAGATGTATGTTTTGTGATTGAATAATCTGGTGGTCCAAGCTCACAGACAAGAGGAAGAACATCCCCTTGATTTGCTTCCTGCAACCAGTATGACATACCTTTTTCCCACCATTTTACGAATCTTTCCGTCATTGGATGGTTACCGTCTGACCCAATATCAATTTGAATTTGATGTCCATTCGATACACGTGCATGGATTGAGGACGTTCTTTTTAAAAGGATATCAAAACATTCTTCTGCTTTTTTTGAGTGACACCCTTCACCAGCTACAACATAATGTGATAAATCGACGGTTAAACGTAAATCCGAAATTTCTTTTACATAGTTCACAGTTCTAATCAAGTCTTGAGTAATTCTTCCTCGATGAGTTTCCACAAAATAGGGGATATTTACTTTTTTTGCCTCGTCAACTAGACTTTTTAATAACTGAACTGCTTCTTCTCCGATAATAAAATCATCCATAACTTGAGAACTTACGTATTGTACTCCAAATTCTTTCGCTTTTGTTAGGAGTTGTTGAAGATCTTCTCTTTTGGATGGAAAAGAATGTATTCCAAAGCTAAACTGATACTCATCAAGTAACCGTCTCCATTTATCCATATCATGTTCTTCCGGAAGCTCCCCCATGATACCCGTAAAGCCTGCTTCGGCTATTTTTTCAAACTTTTCTTCCATCGTCCACTCTCTATTATCATTGCCTAGTCCATTCATAGCCCACCAGGACTGTTGGATATCAATTTTCACTTTTTTATCTCCTTTTTCTTTATTTCTACTATTCAATCGTAACTCATTAATGAGGATATTCTACATCAAAAACCTCTCCACACGGGCCTGAATCTAAATTTGTTTCAGGTTCTACCTTGCTGCCATTTCCCTTAAATAACGGACTGTAAAAACTTCCTATCTTTGTAGTAGACTCGCCGGCATAATGACATATAAACGATTTTCTGAATCGATCTTTTGTTTTGTTTCGATAGGATCCGTGAATTAAATTTCCATTAAAAAATAATACATCTCCTTGATCTAAAATGGCTGGCTCAGCTTTTAATCCTTTAGGCACTTTTACATAGTGAGTTGTAAATGATTCCTTAGCGTCCGCTTTTTCAGGACAATAAAGTTCATCGTTATTTGTTTTCGGTACAACGAGTAATGTACCATTTTCTTGATCTGCACTGTCAACAGCTGTCCAAGCAGCAATGCAAGTGCCAGGTTCTACCTTTAAATAAAAGTTATCTTGGTGAAGAGCCTGCCCCCGTGCCCCAGGTGGTTTAAAGTAAAACATACTTTGAGCGGCTAACGCCTCTTCTTCAAACAAATCGGCTAGTATTTTCATAACCTTAGGATGTAGCATATATTTCATCGCAACATCATTTACACGGTGTGGATGCATCATTCTGGGATATCGTTTTAGAGGGTCACCTTCGCCTTCTTTTAATGACTGACTTAGGTCAGGAGCAAAACATCCGGGAATTACTTCATTACTCATGCTCATAAAGTTTTCATCAATCTCTTTAATTTCTTCTATCGTAAAAACTTCTTTTACAATTAAATATCCTGCTTTTTCAAACTGTTCTTTTTGTTCATTCGTAATGGTCTTTAATTTTGTTGTCACCTGAACCATCTCCCTTTTTATCAATAAATGCAAATCTTTCTATATCAATAGTGTAAACATCCTCCTCACATTATTGAAGTAATGAAACAACTAAAAACTATAACAATCCTGCTATTTATGTATAAAATTAGTTGATATTAAAAAAAGTTAGAAAGGGTTTGCAAAATATTGAAGGAGGCAGAAATATGACAGATTTTGGGAAGGTAATCTGATGCTTAAAAATCACAAACCATATATATATTCCCGTTTATTAGAATCTGACCGTTTTAAATCGAATCCGGCTTCCATCATATAATTAAGAATGTCATCTTGAAGCATGGCCAAATGTAACCTTGTAAATATAGAGTTTGCATGAAGTCTAAAATCTTCTGTTATCGGTACAAACCCTACGTGCATATGGGGAGTTTTTTCATAGTAATGAACATTTGCATAGATGATATTTTCTTTTCCATACTTGTCTTGAAGAAAGTCTAATCCCTTTTTAAAAAACCTATTTTTTTCTTTATCTGAAATGCTATCAAAAAACTCTTTTTCAGAAGTGATAAGAAATTCACATAGTCTTACTGCATCTTTTCGAATTTTCTTTTTGGAAAAAACGACGTTGTCTAGTCTTTTTTCGACAGCTTCCAAATAATCTATTTTTTCCTCATTAACAAGATCATAGTTTAAATTTAAACACCCATTATGGGAGATTGTTTGTTCCATTCTTTCCCCTTGATTGTGTATTTGAATGCCCCGTATATCTGAGGCTTTTAATTTTTGCATTTTTATCATAAAAAAATAACTCATTAGACAAAACCTCGCTTCCAAACTAATGATCTACAAGAAATGAACTATATAAATCGAAGAAGACTACATAATTTATATAAATGAAAGATAAGGAATTTAATTAATTTTTAATGGACTTATATATTCTGGCATTAAAGAGTTTCTTTTAATTATCAACTGAAAATGATCTGTTCATTAATAAATGAACAGATCATTTTCTTATAGGCATCTTACATCGTGCTAATATCAATAACAAATCGATACTTCACATCTGAAGCTAAAACACGTTCGTATGCTTCGTCAATTTGATCAGCTGATATCACTTCTATATTAGGAACAATATTATGTTTTCCACAGAAATCCAACATTTCCTGAGTCTCACGGATACCACCAATCATTGACCCTGCAAACGAACGGCGATGAGGAATAAGAGAGAACACATTAACAGCCAATGGCTCTGCAGGAGCACCAACATTTACTAGGGTTCCATCCAGTGTTAATAGTGAAAGGTAAGCATTAATATCGATCTGCGCACTTACCGTGTTGATGATTAGATCGAATGTACCAGCAAGATTCTGGAATGTATCCGGGTCGCTAGTCGCATAATAGTTTTCTGCACCGAATTGCAAGCCATCTTCTTTTTTCTTCAATGTTTGTGACAGCACGGTAACTTCAGCACCCATGGCGTGTGAAATCTTGACGGCCATATGACCAAGACCACCCAAACCAACTACAGCTACTTTTTTACCTGGACCTGCTCCCCAATGATTTAATGGTGAATATGTAGTAATACCTGCACAAAGCAATGGTGCTGCAACATCAAGTTCAATATTATCAGGTATTTTGACTACAAAATCTTCCGTTACGACAATGTGTGTAGAATAGCCTCCTTGTGTTGGCTCGCCGTATTTGTCAACACCCGCATATGTAGGGATATTTCCTTTTAGACAGTATTGTTCTTCTCCTTTTCGGCAGTTCTCACATTCACCGCAGGAGTCAACCATACATCCGACCCCAACACGGTCACCGACCTTGTACTTTGTAACCTCGGCTCCAACATCTGTGACAATTCCCGCTATTTCATGTCCAGGTACGAGCGGATAGTTCACTTCACCCCACTCACCGTGCGCAGTATGGATATCAGAATGACATATTCCTGCAAATTTAATTTCAATTAAAACATCATGTAAATCAAGATCACGTCGTTTAATTTCAGCAGCTCGAAACGGTTTGTCCGGACCATCGACAGCACGTGCTTTAGCAGTAATCATTAAAACAACCTCCTATTTTTTCCTTTTTCAAGAGAGTGTATATTCACTTTTAACAGGTAAGTGACTAAATCAAGTTGATTTACATCCCTGCTCCCTTCTACAAAACAATGTTAAATCCTATAGTTAACTCTAGGTCAAGAGGTTTACTGATATTTTTTTATTCTTCTTCAGTAAGGATTTAGATCAATTATCATTATCTTCTCTAGTTAACTAGAATTTATAGAGTTTGAATCTTCTATATTTTTATACTTTGACATAAAGCAAATGGAGTGATAAAATCCCCACATAAATATAGAGTTAACTCGAGGTCTATATATGGTAGAAAGGGAGATACAAATTGAAATCATATTCTATAAGTGAAGTTGCGAAAGAATTGAACCTAACAGTATATACTTTGCGTTATTATGACAAAGAGGGACTAATGCCCTTTGTTGAACGGAGATCTAACGGAACGCGATTGTTTAAGGAATCTGATATTGGCGCTTTAAAAGTTATTGAATGTCTTAAATCTACCGGGATGCCTATTAAGGAAATTAAAAACTTTATTGATTGGTGTTCTGATGGGGATTCTACATTGCAGCAAAGATATGACATGTTTATAGAACGAAAAGCTAATGTGGAATCACAACTAGAGGAATTAAAAAAGACGATGGAACTCATCGAGCATAAATGCTGGTATTACAAGACGGCTTTGGATGCCGGAACAGAGGATATTCATAAAAATAATAAAATAGAGATTTAGAATACTAATAATAGAAAGCCACTTGTATTATTGAAATACAAGTAGCTTTCTTTGTTCACGTTTACCAAAACACACATTTTAAAAAAGTAAATAATAGTGGCGTATTTATATATTTGGTTTTCTTAAATATCTTTGTAATATATTGAGTTCCTTGCACCTTATAAGCTTCTTATTACACAAATTCAATGGAACATGCACCTGAAGCAAAACGTTCTCCAACAGAAAATTGGTGTTCCTCAGAATAATCAATTTGAGTTTCATTATCTAAATAACGCTTGGTAAATGGATCAATTTGAATGGTAATTTCACCATATTTAATGACAATATCGTTTCGGCGTGGCTCATCAAAAATTAGTGAGAATTTGACAAATAATCCACATCCTCCAGCTATATCGGCATCAATTCTAGGTGCGTGTTCTCTTTTCCATTCCAAATTTTGTAGCTTTTCTAATGCTGCTTCCGTAATGGTAATAAACATCAATCCCTCTCCTTTTCATTAAACATCTTAATGCCCTTTACCTCTTCTTCGGTATGATAGGAGGAGCGAGTAAGTGGTCCCTGCTATACAATGATTTAAGCCTTTTGACAGTCCAATTTTTTGTTCCTTAAAATCCTGTGGGGTTCAATTATTTGAATTCCAATAGCATCATAATATTCTTATATTTAATATTGATAAAGAGAAGCCAAAAAAAGATTTGGTTATACTTGGACAGATTCTTTTACAAGTTCTACTACTTCTTCTTTTGTATAACGTAAAATTGGTTGTCTTGCTGCTTGAACTTCATCCAATCGGCCTATAACTGTTGTATGTGGTGCTTCTAATACAATATTAGGGTTATCCTCAACTTCTTTCGCGATTTGAATCATCACTTGTGCAAAAGCATCTATTGTTTCTTTTGTCTCCGTTTCTGTCGGTTCAATCATTAAACACTCTTCCACATTAAGCGGGAAGTAAATTGTTGGTGGATGGTAACCAAAATCAAGGAGACGTTTTGCAATGTCTAACGTTCTCACGCCAAGTTTTTTCTGCCTCGAGCCAGAAAGAACAAATTCATGTTTACACACTTGTGAGTATGGTGCCTCGAAATAAGGCTCTAGTTTCTTACGAAGGTAATTCGCATGGAGAACAGCTCCTTCAGATACTTGACGCAGTCCTTCAGGACCCATTGTACGAATATACGTGTAAGCACGTACCAATATGCCAAAATTTCCATAGTAACCTTTTACTCGTCCAATTGATAGTGGCTGATTAGAATTAAGAACATACAGATCACCGTTTTTTTCAATACGCGGTACTGGCAGATAAGGAATGAGCTTCTTTTTAACACCAACTGGGCCAGCACCAGGTCCCCCGCCACCATGAGGTGTAGTAAATGTCTTATGAAGATTTAAATGAACGATATCAAAACCCATTTTACCTGGTGTTGTTTTACCTAAGATCGCATTGGCATTAGCACCATCATAGTAAAGTAATCCCCCTGCTTCATGAACAACCTTAGCAATTTCAACAATCTCTTTTTCGAATAACCCAAGTGTATTTGGATTTGTTAACATTAATGCAGCTGTATCATTGTCAACATGTTTCTTTAATTCATCTAAATCAACTAATCCATTTTTATTTGAAGGAATTGTAACGGTCTTAAAACCAGCAACATTAGCACTAGCAGGGTTCGTACCGTGTGCTGAATCAGGAACAAGCACCTTTGTTCTTTTTTCCCCTTTATTTTCTAAGTAGGCTTTCACCATCATTAACCCGGTCCATTCACCTTGAGCTCCTGCAGAGGGTTGTAATGTTACGGCGTCCATTCCTGTGATAACAGCTAAATCCTCTTGTAATTCGTAGAGTAGCTCTAATGCACCTTGCACTGTTTCTTCGGACTGGTAGGGATGTATTCGACTAAACCCTTCTAACCTTGCAACATCTTCATTTATCTTTGGATTATATTTCATCGTACAAGAGCCAAGTGGATAAAAGCCATTATCAATTCCATGGTTTTTATTTGATAAAGCTGTATAATGACGAACAAGCTGCAGCTCCGAAACCTCAGGGAGTTCCGCTGGTATATCTCGGATTAGATGCTTTGGGAGTCTGTCTTCTATATTAATTCGGTCAACATCACTTTCTGGAAGGCTTGCACCGACACGACCAGGTCGACTTATTTCAAAAATCATTTCATTATATTCAACCATAAATAACCGCCTCCAAAACCCTTATATATTGATCAATCTCTTCTTTTGTCCGCTGCTCTGTAACTGCTATCAGCACCTGGTTTTTAAAGCCATAATCATTTTCTAAATTAAATCCACCAATAATCCCCTGGTCTAGAAGCTTTTCATTTGCTTCTTTTATTGAACATGGAAGTTCAACAATAAATTCATTAAAGAAAGGTGAATGATTTTTAATTACGAACCCTTTTTCCTGTAAAGATTTTGCCATATAATTGGTCTTGTCAAAATTCAGTTGTGCCATATGACGAATTCCTTGTTTTCCAAGTGCAGTCATACAGATGGAAGACGCTAATGCATTTAATGCTTGATTCGAACAAATATTTGATGAGGCCTTATCCCGACGAATATGCTGCTCTCGAGCTTGAAGGGTTAACACAAATCCACGTTTTCCTTGCTCATCTGTTGTTTGTCCGACTATTCTGCCTGGAATTTTCCGCATTAATTTTTTATTAACTGCAAAGTAACCACAGTGTGGTCCTCCAAAAGACATTGGAATACCTAATGGCTGCATATCACCAATAACAATGTCTGCTCCAAGCTTTCCAGGAGATTGTAAAAGAGCTAATGCAAGCGGATTTGCACTTACAATAAACAATGCCCCGTTTGCTTTTGCAATATCGTTCATAATCGCTAAATCTTCAATTGATCCAAAGAAATTTGGATATTGAACAATAATAGCAGCCGTATCTTTATCAATTTGTGCTTCCAAGTCTTTCATATCTGTTATGTCTTCGATTAAATCCACTTCACTAACACGAAACTCTGGGCCAGCTGCCACTGTTTTTAAGATTGCACGTGACTCAGGATGAACTGATTTTGATACAAGCACTTTTGAACGCTTTGTTGATACAACTGCCAGTGATGCTGCTTCAGCTAGAGAGGTAAACCCATCATACATAGATGAATTGGCAACATCCATACCGGTTAATTCACAAACCATTGTCTGGAATTCAAAAATAGCCTGTAATTCCCCCTGACTAATTTCTGGCTGATAAGGTGTATAAGCAGTATAAAATTCTGAACGTGAAATCATATGATTCACAACACTCGGAATGTAGTGATCATAAGTACCGGCACCTAAAAATGTTGAGTAGGAATTGGCATGTTTATTTTTTGCTGCAAGCTGACTCATTTTTTTCACAAGCAATGGTTCTGGTATGGCTTTCGGAATCTCTAATTCTTCATCTAGGCGAATATCCGTTGGAATATCCTTAAATAAATCATCGATTGAATGTACGTTTAAATAAGATAACATTTCCTCTTGATCTTGTTTTGTATCTGGAAGATATCGATAGGTAGCAGTCACGTTATTCCTCTCCTTCATTAATAAATGATTGGTACGCTTCTTCGTTCATTAGGGCCTTTAGTTCTTCTGGATTGGATAATTCTACTTCTACTAACCACCCTGCTTCATAAGGATCATTATTTATTGTTTCAGGTTCATCCTCAAGCTCTTCATTCACCCGGACAACCTTCCCGGATAACGGAGCAAATAATTCAGAAACTGCTTTTACAGACTCGATCGTACCCATTGTGTCATCTACTGTTAATTCATCATCAAGTTGAGGTCCTTCAATAAATACAATATCCCCCAGTTGTTTTTGTGCATAATCGGAAATTCCAATTCGTACACGGTTGTCATCTACTTCCAACACCCATTCATGTTCCTTGCTATATAGTAAGTTTGCTAGTTTATTAGCCATTATTTATCCTTCTTTCTGTTATTATATTTTTTTATTTTCCCTTTTTATAGAAAGGAGTTGGTACTACAACTGCATCTACTAATTTATTGCGGACTTGAACTTTTAATCGTGTTCCTACTTCGCCATATTTTGCTGAAACAAATGCCAGACCTAAACTTTTCTTTAATGTTGGTGAGTGTGTTCCTGAAGTAATAAATCCGATTTCCTCTTCCCATTGGGTAAAAACTTTATATCCATGCCGAGGAATTCCTCTTCCCTCTAGTTCAATTCCAACGATCTTCCGACGTAGCCCGATTATTTTTTCATTAACAAGTGCAGCTTTACCTATAAATTCACTTTCCTTGTTTGTTTTGACTGCAAAACCAATTCCTGCTTCAATTGGATTGATTTCTTTTGTAAGTTCTTGACCATATAGGGCTAGACATGCTTCAAACCGCAGCGTATCACGTGCACCAAGCCCACATGGTTTAAGTCCATCCTCTTCACCTACCTTCAATAGCAGCTTCCACAGCTCTTTTGCTTTATCTGATGCTAAATACAGTTCGAAGCCGTCTTCTCCTGTATACCCTGTACGGGATACGAGAACTTCAGATATACCATTTAGATTAACATCCTGTTCAAAACGGAAGAAACCTATGGTTGATAAGTCGAGTTCCGTTATTTTTTGCAAAATACTTTCCGCCTTTGGACCTTGTATAGCAAGCTGAGCTACTTCATTTGAAATATTTGTTATATTTACTTCTGCAGTTACATGTTGCGCCATCCAATTTAGGTCCTTTTCAATGTTGGCTGCGTTAATTACAAGGAGAAATCTATGATCTTCTAACTTATAAACGAGTAAGTCATCGACGGTTCCACCGTCCGAATAACACATTGCTGTATATTGAGCCTGGTTAATATGAAGCTTTGTGACATCATTTGTTACAAGAGTGTTAATATACGTTTCTGCATCCCGCCCCTCAATAAGAACCTCTCCCATGTGGGAAACATCAAAAAGCCCTGCTTTTGTTCGAACCGTCTGATGCTCTTCTAAAATACTTGAAAACTGGACTGGTAAAGCCCACCCTCCAAAGTCAATCACCTTTGCACCATGATTTTTATATACATCAAATAGTGGTGTTCTTTTCAATACGGTTGTTTCCATGCTTACACCTCCAATTAAGATTTCTTGCAAAATACTCTTTCCTTTACTTGTTTAGCGGTTTCTGTTGCAGCGAGTCCACCAAGTGATGTTTCTTTTAAGGTTCGCGGCATTTCTTTTCCTATCATATACATGGCCTCAATCACCTCATCACACGGAATCCGGCTTTCTACACCCGCAAGAGCTAAGTCTGCGGCTGAAAAGGCGATCGATGTCCCAATGACATTTCGTTTAATACATGGTACTTCAACAAGACCAGCAACAGGATCACATACTAAACCTAACAGTGATTTCATGGCAATAGCCGTCGCATTTACGGCTTGTTCCGGAGTGCCTCCTTTTAGCTCGACGATGGTTCCAGCAGCCATAGCAGTTGCAGATCCTACTTCTGCTTGACAACCTCCAGCTGCTCCTGAAATAAACGAGCGGTTTGCAATCACATAACCAAGCATACTTGCTGTAAATAACCCCATAACTAACTCTTGATGGGAAAAATGATCGTTTTTAAGAAGTGAAAAAAGTACACCCGGTAAGATTCCTGCCGCTCCTGCTGTCGGCGTAGCAACAATGACTCCCATTCGTGCATTGTTTTCTGATGTTGCTAATGAGTAAGTCATGGCATCGCTAATATAGATTCCTGAAAGTGATTTTCCTTGTGTTGTATACTCAAACATTTTCACCGCATCACCTCCGGAAATACCACTTGGTGCAGTTGAGCGATCTTTTATCCCGTTATCTACGGCTTCCTTCATTTTTATTAATCGTTCTTCCATCATACGGATAATGGTTTCTTCCTCTTTTCCCGACTTTTCTACTTCCAACATTAACATCATTTCACCAATGTTTTTTTGCTCACTCTGACAAGCTACAATCAACTCTTCCATAGACTGAATGTTCATAAAAGTAACCCTGGGTATACTTTCCCACATTGTTCAACCTTTTTGGCAAGTGCTGCATAGTCATCATCTGTGCTTAGTCGAATATCAACCAGTTCATCGTTGATCATAAAGATTTTTGATATACCGCCCCCAAGGGATACACCGCCAACCTTAACATGGCGATCACCACGCTTCGCTTTTACAACCGTTGTATTTGGATGAGGAAAATAGTCGCAGTGAACGTCAAATTCCAAATCGTACTTTACCCCATACTTTTCTGCTAATTCTAATGATTGTCTAATTCGCAAATCATCTGTTTTTAGCCCAATCAAGCCACCAAGCAATGCTTTATCAGTTCCATGACCTTGATAGGTTTCAGCAAAGGAATCATAAAAAATAATGTTAGCCACTTCGGGACATCCACCAACCAACTCATGAATAAACTTTCCAATTGATACTACTCCTGCTGTATGAGAGCTTGAAGGACCTACCATGATTGGACCAATAATATCAAAACAACTTTGAAATTCCATGATAATCACACTCCCTTAAACATAAATTGATTGTTGAAATAAAGGATAAATACCGCAAATGACTTTCGTTGTTTCTTTAGCTTTTTCAAGCACCGTTTTTTCACCTTTATTTTTTAAAATCTCAGCGATCATTTCACCAATTTTCACCATTTCTTCCCGTTGCATTCCACGAGTTGTTAGTGCAGCAGTTCCCATCCGAATTCCGCTAGTTATAAACGGACTCTCTGGATCATATGGAATCGTGTTTTTGTTAACGGTAATACCTGCTTCTTCCAATAATTTTTCCGCTTCTTTGCCAGTTAAGCCCCATGGGCGAACATCTAATAGGACAATATGGTTATCCGTACCACCAGAAACAAGTGTTGCTCCTTCCCTTATTAATGTTTCACTTAATATCTTTGCATTAGTAATTACTTGCTTAGAGTATTTATAAAAACTAGGCTGTAGTGCTTCATTAAAGGCAACTGCTTTAGCTGCAATGATGTGCATAAGCGGTCCACCCTGAATACCTGGAAAAACAGCCTTATTTACAGCTTTTATGATCTCTTCTTTATTTGTTAAAATAACTCCGCCACGCGGTCCTCTCAAGGTTTTATGTGTTGTGCTTGTTATGACATCTGCATATGGAACTGGTGATGGATGAAGACCCGCAGCAACGAGTCCAGCAATATGTGCCATGTCGACCATAAATTTTGCTCCAACTTGATCTGCAATGCTTTTAAATCGTTTAAAGTCAATCGTTCGTGGATAGGCACTTGCCCCTGCAATTATTAATTTTGGTTTCTCTTTTTCTGCAATGCTTTCAACTTCATCATAATCAATCAAGTGAGTATCTTCTCTTACACCGTAGGACACAATGTCAAACCATTTTCCAGATATGCTGACAGGACTTCCATGTGTTAAGTGACCACCATGGGAGAGATCCATTCCCATCACTTTATCTCCTGGCGTTAGCAATGCATAAAAAACAGCGAGATTTGCTTGTGCTCCCGAATGCGGCTGAACATTAGCATACTTAGATCCAAATAATTCCGTTAGACGCTCAATCGCTACTTGCTCGGCTACATCAACAAACTCACATCCGCCATAATAGCGCTTCTCTGGATATCCTTCTGCATATTTATTTGTCATGATGCTTCCCATAGCTTCTAAGACATCTTCACTAACAAAGTTTTCTGATGCAATTAACTCTAGTGTTTGATGCTGACGGCACTTCTCCTTCTCAATCGCTTCAAAAATGGTAGAATCATTTACGCGCAAACCCATTCTCAATTCCTCCTTGAAGATAGATCAGTTTTCTTTTAGTAATCAGTTACTAATCTATTTTTCTAAGAAAACTGTTTAATACAGGATGCTTCACTACCTTTTTTGTACACAAAAAAGGACAGAAAAGGGTAGCGTAGCGTTAGCTCCCCTTCTCTGTCCTTTTACCTGAGAGTTTAAACTCTAACATTCTTAGAGTCTTCCCCTTTGGTGGCGTCATACCGTATACGCGCTCTCCAGAGTTGCGTCCAGTTGTAGTTCCATCTACCTGAGAGATTTATTCCAAGGGTATTTTTGGAACTTGCTCCTTCGGTGGCGTGTTACTTGCACTCTCCCACAACTGTCATCCGCTCTTATTAAATTTTTGTTATTTTTAGAATAATTTGATAATAAGAAAAAGTCAATCGCAATTTTAAAAATATTGTAAGTCAATTTATTTATACGTTTTAACCATTTACCTCACTCATTTTTCTCACCTATTCGGTAAATAAGAACTCCGCTATCCGATATCTAGATTATAAATCCAGTAATAATAAATTTTAAGTAGTCACTTTAATATCATTTAGTATAAAAAAGTATACTTGTTATATTATTTTGTTTATGTCATGTGTTTATCTGCCAAAATATCCCCATTACTGCTTCGTATAACAAACTTCAATTTCTTATTGTTATTTAGTAAGAAGAAACTATCTACGCAAAAAATTCATCGTTACATTTTCTACCAAATCAATTGTACAGAACCTTTAAACTAATATAAAAATGTAATTAAATATCTCATCTCAAAATAAAGGGAGTTGGCGTTATGTTAATCTTCTATAAATTGTTTTCCTTTTTTTAGCTATTATGATTATTTAAAGAAATTCTGAATTCATACAATTATCTCAACTTCATGTACTAATAATTCTTTACATCAAATGGACTGTTTTATCCGTAACTAAAAAGTAAAATTCCCAAAAAATATCTAAATGAAAAGGAGAGCTATCTATGAAAACCAAGCCTTTATATTTAAACAGCTTATTTTTTATCTCGATTTTACTAACCTGTATCTTTATTATTTGGGGAATCTTTTTCACTGAAAATATGAATACAATTACTTCCGCATTATTTGATGGTACTGTTTCCAACTTAGGATGGATTTATATTTTAGGAGCATTTTTCTTTGTATTATTTTCCTTTTACCTAATGTTCTCAAAGTATGGTAAAATCCGACTCGGTAAGGATGCTGATAAACCTGAATTTTCAACAGGATCCTGGCTTGCGATGTTATTTGGTGCAGGTACAGGAATAGGAATTGTCTATTATGGTGTTGCTGAACCAGTGCTACACTACACCTCACCTCCAGTTGGAGAAGGATATAATGCTGCTGCAGCTGAAAAAGCTATGGAATATTCATTTTTTCATTGGGGGTTACAACCCTGGGGAATATACGCTGTTATAGGGCTGGCATTTGCGTTTTTTCAATTCAAAAAGGGACTACCTGCTTCCGTTAGTTCTGCCTTTTATCCCATCTTAAAAGAAAAAATTCACGGTCCAATAGGAAATATAATTGATATTCTTGCTATTATTGCAACTGTTTTCGGTATAGCAACTTCTTTAGGATTAGGAACTATGCAAATCACTGCCGGTTTAAACCACTTATTCAATATTCCGGATACTCTACCCATTCAGTTGACTGTTATTGGTGTTGCTACAATTCTTTATATGTTATCAATCAGTACCGGAATAGGCCGTGGAATTAAGATCCTGTCAAATACGGCCCTGCTTTTATCTATCGCAATAATGGCTATTATTATCGTTGCAGGTCCAACCACCTCTATTTTTAATACGCTAATAGATTCAACAGGTGGTTATATTAGCAATTGGGTTAATATGAGTTTAGGATTAGTGCCATTCGGAGATGCATCGTGGTTACATGGTTGGACGCTCTTTTACTGGGCATGGTGGATTGCATGGGCACCTTTTGTTGGCTTATTTATTGCTAGAATCTCTAAAGGGAGAACAATTAGTGAATTTATTTTTGGTGTATTAATTGTTCCAACTCTTGGCACTTTTTTATGGTTTTCTGTCTTTGGTGGTTCAGCATTACATATTATTCACAACTTAGGAAACACAGAACTTGCCACAGCTGTCACTTCAAATCTTTCATTATCTATTTTTAACTTCTTTGAGTATTTACCATTTCCTTTACTTTTAAGCATGTTAGGCTTTTTAGTTATAGCAGTATATTATATTACAGTTGCTGATACAGCTACCTATGTTTTAGGAATGCTCTCAGAGAGAGGGAGATTAACACCATCTACTAGCGTTAAAATAACATGGGGAATTATTCAAGCACTGGTTGCTACTGTTTTACTACTAGCCGGTGGATTAGAGGTTCTACAACGATTTTCTATTGTAGTAGCATTCCCTTTCGCTATTATCATGTTTCTAATGTGTTGGTCTTTGTTTATTGAATTAAGAAAAGAAGTTAATATCAATTCAAAGAAGTATTCCTTGGTAAAGGATCGTACAGAGAAACATATTGAGCCTATAACAAGTACAGAAAATAAAACTGGTACTAATTCTTATTAAGTAAGTATCCTATAGGAGGATAGGTATTATAACATCTATCCTTTAAATAATATCCTTTCTTCCTAAACAATATAAACCTTCAATAAAAATCTCCCTTGGATCTCGTAATTTGTCCAAGGGAGAATTTTATATACTTGAATCCTCATCCCCCGTTTTAATTCTTAACCTATAAATAGTATTCCTTTTTCATAAGTTTCTAGTTTCTAAAATTAATATCTATCTATAATCATTACTTTTCACTTTCTTTCCCACAAGTAGTTCTTGTCAAGTTGCTAATATTGTTCTGATGTGTTTTCCTTGAAATAAAGATAACTTCCTCCTTTTCTAAATTCAAACCAAAAAGGAATAGTTGTTGCACTATTCCACTTTGATAAATTTGTATGTTTTCTCTAAGTGATCCTACATTTTCTCCTTTTGAACCTCTCATTAAAATGAAATGGTGAACAGTTTATATAAGGATAGCGGTAATAAGATTATTGCAATAAGAAATAATAATAAATGTGTAAATTGCAAGTTACCTTTACGCATCCCTTGGATAAAAAGAAATATCCAGAGAATACTTAAGCTGATTTGTATGGCAGATTCAATAATTTATACCACCACCTAAATTTGTGCTATTTTATTAGCTTGTTTATGGAACTAGAATTGATATTATCTTACTCTATATAGAGAAAAAGAACAGAGAGGGGCAGTTATTTTTGTCCCTTCTTTGTCCTCTTATCTGAGAGTTTCATCCCAGACGTATAGATTGAACTATTGTGTTACAGCAACACTCTTTTTTTCAAAGTTCATTGAAGAACTATGCCCTGGCTGAACTTTTGCTTTTGGGTCAATATATGCTTTTGCATTATTTACTGCAGTTGGTGCTTCCCCGAAGCCACTTGCAATGAGATTCACCTTGCCATCATAGGTACATATATCACCTGCAGCATAAATTCCTTCAATATTTGTTTCCATTCTAGAATTAACAACGATTGAGTTTTTTTCAATTTCAAGACCCCACTCTTTAATTGGTCCAAGAGAAGAAACAAAACCAAAGTTTACAATTAGCTCATCAATAGAAATGGTCTTTATTTCACTTCCTTTTACAGCTTCTAGAACAACCTCATTAATTTTATCTTCACCAATTAACTGAGTTGGGACATATGGTGTTAATACTTCAACGGTTGATTTCTTTAACAATTCAACACTATGTTCATGTGCACGAAATTTATCACGTCGGTGAGTCAGAAATACTTTCTCAGCAATTGGTTCGAGCATGAGCGCCCAGTCAACTGCTGAATCTCCTCCACCAGCAACCATAACACGTTTTCCAGAAAACTTATTGATATCTCCTACAAAGTAATGTAAATTCGTAGTCTCATATTTAGTAGCTTCTTCAAGTTCAAGTTTACGAGGTTGAAAAGCTCCATTTCCTGCTGTAATAATGATTGACTTTGTATAGTGAATATCTTGGTTTGTCGTTATCTTAAACGTACCGTCTGAATCCTTTTCAACAGATTCTACTTTCTGTTCAAGAGCAATAATTGGTTCGAATTTTGCCATTTGATCCTTTAAGTTATTTATCAAATCCTGTGCAAGTATTTTTGGAAACCCTGCTACATCATATATATATTTATCAGGGTATAATGCACTAAGCTGCCCTCCCAATTGTAGTAGGCTCTCTATTATTTTTACGCTACATTGGCGCATTCCTCCATAAAAGGCAGTGAATAAACCTACAGGACCTCCTCCAATAATAGTAATATCAAATATCTCTTTATTTTGAGACATAGCATTCTCTCCTTTTAAACTTTCTAGATATAATGGAATAAAAGATAAGGACGTCATGATATCAACGTCCTGTTGTTTGAAAATTCAAAATATAATCTATACTATAATTGAAAGAAGTTATTGCATTTAATTAGCCATTTGATTTGATGATAATCCAATCGATTCTAGAACATAATCATAAAAGTGAGAAACATGATGCTCAATTGGTACCAGAATTCCTCCGTTCTGGTAGGCTTTTGATCTCATATTTTCTTGACACCATTGACATGCCTCGAAGTCTTGTTCATTTACTCGATGAAATAATTCAACAGCATCTGTAGCATCAAAATCTGTTTTAGCCATTTCATCTGGATCAAATAACCAATCACAAATAACAATAGATCTTTCCGCACTGATTGGAATGATGCGATGTATGATAACATGATCAGGTGTTAAATTAATAAATATATGTGGATTTATAGTCATTCCGTAATATAACCGATCATCCTCTGGTAATAACCCTTTTAACATTGGTCGATTTCCTTTTCCACTAATCGAGAATGCCTCTATATTTTCACTAAAACTTGCTCCTGAACCTGTTTCATTCTGTGTACCAACTCCAGTACGGAATTGAGGGAAAGCTGAAGTAAGTTCTGGATGAATAGCTGAGCAATGATAGCATTCTTGAAAGTTTTCTACAATAATCTTCCAGTTTGCTTTCACATCATATTCTTTACGTTGAGCAACTCTTAAGTTTTGAATTTGGTATCTAGCTAATGTCTCAAGCTCACCAAAACGATCAATTATTTGCGGATTTAATTGTTCCTCAAGAGGCAGTGGATTTTCTGATAAGTTCAACCAGATTAATCCATGCCATGTTTGGACATACACTTTCTCCAAACCATAACTTTCATTATTTACTAACTCCTCGCGGCAATCACTTGATTTTGGAACCCCTGCTAATCGACCATCAAGTCCATAGCTCCATGAATGGTAAGGGCAACGAATAATACCAGTTTTCCCTGAAGAATCACTACAAAGTGTAGCACCCCGATGACGACATACATTTAAAAAACCACGTAGCACAAGATCTTTCCCTCTAATAATCAATATATTTTCACCTTCAACCTTAAGTGTGATATATTGACCAGGCTCAGCCACGTCATACTCATAGCCCACAAAAAGCCAGTGTTTTGCAAAGATATGCTTTTTTTCTAATTCAAAAATCTCTGGGGAAGTATACAGTTCACCTTTTAATGTAGATTTAATTTTTCCATTACCATTTACAACATTTTCTTTAATTATCATTTTCCTGTTCTCCCTTCAAACATCCTTGACATTATTAATGATTAAATGAACGATGAAATTAAGAAACTACTAACTTTTATAGTTAACCCCTAAATGAATTTATTGATAGGCAAAACGTTTTGGACTAAATAAATCAATAGGATGATTCGTTTTTCCATCGATCACTAAGTCAGCTAAAATTTCCCCGACTACACTAGCAAACTTAAATCCGTGTCCTGAAAAACCTGCAGCAATGGCCACTTGTGGATGTTCTGGATGCTCCGATATAACAAAATGTTCATCTGGTGTGTTTGTATACAGGCAAGTTTTACCTTGTAAAAATCGACCGTTTAACTGTGGAAGACCTTGAGATATATACTCTCTCATCATCTCCACTTCTTTGTCATACACGTTTCGATCAATGGTTTCAGGCAAACATTGCTTCCCTTTGCGGAAAAAGGCAATTTTTGCTCCTTCCGCTCCTATTCCAGTAGAAGGAAAACCATATAATTGAACTCCATCATCAGCTTCCCATATATAAATAGGGTGTTTTCCTACCTTGAATGGTTCAATTCCATTCTTTGGCTCAAAAAACATTTGAATATGTCGCTCTACTTGTAAGGTTATTCCTAAATCTTTTAATAACGTTGGTGCCCAAGCTCCTGCTGAAATAACTATTTTTCCAGCTTCATATGTTCCGCTACTTGTTAGGACACGAACACCTTCACCAGAGGGATTCGCTTCCCAAGACTGAACAGATTCAAAAAACTTAAGATCAGCGCCATATTTTTCCGCTTGTAATAAATGAGTATATACACTCTTTTCAGGTCTAACAAAACCTGCGAGTTCTTCATATAAACCGACAGTATTAGAAGTGGGATTAAAAACCGGAAAACGTCTCCGTATGCTTTCTGCGTCAAGTACTTCATAGGCTAAATTCCACTGAATCGCACTCTTAATACTACCTGAGACTGTTAAACTATCTGGAGATCCAAACATTAGACCACCTGTTATCGTTAAAATTTCTTCTCCACTTTCTCGTTCGATCTCATCCCACAGTTCATATGCTCTAAGTAATAAAGGAACATAAGCAGGATCCTCAAAATAGGATTGTCTTATAATTCTTGAACCACCATGGCTAGAACCTAGATCATGTGCCGGACCAAATTGTTCAAGTCCAAGAACTTTCTGTCCTCTTTTTGCTAGTTGGTACGCAGCCGTACTCCCCATAGCACCTAATCCAATAACGATAACATCATAATGCTTTGACATATTCATTCCCCCGGTTCTTATCATGACTAAATTATTTGGAGCTTACTAGTGTGTTGTTTATTACTTGAGCTTCGTAACGTTTGTCGAAATACTCAATACTTAATTCACTATTCTGATGTAAAGCTTCTGGGTTTAACATTGCGAAGACGATCCCACAACCTTTGCTGTAGCTATAGCCCGCACTAGTAATAAATCCTACAACCTTATCTCCACTCAAAATAGGTTCATACCCCATAACAACTACAGAAGGTTCTTTTATCATTAACTTTACTAATGATACTTTTGGACCATGTTCCTTCCGGTTCACTAATGCCTCTTTTCCAATAAAGGATGGTTTTGTCAAATCAATCATATGATCTAAATCAACTTCATAAGGATCATGCTCACTCCAGAAGTCTTTACCACTTCTAGCTGAGAGTGAATTAATTCGAAGACTCTCAAGTGCACGAGCGCCCCCTGCGATAAGATGAAATGGGTTTCCTGTATTCATTAATAGATCCCATAATGGTAAACCTTGATCAAATGTTGTGAATAACTCCCATCCTTCTATTCCATCAAAAATATCGTAAACTACAGTAACAGGGACATTCCCAACATATATTTCTTTTACATTTTTCAATTGCCAGTTTGCTAGATTAAATTTCATTTTATCAAGAGATTCCATAATTTCATTTGCTTTAGGACCTATTAAACGAAGGCCACATACACCAGATGTATGATCATTTATACTAATTGAGCTAGAAAGTGGAATGTGCTTTTCTATCCAACTTGCTTCAACCGCACCTGAACAAAAAATAAAAAACTTGTTTTCTTTCAAACGAATAATCTTTATTTCATCCTTAATACCGGCTATTTTGTTTAACATAAAAGTGTTTGTCATCTGTCCAATAGGGATGTCAACATTACTTGTTGTTAATTCCTGGAGGAAATCAAGTGCGCCGACACCATTTATTTCTAATCGCTTTTTGGATGCAGTGACGTCAAATAGACCAGCATATTGGCTTACATGAAGTTGTTCTGCTTCAATTATCGGTGACCAGTACCTAGCCTCCCATCCTTTTCTCATTAACATTGAATCTTCATAAGTAGTAACAAGCGGAGCATTTCCTTCATACCACTGTGGCTGCTCCCAACCTGACGTTTCACTAAAATAGGCACCGAGTGTTTGTTGTCGTCCAAAATAAGGACTGAATCTCATATTGCGCGAGGTGTCAGCAGACTCAAAAGGGTGATGAATATCATATACTTTTTCATAGTTTTCAACAGAACGTGATTTATAGAATGCCGGGCTTTGAGCATATATATCAAAGCGATTTATATCACACAGCTCTAAATCAAGAGTTGGTGCACCGTTCACAATCCATTCAGCCATCTGTTTTCCAACTCCAGCTGAATGGGTTACCCAAATAGCTTCCGCGACCCAAAAGCCTCGAACCTTTTTTGATTCTCCTAATAATGGCATTCCATCAGGTGTAAAGGAAAAGATTCCATTTATTCCTTTTTTCCATCCTGCTTTTTCTAATCCTGGGATGAGTTCAACTGCATCTTCCCACGGTTTCTCAAAATCTTCTGGAGTAAATGGTTTAACCGACGGCATTTCTTTCGTCTCTCCATATTTAGAAATTTCACTCACCTCAACCGGTAATGGCCGATGTTGGTATGAACCAATACCAATTCCATTAAAGACCTGACGAAAATACATAGACGTATCTTGATCCCTAACGAGTGGAGCTGTAACCTCTTCTATTTCATTTGCTAATTCTACTAAATCATTAGAGATTACATATTGATGAGCAATTGGCTGAAGAGGTATGGTCACTCCTACCATTTCTCCTATTCTTGGTCCCCAAAATCCTGCACAACATATAACAACATCCGCTTCAAAGCTGCCAATACTGGTTTCCACTGTTTTCACTTCATCATTTACAACATGAATACCAGTAACTTCTGTATGCCCAAAAAACTGTGTACCGCAAGATTTTGCAAAACTAGCCATTTTATCTACAGCTCTAAGTGGTTTAGCAATCCCATCTGAAGGGACATATAAGCCTCCATAAATAATTTCACCGTTTATCAAGGCACATTTCTCCACACATTCCTCCGGAGAAAGAATCAAAGCCTCTATTCCCCAAGACTTTGCTATTCCTACTTTTCTCTTTAAGTCTTCAAATCTTTCAGGTGTTTGTGCAACCTCAATACTTCCAACCGAGTAGAATGATGAAGCTTCATCAATACTTAATTCTTTAAATGCCTCCACTGTTTGAGAAGCTAATGTAGTAAGCACCTTTGATGTACTCAGTTGAAATACAAGTCCTGGAGCATGTGACGTTGATCCGCCGGTTTCAAATAAAGGACCTTGTTCAATAACTGTAATATTTTTTTGTCCCTGTTTGCTTAAATAATAAGCAGTACTACAGCCAACCACCCCAGCTCCAATAATGACAATCCTTTTTTGATCCATACGCTTATTCCCTCTCTTCCTGAAAGATCTAAGAATTTTTACAAAAGATAAAATAGTTCCCTTTCTTAAATCTCTCAACCAATCTTTGTAAATCCTCAATCCACTAAAACAAGAAATAGGTTAAAGAAATTAAATGTGTTTCAAAAATCTCATCCTCCTAATTCCCAATTTTGTGAAACTCGTTGATCTATTTTTACTTCAATTTTCTTCACTTACACAATTCAATTGTAAGAATATGTAACGTCTTTTTTTCGCAAAAATTTTTTATACCTTTTTTCTTCCTACTAAACGGAATAAAGCCTCTCTTAATTAATATTTTTGATTGACTGCTTAAAAAAAGGATTACCAAAACCAAATTACGTAAAATCAGATCGTTCACTTTATAGATAATAATTCTTGAAAATCTTATTTTGTCCAATACTCTTGACTTTTCCTGCATTAAGTATACTTTTAGGCACTATATGTTTTTAAAGTGCGTACTTTTTTTTATGATTAATTAAAATATAATTTAAATTAAATAAAAATCAGAAATTTTAGGGAGGAGTAAAATATTGAATCACGTGCAAATGAGGTAGAAAAGAACATGGAGGTGATTATATTTGTACATACAGAAGTTACGACTGTAGAGCTGCTGAGGAAAATTACTTTCAATAGCTATGTGTATAATTGAATGTGTTGTAAATAATGCACAAAAAGCTATTGCTGGAGAGATAAAGTTAGAAACACATCCAAAAGTATTCAAGGAAAACCAGATTTAGTTAATATTGGTGAAGGAATTACAAGTAAAGGAGATAATAAAGCAAAATTTAAAATTATAAAACAAGAAGCTTAGAATGAGGTTTAATCAGCATAACAAGAAAACTGTTAAAAATTCGAAGGCTGTAATAAAGAACATAGTCAAATCTTGATGATGAAAAGTTATTGCAAAGGGATCGAGAGCTATTCTCAAGACTATTTCTTAGAAATAAGTCATTGAGTATCGGAAGATTCTCACAAATAATTTGCCCTTTTTGTTAATGTTCAAAGAAATTGTTAATGCATAATCTTTTTATATAATAAAATGAATATTCCACAAATCACTGTTACTCCTATAAAAGTTAATAGATAGAAAAAAGGGGAAGTAGCTTTTCCAAAATCAACTTCTTTATGTAGTGTTACTACTTTTCCCCATGCACTTTCAATTTGATAAAAACATTGAAAGGTTCTTCAATTACTGAACAATATATTCACTGAGCCGACCTTTATTTCTTTTACCAACATTACTTTACCATAAAAATCCATCACATTTTTTCAATATCATCAAAATAAAAGGCCGTTATAATACTAATTTCAGTATTATAACGGCCTTCTTTTTATGTTCACTATTAAATCATCATCACTTTTTCGCACTTATTAATTCTTTTTCAACAGCTTGTAAGTTTGTTACAACCTTGTTTATGGCACTAAATAAAGCTTTTACAGATGATGTCATAATATCTACATCAATGCCGCAGCCCCAATAAATTGTGCCATCTTCTGCGGTAATTCCTACATAAGAAACAGCTTTTGACCCGGAGCCTATTTCAAGGGCATGTTCTTTGTAGACTAAATCTTTATACTGAATACCTAATTGTTTTTGAATCGCGTTGCTGATAGCATCCAGCCTTCCATTTCCTTTACCGACAAGCTTATGGACTTCATTGTTTATCCCAATAGTCACATTCGTCTCGTATTCTTCATTTTGAATGTAATTGTAATTAATAAACTCAACAGGTTTGTTAATATTCACATATTCATTCATAAAAATATCATAAATTTCATTAGGCATTAGCTCTTTATGTTTACGGTCTGACACATTTTTCACACTATATCCAAAGCTTTCACGCATTTCGACAGGTAAGTCAAGGCCATATGTTTGTTGAAGCACATATCCAATACCACCCTTACCAGATTGGCTATTAATTCGAATAATATCTCCTTCATATTCTCTGCCGATATCCATTGGATCAATTAATAGATATGGTACAGTCCAATGCTCACGTTCTTTTTCTTCGCGCCATTTCATTCCTTTTGCAATGGCATCTTGATGTGAACCTGAGAATGCAGTAAATACAAGTTCACCACCATATGGGTGTCTTTGGTGAACTGTCATTCTTGTTAATTTTTCATACACAGATATAATTTTTGGGATATTTTCAAAATTTAAATTAGCATCAATTCCATGTGAAAACATGTTTAGTGCTAGTGTGACAATGTCCACGTTACCTGTTCTTTCACCATTTCCAAACAATGTTCCTTCAACTCTTTGTGCTCCAGCAAGCATGGCAAGCTCTGCGTCTGCAACTCCAGTTCCTCTATCATTATGAGGATGGACGGAAAGAATCACATTGTCCCTGAAATTAAGGTGATCGCTCATATACTCAATTTGACTTGCGTAAACATGCGGCATAGACATTGATACAGTTGCCGGAAGATTAATAATGACCTTGTTATCAGCGGTCGGTTGCCAAATATTTAGTACTGCATTACAAATCTCAAGCGCGAATTCCATTTCTGTTCCTGTGAAGCTTTCTGGAGAATATTGAAATTGGAACTCCCCTTCCGTTTCAGCAGCATACTTTTGAAGCATTTTTGCACCGTTTACGGCTATGTCAATGATTTGTTCTTCTGATTTCTTAAATACTTGCTCACGCTGTGCAACAGAAGTTGAATTATAAAGATGAACAACTGCTTTTTTTGCACCACGTAGCGCTTCAAACGTCTTACTTATGATATGTTCCCTTGACTGAGTTAATACTTGAATTGTCACGTCATCCGGAATAAGATCTTGTTCAATCAATGTACGTAAAAAAGCATATTCTGTTTCCGAAGCAGCTGGAAATCCCACTTCAATCTCTTTAAATCCTACTTCTAAAAGCAATTGGAAATATTCTAATTTTTCTTCCAGACTCATAGGGACGATCAAAGCCTGATTTCCATCACGAAGATCCACACTACACCATGTAGGCGCTTCTGTAATATACTCTTTCTCAGTCCATTTTAAGCTTGTTACCGGGGGCATAAAGTATCCTCTAGCATACTTAGTTGTATTTTCCATGTTAACTTCCACCTTTTTAATAGTTAGTTTTTAGTTTTAATATAAAATATAAAAAGCCTGTCATCTCATAAGAGACGACAGGCTTAGCCTACGTGGTACCACTCTTTTTGGTTCATTAAATTATTAAAATACGAAATGAACCCGCTCAATGACTTTATTACGGTCGTCAACCGTTAAGACCTACTAATATCAGTCTTACCACTCCCGGGCGAGTTGGGGATATAATTGACTGTCTTTCACCAACCGACAGCTCTCTGAACAATTATGCTTCCTTAATACTCCCGTTCAATGTGTTTCATTATTAGATTAATCTGATTTTTCTAATCTTATAATGAATTTAGAAAATATTCAAGACTTAAATGTAAATTTTTAATAATTAATTATGCATCTATTATCGGAGATTCATTTCTACGCTATTCATTTATTATCTGTCATTAAGCTAATAGTACATCCTCTAATGTTTTATCAAGAGTATCGTATGTAAACGAAAATCCTTCTTTTAGTAGTCTATCAGGTAAGACCCAACGACTTTTCAATACAAGCTCCGTTTCCGTACGAATGAAGATTGACCCTAACTCAAGCATCCATTTAGGTGCCGGAAATCCAAAAGAAACATTCATTACTGTTCGCAGATTTTGCATCAATTCCTGGTTCGTTACTGGATGTGGAGCTGAGCAATTGAATACACCTTCAAGATCTTGTCTATTCTGCAAAAACAAAACAATCCTGAACAAATCTTCTACATGAATCCAACTGAATTTTTGATGCCCTGTTCCTTGATTACCACCTAAGCCAAACTTGACTAAGTTTCGATAAGGGATCATAACTCCTCCATTTTTTCCTAAGACGATCGCAATTCGCAAGGCTATTTGTCTTGTATTTGGAAAATGAAATGAAAAGAAGGCTTCTTCCCATGATGTTGCAACATCTACGGAAAAACCGGAACCAATTTCTCCATCTAATTCTGTCATCGGTCGATCTTCTGCATGACGGTAGATTGTTGCTGTGCTTGAATTAATCCACAATTTAGGCGGAGTTGTACAACGTTTAATTGCTTCTCCTAATCGGTTCGTTGTCATTAATCTTGAATTCATAATTTCCCGCTTATTTTTCTCATTATAGCGACAGTTGACTGACTTACCTGCAAGGTTAATGAGGAGTTCAGCATGATTTAATGCCTCAACAATAGCTTTTTCATTTTCCCACGAAACATGTTGTGGTCGTCTTGATATGATGATCACATCATAACCGAGTTTGATAAATTCCCGCTCGAAAAATTGTCCGATAAAACCCGTTCCTCCAGCCAATACAATTTTCTTCTTCATTTTCCCCATCCTTATCACCACTTGATTACCTAAAGTTTACCATATGTATACAGAGAGAAGGGAGATATGGAATATCAGAATGATTCTTTCATTGAATTGGTCGTCTTTTTGGGGATTTTTTCAAGCTTCCTTCCTCTTACACGGTACCATTGAAGACAAAGGATAAAAATTAATCCAAGATCAATTACATCCCCACCATAATACATAACCAGCGCGCCTAACTCAGCTTCATTTCGGGTTATCCCTGAAGGCGGATGAACATATAGTAGTTTAGACAATATTCCATGAGCTGCGATAGCTAAAATTAAGATTGAAGCTCGATATGGAAATGACGTTTTATGTGCTGATGAGTCTATACATAGAATAGAGAAAGTGAAAGCATAGCCTGCCAAAAACATGTGGAGATGAATCAGGCTAGCTATCATTGCGTTCTCATGCATGAGCGAGAAAAGGTCTGTTGTATAGAGAATCCATAATCCACCCACATTTAGAAACGTTGTAACAATGGGCTCAGACAGGATTTTAAAGGGCCATCCTTTTAGTATGGCTGCTAACTTCCGTGCATATTTCACAGGTAAAATGTTAAAAAGTAAGGTGATTGGACTTGCCAATACAAGAAGAAGAGGACCAAGCATTCCTAGCAATATATGTCCAATCATATGATACATAAAATGGTGGTGTGCTTGGCTTGCAATAGGTCCAACGAATGCCAAACTTATGCATGTCACTCCCATTAACCAGTAGTAGAATTTGATGATCGACCAGTTCTTCCTTTTATGTTGTAAGTGAATAACAGCTGCTAAATAACCTACCACTAATAAAAATAGGAAAATTAATAATAATTGATGATAAGGAATGACACCTTCATGATGGAGATTATTGATCATATGCCTTATTCCCTCTATTCAACTTTTCTTGTTTTTTAGACTGATTCAACAAAATAATCCCCGAAAGAATCATAATGATCGCAACCCCATTCCAGACTAAATCATAGACGAACACCTCGTCTACATACCTAATTTGATGGATTCTCATAAGCTTGTGTTGAATTGTCCCATCATAAAGCTGAAAACCTCCAGAACCAATCAAAGAACCTCCCC
Organism: Metabacillus schmidteae; assembly: GCF_903166545.1. Lineage (NCBI taxonomy): Bacteria > Bacillati > Bacillota > Bacilli > Caryophanales > Bacillaceae > Metabacillus > Metabacillus schmidteae. Next base: position 2,632,150 of record NZ_CAESCH010000001.1, on the reverse strand, counting down.
ACCATCTTTTCACAGAGAACTGCCCCCTGCGACGGAGATCAGCGAACATAAATAACCCCATCACAGTAGCAAACCAACTAAAAGCATGAAAAAGTCCATCAGAAATTAGTCCAATTTCCGTTGTTGATTGATCATAAAAATGGTGCCAATGTAATAACTGATGAAATACCGTTTCATCAATAAATGCGACAAATCCTATTCCGAAAAAGATACCGGCCCAAAGACTTCTTTTAGTATCCATAATATAAGGTCCCCCTAAAAAAGTAATGACGTTAATAAAGTATTGACGGTGCCTCCGAATTCCTATACCCGTTACATACACTATGCAAATAGGCTAAACTCCATCTTTATGAGTTTAGCCTTTTCTATACAAATCCTAACGTCCCTCTTGCATATATTTCATCCACTTTTTTAGTCTGTACCCATAAATACCATATCCAATAACAGAAAGGAGTGTTAGACTACCAGATAATTGCCACAATATAGCCTGTGAAGAGACAATACCATAACCAATTCCTATAAGACCAACTAAAACAAGTTGAAAGCAACGCTTTTTATTATTTTCAATAATGGTAAACTGAAAATGTCTTCTTTGTTCCGTTTCTTTTACCATTTCATACTTGTTAGGAGCTTGAAGGAATTCAGTTGCGGAATGAATAATTTTAAAAAGTGGTTGAGACTGTGCCCATTGCCACAAAAATGCCCATTTGTTATTGCCTTGTGTTTGTAACCATTTCATAAAAACAGGCTTACCAAGCTCTAACAATTCTTGATCTGGAACCAGATTTCGTATATTCCCTTCAATGGTAACTACTGCCCGACCTAAAAATACGAATCTAGTCGGCACTTGAATCGGCAAAGCTTGTAAAAGATCATTCATTTCGAGTTTTAATTTTAGTAAATCTGCTTCTTTTAGTTGAGTTGGATCAAAGGACACAAGCTCTTCCATCAATTTTTCCATCGTTCGGGAGTTTTCCTGGGAATGTAAAAATTCTAATTGATATAAGCATTCTACTGCTTTTGTATAATCTTTAGCTAGTATACTACCGATTAAACTTTGGAAATAAGCAGCATCCTTTTTTGAGATCTCTCCGACCATTCCAAAATCTAACAAAATAACTTTTCCATCTGATGAAAAAAGAATGTTTCCTGGATGAGGATCTGCATGAAACAATCCAGGCTCTAACCATTGTGGAAGAAAAACACTCATTAACCGTTTCGCAAGCTCCTCCCTGCTTAAAGGCAACTGATTCATTTGCTGTTCATTCGTAATCCTTATCCCATCAATCCATTCCATGACAAGAATCTTGGGTGTACAAAGTTCCTTGTATACTGAAGGAATTTTCACGATATCTGAGGACTGATAACGGTCCTTAAAGTATTTGAGTGCTTTCATTTCTCGTTGAAAATCCAGTTCTTGTTCGATCACTTGCTTTAATTCTTTGAATAACACCTTAAAATTAATAAATCCCTTTGGAACCGGCACAAAATGGTCAGCAAACCAAATAATGATTCTTAATGTACGAAAGTCTGTTTGAATAATCGATTGAATATGCGGTCTCTGGACCTTTATTGCAACAGCTGTACCATCCTTTAAGACTCCTTTATACACCTCTCCAATTGATGCTGAAGCAATTGAATGATGTTCAATTGAGCGTAAATGGTATTCAGGCTTTTCTCCCCACTCATTTTCCAATTGCTTTTCGATTTCATCCCAGTTTGAAGGCGGGACCTTGTCGGTTAAATCTTGAATTTGGCTGATAAAACCATGGGGAAGTAGATCAGAGCGAATACTCAAGATTTGTCCAATTTTGATTAAGAGACCGCCTAATTCAAATAATGTTTTACGAAAGTTCTTACCAATTTCACACCATAATTCTTCCCACTCGGCTTCAGACTTTTTCCTTAATTTATACCAATAGATTTTGAGAAAAATTGAGAAAAATAATACTAGAACCTTATACATTCGTTTCCATTTACTTTTCACTGCCATCTAAATACCTCATTATTATTTTTTAACTCGAATCTCAAAGAACTTTTCTTTTTATCCTTCTAAATTATACCATTTATTAGCAAATTGTTCATTTTCTTATTGCAAAAGAGATGTTAACCCTTTCATAAATGTATCCTGTCAAGTTTCAAAACAAATGTCTTTTCAAATTGTAAAAAAAGGATTAAGATAGGTCTATGAATTGGCAAAGGGGTGAGATCATTGAGACAACGTTTGCTATTTAAATCATTATTTTTGCTATTGATCTTCATTACTAGCATACATCTCGTTTCAATGTCGCAAGTACATCATCCTATTAGTCTAGGTAAAGTGGTTGCCGTAGAAAATGACGCAGCATCTGGATATACAATACTGGAAGAAGATCAAAAGCAATTTGATTTATATGGCAGTATGCCGGAAATTGTTTATACAGTATTAATTTCACTAACATTATTGCTATTTAGCTATTTTGCTATACGGAGACAACGAATTAGGCAATTTTTGTATGCTGTTTATTATCAATCTTCTTATTTTTCTAAAGATCGTTTATTTCAATCATTCCAAATAAATTAATTGAAAAATTGGAGGTTATATAAATGATGTTTGTATTAAGATTGATTCCGATCGTATTGTTTTCAGTAACAGCTTTAAGTCTATTTACGTACCAAGGTATTGAAATTGTTCATGCGTTTACAGACTATTTTCAAAAAAAATAAACGTATAAAAAGGCTGATCCTCTATGGATCAGCCTTTTCGTTCTTTACTTTTCAATTTCCTCTGATTGTTCTATCCATGTTTCTTTCACAGACCCTGCATCCTGCTCATCCATTATAAATGAACCGTTACTGTATCGATCATTTGCTCTTATTGTTGATACATCAACACTTTCGATCAGACCTTTTTCAGATTCAAGGAAAAATTCTTCGTTCTTATAAACAATCCCAGCACCGACAATTCGATGTGGATTATTTTTAAGTTCTCTTAGCATAATGAGCCCACGCTTAGCTCTAGATGACTTTTCAAAGTCATTCAGAGACATTTTTTTCACTGCACCTCTTTGTGTAGCGATCACTAAAAATGCTTTTGTATTCGGTTTTAATACATTTCCACTTACAACATAATCATCCGGCTTTAAGTTAATCCCTTTTACTCCAGCAGCCCGTGGACCAACAATATTCACTTCTTCTTCTGTAAACCATAATCCATAACCCAAGTGTGTAACTATGAATAAATCCTCATTACCTGTTGTGAGGTGCACATCCACCACACTGTCATCACCTTTAAGATTTACAGCAACAAGTGGTTTTGAATATCGTTGTGCTTTATATACATTAAGCTCAGATTTTTTCACCATCCCCGACTTAGTCACAAACGTTACGAAAGAAGGTTCTTCAAAGTTTTTAACTGGGATTGCCTTGATTATTTCTTCATCACGATCAATTGGGATAATATTGGCAATATGTTGCCCTAGATCTTTCCAGCGAATATCAGGCAGTTCATGTACCGGACAGTATAAGTAATTTCCTTTATTCGTAAACAACAGCACAACATCTGTTGTATTAATGTCAATTTTAGAAAGTAAACGATCCTTTTCTTTCATACCAAAATCTTGCCCATTAGATGCTGCATAGGACCTTTGGCTTGTTCGTTTCACATAACCGTCTTTAGTAACAGTTACAATCACATCTTCAGATGCTACCATTACTTCAAGATTAATCTTAATTTCTTCAATTTCTGCTTCAATGACAGAGCGACGTTCATCTGCATAAGTTTTCTTCACTCTTTTAAGATCGTTTTTAATGACTTTTAATAAGACTTTTTCATCATTAAGAATATTTGTTAATTCTTCAATTTTATTAGCCAGCTCTTCTGCTTCATTTCTTAATGCTGTAATATCTGTATTTGTTAAACGATAAAGCTGTAACGAAACAATTGCTTCTGCTTGCGGCTCTGAGAATTGGTATTTTTGAATTAAATTATCTTTCGCATCTCTCTTGTCCTTAGAAGCACGGATAGTTGCAATTACTTCATCCAAAATAGATAAAGCCTTAATTAGACCTTCGACAATATGCTGTCGTTCCTGCGCTTTTCGCAGTTCATATTTAGAACGATTAGACACAACCTCTTTTTGATGTCCAATATAGGCATCAAGGATAGAAGTTAAACTCATTAACATAGGGCGACGATTATGTATCGCGACCATATTAAAGTTATATGTAATTTGCAAATCACTGTTTTTATATAGATAATTCAGAACTCCTGCAGCATTTGCATCTTTTTTCAACTCAATCACAATACGTAATCCTGTACGATCTGTCTCATCACGTACTTCAGCAATTCCTTCAACCTTACGTTCGATTCTGAATTCATCAATGCGCTTAACGAGATTAGCTTTATTTACTTCAAATGGAATTTCTGTAACGGTGATTTGCTGTTTACCACCACGAACCTCTTCTATTTCCGCTTTCCCACGAACAATAATTTTCCCTTTACCTGTCTCATAGGCTTTCTTAATCCCCTCAACACCTTGAATAATTCCACCTGTTGGAAAATCCGGACCTTTGATGACTGTCATTAACTCATCAACAGTACATGTTGGCTTATCCATTCGTTTAATGACGGCATCAATAACTTCCCCTAAATGATGCGGTGGAATGTCTGTAGCATAACCAGCCGAAATACCTGTTGAACCATTCACTAACAGGTTTGGAAACATTGCCGGCAACACTAATGGTTCCTTACTAGTATCATCAAAGTTTGGAACAAATTCAACGGTTTCTTTTTCAATGTCTCGCAATAATTCTGAAGCAATTGCCGATAATCTTGCTTCAGTATAACGCATTGCGGCAGGTGGGTCACCATCAATACTTCCATTATTTCCATGCATTTGAATGAGTAAATTGCGGACCTTCCAGTCTTGACTCATCCGAACCATGGCATCATAAACAGATGAATCTCCATGAGGATGATAATTACCAATAACATTACCAACTGTTTTTGCTGATTTACGATAGTTTTTATCATTTGTATTCCCGTCAACATGCATTGCATATAAAATTCTTCGTTGTACAGGTTTTAATCCATCACGTGCATCTGGTAATGCACGATCTTGAATAATGTACTTACTATAACGTCCAAAACGGTCACCAAGCACATCTTCAAGAGGTAAATCGCGATATACTTCTACTGAATTATTCAAAAGCTTATACCTCCTCTGCGACCGATAAGTGCTCATTTTCTAATATATTTGTTTCTTCATCAAGACCAAAAGCAACATTGCTTTCAATCCATTTTCTGCGTGGTTCTACTTTATCACCCATAAGTGTTGTTACACGTCTCTCAGCACGGGCTGCATCATCAATTTTCACGCGAATAAGCGTTCTTGATTCTGGGTTCATTGTTGTTTCCCAAAGCTGATCTGCATTCATTTCTCCAAGACCTTTGTATCGCTGGATCATATAACCTTTTCCAACTTTAGAAATAGCATCACTTAGTTCATCATCAGACCATGCATACTCAATAACTTCCTTCTTGCCTGACCCTTTACTTACTTTGTAAAGAGGTGGCAGGGCAATAAATACTTTTCCGTTTTCGATTAGCGGTTTCATATAACGATAAAAGAACGTCAATAAAAGTACTTGAATATGGGCACCATCCGTGTCGGCATCAGTCATAATAATGACTTTGTCATAATTTATATCTTCTAAAGTAAATTCTGCTCCAACACCCGCTCCAATTGCATGAATAATCGTGTTAATTTCCTCATTTTTAAAAATGTCCGCCAACTTCGCTTTTTCTGTATTAATAACCTTTCCTCTTAAAGGAAGAACAGCTTGGAATCTGCGGTCTCTACCTTGTTTAGCAGAACCACCTGCAGAGTCACCCTCAACAAGATATAATTCATTTTTTAATGGATTACGTGACTGTGCTGGAGTAAGCTTACCACTTAATGTTGTTTCTGAGCGCTTTCGCTTTTTACCGCTTCGAGCTTCCTCACGTGCTTTGCGGGCTGCCTCTCTCGCTTGAAAAGCTTTGATCGCCTTTTTAACAAGTAGTGTTCCTGCATCAGGATTTTCTTCTAAAAAGTATGAAAGGTTTTCAGACACAATGGCATCAACTGCTGATCTTGCTTCACTTGTTCCAAGCTTTCCTTTTGTTTGACCTTCAAATTGTAAAAGCTCTTCAGGAATTCTTACTGATACGATCGCTGATAAGCCTTCCCGAATATCAGAACCTTCCAAGTTTTTATCTTTTTCTTTTAGTAATCCTGTTTTTCTCGCATATTCATTAAATGCTCTTGTCATCGCTGTTTTAGAGCCGGCTTCATGAGTTCCGCCGTCTTTTGTCCGAACATTATTAACGAACGATAAAATATTTTCTGAATACCCATCATTGAATTGAAAAGCAAATTCAGCTTCAATGCCATTTTGTTCACCCTCAAATGAAACAACTTGATGTAACGCATCTTTCTCTTCATTTAAGTATGTAACAAATGCTTCAATACCAGTTTCATAATGATAAACTTCAGATTGATCATGACGTTCATCGATTAACTCAATTTTAAACCCTTTCAAAAGAAAAGCAGACTCACGTAGACGTTCACTTAATGTTTCAAAGTTATAAGTTGTCGTACTAAACATGGTTGGATCCGGTTTAAAATGAATTTTTGTACCGGTTTTGCTCGTTTTTCCTTTTTTCTCTAAGGTTGTCACCGGCTTCCCGCCGTTTTCAAATCGCTGTTCATAAATAAAACCATCGCGTTGAATCGTCACAACAAGCCACTCTGAGAGGGCATTAACAACTGATGCACCTACCCCATGTAAACCACCACTTGTTTTGTAACCACCTTGCCCGAACTTTCCACCAGCATGAAGGACCGTTAAGATGACTTCAGGTGTAGGTTTTCCGAGTTTGTGCATACCAATCGGCATTCCTCGTCCCTTATCTTGAACAGATATACTGTTATCTTTATGTATTTTTACAATTATATGATCTCCGTGGCCTGCTAAAGCCTCGTCCACAGAGTTATCTACGATTTCGTACACAAGATGATGCAACCCCCGACTATCAGTACTACCAATGTACATACCAGGTCGTTTTCTTACAGCCTCAAGACCTTCGAGGACTTGAATCGCATCATCATTATAATCAAACTGTTGCTTCTTTCCCAAGCGACTAAACCCCTTTCAGTGACAAACAATTAAATCTTTTTTCACAATAGAACGCATGTTTTAGTATTTTATACAATAATTTGCAGATCGACAACCCCCACAAAAGCAGAGAAAATCAAGTTAAAGTTTTCTTACACTTATTATCTTACCAATTGCCTCTTATCCATGCTTTATTGTATATGGTAAATTGGTTTTAGGAAACAGTATTCGCATAATAAAATAAAAATCCTTGTTTATACAAGGATTTTCTTAAAAATAAGCAAATAAATTACTTTGTCATAGCATGCTCAACCTTAATACAACGATTCATGATAACGGTTTTATTATTGTCTTTCAATAATTGATACGCTTCTTCATTTTCTAATCCAAGCTGAGCCCAGTATACGTCTGCGTCTATTTTCAAAAATTCCTGTGCAACCTCCAACAAATGTTCTGAACGGCGAAAAACATTTACGATATCAACATGGTCTTTTATTTCACTCAAACGTCCTACTGCTTTTTGACCTAATACTTCATCAACCGTCGGATTTACAGGAATAATTTTGTATCCCGCGTCCTGCATAGCTTTACTTACCAAATATGATGTACGATCAGGATTGTTAGATAAACCGACAACCGCTATCGTCTTACTGTTCTTTAAAATTTGGCCAATTTCTTCTCTTGATGGATTTTCAATTGCCATTATCCCATCTCCTTTTCCTCTATCATAACAAGTTTGAGACACACCAAACAATGAATTTGCCTAGACTATCTGGAATCAATTCCCATTTGTATGGAATTGTAACTTATCTCTTATACTATGTACGTCATAAGAATGTTACTAATAACATGAGAGTTTTTATCTTTTTTTATTCTCTCATAGTGTTTTTTTCAGTTATCATGATAGAATATAGAAAGAATACGCAAAGGAGTACAAACATGATTGAAGCCATTATTTTTATCTTAGCTTATTTACTAGGCTCCATTCCATCAGGTCTTATTGTAGGCAAGCTTGGGTATGGAATTGACATACGGGAACATGGGAGCGGGAATTTAGGTGGAACAAACACATTTCGGACATTAGGTGTAAAAGCAGGCTTAATCGTTACAGGTGCAGATATCTTAAAAGGAACACTTGCTGCTGCCCTACCTTTAATCTTCGGTCTTGATCACCTGCATCAATTGTTAGTAGGGATTTTCGCCGTTATCGGACATACATATCCAATTTTCGCAAAATTTAGAGGCGGAAAAGCAGTTGCCACATCTGGGGGCGTACTATTATGTTACGTACCGCTATTGTTCATTACAATGTTAGCCTTCTTTTTTATCGTTCTTTATATTTCAAAATATGTATCACTTTCTTCTATGCTTGCAGGTGTGTATGGGATCATCTACAGTTTGTTTACAAAGGACATTCCCCTTATCATAGTCATAACACTTATGACTGGGTTTGTTATCTATCGCCATCGTGCAAATATTAAACGTATAATGAATAAAACAGAACCTAAAGTAAAGTGGCTATAACTTGAGGAGATAAGTAAAACAGAACTTTTCGAAAGAAGAGATTTTGCTTTACTTCATCTTCTTTTTATTTTTTTCGTAAGATTCATTATTAGCCCTATCAACACATCTATACTATAATAAATTTAAGATAAAAAACATAAGGAGTGTTCGGTCTTGAAAATAACCATTGATAACAAAGCAGCTGATTGGTATATAAATGAATTACAACTTGAAGAAGGTGACACAGTTCAATTTTTTGTTAGATATGGTGGATGTAGTAATGTACAAAAAGGCTTTTCACTCGGAGTAGTAAAGCAAGTACCAGAAGAAATCGGATCCAGTGTAGAAAGTAAAGGAATTACATTCTTTGTTGAAAATCGTGATTTATGGTATTTTGATCAGCATGATTTACATGTTGATTTAGATGAAGATGCTGAAGAACCTGTTTTTCAATATAATTAATTTAGACCATTTTAAATGGCATCTAATTATTAAAACTGGCATTGCACGGAAAAAGGGGAAATTTCACAAGTTCTATTGTCTAGTGAAATTTCCCCTTAAGCTAAGTTATTCGTATTTTAAAACGTTGTATGTGGTCTTCCAGACCATTTTCTTGCAAAATGGTCAATTGTGTTGTTCCCATCAAATCAAAATGAGGATAATGCTTATAATGGTGAATCCATTCTTCTTTTAATCCGTATTGCTTACCCCATTTTGCTAATTTTTCAATATCCTTACAGCCAACCTTTGTCACGCAATGACTGTTTGGAAACCGTTCGTCCACCCAAAAATGAGTTAAAAACGCAATGTTCCCCTTATCAATCTCCTGTTTCCATGTATGTAATTCTTTACGGGAAATGCCAAATGCCATTTATTTTTTCGCCTTCTCATATGCTTCATGCCAATCAGGGAACATCTTTTTAAATTTAACAGGTCTAAATGTCTCCTTGTTCACACAAACATGACTTGATTTTGCTTGAACAGATAGCTCACCGGCTGGTGAATATATTTCATATCCATATACACTTTTAATCCCATTATATTCATCAATCCATGTGTGAATTGTAGCTGTTTCACCGTATCTCATTGGTTTTTTATATGAAATTTCCAAGTCTATGACTGGTGAAATAATTCCCTGTTCTTCCATTCCAGCATAAGAAAAACCAAGATCTTGAATTAGTTTTGTTCTCCCCACTTCCATCCAAACTAAATAATTTGCATGGTATACAACACCCATTTGATCTGTTTCCGCATACCGGACTTCAATCTCAGCTTTTGATATAAGCATTCTTTCTTCTCTCCTTGTTTCGATGATCCATTACTAACGATAACTTCAACCAATAATAACATATCTTTTTTTGTGTGGCTAAAAATATAAACCAGGCTAGAAGCCTGGTTTATTTACTGATCATAACGATATCCATTTTCTCGAGCTTGTGCTTCATCTTTAATTTCATTGCGCATCGCATTGATACTTTCCTCACGGCGAAGGTTTTTAGCTTCAATACGTTCACGCTCTTCTGAATTTGCAAATTGCATGGAGTCCTGTGCTTCTTCAATATTTTCTATTGTGTTTTGAACCATGCTTTGAAGCTTCTCTACATTATCAGAACGATCATCTGGATTTGGTCTAGTATGTTTTGTCATCGTGTATCCTTCCTCTCATTGTGAAGTAATATGAAAAGCAATGAAACAATGTTAGTCTGCTTTTTTGAAGAAGATTTTAAACACGTTTTATGTTAATTGAAAGAATTTCTATCTTATAATATAACTACCTACTATTACTCGCCTTTTGTTTGAATCACTTGAGCATGTTTTCCGGAAGTATCCTGCATTTGTTTACCTTTATTGTTCCCGAAGCCACGTGATTTTGTACCTACATGATTGGGATTAAAATGAGTTTGTTTATCGTTTTGACCTGCCATTGTTATCGCCTCCTCAACAAGTAGAATACCCTTTATGAGGGGATACAATGATTAGAAAAACTTGGCTTGCCTCGAAACAATAATAATGTTAGCCTTAGTTGTTTTTATACAAAAAAATTTTACATTCATTTTGTACCGGCAGACCAATTAATCCAATCTTTTTAGAACACGTTGCTCCCATCGTTCCTCCAATAAATCAAGTGCTACTCGATCTTGTAACAATTGCTGTTTATTTTCTTTTACTAACTCTTCAAATGATTTTTTTCTTGTTTTTCTCATGTTGCCTTTCACCTCCGTCTTAATTTAAATAAAGGATACCCAATTTTCTGACATTTAAATCGATATTTTGAAAAGTAATGAAATTTATGTATTAGAAAAATTAAAAAACCGAACCAATTTAGGTACGGTTTAAAGGTTTAAAGATTATTAAGAAAATCATTCATCTGATCATATGATAACGCCCCAACAAATTTCGTTTGAATCACACCATTTTCATCTACAAAATAGGACGTAGGATATGATAGCACTTCAAATTGATTATTGATTTTCCCTTTTCCATCAAGTAATACAGGAAATGTCAACCCTAATTCTTTTACAAAGCTGTCAACTGTTTCTACACTGTTCTCAGAACTCGTAAGGTTCACCGCTAATACGACTACATCACCATTGTGTTCATTTTGAATTTTTTGCATATCAGGCATTTCAGATCGACATGGTGGACACCAGGTCGCCCAAAAATTGATTATTACTTTTTTACCTTTTAAACTCGATAAACTCATGCTCTCTCCACTTAGAGTTTCTAATTCAAAATCAGGTGCAGCACTTCCTTCAGATACACCTACTTTTGGTGAACTTGGATTTATAGCAAAATAAACAGCGTAACCTATAAGGAAAATCAAAATAGAAATCGCCAAAACCTTTTTCATTTATTTACCTCCTAAAGAACGGACAATACAAGAAACTTAATTAATTGAAATACGAGCGTAAAGGTTAACAAAAGTCCCATTAGCGTTAGTATAAAAAACTTTACCGGGATATTTTCTTTTCTTATTTTCCAAATTAAAAAAATAAAACCCACTAATAAGCCAAGATAAAAGCCATTTATTCCCCCGGTAAAAAAAATCCAGCGGGTTGTTAATAACAGCTGTGGCTCAAATACGACAATACTAAATTTATATGTAATAAAGATAATAAACCAAAATGTAAGATAATGCTGCTTATAAAATTTCTTTATCATTGAATCAGCAATGAATCCATCAAAAATGAAATATGTAACTAAGATCGAACCTATGTAGATCAGAAGGATATATTGAATCGTAAACGGTCCAAGTTGTAAAGCGTCATACATACAATGCAAAAGTCCTTTCATCGTATTACTTCATTTCTCATTTAAGCATGGTTTAACGAAAAGAACAACGAAAACACATTAAAATTCTAATAATAGTCATAAAAATACAAATGAGAAACGTCTTTATCTATACTATCGTTATAATATAGTTAACGTACATATTGAGCATAACAAAAAGGGAACGAAATATCGTTCCCTTTTCCTTATGTTAAGCTTTTAATTTATCACGTAATACCATTTGAAGGATTCCACCATGACGGTAGTAATCAATTTCTACTTCGCTATCGAAACGAACTAGTACTTCAAATTCTGTTTTATTGCCAGCTTCGTCAGTAGCAGTAACTTTCACGAAATCACGTGGTTTTACTGTTTCATCGATTTCAACTTCAATTGTTTCCTTACCAGATAAACCTAGTGTTTCTGCGCTGTCTCCATCTTTAAATTGAAGAGGAAGTACACCCATTAACACAAGGTTACTACGGTGGATACGCTCAAAGCTTTGAGCAATAACTGTTTTGATTCCAAGAAGGTTAGTACCTTTAGCCGCCCAGTCACGAGAGCTTCCCATTCCGTAATCATTACCAGCTAAAACAACTAAACCTGTACCATCTTCCTTGTAATCCATGCATGCATCATAGATTGATTTAACTTCACCTGTTGGCCAGTAAGTTGTGTATCCTCCCTCGGTACCAGGAGCAATTTGGTTTTTGATACGGATGTTTGCAAACGTACCTCTCATCATAACTTCGTGGTTACCACGACGAGAACCATAAGAGTTGAACTCTCTTGGTGTTACCCCGTTTTCTTGTAGGTAACGTCCAGCAGGTGTATCTTTACCAATTGAACCAGCAGGTGATATGTGGTCAGTTGTAACAGAATCACCGAATTTAGCAACAACTCGTAAGTCTTTTAGAGTTTCTACTTTACCTGGTTCAGCTTCTAACCCTTCAAAGAATGGAGGATTTTGAATGTATGTTGATGACTCATCCCATACATATAATGCTTCATCAGTAGTTTCAATTTCATTCCAACGAGCATTATCATCAAATACTTGCTCATATTGTTCTCTAAACAGTTCAGGTGTAACTGTTTTGTTAACAACTTCATTAATTTCATTCGTACTTGGCCAGATGTCTTTAAAGAATACATCATTACCATCTTTGTCTTTACCTAATGAATCACTTTGTAGATCAATATCAACAGTACCTGCTAATGCATAAGCCACAACAAGCGGTGGTGATGCTAGGTAGTTACCTTTAACAAGAGGATGAATACGACCTTCAAAGTTACGGTTACCAGATAATACAGATGTTACTAATAAATCGTTAGCCGCTACTGCTTCTTCAATTTCATCAGCAAGTGGACCAGAGTTCCCGATACATGTTGTACATCCATAACCTACAAGGTTAAATCCAAGATTCTCAAGATGTGGTAATAAACCAGATTTTTCTAAGTATCCAGTAACAACCTTAGATCCTGGAGCTAAAGATGTTTTTACGTATTTAGGTACCTCTAAGCCTAATTCAGTTGCTTTTTTCGCAACAAGACCTGCAGCAACAAGTACGTATGGGTTAGATGTATTTGTACAACTAGTAATTGCGGCAATGGCAATTGCACCAGTTTTCATGTTTGTTTCTTCACCGCTTTTGAACTTAACAGTGATTTCTTTGTTTATTTCAGTTGCCTCTAAACCAAAGCCTTGGTTTCCAGCAGGAGCAACTAAATGTTCATGGAATTTATCCTTCATCATTGAAAGAGGAATTAAATCCTGTGGACGCTTTGGACCAGAAAGGTTTGCTTCAATTTCAGAAAGATCAATTTCAACCACTTTTGTAAAGATTGGATCTTCATTTTCCGGTGTGAAGAATAAACCATTCGCTTTACAGTAATCCCCAACTACTTGAATTTGCTCTTCATCACGGCCGGTTAAGCGCATGTAATTAAGAGCTTCTTCATCAACTGGGAAGAAACCGCAAGTTGCTCCATATTCAGGCGCCATGTTAGCAATTGTTGCACGGTCTGCAAGTGGTAGTTTTGCTACACCAGGACCAAAGAATTCAACGAATTTACCAACAACACCTTGTTGACGTAGTACTTGAGTTACTTTTAATGCTAAGTCAGTAGCTGTTGTTCCATTTGGAAGCTCGCCTGTTAATTTAACACCAATAACTTCAGGTACTGGGAAATACGATGGTTGTCCTAGCATACCAGCTTCCGCTTCGATACCACCAACACCCCATCCAAGAACACCGATACCATTAATCATTGTTGTATGTGAGTCTGTACCAACTAGAGAATCTGGGAACGCTTCAAATTCACCTTCATCATTTTGAACAGCATGGACAACGTTAGCCAAATATTCCAAGTTTACTTGGTGAACAATACCAGTTGCAGGTGGTACTGCACGATAGTTGTCAAATGATTTCTTTGCCCAGCTTAAGAATTTGTAACGCTCTGCATTACGCTCAAATTCAAGATCCATATTAAATTGAAGAGCATCTGGAGTTCCGGCTCTATCAACCTGTACTGAGTGGTCAATAACAAGGTCAACAGGAATTTCCGGGTTAATCTTATCAGGATCTCCACCCAAATCTGCCATTGCTTTACGTAATGATGCTAAGTCAACAACAGCTGGAACACCCGTGAAGTCCTGCAAAATAACACGTGAAGGCTTGAAAGGAACGTCAATTTCTTTAAGGTCATTAGTTCCCCATTTTGCTAGGTTTTCAACATGTTCTTTTGTAATGACTCTGCCGTCTACTTGACGCAAAACTGATTCTAAAAGAACCTTTACTGAATAAGGCAGACGTGAAACGTTACCAATTCCAGCATCTTCTAGCGCTTGTAATGAATAGTAGTTGTACTTCTTTCCATTAACCGTAAAGTTTTTACGAGCTTGGAAAGCATCTTGTTTCGTAGTCACTTGATTAGTCATAAATTCTCCCCCTTAAAAAGATCAAGGTCGACAAATGTCGAAGGATGATACCCCATTTTTAAATACTTTTCACAATTTAATCTTAATACAAGTAGTAACATAAGTAAATAACAATGATGTTATTGATATGTATAAGGTTTCCTTATGAAAGCGTACTAGTATTGCTTTTCTACTATACCAAATTTTTAAGTAAAATGGAGGAAAAACTTTTCACTTTTTTCAAAATTTTTTACAAACTGCCCTTTTTGAATGTTTCCCGTGAATTGAGACAAGCTAATTTTGAAAGTGGGAGGTGAATGCAGGAATGGCTAAACGTAAAGCAAACCACGTGAGAATGGGTATGAATGATGCAAGTGCACAAGGTATCGGTACAGGCTATAATGAAGAATTACAAAATGAGCCGCTAACAGCTGCTCAAAGGCAGAACAATAAAAAACGCAAAAAAAATCAATAATAATTTTTTATAACGACAAAAAACGACGGAACTCCGTCGTTTTCCTTTGTACAAGCTGAAAGTATAAAGCACCAAACTCCTCTAATGACTACCACACAGGAATTGAGGACAAGAACATCTGTTATCCGGAGCGTCTTATACTTGTCGGAGTGCCTTCGAGGTACTAACGCTTTTCAAATCATTCCGATTGATTTACATCTCGAACAATTTGTTCAAGGTCACGCTGGTATTGTTCTAATCGTTTTCTTTGTGTTTCAGAAGCATTTTCCAGTGCATTATTAATTTGCTGATATGCTTCATTTACTTCTTCTGCCAGGTGTTTTAGTTGATGCCCATAATCTGCACTGTCTTTTACAATATTATCAAAAGCATCAAAGGCATCTGTTGCACCTTGTTGCGCTGCTTGGAATGATTGCTGGTTATTTTTATTATATGGCATATTCTTCACTTTCCTTTCTTCTACTATATAAAGCCATATATAGGATTGGTTATTATGATCATTTTTATTCATGCTTCACATCGCATGTTTTTTCATTTTTGACTCATCCTATTATGTAGGAGGGATGAAGATGACGAACAAAAATACAAGTAAAGATATGCGTAAAAATGCACCTAAAGGAAACAATCCTGGCCAACCAGAACCATTGGATGGCTCAAAAAAAGTAAAAAACGCTAATCATACTCGTCAAAAGAACAATAAAGGTCATGATATGTAAAGAAGGAAGAGAATGGTGAATCTCCATTCTCTTTTCTTGATTTTAAATATGTCCAAATTCAAATCAATTTCTCTTCAATTGACATTATTATCTTCACAAACAATAAATTTTTTGAATAAATTAAATGTTAAAGGGATCTAGTTTTATTATAAGAAGTCTGTGGAGGTCAATTGAAATGAGCAAAAAAAAATGTTCGAATCCAATGGACATTAAAGGAATTGAGGAATGGATGACACAGTTTTTTACAGATCCATTTACCAGTTTACTAGACGAGCAAACATTTCGTCTTGATTTATTTGAAACTGGGGAAGAGTTTATTGTCGAAGCTGAGCTTGGGGAAGAAATAGAAAAAGAAATGATCAACATAGTTGTAAAGCAGGATTGTCTCCATATCACCGTTTTAGAAACTAATCATGGAAAACATGAACGAAAAAGAAAGGTTGTCCTTCCCTTTCCAATTGAAAAGAAGAAAATAGCTGCCTCCTTCACCAATGGTATTTTAGAAATCAAAATATCAAAAATCTCTCCATCAACTCAAACTTCTTCAAAAATTATCATTCAATGATGAAAACGTAATCGTTTCCATTTGTGAAAAGTTTTTTATCACCACACCCTATTAGGTTTTAGTTTTTCAAATAGTTAAACCGAATTCTGAATAGAAGTGAAAAGACTCTCCAGTTAAAAGGAGAGCCTCTTATCTTATTCGTTCATGTCCCATTTTCCTCAACTTGCCTATCTTTCTGATTTTGGACACTAATTGATATATGTTTAAGATCCGAATTTCCACACTTTATACAAGGTTGCTCCTCTTCATACAATAACATGCATTTTGAGCAATAATATTTCGTCATAAGGAAATTCCCCTTTTTCAATCAATATATGTGAAGAAGGGACATTTGTTTCATTCTTCAATTAAATGTTCATAGCTATTTTGATACACTTTATCTAAGGCATCTATTTTGTAAATAAAAAATTCATGATCTGAATATTCATCAAGGTTATTCACTATTTTATATTCATCTCTTACTTTTTTAGCTTTATCTATAGACGTAAAGATTCCGAGAATATTTGAGCTTTCTCCACATTCAGAACATCCCTGGTCCAAAACGACGTAATACATGTCTATTATCACCTCTGTTTTACTTAATTACATTGGTAGTGTAACAGATACGCTCGTCCCTTGACCAACAATTGAATCAATTTCTATTTTCCCGTGATGATTTTCAATAATTTGAAAGCTTGTCATCAAGCCCAGACCTGTTCCTTTTTCCTTTGTTGAATAATAAGGTTCACCAATATTTTTAAGGCGTTCATTCGAAATTCCTCGTCCATTATCGGTTATTTTCACCTTTAGGAGATCATCGTCAGCAGACATATCAACATAGACTGTTCCTTTTTCTTCCAAAGCATCTAAACCATTTTGAATAATTTGATAAAAGACGTGTTTCAGCTGACTTTTGTCCCCTTTTAAAATTGGATTTACCACCGCATTTTTGTATTTAATCTCTTTATTTTCCAAAATAGCTTGTGTATTTAAAAGAGTGATGACTTGTTTGATTAATTCATCCAAATCTAGTTCTTCGTTTTTTTCTTGCTGAGGTCTAGCCATCGTTAGAAATTCTGAAATAATTTCCTCTACTCGATTCAACTCATCTTGAACAATTTTCATATACTCCTCATTACATTCCTTTGTTTGGGAAAATAATTGGATAAAGCCTTTTATCGATGTTAATGGGTTACGAATTTCATGTGCCACAGCTGCTGCAAGCTGGCCTATCACAGCCAATTTTTCCGATTTTTTCAGCAGCTTGTCTTTTTCTAATCGACTAGTTATATCACGGGAAATAGATAATAAGCCGGTTATTCTGCCTGTACTTTCATCAGCTATTGATTGAATACTTGATTCAACCCATATATATGTATCATTCTTATGTTTAAACCGATAAGTAATAAGAATAGGATGACGATTTTCCAATAGGGATAGATGCTTCTTATGGACATAGGAAATGTCATCAGGATGAATATATTGATACGGTACGTCTCCGATTAATTCATCTGTATCATAACCGAGTATCTGAGTAATTGACGGTGAACAATACATGAATTTTCCATCTGGCAAATACAAATTAATAATATCTGATGAGTTATCCGCCAATAACCTGTATTTCTGTTCACTATCAGTTAAAACTCTTTCCAAATTTTTTTGTTCAGTTATATCGTATATTTGAGCTAAAAAATATTTTTTAGGAGAGTGTGGGTCTTCAATAGCCGTAACGTTTAAGGAGCCCCAAATAATTTCTCCTGACTTATGGAAATACCGTTTTTCCATTTGATAGGAAGGACGTTTTCCAGTAAAAACTTCATGATACAATTGCATATCAAGTTGATGATCTTCAGGATGTGATATCTCCTTTAATGTTAATTCATCCCATTCATCTTTTGAGTATCCAATAAATTGAAAAAATGCATCATTTGCTATATTATTTTTGAAATTATATTCAAAAATCATTTGCGGAATCCTGGATTGAAAAAACACTCTTTCTAAAATTGATGATTTTAATACCATATTGCATCCGACCTTCACTTACTATTCATTGTAAATTCATTTCCACTTAAACTACTATATCAATTTTCTATAAGAATAACCATGAATTTTGTATGTTATCCCAAAATTGGACTTTTCTCCTAAAGTCTATTAAGAAGGCTGATGTGAATGAGGCTTATTACAAATAAAAAAAGTTGACAACCGCTATGGATTATCAACTTTATAAAAACACATTATTTATGAATCAAAACGGAACCACCCAAAATCAAAATGACATCCCGGCAAAAATATAAATGTCACTTTTAGTTTACCTGAGATCTTTTCTAAATCGAAGACTCTTTGTTCAAACTTTTCAGATTTTGTAAATTCGATGATTTGTTTCGTTTCCCCTTCTTCACCAGCAAAAGAAATTTGAATTGTATTTTTATCATGATGGGATCGACCGTAAATGGTCAATTTTGTTGGTCCTTCACCAGTAAAATGCATATCATCAAACTCAAGGGATACATTGTTTCCAATACCTTCTACACTGTTTTCTTTCATCATAAAACTATCGCCATAAATATGATCACATTCAGTTGCCATGATCTTTTCAGTTGCTTTGTTCTTTTTCTCAAATGTAAATCCTTTAATATGCACCTTTTGATTGAGCACAAAGCATATTGATGAAATTCCATGAAGGCGCTTGGATAATTGATATGTTTCCTCTTGATAAACATTCCATTTTGAAGGTTTTTGATAAATAACATCTGCAAGTAATTGACTGCCTTCTTCATCTGGCATGCCTTCCCAAATTTGAAGCGGGTATTGTTCACTTGATAAAGAAAAAATAGGGATTGTTATCGTATCAGAGCCGTAAAAGCCAAAATCGATTTCCCGAAATCCGACCTGTGTTTCTCCATCCCTGCTTGTTGCCACACCTCGCTCGTTCCCATTTGTCACTTCACCTTTACTATAATCATACAGTCCTGCAGAAATAAATTCATAAGGGTCTTTATATGCCTTCCCAAGTCCCTCTGCCTTAAATTCCAATTGAGAAATGAGCCTGATCTTATCACTGCCATTTTTACTTGTACATCGAATCCGAAATTCTCCATCTCCTAAAGCGGTAACTAACGCTTTCTTTCCATTACTTGTAACTTTTGCAATATTTGATTTAATACCAGATTCATTTACAACGCTCCATTCAACATCTTGGTATGTGGCGTTAAGAGGATAAATATTTGCATATACTTCCATTTCATTCAAACTTTCATTAAATAACTGACCGGACTCACTGATTATCTCGATTTTTCGTACAGGTAATTCATCTTTTTTTCCCAAGACAATTGGCATTTCTTGATTTTTTACATTTGCTGTAACACCTTGTAAAGATCTATTTTGAATTGAGATTGACTCAATTTCAATTGATTGAGTATCTAATCCGTTTGAAGAAACTTCGATCATAATCTTTCCTGCTTCTAGTGTCGATGCGATTATGGCCATTAATTTACCACTAAATAATCTCCTGCTAATTCCTTTATACTGATCATAATCTGTACTATCACCATTATCCAATCCAACTAATCTACCGGCACCAGAAACATGTACATCCACACGATTTAATGCATCTTCAACAGGATTACCATGTTCATCATCCAATGTGATTTCTACAAATAGTAGATCTGTCCCGTTTGCTATTACATTTTCCTTATCAGGCTGGAGGGAAATGTACTTTGCATCTCCAAACGACCTTCGTACATCCATAGCAATTTCTTTCCCTGTTTCATCATAGGCAATAGCTTTTAATTCGCCTTCTTCGTAAGGAATCTTCCACCACCCAACAAGGTTCTCACCTTTTTCATGGTCAATATCGTGTGTACCAATCTTAAGTCCATTAAGTTGTAATTCAATTTTCGGTGCATTTGAACAAACACGAACATCAATCAATTGACCTTTATTAAAATTCCAATATGGAAAAATATGTACCATTGGTGCTGTTTTATAATTGGTCCATGCTGATTGATAGATATAATACGAGTCTTTCTTAAAAGTAGCTGTGTCAACCTGACCGAAATACGAGTTTTTGGTATGATATGGTGTAGGTTCTCCTATATAATCGAAACCTGTCCATATAAATTGTCCGAGTGAAAATGGCGTATCCCTTTCTGCCAGAATACAAGCTTCAGCGGACCTGGCCCCCCAACTTGTTGAACTATTTCCAAGGGCCGAACATTGCTCATCATCATCTGCGAGAATTGACTTTTCAAAAGGGAAATGATAGATTCCCCTGCTCTGCACAACGGATGCCGTTTCACTGCCATAAATCATCCAATCAGGATGTTCTTCGTGATGTTTTTGATAGTATTTTTCAGCATAATTATAGCCTGCTACCTTCACGATATCTGCACATTTTTGGGCATTTTCCCAGGGCATATAATTCGATCCAATCGTAATGCTTGCATTTTGCTTCGGATCAAATTCTTTCACATATTGCATTAACAATTTAGTAATTTCCTGACCCCTTTCATCCGCATGAGTATCATAAATCTCATTTCCAATACTCCACATTAGTAAGCTAGGATGATTTCTGTCTCTCATTACCCAGCTTTTCACATCAATATATGCCCATTTCTTAAAGAATCTAGCATAATCATAGGGAGTTTTTGGACGCTCCCACATATCAAAAGCTTCCGTCACCACAAGAAATCCCATTTCATCTGCTAATTCCATTAATTCTTTTGCAGGCATATTGTGGGCTGTACGGATGGCATTAACACCCATTTCTTTTAAAATAACGAGTCTTCTTTTTAAAGCTGTTTTATGAAAAGCAGCTCCTAGTGCTCCTAAATCATGGTGTTCACATACTCCATTTAATTTCAACTTTTTCCCATTAAGATGTAACCCGTTGCTTGGATTTATATTAATTTCTCTAAACCCAATTTTTTGTGTAATTGTTTCAATTTCTTGATAACTACCCTTACTCTTATTCACCAAAAACAACTGCGTTTTTAACTCATAAAGATAGGGATTATCTGTGTCCCAGAGTACTGGATTTTCAACTTCTAAAACTTGTTGGTTAATTGAAGTGGAAGAATCTGAACTTATCTTTTCTTTATTGATGGAAATAACATGATCATCATCAAGAATAACATGGGAAATAACAACATCATGATCATGGTTGATTTCAGTTTCCACCTCTATTTGCCAGCTATGTTCGTTCTTATTAGTAGATATATAGATTCCATTTGTCACAATATGGTTTTTGTCTCTTGTCTTTAACCATACATTTCGATAAATACCGGCTCCAGAGTACCACCGACTGTTTGGACTTTGATGAACTACCTTTACCAAAATTTCATTTTCACCATCACCTAATACATCTGTAATATCATGTTCGAAAGAAGAATACCCATATTTCCATTCACCTACATACTGATTATTTACAAAAAGAGATGAATCCATATACACTCCATCAAAGGCTAATAGAACTTGCTGCTCCTCTTTCTTTAACGTGAATTTTTTCCGGTACCATCCAATACTATTTTCATACAAATTTAAGGTATTATAAATTAACCAATCATGAGGAATATCAATTGATTCAAAGCTTAATGAAGATGGATCATGAGGACTTTCTAGACTGGTTTTTGCAAACTCCCATCCATTATTAAAAAGTGTCTTTTTATTCACATTGTTACCTCACTTTCTTATTATTCGGTACAATTAAAACTGACAAAAATTGCAAATCTTATCATGTTCATAATAGTAAAAAGCTATTTAAAATAATTCGGATATGATCGTTTTAAATATTCCTTATCAATAACCGCTAGCATTAAATGCTCCTGCATCAACTTCTCTGCTTTATTAGGGTTTTTCTCTTTTATTCCTTCAAAAATTTCTTTATGTTGCAAGTAAATGGTATACCAGTTAAAGTCAGTCGCTAACCTGAGCATTCTACTTCGATTAAAGTGAACATTCATTTGTTGAATAACTGTCCATATATTATACTTTTGACACCCCATAAAAATGGTCTTATGATATTCTTCATCCAGCTTAAACATTTTTCGGTAATCCTGCTGTTCAATACAAACCTTTTGCATGCTGAGATTCATTTCTAATGTAATTAGTTTATCTTGAGGAAATGCTTCACAAGCTAATCGAATGACCGCTCTTTCTAAATGCTCCCTCATAAATCTTGCTTCTTCCACTAAATTTAAGTCGATTAAAGAGACAAACGTTCCTCTTTGAGGAAAAACGTTTAATAGCCCCTCTCTTGAAAGTCGTAAAAAACTTTCCCGAACCGGAGTGCGACTTACATTGAATTTTTCAGACATCTCCTTCTCTGAAATACTTGTACCTGGTGAGAGTTGTAAATTTAATATTTGTGATTTTAGTTCTTCATACACTTGATTGCTTGTTGTTGAAGATCTTGGTTTATGGTCTATATACATTTGATACTCTCCAATCAGCTAATGTAACCGTTCTCCATTATCCTATTAAGAATTTTTTTCCTTATAAATATAACGTCCCACGTTTTTTATTCTTTTGTGCTTTGACTTTTTCTAAGCTGTCCCAAATGCCAAGCAGATACATAATACCTAGTGCACGATCATATAAGCCGTATCCCGGTCGAGCTTGCTCTCCCCAAATCATCCTTCCATGATCTGGTCTCACATATCCTTTAAAGTTTGTATCATGCAAAGCTTTAACAATTTCATAAATATCTAGGGATCCGTCAGAGCTTCGATGGGAGCTTTCAGTGAAATCTCCGTTCTCTTCAATTTTTACATTTCGTATATGAGCGAAGGGTATCCTGTTTATGCTTGAAAAATACCGCATGATCGCGGGAATATCATTATCAGGACTTGCACCAAGTGAACCAGAACATAATGTTAAGCCGTTCGAAGGACTATCCACAAGATTCACAATCCTCTTTAAATTCTGAAAATTTGTCACAATTCTTGGTAATCCAAAAATTGACCATGGAGGATCATCAGGATGAATGGCCATCTTTATATCATGTTCCTCAGCCACAGGAATTACTTTCTTTAAAAAGTATTGCAGGTGTTCAAATAAATCTTCTTCTGTAACATCTTTATATAATTCAAATGCTCTTTTAATTTTTTTAATTCTTTCAGGTTCCCAACCTGGTAGGGAAAAGCCATTTGCTGAGTTTTCAACATTTTTTATTAAAACTTCAGGATCTTCACGTTCAATCTTTTCCTTTTCATAAGCAAGTACTGTTGATCCATCAGGTAACACTTTGGCCAGATCAGATCTAATCCAATCAAAGACAGGCATAAAGTTATAACAAATGACTTTTATTCCAGCTTGTGCTAAATGACGAATTGTTTGTTGATAATTTTCTATATAATGATCACGGGATGGTAATCCCAGTTTAATATCTTCATGTACATTTACACTCTCAATAATATCAAGGTTTAAGCCTTTTTCATTTACCTCTTTCTTTAAATCGAGAATTCTATCAAGCGGCCACACCTCTCCAGCGGCTATATCATGCAGTCCCCCAACGATGCCATCCATTCCCGGAATCTGATTTATTTGATCAAGAGTAACACTATCATCTTGACTTCCAAACCAACGAAACGTCATTTTCATTTTTTCTGCCTCCTTGTTTACTTCCTAAAGTAGATTTGTATGTATACTATTCATACTAGTATGGTAGTTTAGTGATTATACGTAAGAACTTTATTATTTAGGATGAATCAAATTTTCATTATTAGATAGAAATGTTGTCTGTATCGCAGGAAAATAGGACTTGAGTTTTTCCGCTAAGTATTCCATCCCGGGTTCTTCGCTGGCAGCATGACCAATCATGATTAAGACCTTTTTCTTACCTTGAACTCCTGCGTCACGTATATATTCCGGTGTTTCCCACTCCTGACCTTCTCCAGTGATAATCAAGTCCACGTTTTCTTTTTCGAATAATGGGATAGCTGTTTCTCCACCTCCTCGAAAACCAACTGTAAGTCCAATCCTAGCGCATTCAAGGCTTAAGTCTCCTACGACTCGAACAAATGGAATAGAAAGCTTTTCTTTCACATACGCAACGATTTCTTCACCTGACATGCGTGGGATAGCCAGAATTGATGATGTTTGATTATGTCTCTCTAAATATCCGTTCCACTCTAATTTCTGGATAAGCCCTTCTGTTATTAGATCAGGCGTGTATTTGTGAACATGGTCATGCAATCTGTAAATAGCGATTCCTGAGTTTTTAATTAGTTTTAGCTTTTGAGCATATACTCCATTATTTTTTAAAACTTCATCGTTTTGAGTATGACTGTAAAATATTCCTTCATGTGTTACTATCATGTTTGCACCTATTTTTTTGGCATGTTCAATAGCAAAATGTGATGCGACGAATGCTACTAGTATGCCACTTACCTCATCATCACCATTTCCAAATAGGAGCGAGTCTACTGTTGATTCAATATTCCCAACAGGAGATTCTAATTGTTTCAAAACATCTGTTACTTTTATTCCCATCATATTCCCCCCACGCTTTTGACATCATTTTATTAACTACACCAGTTGTTGATCTGTATGTTTTGGACTTGTTTTTAGGAAGTTCATTTCAATATCTGAAAGCATTTCCTTTGTATTAAGGGCCAAGAGGTAAAAGACAATGCTTGATACAAAAAGAATTAAAAAGTCAGTTGTAATTGTCGTAATAAATGCTAGGATAAACAGAATCAACATATTTCCTACTGTGTTTTTCACCTTCATAAAACTGTAATAAACAGATAGTTTCCAAATATCTCTCATTCTAAATTTAAAGCGCGAACTAATTGCAACGGCATTTAATATCAACATAGTCCATAAGACGATCAGAACGAAAATCACTATAGATAAAATTTGATTTAATTCTGTTGGTGTTTGGCGAAGATACTGTAAATCAACGATTAAAATAAAGTAAACCAAAAGAATTGGGAACCAGATGGATAATATATCTTTTACATTCTTTTTAAATCCGTAGAAAAAGTCATGCGTTGGAGAAAGCTCTTTCGTTCTCACAAGTTTTTCCATAGAGTAGTATAAAGCTGCTACAGCTGGACCTGTGGGGATTAGAGCTAAAAAGTACAGGAGAATGTTTGAAAATGAAGGTTCTAATGTCATAATAAAAAAAATAAGCAGACCATTAGTTAAGACAAAATAAATGTTTGTTAGCAGAAAAGCATAAACATAGTTAGTAAATGTATATAAAATCCCTTGACCAAATTGATTCTTTTCATCCATTATTATTGTTCACCTGCTTTTTAGTTGTGGTTAACTAAACGTGATATGAGTCACGTTTAGTTAACCTTTTTATTAGATTATTTTTTAGCGTCTTTATACGTTTTATTTGCTAGATCAACGTATTGTTGCAAACCTTGACCCTCTAATTCTTTTACAAATGCATCGAACTCACTTAAGTCACGTTCACCTAAGATAAATTTCAATGTATTTTGATCAGTATAATCTTTTAATGGCGTGCTTAATAATGTTACTTGTTCTCTATCTTCAACTGTGTAAGGTATTGGTGGCTCTGCAGGAACAGTTGTTTTTCTATTTGCCATATCCTCTTGGAACTTGATCTCCTCTTCACTCATCATAGAACGAAGAAGGTCAGTTGTTCCACCATAAGCAAATACGCCTCCTGAGAAACCATAATCGATACGTAAGTCTTTCGTTCCAGCAGGGTTTAAGCCATTATAATTAACCTCTTCAACAAGAGTTCTAGTTCCATCTTCAGCCTTTGTAAATGTCGTACCTTCAACTCCCCATTTAGTAAACTCTTGACCTTCATCACTATAATATAACCAATCAATGAATTGGATGATCGCGTCAAAGTATTCACTTTCTTTAACTTTAGAAGAAATCATTACCCCATTTTCTAATCTTGAACCACCCATAAGATCTCCAGCAGGTCCACCAGGAACAGTTATCTTCGCAATAGAATAATTCCCTTCACCTAACGTTTTATCCATATCAGTTCGATGTTGAACAACCGTTTGTGAGTTTCCATTTATAATAAATGACTTACCTGTAACAAACTTCTGAACAGCCTGATCATCTTCTTGAGTAAAGCTTTCTTTATCCAATAGACCTTCTTTAACTAATTTATTAAAATAGGTTAGCAATTCTTTATACTCATCTGTTGTTGCTGTTGGTACGAATTCATCCTTAGATTCGTCATATGTTAAACCATTTCCAAAACCCCATCCAGCTTTTGTACCAAAGTTAACTGCTGCAATATTTAGAGTACTATTGAAAGTAAATCGATCAGAAAAAGGTGTAACGTCAGGATATAATTCCTTTAATTTTTTCATCGCTGTATATAATTCATCCCATGTTTTCGGAATCGCAATATTATGCTTTTCGAAAATATCTGTTCTCACAATTAATGTATAATCTGGCCAAACAGCTTCATGTAAACCAGGTAAAACGTAAAATTTCCCGTCCTTCTGACGAAGTCCTTTTAATTCATCTTCAAGTTGCCATTTCTCCACTTTTTCCTTAAAGTGAGGCATTTTATCCATGTAATCACTTACAGGCAATGCAGCTCCAGAAGCAACAAACGGTGCTTCTTCACCTGGATACGTTTTTGGAATAATTAACGGTGCATCACCAGAACTAATTAAGAGACTACGTTTCTGTGGATAATCACTTAAAGGTACAATTGTTGGTTTTAATGTTACATTCGTTGTTTCTTTAATATGATCCCATAACAGCCAGTCTTCCTTGTATGGATATGTAGGTTGATCCATGTAGAGAATTGAAAGATCAAATGCTTCACTAGATTTAAAAGTATCACCTACATTGTATGATTCCATCGCTCCTTTTTGATTTACGTTCTTCTCCTCTGAACTCGATGTTTCATTGTTTGAACACCCAGCAACAACAAGTGCTGATAAAGCCAATACACTAAATGTAGACTTTAACCCTTTTAGACCTTTCCCCATTTCTTTTCCTCCCTTTTTTTTGTTTTGGCGATTTAAACAAAAGCGTTTTTATCTACTTAGGCGATAAGACGCTCATTAAAAGAAGGATCATCCATTCTCTTAATGAGAGTCTCATTGCTCCTAAGTAAACAATGAAGCTTTCACGATTTTGTATTTTACTTAACAGATCCGAGCATTACTCCCGACACAAAGTATTTTTGTACAAATGGATAGATTGTTAAGATTGGTAAAATTGTTAAGACCATCGTAACTGATTTAATGTTTGCCGATATTTGAGTTAAATTATCAGCAGAAGAGGCACCGGCAGATGTTGCTCCAGTCACACCTGCTATCATATTTCTCAAATACATCGTAACAGGGAATAACTCTTTTTGATCTAAGTATAAGAATGCTGGAAACCAGGAATTCCAATGTCCTACTGCATAAAACAAAATCATTGTTGCAATAACTGCCTTACTGAGGGGCAGAACAATTTTTAATAAAATTCCATACGTATTTAATCCATCGATTGAAGCCGCTTCCTCTAATTCTTCTGGCATATTTTCAAAGAATGACTTCATAATTAACATGTTATAAACACTGATCGCACCAGGAATGACGATTGCCCAAATAGAGTTACCAAATCCTAAACTATTAATTAATACATAGTTAGGTACTAACCCACCATTAAAAAACATGGTAAATACGGCGAAAAATGTTAAAAACTTTCTCCCTACCAAACGTTTCTTTGATAATGCATAGGCAAAGATTGTTGTAAGAAACATAGAAATCGCTGTTCCTACAACTGTATAAACAACTGTATTTTTATAATTGATCCAAAACATACTATCTTGTGCAATTGTCTTGTATGTGTCTATATTAAATCCTCTAGGGTAAAGAGTAACTTTCCCTGCATTAATATAGGCTTCACTACTAAATGATTGAGCGATTACATTTACAAAAGGGTAAAGTGTACAAAAAACGATGATGATTAAAATTGATACATTGAAAACTTTAAAAATTTTATATTGTTTTGACTCTCTCATTTTATCAACCCCCTACCACAAGCTTCTTTCGGTTAATTTTCTAGAAATTCCATTAGCTGATAATACTAAGACCAAGCCTATAAGTGATTCAAATAACCCAATCGCAGTTGCATAACTAAAATTACTAGATTCCAAACCAACTCGATATAAATATGTTGAGATAACATCTGATGTTTGATAAGTTAATGGGTTATATAAAAGTAAGATTTTTTCAAAGCCTACTGCCATGAAGCTCCCGATATTTAGAATAAGTAAAACAACAATTGTTGGAAGAATTCCTGGTATTGTGATATGAAGAGTTTGTTTCCAGCGATTTGCACCATCTATTTTGGCAGCCTCATACAATGATTCATCTATTGTTGTAAGTGCAGCTAAGTACAAAATTGCTCCCCATCCCATCGTTTGCCATATCTCTGAAGTTACATAAATGGTTCTAAACCATTCTGCTTGTTGAATAAAGTTAATCTTTTCACCCGTGAAAAACTCTACAATCGAATTGATAGTACCATTAACAGCTGTTAATTGAAGAATCATTCCTGCTACAATAACGATTGATAAAAAGTGAGGTAAATACGATGCCGTTTGGACAAACTTCTTGAATTTTTTCGCTTTAATTTCATTAAGCAATAAGGCAAAAATGATCGGCATCGGAAAACAAATAATAAGTGTTAACCCACCAAGCATAAGGGTGTTTTTAAACACATTCCAAAACGTTGGATCATTGATAAACATCTTAAAATAATGTAGGCCTACCCAAGATTCCCCGTATATTTTACCTCCAGGCATAAATCGTCTAAATGCAATGATATTCCCAAACATAGGTCCATATTTAAATATGATTAAGTAAATGATGGGTAGAACTAGCAAAGAGTACAGTTGCCAATCTCTTCGTATGATAGTTCCCACAACAGCTAATTTACTTCTTTTGATAACAATATTTGATTCCCCACTTGTTTCGACTTTAAATTCAGCCACAATAATCCCCCCACTCTTTTCACAAAATAATTAAGATCGAAAACCGCACACTTTGAAGCGCTTACAAAAAATCGAGAGTTTTATATATTTGTGTTTGAAAATAAATGAATATTACTAATACTAGTATGGTAGTAGTGTGATCATTAAATTTACAAACCAAAATTTTTTTATGGGCAATAAAACCAGTTGGAGCAGGTTTTTATGCGATCCCTGTAAATAAACAATATGATATTACTGTCCTGCCCCATCCATTTGGTTATACTAATTTTTTCTACTACTTAAATACTAGATTTGTATTTCTTCTTCATTTGAGATATTGATCGCATTTAGCTGTGCAAGCAAGCATAACTCAGCAGCTTTAAATGTATGCTCTTGAGTCATGGCAATCTCTGTTCCATTTAAGCAGTCTAAAATAAGTGACCCGAAATATGGAAAACCCACTTTTCCATTTACTTTAAAATGTTTTTCACCAACTTCATTGACTAAATATAAGTGACTACCGCTTTTTTCTCTTGCAATATCAACATATTTTCTTAATTCTATATAGCCCTCTGTACCTAAGATGAGTGTTCTTCCATCTCCCCAAGTACTTAGACCGGCAGGAGTTAACCAATCAACCCGGAAATAACCTGTTGCTCCATTATCAGCAATCAAATTAGCATCTCCAAAATCTTCAAGCTCAGGATATTTTGAATGTTTGTAGTTTCCTACTTTACTATGGACCACTTTTGCGTCTTTAGCTCCTGTATAAAATAAAAACTGTTCAATTTGATGACTTCCGATGTCACATAAAATTCCGCCATAATATTCTTTTTTGAAGAACCAATCCGGTCGATGATCTGGATTAGTACGATGTGGACCTGTACCCATCACTTGAACCACATCTCCGATTGCACCTTGCTCAATAAGCTGACCCGCAAAAATAGCACTTTCATTATGAAGACGTTCACTATAATAGACAGCCCATATCATTCCAGTTTCTTTCACTTTATCTTTGGCAGCTTGTAATTGACTTAATGTTGTAAAGGGTGCTTTATCAGTAAAATAGTGCTTACCTGCATTCATGGCTCTCAAGCCTAATTCACATCGTTTAGATGTAATGGCCGCACCGGCAACTAACTGAACTGAAGGGTCCTGAAGAACTTCTTCCTCAGATGCAGCAACCTTCACGTTTGGAAAGATTTCACGAAATCTTTCCACCTTTTTTTTATCAGGATCATATACCCATTTTAGTTCAGCACCAGCCTCTATTAATCCATTGCACATTCCATAAATGTGTCCATGATCAAGTCCAATAGCAGCAAAAGCAAATTCACCTTCTTGAACAACAGGATCATATTTACCTCTTGGCGCATAATTCATGCCATCATGTGTTTGCATAATATCCTCCTTGACTCGCATTATTTACTCGTGTTTGCCACCTGTTTTCTCAATTAATTTCTGGTTCAGTACATGACTTAAATTAATAATTGGATTCTGCTAATGCAACGATTTTACATTTTTCCGAGAAAGTATAATACGCTTTAACATGGGCAGAAGCTATTCCATCGGCACCGATAATGGCAATATTAATCAAGGGACCATTTTCTTTCCGACTAGAAGATTAATAATATCCTAGTAATACTAGTATGGTAGTGTACTCAAAAAATTGTTATGTCATTTCAATGATATTAGTAAATGAGACGACTGTGTTCATCCTGGATACCGGAATGTCTAAAGAAATACGTATTGATTCGATCTCTCCACTCAATTGCGTTTTCTAATTGCATGTTAAATCGATCTAATACATTTTTATACCGATAGGAATCTATGTTATGTTCAAGCTGTTTCCACTTATGAATCATATCCTGAACCTGTTCAACACCTAAGAAGTGTGTATCGTAAATATGTTGAATAACCGTCTTACCCGATTTTAATTGATGACGATAAGGGACATGATGGAAAAATAATAATAAATTATCCGGACATGTTTCAATTGAATCGTAAAGACTGGTGTTTTCAGGATAATATTGTGAAGTATACCCAGTTCCGTCTTTAATCGTTCGATTCACTCCTGTACCAAAGCAATCTGAAAAATGATACGTTCCCCACAATGAGTATTCATACCCTTCAATATTAGGTCCATAGTGATGATCTGGATTAATCATCCAGCCAACCCCAAGCGGTGCTGTATAATTCTCATAAATTTCCCAAGAATGAAGGAGCATTTTTGTAATAGTTGAAACAACTTCTTCATCATGACCAAATGTAATACGAACCCACTCATTCGCAATTTCCTCTGATGTTAATTCGGTATTCCAAATTAAACGGCCATAGCCAAAAAAGTTTGCTTGAGCAAGTGTATTTCCTGTCCAGTTCATATCATTTCCAATATTAGATACAGCTGTAATCCCACTATATGTTAGGCCAAACTGTGATCCGTCTACAATCGATTTGATTGTGGTTCCTTCTCCCTTTGCATACGTGTCAAAGTCCAAAACTTCCTTCCATTGTGGAACAAGAAAGCATAAATCTTTTTGTTGCCCTGTATATTCTTGTGCCACTTGAAATTCAAGGACATGGTTTGTGTTCTGCAAGGCACCAAATAAAGGTGAAACAGGTTCTCTTACTTGGAAATCCATTGGACCATTTTTAACCTGGAGAATAACATTATCCATAAACTCTCCGTCTAATGGTTTAAAATGATCATATGCTGCTCTTGCCCGATCTGTTTTTCGATCACGCCAATCTTGAAGACAGTTGTAAACAAAACATCTCCAGAAAACAAGCCCACCAAATGGCTCAAGTGCTTTAGCCAGCATATTTGCCCCATCTGCATGTGTACGATTATATGTAAAAGGCCCGGGACGGTGTTCTGAATCCGCTTTCACAATAAACCCACCAAAATCAGGTATATGTTGATAAATCTCTTTTGTTTTCTCAACCCACCATTGCTGTACATCTTTATCCAAAGGATCTGCTGTTGGAAGATTACCAATTTCCATTGTACTCGCATAATTAACACTTAAATATGTTGTAATGCCATAACATCTCATAATATCAGCAATTTCTGCAACGCTCGGCAGCATTTTTTTTGTTATAAGATTAGTCTCTACTTTATGCACGTTTACATTATTAATAGATAAACTGTTAATTCCGACTGAAGATAACAATCTAGCATAGTCCTTGATTCTTTTTGTATCATGTGTAAATTCATAGTCTTTATAGAAAATGGAATCTCCAGAATATCCCCGCTCAATACTACCGTCCATATTATCCCAATGATTAATCATTCGAATTTGGTTAGACGGATTTTCTATAATCGCTAATTCGTTAAGGTTTTCTCGCATTTGCATAAGTCTTAAGAGATGAAATGCCCCATATAACACACCTTTATCCTGTTTTCCGATTATCACGATTGTATGATGGTTTTTGTATGTAATCGTTTGGATCATGTAGCTGTCTTCTTGTAAATGATCTAAAACTGTTGTATTAATACCATAATCTTTTAAATGGTTATTTTCATAAGTTGCTAAAACAATTGATGGTTTTTCTATTGGGACTGCATGTACTGAGGGAGGGTGTATCATAGAAGTAATGCCTTGTACCAGCTCTTCTTTAGCTGCCTGAATGATTTGTGAATGATCTAAAAAGATGAGAGTTTCGCAATATGTCTGATAATGTTCTGTTATTGAACTGTCAAGCTTATTATATTGCAGCCAACAATGATACGCTGCTTCTAAAGTTTGTTCTTTGATTTGGATATTAGTGGAATTGTTCAAAGAATTACCCCTTTCCTTTTAATGGAGGATGCCTCTACAGGCAGAGTCATCCTCCTTTTCATGAAAGAATTTAAACCGTTACATTTGCCAATGTTTCAATAATATATTGGTTTACCGTTGCTTTTAAACGCTCTTGTCTTCCTGAAGCATTTTTGATTTCTGTTAATTGTAATGCATACTCTTCTAGCTTACGAAGGTTTGTTTTTCCTTCAACAATCTCTAATCCAATTCCTTTTGTATAGCTGCTATATCTTTCTTCGACAAAGCTATCAAGCACTTTATCTTGAATTAATTTATTCGCAACTTTTGTACCGATTGCAAATGTGTCCATTCCGGCAATATGTGCATGGAAAAGATCTTCCGCTTCAAATGAACCTCTTCTTACTTTTGCATCGAAGTTTAATCCGCCTTTCCCTAAGCCATCATTTTTTAGAATTTCATACATTGCTAATGTAGTAGAATATAAATCTGTTGGGAATTCATCTGTATCCCAACCAAGTAAAGTATCACCTTGGTTTGCATCAACTGATCCCAACATATTGTTTTCACGGGCTACACGTAATTCGTGTTCGAATGTATGACCTGCCAGAGTAGCATGGTTTGCTTCAATATTAAATTTAAAATGGTCTGTAAGATCATATTTTTGCAAGAAAGCTAGCCCAGTCGCAACATCAAAATCATATTGGTGTTTAGTTGGTTCTTTTGGTTTTGGCTCAATAAGGAACGGTGCATCAAAGCCAATTTCTTTTGCATAGTCAACTGCCATATGGAAGAAACGTGCAAGATTATCTAATTCTAATCCCATGTTTGTATTAAGAAGTGTTTCATAACCTTCACGACCACCCCAGAATACATAGTTTTCAGCACCTAGCTCTTTACCAACTTCAAGGGCTTTTTTCACCTTTGCCGCTGAGTAAGCGTAAACATCAGCATTATTAGAAGTAGCAGCACCATGAACATATCGTGGGTTTGTAAACATGTTCGCTGTATTCCAGAGTAACTTCGTTTTGCTTGTTTTCATATATTCTTTAATCATTGCAACAATAACATCTTGATTTTTATTCGTTTCAGCTAATGTTGCTCCTTCTGGTGCAATATCTACATCATGGAAGCAGAAGAATGGTACATTTAGCTTTTCAAAAAATTCAAATGCTGCTTCAACACGAGCTTTTGCTAAATCTAAACCTTGCAGGTGATTCCATGGACGAATAGCTGTTCCTACACCAAACGGATCAGAGCCATCAGCAGTAAATGTATGCCAATATGCTACCGAAAATCGAAGTAGATCCTCCATTTTCTTTCCGTTAATGACTTCCTCAGGGTTATAGTATTTAAAAGATAGTGGATTTGTAGAACCAGGTCCTTCATATTTAATTTGGTTAACGTTTTCAAAATAAGCCATAATATTTATCCTCCTATTAATCAATTAATTCTTTCATACCATTTGTCAGCGCTTTCGGAAATCATTTATATTCTTAATAATTACTTACATACATATAGTAACACTTCCTACTTAGTTTGTCTATTGGCTAAACTAAGTATTTTGTAAATTTTTTTCTTCAAAAAATAAACTAATCCAATCATTGGATTAGTTTATTCTCCCCCACTACATTTTAATAGTCCTGACTGAATAACCTACCAAACCAAGAAAAAAAGCTACAAAGCTGCTTTTTCTTTCTTCTGGCAACTCTTCCTTTAGTACATTTAATATGATCCCACCAGCCAAAAAGGCTGTAAGCAGTGAAATATAAATTTCTTTTAATTCAATAAATACTCCAACCAACCATCCTAAAAGTATCGCAAATGTAAGTAACCATCTTCCAAAACGGTCGTATACTTTCTTATGATCTTTCCTTAGACTGTGGTCATTTGTAACAAAATGGACTGCCAACGCTAAGAAGTAGAAAAACATTCCCCAATGACTATTATATTGCTCTCTAATCAAAAGGTAGCCTATTAAAGCGTTATATACAAAAAAGATGATATATGGATCCAGAATACACCCGTTTTCGGTTTTTGTGTATCACTTTCTTTCTTTGAATTCTTAACCATTTTTTCAAGCCCATAGAAAACGGATAATCCAAATAAGGCGATCAGATATACGTGGTTCTCAATTACGCGGAAAATGCCTTTATCTACTGCTTTCTCCAATACTTTTTGATGTTTATTTAATTCGGGTAATAAATGAATAAAAACTTAAGAAACTGCAATACCACCAGCAATAGAGAGAAATCTACTCCTAGGTGTATCTTTGATAAACTTCATCGATTTAGAAAAGAAATGAATGAATGTAAATCCAATTACAAAAACAAAACTCATAATAATTTCCATTTAAACCCCACCTAGTTTTAGTTATGTTACTTAATTAACCTAAATCGTTGTAACAAAACAAAAAACTAGGAGATTTTACCCTAAATCGATAAATTCAACCTATGAACTTGACTGCTGACCAAAAAATGCTCAAAAAAAAGTTGGTCAAACTTATGAAACGTTTGACCAACCATGAATGTGCTATATCAATTTTAAACTTAATTAAAATTTTGCTTGATAGTTTTCAATTTCCCAAGAATGAACTGCAGTACGATAGCTATCCCATTCTGATTTTTTAGCTGCTACATACTCTCCGTATACGTGCTCACCAAGAGTTCGGCGACCGATTTCTCCGTTTTGGAATTCAGCGACAGCTTTTTCAAGGCTTCCTGGAAGATTTTCAATTCCAAGCTCTTCGCGACGCTCTTCTGTCATGTGGAAGATATCCTCATTAATAGAAGCTGGTGCTTTTAAGCCTTTTTCAATTCCATCAAGGCCTGCAGATGCAATAATTGCAAATGTTAGGTATGGATTTGCTGATGGATCTGGACAACGAAGCTCAACGCGAGTTGCCATACCTTTTTTAGCCGGGATACGAATTAACGCTGAACGGTTTGATGCAGACCAAGCAATATAGCAAGGTGCTTCATATCCAGGTACTAAACGCTTATAAGAGTTTACTAGTGGATTTGTTACAGCAACAATGTTTTTTGCATTATCTACTAAACCAGCGATAAATGAATAAGCTTCTTCTGATAATTGTAGCTCATCTGCTTCATTATAGAATGCATTTTCTCCATCTTTGAAGAATGACATATTTACGTGCATACCAGAACCGTTGATTCCGAAAACCGGTTTTGGCATAAATGTAGCATGTAAACCGAATTTTTGTGCAATTGTTTTTACAACCCATTTATAAGTAGTAGATAAGTCTGCTGCACCTAAAGCATCAGCGTATTTAAAGTTAATTTCGTGTTGACCTTCAGCAACTTCATGGTGAGAAGCTTCGATTGTGAAGCCCATTGCTTTTAATGCGCGATAAATTTCTAAACGTACACGCTCACCTAAGTCTTTTGGTGATGGCTCAAAATAACCGCCGTTATCATCTAATTGTTGAGTTGGATTTCCATCCGCATCAGTTTTGAATAAGAAGAACTCTAATTCTGGACCTACAGAAATTGTGTAGCCTTTATCAGCTGCACGTTCAACAGTCTTTTTTAATACGTTACGAGTATCTCCTTCAAAAAGAGTACCATCTGGATTTACTGCTGAGCAAAGGAAACGAGCTTCAGAGTATCCTTCTTCAACTGACCATGGTAAAACTGCGAATGTTGAAAGATCTGGTTGCAAGTAAAGATCTGATTTGTTAATTGGAGAGAAACCTTTTACAGATGAACCGTCAAACATTTGCTTTCCTGCAACAACATCTTCTAATTGTTCTACCGTTACTGTTACATTCTTAAGAATACCCTCTATATCTACAAATTGTAGATGGATAAGCTCTACACTTTTAGAGCTGATGATTTCTTTAATTTGTGCAAGAATTTCCGTATCATTTTTACCTTTTGAAATAACCGCTTCACTCATGTTAGATAACCTCTCATTTCTACGTCGTTTTTTATAACATGAGTTTATTATATTTAAAGATTGTAAATTTGACAAGTGTTTTTCTATTAAATTTTCTGTATTTTTATAATATTTTTGTAG
Organism: Metabacillus schmidteae; assembly: GCF_903166545.1. Lineage (NCBI taxonomy): Bacteria > Bacillati > Bacillota > Bacilli > Caryophanales > Bacillaceae > Metabacillus > Metabacillus schmidteae. Next base: position 2,594,861 of record NZ_CAESCH010000001.1, on the reverse strand, counting down.
AAACCGTTTACATCACTTATTGTTGTGTATAGATTGCTAAACTTATACATTATTAATAAAAACCCATAATAAAATCAACTCTCGAACTAATATTTATACAAATATATTTATATCCTTACAACCCTCACTGGTGATTACAGTCATAATTAACTATGTACTTGAATAAGTATTCTTCGCTTTACAGCAAAAAAGAACCTTCATATACAAGGTTCTTTCTACTGCTATCCATTAATCATCATTATCGTTATCATTTTCAAATTCCACAATTTCTTTTGTTTCTGCATCAATTGTTATTTCTGCTTCACCAGTTGAAGTTCTGAATTCCATATCATACACATATCTGCCGTCATCTTCGTCAAGTTCAATTTCATTAAGTTCTCCATTAATTTTTGTTTTTGCTATTTCGATGGCTTCTTTTTCTGTAATCAATGACTTACTTGAAAGTTTATTTGCATTAATGTTATCATCATCATCGTTATCGTCATCAATTTTTTCTTCTACTTTACTAATTTCGGCTGTCGTTGCATTAACGTAAAGATCATAATCCTTTTGATCTTTGTCAATTTCCACTTCATAAACAGGCTGACCTAATCGATTTTCCAGTTCTACACTTTCAACAACACCATCAACCTTCTTTAACGCTGCTTCTTTCGCTTTATCGATTCCAATTGTTTCATTGTTTTCTTGTGCATAGCTATGGTTTATCGCTACTGCACCTCCCAATACGACTGCCGCTGCTAATGAGAATGTAATTATTTTCTTCATTTCTTTTTCCTCCTTGGTTTTGTTTTGTTCTTACATATCTAACTTTAACCAACATTCATGAGAGGAAAAGGAAAGGAAGATTAAAATTTGATGAGAAAACTCTAAGATTTTTTATGAATCGTCTTCATCTTCTTGTTCTTCCCAGCTTACCGAAATCGCCTCTTTTTTATAGGCATCAACTTTAATTGTAGCTTCCCGATCATCATCGGCTTCAATTTCAATTAAATAGTAGGGCGTTTGACCTTCACGTTCAATGAAGTCGACATCATCCACTTCACCATTAACTGCTTCAACGGCTAAATTAATTGCTTCTGTCTCTGATAAAAGTCGTTGAGAGGTTTTCGTTGAGTTTGTCACCTTACCCGTATATGGATCAATGGATAATGTATGTTCTTCATTTTCCCTTTGTACGATTGCCTGGTAATAAGATGAAGAATCAGCTTGGATGAGTTCAATTGATTTGATCGTGCCTTGTGTTCTTATTTTAGCTTTCACTTCTTCTTCAGTTAAAAGCTTTTTTTGATCTTCTGCAGGTATTTTATCCGTATTTTTTGTTTGTTGTGTTATGGAAACAATATCCCCGCTCATTGCATGAATAATAATCAAATATATTCCAGTCTCAGCTTTTAAGACAAAATGATACTCATTATCTTTTTTGGTTGTATCAATAATTTCACCTGTATATTTGTCTAACGCCTTATCTTTCGCCTCTTCTTCCGTTAATGCCTGAGCCTCTGATGTAGGACCCCATAACTGGATAGCAGAGAAAAGAATGACACCGACAATCGCAAAACTGCCAATAAGAAAAAACCATCTTTTTTTATTCATTTTTCACCCCCGTTAATTATTACGTTAAGTATAGGATAGAAACATGAGAATTCGCTGAGAATTATATCTCTAGACACAGTAAATTATTTATTTTCTATAAGCTTAGTTTGACAGTTGTCCCAATACCTTCGACACTTTCTACAAGAATATGAATATTTAGAGCTTCTGCAATTTCCTTTGCCATTGAAAGTCCTAATCCACTTCCTCCTTGCTTGCGGGTTCGCGCTTTGTCAACACGATAAAACCTATCAAAGATTTTAGGTAAATCATTTTGGGGAATTCCAATTCCTCTGTCCGTTATTCTAATGCATGGACGCCCTTTGTTTTCTTCTATATAAATAGAAATTTCCTCTTCACTATACTTTTTTGCGTTGTCCAGGAAAATAAATAGTAATTGCTTTAACTTTTGAGGATCTGTTAAGGCATAGATCGCACCAACTGACTCAAATTCAACTGTTCTTTGGTATGCATTCTGAAAAATTTTTGCCGATTCTTTTACTAGCTCTGTTATATTGGTATCTTTTTTATCAATATTCCATTTTTCATCATGTTTAGCCAATAGAAGAAGTTGTTCAATCATGTCTCTCATTCTAACAGCTTCAGAATGAATGGCCTCAATAGACTCATCAATTACTTCAGGTCTCTGCTTGCCTCTTCTTTTCACTAAATCTGCATAACTCTCGATAATAGTTAAAGGTGTTTTTAATTCATGGGATGCATTTGCTACAAACTCCTCCTGTTTTTTGAAGTTTGTTTGCAGAAGATCAATCATTTTATTGAAGGTATTCCCCATCTCGACTAGTTCATCTTTAGACTTTTCCTCGAGGTGTATTTTTTTGAATTGTCCACTTTCCTGAATATCCCTCATTGTCTCTGTCATTGTTTTAATTGGTCGGGTGATCAAATTACTTAATATATTAGTTGATAATAGGATCGGGATAACGGCAATAATGGTTACTGCAACTAAAACAATTTTGAGGACTGAGAGAATCTCATCAGTTGTACCAATACTCTTTGTTACTTGCAGGCTTACAATACTACCATCTGTCCAAATTATTGGACTTACGGAAAAGGCATAGCTTTTATTCTCATACTTGATGACCTCACTTTTTTCTCCTGTATAATATGTTTTCTGTATTTTACTTAGAGTTTTTTCAGAAATTGATGTATTATCAGGTGCAACTGATAATCCTCCTGAAGATAATACTCGAATCATCCCATCAACGGGTACGTACGCCTGCAACAGTTGGTTAGGATCTACTTGTTTTATTCCTTCACTAACCTCATTTGCAATCTTCTCAGTTTCAGCACTAATTTGCTCCAACTCTTTTTCAATCATCATGTTATTAAACACCATAAATATTGATGAGTTCATCAATAAGATAAGCAATATAAATAAAAATGCAGTATATAAATTAATTTTATTTCTCAGCTTCATTTTGCTTCCTTTAATACGTAGCCAACACCACGTACTGTATGTATAAATGGATAATCAAATGGAAAGTCGATTTTCTTGCGTATATAGCGGATATACACATCAACAACATTTGTATCACCAAAATAATCGTATCCCCATACTGCTTCGAGAATTTGCTCACGGTTAAGAACTTGCCTCTTATTCCTTAGAAGAAATAGAAGCAAATCAAATTCCTTAGGTGTTAACTCAATCTCATGTTCACCTCTTAGTACTTCACGTGTTTTTTCATTCACCCTTAATTCACCGGCAATTAGCCAGTCATCAAGATCCGTTTGTTCACTTTGTTGAGGTGGCCTGGAGCTCATCCGCAACACAGCACGTATTCTTGCAAGTAGTTCCTCCATTTGAAAGGGCTTTGTTATATAATCATTTGCTCCTAAATCTAAACCTGAGACTTTATCTTCAACAGAGCCTTTCGCTGTTAGCAAAATTACAGGTGTATATGCATCTTTCACTCGAATTCGGCGAAGCAGCTCAATTCCACTCAAACCAGGGAGCATGACATCTAATAAAATAAGATCAAAAGTCCCTTTTCGATAAGCTTCCAATGCAGTAACTCCGTCTATCGCTTTTACAATTTCATAGCCTTCATAGCCAAGCTCCAGTTCAAGTAATCTTAAAATTTTCTCTTCATCTTCAACAATTAAAATAGATTCTTTGTTCATTAGAACCTCCCTCAAGATCTTCATTTATTTTTCTGTCTTATTTCCCTTTTCATCATATCAAATAGCTGAAGTTGATTTCTATTTTTGAAACGTTGAGTCGTCAAATAATTTCTCATACATCTATCGTGCACTTCTTTTGACATTCATTTTCCCAGTATGTAAGATAAGAACGCAACTTACATATTGAAAGGGGCCAAAAATATGGCGCAATCATTAAAAGGGAAAGTCGCTCTTGTAACTGGAGCTGGAAAAGGTATTGGACGTGCAACGGCAATCGCCCTTGCTCACGAGGGAGTAAATGTTGCATTATTAGCACGAACAGAACAAGATTTAGTGGAAGTAGCAAAAGAAATTGAAGCTCTCGGAGTAAAAACCGCCTATGCAACAGCTGATGTTTCGTCAATCGACGACGTAAATGCTGCTGTAGAAAAACTAAAAACGTCTCTAGGTCCAGTTGACATTCTTATAAATAATGCAGGTATTGGAAAGTTCGGTAAATTCCTTGAACTAGAACCAGAAGAGTGGAAAAAAATTATCGATGTTAACTTAATGGGTGTTTATTATGTTACTCGTGTAGTCTTACCTCAATTAATTGATAAAAATGGTGGAGATATTATTAATATCTCTTCAACTGCAGGTCAAAAAGGTGCTCCTGTTACAAGTGCATACAGTGCTTCAAAATTTGGTGTTTTAGGACTAACAGAATCACTTGCATTAGAGGTACGCAAGCATAATATTCGTGTAACAGCTCTAACACCAAGTACCGTTGCAACGGAATTAGCTTACAAAGAAAACCTTACAGATGGTAATCCCGAAAAAGTCATGCAACCAGAAGACCTTGCAGAATATATGGTAGCACAATTAAAGCTTCATCCTAGAATTTTCATTAAATCTGCAGGACTTTGGTCAACAAATCCTTAAAAGCGATAAAAGGGCTGTCAATTTATTATGACAGCCCTTTTCTTCATATTTTTTATTCTTCTTAGCTATGAATCCTTCAAAACATTCTTTTTCCATATTTGATTAAATGCTAAGTTCGTGTAAAATTGAATATATTATCCATATTATTAGGTTTTTCCTTACTATAAATATACAGTAGACGTTGTTTTTCTTACTATTAAGGAGGTATTAGTGTTGAAAAAGGCATTAATCAACATCGATTACACATATGACTTTGTTGCAGTTGACGGTGCGCTTACTTGTGGGAAACCCGGTCAAGATATTGAAAAGGAAATCGTTACAATTACAAAGGAATTCATCGAAAAAGAAGATTATGTTGTATTCGCTGTAGATCTTCATGAAAAGGATGACCAATTTCACCCGGAGACAGCATTGTTTCCACCACATAATATTCGAGGTACAAAAGGAAGAAATTTATATGGTGAGCTCCAGGATTTATACATAAACACCAAGGAAAAACCGAATGTACAATTTATGGATAAAACACGTTACAGTGCCTTTGCGGGAACAAATTTAGAATTAAAATTAAAAGAACGGGCAATTACTGAAATACATCTGGTTGGGGTTTGCACAGACATATGTGTTTTACATACTGCAGTTGATGCATTTAATAAAGGATTTTCTGTTGTTGTTCATAAGAACGCTGTTGCCAGTTTTAATGAGTCAGGTCATGATTGGGCATTGCAGCATTTTTCTTCTTGCTTGAATGCCAAAGTGATTTAGTTTTTTTCTTATTTCTACATATTTAATGAACATATGGTGCCTCCATTTTTTCATTAAATTAACGACCATTTTGGTCTTTGTGAAAAATTGAACGAACTTGGAGGAAATAAAATGAATATACATTATGAAGACGATAGTCTTGCTCTCCACACAGACCTTTATCAAATTAATATGGCTGAATCTTATTGGGAGGATTCCATCCATAATCGAAAGGCAGTGTTTGAAGTATTTTTTCGAAAACTTCCCTTTGGAAATGGTTATGGAATTTTTGCAGGACTTGAAAGAATTATACAATATCTGGAGAACTTTCAATTTTCCAAAAGCGATATAGACTATTTGCGTGATGATTTAGGTTATAGAGATGACTTTTTAGAATACTTACGTACGCTCCGATTTACTGGAAATGTTTATTCAGTCCAAGAAGGGGAAATGGTATTTGGAAATGAACCTATCATCCGAATTGAAGCTCCTTTAGCTGAGGCACAATTGATTGAAACGGCGATATTAAACATCGTCAACTACCAAACATTAATTGCGACAAAAGCAGCTCGAATTAAACAAGTTGTTGGAGACGATACAGTAATGGAATTCGGTACTCGTCGAGCTCATGAATTAGATGCTGCGATTTGGGGAACAAGAGCGGCTTACATAGGGGGATTTCATGCTACATCTAATGTAAGAGCCGGAAAACTATTTGATATTCCTGTTTCAGGTACACATGCTCATGCATTTGTTCAAGCATACAAAGATGAATATATTGCGTTCCATAAGTATGCACGACGTCACAAAGAATGTGTATTCCTTGTTGACACGTACGATACATTAAAATCAGGTGTACCAAATGCGATTAAAGTAGCAAAAGAATTAGGAGATAAAATTGAATTTAAAGGCATTCGCCTTGATAGCGGGGACCTTGCTTATTTATCAAAAAAAGCTAGGAAAATGCTTGATCAAGCTGGTTTTTATGAGACAAAAATTATTGCTTCTAATGATCTGGATGAATCAACAATTATCAACCTAAAATCACAAGGTGCCAAAATTGATGTTTGGGGAATTGGAACAAAATTAATTACTGCTTATGACCAGCCTGCTCTCGGCGCTGTATATAAGCTTGCTTCAATCGAGGATGATAATGGAAAAATGATAGACACGATCAAAATAAGTGGAAATCCTGAAAAAGTGTCTACACCTGGTTTAAAGAAAGTTTATCGAATCATTAATAGGCTAAATCATAAATCAGAGGGTGACTATATTACCTTACAACATGAAGATCCTGAAAGCGAAGAGAAATTAAAGATGTTCCATCCTATTCATACGTTTGTCAGTAAGTTTGTTACAAACTTTGAAGCCAAAGATTTACATCATCTCATTTTCGAGAACGGATCACTTGTATATGACTCCCCTTCTCTCCAGGAAATGCAGGACTATACATTGGCGAACCTGGGTTTACTATGGGATGAATATAAACGCGCCCTTCATCCTGAAGAATATCCTGTAGATTTAAGTCAGGAATGCTGGGAAAACAAAATGAGAAACATTGAAGAAGTAAAACAAAAAATATCCGAAATGAACAAACAATAGTAATTCTTAAAAGTACTTCAATTGGAGGCATAAAAAATGAGTTTACAAAAACGAATTATGAGTGAACTACATGTAAAAGAAACAATAAATCCAAAGGAAGAAATAAATGCACGTGTATCATTTTTAAAAGAATATGTGAAAACAACAAGTGCTAAAGGCTTTGTTCTTGGTATCAGCGGCGGTCAAGATTCAACTTTAGCAGGACGTTTGGCTCAATTAGCCGTTGAAGAATTACGCAGTGAAGGTTATGATGCAACGTTTATTGCTGTAAGACTTCCCTATGGTGTTCAAAAAGATGAAGATGATGCACAATTAGCTCTTTCTTTTATCAAACCGGATAAAAGTGTTGCTTTTGACATTTCAGGTGCAGTTAATGCATTTGCTAACGATTATGAAAAAACAATGGGAGAATCACTCTCAGACTTTAACAAAGGAAATGTAAAAGCAAGAACTCGAATGATAACACAATATGCAATCGGCGGTCAGGAAGGACTTTTAGTCATCGGCACAGACCATGCTGCAGAAGCTGTTACAGGATTTTTCACCAAATATGGTGACGGAGGAGCCGACTTATTACCACTTACAGGTCTAACAAAACGCCAAGGTAAACGTCTATTACAAGAATTAAATGCTCCTGAGCGCTTATATCTTAAAATACCAACCGCAGATTTATTGGACAATACTCCACTTCAGGCAGACGAAACAGAGCTTGGTATTTCCTATGATCAATTAGATGACTACTTGGAAGGTAAACTAGTCGAATCTGAAGTAGCTGAAAAGATCGAAAAACGTTACCTTATCTCACAGCATAAGCGTGAAGTACCAGCTTCCATGTTTGATGATTGGTGGAAAAATAAATAAGAAAAACAATAGCAAAATGCTCAAGATATATTATCTCTTGAGCATTTTTGTTTCCAGGAGGAAAAACTTCCTCCCTAGCGAATCTTGTGTCTGGAGTTCAATGGAACGAAACGAACTGAATTCACCTATATCAACATTAAAAATTCAACAAAGAATGCCTAAATATGTCTACAAATAAATACAATGTTAGAATGTAAAACAAATAAATTGAAGATGTTAAGAAAAGAGCTAATAATATTAATATCATGACACCTAAGGAGAGGATACAATGACAAACAGTGAAGAAAAAACATGTAAAGAATCCCTTGTGATTAAGACAAGTAGAGTATTTCCATTGGACACAAACAACCATAATACGTTATTCGGAGGTAAATTAATGAGCTATATTGATGATGTTGCCTCCATTTCAGCAGCTATGCATTCCAGATGTGAAGTTGTAACAGCTTCAACTGATTCTGTTGATTTCTTAATTCCAATCCGTCAAAGCGACTCTGTAAGTTTAAAATCGTATGTTTCATCTGTAGGTCGCTCATCTATGGAGGTTTTTGTAAAGGTCATTGCCGAAGACTTAAAAACAGGTGAACGAAAACTTGCCGCTACCTCCTTTTTAACTTTTGTGGCATTAAATAACCAAGGTAAACCACAGCCAGTCCCTAAGGTCATTCCGGAATCTGATGAGGAAGTTATGCTGTTTAATACTGCACAACAACGAAGAAATGTCCGTAAAGAGCGACGTGAGCATAGTGAAGCTTTTGCAAATGTTGTGACATTGTAAATAAAAAAGTAAAAAAAAAACGCATCCAATCTTATGGATGCATTTTTAAATGAGAATAATTGAGAATAGTATGAGAATCGTAAATGTATTTAAAATTATTTAACTTCTGATGGTACAGCTAAACCTAAGCCTTCTGCTATACGAGTTCCGTATTCCGGATCTGCTTTGTAAAAGTGGCCAATTTGACGTAATTTAATATCGTCTCTTTCGACAGGCTTCATTGCAGCAACAATGTTTGACACTAAGTGTGCACGTTGTTCTTCTGTCATGAGACGGTATAAGTCACCTGCCTGGGTGTAGTGATCATTGTGATCATATGCTACACTTTCAGCAACTCCAGAAACCGGGTATGCAGCTTGTTTGTTTTCTGGTGTTTCAGTTGGACCACCGAAGCTGTTTGGCTCATAGTATACTGATTTTCCACCGTTATCATCAAAGCGCATTTGGCCGTCACGTTGGTAGTTTTTTACTTCATTTTTTGCACGGTTAATTGGAAGTGCCTGGTGATTAGCACCTACACGGTAACGGTGTGCATCATGATATGCGAATAAACGTCCTTGAAGCATTTTATCCGGTGATACGTCTACTCCTGGAACTAATGTACCAGGTGAGAATGTTGCCTGCTCCACCTCTGCAAAGTAGTTTTCCGGGTTACGGTCTAATACCATGCGTCCTACTTCGATAAGTGGATAGTCTTTTTGAGACCAAACCTTTGTTACATCAAATGGATCCCATTTGTAAGTATTCGCATCTTCTAAAGGCATAATTTGTACGTATAATTTCCAAGCTGGGAAATCGCCTTTTTCGATTGCATTAAATAAATCTTCAGTATGATAATCCGGATTTTCACCAGCAATTTGTGCTGCTACTTCCGGTGAGATATTTTTAACACCTTGCTCTGTTTTGAAGTGATATTTAATCCATACTCCATCACCTTCAGCATTTGTCCACTTAAATGTATGACTTCCAAATCCATGCATATGTCGTAATGTCGCCGGAATACCACGATCAGACATAAGAATGGTTACCTGGTGTAATGATTCTGGAGATAATGACCAGAAATCCCACACTGCATTAGGATTTTTCAAATGTGTTTGCGGATCACGCTTTTGCGTATGTATGAAGTCCGGGAATTTAATAGCATCACGAATAAAGAATACCGGTGTATTGTTTCCTACGATATCGTAGTTCCCTTCTTCCGTATAAAACTTAACAGCAAAACCACGTGGATCACGCACTGTATCAGCTGAGCCATTTTCTCCTGCGACAGTTGAAAAACGAATAAATAATGGTGTGCGTTTTCCTACTTCAGAGAAAAGATTTGCTTTCGTATATTTTGTCACATCATTTGTTACTTCAAAATAACCGTGTGCACCTGCACCTTTGGCATGAACAACACGTTCAGGAACACGTTCTCTATTAAAATGTGCAAGCTTTTCTAAAAGGTGTACATCTTGTAATAATGTTGGGCCGCGATTTCCTGCTGTAATTGAATTCTGGTTGTCCCCTACTGGAGCACCCCAGCTAGTAGTTAGTCTGTTATTTGTCATTTAAGAATCACCTCATATTTTGTTTGGCTATGAATCTATAATAACATGTCTCAATTAAAAATCAATACTTTTTTATAATAATTATAATTTAATATTTAAATTAATTTAATAGTAACTATTACTCCTTTATTATTTTATGTTTACAAGGCCAGATATATGTCATGGAATATAGTCTATTAAGTAAACTAATAAATTTTCTTGAAAATTACATTTCCTTAACGGCTAGAATTGAATTTTTCCAAGCTCTAGTGAATTCAACTAACTATTTCAATGTTACTTTCCATATATAGTTTTTATTTTAGTTCCCTGTCAAATGTAGATAATCGCACATTCACTTTTAAAATGATGACATAAAATATACAGTATTTAAATGCTGATATAAGGGGGAAGGAACTTGTATAAAATCAAGAATTTTGGTCTAAGTGAACTAATGTTAGAAGATTTACACCTCTTTAATAAATATATAAAAGCCTCTACCTATTTCACTGGATTATGGGCATCTAATTTTCCATACATTTGGAGTATTTCACGGTTGAAAAATATAAACGTTTATTGGAAAATCATTGATTCAATGCTTGTTACGTTTATTATGACAAAAAAAGGATTTATGTACGTATGGTGTTTACCTTTCGGAAAAGGGAATGCCGATTATGTTATTTCCGTAACTAAAAAAGGGTTAGAGTTATGTAATGAGTGGAATGCTCTCCACAATTATAAAAAGAGTGCATATGTAAACTTGTTAAACGAAAAACAAATACAGTTTCTAGCTTCATCAAATTCTTTTAGAAAAACATTCCTATATAAAAAGTTTGATAGTAAAGAAATTATCTGGAGTGTAGATAAAATCACTCAATTAAAAGGAAAAGAATACAGAGAAATTAGAGCCATAAGAAATAAACTGCACAGAGACTATCCAAGTATTACATTTCGCGAATATTCACCTTCAGATTATAAGGGTGTCTTAGCTTTAAAAGAACTATGGAACAAAACTTCAGGTCAAAAATATGAGAGAATTACAGATCGCAACCTTTTTCACCAAATTCTCCATCATTATCAGGAGTTAAATGAGATGATCTATGTAGCAACAATTGAAGAAGAAATAGTAGGATTTGTCACAGGCTCAATCTTACCAAATGGCTTGTCATGGGGGTGCTTAGCAAAAGCGCATCCAAATTATAAAGGAGTTTCAATTTATTTGTATACCGAGTTTGCTAAAGTCATCCGATCAAAAGACCCTAATGTTAGCTTAATTCATGTTGGTAGTGATAATAATGAGAAAGGATTACGATATTTTAAAGAAAAGTTTCGTCCAGTTGAGAAACTGTCACAATATGCATTGAAATTAAGGTAACTTTGGAAATTCATAAGTAAGGTGGTGATTGAAATGAACCTTCTATATAAAATTAAACCTAAACCTACTGAAAATGACGTACTTATCATTAAAAACATTTCTCCAGAATTGAATAACAAAACGATGAAACTATATTTCGGACAAAATTTCATCAATGTAAAAATTCAACTCTCTGATGACATAGAAGCTAATGAAATTGTTCTTTCTGACAATATCCTTGAACATTTAAAGATACCGTTATACTGTTATTACCAATTAAATGTTCAGTCAGATCGGTTGATTGTGGGTCCTTTTATTGGAATATTAGCTAATCTTTCCGAGATTGGCCTTGAACGTCGATTATTAGACCTCTATAGTTATGTAAAACATTATAGTAAGATCGGTGGTATTATTACTGCCTTTTCACTTGACCAAATTAATATTGGTCAATCCTATATCGAAAAAGGCTATGTCTATCATCCACAAAAAAAGAAATGGCTCCCTTCAACAAACATACCATTACCTGCTTCTATTTTTAATAAATGCAAGGTCATCATGAATGATAAGTGGAAATTCCTTTCAAACTGTTATAAATCAAATATGTTTAATTTTCCAACCTTCGATAAATGGGATATGCACAAGTGGTTCTCTCAAGATTCCTTATTAAAGCAAACCCTTCCTTCTACTAAAATTTGTTCTCACCCAAATGAGATCTTAGATTTCCTTAAAAAGTATAAACGTGCATACCTTAAGCCTATAGGAGGCACATTTGCACAGGGTATTATAATCCTTTCATACCATCAACAAGGCGTATCTATTCAATATGAAAAGAAAAGAAACATAGTTAAACACAACTTTTATAAAAAAATCGAGTTCAAAAAGTTCTTCAAGAAAATATTACGCCGAGGGGATTACTTAATTCAAGAAGCTATTTCCCTTCTCACATCTGAAAACCGTGTGATCGATTTTCGATTTATCTATATAAAAAATAAAGAAGGAAATTGGGAAGATAATGGATTATTTGCCAGATACGGAAAATTAGGAAGTGGCATAAGTAATCTAACTCGAGGAGGAACACCAAAAGAAGGAATCGCTGCATTAAAAGAATTTCTATCAGAAGAAGAGGTAAATCAAAAACTTGAGGAAATGAAATTGATTGCTGAAAAGGCATCTTTAATGCTTGAAAAGAAACTTATTCAATGTGGAAATCTCGGCTTTGATTTCGGCATAGATATCAACTACAAACTTTGGATTATTGAAATAAATAATGAGGATCCAGACCATCGTATCGCTACTGTATGTAAACGGAAGGATATCTTATATAATGCTCGATTACAAAACATGCTTTTTGCTAAGAAATTAGCAGGCTTCTAAAAAGCACATCTTAAGTCGTAATCTGCGACTTAAGATGTGCTTTTTATTTTTGTCTTAACCGTTGTATTAGATCCTTATAGGATTGATACATAGAGGTTTTCACTAATACAATCGTATCTGCATCTGTCTTCTCCAAAAGATGTTGATATGCTTCTTTTGGACTCTGACAATGATAACGTTCACCACCCATACCCATTTTCGACGCTTGCTTACTAATAAGTTCTGCATCCTGCCCTATTGTTATAAGAATATCGATCTCTTCTTTTGCTAACATATTTCCAACAAGTGTATGAACTTCATTCGTTTTATCACCTAAAAATTTTATTTCACCAATTACAGCGATCTTCTTTTTACCTTGAGAGATATTTTTTAATACGTCTAATGAAGACTCAATGGAGGTAGGATTTGAACTCCAAGTATCATCAATCAATGTCGAACCATTTAACCCTTTTACCACTTCAACATGTTTCGGAAGTAGTGGAAACGTTTTTAACCGTTCAATACTGTCAGTTATTGGTACACCAAGCTGGTTTGCAGCTGCAATTGCAGCTGCAGCATTATACACATTGTGCTTTCCAAGACCAGGAACTATTCCCTCAAACCTTCTATTTTTATAATTCAATTTAAATTTCATTTTATTCTTATCGTAATCAATATGTTCTATACGGAAATCTGCTTTTGGGTTCATTCCGAATGTGATGACTTTTTTATTTATGTTTCCTAAATCAATTTGTTGGACATATTCATTATCACCATTAACAACTATTGTTCCTTTAGGATCCATAATTTTAAAGATAGATAGCTTTTCTTCTATATATGATTCTAGGTCTGGAAATCCATTTAGATGATCTATTCCTATTGATGTTAAAACCCCTACATGGGGCTTAAAGTATCGATAAGCTTTTCTTAAATGCCGAGGAGCGGCTACCGCTGTTTCCATGACAACAACCTCTGTTTTACTATTAATACCTAACAAATAATCTAAATGTCGTGATGGATCATTTTCATTTTTTATAGTCTTATAGACATTATAATTCTTAGAAAAAATCCAGCTCACCATTTCCTTTGTCGTTGTTTTCCCACAAGTGCCTGTAATTGCGATAAAAGGGATTGTTAGCATATTTCTATAAAAATCAATAAAATTCCAATAGGCGATTTTAACGTTATTTACTTTAACAATTGTGACGTTATCTACTATATCTGTAATCAATTGTGGAGTAGCCGTAATGATAACTAGATGTTTAAAGTGATTTGACTTTTTTAGAGAAAGAGTGTTTTTTACGTGGAAATACATTGTGTGGTCTTTAAGTAATCTATATTTTGGTACCTTAATTACATGTTTAATTAGTGGGTTTGTTTCACCATACACCACTTTCCCCTTCATTATTGGTAACAATTCTTTTAGATAAATCGGTCTCATCTTTATTCACCCTCAATTTTTAAATCCTGTTAATGCTTTTGCATATGAAATAGGTGTTTGCCAAACTTTTTCATATATAGACTTTGGTAATTGATAAAGACGTTCGTCAGCAGCATAACTTACCTGGACCTCAAGAACCCATACTTTCAGTTGATTATCTACCACAACATCAATAGCTACATCTGCAAGGATTTGATTCTTTTCTTCAAGTGCTGTACACACATTTTTGCACACTTGAATCATTTCTTGCTGGATTTCTAATCTTCGGGCATTTTGTAGTCGGAAAAACCTTTTTAATGCAAGATCTATTGTTAAAACTTCTTGACTATGTTTTAAATTCGTTATAACCCGATTTGGTTTTGACACTCTTCCATATATACCTGAACAATTCCAGTTCTTTGTTTCATCCTTTTGCATATAAACTCGAAAATCAACCAAGCTTTTCCCATACATATAAGGAACACCCTGTTGAATGATATAGTTGCGATTTTTTGTAAGACTAGTTATAAATGACTCTAACTCTTGCTCTGTAAATAAAACCTTTTCCTGATTATTCGTATCCTTTATAAGATAACCAAGTTTTAACTTCTCCGCCTTGTAAATACCCCTACCTCTTGAAAGATTTGTTGGTTTTAAGTACACCGTTTTGAAGTTATTAATCATTGCTATGAAGCTATTCAAATCACGAAGCGTCTGAGTATAAGGGAGGTGCATATTAACAGATGGATCTTTCCTTAATAACCTCCAAAGCTTTGATTTAGTCATTAAGCAGTTATTAAACACTTTCATATCTACATTTTTCTTTAATCTTTTATAATGGCTTTTCTTAAGATAAGTGCGATTATATAAAACTTTTGGAAATGGGAATATTCCTTCTTTCCATTCACCATGGACTGAATAATAGTAACCTCTTATTAATTTTCTCTTGACATCTATCCAATCTTGACTTCCTACAAATACAACACCCTTCCCTGTTTCGTTAGAGGGGATTCTCTCTTTGAAGTGTTCTAATACTTTAGTTGTTAATTTTTCATGGTTTTTAACCAGTAACATTCCAATTAAGGGTCCGAGATGAATTTCGTTGTTTTTTATTTGGACTTCAATTTTCACATCAGTAGGAAGGGTTACTTCTTCTGTAAAATGATTAGAAAGTCCAATTGTTTCATCAGCCAAATTTTCGTTGATTTCTAATGCCCTTACTATTGTTAAGTTACCGTAATTGACAGGTATAAGATGATTCTCTTTGAGGTTTAATTGTTTCATTGTATTTGAATTCATCAGGATAAAGTTCGTGTCGTACCATTTTCCAATCATTTAATATGCTTCCCTTCAAAATTGTTTAGGTTTAATACGCTTAAACTATAGAAATCAGGAACAAAAAGAAGGTTTTATTAAAATTACAGTTCATTTTCTCTTTTTTCTAAATTAAAAAAGTCTCTTTATTATTAAATGCAAATAAAAAGAATTGGGTTCGGGCTAATAACCAAAATATCACCCTTTTTTGATGCTTTTATTTATTCGTAAAAAAAAGATAGAATATATTATTTTCTACCTTTTTTGTCTATGATATTATGGATAATCTATGAATAAAGCCCTTAGAATCCGAAACGGTTTTTTCCGATCTTCCATTGGAAGATCTATTTTTGTCTAATTGCTAAAAAATTATTTCTTTAAAGTTTTTATTGAAACCTTGTTAGTGTAAAAACCATACTTATCAGGATTTAGTCCTTCGAAAGTTAACCTTCAATTTTTAAAAATGGGATAAAACATTATTTGAGTAGATTAAAGCAATAAGCTCATGAGGAATATTAAATCAATATCTTTTCAACTTATAAAAAAGAGAATTTTTTATGTTAATTTTTAAAAACAAACTCTCATATTATACTTCTATAAGAATATAAATATTTGGCCATCATATAAGAGGAAAAAATTCTAGTTTCCGGCTTTTATTATAAAAAAACGGAAAAGGATTTGTACAGAAAGGAGGCATGAAAATTATTTAGTTTTAAAATAGCTATAAAACCATTCACTTAACTCAACACCCTCAGTGTTGTAATTTTTAGCGGACACATCATTATTCTTCTTCTTTAGTATCATCGTGTTATTATCACCATGAGCAAGAACCCATGTTAATAAAGGTATATTGACGAGTGAATAATTTTTTTTCATATTTCTTAAATGTTTTAAAACTCGACCGTGATGTTTAATAACGACTCTGAAATTTGACTTGCGAATGTCTGTTTTTTTTGTGGTTAGTGGGAATTCTTCATTTCTAAAATAGAATACTTGACTTGTACCACAGCCTCCATAAAAACGGCTTCTCATCCACAATTCTTTTTTGAATATATTTACCATGAATCCTTTATTAAATATATATGCATCTGAAATTGGACAAGATCTAATATATTCTACAAATTTATAATGAATCCAATCATCAGCATCCACAGGCATAAAATATCCAGAATATCCTATTTTTCTTAAATAAGTTCCTATTACTTTACGTTTTCTAATTTTGTCCCAGAAAAAACCTTTTGGACTTTTGGGAGGAGCAAATTTAACACGTATCCATGTAACTTTTTCATGTAATAATTCTTCGATATCGGGCTTTTTATGACCTGCAATTATTACTCGATAGTTTTGGTCAGTATTACTAAAGATTGTTTTTAAAGTTTTAGATAAATTTTTTTCAACTCTTTTCCAATTTCGTGATGATTTCTTACTTTTTAGTGAGATAGCAAATGCTATTTCAGGACTTTTTTCTTTAACTGATATATGTTTTAAATAATTGTCTATTTGGATTAGTTGATTTTCAATTGAGTTTGAATTTTTTGATACATATTCATTAACTGAATCATTTATTAATAAATCATGCATCCGATTTATATTCCTTTTTTGCATCATTCCACCTCAGTATTATAGTATCATTAATCTAATACCTTAAAATAATTATAGAACCGACTATCAAACTTCTCTTCCTCAGCCTGATATCTAATAGCTGAAATATTGAGATCGTGTTTCCCTAGAATAATACTATTATTATCCCCATGTGCAAGAACCCATGTTATTAAAGGAAATTCAACAAGTGTATACATTTTATTTCTTTTTTTCAAAAATTCTTTTATAAATACATGAGATTTTAAAACCACTTCAAAATTTTTATCAACCGTGGCATTCCATAGAGCGGACTTAGGAAGCTCATTATTATTAAAATATAAAATTTGACTAGTTCCGCACCCCTTATAAAAAGATTGTTTCCTCATCCAAATGTTTTCATTAAATAGATTGAACATGAATCCTTTGTTTATAATAAACGCATCAGATAATGGACAGTTGCGTATATATTCAATAAATCTATAATGAATCCAATCATCCGCATCTATTGGCATAAAGTATCCAGAAAAACCTACTTTCCTTAAATAGTTTCCGATAACCTTTCGTTTGTGCATTTTGTCTCTACTAAAACCTTTTGGGCTTTTAGGAGGTGAGAACCTCACTCTAAGCCAAGTTACTTTTTCATGATTCAATTCATTTATAATTGGCTTTTTATGTCCCGCAACAATGATCCGATAGTTTTGGTCTGTGTTTCTAAATATGGACCTTAAAGTTTTGGAGAGGTTCTCTTGTACTCTATCCCAATTTTTTGAAGACCTTTTACTTTTTAGTGATATAGCAAAAGCTATTTCTGGACTATTTCCTTTATTGGTTCGTATATCATGAGTAAGAAGGTTTTCTAAATTAATTAATTTCTCATTAATCGTACCAGTATCCAAAAGTTTATTTTCAGATAATTCTTTTAGTGATTTACTATCTTTTGTTTTATTTTTCATTCTTTTTTTCATATATTTAACGAAACACCTCCCAATTCAACATGATTACATTTAGAATAATCGTTCATTTACAATAGGTCTGCCAATTGAATAATATTCAATTGGATATTTCTTTACTTCATCAAGAGAATAGCAATTTCTCCCATCAAATATAATGGCAGTTTTCATTTGTTTTACAAATTTTTGTAAAGGAAATGTAATAAATTCTTTCCATTCCGTTACGATGAAAACGGCATCAGTATCTTTAATTGCCGCTTCAACACTCTCCGCATATTTAATCCTTGGATCTAATATTTTTCTTGCATTGTTAGTTGCAACTGGGTCATAAGTAATAACCTCTGCACCTTCTTGAAGCAACAAGTTTGACAGACTAATAGAAGCTGCTTGACGTATATCATCAGTATCTGGTTTGAAAGCTAGGCCTAATAAAGCGAATCTTTTGCCAGTTAAATCTAGGAACCTCTCTTTTACTTTTTCTAAGAGAATAGTTTTTTGTTTGTTATTCACATTTACTACTGCCTTTAGTGTTTCAAAGTTATAGCCAACTTCATTAGACATTTGGATTAGTGCACTTGAATCTTTTGGAAAACAAGATCCACCAAATCCTATTCCAGCTTTTAAAAATTTTGAACCAATTCTACTATCTAACCCGACACCAAATGATACATCCTCTACATTCGCCCCAACCAACTCACAGATTAAAGCTATTTCATTTATAAAACTTATTTTTGTAGCCAAAAATGCATTTGAAGCATACTTAATCATTTCAGCACTTTTCATATCTGTTTTATATATTGGAATATTAAATGGCTTATAAATCTCCTCCATAATTTCTGCTGCGTAATCACTGTTTGTGCCCACAACAATCCTATCTCCTGAAAAGGTATCTTTTATTGCAGATCCTTCTTTCAAAAATTCAGGATTTGAAGCCACTTCAACTCTAACATCGTGTTGTAAGTTTTCATTTATTATTTCTAGAATCCGATCATTTGTTCCAACTGGTACAGTGCTTTTTGTTACAATCAGAACATCTTGTTTTATATGGCAAGCAATTGATTTTGATACATCTATTATATATTTAAGATTTACTGAGCCATCATCATTTTCAGGTGTACCTACTGCAATATAAATAACCTCGGCATCCTTAAATCCCTGAGCATGATCAGAAGTGAAGTACAGATGACCCCTTTTTATATTTTTTACTATTAAATCCTCTAAACCAGGCTCAAAAATAGGGGACTTTCCTTTTTTTAACAAATCCACTTTCTCTTGATCGAGATCAATACATGTCACGTTATGACCAATTTCTGAAAGACAAACACCTGTGACAAGACCTACATATCCAGTTCCTACAACCGATATATTTCTCATACAAATCAACACGCTCTCCAATCATTTATTATTTTCCTAGTAGTTTTTAAACTTTTACATTATTAAAATCTTTAATTATTTTTACTAATATTTTTTAAAAATTGCTGGTAGCTTTTTTTCATTCGATATAACCTCTTTGAAAATTTCATTCCACAATGATGCATGATAATTGGATTTTTTGAAGTGTCTTTTCTATTTGGCCTACTATTCCACTTAACGTCCAAGGCACCTATATACGGAGTATATTTAGTAGGTCCGTTATAGCCTAGTACTTTTACTAGTCTATTTTTATAGCCCAATAAATTTAGAAAAGCTTGTTGATCCCACCAACCTCGGCCATTTTTACGTTTAAAATTCCACACTTTCTCTAAAATTTCTATTGTCATTTTGTCACGCTTAGCAACAATTATCCCTGAGTTAGGAAACAAAGGATTTCTTCCAAAATAACTAGTCATATAAATAACATAATTCGAATGTAATTCATCTCGTATATTAACTGTAGGATCAACGATTATAGTATCAGAATCCATCCACATGACAGTTTCATAATATTTGAGTAAATTTGCAAGTAGAAATATTTTATTTTTTTTTGCAAGTTTAGAGGGAACTAAACTTTCGGTAAAAAACAAAGTATCAATATTATGGATTTTCCCGTAATATTCCACAGTTGGTCTCATTATTTTCAATGCTGCTTCATGGTTGCTCCCCACTCCTAGGCAGCAAATGACCATATCACTTTTCGGTTCAATATTAAAATTATAATTAGGTATCACAATTTTCCACATCCATGTATTAAATTTCGGATAATAAAAAGTTACCCCCAACAATCAGTTAGTCCTATTTAAATTTAGAAGTTTGGACTAAATGAGTTCCATATCCACTTTTCAATAAGCTCTGCGCTAATGAAACTAACTGTTCTTTTGAAATATATCCCTTTTCATATGCAATTTCTTCAATACAACCAATTTTAATACTGTGTTCCCTTTCCGTCTCCTCGATATATTTTGTAGTTTGATATAGTGAATGATGAGTGCCGGTATCAAACCATGTGAACTCATCCCCTAATAATTCAACATGTAAATTGCCCATGTCTAAATATTCTTTGTTTATGTCTGTAATCTCTAGTTCTCCTCGTTCAGAGGGTTTCATTTTTTTTGCTATCTCGACTACTTTATTATCATAAATATATAAACCGGTTACAGCATAATTTGTTTTTGGCTTTTTTGGTTTTTCTTCAATTGATATGACTTTCCCATTTTTATTGAATTCTACAACCCCAAACCTTTCAGGGTCGTTTACGTGATATCCGAAAATAGTGGCGCCTACTTTCCTCTTTATAGATCTGCTCATTATTGCTGAAAAATCATTTCCGTAAAAAATGTTGTCTCCCAAAATTAATGTTACACCTTCATCTCCAATAAATTTTTCACCAATAATAAATGCCTGAGCTATGCCCAAAGGTTTGGTTTCTATTTCATAATAAATTGATATTCCTAACTGTTTACCATCTCCTAACAAATCTATATATCTCTCTTTATCTTGTGGGGTTGTGATGATTAATATTTCCCTTATGTTAGCTTCCATTAATATTGAAAGTGGGTAATAAATCATCGGTTTATCGTATACAGGTAGTAATGCCTTAGAAATAACCTTTGTTAAAGGACTTAATCTAGTACCATTTCCACCAGCAATAATGATGCCCTTCAATATTTATCTCTCTCCTCTCTTATCATATCTATTTCATTTTGTTTAACCGTACTACCAGACGAAGTATATATTTATATTATTCAAAGCTTAATGTTGATGCATAGGTGTTTATCTTTAGAAAAGTTAGATTTTTAACTATTTTGTGTTAAATAAATATAGATATAACAAAATGTTGTTGTACAAATTACTCTGCTTAATCACTTTTTGTATGGAACATCATATATAGTTAAAAATGGATAATGGAGGAGTAAAATGATTTCAATCATAGCTTGTACAATAAGGGATTCAATGATGGAGAATATTTTCAATAATTTTAATAGACAGATATTGGAAGAAAAAGAATTACTCATTATATTAAATAAAGATAATATGAATAAAAATAAATGGGAAGAAATGGCAAATAAGCATCAAAATGTATTTGTCTATCAATTACCACAGAAGAAAACTCTTGGAGAATGTTTAAACTTTGGAATTGAAAAGGCAAATTTTAATATTATTGCAAAGCTTGATGATGATGATTATTATTCCGAGTATTATTTAAGTGAAGCAATGTCAGTTTTTAACACAACCGATGTTCAATTAGTAGGAAAAGGAATGGCTTTTATGTTTTTTGAAAAACAAAAATTATTAACCATCAGAAAACTTGGAAGTGAGAATAAATTAGGGAAAAGTTCTATAAAAGGTGGCACTATTATATTCAGAAAAGAGATATATCCAAGTATAAAGTTCCCTTCACGTAAAGGATCTGGAACAGATAGTGTCTTTATTAAAAGATGCAAGAAAAATAACATTAAAACTTTTACAACAAGTCGTTATAATTATGTTTATATCAGAAGAGTGAATCCAAAGAACCATACGTATAAAAGATCAAATAATGACTTAATTCAAAAAAGCATAATAATCGGTAAGGTAAAAAATTATGTCCCAATTATAACTAGAGCTATTTTTTCTTCTAAATAAGATTAAAAGTTAAAGTTACTTATCTTTATTTTCCTAAATAAGAAGGATTAACAAAACCTTTCAGACTGATTATCATTTAAGTCTTTTAAAAACTACTAATAATATTTAATGTTTTTGAACATTATTTCAGTCTGGAGGTAATTTTCTATTTTTCCTTTCACTATTAAACCCTAAAAATTGTAATCTCTGTATTTTTTTTGTTCAAATGGGACTATTTTTTTCACTTTCTTTTAAATTTCACCATTAAAATCCAATTACAAAATTCATAGTATTCTGAGTCAATATTATGAATGATTTCACTTATCTTATGTTGAATCATAGTCCACTGATGTTTATTTATTTTAGCAAAAAACCTTTTATTACTTTTCATCCTTTGTAATAAAGAATTATCCATATCAAATCCATGTTCACTTGGATTTAACCCTTCAATTAATAACATCGCCATTGTTCTTGCGCATTTTTCACAAGTGCTACAATTGCTTTCATTATTAGATTTCCAACACACTCTTAATTTTAAATCATAGTTTAAGTCTCTTATATAATTTGCGATTATTTCTAGCTTTTCAAACCTATTCAGTTCTATTCCATCTAATTCAACTTCTGTTTCCCCCCACTTTAGATTATTTTCAATAGAAGGATGAGACCCCCATGCCACAAAAGATAGTTTATTATCTTTAGATATAAGGGGGGTGGATGCAAAATAAACTTTTTTTATTCCATTCTTATATGTTAATGGGGCAGATAAACCTACTAATCCTAAACCATGTTGTACGCTAACCCACCAATTTTTCAAACCATTTCTAGAAAACTTATAAAGATTTTTTTCATTTAGGAAGGATCTAAAATTCGATTTTAAATATACTGTATTTAAATTGTGACGGTTTGTAAATTGAGTAATATCATTCTTCACTTTATTCCAAAATTCTCTTTTTTTTAATGGTATGTCAGCTCCCCAAACTGTTATTAAAGTCGGCTGTTCTTTTCGATTTCTAATAAAAGATGTTAAAGAATCTACTCCACCACTAAAAAAAAGTCCACATTTCTCCTTACCGTAATCCTTATTATTCCTTTTTGTATTGAATATTATGGTTCCATTAAAACAATGTTTAGGATACATTGTTTTAAAAGAAATTTTTATAGTCTCTAGAGCTTCTAAAAACTCCTCATCAATTTCATTTACATAAATATCTGCTCCAGTTATCCAGGCCACCGGAGCAATATTTGCTAATACAGGAATAATTAAAATGCTTTTTGGGATTTTTTCGACGCTTTCCGAGTGGTGTAAATAAAAGATATTTTCTGTAAAATATTCCCCGACTTCTCCTGAGCATTTAAAATGACAATAAATAATATTCCCCTGTCTAACTTCTGGATCTTGAATTTCAATTTTATTTTGATTACTCATGCTCTAACTCTCCTTCTTTGGTAAAAAAAAGCCTTTGGATTTATTTTAATAAGAAATCCAAAGGTAAAATTACATTAATTAATCCTTTTTACGTTTAAAGTCTGTTTGCAATATCCATTGAAGAAAATGAAAAAATTCAAAATTCTCTTCAAAAATAGTATTACTTAACCTTTTTTTAATGAACTTCCATTGAAGCTCTTTATTATCATTTAATTTAGAAAAAAACTGTTCATTTCTTAATAAAGAATGAATCGAAGGGTTGTAGGTATTAAAACCTAAATCACTTGGATTTAACCCTTCTAATAGAAGCGCAGCCATTGTTCTTGCACATTTTTCACAATTTCCACAATTATCACCTGACGTTGACTCCCAACACACTCTTAATTTTATTGAAGAATCATAATTTCTTAGAAAATCTGCAATAATAGTTATTTTGTCAAATCTATTTAATTCCATACCTTCTAACTCTGTCTTTGTCTTCCCCCATTTTAAATTGTTCTCTATAGATGGGTGTGAACCCCATGGAGACGAATCTAAACAACTTTCAACTGAGAATATTCCAGGAGATGTAGCAAAATAAATAGTATTAATTCCCTTAAGATAAGTTAGGGGTGCAGATAGACCTACCATTCCAAGTCCATGTTGAATACTTCCCCACCAATTAGAAAGGCCGGATTTGGAAAAGTTTTTATTTAATTTTCTTTCATTTAGAAAAGTTCTTAAATTTGACTTTATAAAAACAGGTACCAAATGATGTTCTAATGCAAATTCCATGATGTTTTTCTCTACTTTAGAACATCCTTTAATATCTGATTCAGGAATATCAGCTCCCAAAACCGTCATTAAATAAGGGGATTCATGTCGTTTTCTTATAAAGGAGGTAACTGAATCTACACCACCACTAAAAAAAAGTCCACTTGCTTGAGATTCATAATCTTGGTTTGACACAATTTCCTGATGGTAAATTTCTCCTCTAAAAGTATGTTGTGGATACAAACTTTGAAAAGAAGCTTTTACTTTTTTTAACGACTCTTGGAAATTTTTGTCGATTTGATCTATATAAATATCTGATCCAGTAATCCAAGCAATTGGACAAATATTTGCCAAAATAGGAATGTTTAGAATGCTAATTGGAACAGAATCAACGATTTCATTTACTTCTAAGTAGAAGGTATTGGTATTAAAATATTTATTTACTTCTCCAATACATTTGAACTTACATAATATTTTATTCCCATCTTTGACAACAGGTGTTTCTATGGTTATAATATTTGGATTTTCCAATTTGAAAATCTTCCTTTTTTGAAAGAAATATACAATATATCAGCATAATTTAAATTATTAATTTTAAATAAATGGTATTACGCTTGACATTTAAAAGGTTTTATTAATTATAGAAGGTATTTTAATTGAAGGTTTTTATTCTTTTACGAATGTAGTGTATTGAACAGTATGAGTCCAAGCATTATAATATTCAACATTTTTACCATAGGAATTATTATAGAAAGTATTTCTTTTATTTAATAAACATGCCAAAATGTGTCCATGTAACCTCGTTGTAATTACTTCTTGATGATTACTGAATAAACTTATTGCCTTATCAATTAAATAATCACTAAATTTAATCCAAGAAGCAGCATCACTTACACCTAACCTTTTATACTCTTCTCTAATTTCTTGAACCACCTTTTTATCTTTTGTTGTTAATAAATTAATCCAATCTTTCGTTACCTTAATCCTGTCAGGTTGAATTTCTACATTTTTATTTAGTTCCTTGTCCTGTCGTAGTAAATAAAGAACATTTTTTGAAGGATTTGCTGTAGTTTTAAGTGGCCAAAGCTCATGTGCCATGTCTGGAGACAAATATATATTTTTAGAAAACCCCTCTAACCTTTTAAAACTTTGTTTATCTCTAGCAAAAATATGAAGGTCATTATGTTTATTAAATAGTCTCTTTGATTTATTATAATTGTTTTTATTTTTAAAGTAGATCGTTTGAGGTAGAATGACTATTTTATGGTTGGGGTATCTTTTTATAACCAATTCTCGTAATCTCTGATGACTTTTCCATAAATCACCGAAGTTTCCGCCACCTTGAAAAACGATAATATGATCATTAGGTATTTCTAATTCATTTGGAAAATTAATGACAGAGTATCTAGCTTTTACACTAATATCATGTTTCTCAAAAAATTGTTCAGTTCCCTTCCAAATAAGTAAATCACCAACATTGGTATAAAGTGGATAATCAAGAAAATATATTTTGGAGCCTGGCGGTATAACATTAAGGATTTTCTCTAAGTGACTTTTTAACATATCCATTGGATGTTTATTTTGTTCATTCAACTTTTAATCCTCCAATTGAAGTAATTTGTTTTTTATATGATTAATCATTTCGCTCATTAATTAATTTTTCCATTCCTTTTTTATTACCTCTTAATGCTGCATATCTATTGTATAATTTATTATTATCTTGAATCTTTGGATTACCCTTAGAACCTACTTTGGTATGCCACAAATGATAGATCGTTTGATTATCAAGGCGTTTATAAGGGCCACATAAAGTGTTCATAGCATCTCTAAATGCATTATCCTCTCTTCCCCAACCAACAAATCTTTCATCAAAACCATTAATATTATTAAAGTTTTTTTTAGTAGTTACAACAACACCACTTATTGGTTTAAACTGTTTATTTTTGAACGTTTTCTCTTTTGATTCAACCTTAATAGGAAAAGGCCATTGCGGTTCTTTTGATAAAAGTAAGTCTGTACTTTCTTTTGAAACATTAAGCCATTTTCCATAGGGAATTACCCAAGCATGTTGATCTAACAATTTAATAGCTTTTGTTAAGATTATCGGATCGTAGAATACATCTCCATCGGCAATAACAAATATATCCTTCGTCGCTTTCTTTGCTGCCAAATTAACCGCCTGTGACCGATTAAATGGTTCGCTTAGTGATTCACCAATACAGACTTCAACTTCCGGAAGAACATTCTGATAAAATTTATTAACCCATTTGAACAATATATCCCTCTCACCGTAGTCAGGTTTATAAGGAATCAATACAGAAACACGATTTAACATCTAATAATATCCTCCTTTATGATAAGCGACTTCAATTTATAGTTCACTTATTTTTCGTGCACAGATCACAACAATCTTTATCCAAATAACTAATCTATGACTTTAAAATAATTGTAGATCCAGTCTTCTAAAATCTCACCATTTGCATTACAGTCTTTAGCTGAAAAATCATTGTCAAGTTTTCCTTTTAAGATACTATTATTGTCACTATGACCAAAATACCTAAATACCAAAGGAATTTTCACTAGTTTATAAGGTAAACCAATTTTTTTTAGATTTTCTTTAATGAAGGGATGTGCTTTTACAGTTACAGAATACCTCTTTCTATTTGTATTTGAATCAATATATACTAGAGCACTACTTCCACATCTCCTATAAAAGTTCTTCATAATCCAAACTTCATTGTTCCTAATGTTACTAAAAAAACCATTCTCCAATATTAAAGCTTCTGATAAGGGCTGGCTCCTAATATATTCTACAAATCTATGATGAATCCAATCATCTGAGTCTAGCGGCATAAAATAACCTTTAAAATTATCATTTCTTAAATGACTTATAATAGCTCTTCGTTTTCTCATTTTGTCTCTGGTATATTCGTTTGGACCTTTAGGTGGTGCAAATTTCACAGTAATCCAGGTTATTTTCTCATGATCCAGTTCTTTAATAGTTGGCTTTTTATGCCCTGCTACAATTATGCGAAAATGTTGATCTGTATTTTTTAATATAGATTTCAATGTTTTTGATAAATTATTTTGTACAACCTTCCAGTCCCTTGAAGCCGTCTTACTTTTTAGAGATATCGCAAAAGCTATTTCTTTCTCTTTGTTGTTTTCATAAGGTTGATGTGAATTTTCATCATTTTCCTTTAATACTTGATTAAAACGATTTTCAAATTCCAATAATCCTTCTTGGATTGAAAGCAATTCATCGTCTCTACTTTCTTGTTGTTCCAAGTGTATCCTCCTTTTTATTAAATAAATCTAATTTAAAACGATTCGAATTAGTTACATTCTATTCATATCATTTCATTTAGCAACGGACATAACACTATGTATATAAAATATGTAAAGTCACCATTTATAACGCTAAAATAGAAAATATTGAATATATTGTACTCCAATATCCTAGCTCCAATAACTCTTCCAATTCAAATTTAATATTTGAACTAAAGGTCATTAATATTTAATCGATAAATTTGTTTTTTATGAGGCAAACCAACTAAATTAACTATAGAAACTTTGGTTGAGACCATCAGCCACGAGTCATTAGAAAGCCACGACTTACCCTCCCAAATGGGCGAAGCAATATCAATTCATATATTTAAATATTTTAATAAAATAAAAAATTCTTAAACTAAAAACGAGAGGTGCATAATCCAAAATTGGACTTTACAGCTCTCGTTCTCTTGTTCCTTAACTGAATTCTTTACTTTTTGTCACATTTTCCCAAATATGCCATATTACAGTAACTAAAATTTATCCTACCACTTCGGTTCAACAATAACCTTTTTCATTAAATCTATATCTAAACATTGCACAGCACACAAGCACTCAGTATCAACTGTAACACAGATTTTAGTTCTCTCTAATCTTTCAACATCACATATTTCTTTCGCAAAAGTGCCATACAAAGTAATAGGTCGAAGTAAAGATAGTGTTACACATTTCTTATCCTCATCGAGTTTTTCAATTCTAAAAAAACTTGTATGAAAATGGGAATTTTTCTTGCCATAGAGGAAGCCGCCCAATTCAAACGGACCTTCATTTGTTAACAACATAAATGGAATCGTATCTACTTTCAATAATTTCTTTAAAAGGCTTGTATAACAACATGAAGTACTTCCCTCAAGTTGGTCTTGTTGTTTTTTCAATTCTTGGAGTGCTTCGTAGACACAATTCGGGTTAGATTCAGTTTCATATGTCATCTCACCCTCCCTCCAATACTCTTATTTTTAATATGATATTTGTCTATTAGGATATATGTGCAGTTATGAAAAGAAAATGGGTCTTTTTACCATTTTTTCAACAATAAATTTATTGACAATAAATCTTATGGGATATTAACCTGCTGATAAAGGCTTATTTTTTTTGTTATTAGCTAAATACTTAGCATAGGGAATTAGTTGTTTTGCCACTTCAAACTCTCGATGCTTTGCTCCTGGCCGCCAGTTGACTTCAAATATCCAAAGTTTCTGATGTGAATCAATCCCTACATCAATCCCAAGTTCATCAAAATCATATTTATAAAGACTATCAAAATGCTTAGGAAAGGACAAAGCAAATTGTTCAACTATTTTTTTTATCGTTACGTAGTCCTCTCCGAATTCCTCCATTAAGAAAGGATCAAGTTCTCCTCGATAACCCCCGCTGCTAATATTACTGACCAATCTCTTGGATCCACTTATTCGAGGGTATATAAGTGTAATCCCCCACTCACCTTTTCCGTTCTTTTGTACATGAAGCCGCAAATCATACGTAAGACCATTTTTCGTTTTGCATTCGATATATGGTTGAAGCATATACTTTTTCTCACTTAATAAATGATCTAAATATATTATTAGGTCATCTTTTAGAAAATTATAGGATTGGTTTCCGTCTGTTATGTTATACATTTGATCGCTTATGTTTTTAATAAACAATACTTTTTTCCCATGATTTCCAGACAATGGCTTAATTACATTTGTTTGCTGTGTTTCAAAATATTTTAATACGTCTTCTCCTTTTCTTACTCTATGTGAAGGAATAATAGAATTTGAAAATTGTTTTGCTTTCTTAATTTTCATATAAACTCTCATTTTATTTCCAACCGGAAAGCTAGTAAACTCACAGATTTCTTTTAGTTTAGTATGAATCTTTCTTTGTTTTTCATTTCTAGGTGAAATACTATTGATTACTACATCTGGAAAATCCATTTCTTTACGTATCCATTCATGATTTTCATAAATCCAGCCATTTATCTTTTTTTGTTCAAGATTCACAGATCCGTAAGTAAAGTAAAAAAAACTGATTTTTTCTAATTTTGCAATTGCCGCATATGCATATGCCTTCTTTACTTTGGATGGATCTTTTCGACGATGTAACATTCCAATTAATGTCATACCATCACCATCCTTACATCGGTTCCAGGAAAAATCTTATTTGCTTTGCTGCATTTAGTGCATTTCTTTGTGCTTCTTCTTCTGTTTTCCCTGTTGCTAATACATATGCATAACGATCTCCCATTGATAAAGGAGGAGTTAATATCTTGCCTTTTCTTGGCTTGATGTAAACGTCTATTACCCCTTTATGCCTTTGTGCTCTTTTTTTGCCAGTTACCTTTATTAAGACACCTCTCCTTTGTATAATTACATAATGTGCATATACATACTGGAATTTAGTTTTTTCGAAGGAAGGCTCTTTTCCTAAGTTTAACTTTATTGTTTCTTTTACTAAATTAATCCCTGTACCGTGGAGAATGATTTGATTCATGGCACCTCCTGAGATTCTTGGGTTGATCTCGATTAACTTCCATTCCCCGTTAACTAATCTCATCTCCAAATGACAAGGTCCATTAACAAGACCTAATGTTTTTACAATTTCACATATACTTTTTTCCAACATATATAATTCATTTGATTTTAATTGGGCAGGAAATTGATACCCAGTTATTATGAACCTTTTTCTATTTGTGATCTCTTGTTTTATAATGGCAACAATTGAAACTTTGTTTTCATGTACAATTACCTCAATTAAATATTGAGGTCCTATTAAGTATTCTTCAACCAACAAGGGTACTGTTGTCTTTCTTTTTTGTACGGTCAAAAGTTCTTTTCTTAATTCATCTATAGTATTTACTAAGACAACATCTTTTGAACCGTTCGATTCAGGTGATTTAACGACAAGTGGTAAATGATCTTTCGTCTGCCTGATAAAAGAATCAATCGATTGTGTTTTATCATAAACAGAGAAAAATGGTGTGAATGAATGACCGTTAAGTGCTTTGCGAAAACGTGTTTTATTCTCCATTTTGTATAAGGCTTCAGATGATAAATGTTGAAGGCCCAACTCTTTTGCTAATTGAGAGGCGATGGATACAAATGGGTCAACCAAACTAAGACACGCTTTAACATCATATCCTTTTTCAACCAGTCGCTTAATCTCATTTAGAACACTTTCTTTTTTTATTAAATCTTTCAAAAATATCATTAGATGTACATCAGGAAACTCTTCTCGTTGTTGTAAAAACTTTGCTCGATCTGTAAATAAAATAGTGTAGTAACCCATTTGCTTTGCAATATTTAAAGCTTCTCTACTCGTACCGGATTTATTTGATCCAATAAAGACAATTGATTTCAATTTCCTCACAGCTCCTTTAGCAGGAGTTTTTCACCCAAATATTTTATATTATCCTTATGTAGAGCAGGAAGAAAGGTTACAATAAATCATACAAAAAATTAACATAAAAAACTTCCAAAACTTCTATATACATACTAAAAAATTATGTTATGATTTCGTTATAAAATTTGGTCTTAGAAAGGAAATCAAAAACATGCTCTTACAGGCTTTGCTAATTTTTATACTTCAACTTATTTATGTACCAGTCCTTACGATACGAACAATACTTCTTGTTAAGAACCAAACAACATCTGCAGCGGGTGTTGGACTATTAGAAGCTATCATTTATATCGTAAGTTTAATCTTTGTCTTTCAAGACCTTTCTAATATATACAATATCGTTGCCTATGTCCTTGGTTTTAGTGTTGGATTACTTTTAGGTGGCGCTTTAGAAAAGAAACTAGCTATTGGATTTATTACCTATCAAGCAAATATTCTAGATAAAAATATGGACTTGGTAAACGCCTTACGTACAGCCGGTTTTGGAGTTACTGTGTTTGAAGGTGAAGGCATTAATACTGCACGTTACCGATTAGATATTGTTTCAAAGCGTTCAAGAGAAAGTGAATTATTGGACATAATCAATAAATATGAGCCAAAAGCATTCTTAATGTCATATGAGATTCGGTCATTTAAGGGCGGTTACTTAACAAAATCAATGAAAAAAAGAACAATTAACTTTTTAAAAAAGAAAAAAATGACCGACATGTAGTTACCCATTATTAATAAGGGGTGCTGTTATCTATTCAGCACCCCTATAAATTACAATTCAATTTGCATTTTAAACCAGCTAATTTTTTGTTTTTGTTTGTATTAAATATTTTACATATCCGATAGGTGTTGTATGTGTTTCTTTCCACTCTTTATCCATTTTGGCATTTCTAAATGTGACTCTTAAATCCCTGCCATTACATTCTATAAATTTAGGTATTCCCTCGTGCGTAAGACCAATGTCAAGACCCAAATCTGTCATAGGAGGTAATTCTCTTTCAAGTTGCTTAGCAATTCTTAAGGATAAACACTTTATATCGTTATTGACTTTTTCACGGTCTAGATGGGGTAGATCTTTAAGTAGTTCGTTAAGGGGGTAACACGTTGCACCTTTTGCTACATTTGTAATAAATTTATCATTATTCGCTACTTTTCCTACTATACCGGAAACTTGCCATTCTCCAATATCATTTTTTTGTACAGAGACTCTCATGTCAAATATTCCACCCTTGCTTTTAGCCAGCGGAATCCTTTCTTGAATAATAATCCTGGGATTATTTAATAATCTTTTTAATTCTAAAGGCATTTTTGATGAAAAACTTTTCTTTACCATAACTTTTTTCTGAAAATAACTGAATTCCCACTCATTTTCATTTACCTTGGATAATTTAGAGATACCACTTCCTAAACTTCCACTATTCGGTTTTATAATTAGTTCATTATATTTATTCATCATTTCCTTTAGATTTTCTTCACTAATTTTTACAGTTTCCGGAAGATTTGGTAACAGCTTTGGATCTTTTTTTAGAATTTCATAAATTCTTAGTTTCTTAAAGCGATTTTTTTCATTTATAAAAGTAATTCCTTCTTTCTTAAGTCTCTTTAGTTTCCTTTTTGAAGATACTTTCCCAGTCAATATTCTATTATGAATAATCTTTGGTTTTGGAATGGATGCCAAAGCAAATGTGCCATCTTCTTCTCTTACATATGCTGTTATTGTACTGATACCTGGATTTATATCATCAAACCGGAAATAACAAGGGATTAAATTATACTTTTCTCCAGCTTCTTCATAAAAAGATAGGTTTTCGTAATAAGTTTTTCCTTTTTTTATTCCATTGAACACAAGTTTTCCAACCATAATTCCAACATATTCTTTCACTTTTAATAATGCCTCCTAATATCATACGTGTAAAAGCTACATAAAAAGAATCTAAATAATGAGTCATCAAGCGTATTACTCGATTCGTTCAAATTAAATAAAATTCTGATTTTTCTTGAGAAGAGATTTAAATTTTTACAGTTCCAATTGTTAAATTCCAACGAATAAGAATTTAACTACATAGTTATTGTATATTTTATGTTAAATTGAGTTATTAATATTGTGCTATTGCCTAAGATAAAGAGATATATTAGAGACAAGACACGATGCATGAAAAAAAACAGGAACCGCTTATGTTTCCTGTCTTTTTCAATCATTAATTAAGCATTATGAACTTTTGTTAAGGAAGAACTTTCATCTAACACATTAAATCCTTGTATGTTTACAGCATAATATAGCGGTTGAAAGCGAATCTTTAAATACGTATTATAATCCATTTTTTTAAACCCTTTAAAACTCGGGTAAATGTTGGCTTCCAAAATCCATGGATGCCCCTCTTGATCTAAGGCAATATCTAACCCAAATTCTGCGTAATGTTCCCTTTTTTGATCCATTAACGTGCAAAAATTTTGACATACCTTTAAGATTCTACTATGAATAGTTGTAAAAGGGATTGTTATATTTGACGTTGTAATAGCCTCATCTAGAGACATTGCCTGACCACCGCGAGCTATATTTGTTAAATCTTCGTTTTCCCCAGCAACCCTACACTCAATTCCGGAACACTTCCAGTTCCCTTTTTGATATTTTTGCATGACCACCCTAACATCAAATGGACTATCTTGAATCTTTAAAAGAGGAATATATGTTTGATAAAGATACTCACGATCAAGAATATTTAATTCAGATAACTTATTATAAAGCTCTTTGGTACCAATTAGATTATGGCAGACTTTAGAACCAGCATTATATTCAAAAAGATTAAAAGCATCAGCATCCTTATCTTGTATTTCTAAAATAAAAATACCTCTCCCCCTGGATAAACTTACTGGTTTTAAAATAATCTTCTCTTTACTCTTTAAAAATTCAAATAGTTTGTTAAACTCATCCAGAAGATAAGTAGAAGGTATGTGTTTACTAATTATTGTTTCATTCTGCATTGAATGTAAATCTGATTTATTAAAGTGGTGAGAATTAAAAAGTTTGTTATTTGTCATTTCACTTAACTTTGAAATTAGTTTCTCATCTTGATGAAAATTTCTTCTATAAATAACAGATGGAATTGGTGTTGAATCATATCTCCATTCCTTAGATAAAAAATCATAAACAAATCCATATGCAATCTTCTTGTTCCAATTAACAGAACGTGGTGAGAATGCTATCACAAGTCCACCAAAACTTTTATACTCTTCAAGTCGATCTTTATACTTTTGCATATATTTTAAATTATATGTCTGATTCTTATCTCCTAATAAAAAGCCTATTGTAGGACCAATTACTACCTGATCGTTCAAGAAAAAAAGCTGAAATACCATATCTAATGGAATATACATGTTTTCAACTAAATCCTTAGAAATTGAAATCTCAAAAGGATTATCATAAGTGCTTTTTCTATATGAAGGAATATCACCCTCAACAATAATCCTACATTGTTCCTCTATAACCCCAAACTTAAGAGAATCTAAATTTGCTAAGTTAGTATCAAAAATTTTTGATGGAAATCTAACAGTTCTTGTTTCATCGGTTACGTTAATCTTTACCCAATAACGATCTCCAGATTCAGTTTGTTCCAAAACCTGTAATTTAGGTTCAATTTCCACTAATTGATTTGAATTTACAGTATTCATATTATAAATAGAATCAGCTATTATAAATGGATATTCAGTAATTTTCTTTACTACGGATGATTTCCAGTTTGTCAAATCGTTAATAACATCATTTATTGTACAAGTTGATTCAAATAATAATTCTCCATTACTATTAACAATTAACTTTAAGCCGAGTTCGGATATCCCTGGAAAATAATAATGAATTGCTTTTAAAATACGTTTTGATATTTCATTGAGGTATTCTTCTGAATAGTAAAAAAAAGACTTTTGGTTCGAAAAAGGAAATTCATTAATTGTATATTTCTCTCCATCTATATCCTTTACATATTTGAACGGAATTTCCCAATCAAGGTCGTTCTTCTTTTGACAAACAACATGAATGATATAAAGTGGAAGTTCTTGACCTAGCTCTTTTTTAAAGAGAATATTTAATTTATGGGACTCCAAAATTTCTGTCAAGTGTTTCTGTTTAATAAGATGATGTTCATTAATTATTTTTACTCGTTTGCTTTGGACTAACGCTCTTAGCTTTCTTATATTTTTCTTCTTATTATATTTGTTAGGATTATATATTAATTGTGGGATTTTAATCCGACTAACTTCGTTTAGAAGGTCATCCTTCAATTGAAATGCTTCGACCTGATCTTCTTTAAGGCATAGATGATCTAATGTAAAGAAAACTACATTTTTACCTAATTTTTTAGCTGAATAATAATATTGGAAACAATATGAATTCTTATTTTTCTCAATAATCATTTCTTTCCATTGTGATTTTGATAATAATATTCCGATTGGTTCCGAGTTCAATCATTGCACCTCCAAGCCCAAATAATCACTAGAACCTCTTTTATAAATATATGCATATGCACTATTAAGCGTATAGGCACAAGGACATAGATGATTTCATTATAAGAATCAATGAAACGTATAATTTACAAAGCGAAAAAAATATCATCCATAAGTTAAAATAATATTAATTGTACTTCTTCAAAAAAGCACAGCTTTTCAATTATATTTTCAAGTGTATTTATTAAGTTATTTAAATTTTTAATTTTTTTTATATTCCCTTATTTTACTCATCATCTGCTTATCTTTAAGTTGTTTAAAATAGACGAAACTCGGGTTACAATTCACTTCAAATATCCACGGCTTTCCAGCTTGATCTAACCCAATGTCCAATCCGAATATCTGTTGCTTTGGATAATAACCTGATAATTCTTGGGCAGCTGTTAATGAAATCTTCTCTAAAGTTCTGACTAAATCATTCGCATCATCAATTGATATGTTTGATTGTTCAATTGCACTTTGAACATCCAATACTTTTTTAGTAACATTCGTAATAAAATAGTTTTTTGAGGCTACTTTCGCTAACATACCGGTTACAACCCATTCTTCTGATTCTTTTTCCCTTTGTACCATAATCCTTAAGTCAAATGGAGAACCATTTATTGTTGATAGGGAAATTCCCTTTTGAACAATATTCTTTTCCTTAATTAAAGAACGCTCTACTTTATTAAGTAACTTTTCTTCTCCTGTAATAGTGAACTTATTCATCTCGGAATGAAACTCAAATACATCTTGATCAATTTTTTTTATACTAAATACACCTTTCCCGCGTCGTCCCCAACTAGGCTTTACCACTACTTGACCGTGCTTTTCAATAAATTCCCATAGCACTTCTTCATTGAATAGCTCCGTTT
Source organism: Metabacillus schmidteae (assembly GCF_903166545.1). NCBI lineage: Bacteria > Bacillati > Bacillota > Bacilli > Caryophanales > Bacillaceae > Metabacillus > Metabacillus schmidteae. Next base: position 2,558,479 of record NZ_CAESCH010000001.1, on the reverse strand, counting down.
CAGGAACAAATGGAACTAAACTTTCATTCTTAATTAGAAACCTATACTTTGCCCATTTCCCTTTTGAATACTTCATAAATCCCTCACTCTTTTTCTATTATATAGTTATATATTACTCAAAAGTTTATTGTCTTCCTGTGTATTAATCTATTTATTAAACGTATTCTATATAATTAGGCAATTCTACCAAGGCAAATTACCATTTTTTCCAAAATGACAAAAAAAAAGGACGCTTCTCACTAATAAGAATATATATGATTCTATAACAAGAAAGGAGTTGACTTTATGGGAAAAAGACCATTTTGTCCACGTTCACAAGGATTCTACGCTGCTGGAGGTCAAGGTCCAAGTTTTGGTATTGGTACCTTTACCGCAAATGAAATTTGTGATGCTATCCAATGTATTAGACTAAATTCAGACTTTTTTGATAGAGTTTTACAAGGGAATGTTTTGTGTCCTAGTGCTACAGATGCAGAATGTCCTAATGATCTAGCACTTGAATCTTGCGCTGCTACCATTAGAAATTTATTAACTGTACCTGGCGCTGCTGCAGCTTTAGCTAGTGAATGTCCGGGAGATCCATTCCCAAGTGACAATGCTATTTTACGTCAGTATCTTGTAAATCTTTTAAATGTTTGTATTTCAACAACTACTGATAATGGTTGTGTCGGTGGGGTACTTGTAGAATATGTAGTAGATTTAACTGAAGATCAAGCTACAGCTTTAGGCTTCGGGACAGATGAATGTGTAACTGTTGAAGAGATATTAGATTTAGCAGAGTTAGCACTAAATAATTGTGGTAATGTAACATTCTCAACTGAAACACTTGCAGAAGTATTAGGAGATATGGCCCAAGATGCTGGTGTAACTATTATTATGCCTATATTCTGTCCTTAAATAAAGATAACACTAAATATTTAATACCCTAAAAAATTCTTCTTTTTAGGGTATTTGTTTTTTCATTACAATTCCTCAATACTCACTTTTATAATAAATAAAAAAAGAAGCTTTTCTCTTAAACTAAGATCATGCTCCCCCTCATTATTATTTTCTAATTCCAATATTTATTACGATATATAGGTTTTACAGTAGCACTAAGCTATTACCTACATATTAATATATGGATAAAACAGCATTCCAAAATTCAATTTTATATTTGGATCATGCTAAATAAATAAAGGAGTGTTTCCTTCATGTATCAATATCCATATGTTTACCATGTCGATCATTTTCCTCAATTCACACAAGGCCAACAGTCATTTTATCCGATTATGCAGCAACTGGAACAACCTGTGGAAAACCGTCAACCTAATCTTGAAAGAAGAGTAAATGCATTAGAGCGTCAAACGGAACGACAATCAAGAGAAATAAATAGGCTAAATGATGAGTTAAAGAGACAAAATGAAGAAATTAGACGAATAAATCGAGAGGTTAACAGATTAAATGATCGTGTTGAACAGCATACACGTAGACTTAATCGCCTAAACCAAAGACTTCGAGCTGTAGAAACAAAGTTCAGTCTACCATTTTCTCCTGGAGAGGGTGGCTTCTAATTATAATTTGAACTTAAGGTGTTACTTAAAGCTCATTAAAATAAAGGTTAAGAATCTAAGGACAAAAAAGGTGATAGGTGACCTATCACCTTTTTAATAACAAGGTAATAGCACTACCTATAATAGAACTTCTAAAAATATCAGAAGGATAATGAGCACCTACCCAGATTCTTGATATTCCCGTAAATAAAGACATAGCATACATAATTAATCCTAAATATCGGTTTTCTTTATAAACCAATGTAGATACAGAAAAGGACAGTAATGTATGTTTACTTAAATAGGTAGAATCAAGTTTAGAAGGTAATAGTACAGTTGCTTTTCTTGTTAAAAAAGGTCTGGGTCTATATTTAAGGTGATTTACTACTCCATTGAGTATGTTGTTCACGACTAAAGATAGCATACATTGTAGAAACAATTTTTTTCCTCGAGGGTTAAAAATAAATACAACAAATAATATTATTGCATAAATAAACCGGAATTTATTTGAAGCAAATACCATCATACGATCAATTTGATGATTCTTCCCAGCAAATGAATTAATAAAATCAAATAACTTTTGATCCATTTTTTAACCCCTTACATATAAAAAATTAAATGCAACAGAAAATAGTATGGTCCAATTCATAGTTAGTATGCGTCCTAAATATATTTATTTACTATTTTAAAAAAGCATTTATTACATATAATAACAAATGACAAAAATCCTGAGGAGGTGCATTCAATGACAAATCGCAACGATAACCGTGAGCGAAAAAACAAATACCCGAATAATAAGAAACAAGATACTGAATTTTCTAAGGATCTTACCATTAGAAGTGAGATAACAAAGAAGGATTTAAATAAATAAAAATAAACGGGTATCGATGAGATACCCGTTTATTTTACTATTTCCTTTTTGATCTGCGATTTCTTGACACTGGTTTTTGAGTATTCTTTTGTTTATTTTCAACGGTTTTTCTTCCGCTTGGTCTGCTGGTGGAAGAGGTTCCTCTCCTTCCCCTGCCTTCACTTTCATTTGAACGTCTTGATTTTTTCATTTGATCTTTTCTTATTTGGTCATAGTCCTCCCGGTCGGGAACACTGATTCCTTTTATAACCTGTTTTTCCAAGGTAAGATGGATGCCTTTTTCAATCATTCGTAAAAAATCAACATCCTTTGGTGCAACGAGAGTATAGGCAACACCTGTTCCACCTGCACGACCTGTTCGACCGATTCTGTGTACATAGCTTTCAACATCATGAGGAATATCATAGTTATAAACATGTGTAACACCTTCTACATCAAGTCCCCTAGCCGCTACATCAGTTGCAACTAAAAATTGAATTTTAGCTTCACGAAAACGTTTCATTGCTTTTTCTCGTTTTGCTTGAGTTAAGTCACCGTGTAACTCATCAGATTCGTAACCGTTTGCGATTAATGCCTCTTGCAGTTTTTTTGCGCGAATCTTTGTACGGCAGAAAATAATCGCTAAAAATGGACGATGCTCTTGAATTAAATGCAGCAATGTAGCTTGTTTTCTTCGATCAGTTGTTTCTACGACAATTTGTTTAATTTCATCTACAGTTATTCTTTTTGCCTGCACCTGTATGTTTATCGGATCTGTCATATATATTTTGGCCAGAGATTTTATTTCGTTTGGCATTGTTGCTGAAAATAACATCGTTTGTCTTGTTGAAAGGGTTTCATAAATAATGTCCTCAACTTCCGGAAGAAAACCCATATGTAACATTTGATCTGCTTCATCTAACACAAGCATTTGAACAGTTGATAAATCAATTGTTTTTCGGCGAATATGGTCTAATAATCTGCCTGGTGTTGCTACTACAATGTGTTGAGCACCTTTTAATTTTTTTAACTGGTGTTCAACATCCTGCCCCCCATAAACAGCCAAAACATTAAGACCATCCACATTTTCAATCATTCTTTTTATTTCTTTTGAAATTTGCTGTGCTAACTCCCTTGTTGGAGTTAAGATAAGCGCTTGTACTTCGTCATTTTGTATATTGATTTTTTCTATGATTGGGAGAACAAAAGCAAGTGTCTTACCTGTCCCTGTTTGGGCTTGTGCAATGACATCTTTACCTTCAATAATCTTCGGAATCGTTTGCTCCTGTATTGGAGTTGGCTGTGTGAGCCCTAATGATTTTAATGTATAATGAACTTCTTTTCGTATCCCTAATTGTAAGAAATCGGTCAAGGTTTATCACATCTCTTTTCTATTCATACTAATTGCTAGTCTTTCCTAACAACAGCTAAATAACTATACCATATTAGTTACCTTTTTTCATGATGAATTGAAGAATAGAAAAGAGGCAGTCCTTTTGGGATCTGCCTTTCATCACATTAAATAAAACTAATATTGAAGCTTATCTTGAGACATTGTTTCTCTTAATAAAAATTTTTGGATCTTTCCGCTTGCATTACGAGGAACCTCATCAACAAAAACATATCTTCTCGGTCGTTTATATGGTGCCAGCTTTTCAGAGTCCTTTAAAAATTGATCAAGCTGCTCACCTTTTAGGTGTTGTTCTTTTTTCACAACAACAACAGCAATAACCCTTTCTCCCCAAAACTCATCAGGCTCTCCTAATACGGCCACATCTAAAATTCCTTTATGTTCATATAACGCATCTTCTACTTCTCTTGGATATACATTTTCTCCGCCGCTAATGATCATATCATCTACCCGGTCTGCGACAAACAAATAACCATCTTTATCGAAATAACCGAGATCACCTGAATGATACCAGCCCTTGTACATTGCTTTTTCTGTAGCATCTTCACGATTATAGTAACCAATCATCATGCAAGGACCTTTAACAATAATTTCTCCAATTTCTCCTAGAGGAAGGATATCATCAGGTTCTGATGGTCCTTGATCATTTGGCTTGACCACTCTTATTTCATGATTAAAGCATGCTCTTCCAGCTGAACCAGCTTTCGAAAGTTGCTCATCTGTTTCTAAAAATGCAATAGCAGGTCCCATTTCTGTCATCCCGTATGCTTGAACAAGTTCTAGTCCTAATCTATCTTTACAAGCTTTGACAAGTACCGGAGCCATTGGGGCTGCACCGTATAATCCAACTTGAAGTGATGACAATTTATATTGTTGCAATTCTTCTTGGAGGAGCATATTCCACATTGTTGGAGCAGCAAAAAGCATGGTGATTTTTTCTTCCTCAATCGTTTTTAGCACTAGTTTTGAATCAAAATGATGTTGTATGACATTTTTAGCACCTGAATGAACACGTGGTAAAAAACTGCAATGCAGTTCTGCACAATGAAACATCGGAGCTGTTACTAATCCGACATCCTTAGATGTTATTTGAAGGGCATTGATACAGATTAAACTTTGTTCAACCATATCACGATGGCGGTGCATAACCCCTTTTGGACGACCAGTTGTTCCACTTGTGTACATAATCGCATACGTATCATTTTCATTTATTTCACAATTTGGATTTGTTGTTGGAGAATGTTTGATGATGTCTTGATAAGAAGAAGCATATGGTGAAGTTGTCTCATCGATGCTCCAAAATATAATTGTTGGAAATCGATTGTTTATTTTCGTAATTTGTTCTTCCAAGTCTTTCTCAAAGAGAACGATTTTTGGTGCAGCATCCATAAATATATATGAAATTTCATCTGCTTTTAACCTAAAGTTAATCGGATTAATAATCGCTCCTATTTTTGCAGCAGCAAAATAAGCTGTTCCCAATTCAAAGCAATTAAATAACAAAGTTGAAACCCTATCACCCTTTCTTACACCTGCAGCAAGCATGGAATGCGCAAGTTTATTTACCTCTGCATTCCACTCATTAAACGTTTTCCGTACATCCCTGGATTTGTCGACTACAGCTTCTTTGTTCCCATATTTTCTTACAGTTTGTTCAAATAAATGACCAATCGTGACGTACATATGCATTCAACCTCCCACCTAAAGGTAAGCGTTTTCAAAATATTAGTTAAGCTTTATATATGTATTTCAAGGAAAAATAAAAAATTCCTCTATGAGGAGTAAATTTTTCCAAACTGCAAAAAGAGGCTATCCCTTTTTCTGACAGCCACTAATAGGTTCTTATTCTTGATTAATATAGTGTTGAAGAGGAGAATTTATTTCAATCAAACCTTTAGCAACCAACGCTGCAATTTGATATGCACCTTCCTCTTGTAAATGTGTATTATCTTTTTTCCCTTCAGGAAAGTGATCATATTCACCTGGTTCGAGCCATAAAAACACTTTTTTCGTATTTTCAGGTCCTATTTCATTAAACAACTGCTTGCTCTTAGTCGTTAAATCTATTAAATCGACATTCTCTTCAGCAGCTAATTGCTTCATGGCTAAAGGATAATCACCATGGGAATCGATTATTGCTCCATTTGCAGAGAAATTTCGTCTCTCAACAGGTGTCACCAGTATAGGGACTACTCCTTTTTCCTTTGCTGCGGCTATATATTTTTTTAGATACACCTTGTAGGTCGTAAATGGATCAGTGTATCGCCTTGCATCCGCTTTTTTAGCATCATTATGACCAAATTGTATTAATAGATAATCGCCTTGCTCTAATTGCTTGTTTACTATTTTAAATCTTCCTTCTTCATAAAAGCTTTTGGAGCTTCTTCCGGGAACAGAAAGATTGTGAACGACGACACTGTCATGAAAAAATTCGTTTATTTTTTGCCCCCACCCCATTTTAGGTGCCGCATTAGGTTTATAGGTGGATACTGTAGAATCACCAATAAGGTAAACGTGTATAGAATCTGGGTTTTTTCTATTTATTAAAGCAACCGAATCAAATGAAACGAATAATATCGTTGAACATATTAAGACAAAAACAAATAAAATCCAAAACTTCTGATTCAAAATGACTCCCCCCTTTTATTATCATTTTTCTCAAATCCATTATAAAAAATGTACATTTAAATAGACTTTAAAGTAAAGAAGAAGATTGACAAGCAGAAAAATTTTCTATATTATATATTTGTAAACGCTTTCAAATAAGAGGTGATTTTTATGTGTGAACCTACAAAAGAAAAATCCAAATCCGAAATTATTACAGCCTTGATTGATCATAATGTATATAAAATGCCTGATGGAAGACAATTTTATGAAGCTTCTGAAATTGAGCTTAAGACTATCCTTTATACACATTCTAATATTAAGCATATTTGTTAAGTAGCATATCCTGGCCCATAAGGCCTTTTATTTTTTTGTATAGTACCTCCCTCTCATGCAGACGATAATAATAAAATCGCAAGGAGGTCCATCAATGAAAAAAGAACATTGTGAAGAAGAGATGGATTATCTCAACCATTATCTCAATGAACAGATTACACGTATTTGTGTCATAGAAGAAGATGAAAGAATGAGAGAAGAATTAGATAAAAAAAATAGTTAATTCAAATATTGAATAAAGACTAGGCATAAATCCCTAGTCTTTCGCAAAAATAGACGGTTGTTCATCTTCCTTCGTCAACTCATTTAAAATTGTACTTGTTAGACTATAATTTCCTTTAGCATCATGCCCTAACTCCCATATCATCATGCCTCCAAATCCATTTTCCAAAGCCAGATTTGTTTTCTTTTTCATTGTTTCTACACCATTGTAGTGATAGGTTGTACCATGTAACTTTACAGTATCCCGTTTGGCATTTTCCGGATTCTCATTAACAATGGCGCCATATGACATCTGGTTAATGGAGACATCTTCCGGTTGTGCATAGAATGGAACACCTAAGACAAGTTTTTCTTTAGGTAAATGATGTTTATTAAACAAATTTGACCAATACTCTACAATATCTTCTGCAAACCTATAAGGAGATAAATTTGCCGCATTATACTCGCCGTCCCATTGGCCGTCATATGCCATAATATTCACAAAATCAACATGCTTGAACATCTCAGGCTTAAACACCACAGATTGTATTTCTGTTCCTGTAACACTATGAATCTTTGAATATACGGCAATCGTTAATTCTTTATCAAGCTTAGACAACTTTTCATCAAGCATTTTAATAAAAATATTCAAGTTCTTTGCATCTTCATTAGATCTCGGATGTTCAAAATCGATGTCTATTCCATCAAGGTTTTCTGTTTTTGTTATAGAAATAAGTTCATTTACTAGTTTTGAGCGTGACGTAGTAGAAGAAATTGCAGCTTTAAAATATTCGTACGACTCTCCACCTTGGATGTGGTACCAGCCACCAACAGCTAATAATACTTTTGTATTGTGCTCACGTGCTTTTTTCACCATTGTCTTTAAATTTATTTTAGCTTGTTCTCCATTCATTAGAACACTTCCATCCTTTGCAGGGTGAGCAAAGGAAAATATGACATGTGTTAGGTTTGTATAATCAATAGTGGATGGATCTCTGAAATCCTGCACATACCCAATTAATACTTTTTCTTTTTCTTTTGAATATTGAGGGATTTCCTTTTCAGTCGGTTTCTTTTTCGATCCCGGTGCTTTTGTTACCAACTTTGGAGTATTCGTTTGCTTATCGTTATTATTTTGAAAAAAGATGCCTAATAAAAAGCCACCTGTAAATACTAGTATGATCATTAGGAATATGATGATGTTTTTCCTCACATTTCTCCTCCTTAGAAAAAACGTTATCCTAAAGATCGTAACAAAAAAACAGGTATCCTTTCGATGGTAATATTAGTTAAAACCCTTTCTTCTTTGCCATTGGCTCAACAAATAAGCTCATAATTGCTTTAAGAAAACTCCATGCTAACCTTTTATGAAAAGGTAAATGCATTTGAAAGAAATAGGTATATTCAATATGTTGAACTGAGCCCCGCATTCGCTTAAACCCTCCGGCACCAGCACTTCGATGACCAACATAGTTTTTTTGCAGTATATTTTCTGTTATCAAATAGGATAAAACCCTGTATAAGCCTTCTTTTTTATCACTATTGGTGGTATATCCGAGAATTGGTGTAGTAAGAACACCCTCCCTAACCCAATATCCGATTACACCTTTTACTGCTTCTCCCTGGCATATTAATGAAAACCGTAAGAATTTATGATTAATTGCATGTTCGAAAAACTCTTTTGTAAATTGTGGATTGTGTCTGGAGTATTTATCAATGTATAAATTATTATACAATTTCTGTATGTGAGCTATATCGTCAACTCCAGGTTCCCGAACGTAATAGTGATATTTTTCAAATAAACGCTTATCCTGTTGAAGGGTCTTTTTTTGTTTTTTTGTTAATGTGAAAGGATGATCAAATAAGTAAATGGCCCGTGACATGATTTTTTGATAACCAACATGATCCATTGTCTCCAGAAATTGATGATGCAATAGCTCAGTCATTGATCGAAACAAAATGGTGTAATGTGGAAATGTTGATGTTATAAACCTTGTCAACCTCTCTAATTGACTCTTCGTTAGTAATGGTCCCATTAAATTTGTTGACAATAACCAATTATTCACAATCACTACTTTATTTACATTACTATTTCTTAATAAGCCACCGAGTATATCAATCATTGGTGAAAATATTTTTTCAAGAATTGGATTTTTCAACTCCCAAAGTTCTTCTTTGGCATAGCTAATATAATGTGTATATGGAGATGTTACATAAGAATTATTGAATTCTTTATTATTTACCGTAAGTGGTAACAAAAGATCATCTATTTCTATAAGAAAAAGGTCTGTTTTAACATTTCTCATAAAATAAGTACTTCCATGTTTCATCAAAGGTTCAAAGTAATGCTTGATCATCCCGCCGTCTTTTTTCGTTTCCCAATCAATATCGTCAATCATTGATCTATCATATAGTTTCATGCTGGATTTCTTCCTTTAGGACACTTTCTATTCGCTTTCTTTTACGATCGGAGGCAATCAAATCGTATTCTGTAAAGGAAAACTGAGGTAAGACAAGCATATGTTCTTTCCATAGCTTTACTAACTCTTGTATAACCAATGCTTCTACTTCTGATCTATCATGTTTCACCTTTAACTTAATATCAATACTTAGAAGTTCCTTCTGTGTTACCTTATATTCTAGTATATCTTCTGAAGAAAACATGATTGCTCTCCTGATGAAATCTGGAAACAGCATATGTTTCTTTTCAGTATGCTTATGGACTCCATAAAAGATATCATCACATCGTCCATCAATACGCTCTAAGGCTAAAAAATGTGATCCACATAGACAAGGAGTTTTCCTTTCAATTAAAACATCATTTAATCGATAACGTATTAATGGCTGTGTTCTTCTAGTAAAATCAGTAATGATAGGAACGAAAATTCCGTTTTCTTTATCTAAATACTCTTTCTGTATAGCGAGTAAATCTTCATTCATATGAAGTACACCTTGTGAGCACGTTGTTGCTAAAAATCCTTCTGTTGCTTGATAAACCTGATGTAGTGTTTGCTGAAAAATATCTTCAATAAAAATTTTATCAACATCTTCTAAAACTTCAGCAACTGAAATGACTTTTTTAGGATTAATATCAATGTGCTGATCCCTTTTCCATTCTGCGATTATTCGTAACATAGATGGAGGTGCTATGATAATCGTAGGCTTCAAGTCATTCAGTTTACTCATATGATGATGTAATTCTTCAACTAAATCAAAGAAATGAAAGCTTATTTTACTACTTTTTGTTGATTCATATAAATTATTGTTTGCACGCAGGAAAAAAGCAATTTTATGTTCTTGAAATAGACTTCCAGGTAGTAATTTTGCAAGTACCTCGCCAGCCCACATCGCTGATTCTTTTTCACTTACTAAGAATACCCCGCGATTTCCACTTGTCCCGGAGGATAAACCAATTGACACATCATCAATCTTCGGTGAAAAATCCCTTGTAATCTCAGCTTTGGCTGCTAATTGAAAGGCTTTCTCCTTCTCTATGCCTACCGTGTTTAATTCATCAAAATGATCCATCATTTCTCTCTTTGATATAACGGGTAATGTTTCCCAATGAAGCTGGTGATTCCGATAATAGTTCTGATAAAAAGGAGAATAATTTAAAACAAATGATAGATGCTTTTTAATTTTTTTATGTTGATATGCTTCTATAGCCTTTCTTGAGTGAAATCGTCTTATATATTTAGATATCATATATTGTTTTAAAAGTACTAATTTATTCATATATACAACCCTCTTTCACCAAATTCCATGTTTTTTGACAATGGGTTGGCAAAATATCAATACCAGGTGAATTCTTTGAAAGTTGATGGAGCTTCTCTATATTTTCCCGATAAGCAGCTCTATCTTCAATTAACAAATTAGCAATTTTGTGAGGGAATACTAATTCCTCATATGCCTGACTTGTCCAGACTGCATCAGCACAAAGCAATAATTGTTTTCCACTTTTCAAGAGGATAAAAATTCCGAACTGCCCGATTGCATGACCTGTTAAATCAACAGCAAAAAGAGAACCATCTCCAAATACATCAAAGCCTTCATGAAACGGATGAAATTCACTGCTTAATAATATTTCAGGTTGTTCATCTATAAAGTTCATCCTATTAGGTAAATCCTCTGGTAGTAAATCAACTAAACATCCTTTTGTTAAAGCTTTAATTTTGTTAAATTGCTTAATATGATCATATGCCTTTTTAAAAGTTAGGATTTTCGCAGAAGGAAAATCATCTAGCCCTGCTGTGTGGTCTCCATGAAAATGAGATAAGATAATATATCGTATCTCTGATGGATGAATTCCTTCATTTTTTAGTTGATTTTTAATCGATTGTGTTTCTGAATAAAATACAGGAGTTAGTTTTGCATAAATTGAATAAGGGAATGATCTTGTTGCATCTAAAAAACCCTTTGAATAACCTGTATCAAATAAGATATATCCTTTCGTAGGATGCTTCAATAATGCTACTGTAGCTGGAAACTTTATTTTCTTAAAAGGCCTTTTAGGATTTACGATCTTTTCAGGATGTGTGCAATAACCACATTCGAATAGTTTGACCATTTCAATGCGCATGATTTTTCCACCATTCAATAAATTCATTTGTTCCTTGTTCAATTGAAATCGCCGGTTCATACCCTAATTCTTTTCTGGCTTTTTCTATTGAAAGGGTTTGTGATTGTGATAAAACGCTGACTGTATAACGTGTTAATAAAGGTTCTTTTCCTCCAAGTAGCAGGGTTGAAATCCGCTCCAGGGATTTCGCCAGGAAAAATGCCTTTTTAAATGAAATTTCTTTATATGTAAATGATTTTTCTAATCTGTTCATCACCAATTCAATCATGCTATATAAATTTACTCGTTCACCATTTGTAATATTGTATTTTTGTCCAAGGGTAGAATCACTGGATGATAAACAAAGAACGATTGCATCGACCACATTCTCTATATAGGTCATATCTATTTCAACTTCGCCGGAACCAATCTTCGGAAATATCCCTTTCTCACATACTTTAATTAATCTCGGGAAAATAGCTTGATCACCTGGTCCGAATAATGCACGTGGCCGAATTGTGATTGCGGGAAGACCTTGTTGAAATGCTTTGTCTATTTCAAGTTCTCCAAGATATTTTGTTTTAGCATAATGGTTAACAAATTTAGTTGGTAATACATCATCTTCTTTTACATTTTTTCTTTCGTCATAATAAAAATAAATGCTTGGAGTCGATACATGAATTAAACGGTTTACATTCCATTTTAAACAGCCTTCGATTACGTTTTGTGTTCCTACCACATTTGCTTCATAAAAATTCTTGTATTTCCCCCATGGTGATGATAGTGCACCACAATGGATCACAAAATCTTGATCATGACAAAGAGCCACTATGTGATCCCTGTCTTCTAGTGCACCACGAACAAAGCGAATTCCATTTTGTGATAACTCTTCACCAATCTTAACATTTCGACCTGTCCCTATTACTTCATACCCCATCAAAGCAAGGCGTTTTGCAACTTTCATTCCTAAAAATCCTGTTGCACCTGTAACAAGCACTCTCATTTTTCATCACCGTCCCAGCTTATATCATAAGTTGATTGTTTGAGTAAAGAAACAGCGTTTTTCTTACTTTCTCTCCACATTTTTATAAGACTAATGAATTGAAAAAAATATGGTAATGGATCTGTTATGCGAAAGGTAATGTCTTTATATGTTATGACAATTTTCAGCCATTCTCCTAACCTCCGCATATTATCAATCTGTGGAAGTCCATATAAGAACATTGCTAATTTGATTGCTTCCTTTTTCTTCTTTTTAGGAATTACATATTTGATAGACTTCAAGAGTAAAGCTTCTACAACTTCTTGATCAAACAGGTGTAGCCCACTTGTAGCCCTTGGATTACATTCAATTGGAAACGCCCTATTACGGTTATCTACAATAAAATCAAATGATATTTGTCCTGTAAAATTTAGATGTTCAACTATATGACAAACAAACTGGTTAATATCACTTTTTTCGATATGTTCAAACGAAATGGTTGCACCTAAACCCGCTGTAAAGTTACTTTTATACACAGCCTGAGCAAGAACTTTCCCATCTTCTGCAATCGAATAAGAACAATATTGTTCTCCCTTCACTCTTTCTTGAAGAATCCAGCTTGAATCGTTTAAACATATTGGAGGTATCTCACTTTTTGTAGATAAAAAAATAACAGAATCCGAAAACCTCGAAAATACTTTTTTCAATACTAAATCGGTTTCTTCAGGCAATGTATTTACCTTCGTGTTTTCAGTTAATAACGTAGTAATTGGAACTTGATACCCTAAAAATTCTACTAATTTTATAAACTTGTATTTATTATGTAATACGTTTAATTTGCTGAAATCATCCACCAGGACGATACAATATTGACTAATTACTTCTTTATACATTGAGATATAAAAAATCTCTTCACATGTAGGAATTAAATAGTCAATCTCCTCCTTTTTTACAATTTCTACTAATGCCTTAATATAATTTTTTGTTTCAAATTTTGGAGAAGGAGTGAGGATATACTTCTTTATACTACTAGATACTTTAGTTAGTGGCGAATTGGTACAATCAGTAGCATAGACTTCTGCACCAGACTGCTTTAATAATCGGCAAACATGGAGTGTAACAGGAGCCCGAGCCCCTGTTACCAAAACTCGCAATCTAGTATTCAAGCACAATACCTCCGATTGATAAACCCGCAGATGTGCCTAATAATAAAACAAGATCTCCCCTTTTCAATTTTCCAAGTCTCAGAGCCTCGTGGAATGCTAGAGGAATAGATGCTGCAATGACATTTCCATAATCCTCAATTATGCTCATAAACCGCTCCTCTTCAACACCCAGTTTTTTCCGAATGATTTTCATTGCGGATGCACTCGCTTGATGTGGAATGACCATTTGCATATCTTTCATTGAAAGTTGAGTTTGTTTAAACAATCCTTCGAGAAATTCAGTTAATCGTTTATAAGAGAGTTTAAAGATGGCACGACCGTCCATATCAAATAAAAAGTCGTTTTCAGTCTGCTCACTGAAATTTCTTGGATGTATTTTTGTTCCCCCACCTCTGATTTCTGAAAATTCAGCTCCTTCACTAAACGTTTCCATTTTCGAAGCAATAATTCCAGAAGATTCATTACTATGTGTCAGAATAAAGGCACAAGCTCCATCTCCAAATAAAATGCTGCTTTCATGCTGACTCCAATTTAAACCAACAGATGAAATCTCCGAAGAGACAATTAATACATGTTGAAATCTTTTTTGATCAATAGCATAAGACATCATATCAAGAGCTGTTACAAAACTAAGACATGTTGAGTTAAAGTCAAAGCATGGTATCCCTGAATCTTGGAGACCTAATTGTTTTTGTATTAATGCGGCATTGCACGGAATAGCCTGTTCATTTGTGCCACTTGCACTCACGATACAATCGAGATCAGACAATGATATTTCCGCATCTTTAATCGCTAACTTTGCTGCCTCTGAAGCCATATATGACGCTGTTTCGTTTTCGACAAAAAACCTTTGCTTCACACCTGACTTTTTCTCAGACCAGCCTTTTGTTTTTCCAATTAACACATCAATTTCTTCAGCTTTCACGACTCGCTTAGGTACATAAGATCCTGTACCAAGAATTTTTACTTTGCGTTTCATTTTATCTTACACCTCATTTATGCAAACCATCATAAGTATATTTTCATGATTTAGATTCTTAATTTTACCATTTTTCCTCCAGATACATAATGATTTTTAGTTAATGAATTAGAAAAAGGACGTTCCCTACAAAGGATTGTGTCCATTATGTATCTGAAAAGCTTCACTTATATTTTTTCATTGGCTTTCCAATGTTTTAAAACTCTTGTAAATAAATATGCTGAGAATGCAATTCCAAGATCGATTAGAAATAAATAAAGTTGATTCATGCCATTATTAAATTCCACTGTACCTAATAGAACTTCAATTGTTGCAAATCCAAATGCAAAAATAACACTTAAAACAACTGTATAGAGAATAAAACTCTTTTTATGATTAGTACAATACTGATACACAAGTAAATATCCAACCGGTAGTACTGAAGCTGTCATATTAAGAGCATATGGTAACAAAGGTGTAAGGAAGAATTTATGAACAAATAAACCGTTTCTTGCGAGGATAATATCTATATATGTCCAAATGATGTGGACAGTATATCCAAAAAAGAACACCTCAAACAATCTTTTTCGATCTACTGTGAAATAAAGTAAAAGTAGTGGCATGACCATTAAAGAAAGAGTTAACCAAAACTGCGAAGTTCCAAAGCTTGAGTACTCATTCCAGTAAGAAGAAAATAAAGGAATTAACTGTTGATTATTCTCTTCAATTTTTTGCCAGTATTCATTTATAGTCATTATTTATCCACCCTATCCCAATTACCCGGTTTACTATGTACATCGATACTTTTTACTCGTAAATTTATCATCTTTTAATATGCAAATACAAACATAGTTTAATCAATTGTTGTTCTTCTATACAAAGTTAAATGAGAAGTCAATCTAATTATCTTTGAGAGAACCGCTAGCATATAATCCTTGACTAATTCATTCATTTCATTGGATAATACTTATGAGTAATATAATTCAAATGGGGTTTTTGCATTATGGGACAAAGAGGTCGAAAACAAGGTTCAAATGGACTAGAAAGTAAAGCGAAGTTACTATCAATTGCAACCGAAGAATTTGCCACAAATGGATTTCATGCAACAAAAATTAGTACAATCGTTAAAAGAGCTGGTGTTACTCAACCGACTTTTTATCTATATTTCCATAGCAAAGAAGCTATTTTTCAGGAACTAGTTAATCATTTTCGGACTAAGTTATCGCAACTTTCACAAGAAAGTAGACTTGAATCCGGATTGGATGGTACCAATCTTCCTGGAAGAATAGCCGGTGGGCTTGCCGCCATCTTTTCCTTTCTAAACGATGACCCTCATTTAACTAAGATCGGTTTTTTCATTTCAGCAGAAGCTGATGATATTAAAAATCAAATTGCAGAGCAAATAACAAGTAACTTAATCTCAGAACAGAATGATGGATATTTTCGTCAAGATCTTGACATGAGAACGGTTGCAGATAGTTTAGTCGGAGTGATTGAACGTCTTACTGTGACAAGTCTTTTTAATGGAATTAAGAAACCGGAAGAATTAGCAAATGAGATTGTTAATCTTTATTTGTACGGGTTGCAGTCAAAATAGTTTCAAGAACCTTTCATAACGGGGATGATTATAATGATAAATTCAGCAAAAGAAATGAACGATGAAAGTTTGGATTTAGAGTGGATCGAACTAATGAAAACAGCTATAAAGATTGGGTTAACGGTAGAGGAAGTTCACGAATTTCTAATGGAAAACAGGAAAAGTTAATCCGTTTACATATAAGTTTGAAAGACAGCATAAAAAAAGGATCGTTTTGAACAATCCTCAAGAATTTAATCTTAACTGCTATATGAACTAAAGAAACTGCCAGATTTATGTTTTCTTTTATAGTGATGATGTCCATACTTTGATGGATGGTGATGTTTTGAATAGCTTCTTCTTTTGAAATCACTTGAGCTGTACTTCCCATAAGGTTTTGATTTTTTGCCTAATAAAGATTTTAATATTTTATCTAACATGTTAATTCCTCCTTTATATTTCCAATTCCTTTATTTCCAAAAAACTTTTAGTTTTAATACATCTTTCATAAACTCTTCGATGGAAGAATTTTTTCTTAAGTTATACCACCTTTGGATGGTTTCCATAAGCCAAATGGGAATCGCCTTACCATCAACTAAGTGGTAATAATCATCATAGGCTTTCTTCAAATGCTCCCAGCGGTGATCATTTCCGGGTTTTAAGTATTCAGATACATCAATAACTTTTGCTCTGCCATTCTGTAGTAAGATGTTCTTTAAATGTATATCCCTTGGGTTTAGGTTCTGATCTTGCGCATACTTTCTTGCATTCTCAACATCAGCAATTGCCTGTGAAGGAATATGGATACCTTGTAGTAGACAATCATAAAGCGTAATACCCGATTCAAAGCTTAATACTAAATATCTATCAAAAGCTCCAAAGCATTTAGAAAAGAATGGTGAGTCATTTAATTGTTCATAGACATTTGCTTCTGTTTGAATTTTATCTTTTTTCTCTTCAGCATAGAGCTTAAATGCATATGATGGTTCATGAATATATTGAAAAACAGCAGCATCTGTTCCAACACCAATACAACTTAAATCATGAACATTTCCTGAAATCGTTACCGGCTTATTGTTAGGATTTGATGTAATTGTAATTTGTGACAATAGTTCGTCTACTACTAATAGATCTTTTTCCAAACTTTCACCCAATTTCTCCGAAGTAACTTTTCGTTTAAATATAACTAAAATATATTGCTATTCATCACTCCTATTTATAGAATTAAGCTAAAAGAATGAATTCCTTACCAAATGAAAAAGACCTTTACCGATGATGGTAAAGATCTAAAAAAAGACCTTTACCAATTTATAAGTATCAATTGGCAAAGGTCTCGCTAGCAATATGATTGCCAACAAAGCCGGGGTAAAACCCGAAATGACGACTTTGTTTTCCAGCTACTCCCCTTTGGAGGAACTAACGTTCAATTAACTTATCTCAATTTTAACAGAATTTTCACACTAAGTCAATTTATAACCATTATTTAGTTTAACCAGTGGGAAGGAATTTCTAGAGATGGTGGCAATTTTGTACGATGATCTCCATTTGCAGAATTAACTTGTACTTGAGTTAAAAAGATACTTCCTGTTAAGTTTGCTCCACATATATTTGCATCCCGTAAGTCTGCCCCAATGAAATCAGCAAATCTTAAGTCCGAATTTCTAAGATCACATGCAATTAGAAAGGCTCCCCTTAAATTTGCTCCTTTGAAATTTGCGCCCTTAAAATTTGAACCAATGAGATCAATTCCCTTTTTTAATTTAACCCTTTGTTTTTGATCATGTTTAACATTTGCCCGTACGTATTCACTTGTTTGAATGAGTAAATGATTAACATATTCCCTATGTTGGATTATATCTAATTTTAATATCGATTGTGGATTTAGGTGAGTAAGACGTTCTGTTTTTTCTATTGCTTGTTGTATGTTTGTTTGGATTCCACTAGCTTCTTTTCTATTTAATGCTTCATATAAATAACGAAGCATTTCATGAAGTTGCTGCATAACAGGAAATACTTCAAACATTTCCTTTTCAATTTCTTTGTTTTTTCTCCAGTCTCTTCCACTGTATGTAAATTGTGAAACCTTTTGACCGGCTCCAAAACATTCATAAACTGTACAACCGCGAAATCCACTCTTTCTTAAATTACGATGAATCCCACACCGGTAATCTGTCTGAAGATTTTCACAAGGAATTCCGCTATCCTTATCATAAGC
The DNA here is from genome assembly GCF_903166545.1 of Metabacillus schmidteae. Taxonomy (NCBI): domain Bacteria; kingdom Bacillati; phylum Bacillota; class Bacilli; order Caryophanales; family Bacillaceae; genus Metabacillus; species Metabacillus schmidteae. Next base: position 2,540,090 of record NZ_CAESCH010000001.1, on the reverse strand, counting down.
AAAGTCCGCAGATTTTAAGTAAGGTAAAGCAACACAACATAAGCCAAAGCAATTCTCACAATCTGCCTTTACACTTTTTAAGTCTTCTATCTCAACACTCAAAATTCCACTTCCTTACACCTTCGATTGGAAATTTCAACAATAAGAATAACCGGAGTTTATATTGGCTCCGGCTTTTGCTTCATAAAGTGATTATTGTACCAACTCGTCAACTGATTGTTTTTCATATATACGTTTTATCGCTTCACTAATTAATGGCGCAACTGATAGCTCAACTAGTTTATCGATCCTTTTCTCTTCCGGAAGTGTAATCGAGTCAGTTACAATCAATTCTTTTATTTTGGAGCTTTGAATTCGTTCAATTGCAGGACCAGATAAAACCGGATGTGTACAACATGCATACACCTCTTTAGCACCGTGCTCTACTAATGCATTTGCCGCTAATGTTATCGTTCCTGCTGTGTCAATAATATCGTCGATTAATATCGCCGTTTTACCTTCAATATGACCAACAATATTCATAACCTCTACTACATTTGGTCTCGGACGTCTTTTATCAATTATGGCAATTGGCGCCTTCAATCGATCTGCTAATTTACGAGCTCTCGTAACTCCGCCATGGTCTGGTGATACAATGACAATATCATCTAAATTCTTATTAATGAAGTATTCTCCTAAAATTGGTACACCTAATAGGTGGTCAATTGGTATATCGAAGAAGCCTTGTATCTGTGGTGCATGTAAATCCAGGGCAATCACACGAGTAGAGCCTGCTCTTTCAAGCAGATTTGCAACCAGCTTTGCAGTAATAGGCTCCCTTGCTCTTGCTTTACGATCTTGACGAGCATATCCGTAATATGGAATAACTAAATTAATGGTTTTTGCAGATGCACGTTTTAAAGCATCTACCATTATTAATAGTTCCATTAGATGTTCATTTACAGGATTGCTAATCGATTGGATGATATATACCTCATCTCCTCGGATACTCTCCTCAATGTTTATTTGAATTTCTCCATCACTAAAACGAGTAACAGAACTCTTTCCTAATTCAACGCCAAGTAATTCTGCAATCTTAGTAGCTAACTTGGGATCAGAGTTTAGTGAAAATAGTTTTAAATTAGAATCTGCGTAGCTATTAGGCATGGTAAAATGTAAACCTCCAGTAGGACTATTAATTTGTGGCTTTGTTATAAACAAGTATTGATTTTTAACACTAAGATAAATGTTCGGAAATCAACAGGAAATATTAACAAAGCCTTAGAAATGAGTAATTTGTATAATCTTTTCTTATTTTACACTATTCCTTGTGAGTTCAATAGTAACTTCACTATAATTCTTTTAATTTTTTAGTAACTCTTTATGTAAAAAAATGCGAGACCTAGTATGGTCCCGCATTTTTATTCATTCATCGTCTTTTTATCTTTTGTTGACAAGTAACTTCTCTCTCGTATGCTCAGCAGCTTCTACCATAACTTTTAATGCAGCAACCGTTTCTTCTATTCCCCGAGTTTTCAAACCACAATCAGGGTTAATCCAGAACAATTTGGGATCGAGTACTTGTAGGGCACGATCGATATTTCGTAATAATTCCTCAACTCTTGGTACTCGTGGACTATGGATATCATATACTCCTAGACCAATCCCTTTGTTATAAGTTGTTTCTTCAAATGCTTGAATCAATTCCCCATGACTTCTTGATGTTTCTATAGAAATAACATCTGCATCAAGTGCATCAATCGTATCAATAATATTTTTGAAATCTGAATAACACATATGTGTATGAATTTGTGTTTCATCTTGCACAGATGTTGTAGCAAGTTTGAATGCATAAACTGCGGCATTGAGATAATTCTCCCAGTTTTCACGCTTTAATGGAAGTCCTTCCCGAATCGCCGGTTCATCAACTTGAATCATTTGAATGCCATTTTTTTCAAGGCTATCAACTTCTTTCCGAAGCGCCAAAGCAATTTGATTAGCCACTTCATAACGAGGGATATCATCACGAACAAATGACCAATTTAGTATTGTAATTGGACCTGTTAACATTCCTTTTACAGGTTTTGATGTTAATGATTGAGCGTACACTGTTTCCTTTACTGTCATTAATTCCTTCAAGTCAACATCGCCATAGATAAGCGGTGGTTTCACACACCTTGACCCATATGATTGAACCCATCCGAACTTTGTGAATTGAAATCCTAGTAGTTTTTCTCCAAAATATTCAACCATATCTGTCCGCTCGAATTCCCCGTGGACAAAAACATCTAAACCGAGTTCTTCTTGAATATCGATCCATTTTTTAATCTCTGCTTTAATATAATCCTCATATTCCACATCGGTTAACTCGCCTTTACGCCATTTTAACCGCTTATTTCTAACTTCTTTTGTTTGTGGAAAGCTACCGATTGTAGTCGTAGGAAGCAAAGGTAAATCAAAAGCATTTGCCTGTAATTCCTGACGCACAGATAACTCTGCTCTCCGGTCTACATCATATAAATGAATGTTATTTACGGCATCCTGTACTTCTATATTGTTTCGGAATGATGATTTGTTTAAAGATTGGATGGCTGATGTACTCTCTGTAATTTGGTTTTGTACTGATTCAATGCCATTATTTAATGCTCTTGTTAATATGACAACTTCATTTATTTTTTCATCTGCAAAAGATAATGCATTTTTTATAACTTCATCAAGCGTTTCTTCACTTTTTACAGTTACTGGTACATGCAATAAACTTGATGATGGCTGAACGATTAAACGATCCCTTGAAACAAACGTTGATAGTTCAGTAATAGTTGCAAGCTTCTCATCTAGATTGCCACGCCAAATGTTACGTCCATTGATTACACCAGCAGCTAACACCTTATCCTGTGGAAAACCAAATTGATTTAAAGCAGCAAGGTGATGGCCGCCATCATGGACGAAATCGAGTCCTATCCCTTGGACTGGAAGAGAACAAACTTCTTTGAAATAATCAATACGATCAAAATAAGTTTGCAAAATCACCTTAACATTTGGTGCTGCTTCATGTAACTGATGGTAGACCTCCTGGAATAATTCAAGCTCATCAAGAGAAACATTTGTTGCTAAAATCGGTTCATCGATTTGAACCCACTGGACACCTTCTGTTTGTAATTGCTTAAGGATCTGAGCATACAGGGGTACAAATTTTTTGACTACGTTATTAAAATCAGACTTCTTGTATCCTTTTGAAAGCTTCACAAAGGTTATTGGTCCTAGAATGACTGGCTTTCCATCAATATTTAGCTTTTGTTTTGCTTCTTTGAAAAATTGAAGCGGGCGGTTCTCTACCAGTTTAGGCTCTACATGATGTAACTCCGGAACAATATAGTGATAGTTTGTGTTAAACCATTTTGTCATTTCACAGGCAACTGCACCTTTATTGCCTCTCGCCATATCAAAATATGTTTCTAATGAAACTGGTCCATTACTATTATTTTCAAAGCGCTCTGGTACAAGTCCAAACATGACAGCTGTATCAAGGACATGGTCATAAAAGCTGAAATCTCCGATAGGAATTATATCAATACCTTGCTCTTTTTGCTTTTTTAGGTGTTGAAGCCTAATCTCTTCCATTTGTTTTAAAAATGCATCCTTTTCAAGGTTCCCTGCCCAATAATGTTCAAGCACCTTTTTCCATTCTCGTTTTTCACCAATACGTGGATAGCCTAAATTCGAGCTTTTTATTTGATTCATACCTTCATACACTCCTCTAATTTTTTTGTCCCAAACTAAAAAATCTCTCTTTTCAAATTAGAAAAGAGAGATTCATACGCATGGCTAACTAGAATTGAGACATCTTGGCTTTCTCAACACGTATTCCTCACTCCTCCCTATCATCCGTAGGTACAAGCGCATATATCAGGCAGGTCTCCTGACTTAGGTTCATCGCTTCTTATCCCTTCCCATTTCATCAAGAAATAGTGGTGAATGATAAGTTGCTCCCCAATACAGTGGCGGGACCGTGCCGGATTCTCACCGGACTTCCCTTTTAAGCTATGATTAAATTTTCACAGCACCTGATACATTTGATATGTAATTTTCAGACGATTTCTTCCTCAATAAAACCTAAAGACCTCTCTATTAAGAATAGAGAGGTCTTCATTTTATTGAAATCCCCTCTTATTTTACAAAGACACATACTTTGTAGGAATTAGCACCTTTTCAACAACGATGGTTGAATGGTTGCCGGGCTTCATCGGGCCAGTCCCTCCGCCACTCTTAATAAGAGTTTTTTGATAATTAATGATATTTTGAATTTAATAGCATATTAGCATGAGAAAAGAAAACTGTCAAAGAGAATTTTCTTATTTTTCCATTATTAATTAAAAGGAAATTGTAGATAGAACTTATTTTTGGTAACCTTTTATTCTATTAAACCATTAGGATAAACGATCACTTTTAAACTTTCTTTTTTATTTAACCTAGCACGTTCCATCGCTTCTTTCGTTTCGTTAAGAGTATAACGGTCTGTAATTAAGCTATCTAAATTGTAATTTTGTGATGACAAAAACTCTATTCCTTGAGAATACGTATTTGCATATCTAAAGATTCCAAAAATGTCTAATTCATAATCTGCAATAAGTGGAACATTGAGAGCAATTTCATCTTGTGGCGGCAATCCAACAATGGCTAATTTTCCACCTCTTTTTAAAGATTTCAGGGCTGATTGAAGCGCTTTCGGATTACCTGCTGTTTCAAATGCAACGTCAACACCTTTTCCAGCGGTGATGCTTGCAATTTCTTCATTTGGATCTTGCTCTAAAACATTTATAACATGAGTTGCGCCAAGTTTTTTTGCAGCCTTCAAACGGTTTTCCTCTAGGTCAGTAACGATTATTTTTGAAGCCCCAAAGGCTTTAACTGCCGCAATAGCTGTAAGTCCAACAGGTCCCATACCCATGATAACCACTGTTGATCCCGGTTGTAGGTTTGACCTTTTAGCTGCATGAATTCCTACAGAAAAAGGCTCAACAAGTGATGCTTCTTCAAACGATAGATCATCTGGAATAGGAAATAAAAAATCTTCCCGGTGTTTTATATATTGAACAAAAGCACCATCTACTGGCGGAGTTGCTAAAAATTGAACTTCTGGACAAAGATTATATCTTCCTTCCTTACAATATTCGCATTGTCCACAAGTAATGCCAGGTTCGATTGCCACACGATCTCCAATTTTCAACCTGGAGACTTGTTCGCCAACACTTACAACAATACCTGCGCATTCATGACCTAAAATAATGGGCTTTTCAACAACATATCTTCCAATTTTTCCATGTTCATAATAATGGATGTCAGATCCGCATATCCCAACAGCCATTACCTTGACTAATACCTCATTACCTTTAACTTTTGGAACAGCAACTTCCTGAAGTTCAATTTCGTAAGGCTTCGTCATTACTGCAGCTTTCATAATAGTTGGAATTTCTAATTTTTCAACATTCTTGACAATAGATTGATTCGTCATCTTTTTTTTATCCCCTTTCTTACCCTAAAACGAAACCGCTTTCTAAATTACTTATTTAGAACAGTTCATGTGTTGATTGTCTGATAATTGATTCTGGAATGTTATACTAATCTCTTTTAGGATACCATCATTTTTATATTCTAAAAAGATAAAAAAACAGGATTTTCAATTTGTTTTATTAATTTTGTAATAGATTTCTGAAAAATTTTTCAATTAATCAATGAATCTTTTTTAAAAAATGATCATTCAGATGAAACAATTGTTAAGTCTCTCTCGTTTCATATACGAAAAACAAACAAAGGGAGATGTTTCATTTGAATAAATTAAAAAAGTTATCAGCAACTGTATTAACTGCTTCTGTATTATTATTAGGAGTACCTGCAGGAGGAGTAAGTGCCCAAGAAAGTATCAATTATTCTATCTTTGACTTACAAGGTATGTTGAAACAAGGATCTAAAGGAGAAAACGTTAAAATCATGCAGCGCGCATTGAACGAAGTAATGGGTGCTGAATTATCTGAGGATGGGATATTTGGTCCTAATACCAAAACAGCTGTTATGGCGTTTCAGAAATCTAAGAAAACACTAAAGGTTGATGGCATCTACGGACCAAATACACATGCAGAGCTATCTAAAGAAATTAACTCTTTCGGCTTTGAGAACACTGTTTTAAAAGTAGGCAGCCGAGGTGAAGCTGTAAAAACACTACAAAAAGCATTAAATGATATGAGCTACAATGTGACAGTAGATGGAATATATGGACCACAAACAAAAGGTGCTGTTATTAAATTTCAAGAACGCTTCCCAGAACTAAAAAATGATGGAATTTTTGGACCAAAAACTAAAGCAGTTATGGATAAAGTTTTAAATGACTAGTGAGAAAGGCGATCATTTTTATGATCGCCTCAGACTGTTGACAAACGCTCGCTTTCTTCGTTACTCACCTTGCTGCGGTGCTCATTACCAACCCCGGTAACTCCGCTCCTCACAATGCTTCGTGCCTCGAAAGCAAGCGTTAGCAATCAGTCTGAAGGGCTAGCGATTTTTACTTTGTCTACAAACTGAGGCGATCATTTTTATGATCGCCTTTACTACTTTTATATTTTATTAAACACTTTGTCAAACCCAGCTTTAGAGCGTCGTATTAATTCATCACTTGATTCTTTTGGTTGTGAAGGAGTTAATACTTCTTGTGATATTGGACCGCTATACCCGGTTTCCTTTATGCTTCTTAAGAATAATGGTAAATTAATGATCCCCTCTCCAGTGTAAAGCCGATCATTATCTTTCAGATCTTCCACCGGCAAATCAGCGGCATCATTAATATGAACATGAACAATTTGCTGCTCATTTAAATTCGTCAGATCCTCACTTGAAAGCCCTGTTGTGTACCAATGATATGAATCTAACAACAATCCCACATTTGGTAATCCTATTGCATCAATTAATTGCAGAGTTTCCTTCTGCGTCCAAATAAATGGATTTTTCCACGTATCTCTTAAATGGTGGGGACCAACATATTCTAAACCAAGTCTTATATCATAAGAACCTAGAACTTCTGCACAAATTCTCAGACGTTTTATTGCTAAGCTCATGAATTGTGCAGAATTGAAATCTGTTGATGGTAATATATAAGTGCAACATCGTGTACATCCTAAATCTTTAGCAGCCTTAGCAGATGCAGCAAGTTTAACCAAATCGTTTGAAAACACTTCGTCGGAACTTCTCCATTCAACTGGTAATCCTATTGCCCCTATTCGTATGTTATTAGTTTGTAATATCTCTATTGCCCCTTCTTTACCATAGGCTTCAATAAAATCCTTTGCATCCAGATCAACTGTTTGAAAAGAGTATTCTGCTGCTAACTCAACAAATTGTTTATCATCTTCGAGAGTTCCTAACCCGGCTTTGGTTAATCCTCTTAACATCAAAAAATCACCTCTTTAGGATAATCTATTTGATAACGTCACTCGGTCACAAGTCCAATTATTATTATCTTATTAAATTTCCCAATCTAAAATGACTTCACGTCCTGTTTTAGATGATTTATAAATCGCATCTAAAATGAGATTATTTGTTAACCCTGACATTGCAGAGGTAATCGGTTGTTTTTCTTCTTGAATACACTCAATAAAATGTTTACTTAATAATACTCTATCATCTTCTTCACGGTCCTTCTCGGTAAGTTCTAGATCTATTGCTTGATCAAATTGCTCTGTTAATATCTTTACAGAATTTCCGTTTATAGAAGCACCACCTTCAGACCCCATTATGTGAATAAAAGGATTATTGCTTGTATCCATATTAACAGCCCAGCTAACTTCAAGAGAGAGCGTAGATCCGTCCTCCATTTTAATTAAAGCAGTTGCTAAATCTTCAACATCATATTGCCCATTCCAATTCGGAGTTCCCCAGTTTCCTATTCCTTTCTTTTTTGGTCCGAATTCGGCATAAGTTGATCCGTATACAGAAACCGGTTTCGGATTTCCCATTAAATAAAGTCCTAAATCTAACATATGAACACCTATGTCAATTAATGGTCCACCGCCAGCTTCTGACTTTGTCGTAAACCAGCTTCCCCAACCTGGAATCCCCTTTCTACGGAACCAGCCTGTTTTGGCATGATAAATCTTTCCAAATGAGCCCTTTCCTACTTGTTCTTTTATTTGCTGAATTTGCCATTGCCATCTCATTTGATGTCCAACCATTACGACCTTGCCTGAATCCCGTTGTGCTCTGACAATTTCTTTTGCAGCTTCACTGTTAATCCCCATAGGTTTTTCGACTAACACATGCTTTCCTGCCTTTAATGCTTGGATTGCTAGTGGTGCATGCCATTTATTAGGAACACCAATAATAACTGCATCTATATTGCTATCTTGAATCAATTCCTCAGCACTATTAAACACTTTGTTCACTTTATATTCATCTGCTCTTTGTTCAGCTAGCGGAAGATACACGTCTGTAATCCCTTGCAGAACAATTAAGTTTGTTAATTTTGAAAATGTACTTAGGTGGACATTTCCAATTGCTCCTGCTCCAATGATCCCAATTCTAATCTTTTGATTACCCATTTGTCTAACCTCCATCACTCAATATTTCCTTTTAGCAAAGCATAAAAAACGCTTACAACTATGATAAAATAAAATTGATAGAATAGCAGATCAATTTTTCATCTAAATATCTCATTTTTTCTGATAGGAGGAAACGGTTTTTATGACCACTTTTCCGATGTATTTATCTGAATATCCAAATATGAATACAACTTTCCCGTTTCATCTATCAATACATAGAATCCAAGAACACTTTCCTTCACATCGACATGATTATCTTGAATTTTCTCTAGTCATTGAAGGCTATGGAAGTGAGTTAATCAACGGCAAAGAACATAAAATGGAGCCAGGTACCTTTACGTTTATTCTTCCTTATCAAATTCATGAAATCTCAGCCGCAAAGGAATCTACTTTGGTTTTATTCAATTGCATCTTCGATCTAGGTTTACTTCACAATTTGGGGTTATTAAACTCTTTAGTTAAAACAGAGGAAATCTTATTAGATCCTTATATTAAAATTGATGCTCATCATTTCTCGAGAATGAGAAGCATATTGGAAGAAATGCTTGAAGAATATAAAGAAAATTATCATCATCGAGACATTTTAATAAAAGCCAAGCTTGCAGAAATATTGGTGTTATTTGAACGGTTGAGACGTAGGAATAATTCGACTCACGTTTCTAGTGGAAAGACAACAAAAAAAGGGATCATTTGGGAAGTCATTCAATACATTCATATTCATTATCACGATGACATTTCTTTATCCCATTTAGCAAATAAATTTCATGTAAGTGTTCCATATTTAAGTGAACTTTTTAAAGAACATGTGGGACAAAACTTTGTACATTTCTTACATGAAGTCAGAATTCGGCATGCATGCAGCTTATTAACTTCAACAACCATTCCTGTTACAGATATCGCTCTAGAAGTTGGTTATCGTTCATTCCAGACGTTTTCACGCGTTTTCCGTGATCAAAAAAAATTAACACCAACAGCTTATCGAAAAACTCAACTTTCTAAATAAACAGGCAAAACTGAATTATTCAGTCTAAGAATTATAGTTCTTTTTTATGACAAACTACAAATCTATCTAAAAGTGGGAGCACTCATTCTTGGAGTGCTCCCACAAATCAATTAGTTTATTTTTAAAAGCTGATCTTTTAAATAGTTAATACTTATTTCCACACTTTCAAGTGGCGAGCGCTTACATCTATCTTGCTCTACTACCACCCATTCAACTTTTGCTTCATCAAGGCTATGTAAGATTCCTTCCAGATTAACCCCACCAGTTCCAAGCTCTGCAAATGTACGATCAGAATCAGTTGTCATATCCTTTAAATGAATTAATGGCATACGACCAGAATATTTTTTTATCCAATCAACAGGATCTTCACCTGCAAGTGTTAACCAATATACATCTAATTCAGCCTTTACATACTCTGGATTCGTCTCATCAAATAATCTTTCAAGATGTGTGCGACCTTCCTTTTTTTCTAATTCAAAATCATGATTATGATAACTTAGAGCAATTCCCTCTTGAAAGCATCTTTCTCCAACTTGATTTAATGTTTGCGTGAGTTGATCATACTCTTCTCTTCTTTCCTCTACCAAATAAGGACAAACAATATTTTTACAGTTAAGCGTTTTCAAATATGCTATTTCATTTTCTAAATTTTGTTCCATTCGTTCCAATGGTACATGGCTACTTACAGCAGCTAATCCAAGACGATCCAATGTTTCTTTTAATTCATTAGCATCTTTACCATAATAACCAGCTAGTTCCACACCATTAAAACCTAATGCAGCTACTTTTTCTAAAGTACCATAAAAATCCTGCTCACACTCTTCCCTTAATGTGAATAATTGAACAGCAATGAATTTCCCCATTATATATTACTCCCTTTCATGCTAGTTTTATTTTTATCATACCAGAATACTCCTATGAAAATATATACAAAAATAACAAATGGAGTTTTTTTATTACTTCTAATGTATCGAATATGAATTTGATTGAACTATTATATATAAAGTAAATGTACAGGGTAATATTTACCAAAAATAACATTTGATCTTTCCTTTACATTTACAAAGTAATTGACTACACTAACATTATCCCTTCCGAAACATTCGCTTGTTGCGGGACACTTAACCAATGTACGGGTCGGGAGGGATAGAAGGTGGTTAAACTTAGGTTTAACCACCTTCTTTTTGTAAAGATGACTATATTTACCGGAAAGTTAGTGCGCTTTAAAACGTTTTCTGCTATTATTAAATTATATATTTATCTTTAATTGGCCAACTTAGGATTGGTGTCTTCTTTAGGAGGAGCTTTTATGTCACGTACATATGAATTTGTTTACTTACCAACAGATGTTGGGACGATTCGACTTGATATATTCTATAAGCATTCCATGTTTCATGTTCAAGCTGAATTGAATGACTTGATGACGTCTTCTTATGACCGAAAAAAAGTGGAAGCTGTCAAAAAGTCATTGCTCCTCTTAGCAAAAGAGCATCATGCTTTTGGGCATCATCATGAGTAGAACGCACTATATTGAATTAAATATCAAACATAAATAAGCAGTTATGCAATAAGAAACTTAATTGCGTGAGCTGCTTATTTTAATCCCTTTATATGTTTTAAAACAAGAGGTGAAAATTGTGTTAGAAGGTTGGTTCCTTTGGTTTATCTTATTTTGGGTTGTATTCCTTCTATCTATGCTAGTTATCGGTGGCTACTTTATGTTCCGTAAATTTTTACAAAGACTACCTAAAGAAGATGGAAAGTCAGACCTGGATTGGCAAGACTTCTATTTAGAAAAGACAAAGCATATGTGGAAAGATGAAGAAAAAAATTTGCTGGAAGAGCTGGTAGAGCCTGTTCCAGAGTTGTTTCGTGATGTTGCAAGGGCTAAAATTGCAGGCAAAATTGGCCAATTAGCCTTTGATGAGAAAGCCTCATCAATTAATTTAGATTTAATTATAAGAGGATATATTATGGCCACTCCCAAACGTGATCATAAATTTCTTATGAAAAGACTTAACGAGAAACAAATTGACTACTCTGAATATAAAACACTATTCTAAGGTCGATGGTTTCTCCCCTATTTCTACTTTGTTAGCACTATTCACAGTTTCATGCATTTAAGCATTTTAAGAATGAAAAAATCCGAAATCATCAGATTTCGGATTTTTTATATGTAGTTCATCATTTTTGGTGGTTTTTAAATGTAAGCTCTTCTTGTACCCGTAAAAACGAACGGTACATAGCAATTCTCCATGGAACAATCATTCCAAATGCTAAAATCCAGAACATCCCGCTTAATTCTCCAACATCAATTGTGTTGCTCAAAAAAGATTTCATGATGATTCGAATAATTAATAAACCAATTAATATAAAAGCAAATGCCTTTGAACGCTTTAAGTAAATGTTATTATCTCTAATTTCAAAATTAGAAGTTTTAATTAAAAAAATCGAAAAAAACATTCCTATAAACAGTGCCTCAAAAAATTCTGCAGCTGTTACCCGAAAAAATGGATGAATAAACATTAATGCCCCTGTACTCATAAAGATTGGGGGCAAAATAATTTTTTTTGCCGTTGCAGGTTTTTTAGCAGATTTAAAGCGAATGAATAAAACAAATAAGGCCATTGCTACAGCAATGAAAGATGAAACTACCGTTAACAATACTATCAATCCTTTACTAGTCAACTCTACATGTACTAGTATAAACGAATTTTGATTAGATACCTAGAAAATCTCAAATAAAAATATTGCCTTACTCAGAAGATAGATCTCTCCAATACACAATAAAAATGAGTTCGGCTGGATTTGACAAGCTTAAAAACCATTTAAGAAAGAGTATTCTTAAATGGTTTTTTGTCATTATCCTAAAACACGATCAATTGCTTCCAATACTCTATTTTCATCAAAAGGCTTAACAATGAAATCTTTAGCACCTGCTTCAATCGCTTCAACAACCATTTTTTGTTGGCCCATCGCTGAACACATAATGATTTTAGCATTAGAGTATTGCTGTTTGATTTCCTTTAGAGCTTCTATACCATTTTTCTCTGGCATTGTAATATCTAAAGTAACTAAATCCGGCTGTTCCTTAATAAAAAGTTCAACTGCCTGTATACCATTTTCAGCTTCTCCAACAATTTCATGGTTCGCCTTTTTTAATATATTTGACAAAGTCATTCTCATAAACTTGGCATCATCAACAATTAATATCCTAGCCATGCCTAGCTCCTCCTCATTCATGGTGAGAAAAACTTAGCTTCCCGCCACATGTTTAACCGACGAGAGCTTATGTTTTTCTTATACTATCAGATATAAAATAAAATTCTGACAATATAAAGAAAGGTTGTGTCAACAAACTCTCTAAATAGAAGGCGATTGACATTTGACATAATTGAGGCTATCAAATTTTTCATAACCTTCAATTCAATATCCATCACACATATGACCATTATATCAAATTTATCTCTTAAATATAGTAAAATGTCACTAAAAATAGAGATTGTATTAAAAACCAGTGAATCCACCAAAAAGTCTTGTTAAAAAAATAATAATAGATGTCATGATATCAAAAAATAACAAGATTCCCATAAGAATCATGAGATACCCGCCAATTTTCATAATGGCCATATTATGCTTTTTAATCCAACCAAGTTTCCCGATAAAAAAAGATAATACGATAAAGGGTACTGCAAAGCCTAAAATATAGGCAATCATATATATCATAGCGGATCCAGGATTTGTTGCTGCTAACCAAATTACCGCAGAGAGAATTGGACCTGTGCACGGCGTCCAACCTGCTGCAAATGCCATACCAATCAAAATTGTACCTAAATAGCCTGCAGGGCGGTTTTTAAATTCAAACCGATGCTCTTTCATTAAAAACTTTGGAGTAAAAACACCGATAATCATCAGACCAAATACAATAATTAACAATGCACCAATTTGTCTTATTAAATCTTGATAATTTTGAAACAGCTCTCCAATAAACGAAGTTCCAAACCCCAGAGCAATAAAGATTGAAGAAAAACCAATTAAAAAGAATATAGTATGTAAGAAGCTTCTCTTCTGTAAGAATGCATTTTCAGATTTAAGTTCACCTACTGATACACCTGTAATATACGATAAAAATGCAGGATAAAGTGGTAAACAGCACGGAGAAATAAACGATAAAAAACCAGCTCCGAACGCTAAAAAAATATTCACATCAGCCATATTACTCCTCCTAAAGAGAATGTCTTCTCTATTCTAGCAAATGTTACATTGTTTTAAATGTTTCTTAATGTGACATTTTTATGTCAATTTTATTTTTTATGGCAAATTTTTCTTTTCATACCACCTAATAACCATTTATAATATAATCATTGCTGTTTATTTCATAAGATTTAAAATGATATAATATAAATAGCTAATCTCTGCAAAGAAAGGACAAGTTCTCGTGTCTAAACAAGAAATGCTTCAAATAATTGAAAAGAAACGAGCCGAGCTAATTGACATTGTCCTAAAAAATGGGCTAAACTCAAACATTTCTATTAAATATAGCCAAGAGCTTGATGTATTATTAACACAATATATAAAAGAAGATTTACCTCATAAAAAGCAGGTTTGTTCATAAATATACAAAAATAGCACGTTTTTCGTGCTTTTTTCAATTTCTCGACATTGATCCTTTACCACCCTTCACATACTTTTTTGAAAACACCCCTTATTAAATCCTTCTAAAAAATGAGTCTTTAGATGTGTATATATGCAAATATTTTTACATATTATCTAACAATCCAATAGGAAGGAGGAAAAACCATGAATACTCGGATTTTCTTGTTCCTAGCAGCACTTTTCAGTGGATTTGCACTCATTCGAACTCCATTAGCAGATACTTTCTTAGCAAGTATCGAACCCGTAACAACAACAATCGGCGTATTAACGATTCTAATATTCTCACTTGCCTTAATTTATTACGGTGTAAGAAATTTGTTTAGTAAATAGAATTTTTATTGCGGTATAGGAAGGCATGCTATATAGGTGCTTTCCTTTTTTGCATACAACCTGTTAATTGTTCAAAGATCATGGTTCCCCACTTTCTAACAACATATGTTCAGTACATTATCTTTAAATACAAAAGCCTCCCTTCCTCTTACCTCTTTTTGATTTGACATCTTAACACCGTAGCTTTACTGCATTTTTTACAGACCACTTTTCTCAATTTACCGATTCATTTACTAAACAATATATCTCATTTATAAAATTTTCTGGTAAAATAGATTTATGTCATGACCCAAATAAATATTATATGTGAGGTATTATAATGTCACAGGATGTAAAACCTGAAAACTTTTCTAAGCATTTTTCGAATGATTCTTTTTGGAGTAAGCTAAAGAAATTTGGCAAAAAAGCTGGTGTTTCAGTTGTTTATGTAGCACTTTTACTTTTTTATACTCTGCAAAAACCAACAACTCCTGTTTGGGCTAAAACTGTAATTATTAGCGTACTAGGATATTTCATTCTTCCAGTTGATCTCTTCCCTGATTTACTTCCTGCTGGTTATACTGATGATATGTCAGGATTATTTGGAGCACTTGTTACAGTAGCAATGTTTATCGATGACGAAGTGAAATATAAGGCAAAAGAAAGAGTTAGAATATGGTTTGGCGATCAAGCAGTCTCTGAGACTGAAACTGTAGATGATAAAATGAATAAGAAAGTAAATCAAGAAGATAAAGAAAAGGATGAAGATTAATTCTACCTGGCTCTCTAAGGAGCCTTATTATTTTATTGTTTGGTATAACCTGTGTCAACTATAATAGATACTCTTCAATTCATCCTAATAACAAAAAAAACCACCATTCATTGGAATAGTTTCCAACAAAATAAGTGGTTTTGATTTGGTCTAATGAAAATAAATCAAAAATAAGAACGATACTCTGATGAAAAATTCACTAATTGTTTTTATTCATAAAAGATAACGTATAATATATATCAACACAAGTCTTTAAACCTTGTTATACCAACGTTTTTCTTATTTTTGCATTTTGTTCATTTGAGACATCATTTGATTAATTTTCTTTTGGGATGGTTTCATTCCCATTTGCATCATCATCATTTTTAGCATTTGCTCATTAATAGGTGGATTTTTCTTCAGGTAATCCATCATATATTTACGCGCAATGAAAAATCCTAGTGCAACTCCAGCAAGTAGTGCTAGAACGCCTACTAGAATAACAACCCATAATTCCATTGGTACTCCTCCTTCATGTTGTCTATCTTACAGTGTACTAAATCAATAGCTATTATACAACATTTGAACTATAATTTCTCTATATTTCAGCCAAAATTTCTTTCTTTTATAGGGTTTAACCAACCATATCTTTCACCTTTAAAATCCATTGCTAAAAAACAAGGATCAAACTTTCTTAACACTTCAAAAAAAATGGTTTCCGCTTCAAAACTTCCATCAGAAGAAAGTTCTAGATGGCGATTTTTTACAATAAGCGTTGCGTTGCCGACGTTTCCTTTTAGTACAATTTTATGTATATTATGAAACATTTGATAATCCGAACGTTTTGATAGATGAGTTCCTAGCAGTTGATGTATAAATAATGCCGGGATTGGCTTAGTGATATACTGTATTTGCTTTTCAATTGTACTTCCATGAGCTGAACGTACTGTTGTCCAGTGAAAGTCTTGAAACAGATGGTAGATTTTAGATTCCCGTCCAAAGTAGTGACTTGCAAACTCTTCTTCTATTAAATATATATAATAGTGTCTCACCATTTCACTCTCCCCAACTATCTATTTCTCACATTATATAAGAAATCAAAAGAAATAATTGTCTTAAACTGGAGAGAGAAGACACTATTTTTGTCGAACAGAACTGATAATTTTTGTTATAATATAGATGTTAAAAATATTACGGTTCCACTGCAGGCACTTTCTTTCCATGGACAGTACTGGAATGCACCTGCATAGCTTTCTTAAGCACCAGGCTTACCTCAGCTCTCCATGCTCTACAGGAAAATAAAAAATAGGAGGAATGATAGTTGCTCCTCCTATTTAATGAAGATCTTTTCTTCTCTCATTTTTAATTTTTTGAGGGGTTACATCATTGCCATTTGGATCAACAACTGTAACACCTTTTAGTGTATTCTTCATCGAAGAACGAAAAGCATGTAAATAATCATTGCGTAAAGTTTGTTGTTCTACCTTCTCTTCTTCCGTTAAGCCCTCAGTTTTTGATTTCTTTGATAATTCATTTATTCGATCTATTTTAGATTTAGGTAACATTCAATACTACTCCTCTCAACACTAGTCTATTCTAAACAGGTAAAATAGTCTAAATTATGTTTTAACAAAATCTATAATTTAGATATACTTTTCCTACAAATGTCATCATACTAAACAGCGAGACAAATGACAACTAATAAGTATGGAAGTACTAGTACTGAGATCAACTCTCATTTCGAGTTGAATTGAGTTTCTTCAATGTGCTCTTTATATCTTCTATGAACTGTAGCTTTACTAACATCAAATCCAAGTCCTCTAAGGGTAGCAGCTATTTCTTGAAATGTTAGATCCTTATTTCTCAACTTAATTATTTCTTCAAGTGGGACCTCAATCTTCTCTCTACCTCCTGCTTGGTCTTGGTTCTTAAGATTTTTTTGAGGATTAAATCCATTCTGGATAGCACGCTGCATCCCTCTTTTAATCTTATAATTTATCAGCTTTCTTTGAAATTCTTCAACTGTAGCCAGTATACTCAGTATCATTGAATCTGTTTCAGATAACTCCGGCTCACCTTTTTCGTTTAAAGTGAAAATGGATGCTTGTAGTTTCTTTATTTCATGTAAAAGCGCGATCTTTGCGTGACCACGCCCTAATCTAGTATCATCTTGAACTAAAAGGACAGATGCTTTCTTATCTTTTAACAACTCAAGCGCTTCAATAATTCCATCCCTATCTACATCATATCCACTATGTCTTTCTTCTATTATTTTAATAACGTTCATATTGTGAGTTGCAGCTAGTGAAAGAAGCTCTTCTTTTTGTCTTTCAATTGAAGTATCTTGTGTATCTTTCTCTGTACTAACTCGACAATAAATAACGGCCTTCATTTTTATCATCACCTATTCACTAGATCTGTGTTAATTCATTCACTTGCTATTTGTTGAAATTGATGAACTTCTTCTTTATGTATTGGTACAAAAACGATTTCTCCTGGTGTTAATGTAGAAGAATGAATCTCATTTTTCTCCTGAACCCACTTGACAAAATCCTGTTTTGAAATATTATGTTTATCTTGAAATTGATCTGCAATCGTCCAGAGACTATCACCTTTTTTAATTTCAACTTGGTGATAGTTTTCTAAACTATCGGTTTTATTGGTATAAGTAATTCCTACTGTTATGGCTAATAGTACAACAAAAAAAGCTAGAATGTAAGATAAAGACTCTTTTTTCATAAGTAACACCTCATAAGAATATTTGTTCGTATTTATAAGTAAAGTATAGTACGAACAATTGTTCTAGTCAAGTGTTTTTTCGAACTTATGTTTGTATATAAAGGTAAATGATGCTATAATAAACATAAATTAGAGGATCCGAGGTGTCACAAAAGATGACAAAACTATCAAAAAGACAACAAGATATCTTAAGCTTCATAAAAGATGAGGTCCAAAAGAAAGGATATCCACCTTCTGTTCGCGAAATTGGTGAAGCGGTGGGACTGGCTTCAAGCTCAACGGTCCATGGACATTTAGCTAGATTAGAATCCAAAGGATTGATTAGAAGAGACCCCACAAAACCTAGAGCAATTGAAATCTTAGAAGAAGAAACAAATCATATTCCAAAAATTAATGTAGTAAATGTCCCGGTCATCGGGAAAGTAACAGCAGGGCTTCCGATTACAGCTATCGAGAATGTTGAAGAATATTTTCCTTTACCTGACCGTTATGTTTCGGAAGATGAACATGTTTTTATGCTGGAAATTATGGGTGAAAGTATGATTGAGGCTGGTATTTTAGATGGAGACTTAGTAATTGTCCGTCAGCAACAGACGGCTAACAATGGTGATATTGTTGTTGCTATGACAGAAGATGACGAGGCAACATGTAAGAGATTCTTCAAAGAAAAAGACTATATTCGCCTGCAACCTGAAAACTCTACGATGGAGCCAATTATTTTACGAAATGTTAGTATTTTAGGAAAAGTAATTGGGGTTTATCGAACAGTACACTAAGCTTATCTTCTTAGAAGATAAGCTTTTTTCATATAAAAAAACAAATAAAGCCTCAACAGAGGTTGAGGCTTTATTTCTATTAATACATTGACATGTATTGTTCTCTTTCCCATGGGTGTACTTGCGTGCGGAACATATCCCATTCGATTTCTTTCGCTTCAATGAAGTGCTCGAATAAATGTTCACCTAATGCATGTTTCATAGTGCTGTCTGCTTTTAGTAAATCTAATGCTTGAGCCAATGTTGCCGGTAAATCAACAATACCATTTTCAACACGCTCTTCTTTTGACATAACATAGATGTTACGGTCAATTGGTTTTGGAGCATCAAGATTGTTTTTAATTCCATCAAGACCTGCAGCTAATAAAACACTCATTGCTAAATAAGGGTTTGCAGCAGGGTCAACACTACGTACTTCAACACGTGTACTTAAGCCGCGAGATGCTGGAATACGAATTAATGGACTTCTGTTTTGTGCAGACCAAGCAACATAACAAGGTGCTTCATAACCAGGTACAAGACGTTTGTAAGAATTTACTGTTGGATTTGTAACTGCTGTAAATGCTGGTGCATGCTTGATAACACCTGCAATAAATTGTCTTGCCGTATCACTTAATTGAAGATCTCCATTTGGATCCAGGAATGCATTTTCCCCTTTGCGGAATAAAGATAAGTTCATATGCATACCTGAACCATTAACTCCAAATAATGGCTTAGGCATAAATGTAGCATGTAAACCATGTTTACGAGCAATTGTTTTAACAACTAGCTTGAATGTTTGGATATCGTCACATGCTTTAATTGCATTTGCATATTTAAAATCGATCTCATGCTGTCCTGGTGCAACTTCGTGGTGAGAAGCTTCAATTTCAAAGCCCATCTCCTCTAGTTCAAGAACGATATCACGACGGCAGTTTTCGCCAAGATCTGTTGGTGCTAAATCAAAATAACCACCATTATCATTTAGTTCTAGAGTCGGCTCGCCTTTTTCATCTAACTTAAATAAGAAAAATTCAGGTTCTGGCCCTAAGTTGAAATCAGTAAAGCCAAGCTCTTCCATTTCAGCAAGAATACGACGTAAATTATTACGTGGATCACCTGCAAACGGAGTACCATCCGGATTGTAAATATCACAGATAAAACGAGCTACTTTTCCTTTTTCTGCTGTCCAAGGGAAGATAACAAATGTATCTAAGTCAGGATATAAATACATATCAGATTCTTCGATACGTACAAAACCTTCAATTGAAGAACCATCAAACATCATTTTATTGTCAAGTGCTTTATCTAACTGACTTGTTGGGATTTCAACGTTTTTGATCGTTCCAAGTATATCCGTGAATTGTAATCGGATATATTTTACATTATTTTCTTTTACTAAACTTACAATATCTTCTCTTGAATATTTAGCCACTTGAAAATCTCCTCTCCAATTTCAAAAAGTTATATTCAATTTTTTCATTGCTACTATAATAATTAATGGAAGAATCTTGACATGTCTCCATGTCTTAATGTAGGCCGATTAAAACGACCTGCCTGCATAAGCTCGGATTTAAGAAGTTTTCGTAATTCTGAATCGCTAAGATCAGGTTTTTCAACCGTTTTAGGTTGCTCTTGTTTTTCTTCATTATGTGTACTTTTACGAGAGAAAATTTCTTTAATTCCCGCTAGGTTCACACCCTGCTCAATCAGATTACGAATCTCCAATAATTTATCTACATCGTTAAAAGAAAATAATCTTCGATTGCTCTCCGTTCTAGCTGGAAAGATCAATTCATTTTCCTCGTAATAACGAATTTGCCTTGCAGATAAATCAGTGAGCTGCATAACAATTCCAATAGGAAATAGGGGCATTGAGCGTCGAATATTATCACTCATGTTATTCGCTCCTTTTAGTTAACTGATTTCATTATAACCTATGTAACATTATGTGTCAATCAAATGTCAGCTTACATAACATAGATTCACCATCTATTTTGGTAGTTAACTAACAATTGAGATTAAGTTTTTGTCTAGTAAAGAATCGACTGCTGAACAAACTGCAATCTTCACATGAGTGTATGTAAGGCCGCCTTGGACATATGCGACATAAGGCGCCCTGAGTGGTCCATCTGCAGACAACTCAATGCTAGCTCCTTGTATAAACGTACCTGCTGCCATTATGACATCATCTTCATACCCAGGCATATAATTCGGATATGGTGTTACATGAGAATTAATAGGTGAAGAATATTGAATTGCTTGACAAAATGCAACCATCATGTCAGGATCATCAAATTGAACAGACTGTATTAAGTCCGTTCTCTTACTGTTCCACATCGGGCTTGTCTTTAACCCAAGTTCCTCTAAGAATGCGGATGTGAATACCGCTCCTTTCAAAGCTTGTCCCACTACATGTGGAGCTAAGAAGAAACCCTGGTACATTTCCTGCAGACTATATAAAGATGCTCCAGCTTCGGCTCCTATTCCCGGAGATGTCATGCGATATGAGCAAGCTTCAATTAGCTCTTGCTTTCCTACAAGATAACCTCCTGTTTTAGCAAGTCCTCCGCCAGGATTTTTAATTAGTGATCCGGCCATTAAATCTGCACCAACATGACAAGGTTCTAATTGTTCTACAAATTCACCATAGCAGTTATCTACGAAAATGACAATATCTTCTTTTAAAGATTTAACAAAATTTATCATTTCTCTTATTTCTGCTATTGTAAACGATGGTCTTGTTGCATATCCTTTTGATCTTTGGATTCCAATCATTTTGGTTTTGTTTGTAATAGCATGTTTCACTGCTTCATAATCAACTGCTCCATTATCCATTAATTCAACAGTTTGATAACCGATTTGGAATTCTTTTAAAGATCCGACCCCACTACCTCTTATTCCTACAATTTCTTCAAGCGTGTCATACGGCTTGCCTGTGATATATAGAAGTTCATCACCTGGTCTTAAAACTCCAAACAGCGCGATGGATATGGCATGAGTGCCCGAGATAATTTGCGGTCGAACTAATCCTGCTTCACCGCCAAACACATCTGCATAAACCTTTTCCAGTGTATCCCTTCCTATATCGTCATAGCCGTAGCCTGTAGATGGCATAAAGTGAGAGTCACTAACTCTATGATGTTGAAAGCTTTTTAAAACCTTGAATTGATTCAGTTCACTCATTTTGTCTATTTCTAAATGAATAGATTGTATCTTTTTTTCTACATTTTCAACTATCGGTGCGAGCTTTTCACCATATTTCAAAAAATTAAACATTTTTAACCCTCTCCGTTAAACTTCTCTAGTTGTGAATTAATTGAATGTTCAGGCAGAACAAACCCCTCAATTTCATACATTTCTCTTTCCTCATTAAACTGTAATTGTACAATTAATGACTCTGTTTTTAATTGAGAAATTAATCTCCCTTCATTTGATGGTACAAGGATGGAATAGTGTTTCATAGATCCCTTAGCAATCGATTCAACTTTAGCTAATAAATGTTCTAAATCTTTTTTGTCAAATGCTGTAATTTTTACATAATCAGCAGAAGGAGACGGTACAAATGAATTTGGAGCATTATCCTTTTTATTATAAACTGTTAAAATCGGCTTATCTGTTACCTCGAGTTGATCTAAAAGTTTATAAACTGTTTCTTCATGGTTGGAATAGTCATCATTAGAGCTATCCACTACATGGAGAATAAGATCAGCTTCCTTTACCTCCTCCAATGTTGAGCGAAAAGCTGCAACAAGTGTAGTTGGAAGGTCTTGAATAAATCCAACAGTGTCTGTAATTAATGCTTGATATGTTGAAGGTAACAACACCTTGCGTGTCATCGGATCTAAAGTAGCAAATAAAAGATCTTCTTCAAAACTTCCTGCTGTTGTTAATCGATTAAAAATTGTTGATTTACCAGCGTTTGTATAGCCAACTAATGCAATTTGAAACGCCTGGTTTTTCTTACGACGCTCCCGATAACGATTTCTATGACGAACTACGGCCGAAAGCTGTTGTTTAATTTCATTAATTCGATTTCGTATATGTCGACGATCAGTTTCCAATTGAGTTTCACCAGGACCTCTTGTTCCAATTCCTCCGCCTTGCCGTGACAGGGAGATACCTTGACCTGATAATCTTGGGAGTAAGTATTGGAGTTGTGCCAGTTCAACTTGAAGCTTTCCTTCTTTAGACTTTGCACGTTGAGCAAAGATATCTAATATCAACTGTGTACGATCAATAATCCTCACATCTAAAATCGCTGATAAATTTCTAAGCTGACTTGGTGATAATTCATCATTAAAAATGACAATATCAGGACTAAGCTCTTCAACTATATTTAATAATTCATCAACTTTTCCTTTTCCAATATATGTAGCAGGATGTGGTCTCTCTCGTTTTTGAGTTAATTGAATGAGAACTTCCCCATTTGCTGTTTTTGTTAATGAAGCGAGCTCTTCCATCGAATACTGAAAGTGTTCATCATCCATCGTTTGTAACTGACACCCGGCTAATAAAACCTTTTCTTTAAGTGAGTCTACTGTATTATTCAATAAAAAACCCTTCCCTTACGCTATTTTAGCAACTTAATCATACCAAAGATTTACTCTCTTCACTAATTATTTCTACAGTATAGACATAATTATTCTGAATGTATTCTGGAGTTTGCAAGGAGTTTGGAATAAAATTCATTAGAAAAACACGACTTACCGCAAAGAATGGCGGAAATATATAGTTTAAATTATTCTTAAAGTACAAAAAAGCGTTGACCTTTACCTGTTTTCCCATTTAAAATTGTCTGAGCTATAAAAAGAGCACTCGGAGGAATGAAAATGACTTGGGAAGTATTAAGTATTATTGGTACCATAGCATTTGCAATAAGTGGAGCAATTGTGGCAATGGAAGAGGAATATGATATTTTAGGTGTTTATATTTTAGGAATTGTCACTGCTTTTGGTGGTGGTGCCATTCGAAATCTTTTAATTGGGGTTCCTATTTCAGCATTATGGGAGCAAGGACTTTTGTTTCAAATTGCTCTTTTGGCTATGACACTGGTATTTCTCTTTCCACATCGCTTATTAAAGCACTGGCATAAATGGGGAAACCTTACTGATGCGATTGGACTTTCTGCATTCGCCATACAAGGTGCTTTATATGCAGTTGAAATGGAGCATCCTATAAGTGCGACCATTGTTGCGGCTGTGTTAACCGGAAGTGGTGGAGGAATAATCAGAGACTTGTTAGCAGGAAGAAAACCGCTCGTACTAAGAGCTGAAATATATGCATTTTGGGCAATCATTGCGGGGTTCCTAATCGGTTTCAAGGTAGTGGATCAATCAATCGAACTGTATATTCTTTTTATTCTCATTGTTGTATTTCGTGTTCTGTCTTATACCTATAAATGGCGACTACCGAACCGAAGTTTCCAAGTACCTTCAAATAAAAATACAATGTCAGGCTGAATGGATTTTCTAAAAGGTCTTATATATAAAAAAAATGGCAACTTACGATAGATAAGTTGCCATTTTCTTTCACTCAAGCACTTAACGGCCTGTTTACTGCTTTCTTTGAGTGATTTATTTTACATTTTATATATGTTTGGGTTGTATCAAACATATCCGCCACATATAAAGTAGCTCCATAATATGTTTTGTCATTTGACATTTCTTTATTTACTATATAATCATAAATTGCTGCTTCAATATCATTGAAAAAAGGTAGTACTCGGTGATTTTTTACAATTATTTGGTAAAGTTGAATAATTAAAAATGGATTTTTATTGTATCTTTCAACTAAACTGTTAACTCTATTTTCATTAAGTGACAATTCATTTTCTACAAGATATTTTAGCTCTTCTAAAAATAATTTGTTATCACTCATTATGATCACCCCTTCTAATACTTAGTATTTTATCATTTACACACTTGATTTGAAAGCGTTTCCAACACATTGTTTTATAGCTTTTTTCGATCAAATTATTGATCTTTTATGCTTTTTTCATATCACTTTAAATAGTTATATAGACCTATGTGTAATCCAAATTCTAAACCTTAATTTCACAGGTTTATTTACGTATTCACTTAAGTTAATTTTCTTTTATGCACAACATCATCATATTTACTCTTTTTAATACTAAAATGAAAATATGATCACATAAATTATGAAGTTAGAATAACTTATTAAAAATGTTTTTAAAAAGGTGTGATGCAATTTTGAAATGGAGAAATTATGGATTATGGATGTCTGTTGCATCTCTTTTATATATGGTTTTTAAAGATTTAGGACTTCAAATCGATCTTACTAGTTGGGAAACCTATGTTACATCTATATTAGGGATCCTTGTTACACTTGGAATCATTTCCAATCCTGAAAATGGAAGAGGCTTTTTCAACGCAAAAACACCGACTCAACCTTCAGATCACTCGATGAATAGACAGCAACAAGTACAGCATAACACTGCCACAAATGAGATCAATAACAATATCGCTTCGGATGAAAAGATGCCGGATCGTCAATATACTCCATATGAAAAATAAGATAGCCTTCAATTGGAGGCTATCTTTTTACTTTTTGCTTATTCAATCTTCTCAACTTTAACAATACCTGCTATATGATTCTCAGATTCTACATATGCTAAAATTTTATCATTAACTTTAATTGAATCTGTGATTGGATGTTTTACATCATCTCGATGAAACTGTATTTTTGACTGTCCATCAACAGATTCTCCAAAGTACTGATTTCCATCCACCTCAGTAATGATGTAAGTAAGGGTTTTGTAATGATCCTCTGTTTTAGAATTAGCTACAGTTTTTTTGAAATCTCCATTAAAAAAAGGATGAATTAGTATGATCGATAACGTGAATAATACTGCAAATAAAAGGATTAAAATAAAAATCTTTGTCTTCATCATTACCTCCATTAAAACATAAGAAAACCAATTTTTTAGCCAAATATGAATCCCATAAGTCTTGATTTCTCTTATACTATTATGATCTAAAATTTTAATTCTTCTAAGAAAAACAATCTTGTGATACTTCCTTACTAACTATGTAAAAACCATATCATTTAGAACTACTTTCATATGCTTATCAAAGAAAAAAACAGGAAGATTGGGTATCATTTCCTGCTGTAAGATTATTATTTTTCATCTGAAAAGACTAAATCCTGACTTCTTATAGTCAATAGATCTTCTCTATTATATTTGTCAGTTAATAATAACCTCATCGCTTGCGATCGAATTGATTTCTCTATTATGTTTCGAACATATCGGCCATTACTGAATTTCGATGGATGTGTCACTGATTTAACACCCATTAAATGTTCTTTAAGTTTTATTGCCGCATCTTGATGAAACTTATATTCTCTTTCTGCCATCATTAGATTTGATATTTCGATTAAATCGTCAACTGAATAATCTGGAAAATCAACGACTAACGGAAACCTGGACAATAAACCTGGATTCAATGATAAGAAATGTTCCATTTCTCGAGGATATCCGGCTAATATTAAGACAAAATCATGCTGCTTATCTTCCATATGTTTAACCAATGTATCGATTGCTTCTTTCCCGAAATCCTTTTCTCCACCTCTTGCTAGGGAATACGCTTCATCAATAAATAAAATTCCTCCTAGAGCTTTTTTTATTAAATCTCTTGTTTTTTGAGCGGTGTGACCGATATATTCTCCGACAAGGTCAGCACGTTCTGCTTCAATAAGATGACCTTTAGAAAGGACATTCATTTGAAAAAATAATTTGCCAACAAGTCTTGCTACAGTTGTTTTTCCCGTTCCTGGATTGCCTTTAAACATCATATGAAGTGCTTGTTTGCCTGCTTTCAACCCCTGTTCTTCACGTTTTTTATTAATAAAAATCCACGCATAAATTTCTTTTATCATTCTTTTCATTTCATTCATGCCAACAAGTGAGCTCATTTCTTCTTCAATTTCCTTTAAAACTGCGTGTTTAACCTCAGACTTAGGAATCTTTAAATCATATGAAGAAGAACTTGCTTCTAACTTTTCTTTTGACTGATTGTTTAGGATTATGTTAATCTGTCCATTTGTTTTATATGTGACTGCTTGATCCCGTTCCAAAGATGTTCACCTCACAATCTGCTCCGATTAAAGAAAAAGCTTTATTAAAACATTCACAATTCTCTATTCATAAAATTCGTTTGTAAAGAGTTTAACAAAGCCAATGGTTAAGGAATTTGATGATTATTTGCGAAACCACAAGAATCTTGTTATAATTTGCGCTTTCCCAAGAAATAATCATTCCTTTATTTATATTCCCGTTTATCTATTTTACAACCTTAACTTTTGCTTCTATATAAAATGTATGAAGGTAGACGAAACTACATGAAAACTTTTTGTTCTGTAATAGAGATAAAAAAGAAAAGGAGTTGATGAATTATCATCAACTCCTTTTAATCATTACTGCTCTAAGTCAATTTGAATATTTTTTTGTGGTGAAAATGTAGAAATTGCATGTTTATAAATTAGTTGCTGTTTTCCTTCTGTTTCTAATAATACGGTGAAATTATCAAATCCTTTTACAAGGCCTCTTAATTGAAAACCATTTAGTAAAAAGACTGTAACAAATGTCCCATCCTTACGTAATGTATTAAGTACCTGATCCTGAATATTAATTGATTGCTTCATGTTTCGTCCTCCTCTTTTCTCTATACCTTTTAATTCGATTAAAGTTTAAGCTTTCCTGCTATGTATGAAAAAATTTCATCCACCATTTGTTCATGTTTTAACGGTGGTGTCATATCAAACCAGTTGACATCAAGTTTGTTTCGAAACCATGTTAATTGACGTTTGGCATATCTTCTAGAGTTTTGTTTTAATTGATTCAGTGCTTCATCATACGATACTTTTCCATCAAAATAGTCATATATTTCTTTATATCCAATTGCTTTTATTGACTGTGTATCTCTCAATCCCAGATCATAGAAGTGTTTTACTTCATTCATGAGACCATTTTTAACCATTAAATCCACCCGGTGATTAATACGTTGATACAAAACATCGCGATCCATTGTTAAACCAATTAAAGCAACATCATACAACAACTTATTTTCCTGTTGTTTTAGGTGATCGTCCATCGGAATGTTTGTACAATGGAAAATCTCAAGAGCTCTAATTACTCTTCTTGTGTTATTCGGATGTATCTTTTTGGCAGACTCAGGATCCACTTGAGCTAATAATTGATGAATCGCCTGCTCACCTTTTTGCTGCAGTTCTAATTCCAGCCTTTTTCGAAATTCTGGATCAGATGGAGACTCTGTAAACTGATAATCATATAGTACAGATTGTATGTAAAGGCCAGTCCCACCAACTATCATCGGCATCTTGTTTTTATCCATTATTACATCAATTAATGGTCTGACTGTTTCTTGGAATTCAGCAACTGAATAATCATCATCAGGTTCTTTAATGTCAATAAGATGATGTGGAACCCCTTCCATTTCTTCTTTGGTTATCTTAGCTGTTCCTATGTCCATTCCTTTATAAATTTGCATTGAATCTCCACTGATTATTTCTCCATTTAATCGATGTGCAATTTCAATACTAAGTTTAGTTTTCCCAACTGCTGTTGGTCCAATGATGACAACGAGTTTCTTTCTATCCAATCACAACCACTCTTTCAAAGCAAATAGATTCTACGTTCATCATCTTATCATGTGACCGATATGAACACCAGTTTATTGTTTCCTTTTTAACATAATTGTAAACATATGTGTTAGGAATACTTTAGTCAGTTTACATAATAATATTATCGAAAACAAAAAAGATAAAAGACCTTATTTTGTTTACATAATATTATTATTGTTTAACCCGATGATAAATAACCTGCATTCCGTATATAAAGTCTTTTAAATTAAAATAAAAGCCCTCAATTATGAGGACTTATCGGTTCCTGTTTTTATATTTAATCTTTTGAACTAGCTCTATATAAGAATCCAACAAAACTATTGGCCAAAAAAGGACTGTTAAAATTACCTTAATTTTATTAATTTTCTTAAATTTATAAAATGCGAAGACGATCCCAATCATCATGTAAATAATTAGTTCAATAAACATGACAATCCCTCCTTTTTGGGTATTATATTCAGAACTCTTATATTTGGTTAAAAAATAAAAACAAAACTATATGTCATAATAAAAAAGGTAAAGCTCTTCTGTATAAAGAGCTTTACCTAATTTACTACATTACACGCTTAAACATCTTTTCCATTTCATACGTAGAATAATGAACAATAATTGGCCGTCCATGCGGGCATGTAAATGGGTCCGATGACTTTCTTAACGTCTCCAATAAGGCGAATATCTCATCATTTCTCAAGTGATGATTGGCCTTAATGGATGCTTTACAACTCATCATAATGGCCGCTTCTTCTCGAAGCTTTTTAATATTAATTTTCTTATCATCAAGCACTTGCTGAATGATTTCCTCAATTGTTATGGCTTCATCACCTTTAGGAAACCATTGTGGATGTGAGCGCACAATATAACTGTTACGACCAAAAGGTTCTAGAAAAATCCCAACGCCTGCTAAAGTATCTAAGTGTTCTTCAATAATCATTGCTTCAACATTGGAATACTCAAACGTTAATGGAACTAATAGCTCCTGAACCTCAGAATGAACTTGACCAACTTTTTCACGATAGAATTCATACTTAATACGTTCCTGTGCTGCATGTTGATCAATAATAAAGAGTCCTTGATCATTTTGCGCCAATATATATGTTCCATGCATTTGACCTATTGGATATAGCGGAGGAACTCGATTTTCCTGCTGAAAAACAATTTCCTCTTCATCATTCTGAGGTTGTTCAATATGATTAGGCTCCATTTGAGAAACATGCATAATATGTTCATGCACTTCTGTTTCTATTTCATCATGATCTTCTTCTGTTGCATTGTTATCCATTGGGTAAAACGGCTCTGCTTCGGTCTGCTGCGTGTTCATCGTTTCTTTTACAATTGAACTTTTTACAGAATCATACAAAATGGGCTCAGTTTTCGCCACTGCTTCAGCATGGTGTTCAAATGAAAATTGTTGTTGATGGTCAGTTGTTTTCACCGTTTTTGTTTTTGGAATGTCTACTGATGGTATCAACTGTTGCTGCCTAAACACATCCTTAATTCCATTTGTAATTAATTCATTTAGTTCCGCTTCCTTACTGAGTCGTACTTCAAGCTTTGATGGATGTACATTCACATCTACTAGTAATGGGTCCATGGTGATTTCTAAGAAGACGATAGGAAAACGCCCGATTGGCAGCAATGTATGGTATCCTTGTTGAATTGCCTTTACTAAAGGATAATTTTTAATAAAGCGACCATTAATAATGGTAGAAATATAATTTCGGGAAGCACGTGTTATTTCAGGTAATGCTAAAAAACCATTAATCTCAAAATCTAATGATTCTAAAGATAGTTTTTTCATTTTTTTCGCTATTGAAAGTCCATAGATTGAAGCTAAGACTTGACGAACATCTCCATTCCCGGTTGTATGAAGAAGCTTCTTTCCATTATGAACTAATCGAATGGAAACTTCAGGATGAGCAAGGGCTATTCGATTGACGATATCTGAAATGTTTCCTAGCTCTGTGTGTACAGTTTTCATATATTTTAATCGTGCAGGGGTATTAAAAAAAAGATTTCTTACTGTGATGTCAGTTCCTTTTCTACTGGAGGTTGACTCATGTTTTTCAATCTTTCCGCCGGTTAAGATAAGATGTGTACCTGCCCCTTCTCCTGTGCTTGTCTTCATTTCTAATAACGAAACTGAGGCGATACTTGGTAAAGCCTCACCCCTGAAGCCTAATGTTCTTATTCTGAACAGGTCATTCTCATCTTTTATTTTACTTGTAGCGTGACGATGAAAAGCATTAAGGCAATCATCTGGTTCAATTCCGTCTCCATTATCAACAATTCGGATTTTACTTAAGCCAGCTTCCTCAATATCAATTTCAACAACTGTACTATTTGCATCAATTGCATTTTCCAGCAATTCTTTGACAACTGATGCAGGTCGCTCAACTACTTCACCAGCTGCAATTTTGTTTGAAAGCATATCGTCTAGACGTATTATTTTCCCCATGTTTTCACCGCCTTTAATCTTTGCTTATCTCTTTAAAACTATTTTACCTTTTTTTGTAACTGATAAAGTTCATTCATCGCATCAAGAGGTGTCATTTCTAACAGATTCAACGATTTTAATAGTTCAAGAACGGATTTCTCCTTTTTAGTCAAAACTGGTTCTTTTACAAGGACCGGTTTTTCATCAGGGAATAAAGATAGCTGTGAATCCTCAT
Organism: Metabacillus schmidteae; assembly: GCF_903166545.1. Lineage (NCBI taxonomy): Bacteria > Bacillati > Bacillota > Bacilli > Caryophanales > Bacillaceae > Metabacillus > Metabacillus schmidteae. The sequence continues at coordinate 2,508,981 of NZ_CAESCH010000001.1, read as the reverse complement.
GAGATTCCTCTTTCACCACTGGTTTTTTCATTTGAGGCAGTACTTGAGAATCTGTACGATCTTGTTCTAATTCTGTTAAAATCTGTTTAGCTCTCATAATGAGTGAACCTGGAAGCTCCGCAAGCTCTGCAACATGAATACCATAGCTTTTATCTGCTGCGCCCTCTTCAATTTTGTGTAGAAACACAACTTTACCATTCTCTTCAATCGCTTTAACGTGAATATTTTTTAATGAGCTTAATTGTGTTTCAAGTATTGTTAGCTCATGATAATGTGTTGAGAATAATGTTTTTGCACCAATTTGTTCGTGTATATGTTCAATAATTGCTTGGGCAAGTGCCATCCCATCATAGGTTGATGTACCTCTTCCAATTTCATCAAAAAGAATTAAACTTTGTGAAGTAGCATGAGCAATTGCATTTTTCGCTTCCAGCATTTCCACCATAAATGTACTTTGACCTGAAATGAGATCATCTGCTGCTCCAATTCTCGTGAAAATTTGATCAAAAATCGGCAGCACTGCTTCAGAGGCAGGTACATAACATCCGATTTGTGCTAATATCACCGTTAATGCTACTTGACGCATATACGTGCTCTTACCCGACATGTTTGGTCCTGTAATTAGCAACATTTGACGTTCTTTACTGAAATAGCAATCATTCGCAACATATTCTTGGGAATCCATCACTTTTTCAACAACTGGATGACGACCGTCTTTTATAAATAACTCGTTATTCTTAGAAAAATGAGGCTTACAATAATGTCGGTTTTCACTTACTGTCGCAAAGCATTGTAACACATCTAGTTCACTTATACGTTTAGCCAATTCTTGTAGTCTAGGAATATATTGCTTAATCTTCTCACGAATTTCAGTAAATAATTGATATTCAAGTTCAACAATTTTCTCTTCTGCCTCTAATATTAGTGATTCTTTTTCCTTAAGAGCCGGTGTAATAAATCGCTCAGCATTTGATAAGGTTTGTTTTCTTTCATACATGCCTTCTTCTAAAAGGTGAAGATTTGCTCTTGTTACTTCGATATAATAGCCGAACACTTTGTTATAGCCAATTTTTAACGACTTGATCCCTGTTTTTTGACGCTCTTGCTGCTCTAATTGAGCAATCCATGTCTTTCCGTTGCGACTGGCATCACGATATTGATCTAATTGCTGATGGTATCCATCTTTTATTATATTTCCTTCTTTAACAGAAAGGGGTGGATGATCAATGATACTTTCTTCAAGGAGTGCTGCTAAGTCAGTACAAGAGTCAAGTTTCCTTAAAGTGAAGTGGTCATTCTGTAAGCCTGAACAAAGCTCCACAATGGAAGGAACCTGTTGTAATGATTTTTTTAATTGGATTAAATCTCTCGCATTTACGTTTCCAAACGCCACCCTGCCTGCTAATCTTTCAAGGTCATATACCTCTTTAAGAAGCTCTCTTAACTCTTCTCTCTCAAAATAATGATCTATTAATGTTTCAACCATCATCAATCGTTCTTCTATTTGTTCACGATTAACAAGAGGCTTGTCTACCCACTGTTTTAACAATCTGCCTCCCATCGCTGTTTTCGTTTCATCTAAGAGCCATAGCAAGGAGCCTTTTTTCCCTTTAGAACGAATGGTTTCCGTTAACTCAAGATTCCGTTTTGAAAACAGGTCAATTTTCATTGCGTCTTGGAGATAATACACTTTTACATTTTGTAAATGATCAAGACTACGCTTTTGGGTCCGTTCAAGATATGTGATAAGCTTTGCAAATGTTGTACCAAGACGGTCATCATTTACATCACTGAGTAATGATTTAAAGTTGTCCGGAATAAGAGATTGTGGCTGATAGGACAATGTTGCTTGACAGCGATCAATTATTTGTTTTTTCCACTCTTCCGCTAAATCATTTGATATTACTATTTCTTTTGCACCAACAGAGTAAATCTCATTCAGCAGCTCATCAAAACTCATGCAAAGAGCAACCAGGTTTTCGCCTGTTGTTAAATCACTAAGAGCTAAACCAAATTGATTTTCGAAAACAGAAATGGAAGCAATATAATTATTCTCTTTGTCTTGAATGCCTTTCCCATCCATCACAGTACCAGGTGTAATAAGCTGGACAACTTCTCTTCTTACGACACCCTTTGCCTGCTTTGGATCTTCTGTTTGCTCACAAATTGCTACCTTAAATCCTTTTGATATAAGCTGTTCTATATAATTCGGTGCAGAATGGTAAGGAACTCCACACATCGGAATTCGCTCTTCTCCCCCACCGTCACGACTTGTTAATGTAATTTCAAGCTCTTGCGATGCAGAAATTGCATCCTGGAAGAACATTTCGTAAAAATCTCCTAAACGAAAAAATAAAAAGGCATCTTCATAATCTGCCTTAATCTTTAAATATTGCTGTATCATCGGCGTATAAGTAGCCATGTTAAACCTCCAATACCACTGTTAACGTGCATTTTTTCATACAGATCATTATAACATAAATCGACAAATAACTGTGGTATTAGCTAATAGGGAATTTACGTAAATAAGTCTTATATTTATATGTATATACATATAAAAAAACTAGGAGGTTGCTTCCCCCCCTAGTTATTCTTCAACATCTCCAACTAAAAATTCCGGATTCAAATCTTCAAACTCATCATCTAATTCTTCTTCCCAATCTTCATCATCTTCGCAGCCTTCCGGATTCACGTGAACACATACTTTTGTTTCACCGATAACTTCAGCAAGGTGTTCGCGTTCTGCTTGAACGATAATCTTGTTCCCATTAGGTGAAATTGTCACTTCCAGGCAGTTTGGTTGTTGAAGGGCTTTACAGATAACTTCATGTTCATCATCAATAAAATTATCATCTTTATATCGCAATTTTATGATATCCACATATTCAACGCGTTCTGTTACAACTTCTGTTTTTGTATTTTCGTTGTAAGAATACCATACGTTAATATCATAAGTACCTTCTACTTCAACTGTTCTGCCATTCTTTTGAGCATCATAATTATGGTTAATAATCCAACCACCTAAAATGCTCGCTGGTTTTTGCGATGGTGAAATCGTATGTGTGCATTGTGAAAATTTACGTCCTTTTGCAACAACAGCTTTCGTAATAATTTCTCTGTATTCAGACATTCGAGCATACCCTCCTCAATAAATCTTCATTTAATCCTATGCTAGGCTAATACCAGGTGTGCTAAGTAATTAAATGAATGCATGACATGTTACGCCAACACATGTAACGTATAGTACATTGTATGCTAGGGTTATAGAATATGTGCCTAAAAATAAAAAAAGGTGCATGGATAATAAAAAAATAATGGCCTATTTTTATTTGAATTTGACACAGAAAATCCCTTAATAAAACAAAGGCTTTTCAAAAAAATGTATGAGGAATGAATAAAACTTATGCCTAATTTTACTTACAAATGGAAAAAGGATTCGAATATACAATTCGAATCCCATCGTAATAGCTAAATATGATATTGTGCAATTAAGAACAACTACTGCCAGGAGAATTTCTTAGTTTTGATCCAGTTTCCCCTTGTAGTAAGTCTCCGCCAGTTGACGTGATAATTTCATTTGTCACTTTATTTGAAATTGTATGTGAAACTAACTGAAGCAAATCATTTACTTCAACTTGAGATTCTTTAAATTCTTGAATGATCGGAATCTCGTCTAATTCAGCTTGAATATTATCAATCTTAGCTTCAACTTGCTTTAACGCTTCATGTTTTCCATAGTGTTGGAAGTTTACTGCTTGTTTTTGTAAGCTTTTAATACTTGCAATCATTTCACGTACTTTTTGATTTTCATTAAGTTGTGCTTCTGCACGTTTAAAGAAATCCACTTCTTTAGATTCAGAAATCATTTGGGCAAGTTCACGTGCTTTTGCTACGATATCATCTTTTGTATAAGTTGTTGTCATCTCATTTCACCTCAACCGCTTCTTCTACCATTTCTCCGTCTAATGTCCAAGTTTTTGCTTTTGTAATTTTCACTTTTACAATTTTTCCGATTGCTGACTTAGGTGCTCTAAAATTTACTAGCTTACTTTTCTCTGTATATCCTGCTAGAACATCAGGATTGTTTTTGCTTTCCCCTTCAACTAATACTTTTACAATTTGGCCTTCATATGCTTTTAATTTCTTAGCAGAAATCTCATTAACTACCGCATTAAGACGTTGAAGACGTTCCTTTTTCACTTCCATCGGTACGTTATCTTTCATTTTCGCTGCAGGTGTACCTTCACGTGGAGAGTAAATGAATGTATAAGCACTATCAAATTCTACTTCACGATATAATGAAAGTGTTTCTTCAAATTGTTCTTCTGTTTCATTTGGGAAGCCTACAATAATATCTGTTGTTAAAGATGCATTTGGCATTGCTTCTTTAATTTTGCGTACCAGCTCCAGGTAGCTTTCACGTGAATATTTACGTGCCATAATTTTTAATATTTCGGAGCTACCTGACTGAACAGGTAAATGAATATGATCTAACAGGTTTCCACCCTTTGCCAACACTTCAATTAAATGATCATCAAAATCACGAGGATGACTTGTTGTGAAACGGATTCTAGGAATATCAATTTTATGGATTTCGTCCATTAAATCACCTAATCCATATTCAATGTCCTCAAAATCTTTCCCGTATGCATTTACGTTTTGGCCAAGAAGTGTGATTTCCTGGTATCCTTGTGCTGCTAAATGGCGCACCTCTTGAATAATTTCTTCAGGACGTCGACTACGCTCTTTACCACGTGTATAAGGAACAATACAGTACGTACAGAACTTATCACATCCGTACATAATATTTACCCATGCTTTAATATTACCTTTACGAACTTTTGGAAGATTTTCAATAACATCTCCCTCTTTTGACCATACTTCTACGACCATTTCTTTTGAAAGATACGCCTCGTTTAAAATCTGAGGTAAACGGTGAATATTATGAGTCCCAAATATCATATCAACAAATGGGTGTACTTTTAGTATACGGTTTACAACTGATTCTTCCTGTGACATACAACCACAAACACCTAATAATAGATCGGGTCTCTGCTTTTTCAATGTTTTAAAATGGCCTAACTCACCAAATACCTTGTTTTCTGCGTTTTCGCGAATGGCACATGTATTAAGCAAAATAACATTTGCATCTTCGACACCATCAGTTGGCTCGTAGCCTAGAGCCATAAAGATTCCAGCCATTACCTCTGTATCATGCTCATTCATTTGACAGCCATATGTCCGAATATAGAACTTGCGACCTTGTCCCATTCCTTTGAACTCTTCAGGAATAGAGAAGCCATCATACTTTACTTCTTCTTTCCCACGTTTCTTCGCATCTTTTAAAGAAGGTGGCATATATACTGTTTGGAAATACTGGCTGTAGTCCTTATCGGATTTTTTGTCCGAAGGAGTTACTTGAGTGCTTTCCTTACGTTGTTGTTCGTTCATTGTGTTTATCTCCTTTCAAACAATCTTTATCCATATTCAATATATAGATATTCGATTTTTTACAGATCCAAAACATGTTCATTATTATTTAAATATACAACTTAAAAGTATATCGTTTATAGTACAAGAAAACAATCTTTATCCATACTGAATAGAATTTTACACGGAAAAAAGATAAAATGCGAGTCTAGTTTTTGGGATACTAGGTAAAAACTAACCAGTTACTAGAAGTTACTATAAATCTATTATTTAAAACCTGCCAAAACTGATGCATACTCAATAGGTGTTATGTGAATCGTATTTAATAATTCATTTTCCTGAAGAAGGTGCAAACTCTTTTTCCCATAAAGGTTATTCACTTCCAAAATCCATGGTTTAAAATGATGATCAATAATAACATCAATTGCAACATCTCCAAAGTGACCTAATCTTTTATCTATTGTTTCACATACTTTCATGCATGCTGTAACGGCATCTTTCATTACTTTTTTTGCTTCTGAATCTCTCATTTTATAGACAATTTTTATTGTTTTTTCGCCACTTGTAATATGGGCAAGATGTTGTAAGTTTGTAACTATACTGTCCTCTTGAGCAACTCTACCAATTATCCCTTGACATACCCATTCAAGTTGGGTGTTCTTTTGAAAATATAAACGAAAATCAAATTGTTTGTTTTTATAGACTGTTGGAACACCTTGTTGAATAATATAGGCTTTATTTAGAAGAATCTGATCTAAATACTGGCCTAATTTATGAATTGAATGGAACATTTTCTTTTCTTTATTATTATTTAGTAGTAAAATGCCATCCTTTTCTTTCTTTAATACAAAGATACCAATCCCTTTCAACCCTTTTATTGGCTTCATATAGATGGTTTCATATTTTGGAATCATTTGAACCAAATCATTAAATGATTTATAGAATTTGGTTTCCGGGAGAAACTGATTGACCTGTTCATCTAAACAGGCTTCCCATAATTCAAATTTATTAAAAAAATTTGTATTAAAAAGTTTATTTCCAGTAGCATCTTTTAATGAAATCTCTTTTTCTTGCGGAATCCGGATCTTTTTAAAAAATGAGTCTGGATAAGGAAATTCATCAATAATCCAACTATTTTTGATTTTATTCGTTCCATAATAATAACCTTTAATGAGTTGATTATTGATATCAATACTGTCACTCGAACAAATAAGAATAAATCTGCCGTAATCTTCATCCAATTTAAATCGATTTTTATAAATTTCTAACGTATTCTTCGTTATTTGTTGAAATTTATCTTTCACGATACATGCAATGTATGGTCCAATATGAATAACATTCATATTCACCTTTATGTTTAAATGCATACTCTCTGGGATTTTATAAGGAAGAAGATTTTTAGATAATCCGATTTCATTCAAAGACAGATGATTATTCGTCATTATCATAAAGCGTTGAGACCAATTCCCGAATTTGATAAACACATGCTTTGTATTTATTTGATGCTTCCTAAGAAATGATTTTGATAATTGTATTTTAGGAAGCTCTAATTTGCCTTCTTTATCCTTGTTAAAACGTGTATTTATTTTTTCATTAGCATTATAGACAATTTTTATCATGTACTACACTCCAATTTTCGTGTCTTAGAAGTATTCTATGAAAACTTGTATATATATGATATTTATCAAGATACAATTGGGTGTATAAAAAAACATTACTGCCATTTGACAGTAATGTTTTTATGGAAATGAAATTCGTTTTACTCATTATTGACCAGTTCAATAATATCCTGTAGTATTCTTTCCTTTTCAACAGGTTTTTTCCCATTAGCCATCTCATACAAAGCACGGATTTGGTTTTCAGAATCTATTAAGTACATGGTAATTGTGTGTGAAAAGAAATCACCATCTAATTTTTGATACTGCATTTGTAAATCCGTGGCGATTTTCTTTGTTTGCTCAGAAGTGCCTCTTAACCACTTCCAACCTGAAGGATCGGCATGAAAAGCACTCGCATATTGTTTTATAACAGAAGGACTGTCATGTTCAGGATCAATTGTTATTGCAACAAGTTCAACATCCTCTGAAAATAACCCTTTACTTTTAAGCTCTGCTTGAAGATCCTTAAAATCAACCATTGTCATTGGGCAAATATCAGGGCAATTTGTATAAAAGAAAGCTACCAGCTTTACCTTTTCATTATCTAATTCATAAATCCCTCCATGTACTTCTTCCATTTGAAATCCTTTAATTTTATCCATAACTGGCAATTGATCATCCTTTGGCCAAAACCAATAAACTAAAATAAAGCCAACTAAGCTGATGAAAAGAAAAATCAAAACTTTAGCTTTCCTCATAAAGCCACACTCTCTTCTAAAAATATATGCAAAATATGCATTATTTTTTGTTTCGCTTTAAAGCAGCCAGGTTTTTTTGTTTCTTTTCATGTACTCGGAAAATACCCCACATTCCTTGTTCAATGTCCCAACGAATGTTACCGGAACGATACATATAGTCCCCAGGGTTACTTAAAAAGCCACCAGCCCCATAATGTAATGCTAAATCCCGAGCATGCCCGATTACAATATGGTCTTCAATTGACTTTACTTGTGAAAAAATATCTCGATCGTCTGTATGCCAATAATGTCCATGCAAATGGAAGGTATGTGCACGTCTACGCTCTGATGGATTAACTAGTCTAATAGTTACTGGATCCCCAGTATATGCTTCAAAAACAGGTGTAGACGGATCACCATGAACATTTGAACTAAATAAATCTTTTAATACAGGATGTTTACGGAGACGATTAATCAATCGTTCAGTTCGATAATTAAAGCCCCTTGATCCATTATCATACGTATCAACTAAATCACCAATCTCATCAGGATCTACTCCAGTTAATATTCCGTCCACTGGATCTATGATGACACAGCCATTTTTATCTTCTAATCTCGCTCCATCATACATGACTAAAACAAATTCTCTTTTTTCTGGTAAAAATGGTTGCTGAAGTATAACATTTTCACTTGTTATAATTGCAGCTGTTCGATTGATTGGATCTAAAACCTTTGTACCTCTAGGTTCTGCAATGAATGCACCAAATGTACCTAGAGACCTATGGTTTCTAATATCAGCCATATCCCACATTCCACATGCACCTACAGCTACATCTACGTACCATCGATATGTTACCACTTCACCGGGTCCTGCAGTTTGATCTGGATTAAAGCCAACTGTTTCTCCTGCAGATGTTTTCACGTCATATTGAATGAGCTGTGGATGTAATGAAATTCTTACTGATGGCGGATAAAAAGCTTGTTCTTTAACAGGAGGATATGGCCAAATTCCATCCGGGAATGGGAATTGGTCAAATTCTAGTAAACTTCTTAAATTCACTTCAACAACATCGCCCTGATTCGCTCGAAGAATAAGTGGAACTGGCTGTTTCTTTCCACATAGGATGTCTTCCATATCTTCTTCGAGTGCAAATACAATTCCGAACGGGTCTGTTTCTTCCCAGTTGCTATATATAATTGGAGTATGAAATGCAACAATATTAAATTTCTTAAAAGGTGCGTTTGCTGGTGCTTCTACGTCTACATATTTTGGAGGCTCAGGAGGTTTTCCATTACATACAGGTAAAGGTTTTGTTCTTTCAGGAGGACAAGGACGATCTGGTAACGGGATTAAGCAGTCAACTTTCTCATCAAAAGCACGAATTAAGCCCCAGCACCCATTCCAAAGATCCTCTTCCGTCTCAAAGCTCCAAAGATAATCACCTGATTTCGTAACTTCCATTTCAAATGTAAAGGATTCTGATATACCAATATGTTCTTGTGCCTGAAACTCAGTCTCTACATCAGGACGCTCCTTCTTCCATCTCAATCCATGGATATTGAAACTATGTGATTCTTCTTGTGCCCCTTGTAGAACACGAACTCGGATTGGGTCTCCTTCATAACAGTTTAAGATTGGTGTAACTGGATCTCCATTCACAAATGAACTGAATGAATAGGCAGGATCATTGTCTTTTCCTAACCGAAACTGTAAGGGTTCATTTTTATAGTTAACAGCAAATAGGCCGGGGTCATCCTGTGAGCCGGGATATTCTGGCGGGTTTAATGGACATCCATTTTCATCAAAGAGTAACGCAAAATCATGAACCATTAGAACAAAATCCCGATAGTCGGGTATAAGAGGGTGTGTCACGGTCACTTGTGGACCAACAACAGTTTCCTCACCAGTCTTTGAATCTAGGACTTCAGAAAATCTGCCATGAACAACTGATGCACCAAAAACACCGTGCTGCTGATGATAAGCTGCAAACAAATGATCATGGAAAAACCAGGCTTTTAATTCAACATCTGCAAAATATTCATACCGGATTGTCTCGCCCGGTAAAACGCTTGAATCATAGTTCCAACCAACATTAGCACCATCACTAACTAGTACATCAAATTTTACAAAGTGAACATGAAAAGATGCTTCATATGTTCTCGTAACTAACTGAAACGCATCACCACTTGCTACTTCCGGAAGTCGATTCGTAAAATTCACCGAGATACATGAACCAGCATTCATATGAAGAATAAGAGGTTCCGGTTCTTTTCTACCTGCTAACACATCATCTACATCTTCATCAAGTACATAGATTCTTCCTTTGGGATCATTCCAACCTTGACGGTTATAGATGATTGGAATTTCAATAAGAGACACATTAAATTCTTCAACTACAGGATTTTCCTCGATAATACATGGATCAACAAATACAGCCCCTGGCCTTGCTGTCGGAACAGCTGCATTTCGTTCCAGCTCTGTTAATCCTCTATCACCTACTATCCCAAGAGGTGGTCGGGGAGCTTTACAGCCAACTTTTCCCGGAATAAAATTTGGAAATCCCGGTTTTTCCTTTGTAGGTTTGGGTGGAATAGGACGGTCTGGTAGTGGTTGCAATGCTTTAATTGGAACTCCATTTGGATAACACTGGCTTCCATCTTGTAAAGTATCAAAAACTCTATTTATTGCCCACATACCAACACCAAAATGTGGATATAAGTGACAGTGCATAATAAAATCTCCATAAGCTCCAACAAGAGATCCTAATCCATAAAGAGTATCAATGGTATACCAAGTTTGCGGACTAATTGATAATGCATCAAAAACGTCTGAATCCGTGTTGAGTGGATCTCTAAAAAAACTATGTGCATGATAATGAAAAACATGAGTTTCCTTTACGCCAGCATGAACAAGTCTAAATTTAGCCGGATCCCCTCGATACCCCTTATAAATTGGGGTGGCCGGATCACCAAATGTCCATGAATCATGGTGTACTTCTTCTCCTTCACAATCTGGACAAACAACACCCTCTTCAATTAGTTTTTGACGATTTTGCACAGGTTCATACCGATAATTAATTGCATGAGTTGACTCCCGTTCCTGATTTGTTACAGGATCAAGCGGCCGATTTCCAGTAATATCCTTTGTGGACATTTCATCATGAAAAATGAAGGCATACTCACGAAAGGATGGTGAAAAGGGATGATGGACATCTGCATATACACCGCTTTTTAATGGACCACCTGTTTCCGGATCTGTCCACCATGAACCTCTCTTTTGAATAAAAAGACAACCAAACAAACCATTTATACTCGTTCCTTCGTCACTGCTATCCGGATTACCTAAATCAGTAAACAGCGCGATTCCTTCATGATTGAATTGTAAACGATATAAAATTTTCTCCCCGGGCTCTGCTAAAGTACTTGGATTAAAACCAACATTTGCACCATCAGAATTTAGCACATCATAATCAGCTTCTTGAAAATGCATGCCTGTTGCATAATGGATTTTATTCTCAAATAACACCTCTACGGTATCCCCTACATTTGCTCGAATACATAGTGGTTGAACTAGCTCAACTGGTGTAAACGGATTTTTCTTAACCGCTTCTTTTACCTTGTCTTCATTTTCCTTTAATACGTACATCATCCCAGTTTCGTCGTAATCACCAAAATTATTTAATACAATTTTAATTGGAATTGCAACAACGTGGAAGAAACGTTTCATACGTTATCACCCTTTTCCTACATATCGTCTTTTAATTGTGGAATTTTAGGCATTCCCTTCTGTTCAATATAAAACACTTCAATTTGATGGATATGAATGGACCATATCCTGTCTTCCAGCTCTCCAATTGAGGATACTTTAACATCAACAACTACATTATCACCCACTACCTCAACAATGCGTCCTATAAAAACAAACGGAAAGGATGGAGTTAAGATAAAAATATTTTTACCCACTCCTGCTTCAAATTCATTTATTAAGGCTTCATCATGTATATCATTGGTTGAAGGAATCGTAATATTAGTAAATGCTGCCCGATTTTGGTTCACAAGGAAAACCTCCTTTTCATTAAACAACTCATACTAAGTAAGTGGAATTCGCTGATTACAATCAAAATTCGGTGTGAAATGTGCTATCTTTTCTAAAGGAATATTTAAAGGTGTCGGAAATTGAAAAAATGGTGCATTAATCATTTTAATATTAACTGGAAATAACGTAACATCTCCTTGTGTGACATTAATAATCGTCCCACAAAAAATTGGCCGAAATGTTTGGCCAAATAAATTAAGTTGATCTGATTCGGTCACAATTAAGATGCTTTCATCAATCAAGCCTTGAAGTTCCTCAAACAATCGGTCCTCTATATTGGAAATATTAATTGTAATGGCTCCATTGAAATATCTATTGTCTTTTTGATCATCCTTTTCTTGTTTATGATGCATTTCTTCTTTCTTTTTTCTTTCTGTCATGTCAAATCTCCCCCTTCTATAATTAACGTGAAAGCGTCTTATAAAAATGGCTAATTAGACTAAAAAGACGCAATGTTTCAATAAATTTCACTTCCCTTATTTTTAGTGAAACATCTTCCCCAAAAAATATAAGATTAAGACTTGTTGCATCTACTTGACGAATCTTTCCTATTTTTTTTGTCCTTTCATTTAGATAAACAGCAACAAATGTCTCTCTCCAAGAGTCTAAATTAGTTTGAAGTGACTCTTCAAAAAATTGCTGCTTTAATAAATCGCGCTTTGATACCGTTTCACCAAATTGATGTACCAGTTTTTTTCGTAAATTATTATCATAAAGATAATGTTGGTGTGTATTTGAATAGTTAGGAATTCCAAATGGTATATTAGCAGATTCTATAACAGAATATGGTATCCACATTCTTTCCCTTAAGTTTGTTATCATCACAAAATCACGCCCGACGGTACTCACTTTACCTTCTTTGTAATGTGCTTCAGCACCAATTTTGAAATATATTTCAACTTGTTGATTACGTTTTGATTTAAAAAACTTTCGTAGCTTAATCAATTTCCCCCTTTTTTCATCATGCTTTGAAATATTAAACATATTCGCCCGATCAATATATTCCATTAGAAGTCTTGTTTCTTCTGTAGTTGTACTAGTCGTTGGAGATGTAAGGCCGAGTCCATTTTTTATATTAAACTCATTTATAAGATTTTCTTTTTCTTGTTCTTTTTTTCTCTGTTCTAACAATTTCTCTGTGTATTCGTTTAAATATAGTTTTTTAGGCGGTTTACCCTTATGCCTCTCCATTGAACATAATCCCCCTTAGCCAAGGTGGTTAACTGCTTATACTCTTAACGAATAATAAATTAAAAAAGATGTGCTTAAAACTAGACAAGTAGAAAACAGACTAAATATTATCGTATTCTGCTGAATAGTCTCTACATATGCAATAGGTAGACTACAGAGTGCGGGATCTAATACAACAGCACCAAACATACTTCCCATAACACTACCTAAAATCCCTTGAGAATATCCAGCTAAAAGAGATTGAAATTTCACTAACGAACCAAACAAAACACCTATAAAGCCACCAGTGAGTACAGTTATAATCATCAATGGTACAGAAGGAACTGAGAACAAAAATTGAATGTTCATTGCAATACTTAAACTTATCACTCCACTTAAACTCATGGCCATAATCATGCCAAAACGGTCATTAAAGATTTTCTTTTTTCTAACTAGAATTTTATAAATTGTAATACTAATTAACATGTTAAATATAACGGTACAAATAAGAAATATAGTCATTGAGAAAGTATCCTTTCATCACTATGTATGTCTTGCAGAAAGGACGAATAACAAAAGTGACAAAATAAACATTCCTTCTAAAAAAAATAAAAAGATAACACTATTTTTTGCAACTGCCCCAATCATCGGAGCCATTAGTCCCATCATTAACCCATTTGCATAACCAGTTAAAAGTGTTTGATAATCAAATAATCCTCCAAATAATGCACCAACTATCATACCGATCATCGTTGTTACAATCGTAACTGCAACAAACTGCATAGGAAATTGGTAAATTAAAATAACGCCTGTGACGATCGTAATAAATCCTCCAGCCATATTCGTAATGTTCATTCCTAATTGAAAACCAATCAGCTTTCTAATGTGAAATAAATACAAATAAGTTATTGCGAGTAGCAACAAATTCCCATAAAGAAGAAACCCTAGATAACCTCCTAGCATGAAAAAACCACCTTATGATCGTCCTATGGTTCATTTGTATGAAAACTAGGCTTGTCGTTATTCTATTGATATTCTATCAATTGGATTTTTTTTGTAATTAAATTGTTGCCATTTAAATTTACCCCTTTATTAATCTTTATCTTTCATCGCCCATACCAAAACCAATTTCCATCCATATACTGGGTATATAACTATGAAAGGAGTGTGCCTTCCATTAAACAACTAAGAAGAAAGAATTCTAAAGTTACAGCTAAGAAATTTAATAACGAAGATATTCACTGCTTTGATTGTGCCCCAGATAAAAACAATCGTGATTTTTTCTGTACATCAATAACATGTCCTGTGGACCACCGTCAACCAGCATTCCCCTCTCCTAACAGTACATTCTCACTAAATGAATTGGCGGAGATTACAGAATGTATTGAACAAGCTAATGAACTACTGCTCTCATTAGCGTTAGAAAGAGATGAAGAAAATTTAAGAACCATTCAGTTAAGTTTAAAAAAATTAGTGAATCAACATGTTTCCGTTACCATAAATTGTCAGGAAGAGCAACAAGGACTGGAGGGATACCTTGTCGATGTTGGCTTGAACTTTGTCCTTTTAGAGTCTAGCGTTGGAAACATTTTCGCTATCCCATTTGAACGAATCATTTTAATAAAAGATATAAATATAGAAGAAAAAAATTCAGAACAAAAACCAAAACTAATTGATATTCATCCTTGTCTTAGAAGATCTCTTACATTTAATTTTGCTCAAGTAGTTTCAAAAAGTCCTTTTCTTATCAACCTTTTTTTCGGTTTAAAATTAGAATTATTTCTGGAAAGCTATGTAGGGTGTTTCGTGTATGTGAGAGCTGATAAAAGTAAAGATGAATTAGACGGAGTTTTAAGGAATGTTAATAATAGAAGAATAGAAATCACTATGGATAATGAAAAACAAGGTATAGATTTTGATGAAATGTGTTGGATTGAAATTGAACAAGAAGCATTGACTAACAAGTATTTGAATTGTAATGAACATCAAATTTCTACGTAATTTGAATTAAATAAAAGAAAGAGAAAGCCTTCGAAAAGAATTCGGAGGCTTTCCCTTTCTTTTATTTGATATCATCCTTGATACTCTTTATATATTAATTCTAACTTTACAACCTTTATGCTTCCATAATTGAAAATTCAGGTCATCTGTAAGACCAGCTAATCGTATTTCGAAACGTTCGTCACATAATGGAATGGCATGATCACAAAAGCAAGTAAAGTCTTGATGACAGCGGTCATGATGATGGCTACACTCTTTTTTTCTCTTTTCCAACCAACTACAAGCAGCTTTTTTACATTTCATGCATTTATTATTTCTTGCCCTCATAGAAATGCGTCTTTTTTGATCATCCTTATCTTTACATTCCAGGCATCTATGAAATTCTATACATTTACACGAATCGTGACAATGACATTTATCAGCAATTTCACGACATTTTGGATCCAGCCATTTAATATTCGTAATTTTTTCTGTCATAATAGTTGTTAGACAACCTTCATCTACTATGTCGACAAAATCAAGACCAACTTGATAAATTGTTCCTTCAACATAATAATGGTTCGAATGTTCATGAATATCGTTGATATATTTAAACCTTACGGCTTCAGGACCGATACCTTGTATGTTCTCATTACCTAAGCCTTTATTGTTTAACACTTTCCTAAGATACATATTCTCCCCTCCTAAATGGACTAATGTAGCATATGAATATTCCATTTAGGGGGTTCAATAATAGGGTGATTGCCTAGATTTTTGGGTTATAATTCTATAGCTAACAACTAACAATCATGATAGTGTTATAAACTATGTTTTTTTTGAACCTACTTCAAAAAGAAAACTAATTTTTCCCGATTTCCATTCCAACTTTGCATCAAAAGTCTTTTCACCTTTTTTAAAGCCTTTTATCAAGTTTGTCTGACCCTCTTTTAAAAGTTTTTGTGCATTAGTATGCGAAATCTTCTTCCCAAGAACCTTTTTTGATATGGTAAATTTACATTGATTATTTTTGTAGTTTGCACAACCATAAAACTCGCCCTTATCGACGACATCACCATCACAAAGCTTACATTTTCCAACCTTCTTTCCTATCGTAAATCGTGATGAGGAACTTCGTTGAATGGATTCAACCTTTAAGCCTTCAAAATTCCATGAGTTTGAAACAGTGATCGCATCTGAAACGATTTTCGAAGAAAGCTTTTTGGTTTGTTCCATAAAAGCAGAAGGTGATGCCTGCCCCTCACCAATTTCTGAAAGTCTTTGTTCCCATTTTGCTGTCATTTCCGGAGAAGCCAAAATATGATCACCAATCGCCCTGATTAGAACTTTGGCTTTATCAGTTGCATAAACTTGATTTTTCTTAATTTCAATATATTTTCGATCTTTAAGCATCGTAATAATACCAGCTCTTGTGGCTTCTGTTCCTAATCCTTCCACTTTACTTAATACCTTTTCAAGTTCGTCATTTTCTAGGTACTTACCTGCTGTTTTCATTAACGTTATTAATTGACCTTCTGTATACCGTTTAGGAGGTTGTGTTTTTCCTTCTTTTGTATCTATTTTATCCACGATTCCATTATCATTTATTTGCAGATTAGGCAGCAACTCATCTTTTTCCTTATCATCCTGAAAAATGACTTTACGCCAGCCTTCCTGAATTTGCTGCTTACCTTTTGTTATAAATTCCGCACGATTATCAACGAGTGTAATGAGAGTTGAATAATCGTAAATTGCCTGGTCATAGTGGGCAGCAATCAATCTTCGGACGATCATATCATAAATTTTTTGTTCATCTGCAGGTAGCTTCTTGGGATCACGTACTTGTTCTGTCGGGATTATGGCATAGTGATCTGTTACCTTTTTTTCATTCACATAACGTGGGTTTTTTAGAATAGAATTTTTCGGTAAAGGAAATAGGTTTCTATATTCTTCAAAAGCACTTACCTTTTGAAGAATCTCAGGAAACTGTTCTGCTTCACCCCTTGTAACATATGTTGAATCACTTCTTGGATAAGAAACGATTCCTTTCTGATACAGAGACTGAACGATATCTAATGTTTTCTTTGGCGAAAATTTGAATGCCTTGTTAGCAGTTGCCTGAAGAGATGATAAATTAAATAAAAGTGGTGGCTGATATTCTTTACGTTCGGTCTTTAAATCCTTAATGGAAGCTGGCTTACCATTACAAAATGCTGCAATCTTATTTGCAAGCTCCTGATCCATCACTCGTGTTTGCTGATCTTTATGCCATTTTCCTTTATATTTTTTACCATTCACCTTAAAAGTGGCAATAATTTCCCAAAAGAGTTCCGGTTTGAATTCATCAATCTCTCTTTCACGTTTGACAATAAGCGCGAGTGTTGGTGTTTGAACACGTCCTGCAGAAAAAACATCATTCATTCCATGGTCTTTTAACAGAAGAGAATATACTCTTGATGCATTCATACCGACTAACCAATCAGCACATGCCCGGGAATAAGCTTCATAAAATAGATTTTTTGTTTTTTCATCATCTAATAACTGTTTAAAACCTTCATATATTGATGCAGGAGTTAAAGACGAAATCCACAATCTTTTGATTGGTTTTTTTACACCGATCAAATGAATAATATTCCGAATAATTAACTCTCCCTCTCGCCCAGCATCCCCTGCATGGATAATTTCTGTAATTGCTGGATTTGTAAGAAGCTGTTTAATAATATAAAACTGCTTTGCTTTGGATTTCGTTACCTCATATTGAAACTTCTCAGGAATGATCGGCAACATTGGAATGGACCATTTTTTCCATTCAGATTTGTATGCTTCCGGTGGACTTAATTCTGTTAAATGTCCAATCGCCCATGTACAAAATGCTCCATTAGGGAATAACTCATTTGGTTTTATTTCAAAATACCCATCCCGTTTTATTCGTTGAAATTGTGCACAAAGGGTTGAAGCTTGATCAGGCTTTTCAGCAATGATTATTTTCATAACTTTCTTACACCTACTAATTTACTTTTCTTATTCTAGTTTACTTTATATTTTCTACTTTGAAAAATTACAGAAATTCAATTTTACATGATGTTTCGTAATAATTTCAATTGGATAAAAATTCAGACATTCATTTTCTAACAAGTAAAGGACTGATGAATCATCATCAGTCCTTTTTGCTAACTTACATAAATTCTGCCACTAGTTTATTGAACTCTTCCTCATCTATTTCTAGTTGCGTTTGTGAAAGCGGAGTCTCGCTGTAGCCATTGATCATATCTTGGTATGATTTTTGCTCTGTATTTTGATAGATTAATCCTGTTACTAATCCATTATGTTTCATCAACGTTTGCATAGCCAACTCTTTGTTGTGTGGATCATATTCTTCAATTGTTGCAAGTTTTGTGAGATTTTCTTTAAACCAGTCATATGTGTTTACTTTATTGTACGTAACACAAGGACTAAATACATTGATTAAAGAAAAACCTTTATGGTTAATCCCAGCCTCAATTAATGCTGTTAAATCTTTCAAATCAGTTGAAAAGCTTTGTGCAACAAAAGTTGCTCCTGCCGTTAATGCCATTTCCATGACAGAAAGTGATGATTCAATTGATCCTTGTGGTGTACTTTTTGTCACGAACCCTGCATCACTTCGTGGTGAGGTTTGCCCCTTTGTCAGACCATAAATTTGATTGTCCATAACAATATACGTGATATCAATATTACGGCGAATCGCATGGATGGTATGGCCCATCCCGATTGCAAAGCCATCACCGTCTCCACCAGAAGCAATAACGGTTAAATCTTTATTTGCCATCTTAACTCCCTGAGCAATTGGCAAAGATCTACCATGAATACCATGGAAACCGTATGAATTGATATAGCCTGAGATACGTCCAGAACAACCAATACCAGATACAACAGCTAAATTTTCAGGTGTAAGACCTACATTAGCGGCAGCACGTTGAATAGCTGCTTGTACAGAAAAATCGCCACATCCTGGACACCAGTTTGGTTTTACATTATTACGGAAATCTTTAAATGTTGTTGCTGCCATGTTAGATCAACTCCTTGCTTCTTGTATGAATTTCATGAGGTAAGAATGGATTTCCATCATATTTTAATAGGGATGATATCTTGCCAGCATGTCCCACATTCATTTTTAATAAACTTGCCAGTTGACCTGTTGCATTATTCTCAACAACAATCACACTTTTAGCTGCCTCTACTAATGGCAGCATTTCTTCTGTTGGGAATGGGTGAATTAAGCGAATTTGTGCATGGTTTACGTTGATTCCATCTGCTTCAAGCCTTGCCATCGCTTCTTCAATAGTCCCTCTAGTTGAAATGTAGCCTACTAATAAAACATCAGGATTTTCATGGGAAACATTTTTATGAACTGGATTCTTAAATTGTAGATTGTTTAATTTTCTTAAACGTTTATCCATTTGATCTACACGATTACTTGCTGATTCCGAAGGCTTTCCTGTTTCATCATGCTCTACACCCGTTACATGGTGAATACCATGTTTCATACCCGGAATAACACGTGGTGATACACCATCCTCGGTTACTTCAAACCTTTTAAAATATGCCTTATTTTCAGCCTCTGGTAAGTCATCAGATACTAATTTTCCACGACGGATTTCAATTTTACTATAATCTAATGGCTCAACAGTTTGTTTTCCTAATGAAAGTTGTAAATCTGTTAAAAGAATAACAGGAACTTGGTATTCTTCCGCTATGTTAAAAGCTTCAATCGTGTCATAAAATGCTTCTTGAACTGTACTTGGAGCCATAACTACTTTAGGTATTTCTCCGTGTGTGCCATAGATCATTGCCATTAAATCAGATTGCTCCTGCTTTGTTGGCAAACCTGTACTTGGTCCACCACGTTGTGTATCAATAATCACAAGCGGTTGTTCAGTCATTCCTGATAATCCGATTGCTTCCATCATAAGTGATAAACCAGGTCCTGCAGATGCAGTAAATGTACGTGCTCCAGCATAGTTTGCACCAATGGCCATTGTACAAGCAGCAATTTCATCTTCTGTCTGAATAACAGCTCCACCGAATTTAGGTAATTTTTTAATTAAGTATTCCATTATTTCAGAAGCAGGAGTTATTGGGTATGCCGCCATAAAGCGTGATCCTCCTGCAATTGCACCTAAAGCAATTGCATCATTACCGATCATAAACATACGCTTGTTTCCGTCAGCTTTTTCTAAATATAGATCTTCTCGATTATATGAAAGCTCCTCTTTCAGGAATTTCGCTCCATTTTCTATGGCTTGCATATTCTTTGCAACAATTTGTTCACCTTTTCGGCCATAAATTTCTTGGACTACCTCGTGATATTGACCTGCATCAATATCTAAAATAGCACTTGTCGCACCAATAGCTACCATGTTTTTCATAAGCGAAGTTCCAAGTTCTGTTGCAATTTCCGTAAATGGAACAGAAAATAGTGTTATGTTCACATTCTCAGGAATTGTCGGATTGAACTTTGCATCTGCAAGAACAATACCACCATCTCGAAGTTCATGAAAATTCACATCAATTGTTTCTTGATCAAAAGCTACTAAAATATCAAGCTCATCAGAGATAGCACGTACTTGTGTCGTACTAACACGGATTTTGTTATTCGTGTGGCCACCTTTAATTCGAGAAGAAAAATGGCGATATCCATATAAAAAATACCCTAGTCGATTTAAAGCAATTGAGAATACTTCTCCAGTACTTTCAATACCCTCACCTTGCTGTCCACCAACTTTCCAGGAAAGTTGACTAATCATGTATACTACACTCCCCAATTTTCACATTCGATTTATTCTCTTTTTTAGATTTAAACATGTTTTAGTATACTAACTTTTTTATTAGTTGCTATGTAGTTCAAAGCTTAGTAAAATAATTTGATTTACACTAAACGTATTCAATTGTAGACCTTAAAAAGAAAAAATTCAAGAGCTTACATAAAATATTAAAAAGGAAGATAATCAACTAAATTCCGATAAAGGAACTTTTTCACTTGGGTATCAGAATAATGACGAAGTAACTCATTTGCTAATTCTTCATAGCAAGAATAATTTTCAAGTCCAACAATCGTTTCATCAATTCCATCAAAATCTGACCCAAATCCAATTTGATTTTCTCCACCCAATGAGCATAAATAATCAACATGTTTGATAAGAGTAGCAATAGTCGGTTTAGATTGGTCTGAAGTAAAAAAAGGAACAAATGTCACACCTATGACACCTTTTTTCCTAAAAAGTGCAACGATTTGTTCGTCTTTCAAATTTCGAACATGTGAGCATAATTGATAGACATTTGAATGAGTAGTAATTGGAAAGTCTGCTAAATCTAAAGCTTCCCAGAAGCTTCTTTCACTGGCATGTGATAGGTCTGTCCACATCTGTTGTCTGTTTAAAAAGAGAATAACTTCTCTTCCAAAGTTAGTTAAACCTGCATTTCGCTTTTCTAAGACACCATCTGCCACTAAATTGGCATAATTCCACGTTAACCCAACAGAGCGAATCCCAAGTTCATATAACAACTCTAGGTTAGCAATTTGATCGCCTATGGCATCACATCCTTCAAGTGTTAAAATAGCACCTGTTTCCCCCTCTTTTAGGTCTTCAAGATCAGCCTTACTCTTTAATAGTTTTATCTCCGGGAATTGGTGCAATATTTTTTGATAAAAGATATTGATTTGTTGTTGTGCAACAGATAGCCGTTGTGAAAAAGGGATATTCTCAGGTACAAAGATCGCAAAACACTGAATACTCTTGTTTCCTTTTTTCAGACTGGATATATTTACATGTAGACGATCATCCTTAAAAACATCTATTTTTGGATTTTCCCAAAGTTTTAAAAGCATGTCACAATGTGCATCAAATATTTGCAAGACCATCGTCTCCTTCATCTTCTTTTCTTGTACTTATCATCTTTAGCATAAAAAAACAGGGCTTGACTCATAGAGTCAAACCCATTTTTTAGTAGAGGTATTATCTAGGCTCTACGATTAATTTTATAGCAGTACGTTCTTCACCATCTATTTGAATATCTGTAAATGCAGGAATACAAATTAAATCAACACCGCTTGGAGCTACGAATCCTCTGGCGATTGCTACAGCTTTTACCGCTTGATTAAGGGCTCCTGCACCAATTGCCTGGATTTCTGCAGCACCTCTCTCCCTCAAGACTCCGGCTAAAGCACCAGCAACTGAATTAGGATTTGATTTTGCTGAAACCTTTAATATTTCCATTTCTAGTTCCCCCTTATTTTCAATGAATCCTTGAGTGTTCATTAGAACAATCTTTGGTCTATATTGTTTAAAAGGACCTCCCCTAAATTCCTTTCAAACAGTGTTAGTTATATATCCATTGATACTATATTCACTAGAGTTTAAATATATTCCTGCTTGTTCGCACATTATTTCGAAAAATTCACACTTATATATAAATCTACTTTATAAAATGCTTATTCAAAGAACATATGATCATCATTTATTTGAATACGGTCTATTTTACTTGCTTTTCCAGTTTTATCATTTACATCAATTACGACACCACTTAATTGAGTTTTACCCTCTGCAACGTCATGACGGACTGGAAGACCTGTTAAAAATCTCTTTAAAATCATGTCTTTGTCTACACCTAAGATTCCATCATAAGGACCTGTCATCCCAACATCTGTAATGTATGCAGTCCCTTTATCCAATATCCGCTCATCAGCTGTTTGAACATGCGTATGTGTCCCTACAACAACAGAAGCTCGCCCATTTAAATACCAGCCCATGGCTTGTTTTTCACTCGTTGCTTCGGCATGGAAATCAACAAAAATAATCGAAGTTCGTTTCTTAGCTTGTTCAATTAACTCATCAGCTTTTTTAAAAGGACATTCTGAAGGTGGTAAAAATGCACGTCCTTGTAAATTAATAACCGCTATTTCTTTTCCACCTACAGAAATAAAAGTCATACCTTTTCCAGGATTATTTTCAGGAAAATTGGCAGGCCGGATCATTTGAGTTGTATCATCAATAAACTCAAAGATGTCACGGTTATCCCAAGTGTGATTTCCCATTGTTACTACATGTGCACCTTGTTGAATGAATTGCTGATAAATCTTTTCTGTAATACCTCTTCCATGTGCTGCATTCTCTCCGTTGATAATAACAGCATGTGGTTGATATTTTGTTTTTAACTTAGGTAAATATTCTTTCACCATATCACGACCTGGTGATCCAAAAACATCCCCGATAAATAATATTTTCATTTATGTACCCTCTTTACTTTTAAGTATTACATCTAGTGTTGCACAAAATAGTACAAAAGCGCAAGCTCCTTGGTCAGGCCCGACAAGCATAAGACGCAAATGAATAGAAGACGTTTTTTGTCTTCAATTCATTTGTGGCTTATGACCTCGAGGGGCTAGGCGCTGGAGCTGGATGTTAAAGCGTTTATCCACAGTTCAAGAATTTTATAATTTCCTAAACAAACACAAAAATAAAGTGGCGCATTTCTGCACCACTTTATTTTGCATATTCAACTGCTCTCGTTTCTCGAATCACAGTAACTTTAATATGACCAGGATAGTCGAGCTCTTCTTCTATTCGTTTTCGAATGTCTCTCGCCAAACGATGCGCCTGTAAATCATCGATCGTGTCAGGCTTAACCATAATACGAACTTCACGCCCCGCCTGAATAGCAAATGATTTTTCAACACCCTCATAGGATTCAGAAATCTCTTCAAGCTTTTCTAAGCGACGAATATAATTTTCAAGCGTTTCACTACGTGCACCAGGTCTTGCAGCTGATAATGCATCAGCAGCAGCCACAATGACAGCAATAATTGAAGTTGGCTCTGTATCACCATGGTGTGAAGCAATACTATTAATGACAACAGGATGCTCTTTGTACTTCGTAGCTAATTCTACACCAATTTCTACGTGGCTTCCTTCAACTTCATGGTCGATGGCTTTCCCGATATCATGTAGTAATCCTGCTCGTTTTGCCAGTAATTCATCTTCACCAAGCTCTGCAGCCATTAAACCTGATAAGAAAGCAACTTCCATTGAGTGCTTTAATACATTTTGGCCATAACTTGTTCTGAATTTTAAGCGTCCAAGTATTTTAATCAAATCAGGGTGAAGTCCATGAACTCCTACTTCAAACGTCGTTTGCTCACCGATTTCACGAATGTATTCATCCACTTCACGACGAGATTTTTCAACCATCTCCTCGATTCTGGCAGGGTGAATTCGTCCATCTTGTACAAGCTTGTCTAAAGCAATTCTAGCCGTTTCGCGTCGAATTGGGTCAAAGCCTGATAAAATGACCGCCTCTGGAGTATCGTCAATGATGAGATCTATACCTGTTAGAGTTTCTAATGTACGGATATTACGTCCCTCACGTCCGATAATACGACCTTTCATTTCATCATTTGGAAGATTAACTACAGACACGGTTGTTTCGGCTACGTGATCTGCTGCACATCGTTGAATAGCAAGTGACAGGATTTCTTTAGCCTTTTTGTCAGCTTCTTCCTTAGCACGATTCTCACTTTCTTTAATCATGATCGCAATATCATGTGTGAGTTCATTTTCAACCTTTTCAAGAATGATGCTTCTTGCTTCATCTCGTGTAAGGCTAGAAATGCGTTCAAGCTCTGTCTGCTGTTTACGCACAATCTCGTCCACTTTGCTTTCCATCTCTTCAATATGCTGTTGTCTTTCATTCAGAGAACCTTCTTTTCTCTCTAGCATAACCTCTCGTTTATCTAAAGACTCGTCCTTACGGTCAAGATTCTCTTCCTTTTGTAATAAGCGATTTTCTTGTTTTTGAAGCTCATTGCGTCTTTCGCGAACTTCTTGTTCTGCATCAGTGCGCAGCTTATGGATTTCATCCTTTGCTTCAAGAAGGGCTTCCTTCTTAGTAGCCTCAGCGTCACGTTTTGCATCTTCAAGAATTTGCTCTGCTGCATGAGTAGCGCCAGCAATTTTCGCTTCGGCAATCGATTTTCGAACAAAATAGCCAACAACTGCACCGACGATTAGGCCAAGCAAAATGGAGATGATTATTGATACTACGTCCATCATTACACCTCCTCTTGCTATGAACTTGTTTTTCTAGATTAAAGTGTCGGCATGTACATTGTTCAATTATAAGTTGTCAACATACAGCTCAAAGCTTTTTTTTCATGTTGAACTCTTTGCGTCTTTACATGAGATGAGATAAGACAAAATAAAGTACCAACATTTTCTGCTTTCAAAATGCTTCAATCATGATTCTACAAAAATGTAAAATATACATCTCAATTGTAAATCTGTGAATTTTTATTGTCAAGCCTGTCACAATAATGTTTCCACGCATATTGAAAGTTAATATATCAGAAGGAGTGGGTCTAACCCTAAAAATAAGGTTGGATTATGTAGAAATATGTCATATTATTTATTCAAATAAAGTAGATTAGGTTTAATATTGCTATAGTTCTACCTTGGAAATATTTGATACAAATTTATTTCCCCATAATAAAAAGGGCAAAAATTGCCCTTTTAAATAAACATTATTCTCCTAAAGTTCCATTTCTTCCTGGCTTTCATCCGGAGCAATTACCTCTTCATCCAAACCGTAATGTTGACGAATCTTTTCCTGAATTTCTAATCGAATGGAAGGATTTTCTTTTAAGAATTGCTTTGCATTTTCTCGGCCCTGACCTAAGCGTTCTTCATTATATGAATACCAGGATCCACTTTTTTGAACGATATCAATTTCTGAACCAAGATCAATAATTTCTCCCTCTTTAGAAATACCTTCTCCGTACATGATATCAACTTCTGCCACTTTAAATGGAGGTGCAACCTTATTTTTTACGACTTTAATTTTTGTTTTATTCCCAACCATTTCATTTCCCTGTTTAAGAGTTTCAGCACGGCGGACTTCTAAACGAACAGAAGAATAGAATTTTAGCGCTCGGCCACCAGGAGTTGTTTCAGGGTTACCGAACATAACGCCTACTTTTTCACGAATTTGGTTAATGAAAATTGCGATTGTTTTAGATTTATTAATTGCACCTGACAACTTACGCAATGCTTGTGACATTAAACGGGCTTGTAATCCGACGTGAGAGTCACCCATTTCACCCTCAATTTCGGCTTTTGGTACTAATGCAGCAACTGAGTCAATAACAAGAATATCAATTGCACCACTACGAACAAGTGCCTCAGCAATCTCAAGGGCCTGTTCACCAGTATCAGGCTGAGATAGTAATAGTTCATCTATATTAACACCTAATTTTTGAGCGTAGACTGGGTCAAGTGCATGCTCTGCATCAATAAATGCTGCCTGTCCACCTTTTTGTTGAACTTCTGCAATAGCATGTAGAGCAACAGTTGTTTTACCAGAACTCTCCGGTCCATATATTTCTATAATTCTACCTCTTGGGTATCCACCGATTCCTAACGCTGCATCCAAAGCTAAGGATCCACTTGGGACAGTTGATACCTTACGATCTGTTTGCTCTCCTAATTTCATGATAGAACCTTTACCGAATTGCTTCTCTATTTGTTTTAACGCCATATCTAAGGCGGCTTGACGATCGCTCACAAAATTTCCTCCTTTAAATCAATCTATAATAAATATAACGCTTTTTCATTCATTTGCCAAGTAATAATCGAACATTTATTCGATTATTTTCCCCGTAAATAAAATGAAAAAATACAATTTTCCTCTAATAAAAAACTCAAAAATAGACAGTACTTTTCCATACACTATTTAATTTTAACTATTTTTTATTATACTAGGAAACTACAATAATATTGATGCAAAAGAATTGAAAGAAGTATAGTTTACCCATAAATAAAAAAAGCCTGCTATGCAACTCTTTAAAGGAATTTTGCATAACAGACTACATTATATCATTCTATTTCATTTAATAGTTTGACTAAATAATGACATCCATACTTTACCGTTCTGGTACGGATTCCTTTTCTTGAACCCGCTAAATTTAAGGCATATACGTTTGATTGTTCCTCTGACGCAATACCGATGAACACAGTTCCAACAGGTTGCCCTTCATGAGGCTCAGGTCCGGCTGCTCCAGTGAAGCTAATACCAATATCACTGTTAAGGAGTTTACGAACTTGTTCAGCCATTTCCTTTGCACATTGTTCACTGACAGCCCCGTATGTCTTTAGAGTATCTTCTTTAACTTGTAAACTTTGTATCTTTACTTCATTTGTATATGAAATAATACTTCCATTAAAAATTCGAGAAGCACCATTTAAAGAAGTGATGAGTTCTGAAAACATACCGCCGGTAAGACTTTCTGCTGCAGCTACTGTTTTTTTCTTGTTGAGTAGT
Source organism: Metabacillus schmidteae (assembly GCF_903166545.1). Taxonomy (NCBI): domain Bacteria; kingdom Bacillati; phylum Bacillota; class Bacilli; order Caryophanales; family Bacillaceae; genus Metabacillus; species Metabacillus schmidteae. The sequence goes on along the minus strand of NZ_CAESCH010000001.1, from coordinate 2,481,622 downwards.
TGTGCTTTTAACTCATTCATAAGAGTTGTTTCATTAAACCCATAGAAAAATTCTCCTACACGAGCATTAATCTTTTTTTCAACTTCATCTAGCAATTCTTGGGCAATTTTTTCATCAATATGCTTTGCCGTTAACCTTAGTGTGACCTCACCTTCTGTTGCTAAAGGAGCTATAGTTGGATTTGTTTGTCCATCAATAAGGTCTTGAATATCTGTTTCAAGCTGGGATTCACCAATTCCAAAATATCTTAGCACGCGTGAAACAATTTTCTCTTGCATACCAAGTCGTTTCTGAAAATACTCTTTCCCATAATTCTGAAACATTGGCCTCATTTCACTAGGTGGTCCAGGTAAAAGCATATAGATGATTTGATCAACTTCCAACGCCATTCCAGGTGCCATGCCATTATCATTTTTTAATATAGTTGAACCCTCAATAACAAGTGCCTGCTTTTTATTATTTTCAGACATTGTCCGTTTTGTCTGGGCAAAGTATGATTGAATACTTTCCAAAGCATCGATATCAAATACTAGAGTTTTGCCTAAAGTTTTTGAAATAGTTTCTTTTGTTAAATCATCTTTTGTTGGGCCAAGTCCACCTGTAAAGATAATGATATTTGAGCGTTCTTTCGCAATCTTCAATGCTGACTCAAGCCGAGCCGGGTTATCTCCAACAACAGTATGATAATAAACATTTAACCCTATCTCAGCAAGCTCCTTTGACAAAAATTGAGCATTGGTATTGACAATCTGACCTAATAATAATTCAGATCCAACTGCGATGATTTCAGTACGTATATCCATTGAACATCTACCTCTTGTCTATATTATTTAGAATTAACAAAGGCTTGTTTATTTTTATTAAAATAATCCCAACCCGAGTAGACAGTAAAAAATGTTGCAACCCATAATGCAATTGTTGCAAAAGGGATATTCATTAATTCAAATGGCAAGTTATGTAATAATAATGCTGAGATGGCAATAATTTGGGCCCACGTTTTAATTTTTCCTAACATGTTTGCTGCAACAACTTCTCCTTCTCCAGCCAAAACCAGGCGTAAGCCGGTAACGGCAAATTCACGGCTGATAATTAAAATAACCATCCATGATGGGGCTAGTTCTAACTCAACTAAAATGATAAGAGCAGCAGATACTAATAATTTGTCTGCCAATGGATCCAAAAACTTACCCAAATTTGTGACTTGATTAAGCTTTCTAGCATAATACCCATCAATCCAGTCAGTAGTGGAAGCAATGATAAATAAAATTGCTCCAACAAAGTGCGTCACTAAAATTGTTTCATTGCCAAAGGTAAGTTCTCCCCAGTTAAAAGGTGCCAACATAATCACCATAAAAACTGGTATAAGTAATATTCTTGATATGGTAATCTTATTCGGTAAATTCATCTAACTTTCCTCCGTAATCTCTAAAGTATGTTGATAACTAAAATGGGACGACTCATTAAGGGTCTAATCCCTATCCTAACATACCATAGCTAAAGTGTTAGGATAAGGATTGACCACTTCATTTGAGTCTGTCCCTATTCTTTCGTATAAATTATGGTAATGTTTTGAGGTGTCTTCTTTGGATCCTCATATTGGACAAGTTCACCATTGACTTTCAAATCAGTTCCAGGTACATTCCCTACTCGAACTGTAATCTCAGTTTCAGCGGTAAAATCATGTACCTCTGAATTTCCTTTGGCTATTTCTGCTCCAAAGAAAGACTTACCCTTACCATTTTTTATGCCAACCCATGTACGGTCTTTTGCAATAACCTCAAGCTCAAATTTTTCAGCTCCAGTTAATTCATACGTCGTTTTAGATCCTTCTGCACCTTTTAATGTTAGTGTTTGAGCAGGTGTTTCCGGTTCCTTCTCTTCTGCCTCTTCTTCCACTGCCTTTTCATTTTCTTCGGCAGGAGGCCCTTGTTCTTCTTGTTCTTCATTTGTAGCAGTGTTTTCTATTTTTTCAAACTCAACCTCACTTGTTTGATCAGTTGATTGTTCATTAGCTGTGTTTTTTTCAGTTGCATCTTGTCTCCATAACCAGAGGAGAACAGCCACAATGAAAATAACAGCAACCACTGCCAATTTTGGAAGAATCTCAATGAATTTTGAAGCAGTTTTAGGTAACTCCTTATGTGTTTTGACTCTTGATAACTGCTCAGGAACATCTTCTTTGTATGTAGTGGGTACTTCATTTTTATATTCTTCAAAAAGCATTTCCGGATCTAAATCAACAGCCTCGGCATATTGTTTCATAAATGCACGGGCATAAAATTTTCCGGGCATCATTGAATAATTACCCTCTTCTAGACCAATTAAATAACGTTTTTGAATTTTTGTGATTTCTTGGAGTTCATCCAAGCTCATCTTCTTCTCTTCTCTTGCTTGTTTGAGTCGATTACCTAATTCACTCAAGCGTAACACCCCATAATTAAAAGTCAAATCCTGATAGACCTGAAGAGTCAAACATCATTGGTGGACTTTCAACATCTCTATATGTAATTTCTTCATCAGGTTCATTTCGGATTTCTATTATGTAATCAAAATCATCAATTGTGTACTCTGTGTTTTGGACGAAAATGTCTGGATGTTCTACAACTTTTGTTGCAGAAAGTCTCATAATTTCTCTTACCAATTGAAAGTGTTGTTCCGACCCTCTTCTTGTCGAAACAATTCCATCAATTATGAACACATTATCTTCGCTATACTCATCAGCTATTAATTGACTGCGAATTGTTTGCTTTAACAATGTCGAGGATACAAATAACCATTTTTTATTAGCACATACACTAGAGGCAACAATTGATTCAGTTTTCCCTACTCTTGGCATTCCACGAATCCCAATTAATTTGTGTCCATCTTTTTTATAAAGTTCTGCCATAAAATCAACTAATAAGCCCAGTTCGTCACGAACAAAACGAAATGTTTTTTTGTCATCAGCATCTCTTTGAATATATCTTCCATGTCTTACTGCTAACCGATCACGAAGCTTTGGTACTCTAAGCTTTGTAACTGTTATATTGTCCATTGTATTTAAAATTGATTCAAGTCTACGTACTTGATCATTGCTTTCACATTTAAGTAAAAGGCCACGTCTAGAATCATCGACCCCATTGATCGTAATAATATTAATTGACAACATTCCCAGTAATGAAGATACATCACCTAATAGTCCGGGCCGATTTTTTTGTATCTCGTATTCTAAGTACCACTCAAATGGCAAAGAAAGCCCCCCTTAAAATAACCACTACCAACTATAATAAATGATTTTACTAAAAGAAGAAAGTATGAAGACAATGAAATCATTGAAAAAGAGAGGATCTCTCCTCTCTTAATGTGAACCGTTATTTTGAACAAGCTTGACCATCATACTAGCAATGGCATGTTGCTCTTGTTCAGTTGCTACACTCCATAGATCTGCAAGTACTTTTTCTTGTGGATTTTTAGCTTCAACTTGCTTAGCTAAATAATCTCCAATTTCGAATGCTAAGTTAGAAACAACTTGCTCATTCATACCTTCGTTTTGAGCGTGGTGCAGGCGATCACCTAAAAAATTTTTCCATTCATCCCAATTTTCTAAGACAGACATAGGAGTTCCTCCTTTTTAATTGATACAAAATTATTGTTCCTATAGGAGGTTCAATTTATTCATCATTTTTTAGATCCATCCACCATTTACAGAAATGACTTGCCCTGTAATATAAGAAGCCTTTTCAGAGGCTAAAAAAGACACTGTATCAGCAATTTCCTCTGGTTGACCAAGTCTCCCAAGAGGAATTTCCTCTGATAATTCCCTAATTTCATCCTCAGAAAAATGAGACAACATTTTTGTTGAAACAGCTCCGGGAGCAACTGCATTGACTCTTATTTTGCTTGGTGCAAGCTCTTTTGCCAATGCCTTTACATAAGCATTTTGGCCACCTTTTACCATTGAATATAAGACCTCACAAGATGCACCTGTAATTCCCCAAATAGAAGATATGACAATAATGTTACCGGATTTTTTTCGAATCATAGGAGGAATGAGTTGTTGTACTAATTTAAACGGACTAGTTATATGTAACTGAACCATGTTATCGATATCATCATCTTGCAAATCTGTAACTAATCCGTATAAACTAATACCGCTGTTTAACACAAGTAAATCAATAGGCATATGAATCTGATTTAATAATGCTTTAACACCTGATTTCACTGTTAAATCGGCTTTTACAGGAATAATATTAGTTGAATATGCTTTCAATTCTTCTATTGCTTGAGCATTTTGGTTGTAATGGACATAGATTATGTAGTTATCTTCAATCAGTTTTTTTACAATGGCAGTGCCAATTCCTCCACTTGCCCCTGTTACTAATGCATATCTTTCCATAAGTACTCCTTAATATATCGAAAATAAATTTCTATTTTTTGTATTTATTATGTTCTCAAGGAAAAAAGGCCTGACAATGCAGGCCTTTGCGAGTTCATTATTTTGGAACAACCTGGCACACTGAAAATAGTGTTTCCTCCACGGCTTCGTTTAACACATTTGTCATATCCTCTTTTGAGAGTGATTCCAAAGTTGGTACAACATCAAAAAGATTCATTTCATTAAATGCATATCGAGTAAACTGATTGGCAATATACTCGGGAGAATTAATGGCTCTTAAAAATGCACCAATTTTTTTCTTCTTCGTTGCTTCAAAAGTGGAGAAGTCAACACCATCATTTTTTGCTTTAAATAATATTTGTTTAATTTTTTCAGCTAAGCGGTCCGGATCCTCTGTATCCCCGCCGATCATTGCGAATCCAAAGCCACTTTCTTCTGTATAATCGTAGCTGAATGTATCATCAATTAATCCTTCTTTATAAAGCTCTTCATGGTTCGTAGAGCTTTTGCTAAAGAGCATATCCAGAAGAATATTCATCGAAAGTTCATACCTTAACAGTTCCTCACCGGTTCTGTTCGGCTTTTTCGCTTTTAAGCCTACTAAACACTTCGAACTTTGTACGTTCATTTTTAACTTCTCAATTTCTTTAAAAACAGTTTCAGGTTCAGCTGGAAAATCTCTTTTTATTTCAGACTGTGCTGTAAAATTCTTTTTTTGTTGATTTTCTCTAACTTGCTGCAGAATTTTTTCAGGGTCAACAGCTCCCACAACAAATAACAGCATGTTACTTGGATGGTAGAATGTATGGTAGCATTCATAGAGAGAATCTTTTGTAATTTTTGCGATTGAATCAATTGTTCCTGCGATATCAATTCTAACAGGATGGTGATGAAATAGATTTTGAATAAGGCCAAAATATAAACGCCAATCAGGATTATCATCATACATATTAATCTCTTGCCCGATAATTCCCTTTTCTTTTTCAACTGTTTTTTCAGAGAAGTAAGGATCTTGAACAAAATCAATCAAAGTTTCCAAGTTTCTTTCTACTTGACTGGTACTCGAAAATAAATACGCTGTGCGCGTAAAAGATGTAAACGCATTTGCTGATGCTCCTTGTTTACTAAATTGTTGAAAAACATCTCCATCTTCTTTTTCGAATAGCTTATGCTCTAAAAAGTGGGCTATACCATCAGGAACTTGGATCATTTCATCCTTATTTAGCGGTACGAATGTATTATCAATTGATCCGTATTTGGTTGTAAAAGTGGCATATGTCTTATTAAATCCTTTTTTAGGTAAAACGTATACATCTAATCCATTATCCATCTTCTCATAGTAGAGAGATTCCTGTAATTGATCAAAACGAATAGGTTTTGTCATGCCGTTCCCCCCATTCCTTTTAAGAAGTAGATTGTATCAAGTTCCACTTTTTTCGCAACTTCAACAACCTCTTCCTTTGTTACGTTTTCGATACCTTCTAAATATTCATCAAAAGAACGGTTTATCGAGGCAATAACGTTATGATAAACGATTTCTACCAACCCATAAGCAGTATCAATTGTTTCTAATAACTGATTTCGAATAACCGCTTTCGTTTGGTCAAATTCTTGATCTGTAAATACCCCATTTTTCATTGCGCCCATTTGCTCTTTAATAATGGTTACAGCTTTATTATAATTTTGAACTTCTATTCCGGACATCACCATTAAAAGTCCTTTATGACTTTCTACTCTTGATGCTGCATAATAAGCTAAACTTGCTTTTTCACGAACATTAATAAAAAGTTTAGAGTGTGAGAATCCACCAAAGATACCATTAAACACCTGCAGAGCATAATAGTCATCGTCTCGGTATGTACTGTTTGTTCTATAACCGATATTTAGCTTACCTTGCTTTACATCTTGCTCTTCAATGACTTCATTCTCTACAACTTGCTTTGTTTCTTTTGAGTGTACAATGGATTGCGGAGTATTCTTTAAAGAAAAGTAACGTGTAACATATTCTTCAACTTCCTGTTGATTAATGTCTCCCACAATATAAAGGTCTATTTTGTCTTGGGATAAAATGTTCTTATAATATTCAAAAAGTGTTTGCGGAGTAATTTCTTCAATATCCTTTAATTCTCCATTTACATGTAATGCATATGGTTCATTTTTGCACATTTCCTGAACAAGTCTAAGGTTGGAGTATCTCATTTTATCATCATATACAGACTGAATTCTTTGCTTTAATGTCCTTTTTTCCTGTGTAACATACTCTTCTTTAAAAACTCCACCTTCTGTAATAGGGTTTAATAAAATATCTGATAGTAACTTTAACGCTTTTTCTAATAGTGGGGTTGAATCAGCTAAAAATTTCTCATTAGCCACTTCCATACGAAAAGAGATAATATGATGTTCACCTTTCTTGGATAAATCAACATTGAGTGTTGCACCATATAGTTCATCCAAATGCTGTCTTAAACGGGTACTCGTAGGGAAATCCTGTGTCCCTCTTTGCAGAATAAAAGGTAATATGGCTCTATATGTAACATCTTTTTCATTAAGTGGTGCCAGTAGCTTAAGAACGATCGTATTTGTTTTAAATTTGGTTGTTGCGACTGTGTGAAGTGAAATTCCGTCAATATCTGTATGCTGTTCATCAATATAAGACATGAAGACCCTCCTTTTACAAATTCATTGATAGTAATTATATCAATACGAGGATAATAAAGGAAATAATACACATTTTCTATTTATATCTTTACTCTTTTGAATTATATCTATACCTCTAGTGTTAAAGTGCAAGACAGTTCTTTTTTGAACTGTCTTACTATTATGCAAGCTTTGGAAGTTGGTTAGGATCTTTTTCAAAATCTTTGTCCGGTTTAATAAAGAGCATGACAACCATGACTGCAACGACACTTGTGCCAGCAGAAATATAATAAACCAGATGTTCACTAACGGACATCAAATAAGAAAATACTGGTGGTCCCGCAGCTACGCCAATGAACCGCATTGAGCTGTAAATGGAAGTAATAGTACCTCGTTCTTCTTTTTCTATTCCTTCAGTGATTAATGCATCTAAGCTCGGTAATGTAATTCCAATCCCAACTCCGGTAAGAACTAAAAATGAAATTAAGAAAATTAATGAGTGTTGAACTCTTAAAGCAATAAAGGAAAAAGTAACTAAACACATCCCAACTATAATGACACTTTTCATAAGGTGCCTATCTTGACCAATTTTTTTACCTGATACATATGAACCAATCGATAACGCTAATAATGGGATTGCTAATACTAATCCTTTTTTTACGCCATTTATTTCATATTGTTTTTCGAGCATATCTGAAAGGAAAAATAATATGCCAAATAAAACAAACATTATCGTACAACCTACAGCAAAAATAGCAAATAGCCATTTACCATCACGTTTAAAGATATCTTTAACACAAGAAGCAAATTCCTTAAAACTTTGCTTTTCAGATTCTTCCTGTTTTGGTACTTTCACTAAAAAAAATACAAGCAGCACACTGATTAAACTGAAAAAAGGAATAAACCAAAAAGGCAAAAACCATATAAAAGTAGCTAAAACAGCTCCTATTATGGGACTTAATACCTTCCCGGCAGTATTTGCTGTTTCAGTCAATCCAAGACCTGCACTTATTTGTTCATCATCATCAAACATATCCCCTATTAATGGCATAACAACAGGTGCCGCACCTGCAGAGCCTATCCCTTGTAATACACGTCCTAATAGAATCAAGATATATGGATCATCCATTTTCCACGAAGCCCACCCCGAAACAGCTCCACCTAGTCCAGCAATAATTAGACAAGGAACCATAACTGCTTTCCTGCCAATCCGATCTGATAGATATCCTGCAATTGGGATTAAAATAATTGCAACAATGGAATAGACGGTAATAATTAATGAAACTTGAAAAGCACTAATCCCTAATTTTTTTGAGATTTGAGGTAAAACAGGAATAAGCATTGAGTTCCCTAATGTCATGACAAGAGGAACAGAAGATAATGCAAGTAAATCCAGCTTCTTACGTGCTTCCATATCGTCTTCACCTGTCTACTAATTATTTTGTTAACAAGTTCATTTTGTGTTAAATGACCCTAACATATACTGGAATTAAGTAGCATCTATATCTAGAAGTAAAAATTTTAAAAAAAGCCTTCTCCACTATTTGGAGAAGGCTTGATTTTTAACGTTTTCCTTTTTCATATGGATTGCCAAGAGCCTTTGGTGAATCTGCACGTCCTATAAACCCTGTTAAAGCAAGAATAGTTAGAACATATGGCAGGATTAATAGATATACAGAAGGAATATCCTCTAAAAATGGAATTGTTCCTCCAATAATACTCAATCCTTGTGCAAGACCAAAGAACAAAGCTGCTCCCATTGCTCCAAGTGGATGCCATTTTCCAAAGATAACAGCTGCAAGAGCCATAAACCCTTGACCACTAATCGTTGCATGGCTAAAATCTCGTGAGATGATTGTGGCATATACTGCGCCGCCAATACCAGCGAAGGCACCGCTTAATATGACGCCTATATATCTCATTCTTGTTACATTGATTCCCATTGTATCAGCTGCCATTGGATGTTCACCCACAGAACGTAAACGTAAACCAAATGGTGTTTTATAGATCACATACCAAACTACAACAGCTAAGATAATAGCCAAATATGAGGTAATATAGCCACCTGAGAAAAAGATTTTTCCAATGACTGGTATATCGCTTAATAGCGGAATGTCCATTTTATTAAAACTTGTTGAAATACGGTCTGTTTGACCTTTTTCATAGATATTTTTTACAAGGAAAAGGGATAAACCTAAAGCTAAAAAGTTAATTGCTACACCACTCACTACTTGATCTGCCTTGAATGTTATGGACGCTACTGCATGTAGCAGCGAAAAAAGTGCAGCTGCCACCATTGCGGCCAATATGGCAAACCATGGGGTCGCCTTACCTAACAGATCATCAAACTGTAAGTTAAAAACAATGCCAACAAATGCCCCGACTATCATTAAACCTTCAAGACCAATGTTTACAACACCGGATCGCTCACTAAATACACCACCAAGTGCGGTGAAAATAAGTGGAGCCGCTACGAACAAAGCTGTTGGGATAATAATTTCTAAAGCTTGTAAAATGCTCACTTATTTCCCCTCCTTTTTGAAACGTAATAATATCCAACGGATAAAATAGCTTGATGCTACAAAGAAGATAATAAGTGCAATAATGATTTCAACAAGCTCATTTGGTACTCCAGCCTCTGAAGGCATATTTAGAGCCCCAACCTTTAATCCACCAAATAAAAGTGCAGAGAATATAATTCCAAGAGCAGCATTTCCACCAATTAGCGCAACTGCAATTCCATCAAAGCCAATCCCTGTAAATCCACTTTTTACAGAAACATATTCAAATGTTCCTAAGCCTTCCATAGCACCTGCTACACCTGCAAAGGCTCCTGAGATGACCATAGATAAAATAATATTTCTACTTACATTCATTCCTGCATAATGTGCAGCATCGTGGTTAAAACCTACCGCACGTAATTCAAAGCCTTTTGTGGTTTTCTCAAGTAAGAACCACATGATAAATGCAGCAATGAGAGCAATAAAGATTCCGTTGTGCATACGTGAGTAATCCGTGATATTCTCAAAGGTTTCTGAACGTAATGAAGCAGACGGGAAGATCTTATCAGAAGTGTCATTATTGTCTGTTATAACATTTCTTATTAAATAATTCGTCACATGTAAAGCTATGTAGTTCATCATAATTGTGACAATTACTTCATGAACCTTAAATCGTGCTTTTAACAGACCAGGAATAAATCCCCAAAGTGCGCCAGCTAAAGCAGCAACAATGATAGCTAACGGGAGATGAATAATAGCTGGTAATTCAAAAGCTACCCCAACCCAAACAGCTGCAAACCAACCTACTATAACCTGACCTTCAACACCGATGTTAAAAAGTCCTGTTCTATATGCAAATGCAACAGCTAGACCTGTTAATATATATGGTGTTAATTGTCTGATCGTTTCTCCAATATAGTAAGAATCACCAAACATTCCATACCATAGTGCATTATAACCTGCAATTGGATTGTACCCGCTAACTAACATGATGATTGCACCACAGAGAATACCTAAAATTACCGCGATAATAGGAATTAACAAATTCATATAGCGATTTAAGTTCATGATTGATTACCTTCTTTCTGACGTTTACTGCCCGCCATAAGGAGTCCTAATTCCTGCTCAGTTGTTTCTTTAGGGTCAACAATTTCTACAATTTCACCTTCATAAATGACTGCAATTCGATCGCTGACATTCATGATTTCATCTAATTCAAATGAAATTAATAAGACCGCTTTTCCATTATCCCTTTGTTCAATAAGACGACTATGAATGAATTCAATTGCTCCAACATCTAAACCACGGGTAGGTTGTGCTGCTATTAACAAATCTGGATTACGATCTACTTCACGACCTATAATTGCTTTTTGCTGATTACCACCCGAAAGGGCTCTAGCAAGAGTAGAGGAACTTGGAGTCCGCACATCAAATTCTTTAATAAGGGCCTTTGCTTTATCATAGATTGTTTTAAAGCTAAGAACACCTTTTTTTGAGAATGGTTGTTTATAGTAGGTTTGTAAAACCATATTTTCTCCGATAGGAAAATCAAGAACTAATCCGTGTTTATGGCGGTCTTGGGGGATATGCCCAACACCTGTTTTAGTAATTTTTCTAGGATGCATATTTGTGATCTCTTTATTATTTAACTTAATTGTACCGGAGTCTGCTTTCCTTAATCCTGTTATTGCCTCAATCAATTCTGATTGACCATTGCCGTCAACACCGGCAATACCAACGATTTCTCCTGCACGAACAGAAAGACTTAGAGAATTCACCATAGGTACTTGACGATTATCTTTTACTGTTAGACCACTTATCGTTAATACATCCTCTTGAGGTTTAGCTGGTTTTTTTTCTGTTTTGAATGAAACCTCCCGGCCAACCATCAATGATGCTAGTTCGTTTGGATTTGTATTCGCAACATCAACTGTCCCAATACCTTCTCCCTTTCGAATGACTGTTACACGATCACATACTTCCATAATTTCTTTAAGCTTGTGGGTTATTAGAATGATCGATTTACCTTCTTTAATAAGCGTTTTTAAAATTTGAATTAATTCTTTTATTTCTTGTGGAGTTAAAACAGCAGTAGGTTCATCAAAGATTAAAATTTCTGCCCCTCTGTATAGGGTTTTTAAAATCTCAACACGCTGCTGCATACCTACGGAAATATCTGATATTTTTGCTGTTGGGTCTACTGCAAGCCCATAGCGTTCTGAGATTTCTTTTACTTGCTTTTCTGCATCCTTAATACTGACAGATAGGCCTTTTTTCGGTTCGTTTCCTAATATAATGTTTTCTGTAACTGTAAAGGTATCAACAAGCATAAAGTGTTGATGAACCATTCCAATTCCAAGATCATTTGCAATATTAGGATTCGTAATATTCACTTTTTTTCCTTTAACTCGAATTTCCCCTTTTTCAGGTTGGTAAAGTCCGAAAAGAACATTCATTAATGTTGATTTCCCTGCTCCATTTTCTCCTAAAAGAGCATGAATTTCGCCTTTTTTCACTTGCAGTGTAATATTGTCATTTGCTACTATGCCAGGAAATTCCTTACGAATATTCAGCATCTCAATTACATAATCCACATTTGTTCACTCCTTTTTCCTGAACAACATTAAGGTTTAAATCTTTCATTTCGCTACTTCAAGCATTATTTCGCTATAAAGTATCCTGGTATGAAAATCACCAAATGTAAATTCACTAAATGTTGATTATACTTATCCGGAATATCTCGAATAGTTAGAAGATTTAAATTTAATGATTTTCAGGAATAAAGGCTGACTTTTACTCTATTCACATCCTCTATCTAAAAGCCTATATGCGCGCTATTTGATGGAGGACTTTGAATATTCAAGTAAGTCAGCCCTTATCTATTTATTATTTTGTTGGTACTTCAATTTCACCATTAACAATTTTTTCTTCGTATTCTTTAACTTTTGCTTTTACTTCTTCTGATAAATGTTCATCACTAGGTGAAATTCCGATTGCATCTTCTTCAATACCGTATTCGATTACTTCTCCACCAGGGAATTCACCATCTTTAGCTTTTGTAGAAAGGTCTTGAACAGCAACATCAACTCGTTTAACCATTGATGTTAATGTAATGTTAAATTCTTCACCATCTTTAGTTTTGCCATTTCCTTCTTCATGTTGATCTTTGTCAACACCAATTACCCATAGTTCACGGTCTGGATCTTGAACTTTTAAATCAATTGCTTCAGAGAATACACCATTACCAGTACCACCAGCAGCATGATAAATAATATCAGCCCCTGAACCATACATACTTGAAGCAATTGCCTTCCCTTTATCTGCTGCATCAAAAGCTCCTGCGTATTGAACATCCACAGTTGCATCAGGATTTACAGCTTTAACACCTTCAACGAAACCTACTTCAAACTTTTTAATTAAATCGCCTTCAACACCGCCAACAAATCCAACTTTATTTGTTTTTGTTGTTAAACCTGCAACAACACCTACCAGGTATGAACCTTGGTGTTCTTTAAATGTAATACTAGCTACGTTTGGTTGTTCTACAACACTATCTACAATTGCAAAATGAGTATCTTTTTGTTGTTGTGCAATTTCTTCAACTGCAGGCTGCAATAGGTATCCAATTCCGTATATTAAATCGAAATTTTTACGTGCTAACGTATTTAAATTTGTCACATAATCTGCATCACTTTGAGATTGGGAATAATCAAAACCGTTAGTTCCTTTTTCAAGTCCGTTTTCCTTACCGAATGCTTGTAATCCTTCCCAAGCTGATTGGTTAAATGATTTGTCATCTACTCCACCAACATCTGTTACCATTGCTACAGTAAATTGATCTTCAGCTGCTTCTTTGCCGCCCTCAGTACCGGCACCTTCATCATTGTTTCCGCCACCACAGCCAGCTAGTAAAGTACCTGCTGCTAAAAATAAAGATAATGCTAGTCCATGTCTCTTTTTCATTTTATAGCCCCCTAAAAATATAGTATAAGTATTAAAATAAACAAAAAGTTACAGCCTATACGAGAAAACCACCTCCTTAAATATAGACAATGTACACTTGTTAATTTTAAACAACCATTATGTGTAAAGCACCTATCATTGGAGATTATCTAACAAACTTTATGTATGTATCTAATTCTTTATCTATTCTGACTTATAAACGTTTTCTTACAACATGGAAACTAAAGTGATCTGCTCTAAAATAATTTAAGGAATATAGAACCGGTTGATCTTTTTCATCATAATGCATTTGTTTTAGTAAGAGTAGTGAGGTTTCAGGGTCACATTCTAATATGGGAGATATTTTTTCATGATAGCCTATTGGTTCAATATGAGTAACAGCATAGCTTATATATATATTAGCGTTATCCTCTAGTAATTTAAAAAGAGATTCCTGTTCATGATCGAATGTCTCAGGTAATACAGATGTTGGAATTTTGTCAAGGCAATACACAACAGGTTCGCTATTTGCTGTTCGTACTCTTTCAAGTAAAAAGATTTCTTCATCTCTTTTACACTTAAACTTTTTAATTTCTTCCTCTGTTGCACCTGTTATGGAGGAGGAAAGAAACACTGTACCAGGCTTAAGGGTTGCTTGCTCAATCATAGCTGTTACACTATTCAACTGTTCAATACCGGATGTGAATTTAGGTTTGGAATTCACAAAAGTACCAACACCATGCCTTCTAATGATAACGTTTTCTTCTTCGAGTGTTCGTAGTGCTTCTCTTAATGTGGCTCTACTGACACCTAAGGTTTTAGAAAGTTCAAATTCTGATGGAAGCTTTTCTTTTTCCCTATATATACCATTTTCAATATCTTCTTTTATTTTGTCAATTACTTGTAAATATAAATGTCGATTGTCAGACTTTATGGTCATTGATATGTCCCCCATTTTACCCACTATGTATAAGAGATCAGACATCTGATGTTATACCTTCTTCTAATCGAAAATACTATATCATGTTTTTACCTAGAAATAAATAGAAACAATGAAAATTGTCGAAATAATAAATGTAATCAATATTGTATAGTTTGTTTCCTTACATATGTTTTCATCCCTATACTTTGCATTATCCTTACCTATCGTACTCTTTTTGTCGCATAATGTCGATAACAAAAAAACTAAACAGTAAATGGTGATTTCATTTCACCATATCTGTTTAGTTCTATGTTTTATGATGTTAATTCCTCATGTTTTTCTTTTGAAAGTAAGACATCACGTGGTTTTGATCCTTCATAAGGACCAACAACACCACGGTCCTCCATTGCATCAATCAATCTTGCTGCCCGGGTATATCCAATACGGAAACGTCTTTGCAGCATAGATACTGAAGCAGTTTGCATGTCAACTACAAGTTGTACCGCATCCCCATATAAGTCATCCTCTACTTCAGTAGTTGATTCTGCTACTTCAGTTGGAATCATTTCTTCCTGATATTGCGCCTTCTGTTGAGCAATAACAAAGTTCACAGTTTGCTCCACTTCATCATCAGACAAAAATGCACCCTGTACACGAACTGGCTTTGATGCTCCAACAGGAAGAAAAAGCATATCTCCTCGTCCTAGCAGCTTTTCCGCTCCACCCATGTCTAATATTGTTCTTGAGTCTGTTTGTGAAGAAACACTAAATGCGATACGAGAAGGAATATTCGCCTTAATAACTCCTGTGATAACATCGACTGACGGGCGCTGTGTTGCAATAATGAGATGGATACCCGCAGCACGTGCCATTTGTGATAACCTTGTTATGGAATCTTCCACATCTGATGAAGCAACCATCATTAAATCAGCTAGCTCATCAACAATCACAACAATATATGGAAGCTCTGGTTGTTTAGCTTCTTCTTCTAGATTATTTCGCCTAATTATCTCATTATAGCCTTCAATGTTTCTCGTTCCAGTATGTGAAAATAGCTCATATCTTCTTTCCATTTCGTTTACAACTTTTTTAAGAGCCTGTGATGCTTTTTTCGGATCTGTCACAACAGGAGCTAATAAATGAGGTACTCCGTTATATACATTTAATTCTACCATTTTAGGATCAATCATCATTAATTTTACTTCATGTGGTTTTGCTCTCATTAATATGCTTGTAATAATTCCATTAATACATACGCTTTTTCCACTACCTGTTGCACCTGCAACAAGCAAATGTGGCATTTTATTGAGTTCAGCTAGAACGGCATCACCTGATATATCTCTTCCTAATCCAATTAGAAGTTTTGCATCTGGACGATCGTTTGCTTTTGATTCCAGTACCTCTCTAAGAGAAACCATAGCAATTTCAGAGTTAGGAACTTCAATTCCAACTGCTGACTTTCCAGGAATCGGTGCTTCAATCCTAATATCTTTCGCCGCTAAAGCCAATGCTAAGTCATCGCTTAAGTTGACAATTTTACTTACCTTAACACCTACATCAGGATACACTTCATACTTTGTCACAGCTGGACCTAAATGTACTTGTGTTACTTTTGCTTTAACGCCAAAACTCTGAAATGTTTTTTCAAGCTTGCGTGCATTTTCATATATATTTCGCTTATCTGCCTGCTGCGAATTCTGCTTTGGTGCTTTTAACAAATCTAGTGGCGGAAGTTTGTAATCTTTATTTTCCACCTCAACAAAAGCCATTGTTTGAATAATTTCCTTATCTTGGCTTGTTTCTTCAGCTAATTGTTCATATTCACTTTTCGGTTTATCTAACAAAGCCTCATTTACCTTAGAAGGACTTTGTTTTGAGTTTTCCATTGTATGTATAATCATTTCTTGATGATCTTCACTGTCAGAGAAACTTGAGATTATTGGCTTAATATCTTCTTTATCATCCACCAGTATGTCATCATCTTCAGCGTCTTCTTGTCGTTTCTGTTGTTTTCGGTCTTTTTGTTTTGTTCTTTTCTGTTTAATAGCTCCCGGCAGACTCTTCATGTCATTTAAAAAACCAATCGTTTGGTTTTTTATTACTTTTCCAATTGGACTGAAAACTTTTGCAACTGTTGCCTGTAGGGACCGTCCCGTTATTAGGATCAGGCCAATGACAATTAGGACAATTGAAATAATTCTCGATCCTGCTTCTGCAAACAAATAATAAGAAGAAGCAAAAAAAATGGCACCAAGCATTCCTCCACCTAAATCAACATTACTTGCTTCTCCTTTAACATCCATCCAAAATAATTCCAAGGTATTTGAAATAACACTTGGAGAAGCAAATGCCCCATTATGTGATAACATATTGAATAATTTAACATGACTTAATAGTAATAATGCTGCTGTTACACAATATAAACCGACCATCTGTCTGTTAAAAAGCCTAGGAACCTCCCTCTTCCAAATTAAATATAGGGAAAATAGAACAAGACCTATTAAAAATAACATGTACCATTCACCACTAAAAAAGCGAAATAAATGTACAAATGTAGATCCGACAAAACCTAGTTTGGATATGGAGATAAGAGCAATTGCCAAAATAATTAAACCGGTCAATTCGAACTTTAATGTCCTTTTCCAATCACCTTCTGACTTCCTTTGTCTTCTTTTTCTTTTCGCCATTTCCATCACCTGTTATTCATAATCTTTATTATATCAGCCAAAGGCTTTCGTTTGAGGATTTCACAATCAAATGAAGAAAGCAGCCGAACATGGCTGCCTGTTTGTACTTACTTTCATTTATTATACCACATACATATTAATTGATCGAAAGTGACATCGTAATTTTTTGACCCGGACATAATTGAGAGTCAAGATAATGCTGTGGGTCACTGCTCATAACACGAATAATTTCGAACTGAGCATTTTCTGTTTGCTGGACAAGAAGTTGTACACCATTTAATTCAACGATTGATTGTTTTTCATAATCCCTATCAACAGTAGGGAACATAAGTTCCTCTGGCATCATTGTATAGTATATCATTGTAACACCTGTTTTTCATTATTTTTTTCTAACATACTGTTAAGTTTTTGAATAGCTTGCCCAACACCACCGACTTCATCAATTAGTCCATATTCAACTGCATCCCTTCCCACAACATTTGTACCGATATCTCTTGTTAAATTACCTTTTGATAGCATTAGCTCTTTAAATTTCTCTTCAGCAATGCCTGAGTGGCTCGTAACAAAATTAATTACACGTTCTTGCATTTTATCCAAATATTCAAAAGTTTGAGGAACACCTATTACTAAACCGGTTAATCTGACGGGATGAATTGTCATTGTTGCCGTTTCTGCTATATAGGAATAGTCACAAGAAACTGCTATTGGAACCCCAATGGAATGACCTCCTCCTAAAACAATAGAAACTGTTGGTTTTGAAATAGATGCAAGCATTTCTGCAATAGCAAGACCAGCTTCCACATCTCCTCCAACAGTATTAAGGATAACAAGCAAACCTTCTATATTTGGATTTTGCTCGATCGCGACGATTTGAGGAATAACATGTTCGTATTTAGTTGTCTTATTTTGAGGTGGCAATTGAATATGTCCTTCAATTTGTCCTACTATTGTTAAACAGTGAATTTTAGAATCATTTCCCATTTGCGGTACATTCGTTTGTCCAAGCTGTTGAATTTTCTCAACAATGGAACTTTCTTTATTTTCCTGTTTTTCAGCATCCTCGTTTTTTATGTAATGATCATGATTTTCCATGTCAGCCATCCTTTCTTTATCATTCTGTTTGTAGTATTTACAACCTTGTTGTTTTCATACAAAGCGATAGAAGGATGATTACTATACACATTATTTTTTTGCTATTAACTGTAAAATTTCATGATAGTACAAAAAAGCATTGAATAAATCAATGCTTTTTTAACAATTTTATATTTCCATTATGATAGGTAAAATCATTGGACGTCTCTTCGTTTTTTCATATAAGAACTGATTAAGTGCTTCTCTAATGCTTAATTTAAGTTGTGACCATTCTATTGAATATTCCTGCATGGTTCGTTCAACGATCGTTGAAACGACATTTGTCGCATTTGTAATAAGTTCTTCTGATTCTCTTACATAAACAAATCCTCTTGTGATAATCTCTGGACCGGAAATGATCTGTTTTCTTTGTTTATCCAATGTTACCACAACAATTAATATACCATCTTGTGATAATAATCGGCGATCACGAAGTACAATATTTCCTACATCACCAATTCCTAATCCATCGATTAAAACATTGCCTGATGGAACTTTTCCACCTGTGTATACCTGGTCCCCTTTAAACTCAACAACATCGCCTTTCTCAACTAAAAAAATATTTTGAGCCTCAATACCAACTTGTTTAGCAAGTTTCTCATGTGCTTTTTGCATTTTATATTCCCCGTGTACAGGGATGAAATAAGATGGTTTCGTTAAGTTCAGCATCATTTTTAGTTCTTCTTGGTGTCCGTGACCTGACGTATGTATTTGTTTTTGTCCAAAAACAACATTCGCACCAGCTCTACTTAAAATATCGATTGTTTTTGAGAAAACAAGTTCATGCCCTGGAATTGGTGTTGCAGCTATTAAAACCGTATCACCATCTTTTACATTTACTTGTTTATGTGCCTGTTTAGCCATCCGGGATAGAACAGCAAGTGGATCACCTTGATTGCTTGTTGTTAGTATGGCAATTTCTCTTTCAGAATGTTTGTTAATGTCATTTACCGAAATAAACAAATCTTCTTCAACGGAAATATAGTCTAGATTAATAGCTAAGTTAAGAATATTTCTCATACTTTTCCCAACAACAGCTAGCTTTCTGTTATTTTTGACTGCTGCATTAATGATTTGTTGAATACGGTATAAATTAGAGGCAAATACGGCAATAATGACCCTACCTTCTGCATTATACATAACATCTGAAATTTCCCCGCCTACAACGGCTTCAGAACCGGAATATCCCGGTTTTTCTGCATTCACACTATCGGATAATAAACAAAGGACACCGTTTTCACCAAGGCTCGCAATCTTCCCAATGTCCATGTGACTATCTCCAACAGGTGTTTGATTAAATTTGAAATCACCTGTATGAACAATGGCGCCCATAGTTGTAGAAAAGCTAATTCCCACTGAATCTGGTATACTATGATTTGTTCTAAAGAAGGAAACATTTGTACTTCCAAAGGACAATTCCGTTTTATTATCAATTTCTTTTACTAAAATAGATTGTTTCATTTTATTTTCTTTTAGTTTTTCACCTACTAATGCAAGTGTAAGCTTTGTCCCATATATAGGAACACTAATATTGTTTAATAAATAAAAGATTCCACCTATACTCTCATCGTGACCATGTGTTAAAAAGATTCCCTTTACTCGATCTTTGTTTTCCTTTAAATATGTTATATCCGGTATGACCATGTCAATTCCTAACATTTCACCCTCAGGATACATAAGACCAGCATCCACCACAAAAATGTCGGAATTAATTTCAACAATAAACATATTTTTCCCGACTTCTCCAACACCGCCTAAGGCGATTAATTTTATATTTTCTGTCTTTTCCATGAAAATCCTCCCTACTGAAGTACCCGTTCAACGTCACTTAGAAATATTATAACTGATGAAAGAAATGGAAGACAAGGAAATTTTAGTCCTATAATATGTATTAACAGCTTCTATAGGCGAATTTAGAAAAATATTCTATCGCCAAGTCTTATGGTGAAAGCTTTTAGTTTTTCTATAACTATCATCCATAAAATTTTATATTTTTTGATTGTAAAAAAGGAAACTAAAAAGATGGTGCTAACAGATAGCACCATCTCTAAGGTTTCCCTTAATAAGAATGATAAAATTAACCTAGATTGTTTTGGATAACAGTCATTAATTCGTTTCGTTCTGAACTTGTTAATGGTAATAACGGCAGACGAACCGACCCAACGTCTAACCCTTTAAACTGTAAAGCTGTTTTTACAGGACCAGGGTTTGGTGAAGTAAATAATTGTTTCATAATTGGTAATAATTTACGATGCTGTTCAGCCGCAGCTACAGTCTCACCTGATAGATAAGAACTTATCATTGCTTGCATTTCGTTTCCTATAATATGAGAAGCTACGGATACAATTCCATCAGCTCCAATTGCAAGAGCTGGCAAGGTTAAGCCATCATCACCAGAGTAAAGGGCAAAATTCTCTTTTGTTCTTGAGATAATTTCAGCCATTGCATCTAAATCTCCACTTGCCTCTTTTACAGCAACAACATTAGGAAACTCAGATAAACGCACGATTGTATCGACTGACATGTTGATAACACTTCTACCCGGAATGTTGTATAACATAACTGGTAGTGAGGTTGATTCAATAATTGCTTTAAAATGCTGATAAAGCCCTTCTTGGCTCGGCTTATTATAGTATGGCACAACAAGCATAATTGCATCTACACCAGCTTCTTCAGCTTGGTTTGTCAATTTTATTGAAGCTGCTGTGTTATTGCTACCTGTTCCTGCAATGACAGGGACTCTGCCATTTACTTCTTTCACCGTATGTTTAATAAGGGCAATTTTCTCCTCTGTACTTAATGTTGGAGATTCCCCTGTAGTCCCCGAGACTACTAATGAATCTGATCCATGATTGATCAGGTAGTCAATTAACATTGTAGTTTTTTGAAAATCAATATTATTGTTTTTATCAAACGGCGTTATCATCGCTGTAGATACTTTTCCAAAATGACTCATTATTACCTTCACTCCTTATGCTGCGCATTGTAACTAAAATGCTATCTTACTCAGTCTTATAAGTAGTCTGTTTTTCGAGAATTTTTTTCACAGAGCGACCTTCCTTAATGCGACCTAAAGTCTTTCACTTATATATAGACCCTTGTGTCCCGCCGTGATCTAATTTCATCTTCAATTAATAACTGAATAAATTGGAACATGTCGAAAAGACTTTTAAAGTAAGATTTTCTATCTGAAATTTTCAAAAAGCATTTAACTCTATTTTGATAGATTAAAGGCTTCATGTAAAGCATTAACCGCTTTTATCATATCCTCTTCTTTTACAAGCACCCAAATCGTGGTATGGCTATCAGCTGATTGAAGGATTTGAATTTCTCTTTCTGAAAGAGCTGTTACGATTTTGGATGTTACTCCTGGAACTCCCATGATTCCTGCTCCTACTGCAGATACCTTTGCACAATTCCTAGTGATAGAAGGTTCATATCCCAGCTTCTGGAGGATTTCAACCGCTCTTATTGTTACCTGATCTGTTACAGTATAGATAACAGACTTTGGTGTAATATTGAAAAAGTCAACACTAATCCCTTCCATTGCCATTGCTTTAAACACTTCAGTCTGAACATTGTACTGCCCTTCTTTGGCAGTTACTTTGATCTGCGTTACATTTGAAACATGAGCAATGCCCGTTATCAATCTTTCGTGAACATCGCTGCCTTTTTTATCAGTCTGATTTGAAGAGACTAATGTGCCTGGCATTTTTGAGTAAGTTGATCTTACTCGAATTGGCACTTCAGCCTGCATAGCAATCTCTACTGCTCTTGGATGAATAACCTTTGCTCCCTGATAGGCAAGATTGACAATTTCTGTATATGTTACTTTAGAAAGTGGTTTTGCATTTTCAACAATTCTAGGATCTGCAGTCATAACACCCTCTACATCTGTAAAGATGTCTACAAACTCAGCACCAACTGCAGCACCTATAGCTGCTGCAGAGGTATCGCTTCCTCCCCGGCCAATTGTTGTCACATCACCATTTGTTGTTGAAGCACCTTGGAAACCAGCCACGACAACGACATCATGCTGGGACAGTGTGTCTAACAAGCGGTCGCATTTCATCTCTAAAATTTTTGCATTCGTATGCTCTTCACTTGTCACAAAACCAGCTTGAGCACCTGTTAATGATGTTGCTTTTATATTATTATTAATTAAGAGACTGGAAAACACGATAGACGAAATAACTTCTCCGCATGAAAGAAGCATGTCTTGTTCTCTATTAGAGATATTATCCAACTCACCGTAGACTAGGCTTAATAACGTGTCAGTCGCGTATGGATCTCCGCTTCGTCCCATTGCTGAGACAACTGCAATTACTTTGTATCCTTCATTTATTGCATCTTGTATATGGCCTAGCGCCATTTTGCGACCACGGTCATCCTTTACGGATGTTCCACCAAATTTTTGAACAATAATTTTCAATGATAACACCTCTACTATAGACGTGAGAGAAGAGAGCCGGCAAAATACCATGCTCTCTTCTTTAAAGAGTTAAACTAGTTGTAATTTCACTAAACTTTCAGCGATTTGTACAGAATTCCATGCCGCACCCTTTAAAAGGTTGTCAGAAACAATCCACATATGAAAACCATTATCACGGTCTAAATCTTTTCGGATTCTTCCAACAAAGACATCATTTTTACCAACACAGTTTGCCGGCATTGGATAGATTTGTTGTGAAGGGTCATCTTGTAATGTAATTCCATCTGATTCTTTCAATAATTCTTTTATTTGTTGAGCAGAGACTCCTTCAGAATCTACTTCAATATAAACTGATTCAGAATGTCCTGTTTCAACAGGTAAACGAACACATGTTGCAGCTACATGTAGCTTAGGAGTGCTCATAATTTTTTTCGTCTCATTAATCATTTTCATTTCTTCAAAAGTATATCCATTATCTTGGAATTTATCAATTTGCGGAATTGCATTAAAAGCAATCTGATAATGTTTCTCATCACCGCTAACAGGAAGAATTTCCGGAGTGAAATCATCTCCATTTAAAATTGCTTTTGCTTGTTCCTTTAGCTCATTGATTGCAGCTGCTCCTGCACCTGAAACTGCTTGGTAGGTAGAAACAATTACTTTGTTTAGACCAAATTGTTGACGAATTGGCTCAAGAGCAACAACCATCTGAATCGTTGAGCAGTTTGGATTTGCGATGATACCATTATGCGCTTTTAACGCTTCTTCATTTACTTCGGGAACAACTAATGGAACATTCTCATCCATGCGGTATGCACTTGTGTTGTCTACTACAATTGCGCCACGCTTTACTGCTTCTGGTGCAAGTTGCTTTGACACACCTCCACCTGCTGAGAATAGTGCGATTTGAACACCTTCAAAACTTTCTGGAGTTGCAGCTTCGACAATATATTCTTCATCTCTGAACATTACTTTTTTCCCTGCTGAACGTTCAGAAGAAAGCAAAGTTAATTTAGAAATAGGAAAATTTCGTTGTTCTAATGTGTGAAGCATTTGCTGCCCCACAGCTCCTGTTGCTCCGACTACTGCTACATGATAACCTTTTGCTTCCATTTAACACTAGCTCCTTCCAGCTATATTCACTATTTTAAATACAGCTTCAAATCTTTTACGTACTATTCTATCACATAAATTGTCGAATGGATGAAAAATTTTGATTCTTTGATTGAATAATAAAATTATTTCTCTAAATCACGAAATTTTTCTACAACAACCGGTTGATATTGTTTTCCTTCTAACGCAGCTAAAACAGTATCAAGTAATGCTTCCATTCTTGCAACCATTGAATTTGGTTTTTGATTAGGTGCATCCTGACCGAATGGGATAAAATATATATCCTTTGTTGCCATTAGCCGCATGAGGTTTACACCATTTAAACCGAGCGCATCATTAGTAGAAATTCCAACAACAACTGGACGATGTGTTCTTAGAGTTGCTTTGGCAGCCATTAGGACAGGTGAATCAGTAAGTGCATTAGCAAACTTACTCATTGAATTACCAGTTAGTGGAGCGATTATCATACAATCTAACGGAAGCTTTGGGCCAAGAGGTTCCGCTGCAACGATGGAATCAATGACTTTATTCCCTGTTAATTCCTCTACTTTTTCTACCCATTCTCCTGCTTTTCCAAAGCGGGTTGTTGTGTTTTTCACTGTAAATGTGACAACAGGAATAACATCTGCACCCTCATCTAATAACGATTTTATTTGTGGATAAACATCCTCGTATGTGCAATGTGAACCCGTAATACCAAATCCAATTCGCTTACCTTCTAATTTCATGAAGATTACTCCTTTCCATCTATCTTTAAATTACATAGAAGCTGTGTTAGGACATTTGCAACGATTTGGCCGGCTGTTTTGGGTGCTACGATTCCTGGTAATCCAGGAGCCAATAGTGCCTTAATTCCTCTTTTTTCCGCGTAGCGAAAATCTGTTCCACCAGGTTTGGAAGCAAGATCAATAATTAATGTGTGTGCTGGCATATTGGAAATGACTTTTGCCGCTATAACCATTGCCGGGATTGTATTTATACACACATCAATGTCTTTTACCTCTTGCTGAAGATGATCAATATGGAATGGAATAAGACCCATTTCAGTGATTCTAGCTAAGTCTGCCGTATCTCTTGCTCCTACTTTTACTTTTGCACCTAGTGCAGAGAACGTTCTTGCGACACTCATACCTACTCTACCTAATCCTAATACAGCAATCGTAGAACCATGAATGGTTATATCGGTATGTTGAATAACCATCATAATCGTTCCTTCAACTGTTGGAATTGAGTTATAGATTGCTACATCATCTCTTTTGAAAAGTTGGACTAATTTTTTACTTGTCGATTGAACAAGATTATCTAAATAGGAATTTGAAATACCTGAATAAATGGTACAATGAGAAGGTGTTTGACTTATTAACTCTTCAGTTAAGATAACCTCTTCATTTGAAAAAA
This sequence comes from Metabacillus schmidteae, assembly GCF_903166545.1. Classification (NCBI taxonomy): domain Bacteria; kingdom Bacillati; phylum Bacillota; class Bacilli; order Caryophanales; family Bacillaceae; genus Metabacillus; species Metabacillus schmidteae. The sequence goes on along the minus strand of NZ_CAESCH010000001.1, from coordinate 2,456,484 downwards.
CAGTTTCCACAATCCCCTCTTGATTCGTACCAGGGATAGGCAAAATAATTGCATCTATTTCTTGGAATGGAACCTCATCTATTTTTACTTTTGTAGCACCAGTAAAGCCATGATCTAATTGGTCAAAGCCAATGAGAAATAGCTTTGCATCAAGTTCAGTTAATTTACGGATAACTTCTAACTGTCTGGCATCACCACCGATAACAGCTACGTTTAATCCTGTTAACATGTTGTATGTTCACCTTCTTTTGCTTGTGTTTCTGTTAATAGTTCCTTGAAATCCTAGGATAACTTACTTCAACATACTATGTAGAAATCCGCATATGGGTGAATAAACAGAAGAATAAAAAGAAAGAGGTTTTGTTATGAGAGTGCAGGATGTACCGGTGATAATATTCTTACGGAAAGAAATAAAAAAAACGATCGGCAAATGCCAATCGAATGTGGGTTAGGATTCAATTTTTTCGATTTGTTCATCCGGAATATCAAGAATAATCATATCTGTCCCAATCTTTTTAATATGCAGCCATGGAACTCGTATTTCTTGACCTTGTTTTCTTAAACCAAACCATTTTAACGAGGGGATGATAAGTGTAGTTATTTGTCCTTGCTCATTAATCTCTAAGTCCGTTTGTCCAAGTACACCTAAACGTTCTGCACGTTTCACATCAACAATTTCTTTACCCGAAAGTTCGCTAAGTCTCATCTCCATTCCTCCTTACTACTATCTTATCAATCGACCTTATAAAAAAATGCCTACAATTTAAAAATAAATCGTAGACATCCCTTTTTATGATTGAAGTTTTTTTGGAAGTTCTCCCTCCGGACTAATTAGGGCAACTGAATAAGTATCAGTGAAAATTTTATTAGCTAGTGTATTTACACTATCTTCACTTACCTCATTCACTTTTTCAATAATTGTATCTAAAGAGCGATGATAGCCAAGTAATAGTTCATTTTTTCCATTTCGGCTCATTCGACTGTTTGTACTTTCCAGGCTTAACATAAGACTTCCCTTCATTTGCTCCTTGCTATTTGCTAGTTCCTTTGCAGTAATTCCTTCAGCTTTTAACGTTGCTAATGTTTCTTGAATCGTATCAAACAAGAGATTAAGTTGCTTACTACCTGTTCCACCATAAATAGTGAGAAGACCGTTATCTTCATATGATGAGTGATAGGAGAATACCGAGTAAGCAAGACCTTTTTGTTCACGAACATCTTGGAACAAACGGCTGCTCATGCTGCCTCCTAATATATTATTTAAGACAATTAAGCTATATATATCATCGTGTCCAACCTCAAGGCCGTTATATCCAATACAAAGGTGAGCTTGTTCTGTATCTTTTTGCCTAGAGAGTTTTTCATCATAAAAACTCGGTTTTTCAAAAGTTCGTGGTTTGGAAGTTGTTTCGTAAGAACCAAAAAACTTTTCAACGTCTTTAATAAAGCTTTCGTTTACGTTACCAGCAACAGATATGACAACATTTTCAGGGGTGTAATGATTGTTCATGTATTCTCTTAATGTATCACCATTAAAAGAGGCTAAAGTTTCCTCTGTTCCTAATATAGGGTAAGCTAGAGGGTGCTTTCCATAAGTAGCTTTGCTCAAAATATCATGGACAATATCATCAGGAGTATCTTCATACATCTTAATCTCTTCATATACAACGTTTTTTTCTTTTTTTAATTCTTCCTCATCAAAGGTTGAATTAAAAAACATATCTGCAAGAACATCCAGAGCATAGCTTGCATGATCATCAAGTACTTTCGCATAGTAGCAAGTATATTCTTTTGATGTAAAAGCATTTACTTGACCACCAATGCTGTCAAAAGATTCAGCTATTTCTCTAGCTGTTCTTGTTTTCGTTCCTTTAAAAAACATATGCTCAAGAAAATGCGATACACCGTTATTTTCAAGGTTTTCATTTCGAGATCCTGTTCCAATCCAAACACCGATAGCAACAGATCGTACCGTAGGAATATTTTCTAATACAATTCTTACTCCATTTTGACACGTATATTTTTTGATCAAAAGTGTTCCTCCTTCTTTGTTGTTTACTCTTTTTTAGTTTTGGGATCATCTCTAAATAATCGTTCTTCGTCAACAAGCATTGATACTGAACCAAACGAATACCCTTTTTGCTTTATTGATAAAATTAAGGTTTCTAAGCTTTTAGATGTTGAAGAAGTTGGATGCATTAAAATAAGTGCTCCATTATGGACTTTACCCATTACTCGAGAAACCAACACATGTGGTTCTGGACGTTGCCAATCAATCGTATCCACACTCCACATCACTGTTTTCATTTTCATCTCATCCGCAATCTTTACGACTTCACTCTTAAAACTGCCGCTTGGAGGTGCAAACCAAGTTGGAGTAACATCTGTTACCGATTTTATCACTTCATTCGTTTTCGATAATTGCTCTCTTATCTTACCTGCAGAGAGCTGACTCATATCTGGGTGTGTATAGGAATGATTACCTATTTCATGTCCTGCATCAACAATCATCATAGCCATATCAGGGTTTTCTTTTACCCATCTTCCTTCTAGGAAAAAGGTAGCTTTTACATGGTATTTATTTAATGTTTCAAGCATGTCAGGAATGTATTCATTCCCCCAAGCTACATTAATAATAAAAGATACCATCGGCTTATCAGGATGACCTCTATAAATTGGCTCTGCATTTAGATCTTCTAGGTGAACAGAAGGTTTGACTTGCCGATAAACAAGGAGATTTTCATCAAAAGAGCCCTTAGCTTTCATTTTTTTATACGACTCATCAATATCTACTTCTATCCCATTATAACCAGGGGTCGCTTTCCACACTTTATGTATTTCTGCATTTTGAGCTGGTATTTTATATTCATCTGCTTTAGTTGCAATTTCTTCATACAGCTTATCCCGGTGTTTTACAACCGTTATATCAGCTTTTTTTATTTGATCAAGATAAGATGAGGTAAAAGGATTTTTTATAAAACCAATGGCGATCGTTATGATGAAAATAAAACCAGCAATTTGAATGATTTTCCTTTGCATTATGTATCCCCCTTTTTACTAAAAAATATGTAAAAAGGGGACAAGGTAGAACAAAAATGGCGCTTGTTCTATAATTGACTTCTGAAGCATTTAATCGAAAAAGAAGCCTGGTTACCCATGGCCTCAATCATTACATCAACCTTGTTGCTCTGGTTGATTTTCTTTTTGTTCCTTTAATACTGCTTTTCTTGATAAGTTTACTCGACCTTGCTTATCAATTTCAGTAACCTTTACCAATATTTCATCACCAATAGATACAACATCTTCAACTTTACCGACGCGCTCTTCCGCCAGTTCAGAAATATGAACTAATCCATCTTTTCCACTGAAGATTTCAACGAATGCTCCGAATTTTTCAATTCGCTTTACTTTTCCTAAATACATTTGTCCCACTACTACTTCACGAACAATGTCTTCAATGATTTTCTTCGCTTTTTGATTCATTTCTTCATTTACTGAAGAAATGAATACTGTACCATCTTGTTCAATGTCAATCTTAACACCAGTCTCTTCAATAATTTTGTTAATTTGTTTCCCGCTTGGTCCGATAACATCTCGAATTTTGTCCGGGTTAATCGCCATCGTTAAGATCTTAGGAGCATATTGTGATAACTCGCCTTTTGGAGTAGAGATCGTTGCCATCATTGACTTTAGAATCTCCATACGACCCTTTTTCGCTTGTTGTAACGCTTCTTCTAGAATCTCACGGGATAATCCATCAATCTTGATATCCATTTGCAGAGCTGTTACACCTTTCTCAGTTCCAGCTACTTTAAAGTCCATATCTCCTAATGCATCTTCCATACCTTGAATATCTGTTAAAACAGTATAATGTTCACCTGACTTAACAAGACCCATTGCAATACCTGCTACTGGAGCTTTAATCGGAACACCTGCATCCATCATCGCAAGAGTACTAGCACAAATACTCGCTTGAGAAGTTGAACCGTTTGATTCAAGTACTTCTGAAACTAAGCGAATTGTATATGGGAAGTCTTTTTCTGAAGGAATGATCGGCTCTAAAGCACGCTCTCCTAATGCCCCATGACCAATCTCACGACGTCCAGGACCTCTCATTGGTCCAGTTTCACCAACGCTGAATTGTGGGAAATTATAATGGTGCATAAATCGTTTTGATTCTTCAATCCCTAGTCCATCTAAAATTTGCACATCCCCCAGAGCTCCAAGTGTACAAATACTTAATGCTTGAGTTTGTCCACGTGTAAACAGGCCGGAACCATGTGTTCTTGACAATAAACCGACTTCTGAAGAAAGTGGTCTAATTTCATCTACTCCACGCCCATCAGGTCTTACCTTATCCTCAGTAATTAATCGACGAACTTCTGCTTTCACAAGCTTAGATAAAATTTGCTTAACCATTTTAATTGTAGCTTCGTCAGCCTCTTGGGATTCATACTTTTCTAAAACACTATTTTTCACCGCATTGATTGCATCCTCACGAGCATGTTTTTCCTGAACTTGAATTGCTTGTAGAAGCTCTTTCTCAGCAAGTTCACGAATACTTTTCTCTAAATCAGCATCAAGATCAAAAAGTTGTATTTCCATTTTCTCCTTACCGACAGCTGCCGCTACTTCTTCTTGGAAAGCAATAAGACGTTTGATCTCATCGTGACCAAACATAATCGCCTCTAACATTGTTTCTTCAGGAACTTCATCTGCACCAGCTTCAACCATGTTGATAGCATCTTTTGTTCCAGCCACTACAAGATGTATATCACTTTGTTCAGCCTGGTCTACATTTGGATTAATAATAAATTCATTATTAATTCTTCCAACTGTAACCCCAGCGATAGGTCCCTCAAAAGGAATATCAGACACACATAATGCCAAAGATGACCCAAACATTGCAGCCATTTCTGACGAACAATCCTGATCAACACTCATAACAATACTAATAACTTGTACTTCATTTCTAAAGCCGTCAGCAAACAAAGGTCTTATTGGACGGTCAATTAAACGACTTGCTAAAATAGCCTTTTCACTAGGACGGCCTTCCCTTTTAATAAACCCGCCTGGAATTTTCCCAACTGCGTATAAACGCTCCTCATAGTTAACAGTAAGTGGAAAAAAATCTAGTGGTTTTGGATCTTTTGATGCAGTAGCAGTACTTAGTACCGCTGTATCACCATAACGAATCAGTACAGATCCGTTTGCTTGTTTTGCAAGCTGACCAATTTCAACAGTTAAGTTTCGACCGGCCCACTCTATGGAAAACGTTTGTTTATCTTGTCCCATATATGTAAAACTCCTTCACTTTTTTAATTGCATTATGTAATAGTATGAACCATTTAATTTCAACATATCAGCATAGTTTTTATATGTAAATAGATTTTAGACAACTTTTAAAAGCTGACCATTTTATTAATCCTAAAAGAATTAGAATCAATTATTGCATTTCCAATTTTAAATACACTAAAAAAGCGGGAGAACTCCCGCTTTTAAAGTAATTATCGACGTAATCCAAGCTTGTTGATTAACTCACGATAGCGAGTTACGTCTTTATTACGTAGGTAAGTTAATAAGTTACGACGTTTACCTACCATTTTTAATAGACCGCGACGAGAATGGTGGTCTTTTTTGTGAACACGTAAGTGATCGTTAAGATTATTGATGTCCTCTGTAAGGATAGCAATTTGAACCTCTGGAGATCCAGTATCAGACTCATGTGTTTTGTATTGAGCGATAAGTTCGTTTTTACGTTCTTGTGTGATAGCCATCCTTTTCACCTCCTTAATTTTCAAAACCCCAATTACCGAGCAATCGTTGGTGAATCGAATTGCCAAGCAATGGTTTTAAACTACATCAATTAGAATACTATTTTTCAGAAGATATTGCAAGGACTAAACCATCTTTTTCTGAAAGAATTCTTGAGACTGTTCTTTATCCTTTGATATCTGTGCAATGAGTTCATCTACATTATGGAACTTTTGTTCACTTCTTATACGTTTATACCAGTAAACTGATACATTTTTACCATAAATTTCGTTCTGAAAGTCAAAAATATGAACTTCTATACTTGGTTTTATCGCTTGTTCATCTTTAAAAGTAGGTTTATATCCTATATTACACACACCTTCATAACTTTTACCCTCTACGAGAATTGAAACTGCATAAACGCCGGTTGGAGGTAATAAATAGTTTTCTTCCACCTCTATGTTTGCAGTTGGAAACCCTATAGTTCTGCCTCGTTTATCACCATGTATAACTGTCCCGTTAACAGAATGCGGTCTGCCGAGCAGGATTTCAGCGTATGTCACATCACCACGATGTATTACTTCTCGTATAAGTGATGAACTTACTTTTCGATCATGATCAGTTAATTTTTCAACAGTTGTATGTAAAAACTGCTCTCTTGAATGAAATGGCATAGTCTCCATAGACCCTTTACCTAAGTGGCCATAAGTAAAATCAAATCCTGCAACAACATGTTTAGCATTAAGATTAATAATAAATTCATCAACAAATTGTTGAGGTAATAAGGAAGCAAATTCCTTTGTGAATTCTACTACAAATAAAAAATCGATACCCATTTGTTCAATTAATCTAATCTTTTCATTTAGGGGTGTTATATATTCTATGTCTTCCTGCTTTCTAAGAACAACGAGCGGATGTGGATGAAATGTCATAACAGCACTTTTCAATCCTGAATCCTCAGCAATTTCCTTTGCCTTTAGTATGACTTTTTGATGCCCTTTATGTACCCCATCAAAATAACCTAGGGCCAAAACCATCTCAGGTTGTTCTGAACGATCTAAATGATGTGGGTGAGACAGGTTAATTCGTTTCACAGTCAACTTCACCTTTTTCGCTTATAATGCAGATTTCTTACCTTTTTTAAAAAAGTATCTTATGATTCAATATATAAGACTTTTGTTGGCTTCATAAGATGACTTTTCGTAGGATGCTTTGAATAGATAGCTAAACATTGTTGGTTCTCGTTATATATTACTATTGGAGAACCAGGTTCTAACCCTTGAAATTGCGACGGCAGCTCTAACACTGCACCATTTTTCACTTTCTCTGCTAGAGTATCATGGATTAGTAGTTTCGGCAAATCATTTAGTGCATTTCCTATCGGAAGCAAATACTTATGCAGTTCATTTTTTTCTGCCGCTTCTTCAATTTCTTCAAATGTATAACACTCATTTAAATGAAAGTTACCTGATTTTGTACGAATAAGATGTGACATATGTGCAGGATAACCAAGGCTTTCCCCTATCATGACAGCTAATGTTCTAACATATGTACCTTTCGAACATGTTACTCTAAAACGAAATGTTACTAAATCATCTTTTTGATTTACATCTCCAAGCAAAATAAGTTCGCTTATTGTAATAAGTCTGGCAGGTCTGTCTACTTCAATTCCAGCACGTGCATATTCATAAAGTTTTTTACCTCTTACTTTTACAGCGGAATACATTGGTGGAATTTGTTCGATTGTACCAATCATTGATTGAAGTGCATTTTCAACCATTTCTTTTGTTATTGAAGCTTCTACTTTTTTCCTTTCAACTACTTCTCCCGATGCATCCTCAGTTGTTGTAGAATAGCCTATTGTTATTTCTGCTTCATACGTTTTTGTTGCAGCAGTTAAATATTCAACTATTTTGGTTGCTCTTCCAAGGCAGATCGGAAGTACACCAGTAACATCAGGATCCAATGTTCCTGTGTGGCCTACTTTCTTAGTCTTTGCTAGCCTTCTCATTTTTGCAACACAGTCATGAGATGTCATTCCTACGGGCTTATTTAATAAAAGAACACCTTCCATTATATATTACCTCCGACAATCAAATATAAGGACACTGTCAACAAACACAATGTCATAGTAATACTAAATAAAAAGGGATAGACGAAGGTGTCTATCCCTTTTCAAGGAGTTATTCCTCCTCTTTATTCTCCACATTTAACTCATGAAGTAATGTTTCAATTCTATTTCCATAATCGATTGATTCGTCGAATTCAAATTGAATTTCAGGTGTTTTTCTTAGACGAATGCGTTGGCCGATTTCAGAGCGGATAAAGCCTTTTGCCTTCGCAAGACCTTTTAACGTATTTTGACGTTGTTCTTCATCTCCTAAAACAGATATGAAGACTTTTGCGATTTGCAAATCTCCTGAAACATTTACATCTGTTACAGTCACAAAGCCAATACGCGGGTCTTTTATTTTACGGCCAATAATATCCCCTAATTCCTTTTTCATCTGTTCTCCGACACGGTTTGCTCTTAAGCTCATGTCAATCACCTCTTAACTTAAAACCATTCAAACATCGTAACTGTACGCTCTATTTCAGGAAATGAATCAATAAATTGTAACACACGCTGTAATTCTTTTTCTGTTTGTACTTTAGATGTACTTATAGCTACTATCCCAAATTTCGTGTGTTGCCATGTATCTTGAAAATCTATTTCTGAAATAGAGACATTGTACTTTTGTTTAACTCTTGTTAAAACTCGTTGTAAAACGGCTCTTTTATCTTTTAATGACTGTGAGTCATAAATCAAACATTCACAATCAACATATCCGATCATTTACGTTCAATTTCTTCCATAACATATGCTTCAATAACGTCGCCTTCCTTGACATCATTGTAATTTTTAATTGTGATACCACACTCATAGTTACGGGCTACTTCTTTCACATCATCTTTGAAGCGTTTAAGTGTATCAATTTCCCCTTCAAAAATAACAATGCCGTCACGGATTAAACGGACTCCGCTATCTCTAGTAATTTTCCCTTCTGTTACATAACAACCTGCAATTGTACCAATTTTAGATACTTTAAATGTTGTACGAACTTCCACTTGACCAATGATTTTCTCTTCGAATTCCGGGTCAAGCATCCCTTTCATTGCAGACTCAATTTCTTCTATAACTTTATAAATGATGCGGTGAAGACGAATATCTACTTCTTCAACATCTGCTGTTTTCTTTGCTCCTGCATCTGGTCTTACATTAAATCCAATAACAATTGCGTTAGATGCTGCCGCTAAAATAATATCAGATTCAGTGATTGCACCTACACCAGTGTGAATGATTTTCACTCGGACACCTTCAACATCTATCTTTTGCAGCGCAGCTGCTAAAGCTTCAACAGAACCTTGAACATCTGCTTTAACAATTAAATTGATGTCTTTAATATCGCCTTGTTTAATTTGTTCAAATAAATCATCGAGGCTTAGTTTTGAACCTTCACTACGTTGTTCATCTAGTTTCTTCTGAGCTCTTGCTTCCCCTACTTGGCGAGCAGATTTCTCATCTTCAAATACCATGAACTGATCTCCAGCTAATGGAACATCATTTAAACCTGTGATTTCAACAGGTGTAGAAGGTGCTGCTTCTTTAACACGGCGACCAAGATCATTCACCATTGCACGAACACGACCAAAAGTGTTTCCTACAACGATTGGATCACCAACTTTTAAGGTACCGTTTTGAACAAGAAGGGTTGCAACAGATCCGCGACCTTTATCTAATTGCGCCTCTATAACTGTACCAGTAGCACGGCGATTAGGGTTTGCTTTCAATTCTTCAACTTCTGTTACTAACAAAATCATTTCAAGCAAGTCATCGATACCATCACCAGTTAATGCAGATACAGGTACAAAGATAGTATCTCCACCCCAAGCCTCGGGTACTAGTCCATGTTCTGTTAATTCCTGCATAACACGATCTGGATTCGCCGTTGGCTTATCAACTTTATTAACGGCAACAATGATTGGTACTTCTGCTGCTTTCGCATGGTTTATTGCTTCGATTGTTTGAGGCATAACACCATCATCAGCTGCCACAACTAAAATCGTAATATCTGTAACTTGAGCTCCACGCGCACGCATAGTAGTAAAAGCAGCGTGACCTGGTGTATCTAAAAACGTGATTTTTTGGTCATTTGCAACAATTTGGTATGCACCAATATGTTGTGTAATACCACCTGCTTCTCCTTCTGTTACCTTTGTGTTTCTAATAGAATCAAGAAGAGTCGTTTTACCATGGTCAACGTGTCCCATTATCGTTACAACTGCTGGACGGATTTGTAAATCTTCTGCACGATCTTCTTCTTCATATTTTTCAAATTCTGTTTTCTCAAATACAATTTCTTCTTCTACTTCAACACCATACTCACCAGCAATTAACTCAATAGAATCTTTATCAAGTTCTTGATTAATTGTTGCCATTGTACCTAATAGAAGAAGCTTTTTAATGATTTCTGAAGGCTCTTTTCCTAGCTCGCCAGCAAGTTCACCAACAGTTAAGCTACCTGAAAATGTAATTTTTTCCGGAAGTTCTTTCTTAGGTTTTGGTTGCTGAAAACTTTGGTTACCTTTATTTTTTTTGTTATTCTTTTTTCCTTTATTATTGAAAGAAGGCTTGTTTCCAGGCTGATTTGGTTTTTTATTTTGATTGTGCTGAGCTTGTTTTTTGTTATTTGAAGGCTTTTGTGTACTATTTGTGTTATTTGTGTTATTTGTATTATTATTTGTATTATCCACTTGTTTCCCCGGTTTCTTTGTTGATTCATTTTTTGTGCTTTCATTATTTGTTGCTTTATATTTTTGATCAAGCTTTGTTATCACGTCATCTTCAATTGTTGACATATGATTATTTACCTCTACGTTCAATCCTTTTAACGTAGAAATAATGTCTTTGCTGGATACATTCGTTTGTTTCGCGTATTCATATACTCTCATTTTCGACATACGTTCACCCCCAAGAATATTAATCGAGCAAGGTTTTTAACTTTGCAGCAAAGCCTGCATCATTTATCGCTACAACGACTCTCGCTTCTTTCCCGATTGCTTGCCCTAATAGGTAGCGATCTTCAACCATTTTAAAGGGGACCTGATAAAACTTACATTTATCTGTTACCTTTTTCATTGTATTAGCGGATGCATCTTGTGAAAGAAGAACAAGCTTAGCTTTTTGTTGTCTGATCTCTTTAACAACAAGTTCCTCTCCCGAAATAACTTTTCGTGCTCGATTTGCTAAGCCCAATAAGGACGTCCATTGTTGCTGCGGTTTCATCTATTTATTGCTTCTCCTTCTCAGCCAATCTGATCAACTCATCATAAATCGATTCATCAACATTGGCTTTTAATTGATTGGAAAGAATATTTTTCTTTTTTGCAAGCAAAATACTTTCTTTATCAAGAGTAATATAAGCTCCACGTCCGTTTTTTTTACCTGTTAGGTCGACTGATACATCGCCTTCCTTTGACCGGACAACGCGGACCAGCTCTTTCTTACTTTTCATTTCCCCAGTTGCAACGCATTTACGCAAAGGAATTTTGCGATTGTTCATGTGATTTCACCTCTTATTCACTTAGCTCAGGTTCTTGAACACTTGTCAAAAGTGGTTCATCATCATCAACATCTACATTTGAATGATTGGCTTGAACTGGATAAATCCCTGCTTTTTCTGCATCTGATTCACTTTTAATATCAATTTTCCATCCAGTCAATTTAGCTGCTAAGCGGGCATTTTGTCCTCGTTTTCCAATTGCTAGTGATAGTTGATAGTCCGGGACAATAACAGTTGTTGCTTTTTCCTCTTCATCAACTAGTACCTCAACTACTTTTGATGGGCTAAGAGCATTGGCAACAAACTCTACTGGATCTTGTGACCATTTGACAATATCAATTTTTTCACCTTTAAGCTCATTTACAATCGCTTGTACACGTTGACCTTTTGGTCCAACACATGAACCTACTGGATCTACTTCCGGATTGTCAGAATGAACAGAAATTTTTGATCGATCTCCTGCTTCACGTGACACAGATTTAATTTCAACTGTACCATCGTAAATTTCAGGTACTTCAATTTCAAACAATCTTTTTAAAAGTCCAGGATGAGTACGTGAAACAAAGATCTGTGGACCTTTCGTTGTTTTTTCAACCTTAGTAATAAATACTTTGATGCGATCATGTGGTCGATATGTTTCATTAGGCATTTGCTCACTTACAGGTAAAAGTGCCTCAATTTTACCTAAACTCACATAAATAAACTTGTTATCAATTCGTTGAACAATACCAGTCATGATATCTTCTTCACGATCGATAAATTCCCCATAAATCACTCCGCGCTCAGCTTCTCTTACACGTTGAGTTACCACTTGTTTAGCAGTTTGAGCAGCGATGCGACCAAAATCTTTTGGAGTTACTTCCATTTCAATGACATCATTCACCACATAGTTCGGGTTAATGCCTTGTGCTTCACCAAGTGAAATCTCTAAGCGAGGATCATAAACCTCATCAACAACATCTTTTCTAGCAAACACCTTCATTGTTCCTGTTTCACGATTTAAATCAACTCGAACATTTTGTGCTTGATTAAAATTACGCTTATACGCAGAAATCAGTGCCGCTTCAATTGCTTCAATAATAATTTCTTTGCTAATGCCTTTTTCCTTTTCTAAAATTGTTAAGGCATCTAATAATTCACTACTCATTTTAACGGCTTCCCCCTTAAAAAATAAGCTTCATGTAATACTTCTTTTATCTCTTCTTTATAAAGTGTCTGAAGAGAACCTATAGGGTGCATAAATAAGATAATTCCTTATTTATACCTCAAAAAGTGACAGCGAGACGTGCTTTTGCCACTTTGTCATAAGGGATTTCAACTTGTTTCTTTCTAGTTTTTATTGTTACAGTGACTGTAAGCGTTTGACCGTCGAAATCAGTTAAGACACCTTCAAATACTTTTTCTCCATTGATCGGCTCATAGGTCTTAATGTGGACGTGCTTTCCGATTGCTCTTCTTAAATCAGCTTCTTTTTTTAAAGGTCTCTCTGCACCAGGAGATGAAACCTCTAAAAAGTAGTTGTGCTGAATTGGATCTAACTCATCAAGCTTCTCACTTAATCGTTCACTCACAACTCCACATTCTTCAATATCAATACCTGTTTCAGAATCAATGAATAATCGTAGAAACCAATTAGAACCTTCTTTTACATATTCAATATCAACTAATTCAAGGTTCATATCCTCTAATATTGGTGAGACTAATTGTTCAACGATTTCTGTTACTTTTTTGCTCATTCTCTTCCTCCTTGTAAGAAAAGCGCATTACCTATCTGCATATTAACTATGATGAATGTTAAAGGGATCTCTTTTATACATTATCTCATCATTTTAAGTACTATTATGGCCTGTTACGCTAACTTTACATATGAACAATAGCAGTCATCTTTAGCTGCTGAAAAACCCTGCCTTGTGAGCAGGGAATGGTATGTAGTATACTATCCGAATGACAAGGGCGATTACAATACGAAAGAGTGGGTGATGACCCCACTCTTTTCCTCTGCTTATCGTTAGCATTTCCATTAAAAGCATAACATAACCAACTTTTTTATGCAAATTATTTAAAAAAGCGAACATGAGATGACTAAGCAAAAAATGTAGTTGATTATCTGCTAATTAAAATAGAGATAGCTGATTTTGGTCTGGTAATTCCTCTAGGCAACCATGGGTATTTAGATACTCAATGATTGTTTTTGACACTTTTCCACGCTGTTGTAAGTCCTCTTTAGAAAGGAACTCACCATCTTCTCTGGCTTTTACAATATTAATTGCAGCGTTAGTTCCCAGTCCTGGAATCGAATTAAATGGTGGAATAAGGCTATTACCTTCTATTATAAACTCATCAGCACTTGAGCGATAAAGATCAACCTTCTGGAAAGAGAAGCCTCTTTCACACATTTCCAAAGCCAATTCCAGAACAGTTAGAAGGTTTTTCTCTTTTGGTGAAGCTTCTAATCCTTTAAGGTTTATTTCTTCAATTTTTGCACGAATTGGAGTTGGGCCTTTAACCATTGTATCAATATCGAAATCATCAGCACGAACTGTAAAATAAGCAGCGTAATATAAAAGCGGTAAATGAACCTTAAAATAAGCAATTCGAACAGCCATTAATACATAAGCAGCTGCATGAGCTTTAGGGAACATATACTTAATCTTTAAACAAGAATCAATATACCAAGAAGGAACGTCATTCTTTTTCATTTCCTCTTCCATTTCTTCTGTCAGCCCTTTTCCTTTACGAACAGATTCCATAATCTTAAAAGCAAATGAAGGTTCAAGACCTTGATAAATTAAATACACCATAATGTCATCACGACACCCAATTACCTCACTAAGTGTACAAGTCCTGTTATGAATAAGTTCCTGTGCATTCCCTAGCCATACATCTGTTCCATGTGACAGACCGGATATTTGGACTAATTCTGAAAATGTTGTTGGCTTTGTATCCTCTAACATTTGTCGTACGAATCTAGTACCGAACTCAGGAATTCCAAGAGTTCCAGTTTTACACATAATTTGTTCTTCTGTTACACCAAGAGACTCTGTACCACTAAAGATTTTCATCACTTCAGGGTCGTCTGTTGGAATAGTCTTAGGATCAATTCCACTTAAATCTTGAAGCATACGAATAACAGTTGGATCATCGTGACCTAGAATATCAAGCTTTAAAAGATTATCGTGAATGGAGTGGAAGTCAAAATGAGTTGTTCTCCATTCTGATCCTGTTGCATCTGCAGGAAACTGAATTGGTGAAAAATCGTATATATCCATATAATCGGGAACTACGATAATCCCCCCTGGATGCTGACCTGTTGTTCTTTTCACCCCGGTACAACCTTGTACTAGTCGATCAACTTCTGCGCCGCGGTAGATAAGATTACGATCATTAGCATATCCTTTTACATAACCATAAGCTGTTTTTTCTGCAACAGTTCCAATTGTACCAGCTCGATATACATAATCCTCACCAAAAAGAACTTTTGTATAGTTATGGGCTATTGGCTGATATTCCCCCGAAAAGTTCAAGTCAATATCAGGTACCTTGTCCCCTTTAAACCCAAGGAACGTTTCAAACGGTATGTCGTGTCCATCTTTGGTATACTGTGCACCGCATTTTGGACATTCTTTGTTTGGTAAGTCAAAACCAGAACCTACTGAACCATCATTAAAAAACTCAGAATGCTGACAAATCGGACATACGTAATGAGGTGGTAATGGATTAACTTCAGTAATCTCTGTCATCGTAGCAACAAATGAAGACCCGACAGAGCCACGGGAACCTACAAGATACCCATCATCAAGAGATTTCTTAACTAACTTATGAGAGATTAAATAAATAACAGCGAAACCGTGCCCGATAATACTTTTTAACTCTTTCTCTATGCGGGCTTCCACGAGCTCAGGAAGATTCTCGCCATATATACTTCTCGCCCTAGAGTAGCTCATCTCACGAATTTCCTCATCTGCACCTTCTATTTTAGGTGTATACAGATCATCTTTAATCGGCTTAATTTCTTCAATCATATCAGCAACTTTATTTGTATTCTCTATGACAATTTCTTTTGCTTTTTCACTGCCCAGGAATGAAAAGCATTCAAGCATTTCATCTGTTGTTCGGAAGTGAACATCTGGCAGTTCATGTCTATTTAAAGGGTTAGCTCCACCTTGAGAACTAACCAAAATTTTCCTGTAAATTTTATCAACTGGATTTAAATAATGAACATTTCCAGTTGCAACAACCGGTTTTTCAAGTTTTTCACCCAATTTAACAATATTCGTAACGATTTCTTGTAGTGCTGTATCGTCTTTAATATAATCAAGGGCTATAAGATGCTTGTACACCTCTAAAGGATGAACCTCCAAATAATCATAAAATGCAGCTATTTCTTCTACTTCCTCTGGAGATTTTTGCATCATCCCTTCAAAAACCTCACCTTTGTCACATGCAGAGCCAATAATTAGCCCCTCGCGTAATTTATTTAATTGAGAACGAGGCACACGTGGAACGCGGTAGAAATAATTCATATGAGATATAGACACTAATTTAAATAAGTTCTTTAATCCTATTTCATTTTGTGCAAGTACTGTAGCATGGTAAGGGCGGGAACGCTGATACGCATTGCCTTTTCCCATATTGTCATTAAATTGATGATGATACTCAATACCTTTTTCAGCTGCATCCTTCAACATTTTTATTAACAGATATCCAGTTGCTTCTGCATCATAAATAGCACGGTGATGCTGAGTGAGCTCAATATCAAATTTCTTACATAAAGTGTTAAGACGGTGATTTTTCAGCTCAGGATATAAAAAACGCCCTAGCTCTAACGTATCTATAACAGGATTTTTTGCTTTTTCTTCACCTAAAAGCTTTTTGTACCCAACATTTAGAAATCCCATATCAAAGCTCGCATTATGGGCTACTAAAATATCTTGACCAATCCAATCCTTAAACTTTCGTAAAACTACATCTACATTTGGAGCATCTCTTACCATATCATCTGTAATACCAGTTAATTCAATTGTTGTAGCTGAAAGTGGATGATGTGGATTAGCAAAGGATTCAAATCGATCAACAATTTCACCACCACGTATCTTAACAGCAGCAAGTTCAATAATCGTATCATAAACTGCTGATAGACCTGTTGTTTCAACATCGAATACGACAAATGTTTCATCTGGTAAATATCGGTTATCATCGTTATATGCAATTGGAACACCATCATCAACTAAATTAATTTCAACACCGTAAAGAATTTTTATTCCATTTTTCTTACCTGCAGAGAAAGCTTCAGGAAATGATTGTGCAACAGCATGGTCTGTTAAGGCAATTGCCTTATGTCCCCATTTTTTCGCTTGCTCCACATGTTTGCTAATTGAAGTTACAGCATCCATTTGACTCATTGGTGAATGTAAATGTAACTCTACTCTTTTTTCACCCTCTGGAGACCGATCTTGTCTTTCCTTCGCAGAAATCTCATTAATATCGTTTGCGATCATTACAAGATCCCGAACAAATGTATCATTCTGGATGCTGCCGCGGACTTTAAGCCACATGCCTTTTTTAACAGCTTGAACTAAGACTGCGTCTTCTTTATCTCTTGCAAACATTTTTACTAGTATCGAGCTTGTGTAATCAGTAATTTTAAACGTTAATAATGTTCTTCCGCTTCGTAACTCTTTCGTCTCAGCATCAAACACATAACCTTGAATCGCAATTCTTCGTTCTTCATCCTCAATCGACGCCATTGTTCTAATTTCTTCATCGTCTTTAATGGTATAGCCAATCGTTAGTGGACCTGTCCACTCTGGTGTACTTGCCTCTTCCTTCTCAGCATTTTCCATATCAGTTAAAGCTTGTAGTCCTCTTGCTTTATCCTCTTGAAGCTTTAACTCCTGGAAATGCTTGATTTCTTCTTCAGAAACAGCCACAGTTGTATCTAATTGAAAGGCGGGAAAACCAAATTGTTGAAAACTATCTTGGATTAAAGAAGCATATTTACGTTTAATAGTCATAGCTTCTGTGTCATTTTTTGTTTTCACAATGACTTTAACACCTTGTACTGTTGGCTTTTGCTCATTAAGCAGTGCTAACATCGGTGGAGAAATCCCATCCATTTCCTGTATACATATTGACCAATAATCCTGAACCAATTTTTCATCAAAAGTGGTGTCTCTTGCTTCAAAGCTGAATGACACATCTGCTATATGTGAAAATGCTTTTGTTAGTTTTGTATAAAATAAATGGTACACATTGAAGGGCAATATTTTTTCAAATTGAAAATGGAAATGCCATTTCTTTGATTGCTTATGAATAGTTAAACGAGCAATTGAGCCATTTCTAAAATGAACAATTGCAGCATCTTCTGTTAAATTTATTTGCTGAAGCAAAAGTTGAAATTTTTCAACTTGACTTGTTTGCATATCCATTTTTTGTTCCCCCTCTCAGGTTAAGCATTGGATTTGTTCTTTCACAATTGAAGAGGCTGCCCCATTTAGACTATTTCCAAAGGAAATGGTCCTATTAAATCGAGTCAGCCTCTTCTTGTCATTTTATTATTTTAACACGGTTTTAACTTAGGAGTAAGTTTTTTTAGTTTCCAAGTAATTCGGTTATTTTTTCTTGAAGATCATTAATTGATACTTCAAAAGACTCTCCGGTTTTTCGAAGTTTTACTTCAACAATACCTTCATCGGCTTTTTTACCTACCGTAATTCGTACTGGTATACCGATAAGATCTGAATCTGCAAATTTCACTCCTGCACGTTCTTGACGATCGTCTAACAACACTTCATATCCAAGCTGAGCGAAGCTGCTGTATAGTTTATCCCCTAATTCTCTTTGGGTATCGTTTTTCACATTTACTGGAATGATGTGTAATTGGAATGGTGCCACAGAATTTGGCCATAAAATTCCATTTTCATCATTGTTTTGCTCAATGATTGCAGCTAAAGTTCTTGATACTCCGATTCCATAGCACCCCATAATCATTGGTTGTGTACGTCCATTTTCATCTAAAAATGCCGCACCCATTGCCTCACTATACCTTGTTCCTAACTTAAATACATGACCTACTTCAATACCTTTTGCAAATTTAATCGTCCCTTGACCGTCAGGAGAAGCATCTCCTTCCTGAATAAAGCGGAGATCCACATATTGAGAGACATTTACATCTCGTTCAATATTTACACCTGTATAATGGAACGGTTCTTCATTTGCTCCGCAAACTCCATTTACAATTGCAGCTACTGCATGATCTGCAATAACTTCAACTTGATCTGAAACATTAATTGGACCGACATAACCTGGAATGCAATGCAACACTTCTTTTGTTTCTTCTGCAGTTGCCAACTCAACGACAGATGCTCCATATATGTTTTTCACTTTTATGTCATTTACTTCATGGTCTCCACGAACAAGGACCAGAACAAATTTTTCATCAACTTTAAATAAAACAGATTTAATACATTTCTCTTTAGAAACTTGCAGGAATCCTGAAATTTCTTCGATCGTTTTTTGGTTTGGCGTTTCAACCTTTTCTAGATCATTCAATGCTTCACTGCTTTTCTCATAAGTTGTAATAACTGGTGCCATCTCAATATTAGCTGCGTACTGAGATGTATCAGAATAGGCGATCGTATCTTCCCCAATTTCAGATAATACCATAAATTCATGTGTATCCGTTCCACCCATTGCACCTGAATCTGCAATTACCGCTCTAAAATCTAATCCACAACGAGAGAAGATATTCTGATAAGCGGTAAACATTTTTTCATAGCCTTCATCCAGACTCTCATTTGTAGCATGAAATGAATAAGCGTCTTTCATAATAAATTCTCGTCCTCGTAATACTCCAAAACGCGGACGCTTCTCATCACGAAATTTAGTTTGAATTTGGTATAAAGCTAACGGAAGACGTTTATATGATTTTACTTCGTCTCTAACAAGACTTGTAATCATTTCTTCATGAGTAGCACCAAGTGCAAATTCTCTATTATGGCGATCTTTTAATCTCATTAACTCTGGGCCATAGGAATACCAACGCCCGGATTCTTGCCACAATTCACTTTGTTGCAGAGCTGGCATTAGTAATTCTGATGCACCTGCATGATCCATTTCTTCACGGACAACTTGTTCAATTTTTTTTAATACCTTTTGTGCTAAAGGTAAGTAGCTATAAACACCACTTGTGTTTTGTCTTATAAATCCAGCTCGTAGCATTAGCTGATGGCTTTTCACTTCAGCATCAGCTGGAACTTCTCTAAGAGTAGGAATAAACGTCATACTTTGTTTCATTACGAGCACCTCTATTTAATTTAACTTTAATTTATAAAAATAAGCGTTGGATATCATTCCACGTCACAACAAGCATTAACAGCATTAATAATGAAAAACCGATAAAATGGACAATACCTTCTTTTTGTCGATCAATAGGCTTGCCTCTCAATGCTTCAATAAATAAAAATAACAAACGGCCTCCATCTAAGGCTGGGATAGGTAATAAATTAACGATACCTAAATTAATACTCAGCAGAGCGGCCCATCTTAAAAGGTTCGTTGTCCCTGACTCGGCAACTTGGTCTGTCATGTCATAAATACCAACCGGACCTGAAAGCATATCTATCGAAAATTGTCCTGTTACAAGCTTCCCAAAACTTATTAATATTTCTTTTGTCCAATTATATGTTTCAACAAATCCATATTTAAGGGAGCTTCCAAAAGATTTATCTACCGGATTATACGCACCGATGCGCCCGATCACATCTTCCCCAACTTTTGTTGCTTCCGGGACAACCTCATAACTTAACATTTCACCATTACGTTCAACTTCAAAGGTTAATTCTTTATCAGGACTTTCTTGAATGATAGAAACAACTTTTTCCCAAGTAGTAGTTGCTTCTCCCTCAATCGAATGAATGACATCTCCTTCTTGTAGCCCAGCTTTATTTGCAGAACCATCGGAAGTTAACTCACCTAATTTAGCTTCATTAACCGGAGCTCCTTGGATAAATCCAAGAGAAAACAAAATAACGAATGCAAGCAGGAAATTCATAAAAGGTCCAGCAAAAATAGCTGCAATCCTTTGACCAACGGTCTTGGATTGAAACTGACGATTGAAAGGAGCAATTTGTGTTTGTTGTCCATCTACAATGAAAAAGGATGTCTCACTTACTTCAAACCTTTTTATATATTCCTCTTCTCCGTGTTCATAACCTGAAATGAACATATTATGCTCCAGGTCTACATTTTCTACCTCAATGACTCTTGCGTTTGGGTATTTTTCCTTATTATTTAAAATTATTTTCTCTACTTTTCCTTCGTTATTAAAAAGTAATCCAACATTATGACCCGGCTTTACCTCAATGACCTCAGGGTCCTCTCCAGCCATTCGAACAAAACCGCCAATTGGCAATAGACGAATCGTATAAACTGTTTCATTCTTTTTGAAGGATAAGATTTTAGGACCAAAACCGATTGCAAATTCCCTGCAAAGGATGCCAGCCCTATTTGCTAGTATTAAATGACCGAGCTCATGAAAAAAAACGAGAGCACCGAAAATAAGGACAAACGCTATCACTGTATTCATCTTGTATGACCACCTTTATGAGATTAATGTTTGTACAAAATTTCGAGTTTGTTGATCAACATCTTGAATTTGCTCTAACCCTGGATGTGCGATGCTCTTATGCTTATCCATTGCTCTTTCAATAAATTCTTCAATTTGAAGAAACTTTATCTTTCCATTTAAAAAAGCAGCAACAGCTTCTTCATTGGCTGCATTAAGTACTGTTGGCATTGTTCCACCTATTTTACCTGAATCATAGGCAAATTGTAAGCATTTGAACCTGTTAAAGTCTGCTCTTTCAAAATGTAATTTTCCAACTTCCCATAATTCAAGTCTCTTCGAGTTTTTCACTTGTAATCGATTTGGATATGTTAAAGCATATTGAATAGGTACCCTCATATCAGGCGTTCCCAATTGAGCAATAATGCTGTGATCCTGAAATTCGACTAAGGAATGTATGATACTTTCTTTATGTAATAGCACATCAATATTTTCATAAGGGATATCAAATAACCAATGAGCTTCTATTACCTCTAGCCCCTTATTCATCATTGTAGCAGAATCAATTGTAATCTTTGCACCCATTGACCAGTTAGGGTGATTCAAAGCTTGTTCCACGGTTACGTCGGTTAATTCTTCCCGAGTTTTATCACGGAAACTTCCTCCAGAGGCAGTTACAATCAATCTCTCAATACTCTTAGGATTCTCTCCTTGTAAGCATTGAAATATTGCTGAATGCTCGCTATCTACTGGTAGAAGATCAACCCCAAATTTTCTTGCATGCTCTGTTACAAGGTGACCAGCTGTTACAAGAGTTTCTTTGTTTGCTAAGGCAATTGTAATGTTATTTTCAATTGCCTTTAATGTAGGGACTAAACCGACACTACCGACAACTGCATTCACCAAACAATCGACACCATCAAAAATAGCTGCCTCAATAAGGGCTTCTTGACCATAACCAATTTTTACAGCATCATTCGGTAGCTCTAATTTTAATTTTTCATATGTTTCTTTATCTTTTACAGCAACAAAGCGTGGTTGAAATTGATTTATAATGTCAATTCCTGATGAAATGTTGCTGCCAAAAGACATGGAAACCAGTTCAAATTGCTCAGGATGTGCCTTTATAACATCTAATGTTTGGATGCCGATTGATCCTGTAGCACCTAAAAGACTAATTTTTTTCACGAAGTCACTTCCAATCAAAAAAGAAATACGTTTGTTTGGACTTTATAACCTAAAAAGGATACTTAAAAAATGCATTAAAGGTAAAACAAATAATAAACTATCAAATCGATCCAGAATTCCACCGTGTCCAGGGAGAATACTTCCTGAGTCCTTTACTTCATAGTGGCGCTTGAATGCAGATTCTACAAGATCTCCTATTTGTCCAAAAATAGATAGAAAAACGGTCATAATAATCACGATGAAATAATTCTCGAATACATCTGTAAAATATTCATAGATACACGCAAAAATAACCGCAAATACTACACCGCCAAGTGCACCCTCTATTGTTTTATTTGGACTAATTTCCGGCCAAAGTTTGTTTTTCCCCAATGAACGACCAACGAAATACGCACCTGAATCTGTCACCCAAATTAAAATTAATGCATAAAATACAAGGCTTAAATCCAAGTTTCTTGTTTCAATAAAAAAGTAAAACCCAATACCTAAATAAAATACAGCGATTACGACAAATCCCACATCATCAAAGGTGAATTTGTTTTTCGTCAGAACTGTATATGTCAAAAGCAACAATAGTCCAAGTAATGCAAATTCAGCTTTAGAGAAGATTAAGTCATTTATTAATGATATATAAGAATTTGGTATTAATAGAACCCATAAAATTAATAAACTTATGAGCCCCGGAAAACTAACCATTGAAATTTTCTTCATTCTTAGTAGTTCATATAATCCAATTGAACCGAGTATATAAACAAATATCGTAAACGGAAGCTTTCCGTATATGACAAAAGGAAGAAATAAAGCTGCAGCTAGAACTGCTGTTAAGATTCGTTGTTTCATTTTTTACTTCATCACCTTTATACGCCACCAAATCTGCGGCCTCTTTGTTGATATGTGTGGATTGCTTGTAATAGGCATTGCTCATCAAAATCCGGCCAAAGTACGTCTGTAAACCAAAATTCTGTATATGCTAGCTGCCAAAGCATGAAATTACTTAATCTTATTTCTCCACTTGTTCGAATTAGCAAGTCAGGGTCAGGTAATGTTTGAGTCATTAAGTAATTCGAAAAGGTACTTTCATCAATATCTTCTTTTTTTAATTTTCCCGACTCTACTTCTTTAGCGATTTCCTGAACAGCAGAAATGATTTCAGTCCGACTGCCATAATTTAATGCAAAATTTAAAACTAGCCCATCATTTGATTGCGTATCTTCAATTGCTTTATTAACAGCTTTTAATGTATGTCCTGGTAGTCTATTTTTATCTCCCATTACACGAACCTGCACATTCTCTTCGATTAATTCAGGTAAAAAAGTTGTAAGAAATTCTTCAGGCAGCTTCATTAAATAGTCTACTTCAATTTTTGGACGTTTCCAATTTTCTGTTGAGAAAGCATACAATGTAAGAGCATTAACACCAAGAGCGTTAGCTTGCTTTGTAACTCGTCTTACAACTTTCATACCCTCGTGATGGCCAGCCATTCTTGGAAGTGCACGTTTTTTCGCCCATCTTCCATTTCCATCCATAATGATTGCAATATGGTTGGGTATTTCCCCCTTTATTACTTCCTCTTGACTAATGATTTGTTGGTTGGAAAGTTGAGGAGACCCTTTCCATTTTTTTAATATGTTGAGCATGTGATTCCTCCATCACCCAATAATTCATGTTTATCATTCTAATTAATGACGTTAACAGTATTAACAAAAAAACCCCCTGTAAACATTAGAGGGTCTTTTCATACCTATTGTACATATTTTTTGTCGATTAGGAAACTGAAAACTTCCATATCGAACGAAAATCAATTTATGAATAATTTAGACATCCATAATTTCCTTTTCTTTATCTTTCGCAACTTGATCGATTTTAACGATGTATTCATCTGTTAATTTTTGGACATTTTCAGTATTGCTACGCAATTCATCTTCTGTGATTTCACCATTTTTCTCAAGTTTTTTCAAATCATCGTTTCCATCACGTCGAATATTTCTAATAGCTACTTTCGCTTCTTCACCATATTTTTTAACTAATTTCACAAGATCCTTACGTCTTTCTTCTGTTAGAGCAGGAATAGACAAGCGAATTAACGAACCGTCATTAGCAGGTGTTAAACCTAGATCAGATTTTAAAATTGCTTTTTCAATATCACCAAGAACTGTTTTGTCGTATGGTTGAATAACTAATAAGCGGGCTTCCGGAACACTAATTGAAGCAAGTTGATTAACAGGAGTTGGAGCACCATAATAATCAACAGAAATTTTATCAAGTAGATTTGCGCTTGCTCGACCAGCCCTTACAGACGCTAATTCACGACTTAAAGAACCAACAGCTTTTTCCATTTTTTCTTTTGTGTTTGCTAATACTTGTTTAGCCATGATTATTTCCCCCTAACAATTGTTCCGATATTTTCACCTGTTACAGCACGTTTAATATTTCCTTCTTCCATAATAGAGAATACAATTAATGGAATATCATTATCCATACATAGAGATGATGCCGTTGAATCCATAACTGCTAAGCCTTCTTTTAGAACATCCAAGTATGATAATGTCTCATATTTTACAGCATCCTTATCAACCCGAGGGTCAGCACTGTATACCCCATCAACATTGTTCTTTGCCATAAGAATGACATCTGCTTCTATTTCTGCAGCACGTAAGGCAGCAGTAGTATCAGTTGAGAAGTAAGGATTTCCAGTTCCAGCTGCAAAAATCACAACTCTCTTTTTCTCAAGGTGACGAATAGCTTTTCTTCTTATGTAAGGTTCTGCAACCTGTCTCATTTCAATCGATGTTTGTACACGTGTCTGAATTCCTTGTGTTTCAAGGCTATCTTGTAAAGCCAAGGAATTCATCACAGTTGCAAGCATTCCCATATAATCAGCAGTAGCACGGTCCATTCCCATTTCACTACCGATTTTCCCGCGCCAGATGTTTCCACCACCAACAACAACTGCAACTTCAACATCTAATTCAGCAATTTCTTTTACTTGTTTTGCAATTGATTGGATAACTGATGGATTAATTCCAAAACCATTGTCACCTGCAAGTGCTTCACCACTTAATTTAAGTACAATACGGTTATATTTAGGTTTACTCATGATTACCTCCAACTCTCTGTCCGCTCTTAAACTTTACGTCCTACATTTTCTCTATGGAATTGTCTATCTCGAAAAGAAGGGAACACTGGTTGTGTTCCCTTTTTCCATTATAAGAAAATCTCTTCAGCTTTAAACACAAACTTAAACGATGTGTTTAAATTATTTTTTTACTTGACTCATAACTTCTTCTGCGAAGTTATCTTGACGTTTCTCGATTCCTTCACCAACTTCATAACGAATGAAAGTTTTTACTGTTGCGCCTTTAGACTCAACAAATTGTTTTACTTTTTGGTCAGGGTTTTTAACGAAACTTTGATCTAATAAGCAAATTTCTTCAAAGTATTTTCCAAGACGACCTTCAACCATTTTAGCAACAATGTTTTCTGGTTTACCTTCGTTTAATGCCTGCTCTGTTAAAATTTTACGCTCATGCTCAGCTTCTTCAGCAGAAACTTGGTCACGAGAAACATATTTAGGATTAACTGCAGCAGCATGCATTGCAACATCTTTAGCTGCTTCTTCATCAGTTGTACCTTCTAATAATGTTAATACACCAATACGTCCACCCATGTGAAGGTATGCACCAAAAGCATCATTATCAGTTTTTGTTAACACTGTAAAACGACGAAGAGTGATTTTTTCACCAATTTTCGCAATAGCAGAGTTAATGTAATCAGCTACTGTTGATCCATTACTCATTGTTTCAGCTAAAGCAGCTTCTGCATCAGCAGGTTTCTTTTCTAATAAGAAATCAGCTAAACCGTTAATTAATTCTTTGAAACCTTCATTTTTTGCAACGAAGTCTGTCTCAGAGTTCACTTCAAGAATAACAGCTTCATTTCCGTTTACTTTTACTAAAGTAGACCCTTCAGCTGCGATACGGTCAGCTTTCTTAGCTGCTTTTGCAATACCTTTTTCACGAAGGTAATCAATTGCCTGTTCCATATCTCCATTTGTTTCAGTTAACGCTTTTTTACAATCCATCATTCCAGCGCCAGTTTTTTCACGTAATTCTTTAACCATTTGAGCAGTTACTGCCATAACGGTATTCCTCCTTAAGGTCATATAGGTTTAAAATCATCAAATCATCCATTTAATGGAATGCTCTCAACATTATGTTAAGTTACACCTTATGTTGTAATACATAACATAAAAAATTAATTTATTCATTAGTATGTAGCATGCTTTAAAAAAAGGTGATAAAAGGTCAAATCCCCTTATCACCTTTTGCACATTAAGCAGGTGTTACTGTTTCTTCACCTTGTTTTGATTCTAAAATTGCATCTGCAATTTTTGCAGTAAGAAGTTTTACAGCACGAATTGCATCATCATTTGCAGGAATTACATAATCAATTTCATCCGGATCACAGTTTGTATCAACGATACCAACGATTGGGATGTTTAATTTACGAGCTTCTGCAACAGCGATGCGCTCTTTACGAGGATCGATAATGAATAATGCATCTGGTAATTGCTTCATGTCTTTAATTCCGCCTAGGAATTTCTCAAGACGCTCAAGCTCTTTGTTAAGTTGTACTACTTCTTTTTTAGGAAGAACTTCGAAAGTACCGTCTTCCTGCATTCTTTGAATATCTTTTAAACGTTTAATACGCTTTTGGATTGTTTCAAAGTTAGTTAATGTACCACCTAACCAACGTTGGTTTACAAAGTACATTCCAGAACGTTCTGCTTCTTCTTTCACAGAATCTTGTGCCTGTTTTTTCGTACCAACGAAAAGAATTGTACCACCTTCAGCTCCAAGTTCTTTTACGAATTTGTATGCTTCTTCAACCTTTTTAACAGTTTTTTGAAGGTCGATGATGTAGATTCCGTTACGCTCTGTGAAGATGTAACGTTTCATTTTTGGGTTCCAACGGCGAGTTTGGTGACCGAAGTGAACACCAGCTTCAAGCAATTGCTTCATTGAAATAACTGACATGTGTTTGTTCCTCCTAAATGGTTTTTAATCTCCTCCGCTTATATCATCTTTAAGCATAACTGTTCTTTTTAAGCATAAGATGTAAAAAAAACAGCACCAATACTTAAATCTATAAGCGTGTGTAATAACACCAAAAATTACTATACCATATCGATATATGACAATCAAGAGTAAAGTGAAGAAACTTTACAGGATCTCCAAAATTTCGACTTATTAGAAAAAGTAATGCGCTAAGCATTCGGCGACAAGCATAATTCGAATAGGAATAGAAGGCGTTCTTTACCTTCTATTCCTATTTGACTGACCCTAGTGGCAGACAAAGACGCTACATCCTGTGCTTCAGAACTAGTCAACTAAAACTAAGTACGAATGTATAGTCTATAATTGCCGGAATTTAAGAAGCAGTTCAACTTCTGTCTTTCCTTTATTTAACTTCTTTGCTATCTGCTCTACATTATAACCTTCTTTATAAAGATTTATAGCCTCAACTTCAAATGAGGGCTTTTTTTTATTGTCAGTTTGTGTGATTTCAACAATATCCTGCATTTCGTCAATTCCTGACAAATGACTTGGCAACTCTATTGAATTTTGATCTGAAACTATCTTGTTAGTTTTGTTTGATTCATTTGAAACCTTAACATTATATGGTTCTGCGTTTGAAGTTCGGTTTAGCCCAATCAACTCTTCATTAATTGGCTGTTTCTTCAGATCAGAAGAAGACAACAATGTTTTCATAAATTTGTCGTTTTCATCCTTCATATCAATTAAAAAACTCGTCATTGAATTTTCTGTTTCTTCAAGAATCTGACGTTGTGTGTCAGAGAGATTCTTCATCGTTGAATATTTCATATAAAGGACGATAATAAAATAAAAAGCTACTACATGAAGTAGTAAACTTAATAATAGTAAGATGGTAGTTGTCATAGGCATCCTCTCTTAACCAAAATAGTCAATTTTCTTCCCTTTATAAGGGTGGTTAGGATTCTCCTCTTGTTTTCGGTCTTTTTTCTTTTTTTTATTTTGCTCTTGATGCTGTTGGGAATGATCTTTATTTAAAAATAATTTATCACTTTCTTTATTTTCTGATACTTGGGTTCTTTTTAAGTCTACTTCCTTTTGAAAAGAATGTGCAAGTTGATCTTGAATTTGCTGGTTTCTTTGGTTTAATTGATCTTGAATTTTCCCCGCATCATGTGTTCGTGGGAGAGCTATTTGCATTTCAATATTTTTAAGGCTCAAACTCCATCAACCCTTATGATTAGTTAATTGATCATGCTAGACTAATCTATGGTGACTTGTACTTATATTTCTCATATTATTAATGGATAACATTTTCTAATATTTTTCGCAACTTGAATAATGCTTTTGAATGAATTTGTGAAATTCTTGAGGTTGATAAGTTCATAACTTGTCCAATCTCTGTTAATGTTAATTCCTCTTTGTAAAAAAAGCTAATAACGAGCTGTTCCTTTTCACTTAATTGAGTGATCACTTCTGATAATTGAGCGATTAACTCGTCATCTATCATCTTTTCCTCAGGTGTTTTTTGATTTTCATCTTTTACAGTGAAACCAATACTTTCACCATCTTCTTGATCAAACATTTGATCGTCAATGGACAGAACATTGGCGAAAAAGCCTTCATTCATCACACCGACTACCTCTGCCTCAGATAAGCCCATCTCTGCAGCAATTTCCTTTGATGAAATATTACGGAGATACTTTTGCTCCAATTTATCAATCGCTGCTTCTACACGTTTTGCTTTTTCTCTCGAGCTCCTTGGTAACCAATCTTCTTTTCTTAATCCATCAATAATGGCTCCTCGTACTCGGAATGAAGCATATGTGTCAAACTTCAAATCCCTTTTAGGGTCAAATTTTTCTAAAGCATCATACAGACCATATAACCCTAAGCTCATTAAGTCATCTTTGTTCACATTTTTGGGAAGTCCTACAGATATTCTTTGAACATGATAAGATACAAGGGGCATATATTTTTTGATGAGTGCATTACCAGCATGTGTGTCACGTACATCAATCCATTTTTGCCAAATTACATGTTCGTCGGTTTGTGTCAATTGTGTCATTTTTATCCCCCTGATCAGCATAAATATCATGAAAAGTTCTAATCCAAATTCAGCATTTTGAACCCTATTACTAGAACGTCACTGGATTAAACCTAGATTATTTTTGTCCCTTGGTTAACAGTTCGAATCATTAATTCAGATGTTTTTGGGTCAAATTCAATCGTTCTGCCACTATTACCACCCACATCTTCACTTAGAATTGGGATGTTATGAGTCCGCAAGAAATTCTTTACTGCTTCTACATTTCTAGGTCCTATTCTCATCATGTCATTTGATGATTGAAACTGGAACATCTGAGCACCACCAGCTATTTTTGCTTGGAGGAACCTCATTTTTGCTCCAGAACCCTCTAATTTATTTATTAATAATGGAATTGCCGTATCTGCATATTTTGCTTGGTTAATCGTTATTTGATTAGCTAGTGATGAGGTCGGTAACATGATATGTGCCAAACCTGCAATTTCATTGATTTTATCAAAAAGGATTAATCCGACACAGGAGCCCAGTCCTGATGTCCGAATTCTATTAGGTGGTTTTACAGTATTGAGATCAGCAATTCCTACTTTTACAATTTCATACACTTCATTTTTCATCAGGAATACCAAGTGCATCAAATAACTTTTTAAAGGAATTAGGATCAGGTAATAAAAAGAAATGACCTTTAACAGAATCTATATCAAGCTGATCTTCTTCTTTAATTGCTGTATCAATGATGATTGCATAATCACTTACATGTGATAATTCAATTAATCCATGAGATATTACTGCTCCGAACATATCAATTGTTAAAGCAGGTACCGAAGGGTAGATTCTTAAATCTGTTAAATCTGATAATGACGATAAATACGCCCCTGTTAAAATATTTCCCAGCTCCTGAAAAGCAGATAACCCCAACTCATTATATGGCATTTCTTTCAATGAAAAGTCTTCATCAGCAATTAACTTCTTAATGAACCGCTCAGCTTGTTCAATGCTAAGAACAAAAAATAATGAACCCGGGATGTCACCTTCCATTCGCAAAAACACACTTGCAACAACCACTTCAGGTCCACCAACTAGATCCATAAGTTCATTGAATGAAATAACCTTTACATCAGGTACTGTCATATCAATTTTTTTGTCTAGCAACATAGACAAAGATGTGGCAGAATGTCCAGCACCAATATTCCCGACCTCTTTTAATATATCTAAATGTGTAGACGTTATTGATCTCGTGTAATCCATGACTCTTTTCCTATACACCCTGAAGTGCTAGATTTTGACCGGTTTTTAACACTTCTTCAAGATCAATCATCACGATTAATCGCTTCTCTAATTTAGCTACACCTTGGATATATTCAACCTCTACTGAGCCAACTACTTCTGGTGCAGGTTCAATAATATCCGAATGAATATCAATGACATCATTGGCTGAATCTACAATAAAGCCAACTTCAATATCCTCTTTGGATACAATGATCATTCTAGTACTTTCAGTATCCTCAAGTTCTTGCATTCCAAATCGTTTACGCAAATCTATAATCGGAGTGACAACTCCACGTAAATTAATCACACCTTTAATATACGGAGCAGTTCTCGGAACTCTTGTAATATGTTGCACTTTCTCTATTGAACGTACTTGTTGAACGGGTATGCCATACTCCTCGTCCTGCAACTGAAAAACGATTACTTTAAGGTCACCAATTAAATGTTCATTCATTGTAAAAACTCCTCTCTAAAACATGAAACACCTATTTTCGTTTTTTCATAACCAACTAGAATCGAATTATTTAATAAGAGCATTACAATCAACAATTAGTGCGACTTGACCATCTCCTAAAATAGTGGCTCCCGAGATAGCAAACACTGAATTCAAATAATTACCTAACGATTTTAATACAATTTCCTGCTGACCTATGAACGAATCAACAACCAATGCTGCCATTTTTTCACCTTTACGTACAATTATTAATGAAACAAAATTTTCTTCTTCTTTTGTCTCAGGAACTTCAAAGATCTCTGATAAAAAGACTAAAGGAACAATTTTCCCTCTAAAATCAATGACTTTTTGATTGTGCGCCTGAAGAATATCTTCTTTCTTAATAACCGCGGTTTCAATAATAGATGATAATGGGATGGCGTATTTTTCATTTCGTAATTCAACAAGCATAACTGAAATAATCGATAATGTTAGTGGGAGCTGTATTGAGAATAATGAACCTTTACCTTCTACAGCATCAACAGTAACCGTACCACCGAGAGATTCAATTGTACTTTTTACAACATCCAGTCCTACCCCACGACCTGATATATCTGAGATTTTATCAGCTGTTGAAAAACCTGATGAGAATATAAGCTCATATACTTGCTTATCCGTTAAGGTCGCAGCGATCTGCTGTGTCACAACCCCGCGATCTAATGCCTTTTTGAGTACTCGTTCACGATTAATACCTGCTCCATCATCTTCTATTTCAATAAAGACATGATTTCCACTATGGTATGCACTTAATACAACATGACCTTCTTCACTTTTGCCGTTTTTCATACGTTCCTCTGGCATTTCAATTCCATGATCAATCGCATTACGTAATAAGTGAACAAGCGGATCTCCAATTTCATCGATAACTGTACGATCAAGCTCTGTTTCAGCTCCAACAATTTCTAAATGAATCTTTTTATTTAAATCTTTTGCTAACTGTCTAATCATTCTTGGGAAACGATTGAACACAGTTTCAACAGGAACCATTCTCATATTTAAAATAATATTTTGTAAGTCACCAGAAATTCTAGACATTCTCTCAACTGTTTCATTCAGTTCAGAATTATTTAAATCTCTTGATATTTGTTCCAATCTACCACGATCTATAACAAGCTCCTCAAAAAGGTTCATCAAGATATCTAAACGCTCAATGTTTACACGAATTGTTTTAGAACTTGTAGCGGCAGCCTGTTTCGTTGCTGTTTTTATTTCCTGCTTCGGCTGTTCAATTTCTTGTTTATCAATTATTTCTTCCTGCTTCACATCACTTAGTTCAGAAACAGCAGTAGTAGCATTATCAAGATTAATTTGTCGCACGATAACATCTTCAATTTCTGACACTTTCATTACTTTCTCTTTAAGATCTTCTGCAGTTTCCTTTGTAACAAGAGCTACCGTAAATTGATGGTCAAATTTTTCTTCCTCTAGCAATTCGACAGAAGGAAGCGATTTAATGACCTCACCTGCTTGCTCTAAAATTTCAAACACCATAAATACCCTTGCCGCTTTTAATAAGCAATCCGTTCTTAAAGTAATTGTTAATTCCAAAGGTGAAAAACCTTGCTCTTTTGATTGTTGGATAACGGCATTTTCATAATCATCATATGATTGAATAGATTGCAAAGATTGTTCAGGTGCTGCTTCGCTTTTGGTATCAGCTGTTACTGTTTCACCGTTTTCAATCTGTTTTAACATTTCAACAACTTTTGTAACATCTTTCTTCCCGTCTCCACCTTCAGCAATTGAAAATACCATTTCTTCTAAATGATCTACAGAAGCAAAAACCACATCCAAAATATCAGCTGTCACACTCAGCTTATCATTTCGGATTGCATCAAGAACGTTTTCCATTTGATGTGTTAAGTTAGCTAAATCTTCATATCCCATTGTGGCACTCATACCTTTTAGTGTGTGAGCAGACCTGAAAATCTCATTCACAATTGATAGATCCGCAGGGTTTTTCTCTAATTCTAGTAATTTTTCATTACATGCTTGTAAATGCTCTTTACTTTCTTCAATAAACACTTCTAAGTATTGATTCATTTCCATACGGTAACACCCCTATGTTTCGAGTTAAGTATCGGATCAAACAGCTTTTACACTGTTGTATAGTAATATATAAGAAAGACATTTATTTATTAGTAGTGGAAAGAAAATATAAAATAGCGTCAGCAATTTCATCCACATTAGCAACTCTATCAACTAAATTCGTTGCAAAAGCTGATTTAGGCATTCCGTAAACAATAGAAGTGGCTTCTGATTCAGAAATAGCTTTAACAACCCCGCTAGATTTCATCTTTTTTAGCCCTTCTGAGCCATCAGAGCCCATTCCTGTCATAATGACTGCAATTTTCCGATAATTCTTTAGTTCACTTATTGACTCAAACATCACATCAACCGATGGACGATGTCCATTTCTAATGTCAGATTGGTCTATTTTAATCATTAATGCTGATCCAGAATTCACAATTTTCATATGTGAGCCACCAGGAGCTATATATGCTGTTCCATTTTTTACGACTTCCCCATCGACACCTTCCTTTACCACAATTGAAGAGATGGTATGAAGCCGATTTGCGAGTGACTGTGTAAACCCAGGAGGCATGTGTTGAACTATAAAAATAGGTGCTCGCAAATCAGATGGTAATTTTGTTAAAACATGTTGCAAAGCTCTTGGTCCTCCTGTAGAGGTTCCGATACAAACAATTGATTGACTTTGATTGTTTTTGTCGAAGAAAATAGTTTTTTGATCAACACCTGAGTCTATTTTACTATAACTTGTTGTATTTTGTAATAATCGATTGTTTACTTTCTTTAAATTGGCAGATTTCGCAAGAATAACTTTGCTTTTAAGCTCTTCTTTGACTTTATATAGGTCTAAAGAAATTGAGCCAGAAGGCTTAGGAATAAAATCAAATGCACCATACTGAAGTGATAAAATGGTGTTCTCAGCACCACCTTTAGTCGTGCTTGAAAGCATGATCACCGGTCTTGGACATTGCTTCATAATCAATTTTAATGCTTCTAATCCATTCATAATCGGCATTTCAACATCAAGAGTAACAACATCAGGATTCAACTCTTCAATTTTTTTTAATGCGTCCGACCCATTTCTCGCTGTCCCAACCACAAGAATTCGTTCATGTTCAGATAAAAAATCAGATATAAGCTTTCTCATAAAAGCCGAATCATCGACAACTAAAACACTAGTTTTTTCCATAAGTAATTACCTGCCTTTCATGAAGAAATGCTTTAGTTTCGAAATAAAAGATGCTTCATCTTGAACTTCTTCAATGGTATTTTTCATTTGCAAATAATTTTTAGAGATCATAACTAGTGCTTTACTAGCCTGACAGCTTGGCTGGAAAAGAGTAAACGGTTTTTGATCAATCACAGCCTTCATAATAGTAGAATCATCAGGAATTATGCCAAGCAAAGAAACTTCCCGATGTAAAAATTGATTGATCGTCTGTTCTAATCTTTTATAAGTTAATTCGCCAACTTTCTTATTAAAAGCTCGGTTTACAACGATAGAAAATGGGATTGACTTATTATTAACACAAACATTTTTTATTGCAGCATACGCATCAGTCATGGAAGTTGGCTCAGGTGTAGTAATCACAATAATTTCATCAACAGATAATAAAAATCTCAAACTGTCTTCTGAAATACCGGCCCCCATATCAAAAACAATATAATCGTATAATTTAAATAGTAATTCAAGTTGTTGAAGAAATCGTTGAAACTTTTCTTCATCCAAAGAAAAAATCACACCCAGACCTGTTCCACCTGAAATATAATCCAGGCCATTTGGACCGGATGAAATGATTTCAGAAAGCAACATGTCCTGATTGAAAAAGTCAACAATTGAATATGGTGAACTTTCACCAATTAATATATCGATGTTTCCCATACCAATATCTAAATCAAATAACAATACTCGTTTATTTTCTTTTTGTAGTGCCAGTGAAAAATTAAGTGAGAAGTTTGATTTTCCTACTCCACCTTTTCCACTCATAACAGCAATAGATTTTGCTTCTGTTTTTAAGCTGTTCAAACGCTCTCGTAGACGCTGTGCTTGATCATATGCCATTTTTCATTACCTCAACATCTGTTCGACTATTCGTTCTCTTGTTGCTACTTCGATATCTTCCGGAACATTTTGTCCGTGTGTTGTATATGCAATGCCTTTTTTTGTTTTCTTCATGACATCGAATAATGATCCTCTTGTTGATGTTTCGTCCATTTTGGTGAAGATAAGTTTATGAATAGGAATCACAGCAAATTGTTCATAGACTGCAAGCATATCAGCTGGTTTTGCGGTAGCAGCTAAAACTAAAAAAGTTTCCATTTCATCATCGAAGGAAATAATCTTCTGCAAATCAGAAACATACTTAGGTTCTAGAAAATTTCGTCCTGCTGTATCAATAAATATATAATCATACATTGCGAGATTTTGCTTTGCTTGTTTAAAATCTTCCGTCGTATAGCAGACTTCAATGGGAACATCCAAAATTTTCGCATATGTTTTTAATTGATCAATCGCTGCAATTCGATATGTGTCTGTAGTAATAAAGGCAACTTTTTTCTTTTCTTGAAGAACACATTCAGCAGCCAGTTTAGCAAGAGTTGTTGTTTTCCCTACTCCTGTCGGACCAATAACATTAATGTATTTCCGCTTATAAGAAATACCTCCGAAGTCAAAACCTTCCAGTTGCAAAGCAAAAAATCTATTCTGTTTTTTATATAAATCGGTATGCGAGATCTCACCTTTGTGTTCATACCAAGTATCTAAAAGCTCTGCCATCACTTGGCCAATAAAAGTAGGTGAAATCTCCTGTTTAATCATTTTTTCATAAATGTCCTTTAATGGTGGTGGATACACGTCACTTCTTTCATTTGTAGAAAGAGCCTTGATCATATTTTTTAATTCAGTGATTTCCTCTAATACTGGTTTTTGATTAACATTTTCTACTGTACTTAGTTGACCTTGATGTTCTAAATAGTTACTGCTGTTCTGGACAGTGTGTTTTGCTGTTTCTCTAGATAAAGGTTTTACAGCTTTCGACTCATTTGCGGGAACGTCCGGATCTATTGCAGCGATCACTTCAATATTCTTTTTGGTAAAAAGCCCTAAAAAACCTCCAGTTTGAACTACCTTAGAGTTTAAAATGACTACATCGTTTCCCATCTCTGATCGGATCTTTTTCATTGCCTCTTGCATAGATGGTGCTACATACTTTTTTACCTTCATTCTACATTCACAACCCCAATACTCTGTACTTCAACATTTGCCTCCAGCTCATTGTAAGACAAAATAGGAACCTGAGGAAAATATCGATCGGTTAATTGCCTTACATACATTCTCACTGCAGGGGAACATAATATGATCGGTGTTTGCTGTTGGATTGATAACATTTCAACTTCCTTTGCAATCGATTCAATGATCGATTGTGAAACATCTGGACTTAATGATAAGTAATTGCCATGTTCAGTTTGTTGTACACCATCTGCAATTAGCTTTTCTATTTTTCCTGATAAAGTTACAACTTTTAAGGTCTGATCTTGTTCAGCATACTGTGCGGTAATTTGCTTGGCTAAAGCTTGCCTTACATATTCCGCCAGCAATTCTGTATCTGAAGTCATCTTTCCAAAATCGGCCAATGTTTCAAAAATAATCGGCAGATTTCTTATTGAAACTTTCTCACGTAATAATTTAGCAAGAACTTTTTGAATTTCACCAATACCAAGTGGAGTTGGAGTCACTTCTTCTACTAAAATAGGATACGTTTCTTTTAAATGATCGATTAATTGTTTAGTTTCTTGTCTGCCTAATAATTCATGTGCATGTTGTTTTATGACTTCTGTTATATGTGTAGAAACAACGGACGGAGGATCAACTACTGTGTACCCATACATCTCAGCTGTGTCTTTCATTTCCTCTGTTATCCATTTTGCAGGTAAGCCAAAGGAAGGCTCAATCGTATCGATTCCTTCAATTGAATCATCTTCAATGCCAGGAGCCATAGCTAAATAGTGATCAAGTAGAATTTCACCTTTAGCCAATTCATTTCCCTTGATTTTTAGACGATATTCATTAGGTTGTAACTGTATATTATCTCTTATTCGTACAACAGGAATAACGATACCAAGTTCAATTGCTAACTGCCTTCGAATCATAACCACTCGATCAAGGAGATCTCCACCCTGATTCGTATCAGCAAGGGGAATTAAACCGTATCCAAACTCGAATTCAATCGGATCAATATTGAGGAGATTGACTACACTTTCTGGACTCTTCATTTCATCCATTTCAATTTCTTGTTCGATTTCTTCTTCATCAGGAATGTTTTGCTCTTTAGATTTTGAGATCATATAACCACCAACAGCAAGTAAAGCCGCAATTGGGAGAGTTAATAAAATACCAATCGGTGTAAAAATACCTAATAAAAAAATCGTTCCTGCTGCTACATAAAGCATTTTAGGGTAAGCAAAAAGTTGTTTTGTTATATCTGTACCTAAGTTACCTTCTGATGCTGCACGGGTTACCACTATACCTGTGGCAGTTGAAATTAATAATGCTGGTATTTGGCTAACAATACCATCACCAACTGTTAGCATTGTGAAATGGGAGGCAGCCTCATTTATAGGCATTCCAAGCTGCATCATACCAATAATGATACCAAATAACATATTGATCAATACCATGATAATACCAGCAATTGCATCACCTTTAACGAATTTGCTGGCACCATCCATTGCCCCATAGAAATCAGCTTCATTGGCAATTTTGTCTCGTCTTTCACGAGCTTGTTGCTCCGAAATCATGCCTGCATTTAAGTCAGCATCGATACTCATTTGTTTACCGGGCATCGCATCTAGTGTAAAACGGGCAGCTACTTCTGATACACGCTCAGAACCTTTTGTAATAACAACAAACTGAATAACAATTAAAATAATAAAAACAACAAACCCTACTAAAACATTTCCTCCAGTAACAAACGTACCAAAGGTTTCAACTACTTTACCTGCATCACCTTCTGCTAAAATCGCTCTTGTCGTTGACACGTTTAGACCTAAGCGAAACAGAGTTAATAGAAGAATTAATGACGGGAAAATTGAAAATTGCAGCGGCTCATTCATATTCATTGACGTAAGAATTACTAATAGTGCAAGAGAAATATTTATTATAATTAAAAAGCTTAACAACCAGCCCGGGAACGGAATGATCAACATTGCCACAATTAAAATAACACTAAGTAATACCGATAAGTCTTTTCCGGACATGTTTTTTTCTCTCCTTAAACCCAATCAATCTATTGTACTAGTAGAAATAGACCCTTTATGAAATAGATTTTGTCTGATACACATACGCAATAATCTCTGCAACCGCCTGAAAAAACTCATCAGGAATTGCCTGTCCAATATCTACCTGTGCATACAAAGCTCTTGCTAAAGGACGATTTTCTACCATCATGACGTCATTTTCTTTTGCGATTTCTTTTATTTTTTGTGCAACCATATCTACTCCCATGGCGACAACATAAGGAGCATCCATTTTCGATTCATCATATTTTAACGCAATAGCATAGTGTGTTGGGTTAGTGATGACAACATCGGCAGTAGGAACATCCTGCATCATTCTTCTCATCGCCATTTCACGTTGCCTTTGCTTTATTTTCGATTTGATTAGTGGGTCACCTTCAGATTTTTTATATTCATCTTTAATGTCTTGTTTAGACATTCTAAGGTTTTTTTCATAGTCAAATTTTTGATACAAATAATCTAATAGTGCTAATAGTAATAGAGCAATTGATGCAAACAGCCCCATCTTAACCGTTAAAGACCCAATAAATTGAAGTGACTGTTCAACAGTCATATATGACAATCTCAAAACATTATCAAGTTCAAGCCATAAGACAGAAAATGTAACAGCTCCAACAAAGGATATTTTTAATAACGATTTAATTAACTCAACAATTGCACGCATTGAATAGATTCGTTTAAAGCCTTGGATTGGATCTAACTTATTCAACTTCATTTGAATAGCTTCTGTAGAGAATAAAAAGCCTACTTGTAAATAATTTGCCAAAACCCCGGCAACTAAAGCAATACCCATAACTGGTGCTAAAATAATGGTTGCTTGATAAGCTAATGTTAAAAAGACGTCATGGACATTTTGAGTTGTTACATCAAGTAATAAATAATCCTGAAAAAATCCTCTCATCATAAGAAGAATATGATCTCTCATGAAAGCGCCAATGAATAAAAACGATAAAAAAACCATTAGAAGGGAAAGCGCCGTATTTACATCAGCACTTTTAGCTACCTGACCTTTTTTCCTTGCATCTTGTTTTTTTCGTGGAGTAGCTTTCTCAGTCTTTTCACCAGAAAAAAACTGCAAATCTAATTTAAGTAGGTTGATTGCCTCCACCTCCGAACAACTCCATCAGACCACGCATTGTATACGTCATCGTTTCAAATAATTGTGACATTAACAAAAATAATGCACTCATTGTTAGAATGAGCATGATAAAGCTAACAATAATCTTCAACGGTAACCCAACGACGAAAATGTTTAATTGGGGAACGGTTCTTGCTACAATTCCTAAAGCTATATCAACTAAGAAAAGTGAGCCTACTACTGGAATAGACATTTGAAAAGCTATGATAAACATTGAATTAAACGATGTGATAATAAATTCAATAATATTTTCATTTCCCATCGGAAGGAAAGGTTGATTAATTGGCACGAATTGATAGCTATAATAAACACCATCTAATAGGAGATGATGCGCGTCGGTAGTAATAAGTAACAATAATGCAAGTGTATACAAGAATTGACCGACAAGAGGACTTTGTGCGCCTGTTTGAGGATCAATAACATTTGCAATTGCAAATCCCATTTGAAAATCAATAAAACTACCAGCAATTTGAATAGCAGAAAGGATAAAATAAGCCGAAAACCCAATAGCTAGGCCAAGTAATACTT
This sequence comes from Metabacillus schmidteae, assembly GCF_903166545.1. Lineage (NCBI taxonomy): Bacteria > Bacillati > Bacillota > Bacilli > Caryophanales > Bacillaceae > Metabacillus > Metabacillus schmidteae. The sequence goes on along the minus strand of NZ_CAESCH010000001.1, from coordinate 2,416,522 downwards.
CTTTTATAATCAGCATGAAATACTGCCCATCTACTTCAATAGCCGGCGGATTTATAGAAAAAAACATAATCCATGCTAAAAAGAAGGAAAACCCAATTTTATGTGTATTAGGAATGGTTCTGTAAGAGAAAAATGGCAATGTTACAAAAAAGGCCGTTACCCTCATAAAAATTAGTAGAAATGCAGGATAATTTTCAAGTAAAGTTGCCATTTTATCCTACAAACCTATTTAAATTACCAAAAATATCTTGTGCATATGATATAAGCGTAGATAACATCCACGGACCAAAAAAGATCAATCCAACTAATACTGCAACAATTTTCGGAATAAATGCCAGTGTTTGTTCTTGAATTTGTGTTGTTGCTTGGAAAATACTTACGATTAATCCAATAACCAATGCTACTAGCAGAAGAGGTCCACAGATGATCAATACAGTATATACAGCTTTTTCAGCTAGTGAAATAACAAACTCGGAGCTCATTCATTCACACCCCTTCTAAAAACTTTGTAACAATGACTTTACAATTAAATACCAACCATCTACTAATACAAACAGCAGGATTTTAAAAGGTAAAGAAATCATAACTGGTGGTAACATCATCATTCCCATGGACATTAAAATACTTGCAACTACCATATCGATAACTAAAAAAGGAATAAAAATCATAAAGCCTATTTGAAAAGCTGTTTTTATTTCACTTATTGCGAAGGCAGGAACGAGAGCAGTTAATGGTATGTCTTCAATAGACTTTGGGTTTTCAATTCCAGCATAATTCAAAAATAAAGCTAAATCTTTTTGCCTTGTATGCTTGCTCATAAACTCTTTAAAAGGAATTGCCGCTTTTTCATATGCTTCTTCTAAACCTATTTCCTCATTAAAAAGAGGCGTTAACGCCTGCTCGTTTACTTGAGAAAATGTAGGTGCCATTATGAAAAATGTGAGAAACATAGCAATTCCAATCAGAACTTGATTCGGTGGCATTGATTGTGTTGCAAGTGAAGTACGGACAAACGACAATACGATAATAATCCTTGTAAAACAAGTCATCAATATTAAAATACTGGGTGCAATAGATAATACCGTTAATAATAATAGAAGCTTTACAGATGTACTAACATCTTCAGGATTGCTATTATTAAAAAACTCCATAAACTCATTCATTCTCTTTTATACCCTTTCTTTTAATATCCTCAAGTTGTCTAGTCCGATCTTCCTTTATTTTCTGTAATTGTTCATTTAGCTTTGTTGAAAAAACAGGAGAATTTGAATTGATTTTCTTCCCTTTTGTTTGCTGAACAATTGCGGAAGTTAATTTTTGAAATATATCTTTTGAATCAATAACCAATTCTTGCTTTTTCTCAAAGTCTTCAATTATACCCTTGCTTTCTTGTTCATCGTCAATCTCTTTTAATAAGGTAATCGACTCGCCAACTCCAACAACCAGCACACGTTTTCCAACTTTAACAATTTGAACTGATTTATTTTGTCCTAAATTGGTCCCACCCAAATTCACAATAGCTTGTCCTTGCTGGAATACACGGTTTTTCTTCGTAACAAACTTCAAAAGGACATAAATGAGAAAGATAATAAAACCTAGAGCAAAGAGCATTTTGATAAAATCCCAAGCTGTAATAGAAAGAGCATCTCCCTGTATTTGGGGATCTTCATTTTGTTGTACTTGATCTTCACTTGCAGGGTTTTCATTTAATTTATTTTGATTATTATCTTCCTGTTGCTTGTTTAAGTTTTCATAAACACTTTCATTTTGTGAGTTCTCCGCATGAACAATAGATGTAACATGCGGAGAAATTAAGATAAAAGCTATTACCATCATTATGAGGCAGTTTCTATGAAGCAAAGTCTCTCCACCTTTAACTTAATGTTTTTCCAATAGCCTCTAAAACACGATCAGCCTGGAAAGGTTTCACGATAAAATCCTTCGCACCTGCTTGAATTGCATCAATAACCATTGCTTGTTGTCCCATTGCCGAGCACATGATAACTTTAGCATTGCTATTAATTTTTTTAATTTCTTTAAGTGCTGCAATTCCATCCATTTCCGGCATTGTTATATCCATTGTTACTAAATCTGGTTGATGTTCTTTATATTTTTCTACAGCTTGTGCACCGTCAGCTGCTTCAGCAACTACTTCATACCCATTTTTTGTTAAAATATCTTTAATCATCATTCTCATAAATGCTGCATCGTCAACAATCATAATTTTGTGTGCCATTTTTCCCCACTCCTACTTTACAAGTTTATTTTAATTTACTTAATCTCTCTGATTGACTAATAATGTCTGTTACACGAACACCAAAGTTCTCATCGATAACGACAACTTCACCTTTTGCAACAATTTTATTGTTAACTAGTATATCTACATGTTCACCAGCGAGTTTATCTAATTCAATTATGGAACCTGAAGATAATTCAAGGATTTCTTTTACTGAACGTTTTGTTCTACCTAATTCCACCGTTACCTTTAACGGAATATCCAACAACATATCTAAGTTTTGAATTTCTTGCTGTTGATAAGAAACTGGCTCAAACGAAGCAAACTCAGCAGGTTTTACATTAACTGAAGGCTGCTGTTTTTGTTGAGTATGCTGATGAGGAACAGATCCGTACATAGGTTGTCCCATTTGCTGGTGCTGTTGGTGATTATTAAAACTAGCCTGTTGTTGCGGTAATGGTTGCTCATATACAGGCTGACCATACGAATTATTTTGTTGAATATCAGGTTGGTACAGGTGTGTCATATCAGGTGTTACTGCTTGTGGTTCGGAAACCTCATTTATTACTTCGACAGTAGCAGCCTCTTGCTTAGGATTAATTAATTGATCTATAAGATCTTTCGCAAAATATAAAGGCAATAATTGCATGATATTTGAATCAATTAATGTTCCAATTTTCAACCTGAATGATACTTGAACTAACAAATCTTCATTAGGTATTGTATTTGTATCCTCTGTTTCATTTGCATCGAGAAGTTCAACGCGCGGTGGTGAGATATCTACTTTTTTATTAAAAATTGTTGACATAGACGTAGCTGCAGAACCCATCATCTGGTTCATCGCTTCCTGTACTGCACTAACTTGAATTTCTCCTAACATTTCATCAGGGTTTGTTCCATCTCCACCAATCATTAAATCTGCAATGATAGCCGCATCACTTTGTTTAATAACCAGCAGGTTACTTCCTGAAAATCCTTCTGTATAATTCACTTCAATTGCAACATAAGGATGTTGAAATTGATCACCTAAATTGTTCTTGTGAATAATTGATACACTTGGTGTTGTGATTTCAACTTTTTGTTGTAAAAGAGTTGATAAAGCTGTTGCAGAGCTTCCAAATGATATATTTCCTATTTCACCAATTGCGTCCTCTTCCATCGCATCAAAGTAATCTTCATTCTTTAAACGTATTCCTCCATCTGTCTCCACAGGATTTTCTTCTTCATCAATACTTGCCCCTTTTAATAGCGCATCGATTTCATCCTGCGATAACATATCATTACTCACCATCTTCGTCACCTCTTGATAAGTGGTCAATAATTTGAACCGCTAATTTTTTGTTTGTTTTTCCAGGTTGTCCAGTAAACTTTGGCTTATTACCTATTTTAACCACCAATGGTTGGTCGATGGCGCTATCTAATTGAATGACATCACCAGGTTGTAATTGAAGAAAGTCTTGTATGGATATATCTGATGTTCCAAGCTCAGTTGCAATTGTAAGATCGGCTAGATTGATTTGCTTTTTTAAAGCATCAATCTCATGTTGCTTTGGCTCTTTTCTGTCAGATTGCATCCAATAATGTACAGATAACTTCGGGATAATAGGTTCTAATACAACGTGCGGGATACACAGGTTTATCATACCGCTCGTTTCTCCCACTTGAATATTCAAGGAAATAACGACTACAGTTTCATTAGGAGAAACCATTTGTAAAAACTGTGGATTAACTTCAAATTCCAACATATTTGGTTCAATTTCAATTAAGGATTCCCATGCCTCTTGATAATTATCTAATGATTTCTCAAAGATATTTGAGATAATTTTTGTTTCGATTTCAGTTAAGTTCTCTATTTTATTAACACTTGCTCCTATACCACCCATAATTCGATCCATCATTGCGTATGCTATATTAGGATTCACTTCCATTAGTACTCTTCCTTCTAATGGAGCTACTTCAAAAATATTTAACACCGTCATTTTAGGAATCGATCGGATAAATTCTTCATATGGCAACTGGTCAACAGAACCAACTGTAATTTGAATATATGTTCGCAATTGCGCTGAAAAATGAGTTGTTAACAACCGTGCAAAGTTTTCATGTATTCTAGTTAAACTTCGAATTTGATCTTTTGAAAAACGCAAAGCCCGTTTAAAATCATAGACCTTAACTTTTTTGCTTGACTCTTCTTTCTTCAACTCATCTGCATCCATCTCACCAGTTGAAATGGCAGATAGCAAGGCGTCAATTTCACTTTGTGATAAAATATCACCTGCCAAAGTTTTCACCTCCTATTTGTTATGTTGTTCAATTATTGAAGGATATAGGATGTGGTATAAATCTTCTTGACCTTGCCTTCTTGCATTAATGCATTAATTCTATTAGAAATTGACTCTTTTAACTTGTTCATTCCTTCGGTTCCTTCTAATTGTGCAGCATCCAGATTTGCCAGCTCAGATATGACAATATCTTGTGCTTGGAAAGACCTTTGTGTTAATTCTTCTTTTGCTTTTTTCGAATCTGTTTCAATTTTAAATGATATGCGCACAATATTACCACTGGATAAATTTGTGGTTATTTCGGGTATATCAACAGATGCTTCAACAACCTCTTCTATCGAAGGTTCTTTATGCTCGTCTTCATTTCCTACAAATTTAGTAACGACGACAAGTGCTGTAACACCAATTAAAGTAATAGACCCTATAATAACAAGCATAATAGTTAAAAGCTTCTTATTCATCACCCAAAACCTCCGTGTCTTTTCTCAAAGACAAAACATTGATATCCCGATAAAAGGAAGAAATTTTCATAGCCACCTCTTGTTGAGGTTCTTTTACAACATATTTGTGCCCGTTTGTTAAAGTAATGGTTGTATCAGGAAATGACTCAATCACTTCAATATATAACGCATTAAGAGTAAAGGGTTTTCCATTTAACCTTGTTAATTGAATCATATTTTCAGAGGCTAACGAAAAAGTGCAATGTGCTAGCCTCTTCCCCCCTTATTAACGTTTTAGCCCCATTAATTCTTGTAAAATTTCATCTGAAGTTGTAATAATCTTTGTATTTGATTGGAATCCACGTTGAGCAACGATCATTTCTGTAAATTCTTCTGATAAATCAACGTTTGACATTTCAAGAGCACCTGCAATGATGGAAGCAACACCATCTGAACCAGCTACAGATAATTCATCAAGTTGAATTCCATTGTTGTTTTTGTCAATTGCACCAGAGTTTGCAGATTCTCTATATAGGTTGCCCCCTTGCTTTTCCAGTCCACCAGCATTTGCAAAAGTTGCTACACGGACTTGCCCTGCTACATTAAGTTCTCCTTTATCATTAACGAAGGTAACAGTACCATCTGATCCAATACTAAAGCTCTGAGCTGTTAATGGAATTTGAATTAAACCGGCTTCTCCACTTAATCGATTTGAAAATTTTGGTTTTTGTAAGTCTTCAGCAATACCTTCGAAATTAACAACTGCTCTTCCGATGTTTTCTAATTCGATTTGGTATGTGTTAAAGGTAGAGATAATATCGTTCATTTGTGAAATTTGATTATCTACATTTTCCCATTCTGCAGGTGGAGTATTGGTATATTCCCCTTCAATAGTTGCAATAGTAGAATTAATCTCTTTTACAATTGTCCCTATTGGGTCAGCACCGTTGAATTCCCTGATACCTTCTGTGTTAAAATCTGTAACATTCTCAGTTCGAAATGTCTCAGCAATATCATTGTAATTACCTGCTGTTTCATCAAATTGAGCAAGTATTGATGTTAAGGCAGTATGAGAACTTTGCATAACATTGAACAAAGGACCATTTTCATCTGGAGCTTCACTCTTATTATAATTACTCACTGATTGGTTGTAGTCTTGATATGCACTTAGTAAATCATTTGCTTGTTTTGAAATATCCTCTAGAACTGTTAACATGTTACTATAAGATGTACCAAAATTAGTAATTTCATTTAATGCATTTTGAGACTTTGTTATTGAATCTTCATCAGGTATTGTCTTTTCTCCAGCTTCTCCGATTAAATACATTCCTTCAGCAGTTACTAAGTATCCTTTATCATCTAAATAGAAATTCCCTGCTCTTGTATAATTCAAATCTACAGCGTTATTAATTGAACCGGTTATGATATTGTTTCCAATCTGATTTCCTTGATCAATACTAATGTTTGCTAAATCAGTAATTTGTGCTACTGGGAAGAATCCATCCCCCGATAAAGATAAGTCAAGTGTTCGTGAAGTTGTTTGGGTTGATCCAGCTGTATGAATTGTATCAATTGAACTTATTTTTGATCCTAATCCAATTTGTTGAGCATTTGTACCTGCATTTGTTTGAGTTGCTCCAGCTGCACCTGCAATTTGTTGATTAACTAAGTCAGCAAATGTTGTACGTGATTTCTTGAATCCATAAGTATTAACATTAGCGATATTATTACCAATTACATCTAATTTTGTCTGAAAATTTTTCATTCCACTAATTCCCGAATATAATGAACGTAACATACGTTTTCTCTCCCTTTAATAGATAATTAGATTCAGTTGCTTCTGTTATATTAAATCCAAAATTTACTCTGCTTTGCTTACTTTAATGATGTTATCTACTGATATGAAAGATCCATTTTCAAGTTCCAGTTCAAAGCCTGTATCACTTTTTTTCACAGATTTTACGATTCCTGTTCCAGTTTCTTCATTGGAATCTTTCCATTCGATTTGCTTTCCAATCATTTCTGAATACTTTATGATGGAATCTCCCTGCGTTTGTATATTAATAAACTTCTCCAGTAAACTGGCCATATTTGTTGTTTGCTCTAATGTAGAAAACTGAGCCATTTGAGCAATAAACTCTTTATCTTCCATCGGATTTAACGGGTCTTGATTTTGTAATTGAGTCATCAATATTTTCAAAAACTCATCTTTACCAAGGTTGGAATTACCTGTACTTTTTGTTGATGGTTTATTCGATATTAGTAAGCTAGGATCGATCGACGTCATGCTATCGCCTCCTTATACAGTAGTATTTAATGCTTCTTTTAAAGAATCTACAAAGCTTTGCTCACTTTTGTTTTCTTCCTCATGCTGTTGCTGCTGTTCACTACTGCTTTCTTTTCTGTTCTCAGAATGGTCTCTCAACGTTTTTTGAGATTGTTCTGTTTGAATATCATAGCGCTCAATTTCTATTTGGACAGATGGAAGTACCTGTTTTAATTGATGAATACTATGTTCTAATAGATCTTTTGCTGAATTAGAAGATGTAATAAGATGAGCAACCATTTCTCCATTTTTTTGAACGAGCTTAACCGTAATTAAACCTAAATGCTCCGGATTTAGCTTTAAAATAAGTCTATTAGCTCCATTAGGAACTTGAGCAAATTTACTATTCTTAAATGCATTTAAAAGCTGGTTTGTAAACTCTTGGCGAATTGAAGTATCTTGTTTTGTTGATTGAGATCCTTGTAACTCATTTTCAGTTACACTTATATGGTTTAGTCGAAGGACAAATGTTTCTTCCTTGATTTCACTAATAAACTTTTCATCTTGTGGATTAATAGCAGCATCTGTCATCTGTACTTGCGGTAAGATATTTATATTTTTCGAACCATGCTCACTAATAATAAAATCAGTTGAATTACTTTTTAAAGTAGGCTCTTTATTTAACTTTGCTACATTGTCTAACTGATTTTTTATCATTAAAGATCTCAAATGGATTGCCAGGTTATCAACATTCTGGAATTGTTTGAATTTGCTTAATTCAGACTGTACAGCTTCCTCCATGTTAGAAAGGAATGGTGTAAAAACTTGATTTTTCGAGGTTAATAATTGAATTCCATCAACAATTGATTTTATTCCTTTAACGATCGAATCCAGAGTAGAAACATCTAAAGTTTTTATTGATTCACCCTTTAAGCTGTTTGTTAAATTTGGTTGTGTTTGTTGACTTATTTCTTCATCATTTTCTAACAAGTTACTTATAACAACTGTTTCCTGAGCCTTAAAGCCAAATTTCTCTGATTCTTGTTGCAAAAGTAATAATGTGTTCAGTAAAGGATGTGATTCATCTGATAGGACGATTTTGTTAGTTGAAGGAGCTTTCACTTCATCGCTCTCCGATTTTGTAGCTTCATTTAAGATATTTGTGAGAGACTCTTTTATTGTTGTAAAATCTATTTCTGCATTACTTAACTGTCGTAATCCTGTTTCAATATGATAAATGGATTGTTCAAGTATAGGATGTTGTTTTACCTGATCTTTTTGTAGAGTAGTATTTACCTGCACCTCTACATAAATTTCATTATGTTTCGGTCGATCGATAGTATTCACTTCAAAAGGCAATATCCTTAAAGAGTTTTCTTTATCAAAATTCGTACCAACCCTCATATAAATAGCATGTTCTTCGAAAGTATTTATTAACTGATTCTCTTTTTTATCATTATTCTGTAAGAAACGATTAACTGTATGATCTAAAATTGATTCGATCGTTTGTATATCTGATTTTTTAAATAAATTATCAATTAACAAAAGTGTGTCCGAAGATGATGATGAAATAGAGCCTAATTCAACCAATATCTCTTGTTTCACTTGAATATTAGAATGGATTGATTCAAGTTTATGAGAACTTAATTTATTGCTTATACTTGTCAATTTATCCAATACTATATCAAGTTCAGATTCTTGACTTATTAAACTATCAAGTAAAACCTGTCCTTCAAGTTGTTCTTGATCATTTGATTTCATCTTTGCCATGCTACTTAACATATTTTCTAAATTAACTATTTCGTTATTTTTAAATGAAGGAAATTCCTGTTCAAAAAACGTATTAATATCTGATAATACTGGTTGAAAATCCGATTGTTGTGAACCTTTTACACCTTCAACTGCTTTAACAAAAGATAAAAGATTAACAATAGAAGGTTGGTTATTCATATGAGTAACTAGTTCGTTAATTGATGGATTCTCAGTAAGTACATCTTTTAAATCATTTTTTATCAAAAAGAATGTTGGTGACATCTCAGTAAAATCATTATTAATAGAAAGTACATTTAATTCTTCCAACGAACCGGAAGAATATTCTTCTATGGAGGAAGATTTTGATACATCCATCTCAACTGGAAGCTGTTCAATAATATTATTTAAATCTTTTATAATTCCTTTAAGTGATACTTTCTCTATTTCTGGAATACTCATATGACTTACAGCTGTAGTTTGCTGATTTATTCCTTCTCCTGACAAAAAGTTTCGAAAACTCAAACTACCAGGCTTAGGTCCTATACTAGTAGATTTGGTTAGTGAATTTACATTTTGTAATAATGGTAAGATCTCCAACTTTTCACCTCCCATCTACCTACTGTGAGTTTGACGATAAAAGATTAGTATATTTTACAGCATCATCTACAGACATTTTTGACAAAATATCTGCAACTTGTTTGTCATCCAGAGACGAAAGTATTAGTAGGGCATCATCCTGCGTGAGGTTTGGAATGATCTCAGCAGCTTTTTTGCTGCTCATATTATCATATAGTTTAGCTATATCCCTCGATTGGCTTTCTTCTTCGGCATTTGCTAATTCTTCTAATTGTTTCTCCAAAGAACTAATTTCTTGTGTTAACTTTTGGACTTCCTTTTCTTTTAATTCAACATCGTTTTCGAGTGCACTAATCATTGTTTCTTGTTCTTCGATTGTTTTCTCTAACTTCTTTTTTTCTTCCTGTTCTTCTTGTTTTTTTACTTCCTGGGCAATCTCATCCGGGTTTTCTTCATCTTTATTGAGTAGACTCTCAATAGCAGGTATACTTGTAATCGTTGATTTTGCTGTTCCTAATACGTTAAAGCCAGCAACAGATAAAATAATAACAACAAGTATTAAAGTGAAAACAACCGGAATAAAAATGACAAAGAAAAACCATTGAAGTTTACCATATTCCTGCTTTTCGGTTTTCATCTGCATTCACCTAATTTCCGCGGTACATATAAGTTTGAATCGAAAGGTCATCCATAAATTTGTTTTCAAGTTCCTTAGAGTGTCTAACAAATTCGTTATTCTGTTTTTCTTTTAGCTTTTCATATTTTTTCAATTCCATGTTTTGATACATGAGCTTTGTTTGCTTTTCATTCATACGATTACGAGTTAACATAACCATTTTTTGATAATGAGAGATGGTCTTTTCCATGTTCGTCACAAATTGCTGATAATGTCTAATCTCTTGGACAGACATCCCTTCATTTAGTTTCGAGAGGGTATTTTCCTCTAACTCCTCTTTTTGTTTTAGAGATTCATAGAGTTTGTTTGCCACTGTTTCAAAATCATTAACAGACTGGTTATATTCTGCTTGAGACTGCTCTTTTTCATTTTCTTTAATATCCATGATTTTTTGAAATCGAAAATGAATTGACATTAATAATCACCTTTTTCAATCAGTTGACTAAGAGATCCTATACTTTGATCTATTATTACTTTATCTTCAACGTTTTGTTTCAAGAATGAAATGATTTTTGGATAATACTTAATGGCTTCATCTATTTCTCTTGATGAACCTCTTTTGTATGCACCAATATTGATTAAATCTTCAGAGTTTAAGTAAGTGGATAAAAGGTCTCTTAGCTTTGAAGCTGAGCTTCGATGATTAGAATCAATAATTTGATTCATTACACGACTAATACTTTTTAACACATTAATCGCTGGAAATTGACCTTTATTTGCAAGCTGTCGGTCTAATACAATATGTCCATCTAAAATCCCTCGAACAGTATCAGAGATTGGCTCATTTAAGTCATCACCGTCAACTAAAACTGTATAAAAGGCTGTAATCGTTCCATGTTCATTCGTACCTGTTCGCTCCAAAAGTTTTGGTAATATAGCAAATACAGAAGGAGTATACCCTTTTGTCGTGGGCGGCTCTCCTACAGCAAGGCCTATTTCCCGTTGGGCCATTGCAACACGAGTAACCGAATCCATCATAAACATTACATTTAACCCTTTATCACGAAAGTACTCGGCAATAGCAGTTGCCGTATATGCCGCTTTCAATCTCATTAATGCAGGTTGGTCAGAGGTTGCAACAACAACGATGGACCTTTTTAATCCTTCAGGACCTAAATCCCGGTCAATAAATTCTCTTACTTCACGACCTCGTTCACCTATAAGGGCGATCACATTTAAGTCTGCATTAGTATTTCGGGCAATCATACCCATTAATGTACTTTTACCTACACCACTTCCTGCAAAGATACCTACACGTTGACCTTTACCTACAGTTAACAGACTATCAATTACACGGACACCCACTTCCATTTTTTCATGGATTGGAGGGCGTTTCATTGGATTTGGAGGTGATTGATCCGTTGGTACGCTGGTTAATCCTTTCGGTAGAGATGATTCATTTAAAGGTAAACCAAATGAATCCAGCACTTGCCCAACAAGACCTGATCCAACCTTAACAGTTAAAGGCTCTTCAGTTGCTTCAACAATGCTACCGGGAGAAATATTTGTTACTTGTAAATAAGGCATAAGAAGCACATTTTCTTCCTTAAAACCAACAACCTCTGCAGGAATTTTCGTTTTATTTGTAGAACCAGCATAGATATAGCATAAGTCACCAATAGAGCTTTCTGGTCCTCTTGATTCAATCATAAGACCGACTACTCTTTTCACTTTTCCATATCGTTTATAAGTATCTAGCGTGTCGATAGCATGTATCAAATCTGCTGCTCTCAGGTCAGATCACCTCTTAGCCTAATAAATCGATTAATTGTTTTTTCAATTGTTCTAATTGTGTATCTATGCTTAGATCTATTCTTCCGAATGCAGATTCTATAAAACAATCATGCTCATTTATTTCTGCATTTGCATAGATATTAAAGTCTGTGTCATTTGTCAACAATGTTCTTAGTTCATCTTTTTGATTTAAGACTAATTCGTAAAAATGAGGATGGACATGAATTTTAATATGTTCATATTCTTTCACTTCGTTTAGTCCTTTTTTTACAAGAGGAAGTAAATGATCGGGTGATTCTGTTAATTTAGCAACTATGATTTTCTCTGCAATCTTTACCGAAAGTTCTAAAATAGCATTCTCAGCAGATTGGATTTTTTCATCATAATCACACTTTGCCAATTCGATAATTCTATTCGCTTCTTCAATGGTAGACTCGTATTTTCTTAATGCTTCCTGTCTACCAAGTTCTATACCTTCTGCATATCCTTCTTGTCTTGCTTGCTCAATTAAGTGTTCACGTTCCTGCTCCCAGTTATTCTTTTCAAACTGTATTTGCTGATGGATGATTGAAGATTCTTCCATTGCTGCATTGATCATTTGTTCTGCCTCATTTTTTGCTGATTGGATGATAAAAGAAGACTGACTAACTAATTCAGGGTCATTTTCTTTCTGTTTATCTTGGAGCAGTGCTCTAATTGTTTGAACAGCAATCTTTTTTCCCTCTTCATGATGATTTGTATATTGTGACTTAATCAGCCTAGACAATAATATCATCTCCTCCACCACGGGCTATGACAATTTCACCAGCTTCTTCAAGTCTTCTGATCACACCAACAATTCTCGATTGAGCTTCTTCAACATCTCGAAGTCTAACAGGCCCCATATATTCCATTTCTTCTTTAAACGTATCAACCATACGTTTAGACATGTTCTTATAAACAACTTCACGAACTTCCTCACTCGCGACTTTGAGTGACAGCATTAAGTCTTCATTTTCTACATCTCTAATTACACGCTGTATAGCACGATTATCAAGGGTTACGATGTCTTCAAATACAAACATTCTCTTTTTAATTTCTTCAGCTAAAACAGGATCTTGTATTTCCAGAGAGTCTAAAATTGTTCTTTCTGTTGTCCTGTCAACTCCATTTAATACTTCTACAACAGCTTCAATTCCACCGGTTTGTGTGAAATCTTGAGTCACAGTTGATGAAAGTTTTCGTTCAAGGATTTGTTCAATTTCATTGATAATTTCTGGAGCAGTTCGATCCATTACAGCTATCCGTCTAGCAACATCTGCCTGTAATTCTTGAGGAAGTTCAGACAATATTTGACCAGATTGAGCCGGTTCTAGATACGAAAGAATGAGCGCAATCGTTTGTGGATGCTCATTTTGAATAAAATTTAGTATTTGGGAAGGGTCTGCTTTCCTTGCAAAGTCAAACGGTTTTACTTGTAAGGATGATGTTAGCCTGTGAATGATGCTTGTTGCCTTCTCAGGTCCCAGAGCTTTTTCCAGCACTTCTTTTGCATATGCGATACCACCTTGTGTAATAAACTCCTGTGCCATCGCAATATCATGAAACTCTTCTATTATTTCTTCCTTCTTTTCAGCTTCAACCTTGCGAACCCCGGAAATCTCCAACGTAAGTCTTTCAATCTCTTCTTCAGATAAATGTTTGTACACAGATGCTGACACCTCTGGGCCTAAAGAGATTAAGAGAATGGCAGCTTTCTGTTTTCCTGTTAATGCGTTATTGTCTTTTCTTGCCAAACCTCTAACCTCCTAGTCCTCAGCTATCCAAGTACGTAATAGTTTTGCAAAATCTTCCGGATTTTCTTTTGCCATTTTTTCAAGTTGTTTTTTACGAACAGTTGTTTCTGATTCAACTTCAATGTTAATGTCTGGAACATTAAATGTAGTGACAACAGGTGTTTCATCCTCTTCGTATTCCTCTTCATTTTCTTTTTTCTTTCTAATGAGAAGAATGATAAGAACGACAATCGCTAATAAAAGAATGCCTCCAACAATATACATCCACATTGGAATCGTTTGACTGGCTTCTGTCTCTTCCGCCTGAAGTTTGCCATCAAACGGTTGAACGGAAACAACAATTTTTGAAGCAATTTCCTCATCTGTTATAGGCTCTTCCGAGTAATCTTTATTAATAGATGTTCTAACTACTGTAGAAAGGATTTGTTGTATGTCTTCTTCTCTTTCAGGAGTAAATGAAAGGGGATCTTCAGGATTTGGTGGTTCAACCATTACTTGAATGCCCAGGTCACGAATTTTATAAGGACTTTCAACAATTTGTTTATTTATTCGATTCACTTCGTTATTAATTCTTTCCTCAATCCGTTCATAATCTCCATCACCGGTACCTTCTGCTGTCGCTTGATAGCCTGGAACATCAGTGTCACCAGTACCGTTCACACCACCAGCAGCTGCAGCTCCATTTCCAGTATAAGCTTCAGTAATTCGTTCAACACTTACAGCAATTCCTTCATCTTCACCTTCTACAACAGGAGATACAAGATTTTCTTCACGATTTTCCTGAGTAAAATCGATATCAGTTGTTACGGCAACTACTACCTTATCTTGACCCATCATTGTACCTAATAACTTTTGGACATCTCGTTGAATATCTTGTTCTATTTGCGATTTTATTTCTTGCTGTGATGCATAGCTTGTACCTGGTGAAGCACCTTGACCATCATTTAAATCATAATAATTAAAGTTTTGATCCATAATGACGATATTATCAGTTGTAAGATTTGGTATACTTTTTGAAACCAAATGAAAAAGTGCATTTACTTTATCCTGATCCAGCTGAGCTCCAGGCTCCAGATTAAGAACAACGGAAGCGGAGGACCCTTCTTGTTGATCACCAACGAAAACTGATTCAGTTGGAAGGTTAATCATCACACTTGCCTCTTTAACTCCATCGATTCCTTTCATTAAATTAGCCAGCTCAGTTTGTGTTGCTTTAAGTTTAATAACATCAAACTCCTTATCCGTCATCCCAAAACCGGAATCCTGACCGAAATATGAATAATCGATCATTCCAGTATCAGGAACTCCTTCCGCAGCTAACTCAACCATTAACGTATCGACCATCTCTTTTGGTACCATAATCGATGTACCGTTATTAGAGATTTCTGATTGTACGCCTTTGGCATCAAGAGTCTCTTTTATTTGTCCTGTTTCAGCTGGAGAGAGATTTGAATAAAGAGGAACTAAATTTGGTCTGGACATAAAGTAAGTAATTAGGCCAACTATGACAAAAAACACGATTATACTTGAAATATAAAATGTTTTTTGCATCTTACTTTTCTGTTGCCATACCCCGGTTAGTTTGTCTTTTATATTCAATATTTTTTCGTTCATTCCATAAAATCCCCCGGTACAATGACATTTGCATTTTTAGTATTTAATAATATAGAAAGATACTTATATACTAAACTTGCATTCTCATCATCTCTTGATAAGCCTCGATCGCTTTATTTCTCACTTCTATAGTTGTTAAAAGTGTAATACTGGATTTTTGAGATGCAATCATCACATCATGTAGTTCTACATTTTTTCCGGTTGCTAATGCTTCTGTCATTTTGTCTGACTCTATTTGTGCTTTATTAACATTGTCAATTGCATTTTTGAGGGTTTCCCCAAAACTTGCTTTATTTTCTGCTTGATTTGCATTATTTGACAAGAACTTAGGTTGTATTTGAACTGGTTCGGTTGTTAGTTTAAATGGACTTATACTATTTATCATCTCGATCACCTATTTTCCTATTTCTAAAGCTTTCATTAACATTCCTTTAGATGCATTCATAACTGTAACGTTAGCTTCATACGATCTCGTGCTGCTAATAAGGTCAACCATTTCTTTTAATGGGTCCACATTAGGCATCGCTACATAACCTTCATCATTCGCATCCGGGTGTTCTGGATCATATACAAGTTCAAAGGGAGTTTGATCCTCAGTAATTTCGGTAACCTTGACGCCTCCCGTTGTTTCTTTTGAACCCATTGCCTTACTTAAAAAGAAAGAAAATTGATTTCCTTGCGGTTGGGTTACAACCATTTTCCTACGATATGGTTGCCATTCACCATTCACAAATTCTCCTCTTGTTGTTTCCATATTTGCCATGTTAGAAGAAATAACATCCATTCTTACCCGCTGTGCAGTTAAAGCAGAACCGGATGTATTGATTGATTGAAAAATTGACACAGTTAATTGCCACCTTTTATTACAGTTTTTAAAGAATTAAACTTGCCGCTTAATCTCTCAATTAATGCATTATATTGGATTTGATTCTTTGCCATTTCAGTCATTTCTTGGTCTATATCAACATTATTTCCATTATGATTGTAATTCGTATTATTCTTAGCTACGATTTGATAGCTGGATGAATCTGCCCCACCGAATTCAATATGCTTGCTGTTTGTTTTATATGCTCCAAGCTTTTGCATTTCATTTGTTAATGCAGTATTAAACCGAACTTCTTGAGCTTTATAATTCGGGGTATCGACATTTGCAATATTATTTGAAATGACTCTTTGTCTTGCTGTTGATTGAGAAATGGCTTTTTCAAGGCTTGTAATAGTATTTGAAAATAAATTCATGATATCCCCTCACAAAATTAAACATTGATACGTATCGTATAGTGTCGAAATATGTTAATTCCTCTATAATTGTATGAAATAATAGTCTTAAAGTCTATTAAGACTTTGTAAAAAAAAGTCGGATTTTCTATCTATTTTCAAAAGAGGACTATTGTACTATGCCGACTTTACCGCATAAATTAAAATATACTAACAGAAATCCTTTTTAATACCTTAATAAAATATCATAAAATGCGACAAATCCCTACATAAATATTATTTCCATTTTTAATATTTGTAATAAACCTGTAATAAAAAAGAGGATGATCATTGATCATCCTCTTTTTACCAAGTTTTTATTAATTTGTTTTCAATTTTTCTAATTCAACTAAGAACTTTGCATTCAAGACTTTAATATATGTCCCTTTCATACCGAGAGAACGTGATTCAATAACACCAGCACTTTCTAATTTACGAAGTGCATTAACAATTACAGATCTTGTGATTCCTACACGATCAGCGATTTTACTCGCTACTAATAATCCCTCATTACCATTTAATTCTTCAAAGATATGTTCAATTGCCTCCAATTCACTATAAGAAAGTGAACTAATCGCCATTTGAACAACCGCTTTGCTACGTGCTTCCTCTTCGATTTCTTCTGCTTTTTCCTTTAAAATTTCCATACCTACAACCGTAGCACCGTATTCTGCTAAGATTAAATCTTCATCAGCGAATTGCTCTTGAACTCTTGCCAGGATAAGTGTTCCAAGGCGTTCTCCCCCACCAATAATTGGCACAATTGTAGTTAGACCATTTTCAAACAATTCACGGTTTTCAACAGGGAAAGCAGTATACTCACTATAAACGTCAATATTTGATGATGTTTCCGTTATGTTAAAAAGATTATTTGTATAACCTTCAGGGAATTGACGATCTTCCAGCATTTTTTTCATTCGTTCATTTTCAATTTGTTGATTAATCGCAAATCCTAGTAACTTCCCTCTACGGCTAACTACAAATATATTCGCTTCAATTACTTCGCTTAGCGTCTCTGACATTTCCTTGAAATTTACCGGTTTTCCTGCTGCTCTTTGAAGCATAGCATTAATTTTACGTGTTTTTTGTAATAAAGACATGTATGGTTCCTCCTGTAACATATGAAATTGTAAGTACTATAAAATAAATTGGCTTAAATCTTTATTTTTTGATATTTTCCCTAGTTTGTCTTCTACATATTGTGGAGTTATCACAATCTTCTCAAGGTTAATATCAGGAGCTTCATAAGAAAGGTCCTCTAATAGTCGTTCAAGAATTGTATGTAATCTTCGGGCACCAATATTATCAGTGTCCTGATTCACATCAAATGCTACTTCAGCTACTTTACGAATAGCTTCGTCAGAAAATTCTAATTCTATACCTTCCGTCTCTATTAATGCTTTATATTGCTTTAATAAAGCATTATCAGGCTCAACTAAAATTTTCACAAAATCCTCAACACTAAGTTTTGTAAGTTCTACTCGAATCGGAAATCTCCCCTGTAATTCAGGGATAAGGTCTGATGGCTTCGCAATATGGAAAGCACCGGCGGCAATAAATAACATATGATCAGTCTTAACAGATCCGTATTTTGTTACAACCGTTGAACCCTCAACAATTGGAAGGATATCCCTTTGTACACCTTCACGGGAAACGTCAGCAGATCCACCTTTTGACTTCCCGGCAATTTTATCAATTTCATCAATGAAGATAATCCCTGTTTGCTCTGCCCTTATGACAGCCTCTTGAGTCACTTCATCAAGATCAATTAATTTACTTGCTTCTTCATTCGTTATTACTTTTCTAGCTTCTCTAACAGTTAATTTTCTTTTTTTCTTTTTCTTTGGCATTAAGCTTCCTAACGCATCTTGCATATTCATGCCCATTTGTTCCATACCCGACCCCTGAAGCATATCAAACATTGATGCTTGTTGTTCCTCAATCTCTACAGTAACATAATGATCCTCTAGTTCACCCAATGCTAATTGATGTGCAATACGACGGCGCTTTTCATGAAGAGATGAATCATCAGCTGATTGGTCATCCTGTTCATGTGTTTGCTGATTTGCTGCTCCAAATAGCATCTCAAGTGGGTTTTTGGCAGTGGTTTGTTTTTTCTTACCAGGAACAAGAAGATCAATTAACCTCTTGTTTGCATTTTCTTCGGCAAGGCCTTTTACATCAGATATTTTTTCTTCCTTAACTAATCGAACCGCAGTTTCCACTAAATCTCTAACCATAGATTCCACGTCTCTACCGACATATCCGACCTCAGTAAACTTTGTTGCTTCAACTTTAATAAATGGAGCATTTACAAGCTTTGCAATTCTTCTTGCAATCTCAGTTTTTCCAACACCTGTGGGTCCTATCATAAGAATGTTTTTTGGGACAACTTCTTCACGGAGCTTTTCACTCAATAAACTTCTTCGATAACGGTTTCTTAATGCAACAGCTACCGCCTTTTTTGCATCCTTTTGTCCTATGATATATTGATCTAAACGTTCAACAATTTGTTTTGGTGTTAGTTGATTATTCAATTAGCTTTGCCTCCCTTAATTAAAGTTCTTCAACAATAATATTCAGATTTGTATAAACACAAATTTCACCAGCAATCGTTAAAGCACCCTCAGCAATTTCCTTAGCTGTTAATTGATCACCTGAAAACCGTTTAAGAGCACGGCCCGCAGATAAAGCATAATTTCCACCAGAGCCAATAGCTAAAATACCATCGTCCGGCTCTATTACTTCACCTGTTCCTGATACTAATAATAGATCTTTCTCATTCATGACGATCAGCATTGCTTCTAAACGCCTTAATACCTTGTCACTTCGCCATTCTTTTGCCAGTTCTACAGCAGCTCGTTGCAAATTCCCATTATATTCTTCCAGTCTACTTTCAAAGAGTTCAAATAATGTAAAAGCATCTGCTACAGATCCTGCAAATCCTGCAATAACTTTGCCATTAAATAATTTCCTCACTTTTCTGGCAGTATGCTTCATAACAACTGCGTTTCCTAGCGTTACTTGTCCGTCACCTGCCATAGCAGCTTTTCCATTGTGATGTATAGCAAAAATTGTTGTTGCGTGAAATTGAGACATTTTTTCTACCTCCATTATTAAGCATTAAGCTCGAGGATGATGGGCCATGTACATTTTCTTCAGGTGTTCTTTTGTTACATGTGTATATACTTGTGTAGAAGATAAATGTGAATGACCTAGCAATTCTTGAACACTTCTCATATCAGCACCTTCATTTAATAAGTGTGTGGCAAAGGTATGTCTAAACATATGTGGGTGGATATGAAGAATTGAAGAGACATCTTTTATCATCTTATTTAGGATATGTCTAACACCTTGGTCTGTTAGCGCTTCACCACGATGATTTACGAATAAATATGGATGGTCTTCTTTCCGCTTGCTCATTAAAGTTCTTCTGCCACTGTTAATATATCGTTCAATAGCCTCTTGAGCAAAGCTTCCAAATGGAATATATCGTTGTTTTCCACCTTTACCAGACACAAGTATGGTTCCAATAAAAAAGTCAATATCAGATATCTTGATTTCACAACATTCACTCACACGTATCCCGGTGCCGTATAAAATTTCAACTAAAGCTTGGTTTCGTTGTCCTAAAGGAGTGTGAATATCCGACACTGAGAATAATTGATTAATCTCATCTTCATAAAGAAACTGAGGAATTTTCTTCTCCTTTTTAGGGATAGAGACAAGTAAAAAAGGGTTTTCCGATAGAAAGTTTTCTCTAATAAGAAATTTATAAAAACTTCTTAGTGAGGATATCTTCCTTGAAATTGTTTTTCTAGAATACTTTCTTGTATGTAACTGAGTTAAATATAACCTTGTATCATTATATGTAATTTCTTCTAGATGTAGGATTGCTTGTTCTTTCATAAAGGAAAAAAAATCTTCAAGATCTTTGGAGTAATTCACAATTGTATATTTTGAATAATTTTTCTCAATTTGTAAATATTCAATAAACAAATTTAAATAATTCTTAACATTTGTCACTCGATACACCTCGCACAACAAAAGGGCTACTAAATGTTATCATAACAGTAGTAGCCCTTGCAAATTATTTCTATAAATTTTTCGAAATTTTTTGAATTGTTTCTAACGCTCGCTTGGCATGCATTTCATTACGTTCTTTTTTACTTTTAATTTTCTTTGGAAGTGGAGCAAATATTCCAAAATTCGCATTCATCGGTTGGAAATTATCTGCACTTGTTGATGTAATGTATGTTGCCATACTTCCAATTGCTGTTTCATTAGGAAATACAACTAACTCCTTATCTAAGACAAGCTGTGCTGCATTTATCCCCGCTACTAATCCTGATGCTGCAGATTCAACATACCCTTCAACCCCTGTCATTTGCCCGGCAAAGAACAGATCTTCACGATTGCTATATTGATAAGTTGGCTTTAAAAGTCTTGGAGAGTTTATGAATGTATTTCGATGCATAACCCCATATCGGACAATTTCGACATTTTCTAATCCCGGGATAAGGGATAACACTTCTTTTTGAGGCCCCCATTTCAAATGTGTTTGAAAACCAACAATGTTATAAAGTGTCCCTGCTGCATCATCTTGACGTAATTGAACAACCGCAAATGGTCTCTTGCCTGTTTTCGGATCTTCTAACCCAACCGGTTTAAGGGGACCAAATAACATCGTTTTTCTCCCTCTTTGCGCCATCACTTCAATAGGCATGCAACCTTCAAAGAAAATTTCTTTTTCAAATTCTTTTAATGGGACAGTTTCCGCAGCAATTAACGCTTCATAAAAGCGATCAAATTCTTCTTCAGTCATTGGACAATTTAAATAAGCTGCTTCACCCTTATCATAACGGGATTTTAAATAAACCTTTTCCATATCAATGCTATCTTTCTCAACAATTGGGGCTGCAGCATCATAGAAATACAAATATTCTTCACCAGTTAATAACATTAATTGCTCAGAAAGATTCTTTGATGTAAGTGGGCCGGTGGCAATGATTGTCGGACCATTTGGTATTTCAGCAACTTCCTCATTTATTACCGTTACATTTGTATGTCCTTTAACTAACTCTGTTACTTTTTCTGCAAATTCATGTCTATCAACTGCAAGTGCCCCACCAGCGGGCACAGCACATTCGTCAGCTGCCTTAATAATGACAGAATCTAACATCCTCATTTCTTCTTTTAATACACCAACAGCATTTGTTAAATTATTAGCTCTTAATGAATTACTACAAACTAACTCTGCGAATTTATCTGTGTGATGTGCTGGAGTTTGCTTAACTGGTCTCATTTCATATAATCGAACCTTTATTCCTCTTTTAGCTAACTGCCATGCTGCTTCACTGCCAGCTAAACCGGCACCTATTACATTAACTACTGCTTCATGATTCATTATTACCTAACCCTCCAACTACTTATAGGAGCTATAAATTATTTATTATCTTTCAGGGATATTGAATACATCCATGTGTGTTCATTATGTTTCCCGTTTAGTATCCTTAAAAAAAGTGAGCGATACTCCGCTCACCTATTGTTGCTGTTCCTCTTTATAATCGCATTCCATACATTGTACTTGAATACCTTTTTTCAACTTTTTCTCAACAAGCATGTTGCTACATTTTGGACAACTTCTTGCAATTGGTTTATCCCATGAAAGAAATTCGCATTCCGGGTATTGATTACACCCATAAAAAATTCTGCGTTTTTTTGATTTTCTCTCAACGATCATTCCTTCCTCACAGTTAGGACATTTTACCCCGATCTCTTTTACAATCGGTTTTGTGTTGCGGCAATCCGGAAAGTTAGAGCAAGCCATAAATTTCCCGAATCTTCCCATTTTAAATACCATTGCGTGACCGCATTCCTCGCAATCTACACCTGCTGGCTCATCTTTAATCTCAATTTTCTCCATTTCATTTTCTGCTTTTTCAAGCCTTGGAGAAAAATCTTTATAAAAATTATCGATGATTTTCATCCACTGTATATGACCGTCTTCTACTTCATCAAGGCTGTTTTCCATATTTGCTGTAAATTCCACATTGATAATTTCCGGAAAAAACTCTCTAATTAGCTCTAGAACAATTTCACCTAATTCAGTTGGAATAAATCGTTTATTATCTAATGTAACATAGCCTCTTTTTTGAATTGTATCAAGTGTAGGTGCATATGTGGATGGTCTACCTATCCCCAGCTCTTCTAATGTTTTAACAAGTCTTGCTTCAGTATATCGTGGAGGTGGTTGAGTAAAATGTTGAGATGGCTCAATATCTTTTGAAAAGATTTCATCACCTTCCTTTAAATCTGGAAGCAATCGATCTTTTTCCTCTTTTTGATCATCATTACCTTCAACATACACCTTCATAAAACCAGGAAATTTAATTTTTGATCCATTTGCTCTAAATACTACTCCATTGTTTACTAGATCGACACTCATTGTATCGAGGACTGCTGAAGCCATTTGACTTGAAACGAACCGTTCCCAAATCAACTTATACAATCTTAATTGGTCCCTACTTAGAAATTCTTTAATGCTGGAAGGTTCTCGTAATGTTGATGTTGGTCGAATCGCTTCATGAGCATCTTGAGCATTTGTGTTCTTTTTAGCAGACTTAGCGGCAGTACCAACAAACTCTTGACCATATTTATCTGTAATGTACTGTGTTGCTTCAGACTGGGCAGTCTCAGAAATCCTAGTTGAATCTGTTCTCATATAAGTAATTAATCCAACTGTTCCTTCTTTCCCTAAATCAATACCCTCATAAAGCTGCTGAGCAATCATCATTGTTTTCTTTGCTCTGAAGTTTAGTTTTCTAGCTGCCTCTTGTTGTATAGTTGATGTTGTAAATGGTACTGCTGGATTACGCTTCCGTTCTTTCTTCGTTACTCTTTCAACAATAAATTTGTTTTCTTTTATTAACTCCTGAATTTCTTTGACTTCTGATTCTGTATTTAAAGCTTTTTTCTCTCCATTTACTCCGTAAAACGATGCTTCAAATTCTTTTTGCCCTTTTAAGAATTGACCTTCAATTGACCAATACTCTTCAGGTACAAATGCTTTTATTTCGTTTTCCCTATCAATAATTAGTCTTACAGCGACAGATTGTACCCGACCAGCACTTAGACCCTTTTTCACTTTTTTCCATAGTATTGGACTTATCTTGTATCCAACCAATCGATCTAACACACGTCTTGCTTGTTGAGCATCAACTAAATCCATATTAATAGATCGGGGATGCTTGAAGGATTCTTTAATAGCATCCTTGGTAATTTCATTAAACACAACACGGCAATCAGAGTTAATATCTACATCCAGGCTGTGAGCTAAATGCCACGCAATCGCTTCCCCTTCGCGATCCGGGTCAGCCGCTAAATAAACTTTCTTCGCTTTTTTAGCTGCTGTCTTTAACTCTTTGAGTACAGAGCCTTTTCCTCTAATTGTAATATATTTCGGCTCAAAGTTATGTTCAATATCCACGCCAATTTGACTCTTCGGCAGATCACGAACATGTCCCATTGAGGCCTTTACTTTATATTTTTTTCCTAAATAACGTTCAATTGTTTTTGCCTTTGCGGGTGATTCCACAATAACTAAATAGTCCGACATGCCTGGTATCCTCCTTAAGAGGTATTCTCTCTTTAATATTTCTTTTTCATTTTTATTGGTTTATATAAAATAAACGTAAGCTTATACGGGTAAAGATTTAAAACTTGCTCTTACTTAATCCATAGGTTATTAAATGCTGATTCTATACTGAAATCTCCACTATTATTAAATATTCCTATAAGGTTTGTCAAACAAATTAGAAATAAATTACCCTAATCATATACCAAAACTTTACGAAAAAACATGAATATTTTAACTAAATTAACATTTTTTTCGTTAATGGGTATAGTTTTTTGTATTTGCTACCTAGGAAATTCTTCAATAATATGTGAGACATCTTGTACCAGCTTTGCCCCGTTCTGGATTAAATCGTTCGTACCTCCGCTGTATTCATCAAATATAGAGCCAGGGACAGCGAATACTTCCCGATTTTGGTCAAGTGCCTGCTGGGCTGTAATAAGTGATCCGCTTCTTTTCTGAGCTTGTATAATAATCGTGCCTTTAGAAAGACCACTAATTATTCTATTTCTCATAGGAAAATGCCATCTTTGAGGTGGTGTAGACGGAGCATGTTCAGAAAGAATGAGATGTGAGGTCATAATCTGTTCTGCTAGAGTTTGATTTTGTTTAGGATATAAATGATAAAACCCGCCAGCTATTACTGCAATAGTTTTACCTTTTTGATTAATCGAAAGTGTATGCGCCATTGCATCAATACCATTCGCCAATCCACTTACAATAACCCAATTATTTACGATTAATGGTTTTATGATGAAATTTAGTGCTGATTTACCATAATGATTTGGATTCCTAGTACCTACTACACTGATGATTTGTGCTGAATGAGATAATGCAATATCACCTTTGTAAAACAAAAATGGCGGGGGATCAGAAATCTCTTTTAATAAAGGTGGGTATGCTTGATCATAGAGAGAGAGGAACATAATATTATCTTTTTTATATTGTTTTTCTAGTTCTATGAATGACATAGAGTGATATTCTTCTTTTATTGCTTTAATTCTCTCTTTATTAAGCTGAAAATAAGCTTCCCATTCATGATCCTTCAAATGAAAAAAAAGCTCAAGGGTAGGATCTACTTTCATCATTTTACGTAAAATCTGTTGACTAACTCCCTTACAGTGAGCTAATAAAAACAATCTTTTATTCATATTTTCTTAAAATCCCTCCTATATTAGCATGACAAATAGGAACAGGAAAATTACCTGTTCCTACTATTATATTTATTAATGTGTTTTACATTTTTCAAGTAAGCCTTGCTCTTCTAAAACCGAAATAAGTGTTTCTCCCATTACAGATGGAGTATCAGCCACTTTAATTCCACATGCATTCATTGTTTTAATTTTTTCTTCAGCGGTACCTTTACCACCTGAAATGATTGCTCCTGCGTGACCCATACGTTTTCCAGGAGGAGCTGTTTGACCACCAATGAAACCAACTACAGGTTTTTTCATATTTGCTTTTACCCATTCTGCAGCTTCTTCCTCAGCTGTACCACCAATTTCCCCAATCATGATAACAGCATATGTGTCTTCATCTTCATTAAAAGCTTTAAGAACATCAATAAAGTTTGTTCCATTAACAGGATCTCCACCAATTCCTACAGCAGTGGATTGGCCAATACCCGCTTGTGATAATTGATGAACCGCTTCATAAGTAAGAGTACCAGAACGTGATACAACGCCGACATGTCCTTTTTTATGAATATATCCAGGCATGATACCAATTTTGCACTCTTCAGGAGTAATTACTCCCGGACAGTTTGGTCCTACCAAGCGAGTATTTTTACCTTCCATATAGCGTTTCACTTTCACCATATCCATTACAGGAATATGCTCTGTAATACAAATAACCAAATCTAATTCTGCATCTACACCTTCCATAATCGCATCTGCAGCGAATGGAGCAGGCACATAGATAACAGATGCATTTGCACCAGTTGCTTGAACTGCTTCTTGAACTGTATTAAATACAGGTACACCTTCTACCTCTGTACCACCTTTACCAGGTGTTACTCCTCCAACAATATTTGTTCCATATTCAAGCATTTGCTTTGTATGGAATAACGCTGTTGATCCAGTTATACCTTGCACAATAACTTTTGTATCTTTATTAATAAATACACTCATGTTTGTCCCCTGCCTTTCTTACTTCACTAATGAAACGATTTTTTGTGCGCCGTCAGCCATAGACTCTGCAGAAGTAATATTTAAACCAGATTCATCTAAAATTTTCTTTCCTAAATCAACGTTTGTACCTTCAAGACGTACAACAAGAGGAATTTCTAAGCCAACTTGCTTGGTAGCTTCTACTACACCTTCAGCTATAACGTCACATTTCATAATTCCACCAAAGATATTAACGAAAATTCCTTTTACATTTTTATCGGATAGAATAATTTTGAATGCTTCTGTTACTTTTTCTGCAGTAGCACCGCCCCCAACATCCAGGAAGTTTGCAGGTTCGCCGCCATAATACTTAATAATATCCATTGTCGACATAGCAAGACCAGCTCCATTTACCATACAGCCAATATTACCGTCTAAAGAAATATAACTTAAGTCATATTTAGAAGCTTCAATTTCTTTTGGATCTTCTTCTTCAAGATCACGATATGCCACAATATCTTTATGGCGATATAATGCATTTGAATCAAAATTCAATTTTGCGTCAAGTGCCATTACTTTTCCATCACCAGTAACAACTAATGGGTTAATCTCAGCAATTGAACAATCCTTTTCAACAAATACTTGATATAAACCCATCATAAACTTAACTGCTTGACCAACTAATTCTTTTGGAATATTAATATTAAATGCAATTCTTCTAGCTTGATAGCCTTGTAGGCCAACAGCAGGATCGATAACTTCTTTAAAGATCTTCTCAGGTGTTTGCTCTGCTACTTCCTCAATCTCTGTTCCACCTTCTTCAGAAGCCATTAAAACCACGCGTGAAGTAGCACGGTCTAATACAAGACCTACATAATATTCTTTCTTAATATCACAGCCTTCTTCAATAAGGAGACGTTTTACTTCCTTACCTTCAGGACCAGTTTGGTGTGTAACAAGCGTTTTTCCTAAGATTTCTTCAGCATATGTACGTGCTTCATCAAGGTTTTTCGCAACTTTTACCCCGCCAGCTTTCCCGCGTCCACCTGCATGGATTTGAGCTTTTACTACTACTACATCTGTTCCGAGTTCTTTTGCACCTTCAACTGCTTCATCAACAGAAAAAGCAACTCGACCATTTGGTACTGAAACTCCGTATTTTCTAAGGAGTTCTTTTCCCTGGTACTCATGGATATTCATTTGCCATCCTCCTAACAAATTTCGCATAAAAATTAGACTGCGCTTTCATTTTATATAATAGTTCGAACCTTGTCTACAATTACACACAAAATATTAAAATTCAAGTTAATTTTTATTTTTTTAGAATAAAAGAAAATTAATTATTCAGGACTTTTAGTCTAAAAAACTGACAAAAAACCTATAAAATGAGATTATAAATGAACTCATCTTATTTTATAGGTTTAAATATCGGTTTCTTTTGAAATTATTTCTTTTTCCATGTTATACACAAAAGCAAATATTTCAGCTACAGCCTCATATAATTCTTCTGGAATTTGCTGATGAATCTCAAGTTTTGATAAAAGCTCTACAAGTGCTTCGTCCTCATGCACATGAACATTATGATGTTTTGCTGTCTCAATTATTTCTTTTGCAATTAATTCTTTACCCTTTGCAATAACCTTTGGTGCATGCTCCTTACCTTGATCGTACCTTAAGGCAATCGCCTTTTTTACAGATTTATCATTGTTCATACTTTCACATCTATTCTTGTATAAGATTCATTTCTACTAGTTATGTTTAATTGTGTTTTTGAATGGTTTTGTTTGTCGGTTGGATCAAAGGATACAACTTGTATGGAAGATAAATAATAGTCCATTTCATTTAAAAGCTCTTTCAATTTATCTGTATGTTGAGAGACTAAGGGTTTTAAAACTTCAAGATTGTTTGTGATGATTATCTTCATAACTCTGTTTTGTATTTGAACATCAACCATCGTCTCTTTGAGGGTTGGTAGCTGCAAATAAAAAAGGATTCGACAAAATGATGGATCAATTTTCCCATTCCCTAGTTTTTTTCCGTTCCACTGTATGGTTAAATCTGTATTGTTTAAAGCAAACAATGGCACTTGAGTGATCATTTGTGATGTTGGTCCAATATCTTGCTGAAGCAATGGTTGACCATTCAAACGGTAGAGGAGAGAATCAATCTGATCTTTGACTAACGGCCCTACTACTTCTTCTTTACTTACCACACCTAGTATCTCTCTTACAGTTTGAATTTCCACTGAAGCTTCTTTTATCAACAGACCATTCTCCAACTCTAAATCAAATGGCCTTAATGAGAGGAGATCATTAGATGTTTGTCTAAGGTTTAATATTGAATGTTGCAATTGTTTTACTAATTCCGAAGGCTGCTCCATACTTTGTATTGAATGTAGTAAAGTATCAATTTGATTTGCTAAAGGTATGTTGGATTTTGCTTGAATCAGGGATTTTATCACATTTTCTGTTAGTGGGAAGTCTTGCTTAATCACATATTTTACCGCTTCTATAAACGTCGTTATATCCGTTTTGGATATATCTTTGAGCATCTCTATAGATGTTAGCAATTGCTCCTTTGTGAACGGAATATGATCTTTTGCTAGTTCACTAGCTAATAATATATTATCTTTTGATGTTTTTTGTTGGAACATTAAGAGTAGATCTTTTGCGACTGACTGGTTCGTAAAATGATCTCTTTCTACTTGCTTAATGATCTTTAGTTGAAGACCTTGTTTTTCTGATCCATTTACACGAAACCAGTATCGTTCCGAAGTGTTTATTGAAGCTTCAAGCTGAGCAATAAGCTTTGAATGCCCAACTTGAATGAGAGCTTTTTGATCCGGAAAAAGATTAAGTACTTTTCCTTGAACAACTTGATTTTTCATTAATGTCAACTTATTTGTTGACATTGTCATTTGTGTAATTGAATCATTAAGCAATCCTTTCATTGCTGAAAATTGAAACATACTTCATTCTCCACCTTAAATCAAGGAATTAAAAGCTCTTTAACTGGTGCGAAGCTTTTTCTATGGTGCTTGGTCACACCATGCATTTTTAAAGCAGCTAAATGTTGTTTTGTTCCATACCCCATATGTTGTGCAAATCCATATTCCGGGTATTGATTTGAGATTTCTTCCATCATTCGATCTCGGGTAACTTTTGCAATTACTGAACTTGCTGCAATTGAAATACTTTGGGAGTCGCCCTTAATAATTGATGATTGTGGAATCTGCACATTAAGTTTCATCGCATCCAATAGTAAATAAGATGGTGTTTTTGAAAGATTTTCAATTGCCTTTGTCATAGCAAGTTTTGTAGCTTCATAAATATTTATTTCATCGATAATCGAAGGAGGAACGACTCCAATACCAATTGCTTCAGCCTGTTCATGAATCATGTCATAGAAACGCTCTCTCATTGTCGCTGTGAGTTTTTTAGAATCTGTTAAACCCGGTATATAGCATTCCTCTTTTAAGATAACAGCAGCCGCTACAACAGGCCCTGCTAACGGTCCCCTTCCTACCTCATCAATACCTGCAATAAGATGGAAGCCGTTCTTTTGAGCTTCTCT
Source organism: Metabacillus schmidteae (assembly GCF_903166545.1). Classification (NCBI taxonomy): domain Bacteria; kingdom Bacillati; phylum Bacillota; class Bacilli; order Caryophanales; family Bacillaceae; genus Metabacillus; species Metabacillus schmidteae. The sequence goes on along the minus strand of NZ_CAESCH010000001.1, from coordinate 2,386,600 downwards.
TTCAAAGCGTAGCATGCTGTAAAATTGATTTTGGAGTTCCTTTTCTTGCTCATATTGCTTGAACCACTTTTCAACTAATTGCTGAACTCCTTTTCTATGATCTGCTTTGCACTCAATTAGAAATGGATCACTTTCATTAGTAATTTCAGATAACTTTTTTTTAATTTCGTTTGTCGTTAATTGCATTTGTGTTTCTCCCTAATTCTTCAATATGTCTGTTTTTATATGTACAACTCATTATAATATACCTATTATATCGGCACTTGATAAAATAAATAAAGACCCGCGTTTAGGCGAGTCAACTATTTTTTAATTACGCGGTTTTCGCATACTTTGTTGTTCTTGATGCAGATAAAGGTTAAAAACTAGGCCGTTCCATTGCGATACAGTCACTCCATGCGCCGGGGAGGAAGCTGAGCCTCCTCGGCTTCGCCTGCGGGGTCTCAGCCTTTCCTCACTTCCCGCAGGAGTCGAGTGTCTTACGCTCCATTCCACTATAGAGTTAAAATAGTGTTTTAAAAGCCAAAATATTTGCGAAAACAGTCTTTAATTATCAATAAAATCTCCTGGTGTTTCAAATGATAATCTGCCTAATTTATCTGCTCGAATTTCTCTTAAGATAAGCTCAGACGTTTTATCATAATCAATATATCCACCAGACATCATACACCCGCGCTTTTTCCCTATTTCATCAAAAAGCGGAACAATTTCATCTGGCAGTTCCTCTAAGTTAAAACGCTCAATTAATCTGTTCGGATAATGTTCTTTTAAAAATGTTAAAGCAAACACGGTTATGTCTTGCAAGTTCAAAATAGCATCTTTAATTGCACCGGTTGTTGCAAGCTTTTGACCTACAAGCTGATCTTCAAATTTTGGCCAAAGAATACCTGGTGTGTCTAATAGCTCAAGCTCATTGCCCACCTTTACCCATTGCTGCGCTGTAGTGACGCCTGGTCGGTCTCCCGTTTTTGCAATATTTTTCTTAGCAAGCCTGTTAATCAATGTTGATTTACCAACATTTGGAATACCGATGATTAAAGCACGTATGGCACGAGGTTTAACCCCTTTCGCAGCCATTTTGTCAAATTTCTCTTTTAAGAGGATTTTTGCTAAAGATGTAATTTGCTTTAAACCTGTTCCTGATTGAGCATCAATTGCTATTGCGGAAATATTTTGTTCTTTGAAATATTCAATCCACTGTTTAGTTATTGTGTCGTCCGCCTTATCAGCTTTATTCAATAACACAATTCTTGGCTTTGTTGATACAATGTCATCAATCATCGGATTTCTCGATGACATTGGAATTCGCGCATCAACAAGCTCAAAGACAATATCAATTAATTTTAGCTTTTCTGTAACTTGTCTTCTCGCTTTAGCCATATGTCCTGGAAACCATTGTATTGTCATACTATCACCTGCTTTTTACTTACTCTACGATACGAATATTTGAGAATGGCCAATAGACTAGATTCGTTTTTCCCATAACCTCTTCTATTGGTATCGTACCAATATGTCTACTATCTTTACTTTGACGCCTATTATCCCCCATAACAAATAGTTGTCCTTGGGGCACCGTTGATCTTCCTGTAATGCCTTCTAGGTCAAAAGGCTCTGTCAAAGGGCCGTCAATTAGTTCATTTTTATATTCATCAAGATAAGGCTCTTCATACTTTTCGCCATTTATATACAGTGTATCATTTTTATATTCCACATGATCTCCTGGTAAACCAATCACACGTTTAATATAATCTTTATCAACAGTTGCATGAAAAACAACGATATCAAATCGCTCAGGTTCATCAATTTTATATGAAAATTTATTCACAATCATTCTATCTTGTGTATGTAAAGTTGGCATCATTGAATATCCATCAACAACAATCGGTGCAAAAAAGAAAGACCTTATGATTGCTGCTAAAATGACAGCGATAGCTAAAGCTTTCATCCACTCTAGAAATTCATTTTTCTTTTTTGTCATATATTCACCTGCTTCTAGCAATCATTATATCCACTGTCTGTTTTTTGGTATACGTGTATTATAGGCTGTTTTCTAAGGAGCAATTAATACAGAATATTTTATAGAATAGAAACAGTAGTTTTAATTAACAAATCCTCAGATCGCCAAATTATTGAAAAAGGAGCTTGTTAAGCAACAAGCTCCTTTTCAACTATACGGACAGAAACTGACCCATATATTTGAGACTTAGTATAAACTAAGCTGTCTTATCGAATTTCTTTAATACGCGCAGCTTTACCACGTAATTGACGTAGGTAGTAAAGTTTAGCACGGCGAACTTTACCGCGGCGAATAACTTCTAGCTTCGCGATTTTTGGTGTGTGTACAGGGAAAGTACGTTCAACACCTACTCCGTAAGAAATCTTACGAACAGTAAATGTTTCACTAATTCCACCACCACGACGCTTAATCACAACACCTTCAAATACCTGAATACGCTCACGAGTACCCTCAACGATACTTACGTGTACACGTACAGTATCACCAGGACGGAAAGCTGGTAAATCAGTTTTTAATTGTTCTTTTGTGATTTCTTCAATTAGTTTTTGCATCGTTTTCCAACTCCTTCCAACAGATGCTCATTCCAATATCTATTCATTGCAGCGGAACATCGTTTTAAAAGACTTACATGTCAGTAAGTCACGAAATTTATCTTACCATATCAAGACATTGGGTGCAATAGCTAGTTTTCATTTTGCAACGTTTTTATGATAGCTTTTTGTTTTTCCGTTAAAGGGTATTTTTCTAATAAATCTGGACGCCGCTCGAAGGTTCTTCTTAAAGATTGCTCCTCACGCCACTCAGCGATTAATTTGTGATTACCTGATAATAGTACTTCCGGTACTTTAAAGCCTCTAAAATCAGCTGGTCTTGTGTAGTGTGGATGTTCTAGTAAACCAGAGCTGTAGGAATCTAAAATAGGAGAGTCCTCATTTCCCAGAACACCGGGAAGGAGCCTGACAACACTATCTGTTATCACCATTGATGCAAGCTCTCCTCCTGTTAAAACAAAATCTCCTATCGAAATCTCATCTGTTACCAGATGTTCCCTAATTCTTTCGTCATATCCTTCGTAGTGACCACAAATAAAAAGAAGATGGTCCTCTTTAGCTAATTCCTCTGCTTTTGCTTGTGTAAACCTTTCACCTTGAGGACAAACCAATATCACCTTTGGCTCTGTATCTCCCTGTTTGCGAATATCTTCGACAGCATCAAAAATTGGTTGAGGAGTTAGTACCATTCCAGCTCCCCCGCCGTATGGATAATCATCAACATTTTGATGTTTATTTGATGAATATTCGCGGAAATTCATTACATTAAATGTAACGGCTTCTTTATCCTGAGCTTTTTTAAGAATTGACTCATTTAATACCCCATGAAACATTTCGGGAAACAGCGTTAAAAAATCAATTTTCATTAATCAAGTAATCCTTCCATTGGTGTGATAATGATCTTTTTTTCTTCAATGTTGATTTCTTTTACAATTTCTTCAATGTATGGCACAAGCAAGTCTTTTCCTGCTTTTCTTTGAATAACCCAAACATCATTTGCTCCTGTTGCGAGAATTTCACGTATTGTTCCGATTTCTTCTCCGCTGTCTGTATACATCTTACATCCTATTATTTCATGAAAGTAATATTCTCCTTCTTCGAGCTCCGATAATTGCGATTCTGATACTTTTAACAAAGAACCCTTAAATGGCTCGACATCTTGAATGGAGTGCATACCTTCAAAAGTTAAAAGGTCAAAATTTTTATGTACACGGTGAGTGTCAACAACTACTTCAACCGGGTCTGCTGAACCTTCCTTGAAAATATATAATACATTGCCAGGTTCATATCTTTCTTCTGCAAAATCTGTTTTTGAAATAACTCGTACTTCTCCTCTAATTCCATGAGTGTTAACAATTTTTCCTACATTAAACCATTTCTCAGCCATATTTATCACCTCAGGCGTATTTGATCCACAATTCCATCTTTAATAACAATGCTTTTCTCCTTCATTAGCTCATCCCAATTGTCACCGATGTTTATATCTAGTATTGCATCTACTTCTTTTTCTTTTATTTCGCTTCCGATTGGCAATGTATGTACCTGTTCTAGTTGAAAATCAACCAGCTTAATTTTTTCACGTCGTTTTTCTATTTCTTTTAAGAATTGAGTCGCAAGCTGCTTACTTGTTTTCTCCACCTTTTTATATTCAAAATAGAGTTGATCACATTCCTGTTCGATCATTTTTTTCCGCGAAGAAAATTCTTTTATTAATGATTGCTTACTAGTTGCTGTTATCATTTGCTTAACAGTCACACGGTGGAGTATCTTCATTATTGTTCCTCCCCTATACAAGCTTAATACCTACTAAAACGTAAGCACATACCAACTTTAAGATATACTGTTTTCGCATAATACTTTAATTTAGCCACGTAGTCGAATAATGTTCTATGCAGCTAATTTATTTTTCTTAACGTACAAAAAAAGGGGGAGGAACCTCCTCACCCTTTTTTAGTCATTAATCTCTAGTTGGATTCGTTTAGATGAATTAGATCCCGCTGCATAAACAACAGTTCGAATGGCTTTTGCGATCCTTCCTTGCTTACCAATCACTTTACCGATATCATCCTTATGAACAGAAAGTCGGTATATCATTTGATGCCCTTCTTCATGTTCAGTAATCTCAATCTGATCCGGCTTATCAACAAGCGGCTTCACAATTGCTTCGATTAACTCTTTCATCTCAACAGTCATTACTTGCTGTTTTTAGCGTTATGGAATTTTTCCATAATGCCTTCGTTAGAGAACAAGTTACGAACTGTATCAGATGGTTTTGCACCATTTGACATCCATTTTAGAGCTAATTCTTCATTGATTTTCACTTCAGCTGGTTGAGCAACTGGGTTGTAAGTTCCTACAACTTCAATGAAACGTCCATCACGTGGTGAACGTGAATCTGCTACTACAATACGATAAAAAGGAGATTTTTTTGCTCCCATACGTTTTAAACGAATTTTTACTGCCATTTTATAAAGCACCTCCGAAAATGTTTCAACAAGATAGTATATTATCAAATAAGTTATATGATGTAAAGGTTTTTTTCTTGTCAGTTTTAAAAAACCTTTAAAAACACTGTAAATCACTACATTTTGTCTAGAAAATGTTTAATTTTCTATAAATTTCTCTGTTTATTCCTTACATAAATGGAAACTTAAATCCACCTTTTTTCTTACCTTTTGTCATACTTGTCATTTGCTTCATCATTTTTTTCATATCTTCAAATTGCTTTAATAAACGGTTCACTTCTTGAACAGTTGTACCGCTTCCTTTCGCAATTCTTTTTTTACGTGAAGCATTCATAATTTCCGGGTTGAGTTTTTCAGCCTTTGTCATGGATTTAATAATTGCTTCAACATGACTAATTTGCTTTTCATCAACCTGTAAATTTTTTAATCCCTTTACCTTGTTTGCACCAGGTAACATGCCGATAAGATCCTCTAATGGACCCATATTACGGACCTGCCCAAGCTGTTCAAGGAAATCATCAAAAGTAAAAGATGCTGTGCGCATTTTTTGTTCTAGTTCTTTTGCTTTTTCGGCATCAACATTTGTTTGAGCCTTCTCGATGAGTGTTAACACATCACCCATTCCTAGAATTCTTGATGCCATTCGTTCAGGATGAAACGCTTCTAGTGCATCCAGTTTTTCTCCTAAACCAACAAACTTAATCGGTGTATTTGTTACAGAGCGAATAGATAATGCTGCTCCACCGCGTGTATCACCATCAAGTTTTGTTAAAACAACACCTGTTAAACCCAGCTGTTCATTAAAGCTTTTGGCTACATTTACTGCATCTTGTCCAGTCATAGCGTCTACAACAAGGAAAATTTCATCAGGTTTAGCGATTTCTTTTACCTGTTCAAGCTCTTCCATTAGATTTTCATCTATATGAAGTCGACCAGCTGTATCAATAATCACATAGTCATGATGTTCCTGTTTTGCATGCTCTAGTGCTTTAGTTGCGATTTCAACCGGGCTTACTTGATCTCCCAAAGAAAAAACAGGCATATCTAACTGTTTACCTAATGTTTGCAGCTGTTTAATAGCTGCAGGTCGATAAATATCGGCCGCGACAAGCAATGGGCTTCTATTATGCTTCTTTCTTAAGAGATTCGCTAATTTACCGGTAGTTGTCGTTTTACCTGCACCTTGTAAACCAACCATCATAATTACTGTCGGTGGTCGATTCGATACCGCAATCTTACTTTGCTCTCCGCCCATTAATTCTGTTAGCTCATCTTTAACAACTTTGATGACCTGTTGGCCTGGAGTTAAGCTTTTCATAACTTCTTGGCCAACAGCACGCTCACTAACACGCTTAATAAAATCCTTTACGACCTTAAAGTTAACGTCAGCTTCCAACAAGGCAAGGCGTACTTCACGCATCATTTCCTTTACATCTGCTTCGGTTACTTTTCCTTTGCCGCGAATTTTGGCCATGGTATTCTGCAGTCGGTCGGCTAATCCTTCAAAAGCCATAAATGCCGCCTCCTAATCTAATTTCTCAAGCTCTTGAAGCAAGACATCAAACTGATCGCGATTTACTATTTCAGTAGAAAATTCACTCAGCTTTGCCATGATCTTCTGGCGCTCTTGAAATTTTTGAAATAATAAAAGTTTTTCCTCATATTGCTCCAACATTGCTTCAGTCCGCTTAATGTTATCGTAAACAGCTTGTCTACTAACACTGTACTCTTCCGCAATTTCACCAAGGGAGTAATCATCCAGATAGTATAAGGACATATAGCTCTTCTGCTTAGGGGTCAACAGCGATTGATAAAAATCAAATAAATATGTTAACCTCGTAGTTTTTTCAAGCATCATGCCTTTCCACCCCTTTGTTAAGTGAATTACCTTTACAACATATAAGTCTACATACGAAGTATTTTCTTGTCAAGTAGTATAAAGATATATAGGAGAAAATTAAAAAAGCTAACCGTAAATTAGGTTAGCTTTTTTGAAATTATTCCTTCTCCTGCTCCTCAATAATACCTGAGAAAAGACTATACACATATTGCTCAGTACTAAACTCTTGTAAATCATCCATCTTTTCACCTAAACCAACGAACTTCACCGGAATATCCAGTTCACCTTTAATGGCTAACACAATACCACCCTTCGCGGTACCATCCAATTTCGTTAGAACAATTCCTGAGACATCTGTTGCTTGTGAGAATTGCTTTGCTTGTGTCATCGCATTTTGACCTGTCGTTGCATCAAGCACAAGTAAAACTTCATGTGGTGCCCCTGGGATTTCACGTTCAATTACCCGTTTTACCTTTTCAAGTTCTTTCATAAGATTTACTTTATTTTGTAGGCGTCCAGCTGTATCACATAATAAAACATCAACTTGTCTTGCTTTTGCAGCTTGGACAGCGTCATACATGACTGCTGCAGGATCTGAGCCTTCTGATTGCTTGATCACATCAACTCCAACTCTTTCTCCCCAAACCTCCAGTTGTTCAATCGCCCCAGCTCTAAATGTGTCTCCAGCTGCCAAAAGAACAGAGTTACCTTCACTTTTTAACTTATGGGCTAATTTGCCGATTGTAGTTGTTTTCCCGACACCATTAACTCCAACAAATAAAATGACATTTAGTCTGCCATGTTCAAGATTTAGTTTGTTAATAGGTTCCTCATTACTGTCACCTTCATATATTTCAATAAGTTTTTCTGAGATTACTGCTTGAACTTCCTTTGTATCTTGAATATTGCGTCGTTTTACTTCCAATTTTAATTCATCAATTAAATCCATTACAGTAGCGACACCAACATCTGCGCTAATTAATAGCTCTTCAAGTTCCTCGAAGAAATCTTCATCTACTTTTCGGTATCTCGCCACTAAATCATTCATTTTACCAGCAAATGAATCTCTAGTTTTTGTTAATCCTTCTTTAAATTTTTCTGTTACAGTATCAGTTTGTTGAGTAATTTTTTCTTTTAATTTCTTAAAAAAACTCATTCTATTGGTCATCCTTTCGGCTAAGATTGAACTAATTCCTTAGTCTCTTCTAATCTAACGGACACAAGCTTTGAAACTCCTGATTCTTGCATTGTTACCCCATATAATACATCTGCCTCTTCCATAGTACCTTTACGATGTGTAATAACGATAAACTGAGTTTCATGACTGAACTTCTTTAAATATTGAGCAAAACGATGTACATTGGCTTCATCGAGAGCTGCCTCTACTTCATCCAAAACACAAAACGGGACAGGACGGACTTTCAGGATGGAGAATAATAAGGCTATAGCTGTTAAAGCACGTTCTCCACCAGACAGTAATCCAAGATTTTGTAGTTTCTTACCGGGTGGTTGTGCAACAATTTCGACACCTGTGTTTAACAAATCAGTAGGATCTGTAAGTTTGAGCTCAGCTCTCCCCCCGCCAAAAAGTGCTTGGAATACAGTTTCGAAGTGTGATCGTATCGCATTGAATGTTTGTTCAAACCTTTTCTTCATTTCGTCATCCATTTCATCAATCACTTGATAAAGCGTGTCTTTCGCTTCTAATAGATCATCTCGTTGCTCTGATAAGAAAGTAAAACGCTCAGAAACACGTTCATATTCATCAATCGCTCCTAAGTTTACCGTTCCTAACTCATCAATTGCAAGCTTGATTAGCTTTACACGTTTCCTAGCTTCATCTACCTCAATATCAAGAGTGAATTTTTCTTTTGCTCCTTCAAAGGTTAGGAGATATTCCTCACGTAAATGATTCAAGCGGTTATCTAGTTCTACATCCAGACGATTTAGCTTTACTTCCTCATCTTTAAGGATATCTTGTAATTGCTTATCCTGACGTTTTATCTCTTTTAGCTCAGTTTCTTCATATTCAAGCTTTCCTTGCAACTGAAGACGTTCGTCTCGTCTACTTGCAATTAATTCGATCGTTTTATTTTTATCTTGAAGTTTTTTTGTTGCAGCTTCTTCAAGTTTTTCTTCACCGGATGAGCTTGATGTCATCTCATTTGAAAGTAGAGAATAATCCTCACTTGCCTCGTCATGCTTTTGTTGAGCTTGATTAAGATCAGCATGAATTCTTTCTACTTTTTCTTTTTGATTTTCGTATAATTGTTGTTTACCAGCTAGTATAACCTTTAATTCTGTTAGTTCAGCCTGCAGCTCGTCCTTTGAGGTTTGCTGTGTATTTTTCTTCACAGACATTTCCTCAATTTTTATGTCAAGTTCGACTATATTCTTTGACACTTCTTGAAGTTTATCCTCAAGCTCTTTTTTGCGACGATCTATTCGTTCCTTTTCAGTAGCAAATGCTTCTCGTTCAGAATCATATATTGTTAAATGATCATTTACATTTTTTTCGTTTAATTCAATCTCACGAATTTCACTGCGTATTCTTTGTTCCTCTAATCTAAGATTTTCACCTTTTGAGCGTAATTCCTCTAACTGCTTTTCTTGTTTTACGATATTTTCTTTCGTTGCCTTAACATCGTTTTCAAGCTCTTCTGTTTTCTCTTCCATTACCGATAGCTTTTCCACAATTTGTTCGAGTTCCCGTTGACGACTTAATAGGGAATTGTTTTTTTGCTTAACAGCTCCACCAGTCATTGACCCCCCTGGATTTACAACATCTCCTTGTAAAGTGACAAGACGATATCGATAATTCATTAACTTCGCAATATCGTTTGCACCTTTTAGATCTGATGTAACAATGACAGTGCCTAGTAAGTTAGCGATTATTGATTTAAATTGAGGTTCATATTTCACTAAATTTGTAGCTATCCCGATAAAAGCCGGGTGATTTTGAATCATGTTCAAGTCATGCTGGTTGATTGAACGTTCCTTAATCACAGACAGAGGTAAGAATGTTGCACGACCATAAGAATTTTGTTTTAAAAATTGGATTGCTTTTCTTGCAGCGACTTCATCTTCAACAACTACATGTTGCATGGAGCTACTTAAAGCAATCTCAATTGCTGTCTCGAAATCTTTTTCAGTCGTAATTAATTCTGCAACAGCTCCATGAATTCCTACCAGTTTGTCTTTTGCTTTAAGTACTTCTTTAACTCCTTGGAAGAAACCTGCATAGTCTTCCTGCATAGATTCTAGTACTTCTTTTCTTGACCTTGTTTGTTGTAATAATTGATAAGCCTGATATAATGCAGATTCTTTTTTTTGATATGAGTTTTTAAGATTTTCCAGTTTTGCTGATGTATCTCGGAAACTTTTTATTTGATCAGTTAATTGTTTCTCAGCTAGTGAATAGTTTGCTTCAATTTTTAATTTTTTTTCAATTATTTCAGAACGCTCCACCACATAACGTTTGTTTGAATCTAATAATCTCTCATTTTTTCTTTCTTGCTGATTTAATTGTTCATTTAAATATGAAATCTCATTACGTGCTGTAGCTTGCTCATTAAGCAATTCAAAATATTCACTTTTTAACTCTTCAATTAGCTCTTCAATATTTTGATCATATGATAGTGCCAACTTTTGTTTTTCTGTTAAATCCTTTTTTATCAACTCTAGTTCATTTGTATAAGCTTCCAGCAGCATTTCCTGCTCTGATTTTTCATGACGTAATTGAGATGTAAGTGATGTTAAGTCAGCAATTGTTTTTTCTAATTGAGCTTTATTTAGGTGTGCATTTTTCTTTCTCTCTTTAAGGACTTCTTTTCTGCCTTCCAGCTTTTCTAATTCTTCACTCGCTAATAAAAGCACTTGTTGAAGTTCATCAATTGAGTCATCTAATGCACTCACATGATCTTTCATCTGTTCAACAGCAGCTTCTTTTTTCTGCATAGAGGCTGACAGTTTACCTTCTAAGTCTTTATTTTTTTCTACAGATTTTGAAAGATTTTCATACTTTTTATGCAGTTCTTCAATTTCAAAAACTGTTAAAGCAACTTCAATCTGTTCTAATTCTTCCTTTTTTTCCAGATAATCCTTAGCAATTGAAGCCTGTATTTTTAAGGGTTCGACTTGGCCTTCCAGCTCATATAGAATATCGTTTACACGATTTAAGTTTTCTTGTGTTTCGGCAAGTTTATATTCTGCCTTTTTCTTACGAGATTTATATTTTAAAACCCCTGCTGCTTCTTCAAATATCGAACGTCTTTCTTCAGATTTACTGCTTAGAATTTCTTCCACTTTCCCTTGGCTTATGATCGAGAATGCTTCTTTTCCTAATCCGGAATCCATAAATAGGTCGACAATATCTTTTAATCGACAGCTTTGTTTATTGATGAAAAACTCACTTTCTCCAGACCGGTATACACGGCGAGTTACACTCACTTCATGATAATCAATCGGAAGAAAATGATCTTCATTATCTAATGTAAGGGTTACTTCGGCTACATTTAAACTTTTTCTAGAATCACTCCCTGCAAAAATGATATCCTCCATTTTTGCTCCGCGTAATGATTTGGCCGACTGTTCTCCAAGTACCCATCTAATTCCATCAGTTATATTACTTTTTCCACTACCATTAGGTCCAACTACTGCGGTAACACCTTTGACAAAATCTACGGTGACTCTTTCAGCAAAGGACTTGAATCCTACAATATCCAAACGTTTGAGGAACATTGTGATCCCCCTTACCTATTCTTTTTTAGCTGTTATCGTCAATTGTGTATAGAATTTATATATTATATCTATTGTAATTATGACAAACTCTTTCATATTTTATCATAATTCGTCGATATACCTCATAGTTTTTTTATTCACATATAATTTTAATCGATAAACCTTAAAAAAGGACAACCCCTTTATTTCGTATGCCTTTTTCTCACATACGGTCATGCGGCTGTCCTTTTAACTAATATCTATTTATTTATTTGCTGCAGCTTCGAAAGCGCTTCTTGGGCAGCATGCTGCTCCGCTTCTTTCTTCGACTTGCCACTACCAGTACCATATACCTCACCATCCAAAGAAACAGTTGAGATAAATTCACGATTATGTGCGGGTCCTTTTTCTTGAAGGATTTTATATTCCAAAATCCCCTTTGTATCTCTTTGTACAAGTTCTTGGAGCTGACTCTTGAAATCCATTACATGTGAAAAGGCACCTTCATCAACTTTCGGAATGACAAACTTATTTAAAAATTGTACAACAGCCTCAAGACCTTGATCTAAATATAGCGCCCCAATGAAGGCTTCGAATACATCCGCAAGTAATGCAGGTCGAGTTCGTCCACCCGTCATTTCCTCACCTTTACCTAATAACACCAAACTACCAAATGAAAGAGAATTAGCGAAGCCTACAAGTGAAGGCTCACATACGATAGCAGCACGTAATTTTGTTAATTCCCCTTCACTCATCATTGGATATTTCTTGTAGAGGTATTGAGAAATTGTTAATTCAAGAACTGCGTCACCTAGAAATTCTAATCTCTCATTGTCTTCATACGGTTTTTTTCGGTGTTCATTAACATATGATGAATGAGTAAAAGCTTGGTACAAGAGCTTTTCGTTCGCAAATGTATGACCAATATTCACTTGGAATTTTTTGAACTCTTCAGCTTTTTTTGCAAAAGAGCGTCTCTCTTTATAATTTATATGTCTTGCCATAACTTGGTACCTCCAATTTAAATGCGAAAGCAACTCCATGTTTAACCTAGTATAAGACACTTCATAATTGAAGGTAATTGTTTTTAGTGTTCCCTTGAATTATGAAGTGGCTTAGACCAAAGCATTTGTTTACCTCTAGTATACAATATGCTAAGTATAAAGCATAGAAGGCCAACACTAGCAAAAAAACTTAAAATGGCTAAATAAAAGGTGGAAAGTCCCGTAATATATACGGGACTTTATCAGCAACATTACTGTTTGCTATTTATGTAGTTAACAGCGTCACCCACTGTACCGATTTTTTCTGCATCTTCGTCAGAAATTTCCATATCGAACTCATCTTCAAGTTCCATAACAAGCTCAACTACATCAAGGGAATCTGCTCCAAGATCATCTTTAAATGAAGACTCTAATTTTACTTCAGCTTCATCAACACCTAAACGGTCAACGATAATCTTTGTTACACGTTCTAATACTTCTGCCATTTTCCTTCACCTCCCCTCAAGTATTATAGATGATTTTATTATGAAAAACTAGTTTGATTCTAGTATTTTCTTTAAAAATCCTTTTCTTCACTAGTTTTCCTTTTTAAGTTCAAGGAAATACAAGTCTCAGAAAAAAATCACATTACCATACCACCGTTAATATGCAGTGTTTGTCCTGTGATATATTTGCTTTTCTCAGAAGCGAGGAAAGTTACTGCATTAGCTATATCACTTGGTTCTCCCAAAGTGGCTAACGGAATTTGTTTAAGTAAATCTGCTTTAATTTCGTCATTTAGCTCATCTGTCATGTCTGTGGTTATAAAACCAGGAGCAACAGCATTTACCGTAATATTTCTTGATGCTAATTCCTTTGCTGTTGTTTTTGTTAACCCAATAACTCCCGCTTTAGCTGCTACATAATTTGCTTGACCAGGATTTCCACTCACACCAACAACAGAAGTTATATTAATAATTCGTCCATTTCTTTGCTTCATCATCTGTCTTGTAACAGCTTTTGTACAAAGAAATACACCTTTTAAATTTGTATCGATAACTTCATCCCATTCCGTATCTTTCATTCGCATGAGAAGGTTATCTCTTGTAATTCCTGCATTATTTACAAGAATATCTAATTGACCAAATTCCTTAATCACTTCTTTTATCATTTGCTGAACATCTTCACTATTAGATACGTCTGCTTTAATTGCGATAGCTTGTCCACCACTCGCTTTGATTTCATCCACTACTTCGTTTGCTTTCGCTTCATTTCCTGCATAGTTAACAGCAACACGAGCTCCATTCTTTGCAAGGTCTAAAGCGATTGCTTTTCCAATTCCACGCGATGCTCCAGTAACTAAAGCAACCTTATTGTTTAGCATTAGGCTTCCCCCTTCAGTTTGTCTACAGTTACATTTAAAGATTCAAGATCGAAGATATTATAAACTGTTACAGAACGATCTATTTTTTTCACTAATCCCGTTAATACTTTACCAGGACCGATTTCTACAAATGTTGTCACGCCATTTTGAATCATTGTTCTTACTGATTCTTCCCATCTTACAGGTGAGAATAACTGTTTGACTAATAAAGCCTTAATTTCTTCGTGACTAACTACCGGTTGAGCTGTTACATTAGCAATAACCGGGATGGAAGCATCATTAAAGCTTAATTCAGATAATACCTGATCAAAGTTTTCAGCAGCAGGCTTCATTAATTGAGAATGAAAAGGACCACTAACAACTAATGGAATTGCTCGTTTTGCACCATTTTCTTTTGCTAATGCGGATGCCTTTTCAACCCCTGCAGCTGTTCCGGAAATAACGATTTGTCCAGGACAGTTTAAATTCGCTAATTGTACAGAATCACCATTTTCAGTCACGTCTGTTGTGATCTTTTCTAATTCCTCTGCAGTCATACCTAAAATGGCTGACATTGCGCCCTGTCCTGCAGGTACCGCCTCATCCATATATTCCCCGCGTTTTTTCACTGCGTAAACAGCATCTTCAAAACTCAATACACCAGCAGCAACCAGAGCAGAGTATTCCCCTAAGCTATGACCTGCAACAAAATCTGCCTGGATATTGAATTTCTTAACATATTCTAATATGGCCATGCTTGTTGTTAATAAAGCCGGTTGGGCATTATAAGTCAATGTTAGTGTATCTTGTGGTCCTTCAAAAATAAGGTCCTTTAATTCTTGTCCTAATTTTTTGTCCGCTTTTTCAAAAATTTCTTTTGACTCAACAATATCTTGATAGAAGTCCTTTCCCATGCCAACAACTTGTGAGCCTTGACCGGGAAATAAAAATCCAATTTTAGTCATCTTATGTTCCTCCGTTTCCTATCCCTTAATAGAAGAAAGAATTGTGCCTGATACATCATTTGTTACCATCTCTCTTGTCTGACGGATAGCATTATATATCGCATTAGCATCAGATGATCCGTGAGCTTTTATTACAGGAGCTTTTAATCCAAATAAAGCAGCACCACCATACTCTGAATAATCCATTTGTTGTTTAATTGTTTTCAATTGTGGTTTTAATATTCCTGCAGCAAGCTTTGATGTAAAATTACTTGTTAAAGCAGACTTCAACATTGAGAAGACAGAAAGAGCTGTCCCTTCAATCGTTTTGAGGGCAATATTTCCTGTAAACCCATCTGTTACAACAACATCTGCCACAGATTCCATTAAATCTCGTGATTCAATATTTCCAATAAAATTAAGATTTGCTTCTTTTAACAGATCAAAGGTTTGCTTTGTTAAGTCATTCCCTTTTTTATCTTCTGTACCGACATTTAATAATCCTACTCGGGGATGTTTAATTCCTCTAACTTTTTCAGCATATACCGATCCCATAATAGCATATTGAAGTAAGTGCTCTGGTTTAGCATCGACATTAGCTCCCACATCTAAAAACACAAATCCTTTACCATCCAAGGTTGGCAAGGTTGGCGATAATGCAGGCCTTTCAATACCTTCAATTCTGCCCACAACTAACAATCCCGCTGTCATGAGAGCGCCTGTGTTACCTGCTGATATACACCCATCTGCCCTTCCTTCTTTGACTTCATTAGCTGTTAAGACCAACGATGCATTTTTTTTTCGTCGAACTGCACGAACAGGTTCGTCTGTTCCTTCAATAATTTCATCAGTATGTATAATATTGATTCTTGTAGAATCTGATAAATATGTTTTTATTTTATGTTCTTGACCAATGAGCGTGACCTCCAGATCTGGAAATACAGCTATAGCTTTCATGACACCTTCAACTATTGCTTGTGGTGCATGATCTCCACCCATTGCATCGATCGCTAGCTTCATTATGTAACCTACCTTTGTGTTTGATTTGAGCGATACATTTCAAACTCACCAGAAAAAACTAATTCACTTCCAACAAAACTATTCACTTCAACCGTTGTTCGTTTTTGTTCTGAGTCACTTTTTACTTTTTTCGCTTTGGCAATGACACGCTCATTTTCTTTTACCTGTCTTGTAAAATGAATGTTTGCCTTTTCTGTTAATGCCAATTCATCATTTATCATCGCAACTGCCAATGAATTTGCTTGTGCAAATAAGTGGTGTCCTCTGGCAATCTGATTTCTACTAAAAACATGTTCTTTTTTAATTTCTAATATAGAAATCGCTGACTCATCCAGTTGTAAATCTATGATCTCTCCAATTACTTCTTCTATAGGCAAAGCCTTCACTTCATCATCTAGTTTCTTTTCAGCTACGTGTTTTATTCGTTCCCTTAATTCAGGAATGGATAATTCCAACCTATCCAAGCGTATCGTTTGAATACTAACTTGAAACTTCTCAGCTAGTTCTTCATCGGTTATGAATGGTGTGTTTGCAATTGTCTCCTGTAATAAAAGCTGTCTCTCTTTTTTATTTTTTCTCATGATATTAATGACACCGTCCGAACTATTAAGACTAGGTACTAATAGTAGTATATATATAAAGAAAACAGATTGCAACTGAATTGCTATCTGTTTTCTTAGAAAATATTTTATTATTATTAGATGACAAGATCAATCCAGCTTTTCACCCTCAAGAATGCCTGATTGATATAAGTATTCTCTTAATGGTTCATATTTTTCTTCTTCCCAAAAAGCATTTGATTGTATAAGTTCCACTGCATCTTGCCTCGCTACTTCTAATGCACGATAATCATGTACCATATCTGCTACCTTAAAAATTGGCATTCCACTTTGTTTTTTTCCGAAGAAGTCTCCTGGCCCTCTTAGCTCCAGATCACGTTCTGAGAGGACAAATCCATCATTTGTCTCTGTCATGATCTTCATTCGTTCTTTACCTGTTTCTGATTTAGGATCAGCAAGTAAAATACAATATGATTGCGCGCTACCTCGGCCAACCCTACCTCTTAATTGGTGAAGTTGAGAAAGTCCAAATCGTTCTGCATCATAAATAACCATTGTTGTAGCATTTGGAACATTAACACCAACTTCTACAACGGTAGTAGAAACCAAGACATGAATATCATTTTGACTAAAGCTTCTCATGACAGTGTCTTTTTCATCAGATGAGAGTCTTCCATGCATAAGTCCGATCCGAAATCTCCCTTTGTAGTAAGAGGTCAACATACTGTGAACATCAAGAGCATTTTGGACATCTAACTTATCAGATTCCTCAATCAATGGGCAAATAACATAAGCCTGGCGCCCTTTTGATAATTCCTTTTCAATGAATACAAGAATTCGCTCGAGCATATTTGGTTTCACCCAGTATGTTTCAATAGCCTTTCTTCCAGCAGGAAGTTCATCGATGATCGATACATCCATTTCACCAAATGCTGTTATAGCTAATGTTCTAGGAATTGGTGTGGCAGTCATAAACAATACATCTGTATGCTCTCCCTTTTCACGAAGCAATCGTCTTTGTTCTACGCCAAAGCGATGTTGCTCATCCGTAATGACAAGGCCAAGATTATGAAACTTTATTTCATCTTGTATTAAAGCATGAGTACCAATTAATAGTTGAATCTCATTGTCTCCTACTTTTTCCAACAATTCTCTTCTCTTTTTCCCCTTAACTGAACTTGTCAGCAATGCAACCTTCACATTGAACGGCTCAAAAAGTTTATAAAGAGAATCGGCATGTTGCTCCGCTAAAATTTCGGTCGGAACCATGAGTGCCCCTTGATATCCGGATAATACCACTGCATAAAAAGCAATAGCAGCTACAACTGTTTTTCCAGATCCAACATCTCCCTGTAATAATCGATTCATGCGATAGGGAGACGACATATCCTGTAAAATTTCATTTACTACTCTTGATTGAGCATTTGTAAGAGGAAAAGGTAATGAATCAATAAATTTATTGTGTTTCTCCTTCGAGTATTCATGTACAATGCCTTTTGATTGTTCTCGCTGTACTTTTCTCAAAGCTTGCATTTTAAGTTGAAATAATAAGAATTCTTCATACACAAAACGCCTTCGAGCTGATTTTAAATCTTCTTTTTCTTCAGGTATATGAATCGTATGAAGGGCTTTTCTTCTGGTTATCAACTTATATTTTTGCAGTAGTTCATTTGGGAGGATTTCCTCAACATCATTTAAATAATTTGTTAATGCAAGCGAAACAAATTTTCTCATTCCTTTTACTGTTAATTTACCCTTTACAGAGTAAACAGGTTCTATTCCTGACAGTTCCTGCTTAGGACCGAACGTTAATTGTTGCACTGTAATCGTTTGCCTATGCTTGTCCCATTTTCCAGTTACTGTGACAGTCGAATCAATAGTTAGTTTATTTTTAAAGTAAGGGCGATTAAAACAAACAACTGATAGTAAGTACCGTCCTACAAGCAAGCGAAACGTTAATCGAGAACGTTTTTTTCCAAAAAAGGTAAGAGAAGGCTCACTATGAACCCTTCCCTCAACCGTAACTCGCTCATCATGTTTTACATCTTCCAAGTCTCGCAAACTATTATCATCATAACGATATGGAAAATATTCAAGAAGATCTTGTATTGTATAGATTCCAACATCATTCAATAATTCTGCTGTTTCACTTCCTACACCTTTTAAAACAGAAATCGGTTCTAATAATTTATTAATCACTTTTATTTTTGCGTTTCACCAAAGATCCTAGCTTGAAGCTGTTGACCTGTTGGAGTCGCAGCTAACCCTCCTTGTGCAGTTTCTTTTAACGCAGTGGGCATAGTTTGACCTATTTTAAACATTGCCTCAATTACTTCATCACATGGAATTCTGCTTGTAATGCCAGCTAAAGCCATATCTGCTGCAATCATAGCATTTGCCGCTCCCATGGCATTTCGTTTCACACATGGGACTTCTACTAATCCCGCAACAGGATCACAAACTAATCCAAGCATATTTTTTAATGTTATCGCCATTGCATTCGCTGCCTGGCGAGGAGTACCACCGGCCATTTCAACAATAGCAGCTGCTGCCATTCCTGATGCGGAACCAACTTCAGCCTGACATCCACCAGCAGCACCTGAAATTGAGGCATTATTTGCAATAACAAACCCAAATGCACCTGAAGTAAAAAGGAATTCAATCATTTCTTTGCGGGAAGGGTTTAATTTTTCTTTAACAGCAAAAAGTGTGCCAGGGACAACCCCGGCAGAACCAGCCGTTGGTGTTGCACATATTGTTCCCATCGCAGCATTTACCTCATTTGTTGCAACTGCTTTACTAACCGCATCCAAAATAGTAGACCCTGAAAGAAAATTGCCTTTTTGTAGATAGTTTTGCAATAAAACAGCATCACCACCCGTTAACCCCGAGTGTGATTTTACTCCCTTTAGGCCTTTTTCAACAGCTTGCTCCATTACAACAAGATTTCTTTCCATTTGTGCTAAAACATCTTTCCGTGTTCTTTCTGAAACTTGACACTCTTGCTCTATCATGATTTCAGAAATTTTTACCCCTTTGCTTTCTGCTTGTAATACTAGCTCCTCAACATTTCGGAACATAGATGACTCCCCCGTTCGTTTAATAACATTTTATTGCTTATATTTCATCATCAATTCTAGTTACTTGGAAAATATTTGGTAATGCTTTTAGCTCTTCCAACACATTTTTGTGAACATTTTGATCTGTTTCAATTGTCATTAATGCCATTTGACCTATATCTTTTCTAGATACATCCATATGTCCAATATTAATTTCATGTTTTGCTAATACATTGGCAACTGCGGCAATTACCCCATATCGATCTTGATGAACAACCAGGATTGCCGGGTGATTTCCTGAAAGTTTTAATACAAACCCGTTTAATTCTGTGATTTCGATTTTTCCACCACCGATTGAAATGCCGACTAATTCAAATTGTCCATAGTCATCACCAATTATGATACGGGCAGTATTGGGATGTTCAGCAATTGCGTCTTCTTCAATAAATGTTACTTTTATCTCTTTTTCTTTTGCAATATCCAGCGATGATTTTATACGTTCATCAGATGGTTCAAAATCTAATAATCCTCCAATAATGGCTATATCTGTTCCATGACCCTTATAGGTGCTTGCAAATGAATTATAAAAGGAGACAATGATCCATTTGGGTTCACGACCAAATAAAGTTCTTGCAACACGACCAATTCTTGCTGCACCTGCAGTATGTGAACTTGACGGGCCGATCATTATCGGGCCAATAATATCAAAAACACTTCTGTATTTCATGGAACCCACTCTCCCGAATTAAATTTTCATAATAAAAAAACGTTTTAAACTATTATATGATCATTACAATCAATTAGGGAACATTCGTTTCCCACATTATTAGTTTAACAGATTTGAGGAAATTCGGCATGATTAAAGAAATAGCTGAACTATTCAATAAATTAACCATGGGTTTATTAATTTTAAAAACAACAATCTTTGCGAAAAAAGCCAAAACAAAAAACCCAGGTTACTGGGTTTTTGTTGTTCATTATTCAACTGAGAATATATAAGAATATAAAGGTTGATCACCTTTGTGTACTTCAACTTCAACGTCCTTAAACGTTTCTTCAACAAATTGTAAAAGCTGTTCTGTATCTTCGTCAGTTGCATCTTCCCCTTGTATAATTGTGACAATTTCATCATCATCTGCAATCATCTCAGTGAGAAGTTTGATAGAAGCAGTTAGTTGCTCTTGATCTGTTATGACAATTTTACCGTTTGATATCCCCATAAAATCGCCTTTTGAAATGTCGAGTCCATCTATATTTGTATCACGTACAGCATAAGTGATTTGACCGCTCTTTACATGTTGAAGGGTTTCATTCATCAATTGTTCAACTTCTTTTGCTTCTGCTGTTGGATTAAATGCCAGTAAAGCTGCCATCCCTTGTGGTACAGTCTTTGAAGGAATTACGATAACATTCTCTTCAACTACTGATGCTGCTTGTTGAGCAGCCATAACAATATTTGAGTTATTTGGTAATATGATGATATTTTCAGCATTTACGTCCTTAATCGCCTTGACAATATCCTCTGTGCTTGGATTCATTGTCTGTCCACCTTCAATAACCTCATTTGCCCCAATACTTCTAAAAAGTTCGGCAATACCTTTACCCATTGAAACAGTGACAATGCCATATTTATTTTTTTCTTTCGTTTCATCTGAGCTTGTAGTTGGAGTGTAATGTGTGGTCCCAACAATATCCGTATGTTGCTGTCTCATATTTTCAATTTTCATGTTGATGAGATTTCCATATTTTTGCCCATATGATAAAACATCACCAGGATATTCAGCATGTATATGTACTTTTGCCAATTCATCATCTGCAATCACTAATAGTGAATCACCGAATTGACTTAAATCATTTCTAAACGTTTCCTCATGGAATGGTGTTTTATCAGCTTCAAAGCGAACCATAAATTCAGTACAATATCCAAATTCAATATCTTCTGTATTTATATGTCCCTGCACACTCTTATGGTGCTCAGCATTCACAAGCTCATCCATAGATGGTGTGGTTACATATGTAGTTGTCAGCTTTTCACCCTTTAAAACGGCTAAAAAGCCCTCATACACAAATACTAACCCTTGACCGCCGCTATCCACTACACCCACTTCTTTTAAAACTGGTAATAGCTCTGGTGTGCGTTTTAAGGATGCTTCCGCTTCCTTCAAAGTGGTCTCCATAACTTTTGTGATACATGTCTCAGTCTCGGCAATACGAACTGCAGCTTTAGCAGCATCTTTCGCCACAGTTAAAATTGTCCCTTCAACCGGTTTCATCACCGCTTTGTAGGCAGTATCTACACCAGCTTGCAGGGCAGCTGCAAACTCCATTGCATTAATTGTTGATTTTTGTTCTACGGATTTTGAAAATCCTCTAAACAATTGTGACAGAATCACACCAGAGTTTCCACGAGCACCCATTAATAACCCTTTTGAAAGCGCATTCCCGACTTTCCCGATGTGATCAGTCTGATTGTTTCTTACTTCTTTTGCGCCTGATGTCATTGATAGATTCATGTTTGTACCGGTATCTCCATCTGGAACTGGAAACACATTGAGCGCATCGACTAATTTTGCATTATTTGCTAAGTGGTCCGCACCTTGCAAAATCATCTCTGCAAACTGCTTACCATCTAAGGTTGTATTAGACACAGGTAATTTCCTCCTTACTACGGGTTCGCAACACGAACACCTTGTACAAAAATGTTAACAGAATCAACAGCAAGTCCAACCGTCTGATCTAACGTATACTTCACTTTCGTTTGAACGTTATGTGCGACTTCAGAAATTTTTGTACCATAGCTGACGATGATATACATATCTATATTTATCGAATCGTCATCCTGACGAACGATTACGCCTCTGCTAAAGTTTTCTTTTCTTAGGATATCCGTAAGACCGTCTTTTATTTGATTCTTTGATGCCATTCCAACAATACCATAGCAGTCAATAGCTGCACCACCTGCAACGGTTGCAATGACCTCGTTTGAAATATCGATTTGTCCGTACTTTGTTTTTAATTCAATGGACATAAAAGTTCCCCCTTTGGAATTGTTCGCACTGGCTATAGTTATTTTACTATAAGCCTTCATATTTTAAAAGCGATTATAAGTCCGAGGTGTAAATACAAGTACTACTATTATATACAACAATACACAAAATACTATGTCAAGGAAAAATTCTTGAAAGACTATGGTAGAAGTATTGCATTCTAATGTCAGTTATGATAAATTATTAAAGTATCTCATGGCTATGTACATGACTATCGTAAAATATGTAGTGTTTTTTTGTAGTAAGGAGGGAATAACATGGCACGTAAATGCGTTGTTACTGGTAGAAAAACTCGCTCAGGTAACTCTCGTTCACACGCGATGAACGCTAACAAACGTACTTGGGGCGCAAACCTTCAAAAAGTTCGCATCTTAGTTAACGGAAAACCAAAAAGAGTATATGTATCTGCTCGCGCTTTAAGATCAGGTAAAGTTGAGCGAGTTTAATTTTAATTAAGCTTACTCATTTCGTATTCTCTTATTTTCGAGAATATAAAAAACTATAAAGCGAAACATAGGAAAAAGCACCGAAAATATCGGTGCTTTTTTCTTAATCTTTTTTAAACGAACCGAGCATTGCTCGAACAATTCCTCCTAAAAACTTCGGTAGCTTAATCGTATAAAATTTCATTGTTTCCCTCCTCAACCAATCATTAAACAAGGTTAAAGCTTGTTCAAAGGTGCTAGAAGCGTCAAAAAAAGATATAAATCAGTTCTTTAGCATTATATTCAGTAACTTTTAAAAAATGACGCTATCTTGTTCATTGATCAACAAGTTAATCTCGGCTTCTTATCATTAATAATATGCCATCCCGGAAAGAAAAAGTACCAACATCACTAATGAGTTCATTACTAATACATAATGTTGAGCCAAGCCTGATATGACAGTTTTTTAATGGATATTTAAATCCATTTAAAGTTAAACCATATATATCAGCACTTATAGCAACAAAGGAAATATAGTTCCACTCAATTTGCCTCTTTACTGTATATGTACCAGCGGTATAGAGCGTGATTTGATTTTGTTGATCGATTATGTCAATTTTCGATTGAGTTGAAGTGGATTTTATTAGAAGGTGAATATTGCCCAGCAAATGATCAAGTCTTCCTCCGGTTGCTCCAAAGATAAAAATTTGATCCGGCTTTTGAGATATGCACCAATCTAATGCAATCTCTGTATCAGTCTTATCCTTTTCAGAAGGCAATGTGTTTAAGTCAGGTATTTTTGTCTTTAAATTTTCAAGTTCCTTAGCTGAGATTGAATCAAAATCTCCAAATGCATAATGTAAAGGTAAGTTAAAATCTAAAAGATAGCGAGACCCTCTATCAATACCAACCCAAATCACATCTTCAGAATGATATTTTGTTAAGTTGGCAAGGTTTTCCCTCGGTCCACCTGCCACAAGAGCTATTGTTGTCATATGTTTGCCCTACTCCCAAACTATATTTATTATTTCAGCTTTCCAATATTGAAAATAAGAAAAAAGCCTGACACAATTAGAGTGTCAGAACTTCACCTTTTTACATATTATCATCATAATCATACCTAAATCCATCTAGTTGGTTTGTTTCCCCATTGTTATTTAGCTTTTGAAGTACTGATTCATATTGCTCAATCTCCTTGTAATCAGAGGTTGTTTTTGAGACAGCTTTCAAAGCTTGTTCAATGATCACCATATCTTCCTTTGAAAAATTCATTTTATAGGCCCCCTATTTACATTTACTTATCTACATTAAATAGGATGGTTTTCTTTCATGAATTTATGAATACTTTAAGAAAGAACAGCTTGTTTTAATGATTCAATTGCTTGTTGACGATTAGGATTGTTATAGATAAAGGATCCTGCAACAAGTACATTCGCACCTGCTTCAACACATAATTTTGCAGTTTCTTCATTTACTCCACCATCAACTTCAATGTCAATTGCAAGTTGTTTTTCTTTTATTAAGTCTGATAGTTGTTTTATTTTTGGTAAGACTTGAGGGATAAAAGTTTGACCGCCAAATCCGGGATTAACCGTCATAAATAAAACCATGTCAATGTTGTCCAGGACATGAACAATTGACTCTACAGGTGTATGAGGATTTAACACAACACCTGCTTTAACACCCTCTGATTTTATTAATTGTAGTGTACGGTGTAAATGAGTACATGCTTCAACATGTACAGTAATAATATCAGCACCTGCTTTCACAAATTCTTTGATGTATAAATCTGGCTTCTCAATCATTAAATGAACATCTAAAGGTAGTTTTGTAACCGGACGAATGGCTTCTACAATTAACGGGCCAATTGTAATATTCGGCACAAAATGCCCATCCATTACGTCAACATGAATGTAGTCTGCCCCTCCATTCTCTACATCTTTTATTTCCTCACCTAATTTAGCAAAATCTGCTGATAAAATAGACGGAGCAATTTTTATCATACTTAATACCTCGGCTTTCTATCTTTTATTTCTTCAACAAATGTTAAATAGTGATCATAGCGATACTGAGGAATTTCTCCTTCAGCTACAGCTTCTTTTACAGCACATTTAGGCTCTTTTACATGTGTGCAGCCTCTGAATTTACAATCTCCACTTCGAGTCCTCATTTCCGGAAAACAATAGCTAAGATCCTCTACCTCAATTCCTGTAAAATCTAACGAGCTAAACCCTGGTGTATCAGCTACAAATCCAGTTCCTACTGAAATAAGTTCGACATGTCTTGTTGTATGTTTTCCACGTCCAAGATGGGAAGAGATATCATTTGTTTTGAGTTCCAAATCTGGTCTTAAAACGTTCAATAAAGAAGATTTCCCCACTCCTGATTGTCCAGCAAATACAGAAATATGTTCGTTAAGGTATGGTAACAAGTCTTTTTCTACTGTTGATTCTACAGTTGATGTTAAAAGAACTGTATATCCTGCATTTTGATAATCCTTAGCAAAAGACTCTACACTTTCTCGTACTTCATCAGAGGGAATAAGATCTACTTTGCTTATCACAATAATTGGACTAATATCATTTGCTTCAATTAATACAAGAAAACGGTCTAACAAAGTCGGACTAAAATCAGGTTCAACAGCTGAAAAAACTAGAATGGCTTGGTCAACATTACAGATTGGTGGTCGAACTAATTCATTTTTCCTTTCGAAAACCTCTAAAATATAACCTTCGAGATCATTCTCAGCTTGGTACTCGACCTCATCGCCTACAAGAGGTGTGATTTTATTCTTTCGAAATACACCTCTACCACGACATTGAATTAATTTTTCATTATCCTTAACATAGTAAAAACCACTAAGAGCCTTTACAATTTTCCCATGCGGCATGGAAAACCTCCTTGATGATCGTCATCAAAATTTCTCTAATATTTCCTCTAGGGAACTAAAATAACTCCTGCAAATTAGTTACTCATCTTTTGGATATTCAATTTTTTCCAATGAATATACTTTATCATCAACAGTTATCTGATAAAGGGCTGTCTCACCTGGATTAATAGTGAATTTTAATTCTTCCACATGAGGACTTGTTATCTCAAAAGTCTTGTATACATCAGAAATTGAATGTTCAGTATCATCAATACTGATTTCTACAGTTAATTCTTCCCCTTCTTGTTCGGGTTCATATGGTATTTCAACAGTTCTTGATACTGTTTTTGGTTGTGGTGGTTTAGCTTCAGGGCCTGATGAATAAACTAATTTTAGTGTTGTGTCCTTCGGAACAACTTCAGTACCCGGTGCAGGTTCTTGAGAAATCAGCTTTCCTTCTGGAACTGTATCAGAATTTTCTTCTGATATATTGGGTATAAAACCATATTGAGAGACATATTCATCTATCTCAGATCTATTTTTTTCAACTAAGTTTTCAACTTTTACTTTGGCAGGTCCTGTGCTTACGACAAATTCAATTTCTGTTTCAGAAGGTACGACTTCTTCACCTACTTCGGGATCTTGAGATATAATCTTGCCAGCTGCTTCTGTTTCATCTGTTTCTTCTGTTACATGGATGTTTTTAAAACCCTTTAACTCAAGAATTGATTTGACCCGTTCAATCGAACGACCGTAATAATCATCTATTAATACCTTTTCTTTTCCAGTACTTTCATAGATGGTGACTAAATCGCCTTCTTTGACACTTTTATTTGCCTCAGGTTCTGTTTTAATAACATGTCCCTCTTCAATTTCTTCATCTGTCATAAGAATAGGTTCTTCTCCCACCTCGAAACCTTGCTCAACCAAAATGGCAACAGCCTCTTCATATGATTCTCCTGTAACATCTGGAACTTCTACATCCTTTGGTAATAAAAATTCCGGAACGATAAAGAATGCTGCAATAATTGAAATAATGATTACAATAAAAGTGGTAATAATAAAAATAGCGAATTTACTTTTTTTCTTTTTGGGCTTTTTTACTTTCTTCCCTTTTTTTTGCTTGTTAGAATCATTATCTATAGATTGAACATTATCCTCGTGCTGAATTGTTGGATTTCTTACAATTGTATCATCAGCCTTATAATTTTCTAAGTTTTCATTCGTAATGATTGGTATAGCTTTCGTTGCCTCATCATCATCGGGAATTACAAACCTCGGCTCTGATATTCTATTAACATCAAATGCTGTTTCCAAGTCTTTTTCTAATTCTTCGACAGTATTATATCGATGAAAAGGATCTTTAGCAGTTGATTTTATGATAATATTTTCAATACTTTGAGGAATATCAGGGTTCCATCTTTTAGGTGATGGAGTTTCTGATTGCAGGTGTTTTAGAGCAATGGAAATTGCAGACTCTCCATCAAATGGTAATCTACCAGTAAGTAACTCAAAAAAGACAATTCCAATAGAATAGATATCAGATTTTTTATTTGCTAAGCCGCCTCTTGCTTGTTCTGGAGATAGATAATGAACTGATCCTAAAACAGAATTTGTTTGTGTAATCGTTGTTGCACTTAATGCTACAGCAATCCCAAAGTCAGTTACTTTAACAATACCATGGTGATCAATCAAAATATTATGTGGTTTAATATCACGGTGGATAATTTGATTGTCATGGGCATGTTGAATTGCTGAGGCAATTTGAACCATAATACTCACTGCTTTTCTTGGATGAACAGGTGCAAATTGTTGTATGTATTGTTTTAGTGTTTGACCCTCAACATATTCCATAACGATGTAATAAATTCCATCTTCCTCACCAACATCATAAATACTCACAATATTTGGATGAGCCAAACTTGTTGTTGATTGGGCCTCTCTTCTAAACCTCTTGATGAATTCATCATCGTTAGAAAAATCAAAGCGCAATACTTTCATTGCCACTTCTCTCTCTAGAATCATATCTCGGGCAAGGTAGACATTTGCCATCCCGCCTCCACCGATCACTTCTAGAATTTTATAACGGCCACTAATTCTTTTACCTATTAGCACGAGTCTTCACCTAATTCATGTGCCGTTTTCTTGAGCAAGATTAAAGAGATATTGTCTTCCCCACCATTATCGTTAGCTAATTGAACCAAATATTGACCTGTTTTTGCAAGATCATCAGATGTTGACAGTTCTTTTTCCAAAATGTCATCAGAAACTTTATTCGATAATCCATCTGAACATAGTAATAATACATCATGATCTTCCATCTCAATGGTTTTCAAATCAATCTCAACATTTTGTTCTGTCCCAAGTGCTCGTAATAGAACATTTTTTCGAGGGTGATACTCAGCATCTTCTTTTGATATTTGTCCGGATTTCACCAGTTCATTTACAAGAGAGTGGTCTTGTGTAATCTGGTTAAAGCCACTATTGTTTAATAGATAACAACGACTGTCTCCAATATGACCAATTGTAGCGAATGTGTTTGTTACAAGTGCGGTAACGATTGTTGTTCCCATTCCCTGGCATTCAGGATGGGACAACGAGTGCTCATATACAGCTTCGTTTACTTCTGCAACCTTTTTCAGTAACCAATCTTCTGCATCACTAGGTCCGTTGATAGCCGGTTCGTCCTCCCATAGTGACTTAAATGTTGAGATTGTCATTTGACTGGCAACATCGCCTGCCAAATGACCTCCCATCCCATCTGCAACAATTGCTAAAATACCAGCTTTATTTTCAAAAACGCCAACAGAATCCTCATTATGTTGCCTAACTTTTCCCCTGTCTGACAAAAAAACATGATCCAACATGGTTACCTCGTCTCCTCTTTACGCTCCTTAGCTCGAAGTTGTCCACACGCTGCGTCAATATCATGTCCTTGCTCTCTTCTTGTTGTGACATTTACACCGTGCTTTTTAAGCGTATCTTCAAATAATGTAATTTGTTCTTTTGGTGTACGCACATAGTTTCTTTCAGGTACATAGTTCACAGGAATTAGGTTAATATGACATTTTAAACCTTTTACAAGCTTAGCAAGCTCTTCAGCATGCTCAACTTGGTCATTTTCACCGCCGAATAAACCATACTCAAAACTAACACGTCTACCTGTTTTATTTACATAGTATTTAACTGCTTCTATTAAGTCTGGAAGCTTATAAGCTCTATTAATAGGCATGAGCTTTGATCTTAACTCTGAATTTGGAGCATGCAAAGAAATCGCAAAATTAATTTGCAGCTTTTCATCTGCAAATTTATAGATTTTTGGAATAATTCCGCTAGTTGATACAGTAATATGTCTTGCTCCAATATTTAAACCTTTATCATGGTTAATGATTTTCAAGAAAGACATCATTTCATCATAGTTATCAAACGGTTCACCGATCCCCATTATGACAACATGACTAACCCGTTCCTCAAATTCATCAAGTGCTTGCTGTACTTTTACGACTTGTGCTACAATTTCGCCTGCTTCCAGGTTTCTTTTTAATCCACCTAATGTGGATGCACAAAATGTACAACCAATTCTACAGCCAACCTGTGTCGTTACACATACAGAATTGCCATAATCATGTCTCATTAATACAGTTTCAATCGAATATCCATCATGAAGTTCAAAAAGAAATTTAATTGTGCCATCTTTAGATGTTTGTTGAATAATTGTCTTTAATGTCGTTAATGTGAAATGCTCGCTTAAGAGTGTGCGAAGACTTTTTGATAAATTAGACATATCTTCAAAGCTTGCGGCACGTTTTGTATAGAGCCAATCAAAAATTTGATTGGCACGAAAAGCCTTTTCACCCTGTTCCTTTAGCCAAGTCTCCAGCTCATGCAGCTCTAATGAATAAATGGAGGGCTTGCTTTCCGTCTCCGTGTTGTTCTTTTTTGTTCTTGATGCGTTTACCTGTTCCATTTTAACCCTTCTTTCGTAAACATGCTATATAGAAACCGTCCGTTCCAAAGTAATGTGGGAGTAATTGTACTTCACCATCATGTACATAAGATTGTAGTTTTTCCGGAAAATTTTTGATTGCTGCTTCATCACGTTCAAAATTTGGATGTTCACTTAAAAATGCTTCAACAACACTACGATTTTCCTCTTCATCTACAGTACATGTACTATAAACTAACACACCATTAGGTTTTAATAAAGGTGCAACTGATGTTAATATTTTCTTTTGTAATTCTGCAAGCTTAAGAACATCTTGTTGTGATTTTGTATATTTAATATCAGGTTTTCTACGTATGACACCAAAACCTGAGCATGGTGCATCTACTAATATTCGATCAAAGCTTTCTTTTGTAAATCTTTCTCCTGCTAACCTGCTATCTAGTGTTTCTGCTTGAATATTTTTTAAACCTAGGCGATCAGCTTGCTGATTAATGAGCTTCACTTTATGCTCATGTAGGTCAAGAGAATGGACCGTACCGGTACCTTTCATTAATTCCGCAATATGAGTAGATTTCCCACCTGGTGCAGCACAGGAATCTAATATGGTCTCATTTTCTTTCGGATTAAGGGCTTGAGCGACTAACATTGAACTTTCATCTTGAATTGTTAGAAATCCTCCAGCAAATTCCTCGGTTAATGCAAGATTTCCCTTCTTTCCTTTTATCGCATCGACCGCTAAATCACCATGCTCTACGCTTATATCTTTGCTTTGTAATTCATCCATAATTTCTTCAACTGATTTTTTCATTTGATTAACGCGAGCAGTTTGTGAGGGTGGCATTAAATTTGACTCACACATTTTTTCCGCATCTTCATAACCAAATTGTTTGATCCATTTTTGAACAAGCCATCGTGGGTGACTTGTTTTAATTGAAAGTTTTTCAACAGGATCTGTAATTTGGTTAATATCTGGAATACCTTCCCGCTGAACAGTTCTTAATACTCCATTTACAAAGGAAGATATTCCTTTGTGGCCCCTTTTTTTAGCAATTTCGACTGCTTCGAAGAAAATGGCACGCTCCGGAACCCGATCTAAGTACACCATTTGATAGACTGAAATTCTCAGCAACACTCTAACCCATGGCTCTATTTTTTTTGCCTTTTTTAAAAAAGCTTCTAAATAAAAATCAAGTGTATCTCTTCTTTGTAATGTACCATACACAATTTCTGTTAAAAGAGAGATGTCTTTTGAATTTACCTGATGTTTTTTTATCATCGAATTTAACAACAAGTTACTATAAGCTTGGTTTTTTTCTATTTGTAATAATATTTCTACTGCAACGTCACGTACGGTCATCTGTTTTTTCATTTTCATCGCCTAATCTTTCACCCACATTCATGGTTGTACCTCGCAGGAATTCCTCTCCAGTCATCTTCTTTTTACCTGAAGGTTGAAGTTCTGTAATTTTGATGGCAGTTTGATTACCTGTTGAAACAATAATTCCATCCTCATCAAAGCCTATAATTGTCCCTGGAAGAGTATCTTGATTGCTTTGTAATTTTTCTCCCCACCAGATTTTTATCAATTGGTTGTGATAAGTTGTAAATGCTACAGGCCAAGGATTCAAACCTCTTATTTGGTTATATATTTCTTCACCTGTCTTAGACCAATCGATGTGTTCTTGTTCCCTTTTTATATTGGAAGCAAAGGTTGCTTTAGTTTCATCTTGTTTCTCCGGTGTTATAGTACCTTCTAATAAAGGGGGCACTGTTTCTGATAATAATTTTACTCCTGCTGCACTTAACTTATCATGTAATGTGCCAACAGTATCTCTTTCATTAATTTCAACTTCAATTTGAGTAAGAATATCACCTGCATCAAGCTTTTCAGCCATATACATAATTGTAATACCTGTCTTAGTCTTCCCTTGAAGAATAGAATAATGAATAGGTGCACCTCCTCTTAGTTCGGGTAAGAGAGAAGCATGTACATTTATACATCCATGTTTGGGAGCTTCCAACAACTCTTTAGGTAGTATTTGGCCAAATGCTGCTGTAATAATAAGATCAGGGTCTAATGCTAAAACATCTTCAACTTCGTGTCGAATTTTTTCTGGTTGTAACACTTTTAAATTGTGCTTTTCAGCTTCTACCTTAACAGGTGGTGGTGTTAAGATCTTTTTTCTCCCTTTTGGACGATCAGGTTGTGTGACAACCCCTACAATGTTATAGCCTTCCTCAATGAGACTTCGCAAAATTGGAACGGAAAAATCAGGTGTTCCCATAAAAACAATCTTAGTCATATCTGTCATCCTTCCATGCCTTCTAATTCATCTTCCGTTATGTATCTTTCTACCTTTGATGTAAAAAGAATACCTTCTAAATGATCTATTTCATGCTGAATTGCCCGAGCAAGAAAACCTTCAGCTTCTATTATTCTCATTTTTCCTTTTCGATTATAAGTTCTAACCTTTATATAATCAGACCTGCTTACATCACCATATAGGCCTGGAAAGCTTAAACAACCTTCCGGGCCAGTTTGTTTCCCACGTTGCTCTAGTATAACAGGATTAATTAACTCAATCGTTCCGTGATGATCATCAATATCAACAATAGCGATTTGCTTAGATAGTCCTATTTGTGGAGCTGCTAATCCTACACCATCATTTTCAATCATAGTATCATACATGTCTGCTAAAAGCTTTGAAAGCTTTTTATCAAATACACTGACCTTTTCACACGGCACTTCCAAAACTTGTGCCGGGTACATTACAATGGGTTTTACTGCCAAAAAAATTCCTCCAGACAATTTAACTTTTATAATTTGGCTGTTTTTGAATACTTTGTCGTTTTATAATGCAGTGTCTAAGGAAAAAATTAGTCCGCTCCATTCCACTATAAAGTCAAAATAATATTCTTAATCAATATCCTGCGAAAACAGCATATATTTTAGATTACCTACATCATTGTATTTGGACTTAAATCAATGGTAATCATCAAATCATTTGAACTCATTTCCTGCTGAAAATGTTCGATAATTTTTCTTAGTATTTCATGTAAGTTTTTTTCCCGTTTGTATTTTACCATGCATTGGTAGCGATATCTATCATTGATACGAGGTATAGGAGACGCGACTGGTCCCAGAATCTTTGTTTCATTTGAAACATTTCTTCTTAAAAACTGTACAATTTTGTCAGTCACTGACACCACTTTAGTTATTTCGGGATGGGAAACTGTCACTAGGGCAAGAAAGAAATAGGGTGGGTATCCATGTGACTTCCTTAAAAACATTTCATGCTCATAGAAGGAATCATAATCATATTTACTTGCCAATTGAATACTATAGTTTTCGGGTGTATAGGTTTGAATAATTACTTCTCCAGGAAGTTCATGTCTACCCGCTCTACCGCTTACTTGTGTCATTAGTTGAAACGTTTTTTCAGCTGCTCTAAAATCAGGCAAATGCAGCATTGTATCTGCAGTTAAAACACCGACTAACGTTACATCCGGGAAGTCCAGACCTTTTGCAATCATCTGTGTTCCAAGTAAAATATCAGCTTCTTTATTTCCAAACTTTGTTAATAACTTTTCGTGGGCCCCTTTTCGGCCTGTCGTGTCAACATCCATTCTGATAATTCTAGCCTCTGGCAATACTTTTAATAATTCCTCTTCAACCCGTTGTGTTCCAGTTCCAAAGAAACGAATGTGTTCACTTTGACATTCCGGACAAACATTTGGCATTGATTCTTCATGACCGCAATAATGGCATTTTAGCTGTTGACCGAAACGATGATAGGTCAATGAAATATCACAATGAGGGCATTGAATAACAAACCCGCAGTCCCTGCACATAACAAAGGAAGAGTATCCGCGTTTATTCAAAAACAAAACCGATTGTTCATTTTTCTCTAATCGATCTGTTAACTTTTCAATTAAGCTAGTTGAAAACATCGTCCTGTTACCACTTCTAAGCTCTTCCCTCATGTCGATGATTTCAACCGAAGGCATTGACCTTTTATTCACGCGTTCTTTTAATGTTAAAAGCTTGTAAACATCTTTTTGAGCCCGTGCAAATGTTTCTAATGTGGGAGTAGCACTGCCTAATACTACAGGACATTGATGAAATTTAGCTCTGTAAATAGCTACATCTCTAGCATGGTAACGGGGATTTTCTTCTTGTTTATAACTAGATTCATGCTCTTCATCTATGATAATCATCCCTAAATTTTCGAATGGAGCAAATATGGCCGATCTTGCTCCAACTACTAATTGCACTTCTTTTCGTTGAATCTTTCTCCATTCATCATATTTTTCACCTGTTGACAATCCGCTGTGAAGAACCGCAACCTTTGAACCAAATCGTCCCTTAAACCGATTGACCATCTGTGGCGTTAGCGAAATTTCAGGTACTAAAACAATTGCTTCCTTCCCATTTTTTAATACAGCTTCGATCGATTGAAGATATACCTCTGTTTTTCCACTACCTGTTACCCCATACATGAGAAAAACATGGTGTTCATTATTTTCAACCGATGATAGGATGGGTGCTATTGCGTGCTGTTGTTCACTATTCAATGACAAAGGTTTTGTTTTCTCAAAATATCGATCTTGATAAGGATCTCGATATACTTCTTTGTATTCTTCAACAAGTATACCTTTGGAAATCAAAGCCTTAATTGATGCATCTGATGCATTTGTTCCCGCTAATAAATCAACGACAGAAATGTAACTAATATTATTCTCTTTTAAATACCTAAGTACCTCTAGTTGTTTCTTTGCATTCGCATTTAATGCTTCCATTTGCTCAGCTAATTGCTCTGGTGAGGAATTCAGTTTCACCATTCTAATTTTCTTCTTTTGCCCTTTTTGCTTCACCTTATATATCAATTCCAGATTTCCATTTTCAATTTCCTTTTGAATTGTTCGGAGTGGAACAGCTTGTTCAAGCTCTTTTATGGCAACTTGACTTTTTTTGTTAAAGAAGGGTTGAAGTTGTTCGGAAATATCCCCTAGGATTTGATCAGATGTAAGAGTTACGACTTTTTCATATTTTGCTTTCATTGCTGCAGGGAGCATTGCCTGAAAAGCTGAAATTTTAAAACATAAGGTTTTTTCAGTTAACCAGTGTCCAACTTCTAATAACTCAGGGGTGAGACATGGGGTTAAATCCAAGCATTCGGAGATTGCTTTTAATCGGTCAAATTCAGAAGTATTCTTCGTTTCAACAACAAACCCTTGTACTTTTCTGGGACCAAAAGGAACGATAACCCGCATACCTGGTGTTAAAAAGTCCTGCCAATCCAAAGGGATTTTATAGTCAAATGCCCTGTCAGTCTGCATAGCCGGTACATCAACAATGACACTAGCATACTTCATTCATGAACACCCTTTAAAAGACAATGAACTTTTTCAAGAAGTTTTCTTGCTACTTCGGTTTTTGACATAAGCGGAAGTTCAGTTTTAGCTAAATTTCGATCATATATCGTCACAATATTCGTGTCTGTTCCAAACCCTGCTCCTTCAGTCGTTATATTATTTGCCACAATTAAATCTAAGTTTTTACTTTCCAGTTTCTTTTTTGCATATTGCTCCAGGTCATTTGTTTCAGCTGCAAAACCCACTAAAATTTGATCTGTTTTTTGTCTGCCAAGTTCTTTTAGAATATCTGTTGTTTTTTCCATCTCAATAACTAAATGGTCATGGTCTTTTTTCATTTTTTGATCATAAGTCATAACAGGACGGTAATCTGCCACTGCTGCAGACTTAATGATAACATCAGTCTTAGGGAAGTAATTCATCACTTCCTGATACATATCTTCAGCTGATTCAACAGCAATAACATGGACTGAGCTCGGGAACTCAATAGAGGTTGGTCCGGTAATTAATGTAACATCAGCTCCTAATTTGGCCGCTTCTTCTGCGATGGCATAGCCCATTTTACCTGATGAGTGATTCGTAAAATACCGAACCGGATCTACCTTTTCTCTAGTTGGTCCTGCTGTAATGAGCACTTTTACATTTTTTAACGGTTCACCATATTCTTGTTTTTCAAAATAATTTGTTACTAATGCTAAGATTTTTTCCGGCTCTTCCAAACGTCCCTTTCCTATATAACCGCAAGCTAAAAATCCTTCACTTGGTTCAATAAATTCGTAGCCATATTCGAAAAGAGTTTGAATGTTTTTTTGTACAGCCGGATTGTCATACATATGTACATTCATTGCAGGTGCAATCCAAACCTTTGCTGTAGTAGCTAATAATGTGGTTGTTAGCATATTATCTGCAATGCCATTAGCTAATTTTCCAATGATATTAGCTGTTGCAGGTGCAACTAGCACAAGATCTGCCCAATCAGCTAAATCAATATGTGCAATAACTTTTGAGTTTTTTTCATCAAAGGTGTCAAAAAAGACATCGTTTCGTGACAGTGCTTGAAAGGTTAATGGTGAGACAAATTCCATTGCTGAATCGCTCATAATGACTTTTACCTCTGCACCAGCCTGTATAAGCTTACTTGTTAATGCAGCTGCTTTATACACAGCAATTCCACCGCTCACGCATAATAATATCTTCCTGCCTGTTATCATTTCCCCCACCAACTTTCATGAATCATCCTAATTGAAAAATGAAAAGAAAGAGGATGACACAATAGGGTCAAGGTCCCAGTCATCCTCTAATACTGCTCATTATTTTTCAGCACGTTTATAATTGAGAAGGCCTGCATTAATCTCTTCCAGTGCTTTCCCTACATACTTGTATGACACCGGCTTCTGAATTTGCTGGTCACTAAGCTCCTGCATTTCACGGGCACGTTTTGCTGCAACTGTTACAAGTGTATATTTAGAATCTAATTTATTCATTAGTACATCAATAGAAGGGTATAACATCTTATTCTACCTCCAGAATTTTTTTGTATCTAGGTGCTACTCGCTCACGACGACAATGTTCTGCTATAACAATCGCTTTTATACGATCACACGCCAAATGAACATCATCATTTTCAACAACATAATCGTAGGCATCCATCATAATAATTTCTTCTTTCGCAACTTTCATTCGGTTATTAATCAGTTCTTCAGACTCGGTACCTCTAGTAACAATTCTGTTTTTCAATTCATTTAAACTAGGCGGACTTAAAAAGATAAACAATCCTTCAGGGAATGCATTTCTTACTTGAAGAGCACCTTGAACTTCGATTTCAAGAAATACGTCTTTTCCTTCACTAAGCGTTTTTTCAACATAGTCAACAGGAGTTCCATAATAATTCCCTACATACTCTGCCCATTCCAATAATTTATTTTGTTCAATTAAAGCCTCAAATTCTTCTTTTGACTTAAAGAAATAATCAACTCCGTCAACTTCACCTTCACGGGGTTTTCTTGTCGTCATAGAGATGGAATATTCAAATGCTGTATCTTCTTGTGAAAATAATTCTTTTCTAACCGTTCCTTTACCTACACCAGATGGTCCTGACAGGACGATTAATAATCCTCTTTCTTTAATCAATGCTTCTATTCCCTACCCTTCGTCTGATAGCTCATCTTTATTTGAAAGCCTTTGAGCAACTGTTTCCGGCTGAACAGCAGACAAGATAATGTGATCGCTATCCATAATCACAACTGCTCTTGTACGACGGCCATATGTTGCGTCAATTAACATCCCTCTATCTCTTGCGTCTTGAATAATTCTCTTAATTGGAGCTGATTCAGGACTAACAATAGAAATAATTCGGTTAGCGGAAACGATGTTCCCAAAACCGATATTGATTAACTTAATGCTCATTCAAATGCTCCCCCTAATTAGGACAAAACTATTTTTGCCTTATAAGCCCTTTTATAATCAATGGTTGTTGATGCTTATTCAATATTTTGAACTTGTTCTTTCAATTTTTCAATAATACTTTTTAATTCAACAACATTTTTTGCAATTTGGCTATCATTTGCTTTTGACCCAATCGTATTAGCTTCCCTGTTTAACTCTTGAACAAGAAAGTCCATTTTACGGCCAATGGGTTCATTAGATGTTAAGGAATCTATGAATTGCTGGATATGACTATGTATTCTTGTAATTTCCTCATTTATGTCCGCTTTATCAGCAAAAAGAGCTACTTCTGTTAGAATTCGATTTTCATCTATTTTTCCTGATATAAAATCCGAAACGCGTTTGCTGATTCGATCCTGGTAATTTTCTACAACAGTCGGGGCCAATTCCTCTAGCTGATGATTAATTTGGCTTAATAAGGTCAACTTTTGATTAAGGTCAGAGGCTAAATGCTCCCCTTCAATTTTTCTCATTACTAATAATTCTTTAACAGCTGTATTAACTAACTCTAAAATACCTTTTTCCAAAGTATTATTTGAAATGGTATCTTCTTGAATATGAATAGCACCTTCTAAAGAAATAATATGCTGTAATGAAAGGTTATCTTCAATAGAAAAACGTTTTTGTATTTGTTGAAGTGAAGAGACATATTGATCTAAAAGATTCCAATCAACTTGAATTGTTTTTGACGTTAGAAAATCACCTTCAACATTTATGTAGATTTCAATACGACCTCGGCTTATAGACTTTGATATGAGCTTTCTTATTTTATCTTCCATATTCATGAGCTGTTTAGGCATTTTTAAATGAATATCTAAAAATCGATGATTAACAGACTTCATTTCAACAGTAAAAAGACAGGAATCAAGTTGCCCGCTTGAGCGGCCAAAGCCAGTCATACTTCTTATCATTATGTATCACTCTCTTTCTAGAAAAGCAAAAAGCACTTGTTGGATAGATTACATACATTTAACATATCATGTTAGATTGTCAACAAGCAAAGGGGATGACTTTTTGGGTCACCCCCCTAAGGATTATAACATAGTCTTTGTGCTTTTTCTTGTTAAAAGTGATCCGGCAAGTAAAAAAGTTGGAATTGCTGATAATCCCAGAATTAACAACCAATCTCGAGCTACTATAGGAAGCGTGTGGAAAATCGGTTGTAAAGGCGGGTAGTAAATCACAACAAGCAGGAGCAAGATTGATGAAATAACCGCGCCAATTAAGTACATATTGCCAAATGGGTTACGCTCAAAAATAGATTTTTCACTCCGACAATCAAAAACGTGAATTAATTGTGCCATAACCAATGTAGCAAAGGCAATCGTTTGAGCGTAAGCAAGATCGTCCGGGTTACGGTAGTATACGATCATAAACGCTGCTAATGTAACGATCCCGATTAGGAAACCACGAGATATAACCTTCCAGCCTAACCCCCTAGCAAAAACACCTTCTTTAGGATGTCTTGGTTTTCGTTTCATTAAATCACCTTCAGGCTTATCCAAACCTAATGCCATAGCAGGCAGACCGTCTGTTACTAGATTAACCCAGAGAATTTGAATAGGTACCAAAGGTAAAGGCAGAGCTAATAACATTGCAAAAAGCATGACCAAAATTTCTCCAACATTTGATGCAAGAAGATAACGAATAAATTTACGGATATTTTCGTAAATATTTCTACCTTCTTTTATTGCTGATTTAATTGTTGCAAAGTTGTCATCAACTAATACTAAAGAAGAAGCTTCCTTTGCCACATCTGTACCGGTAATTCCCATTGAAATACCAATATCAGCAGCCTTTATTGCTGGTGCATCATTGACACCATCTCCTGTCATAGCTACGATATGACCTCTGTTTTGCAGTGCTTTTACAATTTTCAGCTTATGTTCAGGTGAAACACGGGCAAACACATAAACATCATCAACAATGTCCTCCAGCTCTTCGATAGAAAGGTCTGACAAATCCTTTCCTTCCATCACTTTCCCATTATGAGGGAGGATATTAAGTTGCTGTGCAATCGCCTTTGCAGTGATGATATGGTCTCCGGTTATCATCACTGTTTTGATCCCTGCGTCACGACATTCTTTCACTGCTTGTTTTACCTCTGGACGAGGAGGATCAATCATGCCTTGTAAGCCAATAAATACAAGGTCTCTTTCCGCTTCAAAGCTTGTATTTATTTTTTCATTCGCTTTTAACGGTTTAAATGCAACAGCAATTGTTCGCAAAGCTTGAGATGCTAATGATTCAATAGCTTGTTTTACTTTCGTATCATATTTACTATTAAAATTCTCCTGCCGTTCATTCCATAAAATATATTTTGAAACCCCTGCTAAAACATCAGGCGCTCCTTTTGTTACGACAAATTGATTTCCCGATTTATCCCTTACAATAACACTCATCATTTTTCGAGCTGAGTCAAATGGAAATTCTTCGATCACTTCAAAATTTTTAAATAATGTTTCTTTTCTTAAACCTGCTTTCATCGCTGCTACTAATAGAGCCCCTTCTGTAGGATCACCGTCAAGATGATATTGCCCGTCCTTCTCTATTAACGATGCAGTATTGCATAATGAGCCAAAGGTTAAAATTTGCTGTAAAGTTTTTGTCTTCTCCACTTCAACTTGCTCACTATTTCTTAAAAATTCTCCATGCGGATGATATCCTGTCCCGGTAACATTCCATACCTGATCACCTGACCATACATGTGTTACAGTCATTTTATTCTGTGTCATTGTGCCGGTTTTATCTGAACAAATAACAGAAGCACACCCTAATGTTTCGACTGCAGGTAGTTTCCGTACGATGGAATTTTGTTTAATCATTCGCTGAACACCAAGTGATAGAGCCACAGTTACGATTGCAGGAAGGCCTTCTGGTATAGCTGCTACCGCTAAAGACACTCCAGCCAAAAACATACTGTAAAGATCATGACCTTGCAGCACACCAATGCTGACAACAAGCAGGGTTAAAAATAACGCGACAACAATTAATATTTTTCCTAACTGCTCAAGACGTCTTTGAAGAGGTGTATCCATTGCTTCAGCATTTTGAAGAAGGTCTGCAATTTGGCCCATTGCTGTATTCATCCCTGTACCAATTACAACACCAATTCCGGAACCTCTAGTGACGAGAGTTCCCATAAAGACCATGTTTGTTAAATCACCAAGACCTACATTTTCACCCGCTATTGGCTGTGTTGATTTTTGGACCGGTAAGGACTCCCCTGTTAAGGCGGATTCTTCTAGCTCTAAACTCTTTGTGTCTATTAACCTCATATCCGCACCAATCCGGTCACCGCTTGTGAACTTAACAATATCACCAGGTACTAATTCTTTTGAGAGAATTTTTTCCCACGCACCATCTCGTAACACAGTAACTTGAGGAGCAGATAGTTCTTTTAACGCTTCTAAAGAACGCTCGGCACGCCTCTCTTGGAAAAAACCTAGTACCCCATTCACAATTACGATTGCTATAATTGCAATGGCATCAATGTATTCACCTAAAAGACCGGAAATTAATGTTGCTGCTAGTAGTACAAGGACCATAAAGTCTTTAAATTGACTCAGGAATATTATAATAGCTGAAGGTCGGTCAGCTTCTTTCAATTCATTAAGTCCAAATTTCTGTGTTCTTTTTTGTACCTCCTTATTCGTTAATCCTACATCACGGTCTGAAGAGATTGTATTCATTACTTCATCTGATCTCATTTCATGCCACTTCATGAATCACCTACACACCCCTTTTAAACGAATATTTTCACTCTCAAGGATTCTTTTCATCGAATGACCTTGTAGTTGCCAAGCCTATAAGACAACTTATTCAGACTCGTCCTAAAACATGCTATAATCATGTAGAAAAGTTATGAACTCTAAAGCTATTTCATGCAAGAGAATATACTTCCTAACTTTTTATATGAACACAATGCCTATTAACAAAAAGGAGTTATTGTCATGTCATTTGATGGTCTATTTACATATACGATTACAGAAGAATTAAAAAATGTTCTCTTAAACGGAAAGATTACAAAAATACACCAACCCTATAAATACGATCTGATCTTTCAAATCAGATCAGGGGGTAAAAATCACAAGCTATTCCTTTCCGCCCACCCTAGCTATGCTAGGCTTCATTTAACAAATGAAAGTTATGAAAACCCAAGTGAGCCACCTATGTTCTGTATGCTTCTTAGAAAGCACCTAGAAGGTGGTGTAATTGAACATATTGAACAACCAGGAATGGAGAGAATCGTCATTATCGATGTTAGAAGTCGGAATGAGCTCGGTGATGTGACTGTTAAGCGATTAATGATTGAGATTATGGGGAGACATAGTAATGTTATTTTGGTCGATAGAGAAAGGGGTATGATAGTTGATAGTATTAAGCATCTATCACCTGCTGTTAACCGACATCGAACCGTATTACCGGGTCATTCTTATGTTCTACCGCCGGAACAAGGAAAAGCAAACCCATTCGAAGCAGACGAAGAACTTGTCTTAAAAAAATTAGATTTTAATTCAGGGAAAATAGCCCAACAGATTGTTCAGCAGTTTTCAGGGATTTCACCTTTATTTGCAAGTGAAGTAACCCATCGAGCAGGACTTGTTAACCGTAGAACAATTCCGGAAGCTTTTTTATCACTTATAAATGAGATTAAGGAAAATAAGATATCTCCAAGCATTTATGAACAGCGTCAAAAAGAACAATTTTATATGATACACCTCACCCATCTAGCTGATGCGAAAGTAAAGAGTTTTCCAACGATTTCTGAAGCTTTAGATCGCTATTATTATGGAAAAGCAGAAAGAGATCGTGTAAAACAGCAAGGTAATGACTTAGAACGATTTATGGTGAATGAAAAGAAAAAAAATGAAAAGAAAATAAAAAAATTAGCGGCTACACTAGACCAGGCCGAAAAGGCAAATGAATTCCAATTATATGGAGAGCTAATAACAGCCAATATCTATGCGATCAAAAAGGGAGATAAAGTAGCAGACGTTATTAATTATTATGATGAAGAAAACAAATCGATCACAATTCCACTGGATGTTCAAAAAACTCCTTCTGAAAATGCACAAAAATATTTTTTAAAGTATCAAAAAGCAAAAAATTCAGTTGAAGTGGTTCATGAACAAATACAATTAGCCCAAGCTGAAATTGATTATTTCGAAGGATTAATTCAACAAATTGAATCAGCTTCCCCAAAAGATATTGAGGAAATTCGCGAGGAATTAATTGAAGGCGGTTATGTAAAACAAAGGCAGTCCCGCAATACGAAAAAGAAAAAAAGCCTTAAGCCTATTCTTGAGCATTACCTTTCAACTGATGGGACAGAAATGATCGTAGGAAAAAACAATAAACAGAATGAATACTTAACAAATAAGCTTGCTGCCCGTGATGATATATGGCTACATACAAAAGATATTCCAGGTTCCCATGTTGTCATAAGAAACAGTAACCCATCAGAACAAACAATTGTAGAAGCTGCAAACCTTGCAGCGTATTTTAGTAAAGCGAAAAACTCCAGTTCTGTTCCTGTTGACTACACTGCAATAAGACATGTTAAAAAGCCAAGCGGAGCTAAGCCTGGATTTGTCATTTATGATAATCAGCAAACAGTATATGTCACTCCGAATGAAGATCTTGTCTTTCATTTACGCAGAAACTAAAGCAAAAACACCGTCTTCTAAAGCGGTGTTTTTATTATTTCATTTGTTTTCTCTGTATCGTTTGGTAAGATTAAATTTGGAACTTTTTATTTTATTTTCATAAAAAGGAGGAGTATTTCGTTTTAAGTAAAAATGCAGCTTATGTATATATTCTCATTGGTGCAGCATTATGGGGAATGATTGGTTTATTTTTTCAAGGGTTTTATTCAAAGAACGATTTACCTTCAGAAAAGTTCTATCCTTTATATAGTATATTTGGCAAATTTGCACTTGCAAAATATTCAACTGTAACTGTGACAACATATACTTTTATTTTTGCTGCAATAGCGATTACACCATCATATAAAAAACGAGGAACATGAATTTTTCTATTCATCCCCTCGTTATTTTTTTGTTGCTTTATTTTGCTGTCTTAGTTCATATAATCGATCAAGCTCTTTAATATATTCTTCGTCAAACTGACTTGAAAGCTGTTCGCATATTTCTTTTGCACGTCTTGGACTTGCCCCATTTGTTGAAACGGAAATAGAAAGCCTTCCTTTTTTCACTGACTTTGGTACGATAAAATTCCCTTTAGTCATATTACTTGCTACGTTCACTAGTTGAAATTCATTAACATTTGCAGCCACCCACTCATTTATTGCTGGATCATTTGTAGCAGCAACGATAATAAATGCATGCTGTAAATCTGAAAGTTCAACTTTTTTTTGCTGCCAGGATATTTGCCTTTTTTGATACAAATCTTCTATGTCTTTATTAATTTCAGGGCTAATAACTGAGATATTTGCACCTTCTTCCAAAAAAAGCAAAAGACGTCGATAAGCAATTTTTCCTCCACCAATAATTAAAACCTGACGATCGGCTACATTAATGTGAAGTGGAAGCATTGAATTTCTCCCCATCAAAGGAATAGAATCCATCACTATTTTCTATTGCTTCTATTACACGTTGTGAAAAAAGATCAAGTAGAATAGGGTGTGGTCCTAGATAAGAACATACTTCAATTTGACGATCTGTCCAATCAAATTGTTTTATCGTTTGGTCGATTTCTCTTTTTAGTAACCCTGTAAATATTAAATAAGGGATAATGAAAATTGAATGCTCATTTGATTGATGAATATCAACAATCGTCTGCTTAAAACGTGGTTCTGCAGCTGTTAAAAAACAAGTATGGACTTTTTTTACGTTGGATTTTTCTTGTAAATAAGAGGATATTTTATTCAAATCACGGACAACGTCTTTATCACTACTACCCCTACCAACCAGAATTGCGATGGATGAGTTCGTAATAGGAGATTTTTCATTCATCTTGTCCATTAGCATTTCAACTAGGAGTGGATCAACCCCGATTGGTTTACCGTACGTAACCTGCACATTGGGAAAAGCTGCTGATATATGAGCAACTTCCTCTGGAATATCAATTTTAGCATGTGCAGCTGTTAATAATAAGAGTGGAATAACAGCTATAGAAGTTGCTCCCTGTTCCACACATGCTTTAAACCCCTTTTCAATGGAAGGTTCAGCTAGTTCCAGAAAGCAAACCTCTTGAATTGGTGCATGAATTCCCGGTTTTACCTTTTCAATGAATTCAATTGCTTCTTCACGTGCTTTAGGAACCCGACTTCCAT
The DNA here is from genome assembly GCF_903166545.1 of Metabacillus schmidteae. Lineage (NCBI taxonomy): Bacteria > Bacillati > Bacillota > Bacilli > Caryophanales > Bacillaceae > Metabacillus > Metabacillus schmidteae. Next base: position 2,341,674 of record NZ_CAESCH010000001.1, on the reverse strand, counting down.
GACAAACATATAAAACAGCTTGCGTCATAATATTTGAGCCTCCCTTTGTTCATATTTTGCAATTAATTCCTCATACCAACTAAGCTGTTCTCTTAACTTAACAACTTCTCCAACTATAATCATACTTGGGTTTGTAACTTTTTCTTTGACAACTCGATCATAAATATCCTCAAGAGTCCCTGTTACTGTTTTTTGAACGTTGGTTGTTCCCCATTGAATAATTGCAACAGGTGTATGTCTATTTCTCCCATGCTTGATAAGCTGTTCTTGAATATACGGCAAATTGCCTACCCCCATATAAATGGCAAGCGTATCGATTCCTTTTGCTAATGATTCCCATTTATTTTCTTCATCATTACCTTCTCTTCTATGTCCCGTTACAAATGCAACACTTTCACTTAAATTTCGATATGTAACAGGTATGCCTGCATATGCAGCTGCTGCAATACCGGAAGAAACTCCTGGTACTATTTCATATGGAATCTGGTGCATTCTTAACGCTTCGGCTTCTTCTCCTCCACGACCAAAGATAAAAGGATCTCCACCTTTTAGCCGTGTAACCACTTTTCCATTTTTCGCATATTTAATCAAGAATTGATTAATTGTTTCCTGCTTCATTGTATGATAGTTTGGTAACTTTCCACAATAAACAAGCTCACAATCTTTCTTTGCATGTTTTAGTATTTCCTTGTTCACTAATCGATCATATAGAATTACATCCGATTGCTGAATGCATTTTAGTGCCTTAATCGTTATTAATTCTTCATCACCAGGTCCCGCTCCAACTAAAAACACCCTTGTCATGAAAGCTCTCCTCCCTACCTTTTATAGATTATTAAAATATTTTACCTTAAATGAAAGTAATAGCAATTGGTTATACCAATTGCTATTATCATAAAATATTTTATTTTTGAATTAAGCCTTTTTCTAAAAGAAAATCAACAATTTGCTTCACTGATGCTTCAATATCTTGAGCTTCTGTATCAACAATTATCGCAGGATTTTCCGGTTCCTCATACGGAGAATCAATACCAGTGAAATGCTTTATTTCATTATTTCGTGCTTTTTTGTACAAGCCCTTCGGATCACGTACTTCACATTCATCCAATGAACATTTAACATAAACTTCAAAGAATTCATTTTCAGAGAGAATGTCTTTTACTTGTTGTCTGTCTTCACGGAAAGGTGAAATAAATGCAGTTAACACGATTTGACCACTGTCTACAAACAGCTTAGATACTTCACCGATACGGCGAATATTTTCTTTTCGATCTTCATCTGTAAACCCTAAGTCTTTATTTAACCCGTGACGGATATTATCACCATCAAGAACATAAGCCTGAATACTTGATTCATACAAATATCTTGCTAGTGCGTTTGCTAGAGTTGATTTTCCTGATCCCGAAAGACCAGTAAACCATAATACATAGCTTTGGTATTTATTCTTTTCTCTTCTTTCTTCTTTTGTTACAGACGTATCATGCCAAACAATATTATTCGCTGCCATGCTAAAGGTCCCCCTCTTTTAAGAATTAACTGTTTCTCTCATTCCTCTGATTAATACTTCTACAACTTCTTTACGACTGAATGTGCTTGGAGGAAGTTCTCCATTTCGAAGCATTTCGCGAACCTTTGTACCTGAAAGAATAACACGATCTTCCTTACCATGTGGACATGTTTTTGAGGAAGCCATTCCTTCACATTTTGTGCAATAGAAGCTATGCTCGAAGAACATCGGTGTAATGCCTAACTCATCAGCTGTGAAGTTTAGGAATATTTTTTGTGCATCATATGTTCCATAATAATCGCCTACTCCTGCATGATCTCTACCAACGATAAAATGTGTACAACCGTAGTTTTTACGTACTAATGCATGGAAAATAGCTTCACGTGGTCCTGCATAGCGCATTGCAGCTGGGAAAACTGCAAGATGAACTCGATCTTCCGGGTAATAATTTTTCAATAATACCTGATAGCTTTCCATACGGATATGGGCAGGAATATCATCTGATTTTGTTTCTCCGACTAATGGATTTAAAAATAGCCCATCAACTGTTTCCAATGCAGTTTTTTGAATGTATTCGTGAGCACGGTGAACAGGATTACGAGTTTGGAATCCAACAATTGTTTTCCAGTTTAACTCTTCAAATTTTGCTCGAGATTCTTTCGGATCTAAATAGAAGTCAGCAAACTTCTTCTCCGGACGATTCACAAGTGTGATTTCTCCACCCACGTAGACATTTCCACGTTCAAACATTTTCTTCACACCAGGATGTGCAAGATCATTTGTACGATAAACATTTACAGCTTCCTTTTGTTTATCAGGTGTAAAAATATCAGAAATTTTAATTGTGCCATATGTAACTTGTTCTGACACAAGGCGTACTTCTTCACCGATTGATAATGAGGATGCTTTTTCCTCTGTTACAGGTAATGTGATAGGTATGCTCCATACAACACCATCTTTTAATTTCATATTCTCAACAACAGATTCATAATCTTCTTGGGATAGAAATCCTTCAATTGGACTGTATCCTCCAATTGCAATAAGTTCAAGATCACTCAATGAAATGGCATCTAATTCAATTTCTTTTTGAATATGTGATACATCTGCTCCTAAAGATAATTTTTGAATTAATGTTCCTCCGTGTGGCAGTAAGCTCATAGTATAATTCCTCCAAATTTAGATGTATTATTAGTATAAATGATAAATTTATCTTCCTATTATTTGCATTTTTATAAAACCAATGTGAATAATAGGGATTAAAGCATTAAATTCCCCCGCCCTCTTCATGAACGGTACGTTTTTCCTGTCTACTCGCTTTCATAAGACTGTTTGCTCCAATTGTAGCAAGTAATAAACTACCTAACACAAAAATTGTATATAGATCACTTTCTAAAAACAACTTCACTAAGAAATAAGACATTGTTAGTGAAACAAGTGGGGAGATTAACCAAACCATCAACATATTTTTCACAACTTTTTGTTGAAAAACATTTGTACCTGATTTTGCAATACCGATTCCTAATATAGATGAAGTCGTAATTTGAGTTAACGGAACTGGAATTCCAAATATAGATGCGATCGTAACAAGTGTAGCTCCTGTACCTGAAATAAGCACACCTTCAATTTTGGAAAAACTCGTGATCTTTTTTCCATTTGTTTCAAGCACTCGTCGTCCTAAAAACAACGCACCAATTGCAACAAAGATTCCACCGTATAGGGTTCCCTTCGACACTGTTAGAATACCAGCACTTACAAGAGGCCCGACAGCATTTGCCACGTTATTCATTCCAGCGGAAAAGGCTTCAAAAAATCCTGCAAATATCAGTAAGTAAGTAATTATTTTCCCTTGAAAATTATACTTTTCATTGAGCTTAAATTTATGAAGAACCATGATAAATAGATAGGCGATTCCAAATGCGATAATAGGAACAATAAACCAAAACATAACAATGTAAAGTAAATTATTTACAAATAATGCTTTGTATGCAATCCCGACACCAACAACGGCACCTACAGTTACTTCACTTGTAGAAAGCGGAATTCCTAATAGGTTTGATAAGAACAAGGAGAACGTTGCAGAAAACAGAATAATAATAACCAATTTTATTGAAATTAGTGATGATGGAATGATTCCCCCACTAATTGTTTTGACAACTTCCCCACCGCCAATAACAGCTCCTAATATGATCCCGATACCACATAAGATTAAAGCATTTCTTGGTCGCAAAATTGCGCCTGATCCGTATGCAACACCCATTGAGGCAGCTGCACCGCTAGCCCCAATATTCATTGCAAAAAAGAAGCTAATAATGATGGCAATGATCTCTAACATTTAATAATCCTCCTATTGGTGGAGGCCACATTCTGTTTTCATTTGCCCTGACCATCTACCTGATCTTAAATCATTTTCATTAAATGCCGGCTTCGTGCAATGAAAACAACCAATACTTGGGTAGCCACGATCATGTAACGGATTATAGATAAGATCATTTTTATGAACGTATCTCCATACATCTTTCCAAGTCCAATGAATGAGTGGGCAAATCTTTACTGAATGAAAGCGTTCATCCTTATTAATGTAATTTACATGCTTTCTTGTTTCTGATTGTTCTCGTCTTAAACCTGAAATCCAAGCTGTTGCACCATTTAAAGTAGAGGTTAATGGAACAATCTTACGAATATTACAGCACTGATTAGGATTTGTTTCCCACAATTTATCACCATATTGCTCGGCTTGTTCTTCAAGAGTTAGTTCCGGTTTCTTTAACTCGATATTTAGTGAAGGATATTTTTCTTTCACTTTATCAATCAATTCATATGTTTCCTTAAAGTGAACATCAGTATCAAGAAAAACAATTTTAGCATCCGGCTTTACTTTGGAAATTAAATCAATTAAAACAATTCCCTCAATACCAAAACTGCATGCATAGACTACCTCTTCACCGTATTGGTCATAAGCCCAGTTAATTACATTGAGCGCACCTTTATATTTTTCATCAATTTCAAAATCATTACTTGGTTCAATCCAATTTTCATATGTTAACATACAATTCACCTCTTTCTTCCAAACTATTAAGCTCGGATTTCAAATACCCTTTATTCACACGTTAATACTCGGAATTAAGTGCGATAAAACCTATCAACATAGTATGAATTATACACCTAATTTGTGATTTGACAATACATTTGCATGATATTTTTATGCTTTAGTTTTCATTAAATATCTGAATTTACCACTTGTATATGTTTATAGCATACTTTTTATAATATTAATTCAAAATTTTAGCATAATTTTGCAAAATGTCAACCCGAGTTTGTTGATCGGATTAATAATTTATTCATATTTTTATAGTATGATCATAAGTTTTGTAGGAAGAAGGAGGAATACTATGTGGATGTTTGTTATTGATATAATGATAGTTATTGTTTCTTTTTATTTCTTTTCAATATTTACTGCACATATTTTTATGTACAAGCCTGATCCTGATATTCTGTTCCAGTTAAAAAGCATGGGAAGCTCATTTTTATTTGCCGTCATTGGAATTTTGTTATTAAGATTATTGGCCAAATTAAAAACGCCTGAAAAGTGGCGTAGTTTGATTTACCTTGTTATTTTTCTATCAGGTGCTGTAGGCACATTTGCATATCTAACCTCTACTATTTTTGGATTAATATAAATAAGCGTTTTGTCCGTTAACAAAACGCTTATTTTTTCTGAATCTGTTGGATTATCCTTCAAGCCATTTTTCTGAAGATGGGTTCTCTCTCCACATTTTCAACTTGTTGATATCTTGTTCTGTTACATAACCTTCCTCTGCAGCAACTTCTACAAGTGTATCATAATCACATAATGAGTGGGATTTAATATTAGCTTCACTTAATCTAGATTTTCCAAGGGCAAGATCATATGTAAAGATTGATACAATCCCAAGGACCTCACAGCCAGCAGCACGAAGAGCCTCCACTGCTGTAATAGCACTTCCTCCAGTTGAAATTAAATCTTCTACAACTACAACCTTTTGGTTTTCAGAAACACTACCTTCTATTTGATTTCCTTTACCATGCCCCTTTGCTTTACTACGTACATAACACATTGGTAAATTTAATTTATCACTTACCCATGCTGCATGCGGGATGCCTGCTGTAGCTGTACCTGCCACTACTTCTACTTCAGGGTAATTCTCTTTAATTAAGCTTGAAAGTCCGTCAGCTATATCAGTTCGTATGGCAGGAAATGATAAAGTAAGGCGATTATCACAGTATATAGGTGATTTTAACCCACTGGACCATGTAAACGGATCATTTGGTTGGAGGTACACTGCCTTGATTTCTAGTAGATGTTTTGCGATTGTATGTTTCATTCCCCTGATTCCTCCCAAGCTTTTTTTACATTAATATAGGCTTCATAAGGATTTTCTGCCTTTGTAATACTTCTGCCAACTACAATAGCCGTTGAACCCAGGCGACGAGCCTGATCTGGTGTTGCTATTCTAGTTTGGTCGTCTGATGAGTCATCTTTCATACGAATACCTGGAGTTACTGTCATAAATGAAGTTCCTAATCTAAGATTAAGAGATTCTACTTCATGTGTTGAGCAGACAACTCCCTCCAGCCCGCTTTCCTCAGCCATTTGCGCATAATGAAGGACAACATCATTAATATCAACTTTTAAAAGTAGCTCTTCCTCTACCATTGTTTGAGAAGTACTTGTTAGTTGTGTGACAGCGATACAAGCAGGACGTTTTTTTCCTTCAGGTGTTCCAGCTTCTAAGCCTTCAATTGCTGCCTGCATCATTTTTTTACCACCAGCAGCATGAACATTGACTAAATCAACATCCAATTTAGCTAATCCTCGCATTGCCTGTTTAACAGTGTTTGGAATATCATGGAGTTTCAAGTCAAGAAAGATTTTGTGTCCCAATTGTTTAATATGTGAAATAATTGATGGGCCTTCTTGGTAGAACAGCTCCATTCCCACTTTCACATATAGCTTTTCATCTTCAAACTTATTCAGAAACGTTTCTACTTCTTTTGCATCTTGAAAATCAAGAGCTATAATGAGGGGTCTTTCCATTTACCTTCCAACTCCTTCCAATACATTCTGTTATATGCTCAAAACCAAGCTCTTTTAATCTGATTGGCAGCTTTTCAATAATTTCAGGACAAACATAAGGATTAACAAAGTTTGCTGTACCGACAGCAACTGCGCTGGCACCGGCATATAAAAATTCTATCACATCGTCTACATTCTGAACGCCGCCCATTCCGATAATCGGAATATTTACAGCCTGGCTTACTTCGTAGATCATCCGAATGGCGACCGGTTTAATTGCGGGACCAGATAGTCCACCTGTTTTATTCGCTATTACAGGTTTACCTGTTTTTAGATCAAGCCTCATACCAATGAGTGTATTAATCATCGTTAAGCCATCAGCACCAGCTTGTTCGATTGCTTTTGCCATCTCAACAATGTTTGAAACGTTTGGTGAAAGTTTCACATAAACCGGTACTGCAGAGACTTTTTTTACAGCCCTCGTTAGCTCTGCAGCTACCTCTGGAATAGTCCCAAACGCAATTCCGCCTGTTTTTACATTGGGACATGAAATATTTAATTCAAGAGCATGAACATTTTGCGCCTGACTGATCTTTTCTGCTACATACACATAGTCCTCAATTTGCGAGCCTGCAACATTTGCAATAATTGGAACATCATACTGCTCAAGCCAGGCTAATTCTTCAGAAATAACTTTTTCGACTCCAGGATTTTGAAGACCAATTGCATTTAACATTCCCGCTTCTGTTTCTGCCACACGTGGAGTCGGGTTGCCAAAACGCGGCTCCTGTGTACTAGCTTTTATCATAATTGAGCCAAGTTGACTTAAATCATAAAACTTACTATATTCCCTGCCAAAGCCAAAGCAGCCTGATGCCGGCATGATTGGATTCTTAAGTGATAAACCAGGTAAGTTAATATCTAGCATGTTATAATACCACCTCTCCAGCCTTAAACACAGGCCCATCACTACAGACTTTTTTGTAGCTCGTTCCAGTTGGATCATCACCAGTGTGACATACACATGCGAAACAAGCTCCAACGCCACAGCCCATTCTTTCTTCTAGTGAAAGAAATAGTGGTTTATGGCCATGAAGTTTTTCTAATGCTCTTAACATTGGAGTTGGACCGCAAGTATACATTGTATCGAACTGCATGTCGTGATCTTTAATTGCATCTGTTACAAAGCCTTTATACCCATAAGAACCATCGTCAGTTGTGACAATTGTTTTACCAAGTTTAGAAAACTCTTCTTCTAAAAATACAGCATTTTCAGATTGGAACCCCAGAACATGTTGTACTTTCACACCTTTTGCTACCAATTGTCTTGATAGCTCAAGTAAAGGAGGTACGCCAATTCCGCCGCCTACTAATAAAGCTGTTTGTCCACTCTCAACCTGTTCAATCGGAAATCCATTTCCTAGAGGACCTAAAACATCTACTACATTTTCAACGACCTTTTGAGAAAGGAGCTGAGTGCCAGCCCCTTCTGCTCTATAGATCATAGTAAATTGTTTTTTCTCTTTATTGATTTCAGAAATACTAATCGGTCTTCTTAATAGAGGTGTTGTTCCTTTTGAAACCTTTAAGTGTACGAACTGACCGGGATTGCCCATTTCTGAAACTAGTTCACCTTGTAGAGTTAGCTGGAAAATATGTTCCGCTATTTTTTCATGCTTTGTCACGACCATGAGTTCTTTTTTTATCACGTTAAGCTCACCTCTAGTTGCTTCTTGATCTTAGGCATTGTATCTGTTGAGAAAGTCATTGATTCAAGTACACGTAAAATGGCTACAGCTGTATCTAATGAAGTTAAACAAGGAATACCATTTTCTACTGATTCACGACGAATTTTAAATCCATCTCTAGCTGGCTGTTTACCTTTTGTTAGCGTATTGATGACAAATTGGGCTTCACCTTTGCGAATAACGTCCAGTAAATTCGGTTCATCTGCACCAATCTTATTGACTACTTTTGCCGGGATGTTATTGCTTCCTAAATAATCCGCAGTCCCACTTGTAGCAAGGATTTGATATCCAATTTGATGGAATCTTCTAGCAATCTCTAAACCTTCTTCTTTATCTTTATCTGCTACTGTTAACAACACAGAGCCATGGTTTTTAATTTGAATTCCAGAAGCAACAAGTGCTTTGTAAAGAGCTTTTTCAAGAGTTACATCTTTCCCCATTACTTCTCCAGTCGATTTCATTTCAGGTCCTAATGTAATATCCACTCGACGTAACTTCGCAAATGAGAAGACTGGAGCCTTTACATATACACCTTCACTCTCTGGATGTAAGCCTGTTTCATATCCAAGTTCAGCAAGTTTCGCACCTAAAATAACTTTTGTAGCTAGGTTTGCCATTGGTACTCCTGTAATCTTGCTTAGGAATGGAACAGTTCGGCTTGAACGAGGATTTACTTCAAGGACATAAACTTCACCTTTTGAGAGTACAAATTGGATATTTAACAACCCAACAATATTTAAGCCTTTTGCAAGCTTGATCGTGTAATCAATGATGCTATTTTTGATTTCCTCTGATAATGATTGTGGTGGATACACAGCGATCGAATCACCTGAGTGTACACCAGCACGTTCAATGTGTTCCATAATTCCAGGAATAAGAACTGTTTCTCCATCAGAAATCGCATCAACTTCAATTTCTTTACCTGTTAAATATTTATCGATTAGTACAGGGTGTTGCGGGTTAATTTTCACTGCATTATTCATGTAGTGTAAAAGCTCAGCTTCTTGATAAACAATTTCCATTGCACGTCCACCAAGTACATATGATGGTCTAACAAGTACTGGGTAGCCGATTCCTTCTGCAATTTTTACAGCCTGGTCAACAGAAGTAGCAGTTTTTCCAAGTGGCTGTGGTACACCAAGTGTTGCTAATGTGTGCTCAAATTTATCACGATCCTCAGCACGATCTAAATCCTCAAGAGATGTTCCAAGAATTTTTACGCCTCTAGCTTCTAACTCATCTGCAAGATTTATAGCTGTTTGCCCACCGAATTGAACAACTACACCCTTTGGTTTTTCTAAATCGATAATATGCATAACATCTTCGATTGTTAGTGGTTCAAAATAAAGCTTATCTGAAATACTGAAATCTGTTGAAACTGTTTCCGGGTTGTTATTTACGATAATAGCTTCATATCCAGCTTCTTTTATCGCCCAAACAGAGTGTACAGTAGCATAATCAAACTCAACACCTTGACCAATTCGAATTGGACCTGATCCAAGAACAACGACACTTTCACGCTCAGTAACAATTGATTCGTTCTCATCCTCATAAGATCCGTAGAAATAAGGTGTTGCCGATTCGAATTCCGCAGCACATGTATCAACCATTTTATAGACTGGGATAATATTTGCTTGTTTTCTTAACTCGTAAACTTCACGATCATTTGTATTCCACAGTTTTGCAATCTCAGAATCTGCAAAGCCCATTTCTTTAGCTTTTTGCAATGTTGTTAATTCATAAGGATTTTCTTTAAGTTTCTGTTCAAACGAAATGATTTTTTCAATTTTCATTAAGAAGAATAAGTCAATTTTACTCCACTCGTGAATCGTTTCTTTTGTCACGCCTCTTCTAAACGCTTCGCCAATGTAAAACAATCTTTCGTCTCCAGCTTTACGAATACGTTTTTCAATCAGCTCATCAGTAAATTGATCTGCATCTTTTAATCGTAGATAATCTACATCAGATTCCAGAGAGCGCACTGCTTTTAATAATGATTCTTCAAGTGTACGTCCAATCGCCATTACCTCACCAGTTGCTTTCATTTGAGTTCCTAAACGACGGTTTGCAGACTCAAACTTATCGAATGGCCAGCGAGGGATCTTAGATACGATATAGTCTAATGCAGGCTCGAAACATGCATATGTTCTACCTGTAACAGGATTTTTCATTTCATCAAGTGTTAAGCCAACGGCTATTTTTGCCGCAAGTTTTGCAATTGGGTAACCAGTTGCTTTTGAAGCTAAAGCTGATGATCTACTTACACGTGGATTAACCTCAATGATATAGTATCTAAAACTGTCTGGATCAAGCGCTAGTTGAACATTACATCCACCTTCAATTTTTAAGGCACGGATGATTTTTAATGACACATTACGAAGCATTTGATATTCGCGGTCACTTAATGTTTGACTTGGTGCAAAAACAATTGAGTCACCAGTATGAACACCAACAGGATCAAAGTTTTCCATGTTACATACAACGATGGCATGGTCATTTGAATCACGCATTACTTCATACTCAATTTCTTTAAAGCCTGCAATACTCTTTTCAAGAAGACACTGTGTTACAGGACTGTTTTTTAACCCGCTCGTCACGATTTCAACAAGCTCTTCGTCGTTTTCACAAATTCCTCCACCAGTTCCTCCTAATGTATAAGCAGGTCTTACGATAACTGGGTAACCAATTTGTTTAACGAACGCAAATGCCTCATCTAAATTGTGGATAATTTCACTTTCAGGTACCGGCTCATTTAGCTCATTCATTAATCGTCTAAATAAATCACGATCCTCCGCCTGCTTAATCGCAGATAGTTTTGTTCCTAAGATTTCAACTCCGCACTCTTCAAGTACACCAGATTCAGCAAGCTCAACTGCCATGTTAAGACCTGTTTGACCACCTAATGTTGGAACAAGTGCATCTGGGCGCTCTTTACGAATAATATTGCTTAAAAATTCAACCGTAAGGGGCTCAATATATACTTTATCTGCAATTTCAGTATCCGTCATAATTGTTGCCGGGTTTGAGTTGACAAGAACAACTTCATATCCCTCTTCTTTAAGTGCGATACACGCTTGCGTTCCAGCATAGTCAAACTCTGCAGCTTGACCAATTACGATTGGACCTGAACCGATAACAAGAATTTTATTGATGTCTGTACGTTTTGGCATTATAGAACCCCTTCTTTCTTATTAGCTTCAATCATCAAGTTTAAAAATTGATCAAATAATCCGTTCGCATCCTCTGGACCTGGTGAAGCCTCTGGATGGTATTGAACTGTAAATGCAGGTGCTTGTTTATGTTTTAAACCTTCAACTGTTCCATCGTTTAATGCAACATGTGTTACTTCTAATTCAGTATCCTTAATTGAATCTTCCCTAACTGTATATCCATGGTTTTGTGAAGTAATATCTACTTTACCTGTGCTTATTTCTTTTACCGGGTGGTTAGATCCACGGTGACCGAATTTCATTTTTTCTGAATCTGCACCACAAGCTAAGGCAAATAATTGATGTCCTAAACATATTCCAAATAACGGAACTTTCCCTAAAATACCTTTAATCATTTCAATTGCTTCAGGTACATCCTTTGGATCTCCAGGACCGTTCGAAAGCATAATTCCATCCGGGTTAAGTTGTAATACTTCCTCAGCTGTTACATTATGAGGAACAACAACTACGTCACAGTTACGTTTATTTAATTCTCTTAAAATACCATGCTTCATCCCAAAATCAACTAATACTACGCGGTGTCCTCTACCAGGGCTTGGATATGCTGTTTTAGTCGAAACAACTTGCACTTGATTAGTAGGAAGTTGCGTTCCCTTTAGTCTGCTAATAACTTCGTCCGGGTTTGCATCTGCTGAGCAGATCGCTCCTTTTAATGTCCCATGCATACGAATAATTCTAGTTAACTTACGAGTGTCAATCCCGGAAATTCCTGGAATGTTTTTCATTTTAAAGTACTCGTCAATTGTGTATTCACTTCTCCAGTTTGAAGGATAGTCACAAAATTCTTTTACAACAAACCCGTTAATAAAAGGTGCAATGGTTTCAAAATCATCTCTGTTAATCCCATAGTTTCCGATTAATGGATACGTTAATGTAACAATTTGACCACAGTATGAAGGATCTGAAAGAATCTCTTGGTAACCTGTCATACCTGTATTAAATACGACTTCTCCGAAATTTTCTTTGTCACTTCCAAATGCTTCACCTAAAAATACTGTTCCATCTTCTAAGATTAGTTGTCTTTTCATACTGTGATGCCTCCCTTTTCCCATACAAAGTTTCCATCTACGATTGTTAATGTTGGCCAGCCTTTACATTCCCAGCCTGTGAATGGTGTATTTTTTCCTTTTGATAAAAATTCACTTGGGTCAATTGACGCTTCTGTTTCTAAATCTACAATTGTAATATCAGCTGTTTCTCCAACTTTAAGTACTCCTCCTGTTAAACCAAACGCTTTTGCAGGTTCAACCGTTAGGAAATCGACTACCTGTTTTAATGTGAATTTCTTTGTTAAAACGAAATGTGTGTATAATAACGGAAATGCTGTTTCTAATCCGACGATTCCGAATGGTGCTAACTGCATACCTTCTGCTTTTTCTTCCGCTGCATGTGGGGCATGATCTGTTGCAATGAAATCAATTGTTCCATCTAATAAACCTTCAATTAAAGCTTCTTGATCTGCTTTTCCTCTTAAAGGAGGATTCATTTTAAAGTTCGGATCAAGTCCTGGAATATCATCTTCACATAATAATAAGTGATGTGGTGTTACCTCAGCTGTTACGTTAATTCCGGCACGCTTTGCATCTCTTACCACTCGTACAGATTCTTTTGTACTAATATGGCACACATGATAGTGACAGCCTGCAGCTTCCGCAAGAAGGATATCCCTCGCGATATGTACAGACTCACATACAGAAGGAATTCCATTAATGCCATGCTTTTCAGAAAATTCGCCTTCGTGTACTGAACCTTTATTAATTAATGTATTTTCCTCACAGTGTGCAACAATTGCTGCACCGATAGAAGCTGCTTTTTTCATTGCTTCCAGCATTTTCCCTGCAGATTGGACTCCTACTCCATCATCAGTAAAAGCAAATGCCCCCGCTTCTTTTAATGCCTCAAAGTTTGTTAATTCTTCACCAAGCTGTCTAGTTGTAATAGAAGCATATGGCAGTACTTTTACAACGGCTGTTTCTTTAATACGATTTTGCAACCATTCCATTTGCTCTTTTGTATCAGGTACCGGACGAGTGTTTGGCATAGGCGCAATTGTTGTAAAGCCGCCTTTTGCTGCACTTTGTGTACCTGTTGCAATTGTTTCTTTGTGTTCACCGCCTGGCTCTCTTAAGTGGACATGCAGGTCGATAAATCCTGCTGAAATTAATTGACCATTAACTGATATGATTTCACAACCTTCTGTTGAAAGGTTTTCTCCAATTTCAACAATCTTACCATTTTCCACCTTTACATCTGACTTTTTCAACTCACCAAGCTCATCTAAAATTAATCCATTTTTAAGAACATATAACATGTTTCATTACCTCCTGATTTTGCTCAATTTGTTGTAAAGCTCTCTTTAAAACTGCCATTCTGGCAAACACACCATTTTCCATTTGTTTGAAGATTCTGGAACGCTCGCATTCTATTAAATCACCATCAATTTCAACTCCACGATTGACAGGTGCAGGATGCATAATGATTGCATTCTTATTCATAAGTTTTTCTCTTTCTTTTGTTAAACCAAACTCATGTAAGTAATCTGCTGCATGATCTTTTTCTTCATGTCTTTCATGTTGAATTCTTAGAAGCATCACAACATCTGATTGTTGGATCGCCGTATGAACATCCACATATTCACCAAAAGTGTTTGTTGAATCCTGCCATTTACTTGGGCCGGAGAAAAGTACTCTTGCTCCCAATCTTGTTAAAACTTCTGCATTAGATCTTGCAACACGGCTATGTCTTATATCTCCATGAATCGATACCGTCAAACCTTCAAAATGACCAAATTCTTGCTTAATTGTGAGTAGATCTAACAGTGATTGTGTTGGATGATGACCACAACCATCTCCTGCATTAATAATAGGGATAGATACCTTATCAATCAAATCCTCAAAAAAGTGATCTTGTTGATGCCTTATCACCACTGCATTGGCACCAATTGATTCAAGTGTCTTCACTGTATCATACAAAGATTCACCTTTTTGAACACTCGAATGCTCTGCTGTAAAATTCAGAACCTGTAGACCTAATTTCTTTTCAGCTACTTCAAAACTAAATCTTGTTCTTGTACTAGGCTCAAAAAATAAGTTTGAGACAAAAACAGTATCTAATGGTTTCCATCCTTTTCCTGCTCGATATTGTTCTGCATCATCTAAGATTGAGTAGATTTCTTCATTAGAAAGCTGGTTCATCATTAGTAGGTTTAACATGCCCAACCACTCCTATGTTCCTATTTTGGGAGAAAAGCTTATTACTAGTTTTCCTTTTTTAAAAAAACACCCTGATATTGGTTATCAGGGTGTTTTAGGTAGAGCAAATGAAGGTATAGTGATACCTTGTTTGCCTTACACCCTTTTAAGCCTCTCTGGACTTCTCTTTAAAAGATCTAAGCCATTCTCTTATGCTGTTTCTTTATTGATTGTTTCATCTTTATCAGCTGGCAGAACTAAGTTCAATCCGATTCCAATAAGCGCAGCTAATGCCATGCCATGCAAGTCTAAATTTCCTATTTTCAATGTTGCTTCACCAATTCCTATGACTAAGATTACAGAAGCAATAATGAGATTTCTTTTATTTCCAAGGTCTAATTTGCTGTCAATCATCATTCGTAATCCTGAAGAAGCGATAATCCCGAATAATAAAATTGATACACCTCCCATAACTGGAGAAGGGATTGAACTGATTAACGCTGAAATCTTTCCTATAAACCCGAAGAGGATCGCTAGTACTGCAGCACCTGCTATAACAAAGATGCTATAAACTCTTGTAATGGCTAATACTCCGATATTCTCTCCGTATGTTGTGTTTGGGGGACCGCCGATGAGAGAAGCAATCATTGTTGCTACACCATCTCCCAATAATGAACGATGTAAGCCTGGTTTCTCAATATAATCTCTACCTACAACCTTACCTAAAACTAATTGGTGACCGATATGTTCTGATATTGTTACAACAACAACGGGTACCATCAACAGAACAATGTCAAGGGATATCGATGGTGTATAATCAACAAATGGAAGAACAAAGTTCGGTACTTGTAACCATTTTGCTTCAATAACATTTGTGAAATCAATGATGCCAATTGCCAGTGAATAGATGTAACCTCCAACAATTCCGATTAACACTGGTATTAGATTAAAAAATCCTTTAAGAAAAATTGAACATAAGATAGTAATTAATAATGTGACTAATGCTGCTGAAAAATATTTTAAGCTGTATTCT
This sequence comes from Metabacillus schmidteae, assembly GCF_903166545.1. NCBI lineage: Bacteria > Bacillati > Bacillota > Bacilli > Caryophanales > Bacillaceae > Metabacillus > Metabacillus schmidteae. The sequence goes on along the minus strand of NZ_CAESCH010000001.1, from coordinate 2,325,912 downwards.
CCAGCTGGATCATTTGTTGCCATTCCAACTGCTGTACCAGCTAAACCTAATCCGATAACGATAATAACCGGGCCAACAACAACGGGTGGAAGGATTTTCATAATCCATTTATGGCCAGTTCCTTTAATAAGTAAGGCGATTATTCCATAAACTAAACCTGCTAAGAAGCTCCCAACCATAGCTGCACCTATACCAGCAGATGCTTTTGCAACAATAATTGGTGTTATAAACGCAAATGATGACCCGAGATACGCTGGTACTTGGCCTTTAGTAATTAATAAAAATGCTATTGTACCTAGACCACTTGAAATTAGAGCTACTGCCGGGTCTAATTCAACAAGAAATGGTACAAGGATTGTTGCACCAAACATTGCGAATAAATGTTGAAAACTTAGTGCCAGCCAAGTTAATGGCTTTGGTGTATCTTTTACGTCTAAAACGATTTGATCTTCTTTCATATTTTTGAACCTCCGATGTTAATTCATTCTTTGATAGTGTGTATGTTTGAAAGAAAAGCTTTTTATTAAACAAAAAACCTCTTTGCCAGTTTTTAAGTGCAAAGAGGTACAAAAAGATAAGCAGTCTTGATTGACTACATCTTTATGTCCCCTTTGCTGCCTCTCTGGACAAGTCTTTAAAGGGTACGATTATTCATTTTCATGTATTGTGACTTGATCTTGCTGGTCTGCTTCTTTTAACTCAACAACAATTTTTTCAGAGCTTGATGTTGGAATGTTTTTCCCCACATAGTCTGCACGTATTGGTAACTCACGATGACCTCTATCCACTAAAACAGCTAGTTGAATATTTGCGGGTCTACCAATATCCACAAGCGCATCCATAGCTGCTCTTACAGTTCTGCCTGTATATAAAACATCGTCAACTAAGATAACCTTTTGGTTTGTTACATCAACCGGAATATCAGATCCCTTTACTAGCGGTTCTAGATCATCTGTCTTTTTCGATAGATCATCCCGATAAAGAGTGATATCTAATTCACCAATGGCTATTTTTTTTCCTTCAATTTGCTCGATTCGTTCAGCTAGTCTATTCGCAAGGTAAATGCCTCTTGTTTTAATACCGACTAAGACGCTATCTTCAATCCCCTTATTTCTCTCGATAATTTCGTGAGCAATTCTTGTAAGTGCTCTGCGGATTGCTTGTTCATCTAATAAAACTGCTTTTTGAGACATCTTCATTCTCCTTTCGTTTATAACCTCTGAAAACGAAAGACCCTCTCACCGTTAATAGTGAGAGGGTCAACGAAGACATAATTAGACCAAGTCATTAAATAGACTTTGATGTCTTATCCGTTTTCCTTCTCAGCCTCACGGGACTGTGTTAAAGGTTCTTCTTAAGTTATTTACATTATGACAAACATGTAGAATTGTGTCAACGATTATTTTTAATTTGCTCTAAAACTTTTACAAACTCTTCTGGTAATGGTGCTTCAAATTCAAGGTATTCCTTTGTTCTCGGATGCTCAAAACCAAGGATTCCCGCATGAAGTGCCTGTCCATTGATCGGCAGCGTCTTCTTAGGTCCATATTTCGGATCACCAACAAGTGGATACCCAATGTATTTCATATGAACACGAATTTGATGTGTTCTTCCTGTTTCAAGTTGACACTCAACAAATGTATATTGTTCAAATCGTTCTAATACATGAAAGTGAGTGACAGCTTCTTTACTGCTAATATTGGTAACCGTCATACTTTGACGATCAACTTTATCACGACCAATAGGTGCATTAATTGTTCCGTGATCATGCTGGATATTTCCGTGGACAAGTGCTTTGTATCGACGGGTAACCGTTTTATCTACAAGTTGTTGCACTAAGGATTCATGTGCCATATCATTTTTTGCTACCATAAGTAATCCGGATGTATCTTTATCAATTCTATGAACAATGCCTGGTCTTAACACACCATTAATTCCTGAAAGATCTTTGCAATGGGCCATTAAACCATTCACAAGAGTGCCACTCATATGACCCGGGGCAGGATGTACGACCATTCCTTTTGGTTTATTAACCACTAACACATCCTGATCTTCATAATAGATATCCAAATCCATTTCTTCTGCAGCAACATCTAACGCTTCAGGCTCTGGTATTTCAACAGTGATATGATCATCTACTTGGCATTTATAATTTGTTTTTATTGATCGGTCATTTACTTTTACTAATCCATCCTTAATCCAAAGCTGTACTTGAGTACGTGACCATTCATTATTAACTGTAGATAAAAATTTATCAATTCGCTCATTTTTATGTTCTTCATTTACTTGTAATTCAAACGTATTCATTAAGCTTGCTCCTTCTTTTTCCCTTCAAAAAACAACATATGGATAAATAATAATCCAACTCCAATACATAAAGCGGAATCAGCTATATTAAAAATTGGGAAGTCATATGAAAAGATATATGTATTTATAAAATCAACAACTTCTTTACGGAATAAACGGTCAATGAAATTACCAATTGCTCCACCCAGCATAAATCCTAATGCAACACCCATGACCACATTTTGCTTCGTATGTTTTTGGATATAATAAATCAATCCTACTATGACGATTGCTGTGATAATGTAGAAAAACCACATTTGTCCTTGAAGTATCCCCCAGGCTGCTCCCCTATTACGATGGGATGTGATATAAAGGAAATTTTCAATAACAGGAATATGATCACCAATTTCCATATTTTTCACAATCAACCATTTTGTTAGTTGGTCAATTATGATAATTAAACCGGCAATTATGTAATAATACACATTCTCCCCAACTTTCTATGTTCTATTTGTACAAGTTTATCCTTATGAATTGTACCATAATAAAAAAGAAAGCGTAAAGAAGTTGCTAAATGATCCAATATTCCATTATTTAAATAAAAAAACTCAAATTACTCACATTAATTAAGTAATTTGAGCTCCAGTTTAATAATCACTGCCTGTAATATATGTTCCTTCATGAGTATAGTCGTATTGTGGAAGGGATTTTCGTTCAAATAATTCTTGGAAAAAGAAATCATATTTTGTTCTAGCTGTTGGGAGTATCCTTAATTTTTCAAAAGGAATTTCTTCACCGGTTTCTTCACAATACCCGTAAAGTCCTTTATCAATTTTCATTAAGGCACGTTCTACATCTTGAAGTTCCTCTTTTATATGATGCATCAATGTATGATTTTTACTTTGATGATCGTCACAAGTCATTTCAAACAAACTGTGATCAAATAAACGTGCTCGCAGTTCTTCTTTTATCACTTGTAATTCATAACGAATACCAGAAAATTTATTCAAGATGGACAACTCCTTATCCTTCTCATGATGTTAATATAGTTTTGCCCGAAAGTTTCTTGCCTCACCCTGATAAGAATTTTCCTGTGCATGTAAAGGCTGCTAACTTGAATATTTCGGTCAATTCTCGTTTAGATATGTATTTTTTACCCCTGTTCCAATTGTTCGAAACGCTTTTGTAAAAAAATGGGCGTGTACTTCTTTCATCACAATATAAAAAGCCATATCCAATATTGGACATGGCTTTTAAAAATTAATAATGTTCTTTTACAATCGCTGCACATCGTTGACATAATGTTGGATGTTCTTCAACTTGACCAATTTCTGGAGTAACAATCCAACAACGTTCACATGTTTCACCTTCAGCTTGTGAAATGACAATCTTTACTGAATCAAATGTTTGAACATCTTCAGAAGCAGCAGCATAATCTCCTGCAATTTCAAAACCGGAAACAATAAATAGTTGTTTTAAGTCTTCCTCAACAGAGTCTAATAATGCTTTTGCCTCTGCATTTGGATATAAAGAAATACTTGCTGTTAAGGATTTTCCAATGACTTTTTCATTACGCGCTACTTCTAATGCTTTTAACACATCATCACGTAATGTCATGAAAGCATCCCATTTCTTTTCAAGTTCATCTGCCTGTGCATACTCTTTTACATCTGGCATATCAACAAGTTGAACACTTTCCTCTTCAACAGAATCAATTTGCTCCCAGACTTCATCAGCTGTATGAGGAAGAATTGGTGTTACTAATTTAACTAAAGAAAGCAATGTTTCATATAGCACCGTTTGAATAGCACGACGCTCATGATTTTCTTTTGATTCAATATATAGTACATCTTTTGCAAAATCCAAATAAAATGAGCTTAATTCAATGGTACAGAAATTGTGTACGGCATGATAAATGGCTGCAAATTCATATTGATCGTATGCTTCTTTAACACGTTTCGTTAACTTGTTAAGTTTCACAAGCATATAACGGTCTACATCACGTAAATTTTCCAGGCTTACTGAATCTGTTGCCGGATTAAAGTCACTTAAGTTTCCTAATAAGAAACGGAACGTATTACGAATTTTTCTATACACTTCTGCAACTTGTTTAAGAATAGCATCAGATACACGTACATCAGCTTGGTAATCAACTGAAGCTACCCATAAACGAAGAATATCTCCTCCAAGTTGATTCATAACCTTAGCGGGTACGACTGTGTTCCCTAAAGATTTACTCATTTTACGACCTTCACCATCTAAAGCAAATCCATGGCTTAGAACACCTTTGTATGGTGCTTTACCGGTAACAGCTACTGCAGTCGATAAAGATGAGTTAAACCAACCACGATATTGATCTGAGCCTTCAAGATATAAATCTGCCGGTCTTTGGAGATCTTCTCTTTCTAATAAAACAGCTTGATGAGAAGAGCCTGAATCAAACCAAACATCCATAATATCATTTTCTTTTGTGAACTTACCGTTTGGACTTCCTTCATGGGTAAATCCTTCTGGTAAAAGATCTTTCGCTTCACGTTCAAACCAAATATTTGAACCATGATCACGGAACAAGTTTGATACATGCTCAATTGTTACATCTGTGATAATTGGTTCACCATTTTCAGCATAAAATACCGGAATCGGTACACCCCATGCACGTTGACGAGAAATACACCAATCTCCACGATCACGGACCATGTTATAAAGACGTGTTTCTCCCCATGCAGGTACCCATTTCGTTTCATTTACAGCTTTTAAAAGGTCATCGCGGAAATCTTTAATAGAAGCAAACCATTGTGCTGTCGCACGGAAAATAGTTGGCTTTTTTGTTCTCCAATCATGTGGATAAGAGTGTGTTATAAACTGAAGCTTTAATAATGCTCCAACTTCTTGTAGTTTTTCTGTGATCGGTTTGTTCGCTTCATCGTAAAATAATCCTTCAAAACCAGGGGCTTCGTTTGTCATATATCCTTTTTCATCAACAGGACATAATACATCCAAGCCATATTGCATCCCAACAACAAAGTCATCTTCCCCGTGACCTGGTGCTGTATGAACACAACCAGTTCCACCATCACTTGTTACATGCTCTCCAAGCATAACTAATGATTCACGGTCATAAATTGGATGCTTTGCTACAACACGATCGAGCTGAGAGCCTTTTAATGTTTGTGCAACTTCATAATTTTCCCAACCGATAGTTGAAGCTACTGATTCTACCAGCTCTGATGCAACTAAATACTGATCACCATCTGCTGCAATTACACTGTATTCTAATTCAGGATGTACTGAAATACCTAAGTTAGCTGGCATTGTCCATGGAGTTGTAGTCCAAATGACAATTTTTACATCATTTGAAAGAACACCTTTTCCATCTTTCACAGGAAATGCTACATAAATTGATGGAGAGCGTTTGTCAGCATATTCAATCTCTGCTTCTGCAAGAGCTGATTCACTTGATGGAGACCAATAAACAGGTTTTAACCCTTTGTAGATATATCCTTTTTTCGCCATTTCACCAAATACTTTTATTTGCTGTGCTTCATATTCCGGCTTCAATGTAACATAAGGATTTTCCCAATCACCACGAACGCCAAGTCGCTTAAATTGCTCACGTTGACCATTGATTTGCTCCCATGCATATTCTTCACAAAGCTTACGGAACTCTGCTACCGACATTTCTTTTCTTTTCACTTTTTTATTTTTTGTCAAGGCTGTTTCAATTGGCAAACCATGTGTATCCCAACCAGGTACATAAGGAGCACAATATCCAATCATAGATTTGTAACGGACAATAAAGTCCTTTAAGATTTTATTTAAAGCATGACCCATATGAATGTCACCATTAGCATATGGAGGACCATCATGTAAAACGAAAAGAGGACGGTCTTTTGTACGTTCCTGTACCTTTTCATAAATCTTCATTTCTTCCCATTTTTCTTGAATTAATGGTTCTCTTTTAGGTAGGTTCCCTCTCATTGGAAAATCTGTCTTTGGCATCAGAAGGGTATCTTTGTAATCCATCTTTATTCCTCCACATTCATTAAACTTATTTAGCTATTTTTCTGTTTCTATCTCATAAGGTTATTTAAGCCCTTGTAAACACAAAAAACCTTCTCATCCCTACAAGGGACGAGAAGGTTATCTCGCGGTACCACCCTATTAGATTAAATCTGTTATTTAATCCGCTCCAGCATTCGTAACGTGAATGTATCGCCATTGCTTACTTATTAAACATGTTCAGCATGGAACTCCAGGGTGATGTTCATCTTTATCCTTATGTCGAGCTTCCACCGTCCTCGATTCGCTTAAATAAGGTTGTTAAAGACTACTGTCCCTTTCACCGTTTAACATTTGTGTTATGAGTTTTTAAAAAATATCTACGTTTCCGTATTATATGCGATAAAAAAACAAAAAGTCAAGTTTAGCTTTTTGTTTCTTCTGCTTCACCAAAAATAGGCTCCACTTCATACTCTAATAAATGATCCCAATCATCGTTTTTTAGAAGATCCAGTTGAGCTTCAATTAGCATTTGGAATCGAGTTCTAAATACTTTTGATTGTTTTTTAAGTTCTTCAATCTCCATCGCAATTTTTCTGGATTTTGATAATGATTCATTAATGATACGGTCGGCATTTTTCTCAGCTTCTTTAATAATAAGCTTTGATTCTTTTTGTGCATTACGCTTTACTTCTTCAGCTGCTTCTTGTGCGATCACAATTGATTTATTCAATGTCTCTTCAATATTGGTAAAGTGACCTAGTTTTTCATTTAATTCTGTTACACGTGATTCTAATTCTTTCTTTTCGCGGATAATCATCTCGTAATCTTTAATGACTTGATCTAAAAATTCATTTACTTCATCCTCATCATATCCACGAAACCCTTTATTAAATTCCTTATTATGGATGTCTAAAGGTGTTAAAGGCATGGATGCCACCTCCAATATGTAGTGAAATAGTTAATCCTTGACAACATTATAAATCATAATTCGACAGGTTTGTTGAAAATCCTGCTAATTCTTTTAAATTATTTTGTTTTTAATCTCACACAGGTGTCATTTTTGCTTACTAATAACAACTCTAACTCGATCTTTTTTCGTTCTCCCTTCGATTGAAGTCAATTTACTTCTTCCGTATCCTCGAATTGACAAAGTATCTCCTTCACGACATTCAAACGAGGCAGAATCCACAACCTTCCAGTTTACCTTTACATGACCATTTGTGATAAGAGGTTGAATTTTTTGACGTGATAAATTATATATTGCTGCTCCTACCACATCCAGTCGCAATGAGGAGACTGTTGTGACCATTTCTTGCACATCTTCTTTGTTCGGAATAAATGAATGTACATCTAAATTCTTCAAAGAAATTTTAGCTCGGCCAATCTCATTAAAATTCGCAAAAAGATAATCAGAAATCTCGCTTGCACATATAAAATGTACCATATCATTATAAAATCGAATGTCTCCAAATTTATTTCTCTTTAATCCCAGGCTCATTAAAGACCCTAACACTTGCCTATGCTGCAAAGTAATAAATTTCGAGGCATACTGCACTTCAAACAACGCTAATTGAAAATCTTCTTCTTTGACCTCATAGTAATCAGGATAGAGTAAAGCGCGTTTCCTTTCTGTATCGTCAACACCTCCAGAAAAAGTTACCCTAACATCTAAATGTTCCCCAATAACCGAAGAAACAATTTCCTGTTCACGAGGGTCTAGAAAATCTGTAAGCTTTGGACTATATTGATTCAGTACGTTTTCCTTCCATTCGATAACTTGATCGATAAATTGCCGTTCTTCGTGGCGAAAATGCTGGTAAATTTGATTCATAGTTCAACTCCGTATATAAAAAATAGTAGAAAATTTCGCTTATCGCCAATTTCTCACAGTAAAAAAAGAGGGACTATTTATATAGTCCCTAGCCAATCATACTAAATATTGAAGCAACACCATATGAAGCAAATCGTAAAGCTAAGATTGCGACGATTGGTGAAATATCGATCATTCCTAATGGAGGAATAATTTTTCGGAAAGGCTCTAAATACGGTTCACAGATTTTAGCCAAAAATTGACCAAAACCTGACTCTCTAGCTCCAGGAAACCATGAAAGTAATATGTATACGATAAGCGCATACGAGTAAAACGTTATAAGAGTATTAATGATACTAAACAATGTACCCATGTTTGCCTACCACCTTTGATGATCATCTTCTGATACTAATTCTGATATCGCTCCCGATACATCCACATTATCAGGGGTGCATAAAAAGATATTTGTGCCAATACGCTGAATATCCCCACCAATAGCATAAACGGTGCCACTTAAGAAATCAACTATTCGTTTTGCTTGGTCTCTTTGAATGCTTTGAAGATTAACAACGACAGCTCGTCGATTTTTTAATTGATCTGCAATCTCTTGTGCTTCGGCGTATACTCTTGGTTCAGATAAAACCACTTTAGATGATTTTTGAACACTTTGCAAACTTACAACATTTTGTTTAGATGATTGAGTTGTTTTTTGCGGAAATGTTTGGGGCTGTGGAACCTCATATTCCGATTCTTTTGTTTCAGGCTCTTCGTATTCATATTCTTCTTCATCTAAGGCAAAAAAGCTTTTAAATCTATTTTTAATTGACATATTATACACCTCCAGTTTCATTTCCAACAAGTGAAGTACCAATTCTTATATATGTTGCACCTTCCTCAATTGCGATCTCATAATCATTTGACATTCCCATTGATAACTCGTGGCAAGGTGCAGATTGTAACTGTAATGCTTGTACATCATGTTGAAGTTGTTTTAACTTTTTAAAGCAATTTCTTATAACTACCTTATTTTCAGTGTTTGGGGCCATTGTCATTAATCCAACAACTTGAATATTTTTGTAAGTAGTTAACTGTTGGATGAAATCAACAACCTCTTCTGGTGAGCAGCCATGTTTAGATTCTTCTCCAGAAGCATTTACTTGGACAAAACATTTCATTGGATTACTAGCTCTTTTATCAATTTCTTTTGCTAATGACAATCTATCAAGTGAATGAATGAAATCAACTTTATCAACGATATTTTTCACTTTTCTCGTTTGGAGCGAACCGATAAAATGCCATGTTGGTATATTTCCCAGTTCTTTTACCTTTTCATTTAGTCCATCATCCCGGTTTTCACCAAGATGACGGACACCAGCTTCCAACGCTTTCTTTGCACGTTGAACACTTACATATTTTGTAACGGCTATGATGTTAATTTCCTTTGGATTTCTACCAACCCGTTTACATGTAGTTTGTATTGTATTTTGAATAGCATAATAATTTTCCTGTATGTTCATCTTTTAGAGGGTAACCTCCTCATTTATTCCAATAAAGCTAAGCATTCTGCCTGTTAGACCATTATCCCTTCGGTGTGAGAAAAATAATCCTTTCTCACAGCTTGTACATAGGTCTGAAACTAGTATGTTTTCTTTAAAAATACCTGCATTTCGTAAATAATGCTCATTTAGGAGCTTTAGATCTAGCTGATATTTCCCATTCGATAATGGATTGTAAGGCATTGAGCCATGTACTAACACTTGTTTATCAATTGATGAAATTACTTTATCATCAACGATATAGCAGCATCCACCTATAGAAGGTCCGATCGCAACGAAAATATCTTTTGCATCTACCTCTTCCTCCTGCTGCCACAGTTTCACCATCTTACCAGCAATATCCTTAACTGTTCCTTTCCACCCTGCATGAGCCACCCCTATAAGTGAATGTTTAGGAGCAATAAAGAACAACGGGACACAATCTGCAAAACATAGTGATAACATGATACCTTTTTCAGATGTATACAATCCATCACATGCTGCTACTCCATCTTCGTATACATGTGTTCCCTTGCCACTGCTGGATTTGTTCACTTTCATAATCTTGTCTGAATGAACCTGCTCAGCAAAAACCCAATTTTTTAATGGAAACGAGAGTGCCTTCGCAAGAGTTTCACGGTTCTCCCTAACATCTTCAGGCTGATCTTGTACATGAAGGCCTAGGTTTAAAGATGTAAAGTACCCAGTACTTACACCACCAGATTTCGTGGAAAAGCCAACTTTCAGACCGGTTAATAGATCATTCCAGTCCGATAAAGTTAAATGGGTTTTGTCACTTTTTTCAAAAACATTAGCTTTCATATATGTTCAACCCTTTATTTCGACATTTAATGTATACTATTTCACTTTATTTTACCACATTTTCCCCGTAACGTTTAGCTTTTGAGTGAGAATTTATTCGTCTTGTAGCTCAATTTGTCGATTCATTCTAACTAAAATGACATCTTCTCCAATTTTGACAATATTTCTCCAAGGAATAATAAATTCTTCTTCTTTCCCAAAAAAACCAAGCATTTTTCCATTCCCATTAATAATAATAGCCTGAATCTTACCAGTTGTAACATTAATATCGAAATCTCCAATATTCCCCATCTTTTTTCCATCCGAAACATTGACTACATCTTTTGATTGGAACTCAGAAATATACATAACCTTCCCTCCAATGTCCTTCGTCGGTCGTTACGTTTACTAACTCCCCTCATACATATCTATGATAGATAGGGTACGAACTATTCAAAACAAGCGAATTTTTCTTCTAATTTAATCATAAAAAAGAAAAGGCTCCTCATAATGAGCAGCCCTAGTTTTGAATATTTTTATTCATTTGTTTAATTGCAGCTTTTTCAAGTCTTGACACCTGCGCTTGAGAAATCCCGATTTCTTCTGCAACCTCCATTTGGGTTTTACCTTGGAAGAAGCGTTTTCTTAAAATTAGCTTTTCCCGACTATTTAGTCGCCTCATTCCCTCTTTTAAAGCTAATTCTTCAATCCATTGAATATCACGATTTTTTTCATCACTTAATTGATCCATTACAAATATTGGATCTCCACCGTCATTGTAAATTGGTTCAAACAATGATACTGGATCTTGGATCGCATCAAGTGCGAAAACGATCTCCTCATGAGGAACATCAAGCTCTTTAGATATTTCCTCTGCAGTTGGTTCTCTAGATGTTTCGCTCATTAGTCGTTCTCTTACTTGCAGCGCCTTATAAGCAATGTCTCGTAGTGAGCGGGAGACGCGGATTGGATTATTGTCTCTTAAGTATCTACGGATTTCTCCGATAATCATTGGTACAGCATATGTTGAAAATTTGACATTCTGGCCTAAGTCAAAATTATCGATGGATTTCATTAATCCTATACAGCCAACTTGAAACAAATCGTCAACAAATTCTCCTCTGTTGTTAAATCGCTGGATTACACTAAGTACCAATCTTAAGTTGCCATTTACCAGCTCTTCTCTTGCTGATAAGTCTCCGTTTTGCATTTGCTTAAATAGCTCTCTCATTTTCTCATTCTTAAGAACTGGAAGTTTTGAGGTATCTACTCCACAAATTTCGACTTTATTTCTTGTCACATTTTTCCCTCCTAACAGGAGTTGCTGTACAGAGTTAAGTATCTCCTCGACAGGAAAAAATATGCACAAGCTATAACCGTCACTTAAAGCAGATATCCTCATCTTTCTTGATATTATTGGCTTTGTTTGGATTAAAAAAATTTTTACACCATTTTGTTAAATTCTTTTTGCAATCTTTTAATTATTCTTTTTTCAAGTCTTGAAATATAGGATTGGGAAATACCAAGCATGTCTGCGACGTCTTTTTGAGTTTTTTCTTCCCCGCCCTGTAATCCAAATCGAAGCTCCATAATTTGTTTTTCACGATCATTTAATTGCTGAAGTGCTTTTAAAAGTAATTTTCTATCTACATTAGCTTCAAGATCCTTCGTAATAATATCATCTTCTGTTCCTAACACATCAGATAGCAATAGTTCATTTCCATCCCAGTCAATGTTTAATGGTTCATCAAAAGACACCTCAGAACGAAGCTTGTTGTTTCTCCTTAAATACATTAAAATTTCATTTTCTATACAACGAGAAGCATATGTAGCAAGTTTAATTTTCTTTTCTGGATTAAAGGTGTTAACAGCTTTAATTAATCCAATAGTACCTATACTGATTAAATCCTCGATGTTAATACCTGTATTCTCAAATTTTCTCGCAATATATACAACAAGGCGCAGGTTCCTTTCGATTAAAATGGATCTTGCAGCCTGATCTCCAGATGGCAGCTTTTGCAGTAATACTTCTTCCTCTTCTTTCGAAAGAGGTGGTGGTAATGCTTCACTACCTCCTATATAATAAACCTCATCAGATTTGATCCCTAGTTTAATTAATAACTTATACCACAAATAAGTAAGGTGTAATTTTAATTTTTTCATTTTCCTCCTCCTCCTCCTAAAAATCTACAGTTTATGCACACTTATAACAATTTCTAAATAATTTCAAAAGAAAATTTACTCTATCGTACTAAATGATCACAAGCAGAGTAAGATAGAAGTAGAATTATTAAGACACCTTCTGAATCGATGGTCCTTGGAGCATTTTAGGATGAACAATACACTCATACGCGTCCTCAGAAGATAAAGTTGTTCGATTTAAACCAATAATTGTTTTCTGCACTTTAAACGTTTCGTTTTTGGTTTCAATCCAAACCTCATCAGGTTTAAACCCAAGCAGAAACTGATGCTCACTTCCTACAACGCGATAAGGGATTATTCGAACCCTATGTTCCCAAGGATGACTTTCATTTTCCTGTTCACTCATAGCTTTCATTACATCATCCTGAATTGCTTGGTGAACAAGAACTTTCGGAAGAAATTCCTGGATTTTTAATGTATCAATAATCATAACAGGACTTCTTGTAATGGGATCAAACAACTGATTCCCACTATCAACTAGTCCCTTCAAAGTAAACTGAACATCATCAACAGTTATCTGAACTTTTACTAACTGATCATAATGTATTTTCTTTGCTTCAATTCCTTCTAAGCTATTTCTAGCAAACAACCATAATACTGGAAAACCAATAATGACAAATAACCAGCTTATCGGGTGACCAAATCCAGTAGAATTTGTCATTAAAATTCCTTCCAGATATGTCATTTCCTGCTGTAGAAAATAATGAACTCCTATCATACCACCGCCAACCAAAAAGGTTACAAAATAAAAGGTAAGGAGCCCTTGGAAGAAAAAACGAAATCTTTTAAAACCAAATGCTGAAAAAACCATTAAAATGGAGATAAACATTTTGCCAAATGGATCAGTAGCAAAAAATGCTAATGGTGTAAACATCATGATCACAATACTGGAACCTATTAAGGCAGCTATGACCATTCGAATTTTTTTTATTTTCCTTTTTAACACAATTGCTGTTAGCACAAGTAGAAGTAAATCAAAGGAAAAGTTTAAAAGCCAAATTACGTCTAAATAAATAGACATCTTCTACCCCTTTCCTTCCTGCCATAACGAATCCCTCCTCTTATCTATCCCACTAAATAGTAGTTCAATAGATGAGCACCTAATGGAAATAGTATAAAGCCAATAGGATAGGAAGTCTGTCATTTACTGCCGAGAAACAGTAAGTATTTTTGAAAGATTATTAGAATTTTTGTCGAGTGAAGATTAGCAGTAGATAGAGAACTTTCTCACTTGAATGAGCTCACAAAAACACTTATAGATTATAATAGGAATATAGGAAAGAATAGAATGACATAATGAACAACATGAGGAAGGATGAAAAAAAAGAGTACCCGGAGGTACTCTTTTCAGACTGTTGACAAACGCTCGCTTTCTTCGTTACTCACCTTGCTGTGGTGCTCATTACCAACCCCGGTAACTCCGCTCCTCACAAGGTTTTCGTGCCTCGAAAGCAAGCGTTAGCAATCAGTCTGAAGGGCTAGCGATTTTTACTTTGTCTACAAACTGAAAAGAGTACCCGGAGGTACTCTTTTTTATCTGCGTTTGTTTCTATTTCTTAAGAAGGTAGGAATATCTAACGCTTCTTCTGTTTGCTGCTGTTGTTGAGCATTACCACGACTGATTGATTCTTGAACCGGTTCCTCACGGTGAGTTTCACGTTTTGGAGCAGGTTTAGATGCATTATTACCAAATGAACGAGTATTTTGCGGTTTCAATGGGTTCATTTCTTGTTCAGTGAAACCAGTCGCAATAACTGTAACAATAATTTCATCTTTTAGATTTTCATTAATTACAGACCCGAAAATCATGTTTACATCTTGATCTGATGCCGTTGCAACAATATCAGCAGCTTCCTGAACTTCATATAAACTTAAGTTCATTCCACCCGTAATGTTCATAAGAACTCCTTGTGCACCGTCAATAGATTTTTCTAGTAAAGGACTCGAGATGGCTTTTTTAGCAGCCTCAGCAGCACGATTCTCTCCTGTTGCAACCCCGATACCCATTAATGCTGAACCACGATTGGACATAATCGTTTTTACATCTGCAAAATCAAGGTTTATAAGACCAGGTGTTGCAATTAAATCTGAGATACCCTGTACACCTTGTCGTAAAACGTTATCCGCTTCTCTAAATGCCTCAAGCATAGGAGTATTTTTATCCACAATTTCAAGTAGACGATCGTTTGGAATAACGATTAATGTGTCCACTGATTCCTTCATAGATGAAATACCGCCTGCAGCCTGCATTTGACGCTTACGGCCTTCAAATGTGAAAGGTCTAGTAACAACACCAACCGTTAAAGCACCAAGATCTTTTGCTATTTGAGCGATAACAGGTGCAGCACCTGTACCTGTTCCACCACCCATACCAGCTGTTACAAATACCATATCCGCGCCTCTAAGCGCTTCTTCAATTTGCTCTCTACTTTCTTCAGCAGCTTTTTTACCAACTTCTGGATTAGCACCCGCACCTAACCCTCTTGTTAATTTTGAGCCGATTTGCATTTTCACTTCTGCTTTAGATAAGTTCAATGCTTGAGCATCCGTATTTACAGCAATAAATTCTACACCTTGAACCCCGTGTTCTATCATTCGATTAACAGCGTTATTACCTCCGCCACCAACTCCAATGACCTTAATGGTAGCTAAGCCGTCAATATTTGTATCAAACTCCAACATGCAAAATCCTCCTAATCCATCAAATGACTTCTATGTGATGTTAACTATTCAAAGAAGTAGCCAAAAAATTTCTTCACTTTGTTTACTTTTTTATCTTCTTGTTGCTTTTGAGGTTTTGTTCTTTGCTGCGGCTGTGGTTCTTTAGTTGCAGCAACCTCTACTGCATCAACCGTAACATTTGAACCTATTTTTCTGCCTTGAATTTTAGCATTTTTATATGCGAACTGGATTAAGCCCACTCCCGTCATATATTGAGGTTCTCTAACTCCAATATAATCAGGACTTGCAATTCTTACACTATTTTGGAGGACAGCCTGTCCTAATTCTAAGACGCCTGGCATTTTTACAGTTCCACCAGTTAATACAAATCCTCCTGGCAGATCTTGAATTCCAAGTCTTCTAAGTTCATACAAAATAAGTTCGTAAACTTCTTCCAATCTTGCTTCAATTATATCCGCAAGTTCTAATTGGTTAAAAGTTCTTTTTTGGTCTGATCCAATAACGGAAGCATCAAAAATTTCATCTTCAGATGCATGGTCATAATAAGCATGACCATACTTTACTTTTAGACGCTCTGCTTCATCAGTAGTTGTACGTAAACCTATTGAAATATCTTTTGTGATATTCTCACCACCAATTGGTAGTACACTCGTTGCAACTAAATGGTTTTGGTCAAATACGGCAATTGTCGTAGAACCACCGCCAATATCAACTAATGCAACTCCCAAGTTCTTCTCATCTTTCGATAAAGCAACAGAACCAGCTGCCAATGGTTGTAGACAAATATCTGTAATTTCTAAACCTGCACGTTCTACACATCGTAATAAATTATGTAAAATCGTCTTTGATCCAGTAATGATTGTGCCTTCCATTTCTAATCTTACGCCAAGCATACCTCTCGGATCATTTATTTCATCTAGTCCATCCACGATAAACTGTCTTGGAATAACATCAATGATTTCCCTTTCAGGTGGTATTGAAATCACCTGAGCGGCCTCTATCACTCTTCGTACATCCTCATTTGATATCTCGCGATTTTCGCTGGAAACCGCAACAACCCCATGACAGTCTTGTAGTTGAACATGGTTTCCTGTTACACCTACTACGACTCGTTTAAGGGAGATTCCAACCATTCTCTCGGCCTGTTCTACTGCTTTTTTAATAGAATGAACCGTTTCATCTATATCGACTATAGATCCTTTTCTTAATCCTTCTGATTTTACATTACCTACACCAATAATGTTTAAAGCATCATTTGTCATTTCACCAATAATTACTTTAACACTGGATGTACCGATGTCAAGACTTACAAATAGTTCATTGTTGTTCATTCTAAGGCACCTCCCCATCTATCAATACTTTCTATTCTATTCTTTACAGAACAACATGACAATGAATCTAGCTTTACAGGTTTGTTACAAATCGAATTATTTAATAAAATCTTGATTTTTGGCTTCACTAGTGTTTATTCGTCAAATACTTAATATTTCCTTTAAATTATTCAACTTTTTTCAGTTTTGCACGAGAATTTGTCCATTTAGAAATCAATATCCTTCTAATTACAGCAATATTCTGAAAAAGTCTTACTCCAAACGCAAACACTGCTACTAAGTATAAGTCTACACCAATATGGACCCCGAGAAAAGCTAAACTTGCAGCCAAAATGATGTTAAAGAAAAAACCTGATACAAAAACCATTTCATCATAAATATCTTGCAAATATGCTCGAATTCCACCTAACAATGTATCAAGAGCAGCTAAAATAGCAATTGATAAATAATTAGAATACTCTGGGGGAATTCTTAATTCTGAAACTAATCCTAGAAAAACACCTAATATGAGACCAAGAACTGGTAGCCACATATTATTCTCCCCCTTCAGCAGTATCGTTAGGCTTCATATTTCGAACACGAATTGAATCTTCATAAGCTGGAATTGTCAATTTTTCAATTGGATCAGAGATTGTCAAACTCAAATTATCGATGGCAAAATCTTCATCAGTGGTAGAAGCATTCATTCGATTATAAAGCTTATCCACATTATCTGAAATGACTTTTATTTCGATAGGATAGGTATGTAAACTATAATTATCTATCTTTGTTTGACCATTAATATCTCTTATAACTGTTGAGTTAATCAAACGTCTGCCTTGAATGGATATTTCTTTTGCACCATACGAGTTTAATTCATTTATAAGGCGTTTTAATAATTCGGGGGAAATATCTTGTATTTCAGTCCCTAAAAGCTCCTCCGAAAATAATTTATCAATTGTTATAGTAATACCTGATCCTGTTACTTTAGTAAGACCCGCTTCTTCCTTCAGAACAACCAATGTTTCTTTTAGAGCATTTTCCGGATTTATACTGTTTTCACTTTCGTGAGACTCGATGATTTCATTGTATTTTCGTATTTCAGTTAGCAATTCTAACTGAAGTGTCTGTTCCTTCTTTAAATCTTCTCTAAGCTGCCACATATCACGTGTATCTCTTTCTATCGGCTCTTTAATCGTTTGGTATTGAATTCCAAGCATTAAACCAAAAATCATCGTTAAAATAGTAAAACTAAGCCCTTTTTTCACATTCGATTGTTTCACCCCTACCACACCTATCAATCTCAATAAAAAATTGCATACATTTCTTCATATGAATGTATTAAGAAGATCTTTGATCTTGAAGCAAAGGCTCCATCTTGATTTTGTCTTTTTTCTCCAGCGTAACAACGACATTATCATAGGCAAGTTGATCGACGATACCTCCATTTATATTTAATGCAGGAATTAATACATTAGGATCACCAATAGCGGAAATAATAAAGGGTGCAGGGTACTGATTTCCATCAACAGTTACAACAGGGCCATTGCAATATATATACGATTGACTTGATAGTCTTTGACCGTTGATAGAAATTGCATCAGCTCCTGAGATGTAAAGTTCATTGATTACATTGAAAAGATGACTTTCATGAACAATGTAATTATTAACATTTTCACCCTCCGGAACATATGATGCGTCCTCTAATGTAACCTGTACTCCCTTTCCTTCAACTGCTATGTCACCTACATACATACGGTATTTTTCGACATCTTCAACAAGGTTATAGTAAACCTGTTTCTCATCTTTTAACGACTCTTCTATTTTCTTCACTTCATCTTGTTTATTGTAAAGTTCCTCTTGTAGCTCACGGTTCGTTTCTTCTTTTGCAATGAGTTGAGATCTTATTCCATACTCACGTTCCCATTGTTCTGTCGTTATAGTATTATCGCGATTCTTTTCTTTTGTTAACTGATACGAATATGAGATGAGAAAACCAAGAACCAGGAGGATGAGTGAGAAAATAACATAGCTACCTCTCATCTTCATTTGCCGCCTCATCCTCCTCTGCAGTGGTTAATGGTGTGTATGATTCGAAATATGTACCAACTTCAAAATGAATAATTCCCTTACTATCTTCCTCGAGCTGACTGACAATTTTAGAATATGTATTCATTTTCTCTGAGAAGGTACGAACAGATGCTATTACCTCATAACCATCGTTCATATAAAGATGGACCAACCAGGGATCTGTTTTATCCGGAGTATGATGAATTTCGGAGATAGAATTAAAAATACTTGGAGACAATTTTTTTAATTCGCCCATCATTTCTTTTATATTCTCTTCTTTTTTCCAATTAATTAAAACTGGTGCGTCTGCTGGAACATTGACCGTTCTTTCTTTTAGAACTTGTCCATTCTCAAGTATTGGCCTAAAACCATCTTGATCCTCAAGGTACGCCATACTTTTATATTCATCTACAACCAATACAACATGATTCGGAAATTTTTTCTCAATCACAGCTTTTTTAATCTGTAAATGTTCTTCAATCGATTTCTGAACATCCGTTGTATTAATATTCCAGAAGCCTGATGAGGTTGTTATTTCACTCAAGTTGATAATTTCTTTGGCATCAACATGGACGTTTCCTTCTACTGTAATACTTCCGACTTTACTCAATGGAGATTGAAAGTAAATAACTAGTAATATCAACAGAAAGAAGATAGATAAGAATGAAATAAGTCTACGATTAGTTTTCTGTTTTCGCTGTTGCTGTAGTTTTGGTATGCGGTCTTCTAACGAAACAACTTTTTTCTCCAAATCCATTTCACCCCACCCTAGCAATCTGATTATGACTAGGAAGATTTCTTACACACATAGTACTTTTTTAACTACACTCTACTTGTTAAACTAAAAGCTTTAAACATCGCAAACGATAAAACAAACGGCATTTAAAATGCCGTTTATTAATCAACAAAAATCATTTAGCCAATTTTACACTAGTCATTATAACACAATAAAAGGAAATAATGGGGAGTATTGTGACTATTTACGGCCAATTATTTCTACTTCAGTTTCTATAGTTACATCAAACTTTTCAAGGATCGTTTTTTTAACAAATTCAATCAAATCAAGCACATCTTGAGCTGTTGCTCCACCTGCATTTACAATAAAGTTACCATGCATTTCAGAAATTTTTGCTCCGCCAATTTGGTATCCTTTTAACCCTGCAGATTCAACTAGTTGACCCGCATAATTCGGCAGAGGATTTCGAAAAATACTACCTGCACACGGATAGTTCCAAGGCTGTGTATCCCGTCTATAATCTTTATTTTTTTGCATAACAGCAACGATGTCTTCTTTTTCTCCCGTTTTTAATTGCAAAACAGCTTCAATACATATACCAGGTCGCTTTTCTTGAAGGATAGATGTTCTATATGAAAAATCGAGTTCTTCATTAGATAACCATTGAATTGTTCCATCCTCAAATAAGATCCGTGCTTTGACAACAACGTTTGACATGTCTGAGCCATGTGCTCCTGCATTCATATAAACTGCTCCACCAATTGAACCAGGAATTCCACTGGCAAACTCTAATCCTGATAAACCTTTCTTACTAATGATCGTTGCCAGCCTAATAACGGAATATCCTCCACCCACAGTAAGTGTTTCTCCATTCAGTTCAAATTGATCCATTCCAGCTCCCAGCTTTATTACTGCTCCTTCAATTCCTTTATCTGCAACAAGTAAATTGGATCCTCTACCTATAACCGTCCACTTAACACCTTGTTTTTTAATAATTTCAATTGCCTTGCATAAGCTATCAGTACTAGTTGGTTCTATATATATATCGGCAGGACCACCGATTTTTATTGTTGTATGTTTAGCCAAAGGTTCATTTTCTAGAACTTTTCCAATATTCGCTTCTTTTAACTCGTTAAATAAAGTTTTCATCTTGTTACCTCCCTATTCACGTAAATCATGATGTTTTATTTAGATATGTCTTTTAATACTTCATATAGTCTACTTGCAGCATCTGGTATACCTAATTCTTTAGAAGCTTTCTTCATCTTGCTTAGCTTTAATTCATTAAGTAAAAGATCATCTATTTGGGACAATAATTTTTGACCATTAAGGTCACCTTCTTTGATCATAATGGCTGCATCATGATCACTTAACGACCTGGCATTCACTTCCTGGTGATTGGCCGTTACATAAGGACTTGGTATTAGAATACTCGGTAAACCCAGTGCTGTGATTTCAGCAAGTGATGTCGCACCCGCCCTAGAGACGATTAAGTCAACAGCTGTTAATACTTCAGGCATATTGTGAATAAAAGGTTTAATGATTACATGTTCTGATTGCTTTAAAGTTTTCATTTCCTCCATCACTTTGTCAAAATGTACTTCCCCTGTAACATAAACTACTTGATAAGGCTTCTCTTCTAAAGATGGAATCATTTCTAATACAGCTTCATTTATGGCTTTTGCTCCACGACTACCACCGAAGATAAGTACTGTTTTTTTATTTTTGTCCAGTCCAAGTGATTCGCGACCTTTAGATGCATCTTGCCCCAGCACTTCTGATGCACGAGGGTTTCCCGTTAATACGACTTTTTCTTTAGGAAAATATCTCCTTGCCTCTTCAAAGCAAATAGCTACTCTGTTCACGTATTTAGATAAAAACTTATTCGTTATTCCAGGTAAACTGTTTTGTTCATGAATCACAGTTGGAATGTTCATTTTCGAAGCAGCATAAACAACCGGACCACATACATAGCCACCTGTACCAATCACTACATCTGCTTTAAAATCTTTTAAATATTTCTTGCTCAATGATACAGCTTTAATAAAGCGTGTTATTGTTCGCACATTTTCTATCGAAAGCTTCCTTTTAAAACCTGATATTTCCACAGATTTAAAAGGAATATCTGCTCTTTTCACAATATTGCGTTCTAAGCCGTTTTCTGTACCAATATATAAGAATTCAACATCTGAATGATGTTTTTTTATTTCATTAATTAGCGCCAGGGCCGGATAGATATGTCCTCCAGTTCCTCCACCACTTACTACAACTCTCATATTCTTTCCCCCATTTAGATATTCTAAAAAATACAGTTTTTATACACTATGTAAATGTAATGAGGCTGACCATTAAGGACTGCCAGAGATTAACGAACCTCCTGGTCTGTCACTTTCCTAGCGTCAGCCTCAATATCTATTATTTTATATGATAAACAACCTTTGAAGAAACCAATTCCACTTAATACTTTGAATATCTGCTAACATTTAATAAAACTCCCATTGCCATCAGCATTAAAGTTAATGAAGATCCTCCATAGCTTAAAAAAGGAAGTGTAATTCCTGTAACGGGCATTAAACCTGTTACAACGCCAATATTGATCATTACTTGAATGGCAACCATAGTGATAATACCAATGGCTAAAAAGCTGCCATATAAATCAGGAGCTCCGAGTGCAATTTTAACTCCTCTCCATAAAAGCAATCCAAATAACAAAATGACTAAAGATCCTCCAATAAAACCTAACTCCTCAGCTAATATCGCAAAGATAAAATCAGTTTGAGGCTCAGGTAAATAGAAGAACTTTTGGCGACTTTGCCCTAAACCTTGACCAAATAATCCTCCTGGCCCGATCGCATAAAGAGATTGTATAATTTGGAAACCACTACCTAATGGATCTTCCCACGGGTCTAAAAATGAAGTAATCCTCTTGATCCTGTATGGTGCCGATAATACTAGAGCAACAAAGCCTGCAACACCAAGAAGCCCTAACCATACGAAGTGAACAACTCTAGCACCTGATACGAAGATCATGACAATACAAGTACCAACCATAACAGTACCTGTTCCTAAGTCAGGCTGGAGCATGATAATACCAAACGCTGTAAAGACTAATCCTAATGATGGCAACAGACCTTTTTTAAAGGAGGTAATTTTTTTCTGATTTTCAGATAGAAATTTTGCTAAAAAAGCAATCATCGCTAATTTCATAAATTCAGAAGGTTGTATAGAAAAAGCACCTACACCTATCCAGCTACGAGATCCATTCCTCTCCATCCCAATCCCCGGAACTAATACAGCGATTAAAAGAAAAAAACAAACAATAATGAGCATTTTTGCCCAGGTTCTCCATGTCCAGTAATCAACATTCATCAAAAAGAACATAGCGATGACACCGACACCAGCAAATAAAAGCTGCCGTTTCGCAAAGAAAAATGAATCATCAAATTTATACGTCGCCCATACAGCACTTGCACTATATACCATTATAAGGCCAATCGTTAAGAGTAATAAGGTAAGGATAACTAAGATAAAATCTGGAGTAGACCTTTTTGCTGTCAACGCCGAACACCCCTGTATCATTTTATTAAGGGCTGTATGGCACATAGATAATGGCACATTAATTGCTAATAACCTATGGCATGGAATGCAGAATTTAACACCAATTGTTCAACATGTTTTATGAATGCACATCAGAAGTATTATTGGTTGATTCATTCGTACAAGCCCTTAGTTAAGCTTATGCACGGCTTGAATAAAAATGTCTCCTCTTTCTTCAAAAGTTTTGTATTGATCCCAGCTTGCACATGCTGGTGAAAGCAATATAACATCATCAATTTCAGAAACATTAAACGCCGCAGATACAGCTTTTTCTACATTATCGACACGTTTAATATGTTCTATTCCTCTTTCTTTCGCTATTCTCTCCAGCTTTGGTGCTGTTTCTCCAAATAAAATCATAGCTTTTACATTTTCTAAGTATGGTTTCATGTCATCAAATTCATTTCCACGATCAAGACCACCTGCTAGCAATATCGTAGGTGATGTAAACGCTTGGAGAGCTTTACTCGTAGCAAGAATATTTGTTGCCTTAGAATCATTATAAAAACGTCGACCATCAACAGAGTCTACATATTGAAGCCGGTGTTTAACTCCTTGAAAGGTTGTCAGGACTTTGTAAATTGCTTCATTTGACACACCTCTTAATTTTACTGCTGCTACAGCTGCAAGAATATTTTCTAAATTATGCACTCCAGGTAAAACAATATCTTTCACTTTAATAATCTCATCACCTTTAAACCAAATGGAATCATCTTTAATACATACTCCATCTTCAAGGAAGCTTGATGTAGAAAAATATATTTTTTGTGCATTGGATGTTTCTGAAAGTGTACAAACTTCTTCGTCATTTTTGTTAATTATTGATACATCACCGGTTGTTTGATTTTCATATATTTTTCCTTTTGCATATGCATATTCCTCTTTTGTTCCATGGTAATCTAAGTGTGCATCAAATATATTAAGAATCAGGGCAATTGCAGGTTTAAATTCTATCGTTCCCAATAATTGAAATGATGATAGCTCCATGACAATGACATTTTCTTTTGTTGCATTTTGAGCTACTTCACATGCCACAGTACCAATATTTCCAGCGATTAAAGGTTGTTTTTGATCTTCTTTAAGCATTTCATAAATTAACGTTGTTGTCGTTGTTTTTCCGTTTGAACCAGTTATTGCAATAATATCAGCTTCTGATATTTTATAAGCAAGCTCCACTTCGGTTATGACCGGTAATTTTTTCTCTATTGCACGAGCAATTAACGGATTCGAATAAGGTATTCCAGGGTTTTTAACAACAAGATCAACCGGGTTCTCATCTATTAAAGATAATGGATGTCCCCCTCCAACTACTTTGATTCCCATACTTGTTAATTCTTTTACACTTGTGTCTTCTTCTGTTGCTTTTACATCATTTACTGTAACATTTGCTCCAAGCCGATGTAATAATTTAGCGGCTGCTAAGCCGCTTTTTGCTAATCCTATAACTAATACATGTTTATGTAAATAATCGTTCACATTTTTCAATTACAACCACACCTCAATATAAATTCCAAGTACTGCAAATAAAAGACCTACTGTCCAAAACGTAACTACAACTCTCCATTCTGACCATCCAACTAATTCATAATGATGATGAAGAGGACTCATTTTAAAGACTCTTTTTCCTGTAGTTTTAAATGAAATAACTTGAATAATAACTGATAATGTTTCAATTACAAACACTCCGCCAATTAATACAAGCAAAATTTCAAGTTTCGTTAAAATGGCAATTGTCACGATTGCTCCACCTAAAGCCAGAGAACCGGTATCTCCCATAAATACTTTTGCCGGATGTGCATTAAAAACCAGGAATCCCAAAACAGCACCAACTACAGCTACTGAGAAAATCGCCACATCATACTGTGACTGATTCCAAGCTAAAACAGCAAAAGCACCGAAAGCAATAGCTGCTGTTCCTGATAGAAGCCCATCTAATCCATCCGTTAAATTTACGGCATTAGAACCACCGACTAACATGAACACAACTAAAATGACATATCCCCACCCCAAATCAAACGAAACAGATGTTCCGGGTATGGAGATTTCTGTTGAAAATCCATATTGCGTAAACACTAAATAGAAAATCACCGCAATAATGATTTGTCCTAACAACTTTTGTCTGGATGTTAACCCAAGGTTTCGCTTCATAACAACTTTAATAAAATCATCTAAAAAGCCAAGTAAGCCATATCCAAATGTTACAAACAATAATAAGTACATTTCAACACTTAGTTGAGAAAACTTCCCTGTCATCACGATCGTTGTAATAATAATTGAAATAATAATCATAACTCCTCCCATTGTAGGAGTTCCTGATTTTTTTTGATGCGATTTTGGTCCTTCCTCTCTAATACTCTGACCAAACTTTAATCTTCTTAAAAACGGAATAATGATTGGGGACAGCAATACACTTATTAAGAATCCCATAACAATTGTAATTAGTATCACCTGTTCTAACATACGTGCACCTCCCCATGGAAAACTAATTCCTTATTATATACAAGCGTATCTTTTACGACAATATCATATGAGGTATTTTTTTGATTATGTTTTTCTACACAAATTTTTTTCTTCATCTTATCAACTTCTCTTTCTACTTTGTTACCTATTCTTATGAAAGGTTCTAAATTTTCACGACTAATTTTATCTTGTTATCATGTTAAGAGCAATTTCCCTGTCATCAAAATCAATGGTCTTTGATCCAATTTGTTGGTATGTTTCATGACCCTTACCAGCAATCAGAACAACATCGCCTTTTTTTGCATTGCTAATTGCAAAAGATATAGCCTCTTCTCGATTGATAATAGATGTATAATGTTGCCCCGATACACCCTTTTCCATGTCAGTCAATATGTCTTTTGGATCCTCACTTCTTGGATTATCCGAAGTAAAGATAGGTTCATCACTATTTTCCACAGCAATCTTTGCCATTATAGGTCTCTTGGTTTTATCTCGATCTCCACCACAACCTATAATGCAAAAGATCTTTCCCTCTGCAAATTGCTTAATTGTTTGCAGGACATTTTCAAGGCTATCAGGGGTGTGAGCATAATCGACAATAACGGTAAAATCTTGACCACCATCAACTAATTCAAAACGCCCTCTCACACCTTCCATTGTTTCAATAGCTTTTACAATCGTATCTAGATCAATGGAAGATGAAAGTGTAGCAGCCACAGCTGCTAAGACATTATACACGCTGAATTTCCCAACCATTTGGATTGTGACGGATTTAATTCCAACCGGCGTAATAAGTTGAAATGTTGTCCCCTTTGATGTCATTCTTACATCCTTAGCCATAACGTCAGCTTCATGATCAATTCCATATGTAACTATTTTAGCTGAAGTCATTTTTTTGAATTCTTCTGATGCTTCTTCATCTACATTTAATACTGCATACTTTACAAGATCATGTTCAAAACGATTTCCTAATTGAGCAAACAAAAGTCCTTTCGCATATTTATATGCTTCCATTGTTTTATGATAATCTAAATGATCTTGAGTTAAATTTGTAAAGACAGCAACATTAAAATCACAACCATGAATTCTACCAAGATGTAAGGCATGAGAAGAAACTTCCATAACTGCATGTGAAACATCAGCATCTTTCATTTCACGAAATGTCTTTTGGAGTGTCAAGCTTTCCGGAGTTGTGTTTTTAACCGCTTTTTGCTCTTCACCTATTTTCATATACATTGTACCAATGAGGCCAGTTTTTTTATTTGCCGCATTTAGAATTCTCTCTATGATGTGTGTTGTTGTCGTTTTACCATTTGTTCCCGTAACACCAATAAGATGCATCGAATGTGTAGGCTGGCCATAAAAAATATCAGCAAGTACGGCCATAGAACGTTTAGTGTCCTTTACAAGAACTACAGGCACCGCTACATCCAACTCTCTTTCAGCGAGGATGGCCACTGCTCCATTTTCTACAGCTTTACGGGCATAATCATGCCCATCTACTGTGTAGCCATTTATACAAATAAACAAACTACCAGGCTTTACTTCTCTTGAATCCATTTCAATAGAAGTGATAGTTGGATCTGCTTTAGATATTGTTAAATTATCATGCAAATATGTAAGTAATTCATTGAACTTCATGTTTATTCCTACCTTCATCACTTGTTTCGATTCGTCTAATTAAAGACAATGTAAAAAACTATCTTTTAAATATATATGTATTTTTTCTCCGTACCTATTTTATCTT
Source organism: Metabacillus schmidteae (assembly GCF_903166545.1). Classification (NCBI taxonomy): domain Bacteria; kingdom Bacillati; phylum Bacillota; class Bacilli; order Caryophanales; family Bacillaceae; genus Metabacillus; species Metabacillus schmidteae. The sequence goes on along the minus strand of NZ_CAESCH010000001.1, from coordinate 2,298,674 downwards.
ACTTATGAGAAAAGAGCCATCTTTCCTTTCATTTTCTTGTTAAAAAGATGGGGAATTTCTTTTTTGTTGCTTTGATTACATAAACCAATAAAAGAAAGCGTGCCAATGCAATTTTTTTTGCAAAAGGCAAGCTTTCTTTATTTATTCATTTTGCTTCGATTTAGTTTCATTTCCTTCGCCTAAATATACTCTTAATGTAGATCCTTCCTTAACCTTCACACCTTCATTCGGGGATTGTTGCACAACAACATCTCCTTCACCTGACACATCTAGTTTTAGGTTCACAAATTGTTCAGCAAGCTCTTGTTTTGATAACCCTACAATATTCGGTACTTCGACAAGTTTTGTGTCTAGCCAATTATATTCTTTTTCAATTTGACCCTTTCTAGGCTTAACTCCAATTTCAGGTAATACATCCCTCATTATATTACCAACAATTGGTGCAGCAACTGTTCCACCGAATTGAACCGTATCCTTAGGATTATCAACGGCAACATAAACGACAATTTGTGGATCATCAGCAGGAGCAAATCCAATAAATGAAACGATATGGTTATTTTCCATGTAACGACCATCTTTTACTTTTTGGGCTGTACCTGTTTTCCCTCCAACACGGTATCCATCTACAAATGCATTTTTACCAGACCCAAGTGCCACAACACTTTCAAGTGCATATCGAATTTCTTTAGACGTCTCTTCTGAAATAACCTTTCTTTTAGCTTCAGGTGTATTTCTGCTAATGACCTCATTTGTTACAGGATCTACCCATTCTTTTGCAATATAAGGTTTATAAAGTACTCCTCCATTTATTGCAGCTGACACAGCTGCAACTTGTTGAATCGGGGTAACTGATACACCTTGCCCAAATGCGGTCGTTGCTAATTCAACAGGACCTACTTGTTCGGGCTTGAACATAATACCTGTCCCTTCTCCTTGAAGGTCAATTCCTGTTTTTTCACCAAACCCAAAATCTTTAATATACTTAAACAGTGTTTCTTCTCCTAGTCTTTGGCCTAGTTCAACAAAGCCCGGGTTACAGGAATTTTGAACAACTTCCAGAAATGATTGATGGCCGTGGCCTCCTCTTTTCCAACATCGAAGCCTTGCACCATCAACTTCTACAGATCCACTATCATTGAACTCATCTTTCTCTAAATCTACTTTACCTTCCTCAAGAGCTGCTGCTAATGTAATAATTTTGAAAGTAGATCCCGGCTCATACGTACTCCAAACTGGTAGATTTCGATTATAAACAATAGGATCAACTTCTTTAAAATTTGAAGGGGCAAAGTCAGGTCTACTTGACATACCCAGGATTTCCCCGTTATTAGGATTCATAGCAATTGCTATAATACCATCTGGATTATAGGTTGCTTGGGCATTATCCAACTCTCTCTCAATAATTGTTTGTACCCTTGAATCAATCGTTAATTTCAAATTATCTCCATCAACTGGTGCTGTATAATCATCTGCTTCATCCGGCATCCTCTTTCCTTTTGCATCAGAATAAAATTTCACATATCCTTTTTGCCCTTTTAATTGCTCATCATAGTAGGCTTCCAAACCTAATAACCCTTGGTTATCTATACCTGCAAACCCTAATACATGTGAAAGATAACTTCCAAATGGGTAATACCGGACAGAATCTTCCGCAATATAGACACCTTTAATATTTAGATCACGTACTTCATTCGCTTTCTCATGTGAAATTTTTCTGCCTTCAGGATTAATTTTTTCGATTGAAGTCTTCTTTGTAATATGGCTATACGCTTTTTCTTCAGACATATTTAATACTGCTGCCAATTGCTTTGCAGCATCTGCCGGATCCTCAATTTGCCTTGGTACAACATAAATCGTTGGTGCACTCATGTTTGTTGCAAGCTTTACACCATTACGATCCAGGATTTCCCCACGCTCAGGCTCAAAAGGAATATTTCTGCTCCATAGATCTTTCGCACCTGAAGTTAGTGTATTTCCAAGAAAAAATTGAACATATCCTAGACGTATATCAATCACTAAGAAAATGAGAAAACCGAAAAGCAACGTCAATGCAAGACGTTTTCGAACGGTTACATTTGATACCCGCATATCCTTTTATTCCCCCTTGTCTAGGCTCGTTCACATATATATGCTTGTACAAAGGTAGGTAGAACACTAAACGAGTACCTTATACCACTTCCACTTAATATTTTCTTGCTTGCTTTTGTTACATCCTCCAGCCCTCTTGACTACTTTCAACTATCACAATTTAAAAAGAACAGAGCATCATTGATATACCAATATAGTGATTTAAACAATCAACTATATCTATAACAACTTCTGCCATGTTCTTATATAGGAACTTATTCTGTTTCTTCGTTGTTTTTTTCGGTTTTTTTCTCTTCAGTAGAACGAAGAGTAACCGTAAGAACGTCCCCTTTTTTCAGGACAGTCCCCTTCTTAACACTTTGTTTTGTGACATAGCCAGTACCTTCAGTTTTTATCGATAAACCTAATAGATTTCCAAGCTTCATTACATCTCGTTTTGACCATCCTGTTAAATCAGGTAGTTTCACATTTTCTGAAGTTTGGATAACTATTTTTTCTTTTGCGATCATCTCAGTACCAGCGGTTGGATATTGGGAGATTACTTTTTTTCCACTGCCAAGTATTATTGGTTCTAACCCCAACTCTTTTAACTGATTCACTGCATCAGTCGGACCTAAATCCACCATTTCAGGGAGTTCAACTCCATTTGAAGTGGTTTGCGACTGGTTATTAGTGCTTACTTCTTCTGTTGGTTCTATTTGCAAATATTGCAAACTATTTTTCATGACAGTATTAAAAATCATCGAAACAGGAACTGAGCCTGCCTTTCCCTTTAAATCAGGCTGTTGAACTGCAACATAGACAATGAGCTCTGGATCTTCTTTAGGTGCCATTCCTAAAAAAGAAAAGATGTAATTATCATGTCCCGTCATATAACCTTTTCCATTTGGATTTGGAATCTGGGCAGTTCCTGTTTTACCTGCTACTTCATAGCCATCAATTCTATAAGGCTTTCCAGTACCACCTTCTGAACTTACAACTGTTTCTAATATATCCAGTGTTTCTTTTGCTGTTTTTTCTGATATCGGCTGAGAAACAACTTTCGGACTGTTATCTTTTACAATTTCATTAGTGTCTTGATCAACGATTTTTTCAATAACATAAGGTCTCATCATTTTTCCATTGTTTCCAATGGCGGTTGCCGCTTGAACCAATTGAATCGGTGTAAAAGCTGAAGCTTGCCCAAATGCAGTAGATACTTTGTCAATTTCATAGTTGAAGTTCAATTTACTCTCTGCTTCATTTGGTAAATCAATTCCAGTCTTTTTCGTGAACCCGAACTTATCTACATATTGGTAAAATCTATCTGTTCCTAATAACTCATTTGCTATAATGGAAAAACCAACGTTTGAGGATTTCTGAACACCTTCGTCATAGGTAATGGTACCCCAACCTCCACGTTTATGGTCTCGAACGACAGAAGGACCAACAGCATAAGAACCTGATTTGAAGGTAGCATTTCCATTATAAACCCCTTCTTCGATAGCAGCAGCCAATGTAAAGATTTTCATTGTTGATCCGGGTTCATACGGATAAGAAATAATATCATTATAATATGAGGTAATATTTCTTTGATTAGGATCGAAGCTTGGCCTCTGAGCCATTGCAAGTATTTTTCCCGTCTTAGGATCTGCTACGACTGCAATTATTTTTTCAGGAGAATATTCCTCCACGACCTGATTCATTGAATCTTCTAAAAATGTTTGTATTTTTTGATCAATTGTTAAATAAACATTATTCCCATTCTTAGGTGCAACAATCTCATCATCACTATTCGGCAGCTTCCAGTTATATTGATCCTTTTCGAATTTTATATAACCATCTTCCTCATGAAGATATTTTTCCAATGATTTTTCCAGACCCATCATACCCACTGTTTCTCCAGTATCTTCTTGGTTTTGAGCATATCCAATTAAATGAGACGCAAACAAACCATTTGGATAAAAACGTTGTGTATCACGGACAAAAGTAATACCGGGTAACTTTAATGCTTCTATTTTTTCCTTTAATGTATGGCTAATATCCCGGCCAGATGATCCAAACTCTACCTGGTAAGAATCTTTTGAAAGTATTTTTTCAACTTCATTCACTTCCATATTAATCAGTGGTGCAATTTTTTCGGCCGTTTCTTGAACATCAACAACATGCTGCGGGTTATCCGGATCAGTTGTTATTTCATCATTTAAGATGGCAACAAGCTTGTAAGATGATTTATCTTCGGCGATCACTTCACCTTTACGATCCAGGATGGAACCTCTTTTAGCTTCAATTGTCCGTTGACTTTCGTACAGCTCTTCCGCTTTTGCTGCAAGTGCTTGTCCATGAACTGAACCAGTCGCTTGAATATAAAAGAAACGAATAAAAATAGTGAGAAATATCACCCCAAATAGCAACGCCAAGATTGCAGCGCCTCTATTCATGTTCTTATTTTTTTGCGTCAATTTCATACTAAACCTCCCATGGTGTATCATATCACCTAAAGCTGAAAATGGATAGGTAAGAATGAAGAGGATGACTCATATTCTGGGTCATCCTCTTCTTATATTTAGCTATTTATTTTTGTACACTTTTGACATTATTTTGATCTAGTGTCAACCCAAGCTCTTTCGCTTTTTCCCATATACGGTCATATGTACTTAATTCCTCTACCTGAACATGGAGGTCACTATTTAACTTTGTTTGTTTATCAATCTGAGCTTCAATTTTTTGAATTTCTATATTCGATTGATAAAGAGAGTACGAATTTGAAACAATCGCAATAGCTCCGATAACAAATAAAGAAACAAATACTAAAATGAGAAATTTCTCTCCTGGTGTAATTGAGGCCCTTCTCTTTATAATTATTGGTTCCTGTCTTGGGTTATGTTTAATCTGTTCTTGTCGTTGTTGCTCTAATTTCATTGCTAAATTACTCATTTTATTGCAACCTCCTTTGTTTTTTAATAACCACTTTTTTATACATTTAGAAGTATAAATTAGCAGAGAAGATGACTATTCGACGTAGTGACCAATAAGTGCAACTACGTCACTGTCTTCGCCTTTACAGGCTTGCCAATCGGCAAGTTTTCTTTATATTTTTTCAGCAATACGTAACTTTGCTGATCTTGCTCGGTTATTTTCTTCAAGTTCCTGTTCACTTGGTAATATAGGCTTTCTAGTAATAATCTTCACCTTTGGTTCATACCCTTCAGGAATAAAAGGCATGTTCCTTGGTAATTCAGGTGGTGTAGCAGCATCTTTAAAAGCAGATTTACAAATTCGATCCTCTAGGGAATGGAAAGTGATTACACTAACTCTTCCTTGTGGGTTTAATAACTCAATTGATTGCTCAATCGCCTCTTCAAACACTTTTAATTCATCATTTACTGCAATTCTTATCGCTTGAAAAATCCGTTTAGCAGGATGTCCACCTTTTCTTCTAGCTGGGGCTGGAATTGCATCTTTTATGATGTCAACTAATTCGCCAGTAGTACGAATCGGTTGTATCTCTCTTTGAGACTCGATTTTTCTTGCAATCTGCTTAGAAAATTTTTCTTCTCCGTATCGAAAAAAGATTTTAACTAATTCTTCATATGTCCAAGTATTAACAACTTCATAAGCCGATATATCTGATTGCTGATCCATCCTCATATCCAATGGTGCATCATGATGATAACTAAATCCACGTTCAGGCGTGTCAAGTTGTGGTGACGAAACACCTAAATCAAATACGATTCCATCAACCTTTTCTACTCCTAATTCAGCTAATTCTTCTGTTAAATACCGGAAATTACTCTTGATAAATGTTACTTGTCCTTCATAAGCAGAAAGCTTTTCTTTTGCATTTTTCAGGGCTACATCATCTTGATCAAATGCATATAAATGCCCTTCTTTTGATAGCTTTGACAGGAGATAGCTGGTATGTCCTGCTCCACCTAAAGTACAATCAACATATATGCCATCTTCTTTAATATTTAGGCCATCTACAGTTTCTTTTAATAACACGGTTGTATGTTTAAACATAAGTTGTACCACCTCTTCAAATCAGTTTCCCACTTTAGAAGCAAATTATGAGAAATCCTTTCCTATCCCAATTTATTGCCTATCGTTAGCTTGTCCATTTTTCAATTGTTTTTGCTAAAGTGAAGATTAGAGATCAAAATCAATCATATTTTCCGCAATTTCCTCAAAAGAATCTTCCTGTTCAGCAACATAGTTCTCCCAAATGGACTTACTCCAAAGCTCAATCCGATTTGAAACGCCGATGACAACACATTCTTTCTCTAATTTTGCATATTGCAGTAGTGGTGTGGCAATGTTAACGCGACCTTGCTTATCAATTTCACATTCGGTCGCACCTGAAAAGAAGAATCGAGTAAATGCACGAGCATCTTTTTTCGTTAGCGGGAGAGCTTTTAGCTTTTCTTCAATTACGTTCCATTCACTCATTGGATACACAAATAAGCACTGATCCAGGCCCCTCGTGATGACGAAAGATTCCCCCAGGCCATCCCTAAACTTTGAAGGGACGATCATTCTGCCTTTTATATCAACGGTGTGATGGTATTCTCCCATAAACATGCTCGGTGTCCCCACTTTCTCTCCCTTACTCACCACTTCCCCCCACTTATCTCCACTTCTATTCTACATTTCTTTAGACAAAAAAAAAACCCTGTATTCACAGGATTTTCAAAAAACTTTTATTTAAATTTTGACAATTTTATGTTTTCCATTAAAAGAATATGACAAGTTTAGCAATTCTCCTACAAATTCCGGTCCAAACTTGTTTAAATAGTAATAAATATTCCATATTCTTTCTTGTGGATGTAAGCTTGGCATTAGTTCTAATTCAATTGAATGAAACTTAGATAACATTACATCATGTTTTTGTCTTTTTCTTTTTTCAACTGTTTTTGAAAAGAACTCCAGATGATCCAGAATAAATTCTCCATTCTTTGTCAGCACAGGCTTTAAGCTTGGATCGATTTCAAGTGCTGCTTCAATTAATGATGAATGAATATCATTGATACTATTTTTCGCTTTTTCAATAAGTGGATTTATATCAATTGGTGTTTCCTTATGAAGAAATTCCTCAATTGCTTTCTGGACTCCTTCGCTAAACACCTTTTCAATTTCCACCCCTGTTTCGGTAATATTTCTTTCTATTGCTCTTTCAAGAATAGTCATTTGTATTCTCGGCAAGACAGGTGGCATTTTCATTTGAAACAATGAAAAGACTTTTTTTAATTCTGCCCAATATGTAACTTCTCCTGGTCCTGCAATAAACGCTAAAGTCGGAAATAAATACTCTTGCATTAATGGTCTTGTTACTACATTATTACTAAACTTTTCTGGAGACGTTTCAATTAAATCCATTAATTCCGCTTTTGAAACTGTAAGGCCTACTTCGGATAGATAAAACTCATCATTTCCATTGCGTTCTAATAAAAATCGTTCGCCATTATGATGAAAAAACAAATTGGCACTATTTTCGGCCATTTCAATAATTGGTTGATAATGATGTTGCCGCATTTCTATCTGTTGTGATTGTACTGCATGATAAATTTCCTCATTACGATCAATGATTGCCCGAAAACAGGCCTTCTCTATGGACTTTATATGCGGATCCCCAGAATTAATAAGAACAAGTCCCGTATCACCAAAAAGGTTTAAGATAAGCTTTTCGAAAAAATCAACATATGTCTTCGATTTTTCCACACAGTCTTTAATACTGCCGATTAACTTATTTGAATAATCGGTTTCTCCAAATGCTTCAAAAACTTGCTCGATCCATTCCATTGTTTTTACATGGTTTATTGGTTGTTCAGACACAGATTGTTTTTTTAGAGGATAGTCTTTAATGGCTACCTTTTTGGCCAGTTTATTCGTTTTAATAAAAATATGATTAATTTCTGCAAAATCATGATCTTCTCCAGCTATCCAAAAAACAGGGATAACAGGTACTCCTAATTTCTGTTCTTGATCTTTAGCAAGTTTTAAAATCGTGATAATTTTATGTATTGTATATAAAGGCCCTGTTAATAACCCAGCTTGTTGTCCGCCAATTACAACTAAACTATTTGGCTCTTCAAGCCGTTCAATGTTTTCTAATATTTTCCCGTTTTGGTCTAAACATCGGTTTGTGTATTCCCTTAAATAAGCAGACAATTCCTTACGTTGAAAGGAGCGTTTTTTCAGATCTTCAACTCTGCTTTGATATACCTCAGATGAGTACACATTATAATCGAAAAATAGTTCGTTGTTTAAAGTTTGATCATGTAAGTCATTCACTAATTGATTTGAAGAGCGCAGGGAGAGTTCAACTATCTCCATATAAAACTTCCTTTCCCGATTAAAATCTTATGTTGTTTCAATTTCAATTTGAGTTATTTTTAATTCTTAAAATCTTTATTAAAGTAATATGTTTTTTATGAGGCCAGATGTAAACCCGCATACAGTTAAAATTATGTAACATGTAACAAAAAATAAAAATGATAATCTCAATGTGCTTCTTGCTACCTTTTTTATAGAAGGACTTTTGGACTTCTTTTTTTCAACATTATAAAAGAATAGCATTATACAACCTATTCCAATGATGATAAAAACTAAAAATGATTTTTCAAAAATAGTGATAAAATGAAAATGAACTGATAAAATAAAAAAAATCGTTGAAAGATCGATTGATAAAAGAATTGACTTTCTTTTGTTATCTATAAATATTCGTATCACTATATAAAGCAAAAACACACTTATTATCGGAAGTGTAATCAATATTGAAATAATCCAGTTTATGAAACCACCCATATATCCACCTCTCTACCTGCTTTCAATCCCTTTTATTGCATTATAAAGAAATGATACATGAGGGATGTTTTTTCCACCAGCATTTAAAATTAGATACCCTAAAATTGAATCAATTTCTGTTTGGCGATGATGTTGAACATCCCGAAACATAGATGACTCATTTTCAGCTGTTTTCAAGCAGATTCCACTCACATGATCCCATAATTCTTTCCTTTTTTCCATCTCAAGAATTGATATTACTTCTTTAAAAAGCTCATAGAATAACTTTTTATAATACATATTCGACATTAATTCACCATTTTTCACTCGTAAAACAGCTGTTAATGGATTAATAGTAGCATTTACAACCAATTTTTCATTTAACATTTTTTCCCACTCTGACAAAAATTCAAAGGGAAAATGATTTATTTGATCTTTTTCTAAAAAACTTAAGTTTTGAACAATCTCGGCTTGATGTTGATAAGCTGCGAGCTTTGTCATACCTTCTCCTGTATGATGAACGATATGTTCATCTGACTTTAAAGCTCCATGCTCGGCTATCCCGACTATAACACGATGATCTAGCAAAGAATTCAATCGACTAATATGTCCCATGCCATTTTGCAGAAACACAATAGTTCTAGGACTAAGCATTTTTAGAACGTTTATGATTGAATCTAATTGATATTGCTTTACAGTTATAATAAGTATAGACTCCTTATAACTTTTTTTAGCTGTTGCATGCACAATGGCTCTATCACTAATGCTTCCTTTAACCATATGGATTCCTAGGTTATTAATTTGATCAGCTTGTTCTTGTCGATTTGTATATAGAGTTACTTTATGCTTTTTAGATAGATAGTAAGAATAAAGAAGCCCCAATGAACCCGCCCCAATAATTCCAATTTCCATAATGTCACCTACTTACAAAATTAACACCTTGCCGAATTTTGATAAAAATTTTAAAAAACACTAATCAGCATCATCATATCAAAAAAATTAATATTTATACTAGAATTTTGCCTATATTATCATGTTTTTAAAAAACACAACCATGGAAGCGTTTAATCATTTTCGTACCATGCATTCTGCACTACATGATATAATAGTATTACCTATTATTTTTTCAGCTATCTCACATGAACTTTTTAGATTAATACATAAAGGGGGAAAATTTATGTTAAAGGTTGAAAGATTATTAGTCAATTATAAAACCTTAGAAGAATTTAAAAAATTTAAAGAATATGGTATTCAAGAGCTTTCAATGCTGGAAGATCTACAGTCAAACATAATTGAAGATGACAGCAACTCACCATTTTACGGAATTTACTTTGGAGATAAGCTTGTAGCAAGAATGAGCCTATATCAAGTTGACAAAAAATTTGATCAATACTTCCAACCACAGCAAGATTACTTAGAACTATGGAAACTTGAGGTTCTGCCTAATTACCAAGGAAAAGGCTACGGTAAAGCTCTTGTTGAATATGCTAAATCTTTTCAACTACCGATCAAAACAAACCCTAGAATAAAATCAAGTGAATTTTGGTCAAAGTTGGGTTTTGAGCCAGTCAAATATGATATGGATAGAGATAAAGGAGAAAACCCAATAGTATGGTATCCAGTTGGTACTACCCAACAATAATCAATTATTCTTGAAGTGAAGACAAGTATTTGATAAACGTTCATATAAAAATACAGCACGGAAGAATAGTTTCTTCTCCGTGCTGTATTTTTAATACCTTTTTACTTTTCTACCCTTTCAAGATTACCGTTTTTATCCATTTGAAATTTAACTTTTCTGCTTCTTTCATCTTCTTGAAGAATAACCATTTTTCTAGCTCGATCCATAATTTCAATCAATGCACGATAATCCTCTTCAACTATTTGTATATGATTCACAAGAGATTGCTTTTCCTGTATTAGTTCTGCTACTTTTCTTTCCAATCCTTGAATTTTTATTTTTAATTGACTATTTTCCTCTTGAACTACTTCAAGAGATGGAGATTCCTCATATTGTTGAAGAAAGGAAATAAGCTCTTTAATAGTATTTTTTGATTGCACAGTTGGTTGTAGTACAGGAGCTTCACTAGCTACTTCATCATTAGCTTCGGCTTGATCGAGTGTTTCTTGTGTAGTATTTATTCTAAGTTCTTTTCTTTGTTTCTTTGCAACTTCAATACCTGTTTTATATTGTTTGCGAACATAAGAATTCCATCTAAACCCACAAGCAGCAGGTGTTCTAGATAATTTGCGGCCAACTTCCTCAAAAGCTGCAAGTTGGGTAGCTCCTTCGCGAATATGCCTTAATACAACTTCTGCTAGCAATAAGTCTTCATCATGTGTCCATGCGTCTTGACGTGTAGTTGTCATGATATCTCCCTCCATTAGTTACTTTTTTCTATACATATGCAGCTACTAGATTAAGTAGACTAATTTACACTCTATTATGTAAGAAAAAAGAGGGGGACAAATCTATCCTCTGATAAATAAAAAGGTAGAAAATTACTTTTAGTTAACCACTCATTTTTATGAATAGCAATCGCCATACAATTGGATGTGTTCCGCACCTGCAAACAATTCTGCATTTCTTAAACATAGTTATGTTTTGATGACTAGTTCTTCATTATATAAATAATCGATTGGCAATGAATAGTGTATATCTATTTAACTTAAAATTAATAACAATTACACATATAAAAAGCGTAAGAATCAAAGATTCTTACGCTTTTTAAGTTGTTACAAATTTATTATTTGCTAACAACATCTTTTCCTTTGTATGTTCCACATGCTTTACATACACGGTGAGCTAGTTTGCTTTCACCGCAGCTTGGGCATTCTACCATACCAGGTACTTGTAGTTTAAAGTGTGTACGACGTAGTCGTTTTCTCGTTTTAGAAGTTCTTCTAAAAGGTACAGCCATTATTCCCACCTCCTTAAAGAGCATTGCGCATAAAGAAACCGATAAGAACCGGTTCAATCGCAGGTATTAAGCTATAAATAAATAATTAGCTTTCTTCATTATCGAAGAACTTTGCCAGTCCAGCCAACCTAGGATCAACTTTGTTTTTCTGATCTTCTTCAGAAATTACTTCCCAGTCTTTCCCAACTTGTGGAGCAGCACCTTCTTCATTTGTTACATCATCACAGAACACTTGCATAGGAATTTCAACAACTATGATTTCTTTAATAATAGGGATTAAATCAATTAAATCTCCCTCAGGAAGATAAAAATCCTCTTCCGTTTCATAGTCCGTTGGTTTTAGTAAGAAAGTTTCCGTTGTATCAATTGAAAATGGATATGGAACATCCACTAAAGTTCGAGAACAAGGTAAAACCATTGAACCTGAAATTGATAAATGGAACGTAACTTTGGTCGAGTTAATATCCGCTCTTCCTTTAACATTTACTGGTGAAATGTCTCGAATATCCGGATGGGTTTTGACCAAGTCACTTAGATCAATTTTCTCATCAATCTTTAACCCCTTGTTTTGCAATTGATTTAGCTGACTAATTGTCCATTTCAATACATATCACCTCAAGGCAACAAAGGTAATTATAGCCTTCGCAATAATATTTGTCAATATTTTTTCTTTACAGTGTAAGTATACATGATATTCTTTCTATTTCAAAATAAAATTAGTTATAATACATGATAATCTTTAGTATTTTTACATTTCTCTTTAATATATTCCATTTTTAGAAAAATTTTTCGACCAAGATGAGATATAATGTTAAGAAATTGGTTACTGTGTTAGTAAGTAAAGTTTAGAACTAATAGTAAAATGTGGTGAGAAAATGAATGTATTAGGAATTGTTGTTGAATATAACCCTTTACATAATGGACATTTATTTCATTTAAATGAATCTAAAAAAATAACGAATGCCGATGTTGTGATTGCGGTTATGAGTGGATATTTCTTACAGCGTGGAGAACCAGCTCTTGTCTCAAAATGGACGAGAACAGAAATGGCCCTTGCAAGTGGTGTTGACATTGTAGTTGAATTACCATATGCATTCGCCACCCAAAAGGCTGAAACATTTGCAAATGGAGCCGTATCAATACTAGATGCGCTATATTGTGATTTTCTTTGTTTTGGGAGTGAAGCAGGAAAAATCGAACCTTTTTTATTAACAAACGAATTGTTGTCACAATCAAATGAATATTACGATGCACTCATACAAAAGTATATGAAAACAGGAGTTAGCTATCCAAAAGCACAAACTCTAGCTTTCCAAAACCTTTGTTCCGGAGAGCATCAGTCATCATATATAGACCTATCATTACCTAATAATATTTTAGGTTATCATTATGTAAAAGCTATACATGATCAGCGTTCTAAGATGAAGCCAACAACGATAAAGCGCACGTCTGCCGGCTATCATGATCTCCACTTCCATTCGCCGACTATTGCAAGCGCAACTAGTATACGAAAAGCAATTTTTTCAGGTAATCTTCAAATCGATGCTTATGTACCTGATCAAACATTTAAATTAATAAACAATTATGAGGAAAAATATAAGTCTCTGCATCAGTGGGAGTGCTACTTTCAGCTTTTAAAGTATCGAATAATGACAATGAGCTTAGATGATATCAATGCAATTTATGAAGTAGAAGAGGGGCTTGAATACCGGTTAAAACAACATATCCAAAAAGCAACAAGCTTTCAGAATTTTATGGAAAGAATTAAAACAAAGAGGTACACCTGGACGAGACTCCAAAGGCTATGTACACATATTTTAACTAACACGACAAAAAGTCAAATAAATAAGTTAACTATGCAAAAATCTTCTTATATTCGATTATTGGGAATGTCAGACATTGGTCAGAAATATTTAAGTGAACATAAAAAAAAGGTGAACTTACCAATTATCTCAAAGCTTTCGACATCTCAAGATTCACTATTAGATCTTGATATAAAGGCTGCACATACATATTTTATGATTATGCCTGAACCTATACGAACTAAGCTACTACAAAAAGAATTTGCAACACCTCCTATTCGGTTTAATAAAAATTAAGAGACAGGGAATCCCTATCTCTTAATTTAACTTCATATTTTGTTAGAAATTCTTTCCCTGTAAATCATTTAAATATTTAATTGCTTCATCAAACGTGTCAACAGGTATTATCTTCATTTCCGTGCCGATTTTCTTTCCAGTTTCAATAGCCTCGTTGTAATTAGATGTTGGAACCCCTTGTTCATTTGGTGCAAAGAATATGTCCATTCCCTCTTTGTCAGCCGCAACAATTTTCTGTGATATACCACCAATTGGTCCAACCTCTCCTTCAGCGTTTATCGTACCAGTGCCAGCAATCTTGTAGCCTTTCGTTAAGTCACCTTCTGTTAATTGGTTGAAAATTTCCAGTGACATCATTAGACCAGCTGAAGGTCCACCTATTTCCTCAGTCTGCAGTTCAATTTTAGGCTCTACATCCATTTGTCGATCAGTCACTAGTGAAATGCCCAATCCTATTTTTTCAGGTTGATCTGGAAATGATGCCAATGTTATATTTGTTTTGTCTTGTTTCCCATCTCTTTCATAGGTTATGGTCACTTCCTCGCCTTCTTTCTTTTTTGCTACATAATCAATAAATTCTTCAGCTGTTTGAAACTCTAGTGAATCTACTTTATAAATACGATCACCGACCTTTAATTTTGATGAAGCGGGCATATTTTTTATGACTCCATCTACATAAATACCATGGAATGTATAGTCTATTTTTTTATTTGCTTTTTGATACGCAACAGATATAGCAGACTCTTGGGAAACTTCCATCATATGTAATTGTCTGTTCATATATTCTTTATCAGATTCGTCTTCTCTCTTTATTTCTTCTAAAGGGTGAATATAATAAAATTCATTCAGCTTTGCCCACATATATGTTAAAGGATTGGCACGACCAAAACGTACTGTCGTTAAAGAAAAGCTTCCCTCTTCATCGTCAAATCCGTTTTCAACTTTGATAATAGGTTCTAGTTCTGACGCCATACCAGGTTGGGTAATATAAAAAGGTAGCTTAATAAATGACATAATTAGCAAAATAATGGCCAAAACCAAACTGGACCGCAAAATAGTTCTACTCTTCATCAGAGTGATTCTCCTTCCACTTCTCAATTAAATCTTTTATTTTAGGAATATGTTGCTTTGCTTCTAATTCTCCTATCTCAATAATTTCTTTAATGTTCGTAAATGCTCTTGAGCTGAATTGTTCAACATGAGGTCTGATCATAATATCAGAAGCAATCTCTCTATGGTGTACAAGTTCGTCCTGCATGATATCCAGACTTTGAAGAATCACATCGAAGATTGACGTTATATCTTCATTTTTTTTCACATGTGATACATCGACTGCGATCACAATATCAGCCCCCATAGATTTCACAACTGACACAGGCACTCGGTCGACTACACCACCATCAACTAACAGTTTACCATCAATCTTTTCAGGAACAAAAATTCCAGGAATCGCAATGCTGGCTCGAACAGCATCTGCAACAGGACCACTATTAAATATAACCTTTTTTCCATCATATAAATCTGTCGCAACAACTGCAACAGGTATATCTAGTTCCTCAAAGTTTTTCTGATGAGTAAATAATCGAATAAGTTCTTTGACACGGTTTCCAGAAATAAACCCCATTTTAGGGACTGTATAATCCAAATAATATTTTCTTTTAAATGCTAAAGCAAATTGATATAACCTCTCCAAACTAATTCCAGCAGCATAGAAGCTCCCTACTAACGCCCCCATACTACTACCTGCAATAAGATTAATGGGAATACCCTCATCCTTTAACACCTTTAATACTCCTAAATGTGCGAAACCTCTTGCACCACCCGAACCAAGCGCTAGTCCAATTTTAGGTTCACGTTTCAGAGTGACCCCTCCTTACCGATAAATGATTATCAAGTATTACTTACGTAATTTAAGCACTTATAGTCAACATATTGTATGTACTATCAGAAAGTATAAAAATTTAACAGATGATAGTATTTTAAAAAAAGACTTTCTTCATTAGGACTTGGGCGACAAGCCAAGTTTTTCTAATTAGAACTATATTATTCATGCATTTTAAAACTAATGTATAAACAAATGAAACAATCTTCTGGTCTAAAATCTACACCTATTTACGTATATTGAATTAATAAGGTATGTACAAACACTTGAAGTTCCGTTTCTTAAAACTTGTTCTTTATAAGATTGTGTTAAAATTAGGAGGCGTCATATTTTGAGTTTTACATCAAAACTAAAAACATTGTTCATAGCCATTTTTATAAGTGGTTTAACTATTGCAATTATTCTCAATCCTAAGGAATCACTTGATGCTTCTATAAGAGGATTAACAATATGGTGGGAAGTTGTTTTTCCATCTTTGCTTCCTTTTTTTATTGTATCAGAACTTCTTATCGGGTTTGGAGTTGTAAAATTCATCGGTGTTTTATTAGAACCATTAATGAGACCTATTTTCCGAGTTCCCGGCGTTGGTGGATTTGTATGGGCAATGGGGATGGCTTCTGGTAATCCGGCAGGTGCGAAACTAACTGCAAGAATGAGGCAAGAGAAACAACTTACATCAATACAAGCAGAGCGATTAGTTTCATTTACAAGCTCGTCAAACCCTTTGTTTATTTTCGGTGCAGTTGCAGTAGGCTTTTTTGATAAACCTTCACTTGGTATTTTGTTAGCTGCCTCACACTATTTAGGAAACCTTGGTGTCGGTCTTACGATGAGGTTCTATGGTCATTCTGATGACTCCCTTAAAACAGAGAAAAAGAGACTTATCCCCTCTCCTGCACAAGCCTTTAAAGAACTTCATTCAACAAGAGTTAAAGAAACACGACCGCTTGGAAAAATGCTTGGTGATGCTGTTATATCTTCCATCCAAACTTTATTAATGATTGGTGGATTTATTATTCTTTTTTCAGTATTTAATAAAATATTAGCCATTATCCATGTTACACAACTAATTGGTATTGTTTTTTCAGGTGCTTTAGCCCTATTTCATATTACTGCAGATCTTAGTGTTCCTCTAATAACAGGAATTTTTGAAATAACTCTCGGAAATCAACTTGTGAGTGAAACAGATGCTAGTTTACTTGATAAAGTTATGATCGCAAGCTTTATCTTAGCCTTTGGTGGATTATCCATACAAGCACAAGTAGCTAGCATATTGGCTGATACTGATATTCGATTTAAACCTTTCTTTTTTGCAAGAATATTGCAGGGTGTTTATTCATCCTTTATCACTTTTCTACTTTTTAACCCGCTATATCTGAACTTACAATCGTTTAATACTAACGAACTACCTGTTATGATTATGAAACATGGACCAGATTGGGCTAAAGAGTATTGGGAAATGATTGTTCACAGCGGTCCACTTATTACAATACTTTCCCTGCTATTGTATATTTTTCTATATAGTAAAAGAAATGTTTTTACAAAAACAAGTTAATTATAAAGTAAAAGGTGAGGGGCGTCCCTCACCTTTTACTTTTTAGAAAATTTATTTTTAAGTGCTATCTCCACAACGTCTGGCACTAATTCAGAAATATCACCTTTGTATTTTGCTACTTCCTTTACAATGCTTGAACTTAAAAAAGAGTATTGATTATTTGTCATCATAAAAAATGTTTCAATATTTTCATCCAACACTCGATTCATTGACGTGATTTGCATTTCATATTCAAAATCCGATACTGCTCGTAACCCGCGCAAAATAGCCTGAGCATTTTTTTCGCGAACATAATCTATTAATAAACCCTTATACGATTCGACTACAACATTTGGGATCTCTTTTGTAACCTCCCGGATCAGTTCACAGCGCTCTTCAACCGAAAAAAGGGGCTGCTTTGAAGAATTGTTAAGTACACAAACATATACTTGGTCAAAAACCTTTGCTCCTCTTTTTATTATGTCTAAATGTCCGAAAGTAATTGGGTCAAAACTTCCTGGACATACAGTAATGCTACTCATTGCCTATTTCTCCCCCTTTTTTATTAAACTTATAAATTGAAATTGAACTCATTCCATATGTTTCATACTTTTCTTTTATAAAATGTCCAATCTCTTCCTCAAGTTGAACATCTGATCCATGTTCTGTTATAATAAAGCCATTTTCATTCATGACATTATTTTCACTCAATATGTTAATAAGCGCTTTCAATTTTTGTTGCTTATACGGTGGATCTAAAAAGACTAATTGAAATTGAATACCTCTTTTTATGATTGCTTTTAGAGCTCGTTCAGCATCATTTCGATATACTTCAAAACTGGCTGCTTCTATCTGGCATAATTCTAAATTTTTATGTATCGTTTGGATTGCTTTCTGCTCACGATCAACAAACACACATTTCTCAATTCCTCTACTTAGTGCTTCAATGCCTAAGCCACCACTTCCAGCAAAAAGATCTAATGCATATCCTCCCTCAAAATAAGGACCTACCATATTAAAAATAGCTTCTTTTACTTTGTCGGTTGTTGGTCTTGTTGTCACACCTGGTACAGCTTTTAACTGTCGACCTTTAAAATTTCCTGATACAACTCTCATTCTGTTTCACCACTACTTATAAATTTTACTTTTCAACATTTGTATTTAATTTTTCAAGGCTTTTCACCTATCAAAGATAACTACAACTGAAATAATATGGAATATCCACTTTAAAGATTCACTTTATCCTACCACAGCCATTCTATATGATACAATCATTTCCTTTCGTGACTATTACATTGCTAATAGCATTCAAAACTATATTTTTAATATGTTTCAAGAAAATTTTCGCATTCATGTATACTGATAGATGAATTGGTGATAATGAGTATTAACAACATCGATTCGTTGATGTTGTTGCCAACCGCGGAGAAGACTTACGTTTCCCCATAAGTTCTTCCTCCGGTTTCTCCTCTCCCTTTGCCTTCAGCCTTTAGAAAAAGGTATTGAAGGACCCTACAGAATTTATCTGTAGGGTTTTTTTTTACAAAGGAAACACTTCATCATCTATCACTGATCTTAATAATATAGAACTAACCTCTTAACTTTTTAACTGGTTCATGCTATATTGATATTCGATTACAAGAAGAAAAGGCTAGAAATCTTTAGGGGGATATTTATGATTCAACGATTTATTGAACTTGGTGAAGGGTATTCAGATATTTATGAGTTAATAGAAACATCCAGACATAACCAGAACCGTGTTACACAGTTATTAGCTTTACATACAAAAATAGATACGAAAGATGTTACCTCACTTGTCGTTATCATGCAACCAACAGATCCCGGAAAATTTCAAGCTCTTTATTTATGCCGAGAAGGTATTCCTAATCCAAATATTACTCCAAACAAACGTTATGAATTATTTAAAGATCTTGCTGAATATTTACAAAAACAAATCATCGAAATAGATGTAAAACCTTCATCTATGTTTAATGAAAAGGACCTATTCTACCAATACTTAATTGGAATTTTCCGCTTAAATCATATCATATCACCATTACAGTAACGCTTCATTTGATGTTAGTTGCAATCGAAAAAAGAGAATGAATGAAGGTAACTTTCCCTTCATTCATTCTCTTTATTTTATAATCCTATCTTATAATCGTATTCTTTTGCTTTATCCACCTTTGATTCAAATTCCAGCTTTAGAAATGGTTTATAAGAAGGTTCAACATGTTTAACAAACGAGTACGATGACAGCCTTTGAATCGTTTGCTCCACAACATCCATGTTGCAATACAAAACAACATATTTTAATCGTTTCGATACATAGTGTACATTTCCGAACTTCCTAAGCATTTTTAATTGCTTTAGTGTATGAAGCCAAACCACAATACCTTGACGCTTTTCAAACATACTCATTCTCCCTTTTTTATCTAAACAGAAGGTATAATTATTTATTATATAACTATAAAAATTCTAGCAAAAATTTTTACGTCAAACAATATTTAGACAAAAATAATTAGAAAAACTTGGTTTGCGCCAAATCCTAATGGCAATTGCCTTAGTCTTTTATACTATTATCCATAAAATTTAAGATAAAAAATAAAACGAGTACAAGACTCGTTTTAAGATACTTTACAGCCACAGCTCCCGCCAGTACCACAGCCTCCACTACAGCTCGATTCAAAAAATGGGTTTCCTGTAGGAACTTTAATATGCACAGAGACGGCTTGACCTATTTGAACACTGATCTCATCGAGGAGAGATTGGACTTCATTTTCTGCCTTTTTGAAATTAGCTACATGTTCATTTAAATCTAAAATTCTTTTAACATCCCGCAACTCTTTTGTAATTTTTCGATAATCAGGATGATATTTGCCGAAGCGTTGAACATCTTCATATAAATCCTTAATTTTCGTAAATTCACTAATTAGTTGCTGTGCTTCTTTATTATTTTTTAATATATCGTAACTACGACGATACTCCTCAACAACTTCTGATTGAAGGATCAGATTTGCAAGTTGTTCTGCATGATCCACTATCATCGTATTTTCTAATGTAACAAACATAGAGTTTAAGCACCTCCATTTTTCATTCTAACATGAATGACAGAAAATGAAAAACAATAGGTTCCTTACCTTCATCGTTATTTAATGTAAACCTCCCATGATTTTTCCAAATTATAACGAGTAGAATCATTATGAACAACTTCAACCGCAAGTTGATGTTTTCCCTGTTTTAATCCTTTTAAAATAAATGCAGCTGTAGAGATTTCATCAACTCTTTCTCCGTCAACATATACAATTATATGGCCTTCTCCATCAACCTTGCTTCCTCCTTTTTCCTTAAACGTGAAAGAAGGAATAAAACACTCCACATATATATTCTGACCACTTACATGGTGATGAACAACTAATTTTTCAGACTGTTTTAGACTAACAGCTTCAATCGCTGATTGTGATGTATCCAATATTTGAAGTGGCACAACACTCGCGTTGCCTTCTGGTCTAGGCTTGTCCTCTACACAACCTGATAATACCAAAACAAAACATAAGAAAAATAAAATAAAACGACTCATCATTAACAGCCTCCTTTATCTTTATTGTTTACAGAGACTTATAAAAACATGAATCGTTTTATGGAAATTAGATCTAAAAAAAACATAAGCAGCTTTGTTTTAATCTTGCTGTCTCATAGATTGAAACATCGCGATCATCATAGATGCCATTTGAACTGAGTTATGAAACTGTTGAACCCTGTGAGGAATTGTTTTTTGATAATAATTCATCATATTTAATTCCATTGAATCAAGTTCATCCGGGTTTCTTGACAGTTTTCTATACCAATGAGGTTGTTCTCTAATAAACTTTATGCGCTCTTCGTTTGCTCGAATGTATTCTTGGACATCCTTTCTCATAGTTTCCTCCTATCGAAAATCGCTTTTCAATCTTTTCTAAATGAAAAAGGGTGTTGACTTGAGCCAGATGAGCTTTGACCTGAACCTTTCGAGCCAAATTGATCAAATAGCCCTTGCAATGTTGAAATAGTACTACTCATATTTGTTAGATGATGATTAACAGTGTTCATATCCATTTTCTTTACAGCAGTGAGTATTTGACTCATAAAATCAGCTTTACTTGTTGCTTCGCTCTCTTCTGTCTCATTAGATTGTTCAGCTTTATATTGTTGCCAAATCACATCATTTTCACCGAGTAAGTACCAATCCTCAAACACTTCCTGCCAATCTTTATTTCCTTTTCTTACTTCTTGAATAATCTGTGGATGCTTTTTCACAAAATCTTTGAATTGCTGAACAGATGGATGAATTTTTTTCGATGCCATTTTCCTCACCTCGTTGATACATTTGCCTATATTATCTTATTTACTAAATACTAATTGTGTTCGCCCAATCTTTTTAGAAATCATTTAATTTTTAGAGGTAGAATTGAAAAACAAATGAAATATTTGGTAAAATAACACTATCTAAAAAGGAGAGGTAATAACATGAAAAAAGAGAAACTGTTACAACTTTCAAATGAAGTTATTAACAATGCAAATGAGGAAGATCAATATGTAATTGAATTATTATTAAATGGATTGAAGAAAAAACAATATCATGAACAAGGATCATATATAGGTGCTCTCCTTCATGCTAACTCAGAATACAAAGATCAACAGTTTCGAATTAAAATACCGAATACACCTATTATACAAAACTCATTAAATATTGTTCATGGGGGGATTACAGCTACATTGCTTGACTCAGCAATGGGTGGACTTGTTCATTACATCCTTCCGCCTGATAAAGCTGCTGTCACAACCGAAATTAAAATTAATTACGTAGCTCCTGGCGTTGGTAAAGAATTATCTTGTATTTCAAGTGTGATTCACAAAGGGAATAAAACTGTTGTCACGGAAGGTAAGGTATTCAGAGATGATGGCACTCTTATTGCTCATAGTACAGCTAGCTTCTTTATTATAAGCAGATAATAACAAAGTGCTTACTCATGTCTTTTAAACAAAGACTTTTAATAAACCAAAAAGGTGTCAATTTAACCATATCAACTTAAGATATGGCTATGAATTGACACCTTTTTTAGTTTCGGTCCCAGGTAGTTATAAAATTCTGTGTGTAGTATAGACCATCTACTCCAACACCTAAATGAGTAAATTCTTTATTCAATAATGTTTCACGATGTCCCTTACTATTTAACCATCCCTCACTGGCCGCAATTCCATCAACATATTGTGCAGCTATGTTTTCCCCAGCCATTTGATAGTTAATATCTTGTTTTGATAACCTGTTGACAAGACTTCCCTCGGTAGGAGATTCGTGTGAGAAATAGTTATTCTCTTTCATATCTTTACTGTGCAAAAAAGCAACCTCTGAAGTATTTTCATCCCATTTTACTTTTTCTAAACCATGTCGATTACGAAGCATATTTGTAATCGACAATATTTGTTGTTCAGCACCGCTCTCTATTCTCTCCCATTTTTCCTCCGGTATTTCTTGTGGCTTTATTAAATTACCACGATAAGTCACTTCATAGGATCTCTGTTTAATAAAAGTTTCAGCGTCTAATACACGAATGCTGGAAAGTATGCCATCAAACTTATCAATATATAACTGAACATATAAATCACCAATCTTTATTGTCGGTCTGGTATTTATATCTTCTTCTGATAATTCAAACCGATAGGAGTTGCCTTCATACTCTAATGTGAGTGTAGAAGTAACTGGTTTAATTTTAAACACTTCCTGCACTGATTGTCCAATTTGAAAAGGTTTCACATCTACTTCACTGCCAATTGCATAGACCGAAACTACTCTTTGATTCAGTACACCAATTTGAATATATTCATTCTCAGATTTTTCATAGATCCACCAATCATAGTCGTATGCTGAAGGGTCAATACGATCAGGCTCACCCAATATTGCCGTAATTTCCTCTGAAGATTTTTCCATTAAAGACAAAACACCTTCACTTGGGACTGATTCCTTCTCCACATTTAAATGATCTTCTTCTGAGTTGGTTAATTCCTCGTTTGAGATTTGTACATTTTCTTCCTCATGTTGCTCTTTCGGAGTGTATTGTCCATAATAAATAAATAATGTATAACTTAAAAAAATGATAACAAAAATAATAATAGTCCTAATGATAATCTTCAGCGTGCCCACCTCCTTGTATTAACCTTCTGCTGTTCTATCATTATATGAAATAGTAGATTAGATATTCTAGATATCCATTTCTACCTGTTGCAAATACTTTAGCATGGAACCTTTTGTATAATTATTACCACGAAGCATAAATCTAAAACATTCATGTATAGAGCATCAAATACATGTGATCAAATCTTTTACCTTAATTGTACCAAAAAAGAGTGTTAATAGTGATATAAAAAGCACTTAAACAGGTTATATTTAAAGTGCGCTTAACTAATTGTTCTTTTCATAAGCGACTTTTCGCAGACCTTTCGTTTTTTTATACAGTTATCGATATAAAAATTAGTTCGTTCCATTGCGCTCCACTCCTTAGGTAAAAAAATATCCATAAGCAACAATCTTAGCGAAGGGAGCCTTTCATATTATTTCACTTTATCTAAGTAAGTAATTATACTTTTAATAAACTTTTCCCTCTCCATAACTGCCAGTAATGGTCTGATAAGGTCAACTAACTATGATTGGGAAGGAAAACATTTCCCAATCATAGAAGTTTCACTTTTCCACACCAATAACTGGCAGTAAATATATTTTATTTATAATCGAGCATTTTTTATCTTATTTGTCATTTATCACGTATTTTTCCCCCTCCATAACTGCCAGTAATGGTCTGATAAGGTCAACTAACTATGATTGGGAAGGAAAACATTTCCCAATCATAGAAGTTTCACTTTAACTTTTGCATTGATTTAAGCTATAATTAATTACGTGAAAAGGCTTTAGGAGGGAAATTATATGAGAATGGAAGATACAGGTCTAGAGGGTATTACTATAGACTTATCTCGTTTAGATGAAATTATGGATGATAATGGTTTAGTTCTTGCAGGGCAATGGGATTATGAGCGAGTTACATATGACCGCAAGATTGAAACAAAAGGTCAAATCTATTACCTTCGTGTACAAGCATATGCTGTTGAAGGAGATATTGGTGGTCGACATGCTGTAGTAAAATTAATTACACCTCTTCTTGGCAAACATTATTATCCACATGGCGTTGAATATGGAGAAGGTGAAGATTTTCCATCTGCAGTTGTAAGCACTAGCAAGAACATACTTTCACAGGTAGCGGAAGAACTAAAAAAAGTTCAATCATAAAATTTACCGATTATTATTCAATGATAAAGTAAAAAAGCAAAGGACTAGTCCATGCTTTTTTATTTTTTAAAATTTAACATACAGTACTTTTAATTAGGTTAATTTAACTGTCTTTTTTACCATTAAGTAAGTTAAGCGAAAACAGACTAAGTAAAAGAAAGAGAATCATTCTCTCTTTCTTTTTTATACCTCATCTTTCTGAATTTCCCAAGTAAAAAATTCACCATCTTTGTTTGTACAAATTAAACCTAATTTATCAAATAGACGGATAGATTCTTTGTCCTGTACCTCACATTCCATTACAACCTTTTTAACAGCCATCTGATATGATAGCCAGTCAATAAATGCATCAATCGCTTCATATGCAATTGTTTCATCTGTTGTCTCTTCCTCAATATGATACGTTAATCTTACATTCTGTTTCTGAACTGGCTTTCCTTGCATAACGATGTCTCCAATAATTTTTTTCTGTTCATATAATATAATCATCCAAACTCCACAATCTAAATCTTTTTCGTCTTTTTCTAATCCCTCAATATAATAAGGTAAGAATCCCCGCACAAAAGCAGACGGCCAACTTGTCGGGATATCAATGGGAGAACGTTTATTAAGTTCTTTCCGATGGAAAACTAATGACTTAGCAATATCAAGAGAACAGGGAATAATCATTAACCGATTTGTTAAAATTTCAATCAAACCATCCTCTCCCCTCTTTGAATTAGGTCAACCATGTGAGTAAAAAGTAAAACACAACCTGACAAAATGAAAGATAAAAACGAAAAATTTCATCCTCTCTAAAAAAGGTCATTAAAAATTATTCAATATTGCGAATAATTTTGTTTATCGCCAAGTCCTTATGACGAAAGCATTCGTAACTTTTCGCAGAACTTTACATTTTGAGTCGAAACGCTATCCACAGTACAGAATTTTATAACTTCCTAAAGGATAAAAAAAAGGTTTAGAATATTTTATTCTAAACCACCTTGGAAATATGTTTAAAACCCTAATATTGCTTTAATTACTGAAGTTGTTTCTCCTCCATGATAAAAAACATATAAAAGCAAATATACAGCTACACCTGTAATAGCCGTAAAAAACCACACTATACTTGTTACTGGTCCAAGTTTCCGATGCTTTTGGTAGTTTTTTTTGTAGCCGGTAATTAAAGATACAATACCTAATACTGCTCCAACTGTTGCTAATGTGATATGAAAAATAAGAAAAATCGTATAGTAAATTTTAATGTCATCTGGACCACCAAATGCTGTGTTACCAATAAAAACTGTTCTAGAGGCATATATAATAAAGAAAATGATGGCCGCAATTGCAGCAAAGAACATAACTTTCATATGAGCTTCAATTTTACGCTGTTTTATTAGATACCATCCGATTGCAACTAATATTGCGCTAAGCACGATAAATGATGTACTTATAGTAGGTAAAATAGGTAATGATGTATTCATAAATGTATCCTTTCTGTTTTAACATATGTAAAGGCTGACGAACAGTTTGTCAGCCCTTAAACATTTCTATTTAATCGGATCAGGTGAGAAGTTTTTACTTATCTCCATTTCATCCTTCTCCCTTTCTCTACGAGCCCATTGGAAGAATATATAGGCAAGAATTGACCCGTATACAATTTCCTGAATGATTTTCATAAGGACTCCACCAAGTTGTTGATCCTCAACAAGAGGTAGTGTGTTAAACATTTCCGGACCAGTTAGATTTAAACCAGATAAGGTATCAGCAGGCACACATAATTGAAGTGCATTTAACCATGCCTGTGGCTCGGAGTAAGTTAAATATAGCGGGTCATTTGCAAAAATTATAAGTGCACAAGCTGGAGTTAATAAAACACCATCAGCAAAAATATACCCAACCTTTTTAATACCAGAAAGTGACTTCCAATCTGGTAATGTAGTAAGTAAAGGCCACCACATACACATTGCTCCTAAAAAAATAAGCGTTGTCATGATTGAATGATAAAATGAATCTGTTTTCACAAAATCAAATATTAATGGAACATGATAGAGAGAAAAAATCCCATTAAACAATATCAGCGCGACAATTGGATTGGTAAAAACTTCCATAACAGGTTTTATTATTGGCCGATATAGAATTGTTTTCCAAAGCCAATTAGGAATTCCTAATATAAGTAGAGGCGGAACAACTAAATATAGAATAGCCATCTGAGTCATATGTGCACTAAACATTATATGTCCTAAAAGATCAACAGGGCTACCTTTACTAATGTAAAGAAACAGAATTGCCGAAACAAATAGTAGCTGTTGTTTAATAGGCACAGGTGAGCTTCCCTTAAATTTCCCTTTCCAAGGTCCAATAATCATAAAATAGAGCGCAGTAATTAATAATATCACAATAAGAAAATAAGGACTCCATAAAGCACGAAATCCAAATATATCAAAGCTCATGTTCATTCAGCTCCTTAGCTAGTCCTTCAGAGAATATTATACACTTCCACGAATTTTGTATCAATGAACGTTCTATGACAAATCGAGTTGTAATAACATTCTAAGTTTGTCTTCAGTTATGGATTTTTTTTATCATAAAAAAGAGCAATTAGCATTCATTTGCTAATTGCTCTTTTATTATACTTACCACCAAATAATAGTAACAAATGTTAATACTGTTAAGGCTGCAACCCCTACTCCAGAAAATAAGAATAACGCCGGAGTTTCATGACCTTTGTGGCTCATATGCATGAAATAATAAAGTTGAAAAATAACCTGTATCACCGCAAGAGTAATAATAAATGGAATCTTAAACCATTCTCCAATTCCATCATACCCTACTGCGATAAAAGCAACAATTGTTAAGAAGATCATCATCCCAAAAGTAATGACTTGGTGTTTCATATCTTCTGCATTTTTCTTACGTCGATAGGCTAAGTCTACTTTAGGGTTTGCTGAATTATGATTATTTGCCATCAGTTTATCCCACCATTCCCATTAAGTATACAACTGTAAAAATGAACACCCAAACTACGTCAATAAAGTGCCAGTATAAACTTGCTACATAATATTTAGGTGCATTATACAAGCTTATTCCACGTTTTGCGTTTCTAACAATAAGTGTAGTGATCCAAAGAAGACCAAAAGCAACGTGAAGTCCGTGTGTTCCAACTAAAGTGTAGAAAGATGAACCAAGTGCACTTCCAGTAATTGTGAAGTGAAACTCATGAACATAGTGATTGAACTCATAGATCTCCAGGATTAGGAAGGCTAGACCTAGAAGTACAGTAATAATCAACCACAACTGCATTTTTCCAAAGTTAAAGTTTTTCATGTGATACATAGCATATACACTTGTTAAACTCGAAGTTAAAAGTAACATAGTTGCAGCAAATACAAGTGGAATCTCAAAAAGCTCTTGAGTTGTTGCACCACCTGCGGTTGATTCCCTTAAAGCTAAGAATGTTGCAAAAAGTGTTGCAAACAATACTGTTTCTCCACCTAGAAATAACCAAAATCCTATAAATTTATTCTTTCCTTCGAGGGTAGCTTTTTCAGGCGCAGCAGGAAAATTTTCAGCTGTTAATTTTTCTTCAACAGATGCCATTATGCTTTCCCCCCTTTATCTTCATTAAGTAGATCTTCTTTATGGATATGATATCCGTGGTCATCAATAACAGAACGCAAGAACATACATCCAAACGTAATAATGAAACCAATAAATATCGCAGGAAGTGCCCAAATGTGATCTTCACGGTACATTAATCCAAATGAAACGATGAATAAACCAAATGACATTACAAACGGTAAGATTGAACCATTAGGCATATGAATGTCGCCAAGTGGTTCAGCTGGTGTCATTTCTTTATTACCTTCCATCTTTTCAATCCATAATGGATCTAATCCACGTACTAGTGGAGTTTGTTTAAAGTTATATTCTGGAGGAGGTGAAGAAATTGCCCACTCTAACGTACGACCTTCTCCCCAAGGATCTCTTCCAACCTTTTTACCTTTAACAGCAGTCACTACGATATTTAGAAGTAAAAGAATAGTCGCTGCTGCCATTAAGAAAGCACCAATTGTACTAATAAAGTTACCTGTATCTAAACCTTGACCAGGTAAGAAAGTAAATACACGACGTGGCATACCCATTAAACCTAAGAAATGTTGAATAAAGAACGTTAAATGGAATCCAGTAAAGAATAGTACAAAGATCACCATATTTAATTTTTCATTTAACATTTTACCGAACATTGTTGGCCACCAATAGATAGCACCAGCAAATAATGAGAATACTACCCCACCTACGATTACATAGTGGAAGTGAGCGACTACGAAGTAACTATCATGGTACTGATAGTCGGCTGCAGCTGCAGCAAGCATTACTCCTGTTACTCCACCCATTACGAATGTAGGGATAAATGCAACTGACCATACCATTGGTGATGAGAAACGAATGGATCCACCCCAAATAGTAAATAACCAGTTAAAAATCTTTATTCCGGTTGGAACTGCAATAGCCATTGTAGCAACAGCGAAAATAGCGTTAGCAATTGGCCCTAAACCTGTCGTAAACATGTGGTGAGCCCAAACCATGAATCCTAGAAATCCAATCAATACAGTTGCAAATACCATTGATGAATATCCGAACAAGCGCTTTTTAGCAAATACCGGAAGTATATCTGAGAAAATACCAAATGCAGGTAAAATCAAGATATATACTTCAGGATGTCCGAAAATCCAGAAGATATGTTCGAAAATAACTGTATTTCCTCCTAATGCAGGATCGAAGAATGCAGTACCAAATAATCGATCAAACATTAAGAATGCTAAACCTACTGTTAATGCAGGGAAAGCAAATAAAATAAGTGCAGATGCAACAAATGTAGTCCAAGTAAATAATGGCATACGCATATATGTCATTCCAGGTGCACGCATATTAATAATTGTGACAAGGAAGTTAATCCCTGCAATCAATGTACCTAAACCTGAAACCTGTAAGCCTAGTAAGTAAAAATCAACACCATGACCTGGTGATTCTAATGCAAGAGATGCATATGAAGTCCAACCTGCATCTGGTGCTCCACCTAAGAACCAGCTCAAGTTTAAGAAAACTCCTCCAAAGAAGAATAACCAAAAACCTAAAGAGTTTAAAAATGGAAATGCTACATCACGAGCACCAATTTGTAATGGTACAACCGCATTCATTAATGCGAATAATAACGGCATTGCAGCTAGAAATATCATTGTTGTTCCGTGCATGGTTAATATTTCGTTATATAACCCGGCACTAACAAAATCATTATTCGGAATCGCTAGCTGAATGCGGATCAGCATTGCTTCTAATCCACCAACAAGGAAGAAGAAGCCACCGGATATCAGGTAAAGGATGGCGATTTTCTTATGATCTACTGTTGTTAAGTAGTCCCAAATTGTCGCACCGACCCCTTTTTTCTGAGTTAACGTGCTCACAGTGTTACCTCCCTTTTCATTTTGCTCAAAAATTAATTAGTAGAGACTTTTAATCCCATTAAATATTCTGTTAGAGCATCAAGCTCTTGATCAGTTAATTTATCATAAGTTCCTGTCATTTTATTAGCAGGCTTATATGTCTCTGGATCCTCTAACCATTTGCGAACATTTTCTTCATTATGCTCAAGCACACCAGCTACACGTGCGCGTTCACCAAATGTTGCTAAGTTAGGAGCAGTTCTTGCTGCAGCAGGTCTTTCGTCTGTTGGAGAAACAGCATGACAAGCGATACAGCCTTTTTCCTCAAACAATTGCTCACCTTGTACAGCTAAGTCAGTTGATGCAACTGCTTTTGAATTTTTCATATCAGAGACCCATTGGTCAAACTCGTCTCTAGAAATTGCTTTTACTTTAAAATCCATTAGTCCATGTGAAGGTCCACATAGTTCAGCACATTTTCCATAGAAATACTCGCCAGCTTGGTCAGCTCTTTCTGAGTCAAATTTCAACCACATTTGGTTGACATTGTCTACGTTAGTATCCATCTTACCACCTGCGGATGGAATCCAAAATGAGTGCTTAACATCTGATGCAATCAAGTTAAAGTAGACTTTTTCATCAGTTGGAACAATTAAATCTTGACTAGTGATGACTCCGTAGTCAGGATATTCGAATTCCCACCAATAAAGATTAGCACGAACGTTAACAACGATCGCATCTTCAGGCTTACGATTCTCATCATCGATTGCATCTACTTCCGCAAGTTTAAATGTTGCAGAAACAACTGGAACAGATAAGACAAGAAGTAAAAGAATAGGAATAACAGTCCAAATGATTTCTAGCTTATGATTCCCTTCAACCTGTACAGGAATGTTGTTCTCTTCTCCTTTACGTCTACGGAACTTAATGACAACGTAAACGAAGATTACTGTTACGACTGCAATGACTACAACCATTATAAGTGTACTTAACACCATTAGGTCATATTGCATATCCGCTACTTCACCAGCAGGCTTTAGCGTGGAAAGAAACGGTTCACCACAGCCGGCCAAGACAAGCGTCATTAAGGCAAATAGTGATAATAGACGCCACTTTGTCAGCCATTTTCTCATAGCTAAATCAAACCCCTCTTTCATTAATTTAAAATTCCTATCATGTTAAAGTACAGGAACTCTTTATAAATAAATTCTTATTAAGAAAGAATTTAAAGATTAAACAATGGTAAAAAGAACCATTGATACAAACAGAATTGTTAAATAGTTAATCGAGTACACAAACATTTTTGTTGCCCACTTCAATTCCAACTCTTTGTTTTTAAAGCCTTTTATTCCAATAATAATCCAACCTACATTTAACAATGTTGCCAAGATAAGAAAACCAGTTCCCAGTTCATATAAATAGAACGGTAGAGGTAGGAGACATACAATCCAAACCATGATTTGACGTTTTGTTATATCAAAGCCATGAACAACCGGAAGCATTGGAATTTTCGCAGCGCGATACTCCTCTGTCCTTCTCATCGCCAATGCTAAGAAATGTGGTGGCTGCCAAATAAACATAATTAAAAACAGCACCCAGGCCATAACACTTAAGTTGGAATCAATTGCCGCCCATCCTATAAGTGGTGGTACAGCACCACTTATACTACCAATCACTGTATTAATAGTGTAAAGACGTTTTGACCACATTGTATAGAGAAATATGTAAGTGACAACTCCAACTAACGAAATAATTGTAGCGGTTAATGTTGTCATAAGCATAAGAGCAAATCCTATAGTTAAGAGTAATATTCCTACCCATAATGCATGTAGTGGATTCATTTTCCCTGTGACTGTCGGTCTGTCTTTAGTTCTTTCCATCAAATAGTCGATATCACGGTCATAATAATTATTAATTGCACATGATCCAGCAATTACAAGAGATGAGCCTATTAAAGTAAATAAGACAACATCTATATTTGATAAAAAACTTTTATCACTAAAATAAAGTGCTAGCCAGATACCAGTGAATGTAGTAATTGCATTGGAATTTACAATCCCTACCTTTATTAGTGAGAGGAAATCTTTCCATAATGTTGTTTCCTCTATATCATTTGAATGATGTTTAACAGTCGCATCATCCAAAGCTTTTGTATTAGCCAACTTTATACCTCCTTACCTCCTTCATTCCCTCATTTACTTTAGAGTAAGCACTTAAAGTTAAAATACTATCTACTACATATTAAAATGATCTTTCATAATTAACATTAATAGACAGCACTTTTGAAGGCGGTTCCAACATCCTGATTTTCTACATCTTATGATACTAAAAAAATGATGATTTAAAAATGGTCTACTTGATATTAAAACATAATTCCCCTATCAATTGTGAACAATTTATGAAGTATTTATGTCGAAATTGTGAAACGAGAAATTGTAATAAAGTGATAGCTATATCCTTAAGCTTCCCTATTTTATCATATTTCTGTATACGAATCCCTTTTTCATAAAGAGTTTATAGAAAATGAACACATATCTATTTCTAGCAAAATCCTATTGAATATTCAACCCTTTCTATACATTTAAGTAAAATTTTTCTATAAATTTTGTTTTTATTTATCCATCACAGATTATTTACATCTACATAGACAGTAAGCGTTTAACAAAAATATCTAATAACTTTGTGAACATTTCCATTAATTTATTGTCTTTTTCTTCTACATTGTGTACTATACGATGAGTATTTACTATTATTTATACCAATTATATAAGTAGGTGAACATTTTGCAACGTGCTCTTAAATGGTTCGCTGTTATCACAACAATTATTATGTTGTTCGTGTTAATCGGAGGAGCCCTTGTAACAAAGACTGAGTCAGGTGCAGGATGTGGAGATTCTTGGCCATTATGTCATGGTGAGCTTGTTCCGAGCCAAATTACTTTTGAACTTGTAGTAGAACTAAGTCATCGACTTGTCAGTGGACTTGCTGGTGTAGCCGTTCTCATCCTTTCATTATGGTCATGGAGAAAAATTGGCCATATAAGAGAAACGAAGTTTTTAGCTGTTCTATCTATCTTTTTCTTAGTATTACAGGCGTTGATTGGAGCAGCAGCTGTTAAATGGGGACAATCAGATGCTGTACTAGCTCTCCATTTCGGTATTTCACTTATATCTTTTGCATCTGTGTTGCTTTTGACTTTATTAATTTTTGAAGTAGATAAAAAATTTGATTCGAAAGCGCTTATAATTGACAAAACAATGAAATTCCATATGGTCGGAATTATAGTCTATACGTATATTGTCGTATATACGGGGGCTTATGTGAGGCATAAAGGGGCAAGCCTCGCGTGTCCCAAATGGCCAATTTGTAGTAGTAGAGCAAATGGATTACCTACTACCCTTCACGAATGGATTCAAATGGGACATCGAACAGCTGCTGCTATTGTTTTTATTTGGATCACTTACACAGCTTGGCGCGCACTTAAATATCATAGTAATCAAAAGGTCATCTACTGGGGTTGGATTCTAGCTTTCATTTTAGTGTCAATGCAAGTAACCTCAGGTGCACTGGTTGTTCTAACCGGATTAAACTTGTATGTATCACTAGCACATGCTCTTATTATTTCTTGTTTATTTGGACTACTTAGTTACTTTTTATTACTTGTTAGTAGAAGTAATATGAATGCTGAAGTCAGCTCTACAAGTGATCAAAATTTTTCTTGAACTGTTCCATATTAAATCAAATGTACATAAAGCCAATCATTGGTTTTATGTATATTTTTTTTGAAAATATAAATGATTTATTCTCAAATGTATGTTTAAAAATAAACTGTAAACAGACTTTACTTCTTGCATTTATGGAGTCGCAATGCTCTTCCCAAAAAATGACTAAAAAAAGTAGGCTGTTTTCGCATACTTTGTTGCAGATAAAGGTTAAAACTAGCCCGTTCCATTGCGCTACAATTACTCCATGCGCCGGGGAGGAAGCTGAGCCTCCTCGGCTCGGCTGCGCCTGCGGGGTCTCCAGCCTTTCCTCACTTCCCGCAGGAGTCGAGTGTCTTCCGCTCCATTCCACTATAGAGTTAAAATAGTGTTTTAAAAGCCACAATCTTTGCGAAAACAGCCAAAAAGTAAAAAGGCTAACATCATTTGTTAGCCTTTAAAAACTTTAAAAACAGATTTCTCTCCAGGTTGGACTGCCTTTATATTATTTGTAGCTGATTGCTCTGATCGGATTGGTTTTTTATATATTTCCCTGTAGTTTGTAAACATTGAGACATTGACTAGTAGACCCATAGAAATTAACAATAATAAGATTGAAGATCCTCCATAACTGATAAAAGGTAAAGGTACACCTGTGATTGGTATAAGTCCTGTTAATCCACCTAAATTAATCATAGACTGAATAGCAATCATGCTTGATATCCCTACAGCTAATAATGTGCCGAATGGATCCTGACATTTACGCGCAATAGCGAACCCTTTTAAAACAACAAAGGTCAATAAAACTAAAACAAACAAAACACCAAGAATACCCAGTTCTTCAGCAATAATTGCCATGATAAAATCTGTATGTGATTCTGGCAAATAACCGTATTTCTGAACACTTTGCCCTAACCCTAGCCCCTTTAATCCGCCTGATCCAATTGCATAGAAAGAGTTAACTAATTGATAACCTGCTCCCCCTTCGTTTCCAAACGGATCAGTTACGCCAGTAAAACGGCTGAGCTGTTCGTCACTAAAAAAACCTTTTATAATGATATACGGGGACATAAGTAGTCCAAATAAAAACAATAAAGAAATGAGCTTTAACATACTTTTTATTGCCATACCTGATGAAACAATCATACAAACAGCTATCATCCCAATGATGAATGCTGTACCAAAGTCAGGCTGAATGACGACAAAGAAACATATGAGCCCAGTAAAAATAAGCGGTGGTAATACCCCACGACCAAATTCATCAATATAGGTTTGCTTTTTATCATAAACAGCAGCTAAATATATAATGACACTAAGCTTTACAAATTCACCCGGTTGTATGCTCATTCCACCTAGTTTTATCCAGCTTTGTGCATTTCCGGCAACATGTCCAATAAAAAACAATGATCCTAAAAGTCCGATTGAACCAAAAACTATGAACTTTAAGATTTTGCTATCTAAAAATGCTCTATATGGTAGAATCATCATGACTAGAAAAGCCACCCCTCCTGCAATGAGAGCTAGTTTCTGCCTATGAAAAAAATGATCCGGCTCAAATCCATAGCGAGCAACTGCCGTTATCATACTTGAGCTATAGACCATAACAAGTCCAAATGCACAAAGTAGTATAACAGCTAATATTAGTGAATAATCATATGATTTTATTATCTTTTTTATCATTATTATCTCTTCCTTACTTAGAAACATGAGTTAATCTAGTTGTTTTCATTTTACTATAACTTCGACTGTAAATGAGTAAAATCCTTTAAAAACATTACTTTATTCATATATTGTCATCAATCGATAAAAAAACCCAAACCAATAGAATCAGTTTGAGTTTTTAGTTCTTTATTTTGTTGTAAATGCATCGTGTAATGCAGACAACTCTCGCTCAAGTGTGTCGAGCAATTCTTTCCCCTCATGTTCTTCAACAAGGCCAAGTCTTACAGCAAAGTCTATTTCTCTAGATAAACCAAACATTTGTGTATCTAAAACCTCTTCGTAAAGTGGACATTGAGGCATTGTTAAATTATCCATTTGAACCTTGATCAATCTCATGATCTTATCAGCATCTGCCTTTAGTACCGCAAGTGCTTTATCTCGATGATTAACAGCAATTTCAGACGCCAATTTAATCCCTCCGTTTCCGAGCGATTACCCTATTCTATATTTTAATATTAAGCCCATTAAGAGAAAAAAGCAAGGACAAACCACCTAAAGAGAAACTTTTGCCAAAATTACAATCGTATTTTTGGTATTTAGACTATAGTATTTCATTTTATGTGACAAATTTTACATAAAAGCTTATACTTAACCTGAAGAAAAGGGGTGTTCGTTAATGAATTCAATTATTTTATTAAAAGGCAAGGTAAATTATCAAATTACATTAGACCCTGGTGTCTGGATATTTGATGATAGAAAAATTGACTTAACAACTTATTTCCAACAAGAACAAGAAGAAAAAAATGAATTGGAAGAATACACCAAGGCTGTTTCTAAACATTGGGAAAGAGAAATTAGAGAAGGTGCTATTTTCCCACCGACGCTTAAAACTGAACAAAAATTTGAAAAAATAAAAATATTGACCGGAACTTTCGGTATACCTTTTAAACCTTTCCTTTTGAACGCTGAGCTTCAAGAAAACGCTTCAGAGGTTAGATTTATAACAGAAGATCGAGAAGTAACCATGCCAATTTCTGATGCTCTACAATTGATTTTTGGATTTAGTAAAGATGGTAAACCTTTAAATGAGGACGGGCCTATTCATGTCTATTATGGAGATGGCTCAAATATTGAATATCCAATTAAAAAAGTCAAAGAAATTATAGTACAATAAATTTCATTTGAAAATGAGCCAACTAACATGGTTGGCTCATTTTCTTACGTTTTTCTACAAGGTAGTTACCAATTTAAAGCAGATCTGCAGCTAATTGGGCTAGTCCTGAACGTTCACCCTTAACTAATTTCACATGTCCTGCAATTGGTTGATCCTTAAATTTCTCTACAACATAAGTAAGTCCATTATTGTATTCATCTAAATAAGGATGGTCTATTTGCTCCGGATCTCCCATTAAGACAATTTTACTACGTTCTCCTACCCGGGTTAAGATTGTCTTCACTTCATGTTTTGTTAAGTTTTGGGCTTCATCAATAATGATGATTTGATCAGGAATACTCCTTCCTCTTATATAGGTTAGTGCCTCTACCTCAATTGACCCCATTCCTGCTAAAATAGCATCAAGTTCACCTGGTTTTTTTGTATTAAATAGATACTCTAAATTGTCATATATAGGTTGCATCCATGGCCTTAGCTTTTCCTCTTTTTCTCCAGGAAGAAAACCAATATCTTTTCCGACTGGAACAATTGGTCTAGCAACAAGCAACTTTTTATATGTGCCCATATCTTCAGTTTGCATAAGACCTGCTGCTAAAGCAAGTAACGTCTTTCCAGTACCCGCTTTTCCAATTAATGTAACTAAAGGCAAGTCCGTTCTTAATAGAAGCTCTAATGCCATTGTTTGTTGAACATTCCTTGGTCTAATCCCCCAAATATGTTCATGATCAAAAACAAGCCGTTGTATTTTTTTCCCTGTATGATCTACCTTTCCTATTGCTGAGGAGGATCCTCCCAATGCATCCTTCATAATAACAAATTGATTTGGATAAAAAGGATGATTTGTAATTTCAGATAAGATCAATTCATTTTTTTCATAAAACCGATTTAAATTTTCCCCACTAATATATAAGTCAAGAAAACCCGAATAAATATGATCAATCTCAACAACACGATCACTTAGAAAATCCTCAGCTATCAGTCCAATAGCATCTGCTTTAACTCGAACCAATGTATCTTTACTAACTAAAATAACAGTTCGACCATCTTCCTTCGTTTGCTCTTCTAAAGACAAGTTCTTTGCTACAGCTAATATACGATTATCATTCGTTTTCTCAACGAAAATTTCCTGCAACTGATGAAAAGACCGATGGTTAAGTTCTATCCTTAATGAGCCGCCATTCAGTAATGGTATCTTTTCATGTAATTTTCCTGTTTCTCTAAGTTGATCAATCAGTTTGGAAACTTGTCTTGCATTTCTGCCGATCTCATCCATATAGCGTTTTTTTGAATCCACTTCTTCTAAGACTACTGCAGGAATTACAACTTCATTTTCTTCAAAAGAAAAAATGGAATTCGGATCTTGCAATAATACATTTGTGTCTAGAACATAAATCTTCCTCAAACCTCCGCCTCCTACTCCGTTGCTATTTTTTTATGGAGTGAAACAATTAGGGTGAAAAAAGTCAAGCTGTGAATGAAGCGTTGCTAAAATATATGAAAGAATGAATAAAGATAGAAGGTTTATTAGACAATAAAAATTAAAAAGCAGGAAAAAACCATCATTCAGCTCTTTCATATTGGTCATCCTAGAGACAAAAGTGTTATTTTTCAAAAGATCTGTAAAAGTTAACACCATATTATTCAAAATTAGATTTTCATTAGAATAAAGGAGTGGTGACATGAAATTCTTACTTACGATATTGTTGTTAATTGCCATTGCCGGATGTACTGCTAATCAAGGTGCTCCAAAAACTGATCAAGAAAATGATAATGGAACTGAGCCGATTAATGTTAAGAACAGTGTAGAAGAGCATGTAGATCGAAAGACTGGACAAGACATCTCAAGACATCTTGTAGATCTTGCAAACGGAATTCCTGAAGTGAACGATGCTACAGCTGTTGTTTTAGGACCCTATGCCATCGTTGGAATTGATGTGAATTCCAAGCTTGATCGAAATAAGGTAGAATCAATCAAATATGCCGTTGCAGAGAGTCTAATGCATGATCCATACGGTGCCAGAGCAATCGTAATCGCTGATGCAGATACAAATGTTAGATTACGTGAAATGGCCAATGATATACAAGAAGGACGTCCAATTGCTGGTATCTTGGACGAATTAGCTGCTATTGTGGGTAGAATTGTTCCAGAAGTACCAAGTGATATTCTTGACAACCAACGAAAACAACCTACCAACCAAAATAACGATCAACTAAATGAGCAAGAACAACAAAAACTGGAAAAAGAACAACAAGATCAATCCAACAATCATTTAAATAAATAAAACTTAAAACATTAAAAAAAGACTGCCATTAATAACTCAAGATCTTAACTAATTTATTTCATAAATCACTTAATGGTCTTTTATATGGCAGTCTTTTTTTATATTTCATTTTTCAATGCATCTAAAACTTGTTTATCAAGTTTAGCTGCTGCTTTTTCATCATAAGTTTTTACATATTGAGGTACGGTCGAAATTTTTGAACCATAGAACATGACATCTCTAATTTCTATAATGGAAAGTTCTATTAGTGCTAGTTTTAAGGGAACATTATCTAATCTTTCAGCATTAATATGTGCATTTCCATTAATCGAATATGTGGACTCGTTTGCGATTAAAGTTAAAACAACAGCAGGGTGTTTCTTGATATTATCAACAATTCTTGATCTCTGATCAATTGCAAATAATATTCTTTTTTGATCTGGTGCATATACCCATGAAATTGCACTAACATGAGGGGATCCTGTTTCATGATCGATTGTAGAGATAGTCACAAAATGTTCTTTCTGTAATTCCTGATACAATGGATCAATGAGTGCTGTTTCTACTCTATTTGCCATTTCAACCCTTCCTTTCCACTTTATACAAACATCATACCTGTTTTTTCGCTTTGTTCCAACTAAAAATATTCAAGTAAATCTTTTGTTTCTTCTATGGTATAATAATTTGGGATCATGAATTAATAACAAAGGGAATTTTATCATATGTAACAAATAGAGGTGTTTTATGAGAGTGAAGTGTGTCATATGCGATCTGGTCGAATCGATTGATGATGAAACATTAGTTGCAAAAAGATTAAGAAATCGTCCAATTCATACATATATGTGTAGTTCATGCCAAGAGCGAATTACTGATAAGACAAAAGCCAGAGTAGCAACAGGTAAGTTTCGTTTTTACCGGGATAAAAAGACTGAGGATACTTGGTAAAAATACGACTTGGAATACTTTCAGGGTTCCTCAGTGGTGTTGTTATAGGTTTTTTCTTAAAAATTGTTCAGTTTTTGACAAATATTGAGGTTTATACTCTTTTACTTAATATGGATTTCATCTATTCTAAACCTTTGAATGAGCCTATTGAGTTTTCCCTTCATATACTTGTATCAATTTTTATTGGTGTTTTATTTACAAATTTATCCCAAAAAGTAACAGGAAAAAAAGTAAAAGTCAATTTATACTGTCTCTAGGTCTGACACTACTACCAA
Organism: Metabacillus schmidteae; assembly: GCF_903166545.1. Taxonomy (NCBI): domain Bacteria; kingdom Bacillati; phylum Bacillota; class Bacilli; order Caryophanales; family Bacillaceae; genus Metabacillus; species Metabacillus schmidteae. Next base: position 2,258,629 of record NZ_CAESCH010000001.1, on the reverse strand, counting down.
TACTTTTATATTTTCCTTTAACTTTTTTTGCCGTAAAGCAAACTCCAGAATTGACTAATGGTCAAGCATTATTTTGGTGGACCATGGGACATCTAGTATATGCGGTTGTATTGCCTCTTCCTCAGCTACTGTACAATAAAAAGAATAATACCTAAAAGAGTCAGACCTTGTTTCGATCGTTATTCGATTGAGACAAGGTCTGACTCTTTTTATTAGCGAACATCTTCTGCTTCTTGTTTTTTGGATTGGTGAAGACGAATTTTATAGATAATTAGGATAAGAGCTGCTACTACCAACCCTTCCGCTACAGGCAAAAAGATTCCTAAAAAAGTCAATACTGTACAGCCTAACGCTAAAAAGATATAGATAACAGCAGACTTTAATATCGGTAGTTTTTTAGCAAATCCCAGCTTATATACTAAAATCGATAGAAACAAAATTGTCAAATACAGCATCCACATACCTATCTCAGGATGATCGACAACACGATATAAACTTGGGAAAAACGAAAGTCTTTCTGAAACATCCATTACCTTGTCCTCCTCTTCTTAAAACAATAGGCTGATTCAAACCAAAGAATCCTCCAGTAGAATCAGCCTTATTGCATCTTTAGATTACATACCAGCTAATTTCTTTTTCTTAGCTGCTTTTTCACGTTCATTTTTATCAAGAATTTTCTTTCTTAATCGAATTGATTCAGGAGTTAGTTCACAATATTCATCATCATTTAAATACTCTAATGCTTCTTCTAATGACATAATACGTGGTTTTTTCATTGTACTTGTTTGGTCTTTTGTAGCAGAACGAATATTTGTCTGTTGCTTCATTTTACAAATATTAACGACTAAATCATTTTCACGAGTATGTTCTCCCACTATCATACCTTCGTATACATCAACACCTGCTTCAACAAAGATAATTCCTCTATCTTCAACACCTTGAATACCGTATGTTGTTGATTTTCCATTTTCCATTGAAACAAGCACACCTTGACGACGGCCGCCCACTTTTCCTGGTTGCATTGGTTGGTAGCTATCAAATGTGTGGTTAATAATACCAAATCCACGAGTTAAAGACATAAATTCTGTAGAGTATCCAATTAAGCCACGGGCAGGAACATTAAAGATTAAACGAACTTGACCATTTCCGTTATTAATCATATCGATCATTTCACCTTTACGTGCTCCAATTGATTCCATTACTCCACCTGTGTGTTCTTCAGGAACATCAATTTGAACTCGCTCAACAGGCTCACATCTTACACCATCGATTTCCTTTACGATAACTTCTGGTTTAGACACTTGTAATTCGTAGCCCTCACGACGCATATTTTCAATCAGGATTGAAAGATGCAGCTCCCCGCGTCCTGAAACAACCCAAGCATCAGGTGAATCTGTTGGATCAACACGTAAACTTACATCAGTTTGTAACTGAGATAATAAACGTTCTTCAATTTTACGTGCTGTAACAAACTTACCTTCACGACCGGCAAATGGACTGTTATTTACAGCAAATGTCATTTGTAAAGTTGGTTCATCGATACGTAAAATCGGTAGTGCTTCTTGGTGTTCCACCGGACAAACTGTTTCACCAACATTGATATCTTCCATACCTGATACTGCTACAAGATCTCCTGCAACAGCTTGTTCTACTTCAACACGCTTTAGCCCTTGGAAGCCAAATATTTTTGATACGCGGAAGTTTTTGATAGAACCGTCAACCTTCATAAGTGATACTTGTTGTCCAACTTTCATCGTTCCACGGAACACACGGCCAATTCCAATACGACCAACATAATCATTATAGTCTAATAGTGCTACTTGAAATTGAAGGGGCTCCTCATGATTGTCAACCGGTGCCGGAATATGACCAACAATTGCATCGAATAATGAAGCCATATTTTCCTCTTGATCTGCCGGATCAGGGCTTGTGCTAGCTGTACCATTGATTGCAGAAGCAAACACTACCGGGAACTCTAATTGATCCTCATTTGCATCCAGTTCAATGAATAAATCTAATACTTCATCAACTACTTCTGATGGACGAGCAAAGTCTCTATCGATTTTATTTACAACAACAATTGGTGTAAGGTTTTGCTCTAAAGCTTTCTTTAATACAAATCTTGTTTGTGGCATACATCCTTCATAAGCATCAACAACTAGTAAAACACCATCAACCATTTTCATGATACGTTCTACTTCGCCGCCAAAGTCGGCATGTCCTGGAGTATCCATGATGTTAATACGAGTGTCCTTATAATTAATTGCAGTATTTTTTGCTAAGATCGTAATTCCACGTTCACGCTCAAGATCATTTGAGTCCATTGCACGTTCAGCAACTTGCTCATTTGTACGGAATGTTCCTGATTGGTGTAACAGTTGGTCAACCAATGTTGTTTTTCCATGGTCAACGTGGGCAATAATAGCAATGTTGCGAATATCATTTCGAAGTTTCACTATTTCATCTCCTAAAAATGTATAATAACAAGAATAAGTGTCTAACTCCTATTCTTGCTGTATTCTGAGTTAATATGATCATTATTTCAAAATCACCTTCGATATTATACCACAAACAATCTAGAAAAGCTGAAAGTTTTTAAGTAAACTGTAGAAAGAGGTAAAAATATCTGTTGTAAGGTTGGGAGCTGTTTGTAAAATGAAACAAGGAAAGTGGATTTTTCTCGTACTAGCTATTTTAGCAGCTGTATGTATGATCGGTATTGGTATAGCTATCGGAGAACGCAGTATCATCGGCATTCTTTTAGCTATTATCGGATTAAATGGCGTTATGGCGGCAGGTTTTATTTATAAGAAAAGAATGCGTGAAAAAGGGTTAATTTAAATGAAAAAGAAGGGATCAATGAATGATTCCTTCTTTGTTTTATAACGGTAATACAAATATCATGTATTCCTTTTGTGTTACTTCATCTTTTTCTACCTTAAATTGTTCAAATCCACAATTCCCTAAAAATTGCAACCATGAGTCTCTCTCAATTGGACAACCGGCAAATAATGCTTTATGACCTTTTCGCGACAATTCTTCCTTATACTGGTCAATGACCTTCTTCCCGAAACCTCTGCGATATTTAGACGGATTGATTAATATTGTTCCTATCCAAGGCTTTTCATTCGAAGGTGACCATTAAACAATAAAGCTGATTCCTACATTGTTACCAAACTCATCCCACCAAATTCTCCATTGTCCATTATACATCGTGTAAGAAAGTAAGTAAGTTTCTAAATCATCACTTACACATTCCTCTCCTTGCCACTCCGGACTAGCAGCTATCAATTCTTGAAAAAAAGGGAGGTCTCTCGACTGAAGTTCTCGAGACGATAATTTCATCAATTACTTAAATATTCTTCAATAATATGTTGATGTAAATACTTCTCACCGATAAAGAAACTGTTTTTGGATAATAAATCCAGCGGCTTTCCATCTAAAGTAGAGACAGTGCCACCCACTTCATCAATTAAGATAATCCCAGCAGCGAAATCCCATGGAGCTAATCTCATTGTTATGTAAGCATCTAATCTACCTGCTGCAACATAAGCACACTCAATAGCAGCAGAACCATAAGAGCGAGTCCCTCGTACCTTTTTTACAATTGGTACAATGGTTTTATGATCAAAACGTTTATTTTCCGTTACCCATACCGGACTTACACTTATAACAGCCTCTTCTATCTTCACTTGGTCAAGCTTAGGTAGAGGTATGTCATTCATATATGCACCATTCCCTTTGAATGCATGATAAAGCTCTTTATGAACAACATCATAAATTAATCCTATGTATCCAACCCCATCACCGTATATACCAATTGAAATAGCAAAATTGCGCTGTTGATGAACAAAATTCATTGTTCCGTCAATTGGATCAATAATCCAAACAACACCTTCAAGATCTGTTACTTCATCCCCATAGCCTTCTTCACCAAGAATACGATGATCAGGATATGTTTCGTGGATTTTCCCGATGAGAAATTGTTCTATTTCTTTATCCATATTTGTAACCAAATCATTTGGATTTGATTTAAATTGGATAGAAAGTGTTGATTCAAATGATGATCTTATAATTTCTCCTGCCTCTTGTATCCATTGTTTTGCGTGTTGATCAATTTCAAGCCAATTCGTCATTATGCTACCTCTTTTCTATGTATATATCCAATATTCTAATTTTAGCATACTGTAATGAATTAACAGAAATCAAGTAAGAGCATTTTTGTCGCGCAGATAAAAACGAACCTGATTGTTAGGTTCGTTTGTAGATAAACTTAATCTCCATCTATGCCTGGAGCTTCATCCACTCTTTTCTTAGCTTCTCTAATTTTTGTTTACACTCTATTTTTTTCTTTTGATCTTTATTTTGCATCGCTTCATAAAGGGTGGCTAATTCGTAATCAAGTTCAAGCCTTAACACCCCAATACGATTATTCATCATTTTCTGACCACTCGTCTTTACAATTTGTTTCATTTTTACCGCCCCTTTCATTCTTTTGTTTTTTTAAAAAGGTACCAACAAAGCGATTTCAAAGAGTTTATTTAAGTTTTAATAGTTTTTTATATAATATGTGTGTATAAAAAAAGTTGGAACTGCTTAGACGAAATTGTGTATATACCTAGTAAGTACCACCTAAGTAAAGGTTCAAAACGTCGTTCGCAGATTATAAATAGGAGATTAGGAACACAATTTATTGAGAAAAAACTATTCTTTGTTTATAATTGATAATTATTATAAACAAAGAATTTATCTAACTAGGAGGACACAAGATGGTAAGTTTTAATAGTTTTACTAAAGAGGATTTTGACACATTTACAATAGATGGTCTTGATAACAGAATGGAAGCTATTCGTGAGAGAATACAACCTAAATTTAAAGAACTTGGACAAGCCTTAACAGATGATCTTTCAGCAAAATTGCAAACTGAAATGTTTTTACATATTGCGAAGCATGCAAGAAGATCAGTTAATCCACCAAAAGACACTTGGTTAGCGATTGCTGGTAATAAACGTGGATATAAACAGCATCCACATTTTCAGGTTGGGTTATTTGATGATCACTTATTTATTTGGTTAGCCTTTATTTATGAATTACCGAATAAAGACGGAATTGCTAAAACATTTTTAACCCATATTGATGAACTCAATAAATTTTCTTCTAAAGACTATGTCGTCTCTCTCGATCATACAAAAAAAGATGCAAAGCCTTTTGAGGAAATTGATTCGAAGAGCTCGTTAGAACGTTTTAGAGATGTAAAAAAAGCGGAATTTCTTATTGGGCGTCACTTTCAAGCAGCTGATCCTGTCGTACATAATGGTGAAAAGTTATATCATATTATTCGTGAAACATTTGAAGAGTTAACACCATTATATAAACGATCCTTTAATTAATTTACTTTCTAACTAGCTGAAATTTTCACATATCTAATATAAGTCATGAATTCTTTATCGGCTCTAAAACAATAAAAAGGTCTGATCTTAAATATAAGATCAGACCTTTTTCAATTACATCTTAATAGAATGTTCATTTGAATCTTTTGTTTTTTTTACGACCTTATAAGATGAGTACCCACTGACCTCTTCAAACTCATTACAAATTGTTTTTTCATCTGACTTACTTGGTACTATTTCTTTAAATCTTCTATAAGCAGATAACATATCGGTACGATCAATTCCTTGTTCATAAGCTTTTTCAATACATTCAAAAAATTTGATTACATCTACGATTTCCTCAGTACTCCAATCAAGGGAGATAGGATATTGATAATCCATAGTAATTACCTCTTTCTTATATTATCAGGACCATTTTTCTCGTATTTCTTTGGCCTCTCTGATGATTCGATCCATTAGCACTTGAACAGACGGGATGTCATTAATTAAACCCATAACTTGTCCAGCCCATGCAAATCCATCATCAATCTTACCATCATATATGTATCTTTTGTTAGCAATTCCACTAATATAATCCTTTAATTGCTCATAATCACCATTATTTTTCTCAATCTCTAAGATTTGATCTGTCCAACCATTCCCTATCGCTCGTGCAGGTGCTCCTAGCGATTTCTTAATAACAACGGTTTGGTTTTCATCATTTTTTACTAACGCCTGCTTATAAAGAGGATGTGCATGTACACATTCCTTCGTCGCGATAAAACGAGTACCCATTTCAATACCCTCAGCGCCTAAACTTAAGGCTGCCATAAAGCCTCGACCATCTCCAATACCTCCGGAAGCAATAACTGGAATAGTGACAGCATCTACAACTTGAGGAATCAACACCATAGTTCCAACATCGGTTCTTCCTAAATGACCTCCTCCTTCTTGTCCTACCACCATCACAGCATCAGCACCTAACTCTTCTGCTTTTATTGCTTGCCTCTTAGCTGCTACAAGCACTAATTTCTTCACATTAGCACCTTTTAATATCTCAAAGATAGGTGCAGGATTCCCGCCGGTCATTGAAATAACAGGGACATTTTCATCAACAGCTACCTGCACTAGTTCTTCATACCCTCTTCCATGTTGGCCAATAGCAAAATTTACGCCGAATGGTTTAGTTGTTCTCATTCTCGTCTTTTTTATTTCTTCCCTTAGCGCATCAGCTGAATCAAGTGACATCGCTGTAATTTGACCTAATCCTCCAGCATTTGAAACAGCTGCTGCAAGTTCTGAATATGCTAAATATGCTAAACCTCCTTGTACTATAGGATACTTAACACCTAACATCTCCGTTACTCTCGTATTCCAATTCATTTTATATCCTCCTACCTCCGTATGCATATCTAGTTTATATTCCAGATGAACGAACATTTTTCCTTTTATATTTTTAAAGCCAATACGTTAATTTTTATATTTTTATTGACTGACATTATCGATAACGATATAATTCATTTGTTTTATGTTAAATAAATAGTCAGATTTCGACACAAACTCTACATAAAAGAAAATGTACCCGAAACTGAGATAACTCGTTTAGTGACATATGTACAATTGCTATTTTTCGTCATGTCCTACACATTATAATAATAAAACTAATAACAGAAAAAGAAGGTGGAAAAAAGTTGTCACAATATGAGACACCATTATTTACAGGTTTAGTAGAACACGCAAAAAAAAATCCAATACAGTTTCACATACCCGGGCATAAGAAAGGTGCAGGAATTGATCCAGATTTCAGGGCTTTCATTGGTGATAATGCGCTCTCAATTGATTTAATAAATATTGGTCCGTTAGATGATTTACATGCTCCTAAAGGGATAATAAAAAAAGCACAGGAGTTAGCTGCAGAAGCATTTGGTGCCGATCACACATTTTTTTCTGTACAAGGGACGAGCGGAGCTATAATGACAATGGTAATGGCTGTATGTGGGCCTGGAGATAAAATTATTGTACCTAGAAATGTACATAAATCTGTTATGTCGGCTATTGTCTTCTCAGGAGCTACACCGATTTTTATTCATCCAGAAATTGATAAAAGATTAGGTATCTCACACGGCATTACGACAGATGCAGTCGCTAAGGCGCTTGAGCAACACCCAGATGCAAAAGGAGTATTAGTGATAAATCCAACCTATTTTGGAATATCAGCTGATTTACAAAAAATTGTTGAGATCGCTCATTCTTACTCTGTCCCTGTTTTAGTAGATGAAGCACATGGAGTGCACATACATTTCCATGAAGACCTGCCCCTGAGTGCAATGCAGGCGGGAGCAGATATGGCTGCAACAAGTGTTCACAAGCTTGGTGGCTCCATGACTCAAAGCTCTGTTTTAAACGTTAGAGAGGGCCTTGTATCGCCTCAGCGAGTGCAATCAATTTTAAGTATGATGACGACAACCTCTACTTCATATTTATTATTAGCTTCACTAGATGTAGCGAGAAAAAGATTAGCTACAGAAGGCCATGAATTAATTCAGAAAACGATTGAGTTAGCTAATTACACGAGAGATCACATAAACGAAATCCCCAATATCTCTTGTATAGGGAAAGAAATACTTGGGACAAAAGCAACCTTTGATTATGATCCGACGAAATTAATTATACCTGTTTATGAGCTTGGCATTACAGGCTATGATGTTGAAAAATGGTTGAGAGAAAATTATCAAATTGAAGTGGAATTATCCGATTTATATAATATTCTTTGCATTATAACACCAGGTGACTCAAAAGAAGAAGTCGATATGTTAATTCGAGCTTTAAATGAATTATCACACCAATATCAAGCATTACAAGACCAATCAAAAACAAAGGAACGCATCTTTTTACCTGATATTCCTGTACTTGCATTAACTCCACGTGATGCATTTTATGCTGAAACTGAAGTTGTTTCTTTTAACGAATCTGCCGGAAGAATAATTGCTGAGTTTATCATGGTTTACCCACCAGGTATCCCAATTTTTATTCCAGGAGAAATTATTACAGAAGAAAATTTGACATATATTAAGAAAAATTTAGAAGTAGGTTTACCTGTTCAAGGACCAGAGGACCCTACATTAGATACAATTAGAGTCATTAAAGAACACCGTGCTATTAGATAGATGTTAGAAAAAAGGGACAGTCCTCCAATAAAAATATATCCTTCTCAATTCTGAAGTAGTATATATTTTTTTGGTAACTGTCCCTCCATTTATGCACGTACAAAATTAGCACGATATGTGAAACCCCTTTTATTTGATTGCTACTTTAACAAATTTTTGATTATTTTGATTACAACAATCCTGGTGACTACATTTACCATATAATGTCGTCACTTTTTCACCTTCAACATGACCAATTGTAGAGTTGCAGTGCTGACATACGATTGTTCCCATCTCCATACCCCTTTTCAATCAATTTTTCACTCTCAATATCTCCTAATCTTTGAAAGCGTATAACATTTCTTGTATTTATAATAATATAACACATTTGAAACGTCAATACCCAATTTGTATAACACATTAAAATATATAAATTAAAATCACATCAATATATAAGCTTTATTTATATATAATTCAACAGCTGGTACATTATACATACTTATAAACACTCTCAGTCATCTGAACCTTTAATTTTTATAGTCAATCTTAACCATTGTGTCATACTAAAACTATAACTACTTTGTATGAGAAGACAAAAGTTAGAAGTGATGAGACAGAAAAGATGAATGCTGCTTTTCTTTTTTCTATAAATGACAATGCAATCAAATAGGAAAGATAGAAAAACATGAGTAGTAAAATGGATTTGGCTAACAAGCTATCTTTATTTGATAACCATTCGATCACACTATAGCTACTCCATAAAATTAGATGTACACAAGATAGTAATCCCCAGACCATTTTCATTTCACAAAACACCTCCTCAATATGTATGATTCTATATAAAAATATAGAATTCCGTTCAGAAAAATAGGTCTTTAAATTGGAAATTTTAAGGATTTGTATAGGTAAAACGTAATATTTTTCATTTATGTAACAAATAGATGACAAGGTAAGGTTCAATCCGGATATGTGATAAAATAGTTATAATTTAATCATATTGGACGGATTAGTTATTTTAGCCCTCCTGTACATACTATTTTGGAACTATTTAATTTATTTAAAAGAGGTGGACATGGATGAAAAGATCAATACTTATCATTTTCATTATTCCAGTCGTTGTTCTTTCCTCCTGCGAAAACATTTTATTTTCAGAAGGGCCCACAGATTTTGCTCTTAATAGAGACAAACAAATTGTGTTTTATTCTGATGACGAAAACATAGATAGAGAAGCTATTTATTATGATGCGTTATTAGACATCAAAGAAGAATTCCCTGAAGAATTCGAGAATATGAGAGTGGTATCTGAGAATACTGATGAACACATGTATGAGGTTGATACATATCCTTCTCTTTTAGTGGTATCAAAGGAAAAAATCCTTGTTCAAATTGAAGGAATTGTTTTATCAAAAGAAGACATTTTAGAGCCTGTTTCAAATGCATTATTAGATTAAGAAAGTGAGGTATCTCATTTTCTTTTTTTGAATTAATCATCGTTTTTTTAAACTAAACCATTAAAAAAGATGCTAACCTCATAAGTTAGCATCTTTTATTTATTATTTTACAATATGGATCGGACTACCAATTGCAACTTCAGCAGCTTCCATTGTAATTTCACCTAGAGTAGGGTGAGCATGAATTGTCATAGCAATATCTTCAGCTGTCATTCCAGCTTCGATCGCTAAACCTAGTTCAGAGATCATATCAGAAGCACTTGGCCCAGCAATTTGCGCACCAATGACTAATCCATCTTCTTTACGAGTAATAAGCTTTAAGAATCCATCTGTATCATTTAATGATAATGCACGACCATTAGCAGCAAATGGGAACTTCGCAGCTGTTACTTCGATTCCATCCTCTTTAGCCTCTGCTTCTGTGTAACCTACAGATGCAAGTTCAGGCTCAGAGAAGACAACAGCAGGAATACCAAGATAGTCAATTTCAGCTTTTTCTCCAGCAATTGCTTCGGCAGCAATTTTTCCTTCATAAGAAGCTTTATGTGCTAATTGAGGACCTTCAACAATATCACCAATTGCATAAATGTTAGAAATATTAGTGCGGCATTGCTTATCAATTTTGATAATTCCTCTATCAGTCATTTCAACACCAACTTGCTCTAAACCAAGCTCATCAGTATTTGGACGACGTCCAACTGAAACTAATAGATAATCAGCTTCAATTGTTTTTTCTTCACCATTCACTTCGAATGTAACTTTTACGCCATTTTCATTTTCTTCAACGCTTTTCGCTGAAGCTTTTGTGTGAATCTCAGCACCTTTTTTCTTAAGGTTACGTTTTACAATAGCGCTCATTTGTTTTTCGAAACCTGCTAGAATTTCATCAGCAGCTTCAATGAATGTTACTTCTGTTCCAAAGTTAGCATAGGCAGAACCAAGTTCGATTCCAATTACACCGCCACCAATTACAACTAACTTTTTAGGGATTTCTTGAAGGTTTAATGCACCTGTTGAGTTAATTACACGCTTTGTATATTTGAAAACAGGGATTTCAACTGGGCGTGAACCTGTTGCAATGATACAGTTTTTAAATTTGTAAGTTTGTGAAGATGTTTCATCCATCACTTTAACTGTTTCATTATCCACGAAGTAAGCTTCACCTGAAACGACATCAACTTTATTACCTTTAAGTAATCCAGCTACACCGCCAGTTAATTTTTTTACAACACCTTGTTTGAATTCTTGAACTTTAGAGAAATCAACTGTTACATTATCAGCTTTAATACCCATTTCTTCAGAGTGTTTAGCTGTTTCGTAACGGTGACCTGCAGCGATTAAAGCTTTTGAAGGAATACATCCAACGTTTAAGCATACTCCTCCAAGTGTTGCTTTTTCTACCACTGTTACTTTTTGCCCTAATTGAGCAGCGCGGATCGCTGCCACGTATCCGCCAGGGCCTGCTCCAATTACAAGAGTATCTGTTTCAATCGGAAAATCTCCTACTACCATCGATTACGCCTCCATTAAAATTAATTGTGGATCGTTTAGTAAACGCTTGATGTGGTTAAGAGCATTTTGAGCTGTAGCACCATCGATCATTCTATGGTCAAAGCTTAAAGATAATGCTAATACTGGAGCTACAACGATCTCTCCATCACGAACAACTGGTTTTTCTGCAATACGACCAATACCTAAGATTGCAACTTCAGGGTGGTTAATTACAGGTGTAAACCATTGTCCACCAGCTGAACCAATGTTTGTGATTGTGCATGAAGCACCTTTCATTTCATTTGGTGCAAGCTTACCTTCACGAGCTTTTGAAGCTAGTCCATTAATTTCATCTGAGATTTCAAAAACAGATTTGCGTTCTGCATTTTTTACAACTGGTACAAGAAGACCTTTTTCAGTGTCAGCAGCAATACCGATATTGTAATAATGTTTTTGGACCACTTCTTCTGTTTTATCATCAAGAGATGTATTAAGAACAGGATACTTTTTAAGCGCTGAAGTAAGTGCTTTTACTACGTACGGTAAATATGTTAACTTAATTCCCTGCTCTGCCGCAACATTTTTGAATTGTTTTCTGTGAGCAACTAAGTTTGTTACATCAACTTCATCCATTAATGTTACGTGTGGAGCTGTATGTTTGGAATTAACCATTGCTTTTGCGATTGCTTTACGAATAGGGCTCATTTTTTCACGAGTCTCTGGGAAATCTCCCTCTGGAATCGCTTGAGCTGCTGGCTTCGCTTGTTTTTCTTCTTTAGCAGATGGCGCTTCTTCAGTTGCAGGTTTTGCTTCAGCTGGTCCTCCACCTTGCAGGAATGAATCAACATCGTCTTTTAGCACGCGACCATTTTTACCGCTGCCGGATACTTGACGAATATCAACATCTTTCTCACGAGCATATTTACGAACTGACGGCATAGCAATAACGCGTTTGTTCGGATCTACTTCAACCTCTGGTTGTACACCTGCTTGTTTTTCTTGTTTAGGTGCTTCTTCTTTTTTTACATCTTGACCAGCTTCCGCAGTAGATTGAACCTGTGCTTCTGTTTTTTCTTCAGCTTTCGGCTCATCATCACCATGATCACCTTTGAATTTTAGGTTCTCATAACCTGGTGCATCAAACGTAATGATAGTTTGACCTACAGTCGCAACTGTACCTTCTTCAACGTTAACCTCAGTTACAGTTCCTTTAACAGGTGATGGAATTTCTACAACTGCTTTATCATTTTGTACTTCTGCAAGGACATCATCTTCTTCAACTGTGTCACCTGCTTTTACAAACCACTTTACAATTTCACCTTCGTGGATACCTTCACCAATATCAGGCAGTTTAAATTCGAATGCCAAATCATTCTACCTCCTAAGTAATTGTATTTATGTCAATTATAATTGTTGGGCCATATTAAAAATTGATAACTTTTTTAGCCGTTTCAAGAATATCTTTATAAATTGGAAGCCATATATTTTCAGCTTCTGTAAATGCATATACAGTATCAGGTGCAGTTACTCGTAATACAGGAGCCTCTAAACTTAAAATAGCACGCTCATTAATTTCAGCTACAACGTTTGCCGCGATACCAGCTTGTTTCTGTGCTTCTTGAACAACGATTGCACGACCTGTTTTTTCAACAGATGCGATGATTGTCTCAATATCTAATGGGCTGATAGTACGTAAGTCAACAACCTCAACTGAAACGCCATCTTTTTCTAATTCTTCCGCTGCTTTTAATGATTCGTGAACCATTGCACCGTAAGTAATAATAGAAAGGTCTGTACCTTCACGTTTTACGTCTGCTTTTCCAATTTCAATTGTGTATTCATCTTCTGGAACTTCTTGACGGAATGAACGATATAATTTCATATGCTCTAAGAAAACAACCGGGTCGTTGTCACGAATAGCAGAAATTAATAAACCTTTTGCGTCATAAGGAGTTGAAGGAATTACTACTTTTAATCCTGGTTGTTGAGCAACTAGCCCCTCTAAGCTATCTGCATGAAGCTCTGGCGTATGTACAAATCCACCAAATGGAGAACGGATTGTAACAGGAGCTGTCCATCGACCACCTGAACGGTAACGCATACGAGCTAATTGACCGCTTAAGGAATCCATTACTTCGTATACGAAACCGAAGAATTGAATTTCCATTACCGGGCGAAATCCAGTTAAACCGAAACCAACAGTTAAACCACCGATACCTGATTCAGCAAGTGGAGTATCGAATACACGATCTTCACCAAATTCTTTTTGAAGTCCTTCCGTCGCACGGAATACGCCACCATTTACACCAACGTCTTCTCCATAAACAAGGACGTTTTCATCGTTTTTTAATTCGGTGCGTAGTGCATCAGTGATGGCTTGAATCATTGTCATTTGTGCCATGGCTTACTTCGACTCCTTTGCTTTGTAAATTTCATATTGCTCTTTTAAGTTATAAGGCATTTCTTCGTACATGATTTCCATCAAGTCCGTTACCTTTTGTTTTGGATATTTGTCTGCTTTTTGGATCGCATCTTTAATATCTTCTTTTGCTTGTTCGATTGTTTTATTTTCTTCTTCTTCGTTCCAAATACCTTTGTCTTCTAAGAACTTGCGGAAACGAACTAATGGATCTTTTGCTTCCCACTCATTTTCCGTCTCTTTCGTACGATAGCGCGTTGGATCGTCCCCAGCCATTGTGTGTGGACCATAACGGAATGTTAAAGTCTCGATTAAAGTAGGACCTTCACCGTTGATAGCACGCTCACGAGCATCACGAACAGCTGCGTATACTGCTAGAGGATCCATACCGTCAACTTGAACACCTACGATACCAGCAGCAACCGCTTTTTGAGCGATAGTCTGTGCAGCAGATTGCTTTTCAACTGGAGTTGAAATTGCATAACGGTTGTTTTGTACAACGAAGATCGCAGGAGCTTTGTAAGCACCAGCAAAGTTAATTCCTTCGTAGAAGTCACCTTGAGATGCACCGCCATCACCTGTATATGTGATTGCAACTGCTTGTTTCCCTTTCTTTTTAAGACCAAGGGCTACACCAGCTGTTTGAATGTATTGCGCACCAATAATGATTTGTGGTGAAAGACAATTTACACCTTCAGGCATTTGGTTACCATGGAAATGTCCACGAGAGAATAAAAACGCTTGGTATAATGGAAGGCCATGCCAAATGATTTGCGGAACATCGCGATATCCCGGTAAAATCCAGTCTTCTTTTTCTAGTGCAAATTGTGATGCAATTTGAGAAGCTTCTTGCCCAGCTGTTGGAGCATAGAAACCTAAACGTCCTTGACGGTTCAAAGAGATAGAACGTTGATCAAGAATACGTGTATAGACCATGCGACGCATCAGTTCTTTTAATTGCTCGTCACTAATTTCAGGCATTGCCGCTTCGTTTACGACTTTACCTTCTTCATTTAAAATTTGGAATGTTTCAAACTGCTTCGAAATAGCTTCAAACTGCTTCTTACTGTCAACAACAGCGCCTTTTGTTTTTGCAGCCATCTTATAACCTCTTCCTTTCCGTTTTAAGAGTTGCCCAATATTGATTGATCTTCCATCTTTTCAAAATTGAACATATTAATATTAGTAAGAGAATTCCAATATTCACAGCAATAGGTTACCCTAAATTCATTTGGATGACACAATTTTTTTGAATTCAACTCTTCTTACCTTTCATACCACTCACGAGATGTATAAAACGTTCTCTATGTATGGATCACGAACTTTAATAAGTTCATGCTGTATTAGTTAAAATTTTAATCAAACTAATACACGTTAACAATTCATTTACAAGTTTACACTAATAATTTCACCTCCGTCAATTAGTTTGTATATGGATTTTTTTATTTGAAATCAATTTACAAACTTGAATCCCTAAAACTGTATTATTACAAATAGATCATCTGTAACAGTGTTGTTAGTACAGTTATCTTACTATTTTACATTCGACTTATGTAAATCTAGAAAAAAAAAAGAGAATGACCTTTTTGTTTAGGCCACTCTCTTCTATTCATTACTTAGTTTCAACGTTTAATTCTGCTTTTTTGTAAAAATCCATTTTTTGTTTATTGTATTGCTCTGTTAATTTATTAAATTCTTCATTTTGCTCTATAACTGTTTTATATGCTGCATTTATTTTTGTTAAATGAGTTTCAAATTCTTCTATCGTTAAATCTTTCTTTTGTAACATTGTATATAATTCCTTATCTAATGAAAGTGAAGTTTCATAATTCTCAAATAGCGTTTCATAGGATTTATAACGGTCTTCCATTGTCGTTTTTAACTGATTTGCAGCCTCTTGTATCGGTTCATCTGTAATATTTTCAATTTCAGTCGTTATTTCCTCAAATTTTTCTTTTGATGCGACAATACTTTCATGCTCTTTTTGAAGTTTTTTCTCTCTATCTTCTATAACTGTTAGCGCTTCTTTTGATAGTGAAACAACTTGATCAAATTCACTCATTCCCAAATCCATGATTTTGTTATAAAGCTCAGATTCCTTCTTTTCAAGCTCAAGAAGCGGCTTCTGCTGTTGTTTAAAAGTGTCTTCCTGCGAGGCAACATCTTCTAAAATTTGATAGATATTTTCTTCCGGTGAAGGACCGAAGCAACCTGTTAGTAAAACTGTACATATTAAAAGTATAAAAACCGATTGTTTCTTCAACATCTTTCTAATTCCCCCTAATCCTTAAGACAGTTTCTACTATAATGTGTTAAGGATATTTTCACAATCTTTTTTTATATCTTATTTATATTAATTGGAGATTAACAATATTTTTGATTTTTCATCAAAAATATATGAATGCTCGTCTTATAGTTAGACCACTTTTTTCAAAAAAATCCCCACTGTAATATAAGGATAACTTCATTATATTAATCCTTAACGTTTTTCTTTTCGTTTTTTATTCGTTCATTTATAATCTAAATATATATTGTGATATGGAATGTTTCTACATAGAATTATATAGACAATAAAATCGTCACCGTGTTAAAAAGGAGTGTTACAGCATGATTACTATGGAAGATATTATTAGAGAAGGACACCCAACGTTAAAAGAAGTAGCAAAGGAGGTTATTTTACCTGCATCTGACGAAGAACAGCAGACATTAGCTCAGATGCTTGAATATGTGAAAAATAGTCAAGATCCTGAAATATCTGAAAAATATGGATTAAGACCAGGGATTGGTCTTGCAGCTCCACAAATTAACGTGTCAAAACGAATGATTGCCATTCATACATTGGACGAAAAGGGAAATCAACACAGCTATGCCCTTTTTAACCCCAAAATTGTTAGTCACTCTGTTGAAAAAAGTTTTTTAACTTCTGGTGAAGGCTGTTTATCAGTTGATCGAGCTGTTCCTGGAATTGTTCCTCGTTATGCTCGTATTCGGGTCAAAGCCACTACCCTTGAAGGTGAACAAATAGATATCCGTCTAAAGGGACTTCTTGCCATCGTTTTTCAACATGAGATTGATCACTTAAATGGTGTTATGTTTTATGATCATATTAATACAGATAACCCCTTTCAAGAACCTGAAAATGCAATACCAATTGAAAGGTAAAAAAAGCATGGGATTATAAGTCCCCTGCTTTTTTTCATTTCTTTACTAAGAGTGAACGAGCGATCTACAGAAGTTTTTCCTTCAGTTTTTCTCCTACTGTAATAAAAAGAAACAATTAATTCTCAATAATTCCCACTTATCAGGATGTAAAAGAAATGAATCTTCTCCATATACTAAAATTGAAAAAAATATTGAACGGCATCTCTAACAAAATCTATAAAGGAGGTTTTTATTATGTTAAAAAAATTAAAGAAGTCACTCCGTAATCAATGGAACCATTTACTTAGAAGAAAAACAATCGCATAAATCATTCACTTAACAATAAATAAAATAAAGAACTGCTGACACTTTTCCCGATTTACTTGGCTTGTATACGAATATCGAATATAATAGAAAAAGTTAGTCTAACATTCGGAAGTTAAGGAGAGATTTGGTAAATGATTTTTAAAGTGTATTATCAAGATAAAATTTCTGAGGTGCCTGTTCGAGAAAGAACAAACACTCTATATATTGAAGCAACATCTGAAGAGGATGTTCGATCTAAATTAAAAGAGCGTGGTTATAACATCGAATTTATCACTCCTGTTGATGGGGCATATTTAGAATATGAAAAGCAAAGTGAAAACTATAAAGTATTGGAGATCTGATTGTTATGAAATTTGTCAAAAATGACCAAGTTGCTGTGTTTGCATTAGGTGGACTTGGTGAAATCGGTAAAAACACGTACGGTGTTCAATTTCAAGATGAAATTATCCTTATCGACGCCGGAATAAAGTTCCCGGAGGATGAACTCCTTGGAATTGACTATGTCATTCCTGATTATTCGTACTTAGTAAAAAATGAAGACAAAATAAAGGGACTATTTATAACGCACGGACATGAAGACCATATCGGGGGTATTCCGTATTTACTCCGTCAAGTTAATATTCCTATATATGGCGGGAAATTAGCTTTAGGTTTACTTCGAAACAAATTAGAAGAACATGGACTTTTACGTCAATCAAAATTAATTGAAATACAAGAAGACGATATTATAAAGTTTAGAAAAACATCTGTTACGTTTTTTAGAACAACACATAGTATTCCTGATTCATATGGAATTGTTGTCAAAACACCTCCAGGTAATATCGTACATACGGGTGATTTCAAATTTGATTTTACTCCTGTAGGGGAGCCAGCAAATTTAACAAAAATGGCAGAGATTGGCCGAGACGGTGTCTTGTGTTTACTATCCGATAGTACAAATAGTGAAATTCCAAACTTCACTATGTCAGAAAGACGGGTTGGCGACAGTATTCATGAAATATTCCGTAAAGTAGACGGTCGAATTATCTTTGCAACATTTGCGTCCAATATTCACCGTCTACAACAAGTGGTAGAAGCAGCAGTTTCACATGGTCGTAAAATTGCAGTGTTTGGACGCAGCATGGAGGCAGCTATCCAAATCGGACAAGATTTAGGTTATATTAGTTGTCCGAAAGATACATTTGTGGATGCACATGAAATTAACCGAATGCCTGCTCACAGAGTAACAATCTTATGTACAGGTAGCCAGGGTGAACCAATGGCAGCATTATCACGTATAGCAAACGGCACTCATAGACAAATTCAAATTATACCTGGAGATAATGTTGTATTTTCTTCTTCTCCAATCCCAGGAAACACATTAAGTGTCAGCAAAACAATTAATCAGCTTTTTAAAGCGGGTGCAGAGGTTATCCATGGGCCACTTAACGACATTCATACATCTGGACATGGTGGACAGGAAGAACAAAAGCTAATGCTTCGCTTAATGAAACCAAAATATTTCATGCCAATTCACGGTGAATACCGTATGCAGAAAATGCACGCGAGGCATGCTGTAGATTGTGGTGTTGAAGAGGAAAATTGCTTCATCATGGACAATGGAGAGGTTTTAGCGATAGGTGATCGAGAAGTTGGAGTTGCCGGTAAAATACCTTCAGGAAACGTATATATTGACGGAAGCGGCATTGGAGATATCGGAAATATCGTGCTTCGTGATCGACGTATCCTTTCTGAGGAAGGTCTCGTTATTGTTGTTGTAAGCATTAACATGAAAGATTTCAAAATTGCTGCAGGACCAGACATTATTTCAAGAGGATTTGTGTATATGCGTGAATCAGGCGATTTAATCAACGATGCTCAAACTCTTATTACGAAACACTTGAACAAAATTATGGAACGTCGTACTAGTCAATGGTCTGAAATTAAAAATGAAATTACCGATACCCTTTCACCATTCTTATACGAAAAAACCAAACGTCGTCCTATGATCCTTCCAATTATAATGGAAGTTTAATTCTCTAAATAGAAAAAGCCGTCACTCAAGTGACGGCTTCTTCTATTTTTAGCCAAGTAATCGTTTTTCAAAACGGTTTATATCAGTATCTGCTCCAATGACAATGAGGATATCATTTTTTCTAATAATTTCATTTGCTTGTGGTGAAACGATAATATCTTTATCTCTTTTCATCGCAACTATATTAATTCCATATTTCGCACGAATATCCAGATCAATGATTGAATGACCGTTGAGTTTTTCATTTGCAACAATTTCTACGATACTGTGCTCATCAGAAAGCTCTAAATAATCTAATACATTGTTTGAAATAATATTATGCGCAATTCTTCTTCCCATATCTCGTTCAGGATGGACAATTCGATCTGCTCCAATTTTCGAGAGGACTTTTTCATGATAATCATTTTGAGCTTTTACTGTGATATGCTTTACACCAAGTTCTTTTAAAATTAGCGTTGTTAAAATACTTGCTTGTATGTTATCACCTATCGCAACAATGACATGATCAAAGTTACGTATACCTATACTTTTTAATACCGTTTCATCAGTTGTATCTCCGACAACAGCATGTGAAGCAATATTAGCAAATTCATTAACTTTATCTTCATCTGTGTCAATCGCCATAACTTCCATACCTTCTTCACTTAATGCTCGGCAAATACTACCTCCAAATCGTCCAAGTCCAATTACTGCAAATTCTTTTCCCATAAGTATTCCTCCACTTATCAACAATAAGAAAACTAGGCCAAATCTAGAGTAGTAATAGCCTTAGTTTTCTAGATTATCTCCAATAATATAACCATACTCCCAAATAGTAAAAAGAAGACATAAATTTGTTGAGCATTATTTCAAATCCCTATCAAAATCGTATCATAAATCAAACTTAATTTACAGAAAAACTACAGAATGAAAGATTCAGGAATTATGATAAAATAATTAGAATAAAATATGACATAATTCAAATTTTTACTTAGTTAAGAATTTGGTTTTTTGTTATATATACATCGGGGGAATAAATCTTGAATAAAATACCTACTATCATTTTTCCATATATTATTGGATTTTTAGGTGGCTATATTTTTTATATTTGTCATATTCCACTTGCTTGGATATTAGGCCCCATGACATTCTTAATTTTATGGCGCTCAAGTTTTAAGAACTATAGTCAATTCTCTCAGCCAAGTATATTAAAAAATGGATCATTTATTATCTTAGGAATTTCATTTGGGCTTTCCTTTACAAAAGAAACTTTTCTACTAGTGGGACCTTATTTACTACCATTTTTAGTTACTACTATCTTATTGATTATCATTAGCGTAATAAACGGTGTTCTGATTAGTAAGCTAGTCAATATCGATCGAAATACAAGTATTTTTGCATCCATACCTGGTGGACTAACTGAAATGGTTGCAGCAAGTGAGTCAGTTAAAGCAAACTCCTCTCTTGTAACCATTTTTCAAACTGTAAGACTTTTAACTGTCGTTTTTTTAGTTCCTTTTACAATACAACATATGTTTGAACCAAATCATACTGTACAGAATATTGTTACAATAAGTGAAAACCCCAGTATCTTTACATATGGCTGGTATATAATTGCCGGTTTTGTTGGGTGGAGCCTTAGAAGAGTATTACCTGCTTCATTTGTCATTGGTCCACTACTCACAACCGCTTTATTAAACATTCTTGGATTGAACTTACCTGCATTTCATGAATCATTTTTCATATTTGCTCAAGTCTCTATCGGTGTTGGATTTGGTCTCATGATAACATTTCAGGATCTTAAAAACGGAGGAAAATATTGTGGACTATATTTTTTAACAACATTATTACTGATTGGTGTTAGTTTTGGTTTTGGTTATATATTTTCTCTTATTACCGACTTAAATTTAGGAACTGCGATGCTTTCATTCGCACCGGGCGGTCTTGTTGAAATGGTATTAACTGCTTCGACTATCGGTGCTGATCCAGCAATAGTTAGCTCCCTTCAATTCATTCGATTAATATTTATTATCAGCTTTGTACCAAGCATATTGAAATACAGTATGAAAAAGGTTCAAAGCAACCATCTTAGTGCATAAAAAATACGCACATCTATTGTTTTCCATACAGTGAACTAGATGTGCGTAGTTATTAATTTATGATCTCTTCCATTCGAAGTTTACAAATCACAGCTTTAATTTGAAAATAATCGATTTCATTCGGTAAATTTTCCTTTAATGGCTTTAATAGATCTCCCCCGATTTCTTGAATTTTATCTGTTATTACTCTTTCTTGCTCACTTGTAATAATCCTTGACCAATTAATTGATAGCCCCTCTTCAATAGCACGAATGATATGATTTTGAACTGTGATTTCTGTTATACCTCGCTGTTTGACAATTTGTTTAATCGTGAAGTTGTCATTAAACAATTGAAATGTTTGAAGATGACTTGGGGTTTTATCAGGATTTTCACTTATTGTTTTGCTAGTAACTTTATTATTAGTTTGAGACCTTTCCACCTTTACATAATCACATATAGCAGAAATAAATGTTTCCCCATAGCGTTCTAATTTTGTCTGTGCAACACCTTTGACTTCTAAAAATTCATGATCATTTGTTGGGCATTTAGTACTCATATCTTTTAAGCTACTGTCCGAAAAAATAATATATGGTGGTACACCTAATTCTGATGCAAGCTCTCTCCTTATCATTTTTAACTTATCAAATAATTCATCATTTACTTGGATAGCCTGAACAGTCATTTGCTCTTTTTTGAACACTTGTTTTTTCTCCACCAATATCTCCATTGCTTTATTCGTAAGCTGTAATATAGGATATTGAGCATTTGTTAATGACAAATAACCTTCAGCAATTAAAAAATCAATAAAATCAACAATTTGCTTTTCTGTTTTATTTTTCATTAGTCCATAAGTGGAAAGTTTTTGAAAATTAAATTGAGCAATTCTTTTATTATTCGACCCTTTTAAAACTTGGGCAACTAAAGTTTTTCCAAATTTCTCGTTCATCCTTTTTACACAAGAAAAAACCATAAGGGCATCCTGAGTCACTTCAATCTTAGTACGTGTATCACGACAATTCATGCATTTCCCACAATCCACTTCAGGAATTTTTTCTCCGAAATATTCGACAATATAGGACTGGATACACTTTTCTGTATGACAGAGATCCACCATTTGCTGAAGCTTTTGATATTCATGCATCTTTTTGTCATGATTAAGGTTAGATTGTTCAATTAAAAACTTCTGAAGCTGTATATCTTGTCCCGCAAATAAGATAAAGCATTCACTTGGTTCACCATCTCTTCCCGCACGTCCAGCTTCTTGATAGTATGCTTCAATATTTTTAGGTAGGTTATGGTGTATCACATAACGGACATTAGATTTATTGATTCCCATTCCGAAGGCATTTGTTGCGATCATAACCTGGTATTCGTCATACAAGAATCGATCCTGCTGCTCCGCTCTAGCATGTTCAGACATACCAGCATGATATTTACCGCATTCTATACCGCTTTTCTCTAAAAAATTTGATAAATCATCAACTTCCTTACGGGTTGCTGCATATATAATGCCTTGTTCACTAGGATTTGCTTTTACATATCTCAAAATAAAATCCCTTTTATTTTCACCTTTTACTACATTAAATGTTAAATTATCCCTTGTAAAACCAGTTATAAATGTATGTTCCTGTCTTAAATCCAACAATTCACAGATATCCGCTGTTACTTCCTTTGTTGCAGTAGCGGTTAAAGCGACAACTAATGGTTTTTCTGGAAGTAATGCAATCATTGACTTTATTGATCTATAGCTTGGTCGAAAATCATGTCCCCACTGTGAAATACAATGCGCCTCATCAATCGCTACCATGGAAATCGGAAGTGAAACAAGTAGTTCTCGAAATAAGTTAGATTCTAGTCTCTCCGGAGCAATATATAAGATTTTATATGCCCCTTCGCCCAGTTCATTCATTCTTTCATTCAGTTCATATGCAGATAAACTACTATTAATAAAAGTAGAAGAAATACCAACACTCGATAGTGCGTCTACCTGATCTTTCATAAGTGAAATTAACGGAGATATGACAATCGTGATCCCTTCAAGTATTAATGCCGGAACTTGATAACAGATTGACTTTCCTCCACCAGTAGGCATAATAGCCAATGTATCGTTACCTGTTAATAAACTTCTTATAATATCCTCTTGTCCCTTTCGAAAAGAGGTATACCCAAAATATTCTTTTAAATATTCTTCTGCTTTTTGAAACATCTTATCACCCTTGTATTAATTGGTCTTTCTTTTTTTACATTAATCTAAGTATAACATGAGAATGATATCTCGTAATTTTAGTATAATTGTTCTTTTTGAATGGAAAAATGCCATTTTTATATATAAAAGGAGAAAAAACAGGTATATTCTTCTTCTAAGATTTACTTATAGAAACATAAATTTTCTTTTTTCACTAAAAAAGCTAACTCACTACTCTTCATATAGAAGAGAATGAGTTAGCTTACATTTTATTTATGAATCCATACAGCACCAGCCGAGTTATCTTTTGCTTCGCCTATCACTTCAAACTTTAAGCCGTGATTTGGAACAATACGACCAGCATCCGGAATTGCAGAATCAATATAGCTATTTGAATCATCAAACTTTTTCACGCCTTTGTAACCTACAAACTCATAAGCTCCGCGAGTTGGAGAATCTACAAAGAATTCTGGGGTTTTATCAAAAGAAAACGCAGCATCAGCGATTTGATAACGAGTACTTTGAGAAACAGTTTTTTGACCATTTAATAGACCGAATACTGCCTCTGGATGTGAATCAACTACACCTAGGAAGCCTTGTCCAGGATGTACTCCTACCCAGTTATCGGTATAGCTTTCATCTCCGTACCAAACGAGTAATCCAGTATTATATACCGCTCCGCGAGAATAGGCTAAAGCTTTATCAGATCCTTCATAGTTTCTCCACTCAAGATAATAATAATTGTTTGCTTTTGAGTAACCATTAGTTACAATAAATCCATCTAATGTTACTTTTTCTTGTCCTTCAGCATCATCAGAGAAAATTTCCGTGCCATTTGCAGATACAGAAATATTATCAAGCGCAAAACCTTCAGGAGCCAGACCTCCGTCAGTTACATACTCGAAAACTAGTTTTACTTTTTTACCAGCAAATTGACTAAGGTCATATGTTTTCTCAACCCAGTTACCTTTTGTTGTTTCCATTCCGTCTTCAGTATTTTCATCTCCGATTACGTCCAACTCCACAGTTTGCCCATCGCTTGTTACAGCATTGACATAAACATAGTCATAATCATATTCTACTTCGAACCATTGTAACGCCTTAAATTCTGCCGTCTTTGCATTCGTCAAATCAAATACAGGTGTTTCAAGATTTGTGTGAAGGTCGTCACCCTTTGTACTGTAGTAGTATTTTTCACCACCAGCTTCATCAGGCAGGAATCCTTTTACGTTTTTCTGTGGTAAATTTACTTTTACGATCCCAGGGTTATTAGATTTTGTTACACTTTGATCGATATACGAGGCAACACCCAATTTCGTAACATCCTCATAATCTATTTCTAGTATATTTGCCCAGTTCCCTCCCATAGTCTTTTGGAAGAACTCCTTATTTTGGGGAGAAAAACTAGTTGGTGCTGTCCCAGCTATATTACCATTCCAGCTTCCGCCACTCATTATTGACCATGAAGCGACAGGTTCACCTTGACCTGTATATTGTGTATCATATTCGTCCGGCAGTCCTAAATCATGACCAAATTCATGGGCAAAAACACCAACTGCTCCATCTTCCGGTTGTATTGTATAGTCAAAAGCAGCCATTTCACCGCCCCAGTAGTCTACTTTCGCTTGAGATCCGGGTACAGAATATACACCATCTAATGTCCAACGATGAGACCAAATAGCATCATCACCTTGCTGTCCACCGCCTGCTTCTTGACCTGTGCCAGCATGAATTATCATAAGATGATCGACTAAGCCGTCTGGTTCAGCTTGATTACCATCACCATCTAAATCATAAAGATCAAATTCATCATATTCAGATAAATCCATACCGGATTCAACTGCTGCATTTAACGCTTCTTTTACTAAATCACGTGGCCCAAGGGGATCAAGGTTGTCATGACCTCCACTAGGGTTATCGTCACCATAGTCAGCTGCATTACCCGGTACCGTTAACCAATCCGAGACAGTTCCATCAACCGTATAGCTTCCACCTGATTGTTCTTCATAATATTGTTTAAACGTTTTCACTTTCTCCCCGTTGAATAATTTGAATTCTTTATCCCCAAACATTAACTTTTCATAATGCTCACGGCTAAAGTCATCAGCATACATATATCCCTCTTCTTGTTCGATATTATTATGTTTGAAGTTTTCAAATTCAGTCAGAAGAACAAGAACTTTATCAGTGCGGACATCTTCATTGTATGGAGCTTGCTCAGCTGATTTTACTTTTACTGCACCATTTGGTTTACCTTTTTTATAATTTTCATGACCTTTGCTTAGTTGTTTAGCAAGCTTGTCCTTTTGCTTTGTAAGAAAATCTTTTGTTTTCTTATCCATTAATACTTCTTCTTCATGTTTTTGTGAGACCTTACCAGGCTTTTCACCTTGTTTCTTTTCAACATAATTCTTTACTGCATTTTTTACTTGTTGACTATTAGCATTCTTCGAAACCACACCTTGTTCTTTTAAAGCGTTTGCCAATCTTTCATCAGGAATAATGTTCCAATCGATAGGTGGGGATTCTTCTACCTTGTTTACTGCTTGCACATTCGAACCGTTTGGTAAATATGTACTAAATAAAAGCCCCCCCATAACAACCGAGCTAGCAGTAATCTTCAGTGCCTTTTTCCATCTCTTGTTTCTGATCATAATACCCCTTTTCAATTTCCTCACTTAAATCCCCCTTCTTCAAGTTGAAATCTTTTAGACATATTCTAAAAGTTTCTACTAAACTATTAATAACTACAACATTATTATAATCTTTATATAAATATAATAAATAGTTCGAAGATTCTATTTTCTGAAAATTTAAACAAGTCCTTTTTCCCTACATATCCAAATTTATCTAGGTCATTATAAGTATATTTACAATCTCTAAAAATCACTTTAATATCAATAATCCCGACAGGTTATCTCACAATGAATTTTTAACTCAAAATACACAGAAGAATCCCATTACCTGTTAAACTCATTCTTTCACACATGCTTTAAAATATTTTAGCTTTAAAGCTTTTCATTATTAAAGAATATTATTCTATAAAATATTCTGGTGAAAATATTACATTTATGACAAAGCTGTGACGTTCTCTTATCAACTAGATAAAAGCCCCCAAAAAACTGCAAAGTTCTACAAATTCTATAGATAAGTAATGATGAAAAGAGGTTTTTATATAATGTTTTCAACAACTGAAATTGGAATAGATCTAGGAACAGCAAATATACTCGTTTATACAAAGAACAAAGGAATTGTACTCAATGAACCATCTGTAGTAGCTATTGATACTGTTTCTAAAAAGGTATTAGCTGTTGGTTCAGAAGCCAAAAGCATGATCGGAAAAACACCTGGGCAAATTGTAGCTGTTAGACCCTTAAAGGATGGTGTTATCGCCGATTACGATATTACAACTGATATGTTAAAACAGATTATGAAGATTGCATCTAAAAAACTAGGAATGTCTGTAAGAAAGCCGACAGTAGTCGTATGTACTCCTTCTGGAGCAACATCTGTAGAAAGAAGAGCCATACAGGATGCAATTCGAAGCTCAGGAGCTAAACAAGTTCATTTAATAGAAGAACCTGTAGCTGCTGCCATAGGAGCTGATTTACCTGTTGATGAGCCGATTGCAAACGTAATTGTTGATATTGGCGGAGGAACAACTGAAGTAGCGATTATTTCGTTTGGCGGTGTCGTTTCGTGCCATTCCATTCGAATTGGCGGAGATCAATTAGATGAGGATATCATTCAATATGTTCGTAAACATTACAATCTATTAATTGGTGAAAGAACAGCCGAACAAATGAAAATGGAGATTGGCTATGCATTAATCAAACATGAAGAAGAATCAATGGAAATCAGAGGTAGAGATTTAGTGACAGGTCTTCCAAAAACAATTACTGTCACATCAACAGAAATGCAAGAAGCAATGAAAGAGTCACTATTACACATATTAGAAGCTATTCGAGCAACACTGGAGGATTGCCCTCCTGAATTAAGTGGAGATATTGTAGACAGAGGTGTCATTTTAACTGGTGGTGGAGCACTCATGAAGGGACTTCAAGAATGGGTCAGTAATGAAATGATTGTTCCTGTTCATATTGCTCCAAACCCATTAGAATCTGTTGCAATTGGTACTGGTAGATCTCTTTCTGTTATCAGTAAATTACTTAAAGCAGCGAAATAGAACTAAGCGCAAGCGCCTTTCCTATACGAGACAAATGGATTAAACCTGCTATTTTAGAAGTGGGTTTAATTTTTTTTTTACTAACTATTAGCCTCTTTTTTACTTTTTACACAAACTTCACAATTTAGTTGCATCAATTCTTTTATTAGTGAATACATTATATCTGGTTTACCAGTAATAAAAAATTCTGGAAAACCGAAACAATATCTTATGTTTTTTCGTTAAATTTTTGAGTACAAAGGAGGCACATTAGTGAAGGATTTAAGTAGACGTTTTATTATCAGTTTAACATTAGCCGTCATTATCATGGGGGGGATGAGTGTTTCACTAGCAAATATGCCAGGTAACCCATCTGAAAATGATGAGGTTGTTCAAGCTGTCAGCGAATAAGAAAAAGCGAGGTTTACAATGTATGTTTATTTATAACAAATCCACCATTCAACATATCTTTCCCTTTTTGTTTCCGATTACTGCCTTGTTTTTATTTTTTAGCGGATGGGGAGGCTCATATACTATTCCGGTCTTCGTCATTCTATTGTTACTGGGATTCGCCTATTCATTTGTTTCAATGATAACTAAAAAGGCTGTTATTGGATCCATTATTAACCTTTACGTAATCGGAATCTTAATGTTTGGTGGAACAGTAGTATACTTCATCGCATTTGCGAATGAAATATAAATACATAAAACAAAGCATTCAAGTAGAAATTAGGTACCTCTTCTTGAATGCTTTGTTTATTTATTCTCTAAACGCTCTATCACCTATAATTTTATTTGTAATGTCATCTGAAGGTGGATTATGTAACCCTGCTCTTACATCGCGATAATATCGTTGAAGAGGATTTGAATAATACAAACTTTGGCCTCCAACAATTCTCATCGCTAAGTCCACGACTTCAACCGCTGTGTTTGTCACAACTGTTTTTGTTACAGCTAAATCGTATGCTAATTTACCTCTTTCCTCTTGAGGTGTTTCATCCCATTTATTAGCTGTTGAATATAATAAGGTCCTCGCAGTGGTTAGCTTAATATCTATTTCTGCGATCTTTCGTCTTACCTCTGGCACTTCTTTTATAGGATGGGGCAGGCTTGTCGGCTGATAAGTTTTAGCAAAGCTTACAGCTTCATTTCTCGCAGCCAGAGCGATTCCAATGTAACAAGCCGGTATATGAAGAAGCCAACCTTGAGCAGATGGTCGCTCCTTCTTCTCTTTCCTCTCCACTAGGGCATTCTCTGGAAGATGAACATTTGTTAAAATAAGGTCATCACTTCTTGTTGCACGCATACCTACTGTATCCCATGTCTCCTCAATTACGACTCCTGTTGTACTTCTAGGAACAAGAAAGTCACCGATCTCACCTGTTTCTTCAATTGTTGCAGGAACAATGAAATAATGAAGAGCTGGCGCCAATGATGTAAAGATTTTTTTCCCGTTAATAATCCAATGGCCATTTTCTTTAACAGCGATTGTCTCCGGTTTTCCTCCTCTAGCTGGACTTCCGGAATTAGGTTCTGTTGCAGCACTATTAATTAGTGCTTTAGTTGAAATGACCTCATGACAAACACGTTTATAAATCTCTTTATCCCATTTCTGAGTCACATGTAAGTGCATCATTAATCCTAAATGCCAACCTAAAGACAAAGCAGTGGCACCATCGCCTTGAGCAATCTTTTCCTGTACTAAAAGAAATTCATATAAACTCACTCCATGTCCTCCAAATTCCTTTGGAATGGTAAGATGAAGATATCCTTCTTCTTTTAGTGCATCAAAATTTTCAAAAGGAAATACTCCATTTCGATCATAATAATCTGCTCGCTCGGCAAATTCTTTTGATAACTTATCTGTTTTCAATAGCCAATTTCTCTGGTTCGTTGTTTTTATAAATTGCTCATCCAAATAGTTCACGATATCACCTCATTACTTTTATTGTATTCATTTTCCATCCCAACTGAAAGTATTTTAACTTATGTAAGGGCTTATTATTTCATCTATTGAATTGTTTTGTTACAATATTAGCGATATGATGTTTCAAGTTATCTATATTTCCTGATAGAAGGAGTGTTTACGTTTGTCAAATTTTCAAAGTAGCTTGGAAAAATATGCGGACTTGGCTGTTCGTGTAGGAGTTAACATTCAACCAAACCAAAATTTAACAATAAACACATCAATTGAAGTAGTTGATTTTGTTCGTTTAGTTGTAAAAAAAGCATACGAAGCTGGAGCCCGAAATGTTTATGTTGAGTGGAGTGATGAATTCATCACACGAACTCGTTTTGAGCTTGCTTCAGAAGAATCCTTAAGTGATTATCCTGAATGGAAAGCAAAAGGTCTTGAAACATTAGCTGAAAATGATGGTGCGTTTATGTCCATTATTTCATCTGATCCTGATCTTTTAAGCGGTATTGATCCAAAGCGAATTGCTGCTTCAACAAAAGCCGCAGGAATGGCTCTTTCGAAGTATCGAAATTATCTTCAAGCTGATAAAGCAAGTTGGTCTGTTATCGCTGCTGCCTCAAAAAAATGGGCAGAAAAAGTCTTTCCAAACGAACATGAAGACAAACAAGTTGAAAAGCTGTGGGAAGCTATTTTCAAAACTACACGTATAGATCAGGTAGATCCGGTTGCTGCTTGGAAGCAGCATAATGACAACCTACATGCAAAAGTTGATTACCTAAATAGCAAAAAATATAAAAAGCTTCACTACACAGCAAAAGGAACAGATTTGACTATTGAACTTCATGATACTCACACTTGGGTAGGTGCTGGCAGTGAAAATGAAAAAGGAAACTTCTTCATGGCAAATATGCCAACAGAAGAGGTCTTTACTGTTCCATTACGAAATGGAGTAAACGGTGTAGTTCAAAGCACGAAACCTTTAAGCTATAGCGGTAATTTAATCGATAATTTTTCTTTAACGTTTGAGAATGGAAGAATAGTGTCCGTACAAGCAGACAAAGGTGAAGAGGTTCTAAAGCAATTGGTTGAAACTGACGAGGGATCACACTATTTAGGCGAAATCGCATTAGTCTCACATGATTCTCCTATCTCTCAGTCAGGAATCCTTTTTTACAACACACTTTTTGACGAAAATGCATCAAATCATTTAGCCATCGGAAATGGATATGCGTTTTGTGTAGAAGGTGGAAAAAAGATGTCTCGTGAAGAGTTAGAAAAAGTAGGTGTTAATTCTAGTATTACTCATGTCGACTTTATGATAGGTTCTGCTGACATGAATATTGATGGTATTAAAGAAGATGGAACAATTGAAGCAATCTTCCGAAATGGAACATGGGCTTTTTAAATTTTATAATTGGGGCTGACAGGTGTCAGCCCTTTTCATCATGATAAAATAATGTAAAGGTATTTTACATTATAAGAAGGAGATTTTTTATGAAGCAAGTCGAAGTATATATTCTATCTGGATTTTTAGGAGCCGGAAAAACTACACTCCTTCAAAATATTCTTTCAGAGGAACAACTCAATAACCGTAAAATAGCTGTTATTATGAATGAACTTGGTGAAGTTTCAATAGATTCCGATGTAGTCCCTGAAGAGACTCCTCTTAAGGAATTATTAAATGGGTGTGTTTGTTGTACAATACAAGGACAACTTGAAGTACAATTAGAAAACATGCTCAGGGAATATGATCTTGATGCCATCTATATTGAAACAACAGGTGTTGCACACCCAATTGAGGTTCTGGATGCCTGCTTATCCCCACTTTTCGCTGATCAGCTTGAAGTCAAAGCCATTATTACGATTGTAGATGCGAAAAGATGGCAAGACCGCGCTAGTCTTAGCATTCAATTACGTAAATTACTAATGGAACAAGTTGAGCATGCAGATGTGGTACTTCTTAACAAAATTGATTCATTGTCTGAAAACGAAAAGGCGATGTTTATTTCAGAAACTCAATCATTAAATCCTATAGGAAAACTGTTTATGACTGAATTTGCAAGAATTCCTCTTTCATCTATTCAACTAAATAAAATCAACAAGAAACATCAACATAACGAAGCACATGTTCATAACCATCTACACTTAAGAAGTTATGTACATACTTTTTCAAATCCGGTTGATTTAGAAATGTTTGAACAGTTTTTAAGAGAGATGCCTGATACTATATTCCGTATAAAGGGCTATATTCGCTTTAGTCATTCAAAAGAATCATTTCTTTTTCAATATTCCTACGGGATGCCCTTGTATATGAAGGAGCCAATGAATCGCAAACAAACCCTTGTTTTTATAGGAGAAAATTTAGATCATTCTATGTTACAAAAGCAATTAAAAGAATTAGAAATATAAATATTAAAGTTAATAAAGCCAAGCATCTTTAAATAGATACTTGGCTTTTACACAAAAAGACAAAATTATTTTAAACGTAAAGTTCCTTCACTTGCTTTTGAACTTGTTCATCTTCAAGAAATTCATCGTATGTCATTTGTTTATCCACAGTTCCTTTTGGTGTGATTTCAATGATACGATTTGCAATTGTTTGTACAAACTGGTGGTCATGAGATGTGAAAATCATCGCACCTTTATATGCTGTTAACCCATTATTTAAAGCAGTAATAGATTCCAGATCTAAGTGGTTTGTCGGTTCATCTAATAAAAGAATATTTGCCCCACTAAGCATCGCCTTTGAGAGCATACAACGTACTTTCTCTCCTCCAGATAATACGCTTGGTTTTTTCAATACTTCTTCACCTGAGAATAGCATTCTACCTAGGAAACCACGTAAAAAGCTCTCACTTTGATCATTTGGGGAATATTGACGCAACCAATCAACTAATGTTGGCTCATCTCCTTTGAAATACTCTCCATTGTCTTTTGGAAAATAAGCCTGTGAAGTCGTAACACCCCATTTAAACGTACCGCTATCTGGCTCCATTTCCCCTGCCAAAATTTTAAATAATGTAGTAATCGCAATCTCATCACGACCAACTAACGCAATTTTATCTTCTTTGTTCATAATAAAACTAATATTATCTAATACTTTTTCTCCATCAATTGTTTTAGATAATCCCTCAACTCGTAAAACATCATTTCCAATTTCACGTTCTGGTGTGAAGTTTACATAAGGATAACGGCGGGAAGATGGTTGAATATCATCCAGGGTAATTTTATCTAATAATTTTTTTCTTGATGTTGCTTGCTTTGATTTAGACGCATTCGCACTAAATCTTGCAATAAAATTTTGAAGTTCTTTAATTTTTTCTTCTTTTTTCTTATTAGCTTCCTGACCTAATTTTAATGCTAGTTGACTTGACTCATACCAGAAGTCATAGTTACCGACATATATTTTGATCTTCGAGAAGTCAAGATCGGCTATATGTGTACAAACTTTATTTAAGAAATGACGGTCATGTGATACAACGATAACTGTATTTTCAAAGTTAATAAGAAACTCTTCTAACCATTGAATTGCATGAATATCAAGATGGTTTGTCGGCTCATCTAGTAGAAGAACATCAGGTTGACCAAATAGTGCTTGTGCTAATAAAACCTTTACCTTATCTCCACCAGTTAATTCTGCCATTTTTTTCGTATGGAGTTCCTCAGTAATTCCAAGACCTTTTAGAAGAATTGCTGCTTCACTTTCAGCTTCCCAACCGTTTAGCTCTGCAAATTCCCCTTCAAGTTCAGCTGCTTTCATGCCATCTTCATCTGTAAAATCCGCTTTCATATAGATCGCATCTTTTTCCTGCATAACCTCATAAAGGCGTTTATGCCCCATAATAACTGTTTTTAGAACTTCGAATTCTTCATATTCAAAATGGTTTTGTTTTAATACCGCTAAACGTTCACCCGGTGCCATACTTACATCACCAGTTTGCGCTTCAATTTCCCCAGACAGTATTTTCAAAAATGTAGATTTTCCAGCACCGTTAGCACCAATTAGACCATAACAGTTACCAGGCGTGAATTTAATGTTCACATCTTCAAATAGCTTGCGATCACCAAATCGTAAGCTAACATTCGTTACTTGAATCATAAAACTCCTCCAATAATAAAGGGTTGTTTTACCCTATTTCTTTAAAAGTTAGTATTTTCCCTACTATATATACTTTTATGGACATGCCTATTATAATGGATAATCATAGTGATAGCAATGAATACAACAAATCTAACGATTGTCCCCATGTATCCCCCTTGTTTCTTTTGAATATCATCATAAAATTCTGACCATTATTGTAAAGATTATGATGAAATGCAATCTATTTTCAGTTGAAACTTTCGTTATATAAACGCAATAATTAAAATATCATTCCTTATTTGCTTTTCTCTTACATATCTGTTATGATTAGTAAGAATTATTTTTGTTCGGTCTGTAAGGAAAGAATAAGTGGTTTAAACTTTTCGCCTTTGATATCTAATTGAGCAAGGATAGTAATAAAACGTGGAAATTCCACACAGGAGGCAACAACTATGCAACAAGGTACAGTAAAATGGTTTAACGCAGAAAAAGGTTTCGGTTTCATCGAAGTTGAAGGTGGAGACGATGTATTCGTACATTTCTCAGCTATCCAAGGCGAAGGATTTAAATCTTTAGACGAAGGTCAAAAAGTTTCATTTGAAACTGAGCAAGGTCAACGCGGTCTTCAAGCAGTTAACGTTACAAAATTATAATTAGCTGATTAAAGAAGGTCTCTATTATAGAGGCCTTCTTTTTTCATATGGGAGCCTCAGCGAGCGGCGAGCCTGAAGGGTGAAGTGTGATAAATAGTTGCACTTATACTTAAAACTATCCCCTAAATCGATTAATCTTCCTTAATGCAAATTTTACTTCCTAACCTTAATAAAAAAAACCACTCAAATGATGAGTGGTTGAAGTCTTGCTACAAGTATTAAATGGTTACCTCAAGCATACCACATAATTAGAAATATACCTAATTTCAAATCATTCCTTATCTTCTTTCTTACAATTCCTCTTATTTACGAATATTTCACTTTAAATTTGCAAACGATTTTAGGTATGGAATGGAGGTTTTCTCATTGTTTTCTACTCGTGGAGATGCACATAAATTGTATTTAAAGTTTAAGAAAGCATCGGAAAACGGCGAACAATTAAATGAATTAAGCGAATTAAAAGAAATTGCTGAAATGAAAACATTTTATGAAAAGATCGAAACATCAACTTTGGAGAAAATCTATTATCGAATTTTGAAGGAAAAGAATGGGATGGGAATGATACCTGTATTTGTTTCAGCAGGACCATGGTTACTGTTTCTATTTTCCAAGCAACTTCAAGAATTTTTATTTAAAAACGGAGCTACACCATTTTTTATTTTCATAACGATATATCTAGCCATCTTAATTATAAGCGTAATCTTACACTTTAAAGAGAAAGCATGGGCAACTATTCATTTGACCTTAATTGAGCACATATTGAAAGGTCGATAATGAGCATCTGAAAAAAGCGTGCACAAAGTGTACGCTTTTAATATGATACTTTTTTATTCTTTCTAAAAACAATTATAGAGAATATAATCCCAGTCACAATCGTTGTTATTGTTGAAATCATAGGATCTATATTTGTTGTTACAAACAAAGAAGGAATATCACCGTAAACAGTGTCTTCCATTGTTAAAAAGAGACATAGAAACATATTATTAGCTGCATGGGCTCCAATTGAAAATTCTGAGCTATTTGTTTTAATTGAAATGTATGTCCAGATAAAGCCCATTGATAGGTAATCTAATGCAACCCAAAATGCACCATATTCCATCTCAGGATTAAAAAAATGAAGACTTCCAAAGATCCCTCCAACAATAATCGTTAATATAATTGGATTTTGTGTGAATTTTCCTCCCCACTGAAGAAGGAAGCCTCTAAATAATAATTCTTCAGAAGTTGTTTGAATAGGAACAAGAAAAATAACTGCTATTAATAACCAGAGAAATCTCGTCATATTAAAATCGTTCAAGTGATAATCACTTGGAAAAATAACAAAATCAAGTATTGAAAAGACACCGAGTATTATGAAGAAAACGACAAACCCATAGCCAATTTTCCCCCAATTTAACCTTTCAGCAGGAGTAATGATGGATATAAACCTTCTTTTCAAAATAAATTTAACAGCAATAAATAGACCAATGACCAATAAGACGCTTTGAAGATGCAATAAATAAAGGTCTACAAGAGGATCTGTTACAAGCCCAGTTTCAATATCAAGGAGACCCGGGTTTATCAATTCTCCAATGATTAAAGCAACTATGTATGCCAGTGTTCCTAATATTAGCATAAAAGCTAATATGACAAGAAGCGAACTAATATATCTCTTATGAGTATTTTTTCCCTCTTCAATCTTTATAAAATTTTGACTCATCATAAATCTCCTTTTCATGAAAGTTTACCAATATTCATTTTATCGTACTTTTACATATTTTAACATCATAATCGCATTATAGTACTAGGAAAATAGGAATCTATATTATGCATAAAAAGCTATCCAATTAGATTAATCCCTAGTGGATAGCCCATAAATCTTAAACATTAGTATTCAACTTTTACTTCAAACATTTTCTGAAAATAACGATAACTCATACTAAGATTTAACTTATGGTAAAATAGATTATCTATATCAAATGAGGTGCTTCAAATGAAATTACATACACTAATTGAATATTGTTTACTAATACTATTTTCTGGAATTTACTTTGCATTTCTTGGCTTTCAATCCAATGGAATTACATTTATAATCGGAGTGATCTTCATATACGTGATTATCACAATCTCATTGAAAAGGATTCTCCCCCACTATCATATAGAAAATAAAAAGCTTTCGATTTTAATAAGTGTTGCTTTAATAAGCGGAAGCGTATTTATTACTATGTTTATTTTAACGATTTTAGCAACTTAACAAATTAATTTTTCTCTGTGTTCTCTGGTGGTTGCTCTTGATGTCTTCGTTTTCTTCTTAAAAAAACCCAAATGACAAAGAAAATACCACCTAATACAATTAACACAGGTAGGCTACCTACAATAAATACAAATACAGTTGAAAGTGTTCGTATAACGAAATTAAGAGTTTCCATAAATTGCTTTTTCGTTTCATTCCATGTGTTAAGTTCGTTGTTTTGAAGATCGGGAACATTGACTCTATTCTCTTTTATCTGAATGGTGATCGTTGCCAAATTTACTTGATTATCTAAATAATTCATTCTACCTTTCAGTTGTTCTATTTCTTCCTGAACTGTTGCTAAATCATTGGAAATTTTCAATAAATCCTCTGTCTTTTCCGCTTTCTCCATAAACTCCAGCAATCGTTTTTCGACCACTTGTTTGGATTTTAATCTAGATTCTAAATCAACATATTCCTCTGTCACATCTTGACCATTAATCGATTGATCGATTACCTTTGTACTTTTACTCTCTACAGTCTTTAAAAATGATTGAAAATTTTCTTGCGGAATTCTAACTGTTATAGTCCCTTCCAATGATTCATTTTCTACCGAATATGAATTTGTATTTACAATATACCCATCTTTCGATTGAAGTTCTTGTTGAATAAAGGATATGGTTTCATTATAACTGTTAACTTGAATTGATAGATTGGCTGTATAAATAACCATTCGATTACTCGTATTCGTTACCTGTGATTTTGTTTCTGGTTCTGTTTGTTTAGTAGAATCACCGTTCAACGCTGCCTTGCTTTCTGATTCAACTGCCATATCTTGACCATTATCAGATGCATGACTACCCTGATCTGATTTAATCGTTTGACTTTCCTCACTAGATTGATTACTGCATCCACCAATTACTAATGCCAGTAAAAATGAACAAATGATAACCATTAAATTTTTCATCTCTCAACACTTCCCTTATCGGTTGTAATCTCTTTGAAGTAGAC
Organism: Metabacillus schmidteae; assembly: GCF_903166545.1. Classification (NCBI taxonomy): domain Bacteria; kingdom Bacillati; phylum Bacillota; class Bacilli; order Caryophanales; family Bacillaceae; genus Metabacillus; species Metabacillus schmidteae. Next base: position 2,220,986 of record NZ_CAESCH010000001.1, on the reverse strand, counting down.
GATTGGAAAGATGAAATGTTACAGAAATATGAACATAAAAAAAGCCGAAGTTTAAAACATCGACTTTAAGTTTTATTTTGTTTGCTGAAAATGATCAAATGGATAAAAAATAAATTCAGATTTACCAAGTATACGGCTTGATTCTATAAGCCCTAATCCATTTCGACTGTCCATGCTATTTAAACGGTTATCTCCCATAACAAAATAGCTTCCTTCAGGTACTTCAACTTCTTCAAAATCTCCAGTTAGCATCATTCCTAACTGTTCAGCTTCGTCACGGTTTTCCACTAAATAGGGCTCCTCAGTCAGCTCATCATTTACATAAACTTGTCCTTTATCAGCGCGAACCGTATCACCGGGTAACCCGATAATTCGCTTTACATACCGTATGTCTTCTTCTTCACCATCGATGATAACAATATCACCCTTCTCAATTTCACCAATAAATTTTAATGTTTTATTTACAAATAGACGATCACCATCATGTAATGTTGGGTCCATTGATGAGCCTTCAACAAGATATGGCTCAAATAAAAAGAACCGTATTATCATTGCCAACCCTACAGCTAAAACGATAGCCTTTGCCCATTCCCATATTTTGGATTTTGTTGTTTCAGTATCTGTTTGTGACATGAAAAGTCCTCCTAATTTCATTCCTCTTCATTATTATACCTCTTTACATCAGTATTTGCTAAAATTTTAGAATATGCTTTTTCTTTTTAACAGAGTCTGTTTCAAAGTGGATCGAAGTGAAATTTTGAGAATGGTCAATGGATACAGACTTATATTTAAAATACGAAAAAATAAGCTCCTTAATTTTAAGGAGCTTATTTTTTATATATTTGTTAGACAACCTCTAGCTCTACATCAATATTACCTCTGGTTGCTTTTGAATATGGGCAGAATTCATGAGCTTTTTCAACCAGATCCTTTAGTTTGTCTTTTTCAATGCCTGTCCCTTTCACTTGTAGGGTAACCCCGATTTTAAACCCATCATCTGATTCATCTTTTAATAAAGAAACATTTGCAGTAACTTCAGATTCGAAATGAACCTTTTCTCTTTTCGCCATTAGTTGAAGGGCTCCATCAAAACATGCCGAATATCCTGCAGCAAACAGTTGTTCAGGATTTGTTGCATCAGGATTTTCTTCAGCCTGTTTGGAACCAGGCATAGCTAACTTTAAGTTTATTTTTCCATCAGATGATTCTACTTTCCCATCTCTACCACCAACAGCTTTGGCAGTTGAAGTAAATAATGGTTTTGACATAAGACATTTCCACCTTTCAATTTCTTTAGTATGACCATTACTAGAATGTACCCTACTTTTTGCATTTCTAATCAAAAAAAGCTGATATGCTTCGAATGAATCCGAAACATATCAGCTTACTTTTTATTCATTAACAGGTTTTTTCAAAATTCCAAGCATAATAGCAGTTACAACTGCACCAATTACGATGGCAAGAAGATATAATAATGGATTACCTTCTACTAATGGAATAACAAAGGCACCCCCGTGAGGAGCTCGTAATCCATTTCCAAAGAACATCGCTAATGCCCCGGCAACAGCTGAACCTGTCACCACAGAAGGAATAACACGACCTGGGTCTGCTGCAGCAAATGGGATTGCACCTTCCGTAATAAATGACGCACCCATAATATAGCAAGTAATACCAGATTGACGTTCACGTTTGGTGAATTTGTTTTTAAATAAAGTTGTTGCTAGTGCAATTCCTAACGGAGGAACCATTCCACCAGCCATAACAGCAGCATGTGGTGCAAAATTTCCTGAATCGATCATAGCAATTCCGAATGTAAAGGCAGCTTTATTGATAGGACCACCCATATCAATCGCCATCATTCCACCTAATAATAATCCAAGTAATATTAGATTGCCAGTCCCTAATCCACCTAAGAAATCACTAATCCCAGCATTTAATGCACTTACTGGTTTGTTAACGACAAAGAACATAATCATCCCGACTGAGAAGATACTTAATACCGGGTATAATAAAACAGGTTTGATTCCTTCTAAAGAAGCAGGTAAACCAGATAGTACCTTCTTTAAAAGAACAACAATGTATCCCGCCAAGAAACCAGCAATTAAACCACCTAAGAAACCTGCTCCCCCTTGAGCTGCCATAAATCCGCCAACCATACCAGGTGCTAATCCAGGACGATCAGCTATACTTAATGCGATAAATCCTGCTAAGACTGGAATCATTAAGCCAAAAGCATTTCCGCCACCAATCGTACTTAAAGCTTCCGCAAAAACATTATGTGAAGGATCGTTTGGATCTGATGCATGGATGCCAAATAAGAAAGATAATGCAATAAGGATACCCCCACCTACAACGAACGGCAACATATTAGAAACACCATTCATTAAGTGTTTATAAAATCCTGTTCGTTCACTACTGCCCTCTTCTTTGGTTCCTTCTCCACTTCCTTTAAAAATGGGAGCATCTTGATTAACAGCGCGCTCAAGTAGTTCCTTTGTTTTACGAATTCCATCCGCTACCGGAACAATGATCACATGTTTTCCTTTAAAGCGATCCATTTCGACTTGCTTATCTGCTGCCACAATAATAGCTGTAGCTTCTTCAATTTCTGCTGCAGTTAAAACATTCTTTGCCCCACCTGAGCCATTTGTTTCAACTTTAATGGAAAGATTCATTTCTCTTGCTTTTTCTTTTAACGCATCAGCTGCCATATACGTATGTGCAATTCCTGTAGGACAAGCAGTTACAGCTAGAATTTTTCCTTCATTCGTACCTTGTACTTCTTCGCCATCCTCTTGAACATCATATTTATCAATTGTAGCCAACACATCTTCAACTGTTTTTACAGCCATTAATTGATCTCTTACTTCTTGTTTCATTAAAATACTCGATAATTTCGATAATGCTTCTAAGTGAGTATTGTTTGCACCTTCAGGAGCAGCAATCATAAAGAATAGATAGCTTGGCTGACCATCCAATGACTCATAATCTACACCTTCAACTGATCGACCAAATACAATCGCTGGTTCTTTTACAGCACTTGTTTTTGCATGAGGAATGGCAATTCCATCACCAATTCCTGTTGTACTTTGTTTTTCACGATCTAAAACAGCCTGTTCGTAAGCCGCCTTATCTGAAAGTTTACCAGCACGGTCTAATACTTCTACCAGTTCTTTAACGACATCACTTTTAGTTGAAGATTGAATGTTTAGTGTAATTGTATTTTTTGTTAATACCTCTGTAATTCTCATCTTACTTCCCCCTCTATACCTTCTTCACTTCAATTTGAGGTAATAGTTCTTCTATTTTTTCTTTAGTACAAAGCTCAAGTGAAAAAGCTGTTGCACTTCCTGAAGCTACTCCAATCTTAAAAGCTTCCTCAATTGGATGATTTGTTGTATAGGAACTTAAAAAACCCCCAACTACAGAATCACCTGCACCAACCGAATTTAATACTTTTCCCTTCGGAACATTAGCAACAAAACTTTTTGTTTCAGTTACAAGCAAAGCGCCCTTTTCAGCTAGCGACACAATTACGTGTTGAACTCCTTGAGATACTAGCTTCTTCGCATAATCATGAGCGTCTTCCACCGTTTCAATTTTTGTCCCGAATAATTCACCTAATTCATGATGATTCGGTTTAATTAAGAAAGGCTTTTCAGACACAACTTCTTCTAATGCATCTCCTGAAACATCCGCAACCACTTTGATCTCTTTTTCTTTACAAATATCCATTATTCTCTTATAAATGGAGGATGGTAATGTTCCAGGTATACTTCCTGCTAGTAGTACAATATCTTCACTATCCATTTGTTCAAATTGTTGTAAAAATTGATCTAATTGCTCTTCAGTTACAATTGGCCCTAAGCCGTTAATCTCTGTTTCGACTTCGGTTTTTAATTTTATGTTAATTCGCGTATCACCTGATACTTTAATAAACTGATGATTGATATTTTCATTGGTTAAAAAACCTTCAATAAAAGCACCCGTGAAACCACCTAAAAAACCAATTGCCTTAGATTCTACACCTAATCGTTTCATTACTCTTGAAACATTAATCCCTTTACCACCGGGAAACTTGGAATCGTCTGTCATTCTGTTTAAAGATCCAAGTTCAAATTGATCTAGTCTAACAATATAATCCACAGATGGATTTAACGTAACAGTATAAATCATGAATTCACTACCTTTATTGCTTAATTTTTATTCGGATAAAGAAATTCTTCTCCTTATACCCATTGTAGATATTTAATTGTCATTATTTTGTAAGCGAATTCACCGCTTACTTACACCTTATTATACTGTCACTTTCAATCAAAATCAATCATAAAATATCAAAAACTATCAATTTTATATTTATATAATATTATATCAGTCATAAACAATCACCTTCAGAATTAAAATACTTTTACTAATATGATTAAAAATTTGTAAATCTTAATGAATGGCTTATTTAAACCATTTTTTAAAATAGAAAAACCTCACAAGGTGAATGTGAGGTTTTCTTTCTTATTCATATCGTAAAGATTCAATTGGACTTAATCGGGCTGCTTTATTTGCCGGGAGCATTCCAAATACAATTCCTATTATCATTGAGAATAGTAATCCTCCAACCACAACTTCCCATGAAATTAGCGGTGGCCATCCGGCAAAGATTGATACGATATTTGCTGCCACAGCACCTAAAATAATACCTAAAGCCCCACCTATAAGAGTAAGTGTCACAGATTCAATTAAAAATTGTGTTAGAATTTGCCTTTTGGTTGCACCTAGAGCTTTACGTATTCCTATTTCTCTTGTTCTTTCTGTTACAGAAACAAGCATAATATTCATGACACCTATTCCACCAACCAAAAGAGATATTCCCGCTATGGAGCCAATAATCAGTGTCATAATATTTGTGATCTGTCCTATTCCTTCCGCCATTTCTTCCATATTAAATACACTATAAGAATCTTCAGTATTATGAGCTGTATTTAATAGAGTAGTTGCTTTATCTCCAACTTCCTTCATGACATCAGCACTATTGGCTTGCAAGGTTACTTGGTTGTATTCATTTTTACCAAATGAGTTTCGAAATGTATTCCAAGGAACATAAACTTCCATAGCTCCAAAAGCAAATAAACCAGTAGGCTTTTCCATGACGCCAACAATTTCAATGGGCTGACCTTTAACCCAAATGACTTCACCTACAGCAGACTTATCATCGAAAAGCTCTTTACGTAACTCATCGCTAATAATCCCTACTCTGGTTCCCCCTATATAATCACTTTCTAAAAGGTTTCTCCCAGATTGAACGTTTAAACTATTCACTTCCATATAAGCTTGGTTTATACCATATACACTAGTATCAGCTGTTTCTTCACGGAAACTAGTTTGAAAGTATTCTGTTGATGATGCAACTACTTTTTTCACTTCAGGGATCTCACTTAATGCAGTTACATCTTCTTGTGTAAACGCTGCACTCATATATGCATTTGGATTTGATAACAATTCTTCTTCACTCGGTTCATAAAATACTTCTATTGTATTACCCGGACCTGTTATTGATGTTTTTAATAATTGTTCTCCGCCCTGTCCTATTGCCACAACAAGAATGACTGATGCAACCCCTATTATGATACCTAACATTGTTAAAATGGATCGCAATTTATGAGCGAGAACTGAGCTTAACGCCATTTTCAAATTTTCAATTAAACTCATTTAGAATCTCCCCCGCTCTTCATCAGAGAGAATAATCCCATCTCTAACCGTGATAATTCTATTTGCGTAATCAGCAACCTCTTGTTCATGGGTAACAAGAATGACTGTAGTGCCTTCTTTGTTTAGTTGGGTAAACTGCTCCATAATGGAAATACTCGTTTTACTATCGAGTGCACCTGTCGGCTCGTCTGCCAAAATAATTTTGGGCTCATTGACAATTGATCTGGCAATAGCAACACGTTGTTTTTGTCCACCTGATAATTCATTCGGCAGGTGATTCATTCTTTCAGCTAAACCAACCTTTTCAAGCGCTTGTTTTGCACGTTCTTCACGCTCTTTCTTATTGTAACCTGCATAGACCATGGGGAGTTCCACATTTTTTAACGCTGTTAATCTTGGTAATAACTGAAATTGTTGAAAAACAAAGCCGATAGAGAGATTTCGTACTTTTGCCAGCATTTCATCTTTATATATTGAGATATCTTCTTGATCTAAAAGATATGTTCCTGATGAAGGATTATCCAAACAACCAATTACGTTCATTAAAGTTGATTTACCTGAACCTGAAGGTCCCATAATGGCAACAAACTCGCCATGTTTTATTGTAAGATTGATATTTTTTAACACGTCTAACGTATCTTGACCTACCTTATAGCTTTTAGTTATAGACGTTAACTCAATCATTTTTCATTCACTTCCACGTTATCTCGGACTTCTTCTGAAGGATTAATGATGACTTTTGCTCCTGATTTAAGACCTGTTTTAATTTCCATAAACTCATCACTAGCTGTGCCAATTTCGACATCATTACGAACTGCTTTTCCTTCTTCAACGGTATACACATAATAGTTTTCACCATCTTGTTTTACAGCTTCTAAAGGAACAGCTAGAGCAGATCGTTTTTCAGTTTCAATATCCATAATTAGCTTAAACCCGGGTTTTGCTTCAATATTTTTATCATCAATTGATACCTCGATTGAATATTGAACAGCGGTTTCTTCACCACTTACCGCCACAGTCTCATTTTGTATAGGTAAATAACTAACCTTTTCTACTTTTCCTTTCCATTCCTTATCTGTAAGAACATCTGATCGCAATGTAACTGCTTGGTCTTCAATTATTTTTAAGGAGTCATATTCAGATATTGTTCCCTTCACAATAAGTTCTTCAGGATTACCTATATGTAGAATAGGAGTTTGTGAAATACCTTTTATTGCCTCTTCATCAATAGATAAGACTGTGCCAGCATTTTCACTCGTCACGACAAGATTATCAATCTTACTTTCAATCGTTTCTTTTTGAAGTTGGACTTGTCTTGCTTCAAGGTCTGCCACCTTCAAATCAGTCTTAAGTTGATCACGTTCAGCATCAACTTGATTTTCAGCTTCCTCTTTACCCAATTGATCTTCTAAATCCTTTTCTTTCTCATCTAGATCATCAATTTGATCTTTAATTCGATTAATTTGCAAATAGGAGGATTCAAGAGAAAGTGCATTTTGTTCTTTTTCTAATTGTAATTGCTCGTTTTCATATCTTAATAAAGGTGTATCTTCTTCCACCTTATCCCCTTCTTTAACAAGAACCGCTTCTACCTGACCATTTTCAGGCACATAGTAGACAAAGTACTCTTGGCTTAAAGAAAGTGTACCGGGAACCATCACATTCCCGGTTAATTCTCGCTCTTCTACAGTCGCTGTTTCGACTGATAGAACTTCTTGATTTGATGCCCTGTAGATATTTACTCCAACTAATAGTCCGATTAAAGCCACTACTGCAATTGAAATCCATACCTTTTTCTTCATTAGAATTGCGCCAGCCCTTCTAAGGCTCCGGAAACTACAGCTACAATCAGTCCTAAAGCAAAGAAAATAATTGTGATTGTATAAGCTGCCGGCTTAGATATTTGGGCTACTTTTACAAGTCCAATACCTAATAAAATATAATACCAAATATTAAAAACCTCGATAGTGCTTAAAACACCACCCATAACACCTTCAGCACCAATAAAACTATTAATACTTGTAAGCATCACAGTTGGGTCTGAACCAATAGCATAGATGATCAGTTGGTTTAACACTTGCCCAATTGTAGAAATAAAACTTGTAAAAAGAATTAATGAAAACATTTGTTTAAATGTAATTGGTGATTTTGCAATCTTTGTGATTCCAAACAAAATAGCAGCAAATATTACAAATCCAATCGGAGTTCCAAATAATGCCCCAATGCCACCAAAGATAACTCCGAACATTTTTGACATTTCAATTTGTTCAGCTGGCATTCCTTCCATTCCTGGAACTGTTGCGTAATCTACGTTTAAACCCGCTAACACTCCTACGACCGCACCCAGAATCGATAAAATGATTAAAGGAAGCCAAATGACTGGTTTCTCTCTCATTCGTTCAAACTGTTCCCCCGGTTGAAAAATCATTCCAAATAATGATGGTTTCTTTGATTGTACTGTTTCCTGTTCCATCCTTTTTCCCTCCAAAATATATTTTCCATTACTTATACGAGATTAATTGGAAATAGTTTCATAAAATAGTTGTTTAATTTTAAAAAAGTTTCTAAACATTATTTTTACTTAACAAAACTTGAGATCAACTACAAAAAACTCTTAAGTACCATCATTCATATAAACTTCAAATAATACGTTCGAGAAGTTTGTATGAAAATGAACTTAAGAGTTTTTATCTATCTATCGATTTTCTTGTAAAACAGTTTCTTCTTTGTACATATCTTTTCTTGCAACACCTGATTCAAGCGCAGCTTTTACAACAGCTTTTCTAACTTTTTCTACAACCTTTTGATTGAAGACACTTGGTACGATATATGTTTCACTTAATTCGTCATCAGAGACAACATCCGCGATTGCTTTTGCTGTTGCAATTTTCATCTGCTCATTGATTTCGGAAGCACGACAATCTAATGCACCACGGAAAATACCTGGAAAACATAGAACATTATTGATTTGATTTGGGTAATCGGAACGTCCAGTTGCCAATACCTTCACGTACGGCTCTGCTAGTTCAGGATCAATTTCCGGATCAGGGTTTGCCAAAGCAAACACAATCGGATCTTTTGCCATTGATTGTAAGTGCTCGACTGTTAAAACTCCCGGAGCGGATACTCCGATAAATACATCTGCGTCTATTATGACATCAGAAAGCGAACCACTTAAGTTATCCGGATTCGACATCTGTGCAAAAGCATTCCAATTAGGATTTTCGTATGTTTCACTCCTATTAATTGCACCCATGCGGTCAACTCCAATGATTTGACGAACACCTGCTGCAATTAACATTTTTGCACAAGCTGTCCCCGCAGCTCCGACACCATTTAACACAACTTTAATTTCTTCTATTTTCTTACCTGTCAATTTCAGTGCATTATAAAGTCCAGCTAACAAGACTACCGCTGTACCGTGCTGATCATCGTGAAAAACAGGAATATTCAATTCCGATTTAAGTGTTTCTTCAATTTCAAAACATCTTGGTGAAGAGATATCCTCTAGATTAATTCCACCAAAGGCAGGAGCAATCGCTTTAACAATCCTGATGATCTCATCAGGATCTTTTGTGTCCAGACAAATTGGAAAAGCATCAACATCAGCCATTTGTTTAAATAGCATCGCTTTTCCTTCCATAACCGGCATTGCAGCTAGCGGACCTATATCTCCAAGACCTAATACTGCTGTGCCATCTGAAACTACCGCAACAGTATTCCTTTTGATTGTTAAGGAGTGCGCTTTTTGTGGTTCATCTGCTATCGCATTACACACCTGCGCGACTCCAGGGGTATAAACTCTTGATAAGTCATCACGGTTTTTAATTGGGTTTTTTGGTGTAACTTCAATTTTTCCTCCAAGATGTAAAAGAAATGTACGATCTGAAACTGAGATCACCTTAACACCTTTTAATAACCCAAGAACATCCATCACACTCTGACCATGCTTTTGATTTTTCACTGTAATCGTGATATCACGTACAGTTTGTGTTTTACTTGTAGAGATCACATCGATTCCTATTATATCTCCGCCAACTTCACCTATAACTTTTGCAATTTCACTAAACGTAATTAAGTTTTTTTGAAAATGCAATCGAATAATAATATTTGTGCTAGCATTGCTTAGTTGTGACATCTTTGACCTCCATTTTCAATACTTTATGAGGGATATTAGAACAACTTATGTAATTTTCCTTCATAACAACACATTCATTGGAAGCGTTTTAATACCCTGTCTCCATTTTAGTACAACTTTTCTTAATTGTAACTGTTTTCTAACTTTTTAACATAAAAAACTTTTTGACTATTTTGTTTTAATCTTGCTTATCGCCAAGTCTAATGGCTTGCCTTAATTTATTCTATCATCCATAAAATTTTATTTTTTTGCTCAAACAAAAAAGCCGACCCCTTTATGGAGCCGACTGCAATGTTTTATGGATGAACTGCTTCAAGTATCTGATCATTGTAATAAATAATATGTGAGAGAACTGTTTGACCTTTCATCTTCTTTAAAGACTGTTTCGCTTCTTCCTCATTATCGAACTCATACATTTTAATATTCTCTTCATCATATAAGGTTATAACCCACATTGTTTTGTTGCGCCTCCAATAATAAGCGGAATTAAAAGTAGATTCTACTTCCAACAAAAATAATATCTCTAATTTTAAGTATTGTAAATAGGTTGTTAAATATTTTAGAAAATGTTCAAATTTCAAGAAAACAACGGGTTATTGCCTTATTATCCTACCTCTAACATATTGAATTGAGCTTTCACTAAACCATGGTAAATACCCTTTTTCTCCATCAGTTGTTGATGATCTCCTTGTTCCATAATATGGCCATGATCAAGCACAATGATATTATCTGCTTCTCGAATTGTTGAGAGTCGATGAGCAATCATTATAGCAGTTCTTCCTTTTAGAAGTGTTCTCAAAGCATGTTGAATTTTCACTTCTGTTTCTGTATCAATACTAGCAGTTGCCTCATCCAAAATAATAATTCGTGGATCTGCAAGCAGGGCTCTTGCAAATGAAATTAATTGTCGTTCACCAACAGATAGAACGTTTCCTCTCTCTTCTACCTCTGTAAAATAACCGTTTGATAAATTTTTAATAAAATCATCTGCTCCTACTGCCTTTGCCGCTTTCATAACATCCTCATCAGAGGCATCAGGGCGACCGAAGCGGATATTATCAATGATTGTTCCAGAGAAAATAAAAGTATCCTGAAGAACTACGCTTATTTGAGACCTAAGCTCCTGTATTGATAAATCCTTAATATTAATATCATCAATTTTCACCTGTCCTGCCGTTGCATCATAAAAACGACTAATTAAGTTTGCAATTGTCGTTTTACCTGAACCAGTATGCCCTACAAGAGCGACTGTTTGCCCTGCATCAATGGTAAGTGAGACCTCATGTAATGCCTTTCTTGAAGAATCATAGGCAAATTCAACTGATTCAAAGGATATTTTCCCTTCCATTTTTGTTAACAGGATTGGTCGTTGAGATTCAGCGACATTCGGTTTTTCGTCTAAAAACTCAAAGATCCTTTCAGATGAAGCCATCCCCATAAGCAACTGATTATAGACCTGCCCTAAGCGTGAGATAGGCTCCCAAAACATTCCTAAGTAAAAGGCAAAAGAAACGAAGATTCCAATTGTAATGGATTCATTTGCTATTAAACTAGCACCATACGCAATTAAAATCGCTGTTCCAATTGCATTGGTCATTTCAACCATTGGTGTAAACATAGCATTCCGTTTTGTTGCATTTTGCCAAGCTCGTAAGTTTTCAGAATTTACCCCATCAAAAAATTCTATATTTTCTTTTTCCTGTGTAAATGATTGTGTTACACGAATTCCCTGAATAGATTCATTTAAATGTGAATTTAATTTTGATTGTTTTAACCTAACTGTTTGCCAGGAACGACGGATTTTTTTTCGTAAACTTGTAGAAATAAAAAACATTAATGGAACAATAATTAATATAGCAAGTGTAAGTTGTGGACTTAGTGTAAATAATAAAGCAACTACTCCAATTAAAAGGATAAAATCCATTAATAGATTTATCACTCCACTAGTAAACAACTCTTGAAGTGAATTAATATCATTCATGATTCGTACAAGAATAGAACCTGCTGAACGTTGATCAAAAAATCGATGTGACAATGTTTGAACATGTGTGAATAAATGCTTACGAATATCATATATAACGTTCTGACCTAGCAAATTCATCCATTTAATACGGAATCTATTTGCGATATAACTCAAGACATATAATCCTGCAATTGTCACAACCAAAATAGTTAATAAATTTATATCTTTATTAGCAATTGCAAAGTCTAGAGTGTATTTTCCTATTAAGATTGGAGCTACCAACCGAACAAGAGCTGAAATGAATACTGCAACAAATGCTGCTGGAAGCAATGTTTTTGAATATGGCTTCAAATAACTAAATAATCTCCACATTTGCTGCCAGTTAAATGGTTTATCAATAATTGTATCTGTAGAGTAGTGAAACCTCTCCATGATTTTTTCTTTTTTCTCATTATGATTCATTATTATCACCTACCCGACAGATGGCTGTAATACAGCCTTTTGGTCCTTATATTGAATATTATAAATTCGTTTGTAATATCCATTATTCATTATCAAGTCTTCATGTTTTCCTCTTTCTACAATTAAACCGTTTTCAAGTACAAGGATCTCATCAGCATGTTTTAGAGATGAGATTCGATGAGCAATTATAAAGGTTGTTCTTCCCTTCATGACTTCTTTTAGCGCTTTTTGAATATTAAATTCTGTTGTCATATCAACTGCACTAGTTGAGTCATCTAATATTAAAATACTTGGATTCATACATATGGCCCTTGCAATTGCAATTCTCTGCTTTTGGCCTCCTGATAAACCGAGCCCCCGCTCCCCGAGCAATGTATCGTATCCATTAGGCAATTCCATAATAAACTCATGAGCTTGAGCTCTTTTGGCTGCATCAATTATGGTATCCATTGATGCATCTGGACGGCCATAAGAAATATTAGACTTTATTGTTGAAGAAAATAAAAATGATTCTTGTAAGACAACCCCAATATTCGAGCGTAATGCTTTTAAGGAATAATCACCAATATCTCGACCGTCGATTAATATTTGACCACTTGATGGAGTATAAAATCGTGTTAGAAGTTGAGTTAAACTCGTTTTTCCTGATCCAGTTGCACCAATTAATCCGATTGTTTTTCCACTTGTTGCATGGAAGGATATGTTATTCAAAGCAAGCTCATCTTCCTTATTATACTGAAGGCTTACATGATGAAATGCTACATCTCCATTTATCTTTGTTTCAGGAATGACAGACTCCATATCTCTAATCGTCTCTTCAGCATCAAGGATTTCAAGCAATCTCTCACCAGATGCCTTAGATTGAGAGAATAGGTTAATCACAAATCCCAAATGCATGATAGGGCCCATTAAATACCAAACCAAGCTAAAAAAGGCTACGAGCTCACCTGGTTGCAGCCCCCCTCGAATGACTAAAACACTTCCATATGCAAGCAATGCAACAACACAAATATTACCTATTAGCTCCATTAGCGGGAAGAACTTAGACCAAACAAAAGATGTTGTTAATGATTTTTCCTTATAATCTCCATTTGCTTGATTAAATTTATCTATTTCAAATCCCTCACGAGAAAGGGCTTTCACTGTTTGGATTCCGCTAATATTCTCTTGAACATTTGTATTCAACTTCCCAAACGATTTACGAATATTCCGAAAAGCAGGATGTACTCTCTTATCAAAACGATACACAGCCAAGGCCAAAAACGGTAATGCGGCAATCGTAACCAGCGTTAATGGAACAGAGTAAAGAAACATAACAGTTAAAGTTCCACATACTAAAAGAATAAAACGTACAAGTTCTGAAAACCCGAAGGATAAAAAGAAACGAAAACCTTCAACATCAGCTGTTAAACGCGACATTAAATCACCCGTTTTAGCATTGTCATAATACATAAATGGCAGCCTTTGAAGTTTCTCATATAATGCATTTCGAAGTCTGTAGACAGATTGAATTCCGAACATATCTCCTAAATATTGATGAAAAAACGCAGATACCCCTTTTATAACCATTAATGCTAAAAATCCACTCACAATCCATGGAATATATTCATATTGTCCTTTTAATACAATTTCATCAATCGTTAATTGAAGAACAATCGGATAGACGACAGTAATGGTCGTAATGAATATGACAAAAAATAATGACCATAAAAAATATTTCTTAAATGGCCAATAAAAGCTTTTCAGCTTTTTAAACGTTTCCATAGATACCCTCCCCAAGTTTTGTTTGCATTTTTGATCACATTATCTATAAATATAACGTGATACGTTTAAATATATCGGGAATCGAAATATTTTTCCAGTTATTTATCTGAAATTTTCAAAAACAAGTCTATGGAATGAATAGTTCTACTCCAAAGGATGTAGAAGTGATTAAACTTATATTTAACATATAAATTCATTTAATAGGTGTTATCTTTGTATGAAAAATGTGAAACAAGGCAATAGCTGTAAAAAATAAAGAATTTTACCAAGAGGAAAATTATGTACTTACTTCTCGTTATAGTCGTGTATATCATATTTGCGATATTGTTTGTGGATTGGGAAGATGGAAGGATTATTATTCGACGGTACAGTTTTATATTATATGTAACCTTTTATATAACTTTTTATTTTACCAACATACATTGTGGGCATATAAGCCTAAGACCGTTGAGTGGTTAAATCATACGTTAATTGAAATCACCTTTACTTTTTTTATTATACCTGTCGTAATAATGATTTATTTAAGATACTTTCCTAAGGGATGGAAGAAAGTCAGCATTTATGTTGGTCTCTGGATAATGTATTTTTCTTTTATTGAAATCCTTTTTAGCAAAAGAGGATTGTTTATTTATGATAATGGATGGAACGAATGGTGGTCAACTTTATTTAACATCATCATGTTTATCGTTATAAGGATTCATTTTATTAGTCCACTACGCAGCCTATTGATTTCATTGCCCATCATTATTCTTTTGTTGTTTATTTTTCACCCCACACTAAGTGAGTTAAAGTAATACCTTAAAAGTTGGTGAACAATGACCGAATTAGCCCTTGCGGATTTTATAATACTGCTATTTTCTACATATATCCTCATGGCCATTTACCTTTACAATAGAAAGAAAAAGTAGGAATCGGTATTCTTACTCCCTTAGTTATGCAAACATTAGCGATATACCGATCAAACCAACTTTTACATCCTTTAACTTTTTTATGTTAAACTATCTGGAGATTATGTTATTTATTTCTTAAAGGATGTGTCATGTTGAAAAGGTTAAAAATTGTCATTCCAATATCAATTATTGTTTTTATCTTTGCGATTAGAATTCTTGATCAGAATTATGGCGAAGATATTTCAATCGAAATAAGAACAATAATTGCATTTAGCGGTGCAGTATTTTCAGGTCTCATTTCATATTTTCTATTCCCCTCCAACCAAGATCCCAAAAATCAATAAGTTCATTCGAAGGTATCAACTATGATAGCCTTCGAAACGAACTTATTCTTCTGAAACAGCTGATGCTGTACCCCATACGTATCATCTCTAGCCTACTATTTATTTTCTATTATAAAAAAGAAAAAACTAGCTAATCGCACATTCGGCTTAATTAGCTAGTTAATATTTTATACATTAAAACGTTCTATTATCGATTGAAGTCCCTCAGCCATATCTGTTAAAGATTTTGCAGCCAGTGTTATTTCCTCCATAGAAGCCAGCTGCTCTTCAGTTGTTGCAGCTACTTCTTCAGAAGTCGCAGAACTTTCTTTTGCTATGACAACTAATTCATTTGCTGAAGCACTAACTTCCTGAACAGCAGCGGAAATTTGTTGTACAACTGCTGTTACTTCTTCAATCTGTGGTGTCATACTATTCATTTGCTCCATAATTAATTCAAATTTTTCTGAAGTCTCTATTGAAATGGAAAGTCCTTGTTCAGCATTTTTCGATACCTCATCCATAACCTCAACAGATTTGTCTGTGTCTTGTTGAATGGATAAAATAAGGGCAGAGATTTGTCCTGCTGAAAGTTGAGATTGTTCAGCAAGTTTCCGTACCTCAGCAGCAACAACAGCAAATCCCTTCCCATGTTCACCAGCTCTCGCAGCCTCAATCGCTGCATTAAGCGCTAATAAATTCGTTTGATTTGCAATATCCGAAATTGCATCTAATATTTTACCAATTTCTTGAGAGCGATTAGAAAGCGATTGAATGACCTTGTTAGATTCTGAAACAGAAGCATGGATAAATTTCATTTGTTCCAAACTATCCTTTACATATTGCCCGCCAATTTCTGCTTCATTAATTGTATCTTGGGATAGATTAGATACACTTAAGGAGCTTGAGGTAATTCGAAAAATACCTTGGAGAACTTCTTCTAAAGCTAAATTGTTTGCCTCGATTTTATTCGTTTGTTGCTCTGCACCCGCAGCAACCTCTTGAATAGCCTCTGCTACCTGTTTTGTCCCTATCGTTGTTTGATCAGCACTTGCGATTAATTCTTCAGAAGATGAACTAACTCGTTCAGATGCGGACTGTAAATTAGTAATAACATTGCGTAAATTCTCAACCATTACATGAAAACTTTTAGACAGTTTACCAATCTCATCATTTGAGCTTGTATCAATTTCTACCTGTAAATCACCATTTGAAATTCTCTCCGAGTTACGAATTAACTTACGGATAGGCTGTAGAATTGATCTTATAATCACAAAAATAATGATGCCGCCCACTACAAATGAAATAAAAATTACGATTAAGGTATCTTTTAAAATTCCATTTGCAATATCTGTTGTTTCACTTGTATAAAGCGTACCAGCAATTTTCCAACCTGTAAGTTCATTTGTTGTGAAATCCATCTGCATTTTATTGTGATCTAATTGGTATGAAAAAGTTCCGTTTTTACTTTCGAATAAATTATCTGACCAATTTCCTTTTACCTCTTCACCTTGCATAGTTGGATGAATGATATAGTTTTTCGTCTTGCCAATGATTGTAACATATCCTTCACTCCCAACCTTAACCTCACTCGTTAATTTACTTAAAGAATTAATATCAATATCAATCGCTACAACACCTGAACCGTCGTTTAGAACTTTTGCAAACGTTACAGATATTTCATTTGTATTAGCATCGATATAAGGATCAGTTATCACAACTTCACCTTTATTTTCCATTGCGAGAGTATACCAGGGACGATCTCTAGGATCATAGTCATCCGGTAATTGAACAGACATTGGTGAAATAATCATATCTCCTGTATCAAATCCAATATAAATCGCCTGAGCACTCGGCTTTGTTTGGATATACTGATTAAATTTCAACATGATTTTCTCAGTATCTTCTGCATCTACTTTTGCATTGGCTGTTTTAGCTGTTTTTGCGAAATAGTCGACATCTTCTTTTATTGGCTCCAGCTGAGTATTTAAGGAGGAATTAATAAGTTGTACACTTTCTCGAGCTGTTTGTAACATACTTTTTTCCAGCTCTGATTGTGCAGATTTATATGATATTAGTCCTATCAAGAGACTAGGTATAAGCAAAATAAATGCAAAAGCTACAATTAACTTTTTTCTTATTGATATATTAGAATTCCACTTTTTTCGAGCCTTTTTCATACGTTTGATTAAGTCTGTCATGCTGTGATTTCTCCTCTTTATTAAATAAGTAAACTTCTTAACTATGGCAGGGTTGTATTGAAATAGTAACCATTTACTATCTATTGCAACAAATGGCAGTATTTTATGTATTTTGGAATGTATCCCACCTCACCAAATTGTTAAAAATAGTCATGCTATCGTTATATTAGACTAACAATTCATTAGTTCTATAATACTACTCACAGACCATTTTGACTATAAATTATTATCAATTATGTAAATTCAGAATTAATAGATAAATTCTTTTGTTTTACTACTATACCTCCCTAATAGTAGAAAACAAATAAAAAGAGACAGGCCTAGTGTATAATTTATACCTAAGACTGTCTCTCTGAATCAAGCAATGGTATAACGCTCATAGAGATCTTTTAATGAATAACATTCCTTTTGTCTAAGCTTATTTACATATATACTCCAAAGTTGTGCAGTTATCTTTGCATCATATAGAGCGTGATGTCTTCCATGAATCGGAATACCATTATGCTCGCAGCAATCCTCGAGTGTGACCAATTTTTGTTCCGGCTCGGCTATGCGATAAAGAAACGACATGTCAACAAGTCGATGTTTAAATGGAGCACGATATAACTTCCAAGATGCATGTTGTAGAAATATCTTTTCATGATTTGCATGATGTGCAACAAGAGTATAATCTTGTGCAAATTGAAAAAATTGAAAAAGCACCTCTGATAACAGGGGAGCACTATTCAATTCACCGTTTGTTATTCCCGTTAATTGACTTATTTCCTCAGATATTTTTTTTTCTGAATGGACTAACGAATAAAATGTTTCTTTCTGTTTAATTTCTTCACCTTTTACTTTAATTGCACCTATTGAAATAATTTGATCTCCTTGATCAGGATAAAAACCTGTAGTTTCAATATCAAACACAATGACATTAAGGTCTGTAAGCGGTATATTCAGTGTTTCCTCAACCTTCATTTCTCGTTGCAATTGGCGCATATAAGCAACTTGCTGATGAGTTTGGTTTCCTTGTGGTCCACTGAGCTTTCCTTTCATAAAAAAGAACGGATCAAATGTCATGTTAAACACCCTTTTTCAATAATACCTTCTACATAATGATGAAGTTTTTTACCATCCCTTAAAATTGTTTTCATGTCACGTTTTTCTTCCTTTGACATTTTTTTTATATTTAAGTAATGAACATCATCATATGAAGTAGCATTTTTAAATAACATCACTCTGTAATCAAGTAGCTTTACAAAATTATGTTTGTAATAGAGCATCTCTTCCTGATATTGACTAATTTCTGCTAAACAATCTAATCTTTCTAAAGTTGAAGTTTGTAAAATACCTTCTTTAATTGCCAAAATCCTTATCGCATTCACATATGGTAAAAATGCCGCCCTCTTCAAGTCAATAGATCCTTTATATTGGCCGTTTTGTTCCACATAAATTTGTCCTAAAGGACCTACAGACTGTTTAATAAGCTGTATATTATCCATAAACCGTTTCAAAAGCTTCGGTTCAAGCTTTTGATAGTCGAAAATGGTTTTCTTCAATTCTTTTACAAATTCATCATTACCTATTAATCTTCGAGAATCATAAAAAATTTGCAAATATCTTATCGACTCCCAGCTTTTTTCGTCCATCCAATGAATAAGCTGATCCTTCCAAGCTTGGAAAGATTTACACCACAAAGGATTTGAGCTCATTACTTTTCCTTCACAATACGGATAACCAACAATAAAAAGTCCTCTTGATAACTCTTCTCCAAGCTTTTTAAAGTACTCGTCTGCCTGCCGTGAATGCACCTCATAAATTAAACCGTGATCTTGATCACTTATAATTCCTTGTTCATATCGCCCTCCACTTCCTGTAATAAACCAGGAAAAAGAGCAAGGTGGTTTTCCATAAGTTTTTTCATGATGAAAGAGTGCTATTTGACTAGCACTCCTCATCATCTCATCATGAAATTCATTCAAGCCTCTTGCGTCAAGCTCATAATTATGGATTTGTTCATCTTTCCATTTTTTAATTGATTCATATGAATCAAAATTCCCTTTCATGAGAGACACTTCCTCACGTTTTGTCAAAATGAGTGTTACAGACCTTTTATCCTTATTATGAACCAACATTTTGATCTTTGGAAGCAAATACTTCCGGGTACCCGTAGCTGCCATGCTCACTGATGTCTAATCCCATCACTTCTTCTTCTTCAGTTACACGTAAGCCATTCATCACTTTCTTCGCAATCGCAAGAATGATAAATGATACAACAAATGCATAGATACCTGAAGCTGCCACGCCCATAAATTGTACACCTAATTGTTCAAAACCACCGCCGTAAAATAAACCCGGTTTACCAACAGTTGCTAGCTCCGGTGTTGCAAAGAATCCTGTAGATAATGTTCCCCAGATACCAGGTACACCGTGTACAGATAACGCAAAGATCGGATCATCAATTTTTCTCTTTTCAAAGAATCTCGCACCATAAAATACTAGAATACCAGCAATAAATCCGATTACGACTGCCGCCCATGTGTCAACAAATGCACAGGAAGCTGTAATCGCAACTAAACCTGCCAAAGCACCATTAAGCATTGTTGGTACATCTGATTTCCCTAATACCATCCAAGAAATTAGAAGTGCAGCCACTGCACCGGCCCCAGCAGCTAAGTTTGTATTCAATGCAACAAAGCCAAAGAATCCTGCATCAACTGATAAAGTACTACCGGCATTAAAACCAAACCAGCCTACCCATAGAATTAACACACCTAATGCTGTAAATACTTGGTTATGGCCTTGAATATTGTTTGCTGAGCCATCTTTATTGTATTTACCGATACGAGGTTTTAAAAGGATAGTTGCAGCCAATGCAGCCATTGCACCAGTTAAGTGAACAACAGTTGATCCTGCGAAATCTTGCTTACCGTGTTCAGCTAACCAGCCGCCACCCCAAATCCAATGAGCAATAACAGGATAAATAAGTGCTGAGAATAAAATTGTAAATACTAGATAAATAGATAATTTAGCACGTTCAGCGAAACCACCTAGAGCAATTGTAATTGAGATACAAGCAAACGCACATTGGAAAACAAAGAATACTGCAGTTGAATAACTCGCACCTTCCGCTTGAGCTCCTGAATAAAAGAAGTCTGTTAATCCAACGAAAAAGTTGCCATTTCCTCCAAATGTAAATGCATACCCTACTGCCCAATAAACTAATGATGCAAGACCAACTGTAAAAATTGTTTTACCGGCAATATGGCCTGCATTTTTCATTCTTGTAGAGCCTGCTTCTAGTAAAATAAACCCACCTAACATAAAAATAACTAAAATTGCACCTAGCATAATCCATACACTATTCATTAAAAACAAAGTGTCTTCCATTACATTTCCTCCCGTCTGAATTGTTGACTTTCGATGTTAGAAAATATAACATCTATTTCTTATTTACTATTCTATACGATATTCCATAAGTGTCAACCCGTTTTTGAAAGTTTCTGATAATTGTATGTAAGAATATCTGACATAAAATCACCGCGCATTGAACACAAAAAAACCTCAACACAAGGTGAGATTCATCTTTTAACTTATTTATTTCTACTACTTTCTTCTTTTACATTTCATTACTAAAGTCCTTTAAAATCGAAGAAACAGCCCTATTAGGACAAAAGTTAGAGTCATCAACTAACAATAAGTTATTTGCACCTTCTCTCCCCAAATTACATATTCACAGAAAAACTTACTGTGTTAATTTAACAGCTTCTATCCTTTATCTTTTAAAATTTGGCTTTGTGGAAAGAAAGGGCTATAATATTAATGCAATTAACAGGATGTATACTTAAAGAAAGAGGTATTAACATGAAGATTATAGAATCAACAATTGAATTACTTGAGGATCCATTTGGCATACTGTCTGGTGAACGTTATGAAATCTTCCTGACACTTGAGGTTGATGAAGAGGATGAATTATTCAGTGAACACGGCATTAAACTTAAACTAATATTCGCCATTGAAAATAACGAATCAAAAATCGCTCAATATGATTTTATTGAAAATACAACTGAGAAAGTGTTAGATTTTGCATTAGATGAAGATGAAGAACAACAAGTTAAATCATATTGTGAGCAAGTGGTAGCAACGTTATGAACTAAAGAGGACACCTATAATGGTGTCCTCTTTTTAAATCGCCTGTTTATTACGAATATATTTTCTTATTGTTATTGATTCTTTTTGTTTAGGTTCTTTCCTCACTATTATAATTAGCTGTATGATGAGAAAAAACAATAATGATTTTTTATAGACCAAATATCTCGGAGTCCAATTTGTTGCAAACTTACCCTTAAATTTTCGTAACCCTTTAAAGTTATAGAACTTACAACCGTTCAAAAAAGCATACCTAGCTATTTTTTCTGGATAAGGTGAATTCGGCTCAATTCCAACATTAGATAAAGGAGACATACCTAAACTACAAATTGAGTACCCTTTTTCTTTTGCCCAAAGTATTGTTGAAATGAAAACCATATCCATCGTTGCCCTTGGACTGTGTTTACGATATCTCATAAGATCAATACTTATCGCTTGCTTCTGTTGGTAATCAGAAGGCAGGCTTGCAAATGCTAATAAACAACCATTCGGATCACGAAATAAGGATACAGAAAAATTCCCAATATAATCTTCTGAAAAAGAACTTACCGAAAACCCTTTCTCTTTCCGATCATGTAACCACTCATCTGAAACAAATTGCATTTCCTCCATTAATTCTTTACTAAATGGTGGATGAACAACAGAAAAAGAATATCCTTCTTTTGTAAATTTATTTCTTATGTTTCGCATGTTACTGAATTTTTTCCCTTCAATAACAAAGTTAGTTAAATTGACCTTTGCCTCTTCTCCAATTTTAAATAAACGATAACCTCGTTTTTTATGACTTGCAGTATATCTTTCAGAAGCTTGATAAAAAATTGGTGTCAACCGTTGCTTTAAAGCAAATTGAAAAAACTCTTCCAATCCATCTTCAAGCCTTTCTTCGTCTCCAATCGGATCACCTAAAACGAATAACTTCTTCCCCATTTGTTTGTAGGAAATTAAAACAGAGTCATTCTGTGCCAAAAACACCTGTTTATCTTCCAAAAATAGCAAATGCGATAAAGTGTTTCCACCATATTTCTTTACAAAAGATAAAACAAAAGCTGAAGTAGATATATATTGACCAGTCTTGAGAGAATTGGTGTATAGGACAATTAATACAACAATGATTGAAAATACTATGCCAAATGCAGTTAACAAAACTCTGTCTCCCCCTTTTTCTCTCTATACAAGATAACACATCCTCATCTTTAAGAAAATACATTTTAAATCTCAGTTTTTAGCATAATTTGAGCAGATTAGGAAATTGTAAATATAGACTTTTACTAAAAGTGGTGAATTCGATTTTTAAAGGAGTGAAAATAATGAATGTAAATCGAGCTAAAGAAATTGCCAATATGGGTGAAATGGTGAATGTACAATATGAAGGAGAATCTATTTATATACAATCTGTTAATGAGGAACAAGGAACTGCCCGTATTTTCCCACTGAGTAATCCTCAAGCAGAAAAGAATGTTCCTGTTGATGGTTTGTTTGAAGAGTAAAGGGACTGACACTTGTCAGCCCCTACATATATTATGCTTATAATTTCACTACGTCTTCGGCTTGAGGACCTCTGTTTCCTTCAACTTTGTTGAATTCTACTTTTTGTCCTTCTTCTAACGTTTTAAAACCTTCACCAGTAATAGCACTGAAGTGAACGAATATATCATTACCTTCTGCAATTTCTATAAATCCAAAACCTTTTTCTGAATTAAACCATTTTACAATACCAGTAGTTTTCAAAAATAATACCCCCAAAGATTTTTCATACGTTGCTCTATATTTTTTAGATATATTATAATCGCTTGTTCTTTATTGAAATTGCCGTTACTCAAAACAACGAAAGCCCTACCTCTCTTTCGTCCTTACGGCTCCTAGTCCGCGCCAGCGTGAATTGAAAACACATTTTATTTTCATCCACAAATAACTATAATAGTTAGGATTTTTATAAGCATAAAGACTAATTGTATACCAATATATTCAAAATGTCAATACTCTCCATTAATTAACCAGCGTACTGCTAAAATTAATATCATTGAAACAAGGATTTCAAATTATCTATAACTTGTTAAAAAAGATTCACCCTCCACTTACCGGAGGAATAAACGCTACTACATCACCAGCTTTAACCAAATCTTCATCTAGAGCATATTCTTCATTCACAGCAACCATAACATTTTCCAATGTTCCTAAGTCATAAGTAGAAAACATATATTCCCTTATATCCTTCACTGTTGCACGATTTATGTCAATACTGATGCTTTCTTGGCCAACCTTTTCTTGTAAGTGTGCAAACAAAAGAACTTTTATCATTCATTTCCCTCCACTGGTTTCCCTTCTGGATAAGGAGTTTTTTCCAATTGATCTCCTATCCACGCTTCACCATTTTCCCAAATTTCTTTTTTCCAAATCGGAACAATTTGTTTTATTCTTTCAATTGCGTATTCATTTGCTGCATACGCATCTTTACGATGTGGGGTTGAAACAGCAATTACAACTGCAATTTCGGAAATCTCTAATTTCCCAATGCGATGTGTAATCGCTACTTTCGAATCCTTCCATTTCTGAATAATTTCTTCCCCGATTTGTTCAAGTTTTCTTACCGCCATTTTTTCATAAGCCTGATATTCAAGTGATAAGGTACGTTTTCCATATGTAAACTCCCTTACTGTTCCAGTAAATGTCGTAACCGCTCCGGCTTCATTACGAATAACTTTGTTTGTAATTTCTTCTATTGAAATCGGGTCTTTTACAACTTCAAACATTTGCATTGTCAACATATTCACCTACTTCATTCATTAAAAGCCATTTAATACATTGTTCTTTCGTTAAAAATGTTGGATATTTATCTTTTATTTCAACAGGTAATGAGAAACCAGCCACTACACATATTATATTTATTGCCTTTTCTAACATCGGCAAATCTTCATTAGATCGAAGTAAAACAACTTTAGGATATTTCTCAAGTTTATAGCCTTCGATTAAGATAACATCTAAACCGAACTCACCGTACATAGAAATCATCTGAGAAAGAGTTAATCTAATTTTATTAGAGGATAAGATAAACGATTCGTTACCATCAACTAAAGTTACTCTTGCTCCTGCTTCCCGATGTTTCTCAGTATCCTTCCCGTGATCAGTTTGGACTAAAGCTCCCCCATGTCCATGATGCTTAATTGTACCTACCTTTAAATTATACCTTACAGCTTCTTTAATATAATCAGTGACAAACGTCGTTTTTCCACTGTTTTGGTATCCAACTACTTGAAGGATTCTGCCCAATGTGAATCACTTCCGTTTTGATCTTCAAATAATAAGAGGTCAATCATATCTCCCGCTTTATATCCTCTTGTTCCCCCAGGTAGTACAATAAATACATTAGCCTCAGCTAATGATGATACAACATTTGATTTATCTAATCCAACGGGACTTGCGATAACTTGTCCATCTACTAGTTGGATGGATCCTCTAACAAATCTTGTGAAAGGATTTGGCTTCAAGAAATCCTTTCCTAAAAAAGCAGTAACCTTTTGCAGATGTGGACGAGAAGAAAATAAGTAATACCGAACTATTGGTCGTACAAACAATTCAAATCCCACATAACATGCCGAGGGATTACCAGAAAGTCCGAATAATAACTTCCCATTGTACTCAGCAACTGTTGTCACACTCCCAGGCCTCATGGCCACCTTATTAAATAAAACTTTTGCCCCCAAACGTTTGTAGATTTCAGGTAAATAATCATAATCACCAACCGAAACTCCACCTGTTGTTATTAAGAAATCAACCTTTTCCAAGGATTCAACTACTGCTTCATAGCATGTTTCAAAATCATCAGCTAATTTACCGAGATATATTGGATGTGCTCCAGCTCTTTTTGCCTGCGCTTCAATCATAAATGAATTACTGTTTCTTATCTTCCCGGGCTCCAGAGGTTCACCAACTTCTAATAATTCACTCCCCGTTGCGATAATCCCGATCCGTGGTTTCCTTACAACTTGGACCTTTTCATAACCAAATGTGGCGAGTAATGCTATTGTTCCGGGGGTAATGATTGATCCTTTCTTAACAAGGATACTTCCTTCCGGTGTATCTTCCCCTTTAAAAGAAACATTGTCTCCTTTATGAAAAGGTCTTTTTAACGACATATATGTTTTATTATCTTTCTCATAGACCTTCGTTAATTCCAACATGACAACTGCATCACTATCACTCGGCATTTGTGCACCTGTCATAATACGAATTGCTTGATTTTGACCAAGACTCTCCTTACTAACACTACCGGCACCAATTTCATCAATCACTTCAAATTCAACAGGTTGATCAGCTGTTGCGTTTGCTGTGTCTATTGCCCGTATAGCAAACCCATCATATGGTGAACGATCAAAAGGCGGAACAGAGTGAGTAGCGATTAAATCCTCTGCTAAATATCGTCCAAAACTTTCCTGAAGGGTTACTTGCTCGATTTCACCGATTTTTGTAAAATCCATCACTTTTTTTATTGCTTCTTTTACTGGTAACGGCTTCCTCTTTTCAATCATATAATCCTCTCCGTCACAAAATTAATTATTTTATTCAGTTATTTTACCATTATTTAATAGCATACCATAATCCCTTCGAGAGTTTATGTTGCTAAAAGTTTTAGCATCTGATTGTAGTTCCTTTTCCGTCACAAAACATACGTTAACTTGATCAAAAAGCGTCATTAATTTTCGGTCATTACTTTCTAATTGCTCTTCTATAATCGGAAAAACAGAGTGATGATACACTCCAATTAAAGGATGAACTCTACCTTCAATTTTTGGAATAATCATTTTCTTATCAGAATCAATATAAGTTAATAATCTTCGAATGATATCTGCAGTAATTAGAGGAATATCACAAGACAAAATAACGAACCATTCTGATGTCTCATTTTTCATCGCTGTATATATTCCTGCCTTTGGTCCGTCACCTATGAATCTATGATCATCAGTTAATATTTTTTCTTGTGTTGCTTTTTGAAATTCCTTTAATAGGTCTTGATGACTAATAATAATCTGTTGTTCTGTTGTTACTTTTAAAACCTCCATTGAATATTGCCATAATTTTCTCCCATTATATTCTGCAAATGCTTTAGGTTCACCAAATCTCTTTGATTCTCCTCCTGCAAGTAAAACCCCGGTTATAGAATTCACTTTTTCACACACCCCCAAATTTTAAAAAGCCAGTTATGAAAAAAGTCAGTTACCATTATACGGTAACCGACTTATTCATTCTATCGTATATATTCCTTGTACAATAGGAATTAGTTTCTTATTATTAAAAATTAAAGAGTAGATTGTCCCGGTTTCCAGTTAACAGGACAAAGACCTCCAGTTTGAAGAGCTTGAAGCACACGTAGCGTTTCATCTACATCACGACCAATATTATTATGGTTCACAACTACGTACTGAAGTTCCCCTTCCGGATTAATAATAAATAAGCCCCGAAGCGCAATTCCTTCTTCCTCAATTAACACACCATAGTCCCGGGATACAGAATGGTTTGTATCTGCTGCTAAAGGATATTTTAAATTCCCTAAACCATTATCTTTCCGGTCTGTTTTAATCCATGCCAAATGTGTATGTATTGTATCTGTTGATACACCAATTACTTCTGCATCTAAATCTTCAAATTCTTCATAACGATCAGATAGAGCAGTAATTTCAGTTGGACAAACATATGTAAAATCCATTGGATAAAAAAACAAAACTGTCCACTTATCATTTTTCATGTTTTCTTCTAAGCTAACCTTACCGAATTCTTTATCAGCTAATACAGCTTCCATTTCAAATCTTGGAGCTTGTTTTCCAACCATTCGTTCTGTCATTATACCATTCCTTTCATTCTTGTGTTACCTATGTAGAAGAATAAATGTTCTTTACTATCTTTTATGTAGGCTGTTTTCGCATACTTTGTTGATTTTAATTAAGTGTTATAGTTGAAAATTAGTGCGTTCCATTTCGCTGCAAAGGTAAAATATCATAAGCAATAACCTTTTCGAAACAGCCTTATGTAAGAAGTAAATATGGATCATTTATATAAGGGTCCTTTTTTGTAGTATAAGCGATATTCAACCCTACTATACAACTTGGACATTTCTTATCAATTTTCGATAAAATAAGTAAAATAAGCTTAATTTCTTCATTTTTGAATAAAATATGTTTAACATTGATTAAGAAGGGTATATGTATGTGTTCTTTCTTTAAATATAGAGCGTAATTCCAAGCGTTGCATGTATTTTGAAAGAACCTCTATTTCAAGAAAGGAAGTTGATTTATGGAGTTTATGGAAAACATTAATTGGTCAGGTCTATTGACCAATGCAGGAATTATCATTTTGAAATTAATTGGAATTATTATTGCTTTTTTAATTGTTAAAGCAATCGGGAAAAAAGTTATTAGTAGTATGTTCAATAGGTTACAAGAACGTGAAAATATTTCTAACGGGCGAGCACTAACTTTACAAAGTTTAACTTTAAACATATTTTCCTATGTGTTAATTTTCATATTCATCGTCATGATTTTTGAAGTTTTTGATTATAATGTTTCTGCTTTAATTGCCGGTGCAGGTGTTGTGGGGTTAGCTATAGGTTTTGGTGCTCAAGGACTTGTTAGCGATGTTGTAACTGGTTTTTTCTTGTTGTTGGAGAAGCAAATCGATGTTGAGGATTATGTTACTGTGGCAGGCTTTGACGGGATAGTAGAGCAAGTTGGGCTTCGCACTACCCAAATTAGGGGTTTTGATGGGACACTCCACTATGTTCCTAACAGAGAAATCACAAACGTAAGCAATCATTCACGTGGAAATATGAGAGCTTTAGTTGATATCGGTATATCTTATGACGATGATATCGATAAAGCAATCGCTGTCTTACAAGGTGTATGTGATAAACTTGCTACAGAAAATGAAAATATTATGGATGGTCCAAATGTTCTTGGTGTGCAAGCACTTGGATCTTCTGATGTCATTATACGAGTACTTGCAAAAACAAAAAACATGGAACAATGGGCAGTTGAACGCGAACTACGAAAAGCAATTAAAGAAGCTTTTGATGCAAATGAAATTGAAATCCCATATCCACATCAGGTAAACGTTGAAAAAAGTAAATAAAACTATGTTTAAAAAGAGCCTGGGATTCCAGGCTCTTTTTAAGTCATTTTTTCGTTATTAACGGTTTACTTTGCTTTCAACCTGCTGGCAGATTTCATCTGCTGATAAACCACTCGCCTGAATAACAGAACCAGCTGTTACTACATTGCTGATACCCATTACATTGGAATCCTGACCAGTGATAACACAGCAGTCACAGCCTTTTGCATCATTTTCATTGTTTAATTGGACAACATCATATCCTTTTTCTTGTAATGCAGAAGTAACATCAGATAAAGATTGTTCCACACCGATTTTTGCCATTATTTATCCACCTCCTACATGTATTGTGTACACGGTTGGATAAAATATACTTTATTAATTGCTATTGAGAGGGAGTTCAGACAAATTTCCTTGGACAAAAGTTTTTTATCTCCGATTACTTTTGGAATGATTATGTGCGATTTAGAAAATATATCTCCTATTAGACATTTTTTGACAGACATACTCTATGACATAACTTAAAAAAGCAATCGGTATATAAACCAATTGCTTTTTAATTCATTGATTAGATTTGAAAGATATATATTTACACATAATATCAACTGCAACCTCAATGGCAGATTCATCTGGTTGTAACTTTGAATGGTGTAATCCATAAGGTGAGCCTACGCCTAACCAGAACATAAATCCGGATATTTGATCTACCATATAACCAAAATCTTCTCCCGTCATTGCTTCTGTGCATTCTCTTACATCATAGCTTGTCCCTTCAGAAATATATGTCATGAATTCTCTTGTTAGTTTTTCATCATTATCTACTTGATGATACATTGATCCATAATCAATTGTTGCTTTACATGAATATCCTATTTCATGTCCTTTTACGATTGCTTCAATTCGTTCCTTTACTTTCACCATTGATTCTACAGATAATGTCCGAATTGTTCCCTCAAGTCTTGCATTCTCGGCAATAATATTCTGAACCGTTCCACCTGTTATTTTTCCAATTGTAATAACTGCACTATCTAAAGGGTCAATATTTCGAGCGACAATTGTTTGGAGTTGTGTTACTAACGAACAAGCAGCTACTACCATATCATTGGTTGTATGGGGATATGCAGCATGTCCACCTTTTCCTTTTAGATCGATAAACAATTCTGATGTGTTGGCAAATAGCAAACCGGGTTTTGTAGCAATTGTTCCCACTGGAAGCTCTGGTGATATGTGGAGGGCAGTTATCAAATCGGGTTTCCATTCTTTAGCAATATCACTATTTAACATTGGCTCCGCTCCACCCGGTCCTTCTTCAGCTGGCTGGAATAAAAACAAAACATTATCTGTAATTGGATTATTCACAAAATGTGTTAAGATTCCAACCGCTATTGTCATATGTAGATCATGCCCACATGCATGCATATATCCGGGATGTTCAGAACGAAAGTCATAGTCTGTTTCTTCTGTTATTGGCAACCCATCAATATCAGCTCTATAGCCAATCGTTTTCTTTGGATTTGTTCCTTTAACTAATGCAAAAATACCAGTTTTCCACGTTTTTACTTCCAAACGACCTTCCGGTAATTGTTTTAATATATTCAAAAGATACTGTTGAGTTTTAAATTCCTGAAAGCCAATCTCTGGTATGCGATGTAAATCTCTGCGAATTCGAATGAGGTGTTCTATCCCCACAATGACCAATCCTCTCTATACAGAAGAGGATGACTATACCAAATAGTCTAATATAGGCCATTTAGAGTCATCCTCACCATTCTTATAATTGTCTTAACTCTTGCATAATTTCTGTTTTAGATTGTGTTTGAGCATCAATATCTTTAATTTTACGAGCTGGTGCACCATAAACAACAGTATATGGCTCAACGTCTTTCGTTACGATAGATCCAGCACCTACAACAGCCCCTTTACCAACAGTTACACCTTCAAGAACAACACAATTAGCACCGATTAATACATCATCTTCAATAACTACTGGTTTTGCAGAAGGCGGCTCAATTACACCAGCTAATACAGAACCTGCACCAATGTGACAGTTTTTACCTACTGTAGCACGTCCACCTAATGTTGCGTTCATATCAATCATTGTTCCTTCACCAATAACTGAACCAATATTGATAGAAGCCCCCATCATAATGACTGCATTGTCACCAATTTCTACTTGATCACGAATAATTGCACCCGGCTCAATTCGTGCTTTAATTCCTTTTAAGTCTAATAAAGGGATCGCTGAATTACGACGGTCATTTTCAATAACGTAATCTTCGATGTTTTCTTTGTTGCTCTCTAATGCTGCTTCAATATCAGCCCATTCCCCGAAAACAACTCCTGTGTTTCCAGTAATAAACGTTTGTGCTGATTCACCAAAGTTTATTCCTTCAAGGTTTCCTTTTACATAAACCTTTACAGGTGTTGATTTAGTACTGTTTTGTATAAATGAGATAATCTCATTTGCATCCATCATTTTCATATGTATTTCCTCCTTGTACTATGTCAGTCATTCTTTACTGTATCAAAGGAACAATCTGTTGACAAGATATAAGCTAAATTTGTCATATTGTCGAATTCAAATTTTTATAAATGTTTATACTCTCCCTTTTGATGTTCCTCAACAATCTCCAAAAATGCCTTTACTTGTTTTAATTCAAAAGATGACTCAAAGCCTAATAACCAAGTATTTCTTTCAATTGGTTTTCCATCATCATCAAGAAGCGGAATTTTGAAAACCTCCTGCTCTTCTTCTTTTAATGTGACGGAAGGAAGGATTGCATACCCAATACCATTTAAGGCCATTTGTTTACAAGTTTCAATTTGGTCTACAACAATGGTTCTTTTTGGAGATGTATTGAATTGACGATGCCACCAGTCTTGTATTTCCTGATAATATGAGGAATCACTTTTAAATTGGATAAAAGGTCTTTCAGTATGTAGTACCTCTTCAATATTTTGTATCTCTGTATCAACAAGGTATAGTGTGTCCGTTAATAGGTGTTTT
The DNA here is from genome assembly GCF_903166545.1 of Metabacillus schmidteae. Lineage (NCBI taxonomy): Bacteria > Bacillati > Bacillota > Bacilli > Caryophanales > Bacillaceae > Metabacillus > Metabacillus schmidteae. The sequence goes on along the minus strand of NZ_CAESCH010000001.1, from coordinate 2,189,306 downwards.
TTCATACCCTTCCATTCAGGATCACCACGAATAATCCCTACATGCACATGATCCTCATACATACTTTTTAAAATTTCACTACTCCACCCGGTTATAAGAGAAATTTTGGCATGAGGAAATTTTCTTACATACGTTTTTAGCACACTTGGTAACCAATGTTGCCCAATTATTGAGGCAACTGCAAGCTTTAATGTTCCATGCACCTCACCTTCTAGTGCTAGTAATTCCTCTTTCACTTTATCTTCTTTCAATACAACCTCCCGGGCATAGGCAACAATTTTTTCACCAGCAGGAGTTAATGTAAGCCCCTTTTGCGATCGGATAAATAATTGTAATCCCCAAGATTTCTCAATCGTTTGTAAACGCTGTGATAATGCTGGTTGAGAAACAAATAACCGTTCTGACGCTTTTCTCATATTCATCTCTTCAGCTAATACCACAAGCATTCTAAGTTCTGATGTTTGCATTCGCTCACCCTTTTATACAATAAGTTTCCCTTATGACAAGTATCATTTTTATCCTAATTTTATTATTAAGATGTCAATAGTATCATAAGGATATTGCTTATTTTTGTAAAGATCTATTTTAAAGGAGGTTGTTTGAAATGGATATTTCTATCATAGGTTTAGATCATATTCAAATTTGTGTACCGTTCGGGAAAGAACATATAGCTAAAAGCTTTTATCTAGATTTATTAAAATTTGAAGAAGTTGAAAAGCCTGAGGAATTAAAGAGAAACGGGGGTTTTTGGTGTAAAGCCGGTGATATTCACCTTCATATAGGTGTAGAATCGTTTGAAGAGACGATAAGTAAACGTCATCCTGCCTTTATAGTGGAAGATATACAAGAAGCACGAAATGTTTTAAGAAAACATAATGTCACAATAAAGGAAGAGACATCTCTTCCAGGAATAGAACGATTTTCCTTTTATGATCCTTTTATGAACAGAATAGAATTCCTTCAAAAGAGTAGGAATGATTCATAATAAACAGACTGCCCATAAATTAAGGGCAGTCCCCACTATATTTTTTCTTTCTTGGGCAGAAAGGTAATGAGAATGAAGCTTAAAATCGCAAACCCTAATACAACTAAAAAAACATTATGTAGAGCTATTTCAAGACCTTCTTGTAGAAGCATTCTTGCTTTTGCAGTTAATGAAGTTCTTTGTTGTTCATCTAATAAAAGAGTAGTTGAATCGAGATTTAATTCATTCTCCACCCCTTTCCTAGTGAAGTACGAAAGTAACTGGCTGTTTAAGATACCACCTAATAAAGCCGCACCAATTGTGCTTCCAACGTTTCTCATAAACATATTGGTTGCCGTTGCAACACCTCTTTTATTCCATTCAACTGTACTTTGAATCGAAACAATAAAAGCTGTAGTTGTTAGTCCCATACCTATACCAACTAAAAAAGATCCAAAAGCAGCAAACACCGGGCTATCACTGCTTGATAATAATATAAAAACAATACTTCCCAAAATTAGAGATATTCCTCCCAAAATAGAGGTTGTTCTAAAACCAATTTTCAAAATAGCCCTTCCAGAAATCATTGCAGCAATAGGCCAACCTACTGACATTGCCGTCAAAGCAAAGCCAGCTACGATCGCCTTTTCCTCCATAACCCCTTGCACAAATGTTGGAAGAAATGTTGATAATCCTATTAACATAACTCCTGTTGTTAAGGATGTAAGATTTGCGATTAAAATAGATCTTTCTTTCCAGAGATCAAACGGCATCATAGGGTTATCAACTTTTCTTTCATAAAACACAAAAATAATGAAGCTTAGTATGGATAATAGACCTAACAATAAGACTGGTATTGATAGCCACTCAAATCGGACTCCTCCTTCGACTAAAATAAACATAAAGGAGGTTACAGCAATTGTTAGAAAGATAGCACCGCCATAATCAATCTTTGGTTTTTGCTTCTCTATGTTTTCATGTAGAAATAAATATAATCCGATTATGGCAAGAACTCCAAGTGGAATATTGATCCAAAAAACAAATCTCCAACTTACAAATTCAACTAACAAACCACCAATAGCAGGACCCATAATCGCTGAGATTCCCCATACACTAGATAAAAAACCTTGAATCTTTGCCCTTTCTTCCTTTGTATAGATATCGCCTACAATCGTTGTAGCAATAGGCATAATTGCACCAGCACCAAATCCTTGAACAAAACGTGCAAAAATAAGCATTTCCATAGATGAAGCCACTCCACAAAAAACAGATCCGAATAAAAAGATAACGATCCCCACTGTCAAAACAGGCTTCCTACCAAATAAGTCCGATAATTTTCCATAAATCAACACAGTCACAGCATTCATTAATAAATAAGATGAAAATACCCAGCTATATAGAGAAAAATCCTCTAATTCAGCCACAATTGCAGGCATTGCCGTTGCTACAATTGTAGCTTCAATTGCTGCCATAAACATTGCCAACATCACGGTAGCTAGTACATAAGGCCGTTTTGTTTTACGACCCTTTGTTTCTAATACAAACTGATCTTGTTCCATTGACATAATACCGCCTTTATAAAATAAGTACTATAAAACTTCACAAGCTGAATAAAAGGGACGGTCCTTTTGTTTTGAAATGAGGACAGTCCCTTTTACTAGTCTTTCAATCTTTTTCATTATTCACATACATGTTCATTTTTAGTAAGTCGACTTGCTTTTTTACCTTTTTTAATATTGCTCTTCTTGTAAATATTCCTTCAAAAGTGTTAGTTTCATTTATCACGCAAACAAATGGATGATTCACAACAAGCTCTAATCCTTTTTCAAGCGAATCATGTAAATATAATCTAGGAATATCCGTATTCATCACTTCTTCAACCTTCATCCTATCTAACTTTTCGAATTCAATTCGTTCTAGTCCAAAAATATTGTCCATGATTAAATTCATTCCAATAAGTCCATGTAATTTAAACGTTGGATCTAAAACAGGGATGGCTGTATAGCCTGTTTTCGTTAAAACAAGCAAGGCATGCTCTAAATTATTACCTATTTGAACATGAGCTACTTTATCTCCTGAAATCATTAAATCCTGTATAGTTAATCCGTTCAATTCATTGTCATCTAAGCTAAACATGTTGTTCTTCCTCTCTTAAAAAGCTATTTTTCTCCACAAAGAGGTGTGTTAAAGGTTCCTAATCTATCATATCATAAAATGTATTTCTATTTCTTCGTTTACCATCCTATATTTGTGAAAAGATTAGAAATTGCCAAGTCCTTATGGAGAGATTAGGACGTAACAATCATTCACCTATGAAAGTGTTTTCAAAAAATAAAACTCGCTGACTGGCGAGCATGAAAGGCGGAGTGTGGTGCGCTGGTGCACGAATAATTCTCTCTTAAAATTAGCCATCACATCATATATTCTTCCAGACAGCTTAATTTATTCTTTCTTAACGTATGACAAAAAAATGATACTCTTGCAGAGTATCTTCTTATTTAATACTATATAATTTTCATTTCGTATATCTATTGGCATAGCTAAAAGCTGTATATGATTCCGGTTTTATTTTTGCCTCAATTCCCATGGCTTCAATTCTCCCTGTCATTTCTTGAATTAATTCCTTTGTCATTCCTTTTCTTCCAATATCCAAGTGTATTTCAAATACTAAATCTGCTCCTTCATCAGCAAAAGGAATTAAAATATCTGATAACTCCATTAAGTACTTTGATGTAAAATAATAAGCAATTTCCTGACTAAGGGCAGTTTCCATAGATATTTTTTCTCTTATACTAGTGATTGGTCGCTTCACAGTATAATTTTTTAAACAGCCCCACGCACCTTTACCAATCCTATGAAGATGGACAGCTGTGATAAACTTCGTTTCTGTTTGATGGACATGTGAATCTGACCCTATAGACAGTACATATACAGAACGCGGATCCTTTAACATAAAGCCTTTTATACGCTCAAGCACATTTTGAAAGGACATATTCTTTTCAGAGACATTATAAAAGGTGAAAGAATCAATCATCTCACAACTCCTTGTCATATATCATTGTTAGCCTTCCCGTAGACAAAATCATTGTTACTATACTATATGAAGGAGACAAGCAATATTATGAATAAAAAATAGCCATACCTTTTGGTATGGCTATTTCCCTTTACTAGTCTCAATGTTCTTAAATGGATTCCTGACATTGAGAGCAAGTAAAGATCACGTTTTGGTTAGATTGTGCTGTTAATGATTCTGAAAGTGGTCCTTGTCCATCACAAAATGGACAAATAACAAAAGGCTCTTTTTTCATTATGCCTCCTTAATGTTTAAGCATATTATTGGAGGAGATCGAAAATTTCCATAGCAATCATATCGATATTATCAAATTGATATGATTGAGGTTTTTCACCCTTTTGATATACTTCAAGTTCAAACGTGCTATTTTTGTCAAAATATTTTACACTACAACGTTTTTCACCTTCAACCTCAAAAAAACGTTGTACAGGTTCACCTGAACCAGAATTTTCTTGAAGATTTTGAAGTCTTGTAATAATACCTAAAAGCTGTGACACTAGGTATCCCCCTTCCGGAAGAGTTAACGTATAACTAATTCCTTCATTTTATTGTTTTACTCTACCACTCATTCTATCCACTAAACGACGATTCAATAATCAGCAACTTAACTTTGTGCCATGTCAATTTTACACTATGTATGTAAGGATTTCCAAGGAAATTATCTATTGATTGTGAAACTTCCTTTACTTTGAACACATTTTTTCAACATATTTATTGGAATGCTGCCGTTTATTTATCTTTTCTGTGAAGTAGTAGCCTGTCTAATTGTAACACATATTATTAAACGTTCATAAAACAGTTTTTTATAGTGAGCAAAAATAAGATACATGTGATGGATGTTTCTGATAAACTAAGGTAGAATATCACTACACTGTTATTGGGGGATAAACGTGAAAAAAGTTATCGTATATACTCAACCTAGTTGCCCACCTTGTCAAGTTGTCAAAAAATTCCTTGATCATTATCATATTACTTATATAGAAAAGGATGTATCTGCTGACACAGATGCCCGAAAAGTCCTTGTTGAAGATTTAAAATCAACCTCAACACCAACTGTTACAGTGGACGAACATGTGGTTCCAGGATTTGATTTAAAAAAACTTGAGGAACTATTGGGTCTATAAGTAAAAAAGAAAAAAGCTTGGTGACCAGCCAAGCTTTTTTCACTCTATTAAAGGGGTTTGGGGAAAAACGAGAGTTTATGACTAATCAAGTTCCTACGTAGCAATAGGCAGGCAGTAGTTGATTATCTTTCTCATTTATAATGATAATGATTATCAGTTTCAATGTCAATTGTTTTTTGAGATTTTCCTGAAAAAAATCACATAATTTCTATATAGAAAAAATCATGTAAGATCGTTTTTGTTTTCGAATAAAAATAAGGTATGAAAATGTGATTTAAGTTTTGATTTAATAGAAAGTCTTGATTTTCTTCACTATTATTCAGTATTCGTGTATTAAATGTTGAATTTTGTGTTTTTGTTTTTGGTTGTTGTTTATCATTATCTATTTCTTCCAAATCTTTTGCATAGTTTTTAATTTCGGTTATAATTAATCCTTTTTGTGTTTTTGTTAATTTTACCCACTCATAATGTTCATCATAGCTAACTGGACCATCTGAATTTGCTGGAAAAAATTCATAAACAATAATTTGATCTTTTTGTTCAATAATCTTTGTATTTTCATCATAGGAAAAAAACGGAATTACATAGATTGGAAAATCAGTTCCATATACAATATACTTACCATTTTCTTCAAACATGTTTTCATTTAAATATTGATTTATCACATCATTATCGAAGTAATCAGATAAAATATGAACCAATTCCTCTTTTTCTCGTGGCTTCTCTGATAATAATTGTTGTGCTTGAAAGGCACTTTGTACGTGAGATAGGATGTTTTCTCGATTTTTATGATCGAGTTCAGATGCAAATACTGTTTGAGAAAAAACTAAAATAATGGTCATAATAAGAAAACTGCTACAACGTTTTATTTGTCTCATATAGTTTCATCCTTTCTCATTTAAATATATTGACAAGCTATGGCTCACCCTTATTTTACCAGCAATACTGTCGGTATTGTGGTATGAACGTTCGTAAAATCTAATCAAAATATGACAACAACCTTCATTATTCTCTACCCAATTTGACATGACCCTAATCTAAAATTTAAAAAAATAAAAACAGTGAACAATTGTCCACTGTTTACCATGATATTGTATAAGCCAAGTAAAAAATATACGCTAATGAGATAACCGCTGCAATTAAATAGGCAAGAAAGACAGGATTACGTGTATACGGATGATCCTGCACCTTTTCATTTAATTGTGTATCGTACTTCGCTTTTCTTTCACTAACAAGCTTCCCTACTTTAAATGTGTATAGTAAGCTTGTAATTAAAACAAGTAATGCGATTACACCAAGCACCATTGTAAAATAGGTCATCTTGCTGTCACCCCTTCTATAAATAGGATGACTCACTTTTTAAATAATATGCTTTGGAAAAACTTATAAAAGACCTTCTTCTTCATATAGATAAGCATAGGCTAAATCAATAAAAAGATAATGATTCTGACTTAATGGAAACGAAAATGTTCGAATTAATTCTCCTGTTTCAATATCACTATAAACATCACTTAAAAACCCTTTTTGATCAAATCTCATTCTCATAATATTTGCGAGAAAATAAGGTCGCCAACTCCAGTTATGCAGAAAATATTGTGGCTGAATTTCCCATTTTTCCTGTTTGAAAATATTAACAGATTGTTGAAAACCATCTTCATCACAAATATAAATTCTAAAGCTACAGTCGTTCAGCTCCTTTGATAGCTGCTGAAGTAAATCTTCATAATTTTCAAATTGCTTTCCAACCTTTTGAAGGATTTGCTGGACTCGTTGGTTAAAATTTTCTGTAAATAGATAAAGGTTTTCAAGCTTCTTTTTCTCAGAATTAATATAGGTTTGAAATTCATTCTTTAGCATAGCTTTGCATTCATCAATTTTAGTGAACTCCCGTTGAGGTTTACTCAAATAAAACCCTTGGTAATAACGTCCACCATTCTTCCACGCATACTGAAGCTGAAAGTTAACCTCGATGTCCTCATAAAGCAATGCAGCACCGATTTTCCTAGCCAAAAGTGAGATCGAATAAAGTACATCATAATATGATTGTGAAGGAGAACTTAACCTTAAAGGTTGTAGATCAATTTTCAAAATATCAGGTGATAGAAGACCAATACGATCCAGGTTACTACTGGCCTTACCAATGTTATCAATAGCTACTTTAATACCATAGGTTCTGTAATATAGTAAGAGATGATAAAGTTGTTCAATATCTCCCCGAAAATTATGTTCAGTAATTTCTAAAACGATTTGATTAAGTTTTAACCCTTTTTGTTGTTTCTCTAAAAGAATTTCTAGAAAGCTTTCTCCATGATCAAGCATTAAAAGGTTAGCATCACGATTTATAAAAAGGTTAAGATGTGAATCTTTTAATTCCAAAAATTCATCTATTGCAAGGCTTAAAATTGAGTCATCAACTTCAATTCGATACTCGTCCGGAATATTTTCATCCTGAAAAAATTCACCTAGACTTTCAGCTTCGTCATTTAGTTTAATTCTGCCTAAAACTTCATATCCGATGATTTGTTGCTCATCAGCACTGTAAATAGCTTGATAATAAGGAATAACTTCATCTAAATTTGTTAAGACATCTAATGGATCCATTGCAATCCCCTCACCTATCTCTATCTGTATCAAGTTTATTATAGCATATATAGGGAAATTTAGAGATTTTTAACCAATCAATATTGGTTAAAAATGGTAGGAGGTGTGAACAACTTTTTAGAAAGGATGTTTATTTAACCATTGAGCCCCATCCATCGTGATGCATTCTCCGTTTATATAAGTTGCATCATTAGATAGAAGGAACGATGCTAAAGCAGCAATTTCCTCAGGAGTACCTAAACGGCCTAGTGGAACACTATCAATCGTTCTCTTCGCAGCTTCCTCTGATTCCCATAATCGCTCAGCACCACCAGTCCTCTCAATTGGACCAGGTGCAATCGCATTTACCCGGATTCCATATTTCTTTCCCCACTCCACAGCTAAAGTTCTGGTCATTGATAACACTCCGGCTTTTGCTGCCGCAGAATGAATGACACCTGCCCCCGCTCCCCATGCATATGTGGCAACCATGTTAATAATTGAACCGCTCCTTTGATTCTCAATCCAATACTTTCCTACCGCTGATGAACAATAAAAAGTCCCATTAAGAACGATATCAATGACAGATTTCCACCCATTTATAGATAACTTTTCTGCCGGACAAATAAAATTTCCTGCAGCATTATTAATGAAACCATCTATCCTTCCATAAGTTAAATCAACAAATTTAATCAGTTCTACTACTTTTTCGGAATCTCTTACATCTAACTGAAACGTTAATATATTTCCACCTTTTGCTTCTATATCTTTTCGAGTATCATCAAGTCGATCCTGATTTCTCCCGACGATAACTACTTTAGCCCCATCTTGAGCAAATCGCTCGGCCATCGCTTTACCCATACCGCTTGAACCACCAGTGACGATAACCACTTTGTTATTCATTTAACTTCCCCCTACCCTATATTATGAATGATTATTCATTCATATTTTATCATAAGTTATCCCTATAATCTAATGGAACTGATGACTCATCTTTCCTTTTGAATAGAACTTAGTCCTAAAACCGTGCTATACTTTAGTAAAATATATTATCTTATGAAAAATGTTGGAGAATGGTTGGTATTCATGACAAAACTTTATTCTAGGAGATCTTTTCTTAAAGGACTTTTTTCCATAACTATTGGAGGGATCTTAACTGGAGCCAGCGGGTATACATATGCCCGGTATTTTGAGCCTAGTTTTTTAGAGATAAATAAACTAAAAATTACTCATCCAAAGATACCTAAATCGTTTGATGGGTTTAAAATTGTTCAATTTAGTGATACTCATCTAAGTGAATATTTTACAATCGATCGACTAAAAACAATTGTAGGGAAAATTAATTCTCTTAATCCTGATATATTGTTTTTTACCGGGGATCTAATGGATGAGCCCAATCAATATACACAAATAAAAGAAATTGTGCCCATACTTGAAAAATTAGAAGCTCCTTTTGGAAAGTTTGCTGTTTATGGTAATCATGATCATGGCGGATATGGAACTGATATTTACCGAAACGTTATTACAATGGCAGGCTTTACAGTACTTCAAAACGAAGTGAAAAATATTTCGATGTTAGATGGCAATAAAATTTCCATTTCTGGAATTGATGATTTAATGTTAGGGAAACCAAGTTATGAGGGAACTTTAGGAAACTTAAATGAAAATACGTTTAATATTTTATTAGCACATGAACCGGATGCCGCACTTAAGTCAAAAAATTATCCTGTCCATTTGCAATTATCAGGACATAGTCATGGTGGTCAAGTACAATTACCATTCTATGGTCCTCTTATCACTCCCCCTTACGCCACGGAATATTTCGAAGGAATGTATGATGTTGGCAACATGAAACTATATGTTAATCGAGGCTTAGGAACAACAAGGCTTCCTTTTCGCTTTTTATCTGTTCCGGAACTCACTCAAATAACGCTTTTGTCACAAACATAACACTAATAACCAAAGTATGATGCCAAGTCTTACTATCGAAAGGCTTGGTTTTCCATATAAGTAAAAAAATAGTAATACCTTACTGGAATTATAAGGTATTACTGTTTTTAGTATGCTTCTTTTACTCTTCATCCTCTAAGACTTGATAAGCCCTATTAAATAAGGTTAGCTGGCTATCAACTATTGGATCTTGTTCATTTCGTTCAACATAATGATAAACACCATGTTGGTCTTGTTCTCTCGCTTTAACATTGTCAGCTAAATTAAGTGCTAAAACTTGATTAAGACGTATTTTTATATGTCCATCATAGATTGGGAACAAAATTTCAACACGTTTCTCCATATTCCTCGTCATTAAATCTGCCGATGAAAGAAAAGTTTTCTCTTCTCCATTATGATGAAAGAAATAGATTCTACTATGTTCTAAAAATCTCCCAACGATGCTCCGAACTCTTATATTTTCGCTTACACCCTTTATTCCAGGTCGCAAACAGCACGTTCCACGGACGATTAAGTCTATCTGTACACCTGCATTAGAAGCTTCATAAAGCTTAGTAATGATTACTTTATCCGTTAATGAGTTCATTTTTGCAATTATACGACCGTTGGCAAATCTTTTTTGAAATTGGATCTCTTGATCAATTAATTGTATAAAATCTTTTCTAATATCAAATGGGGCTACTGAGAGGTGATGAAAAGCAGGCTTTTCTGTGTAACCACTTAAATAGTTAAAAAAGTTTGTTGCATCGATTCCAAATTTACGTTTGGAAGTAATAAGTCCCATATCTGTATATATTTTGGCTGTTTGATCATTGTAATTACCTGTTCCTAAATGCACAAATCGTTCAATACGATTATTTTTACTTCTTACAACAAGAGTAATCTTACTATGAGTTTTTAAATACGTCATACCGTAAATAACATGACAGCCTGCTTTTTCTAATGCCTTAGCCCATTGAACATTATTTTCCTCATCAAAACGTGCTTTAAGCTCAACTAAAACGGTTACTTGCTTACCGTTTTCGGCTGCACGTTTTAGTGCATCAATAATAGGAGAATCTCCACTTACTCGATACAATGTTTGTTTAATAGCTAATACATCCGGATCATCCGCAGCATCCGAAATAAATTCCACAACTGGTTCAAATGACTCATATGGATGATGAAGAAACACATCTTGCTCTGACACCTTTTCAAAAATATCCTCATCTGATGATATATCCTCCGGCGGCTGTGGAATTAAAGCTTCAAATACCAAATCTTCCCGAAGTTTAGACATTTCCTTTGCAAAGCCAAATAAAAAGGTCAGGTCAAGAGGTCCATCAATTTCATAAACATCTTTTCCATGTATTTCTAGCTCTTCCGTTAAATAACGAAGTATGTTTTGATCAAATCCATCTTTCTGAATTTCAAGCCGTACCGCTGCTCCCCATTTTCGTTTCTTGAGCTCTTTTTCTATTTCTTTCAGTAAGTCTCGTGCGCCTTCTTCATGAATGGTCATATCAGCATTTCTCGTAATCCGGAAAACTGAAACTGATACTACTTTATATCCTTTAAACAGCTTTTGAATAAATGTACTAATAATATCTTCCAATAAAATATATTGATTTTGATCAGTGGTAGTATGTAATTTTACAAAACGCTTTAAAACTGCTGGAACCTGAACAATGGCTGTTTTAAACCGATTTTCTTCAAATTCATCTTTATCTTCAATGACAATTGCCAGGTTTAAGCTTTTATTAAGCAGCATCGGAAAAGGGCGGTAAGCATCCACTGCCATAGGTGTTAACACTGGGAAAATTTGCTCATCAAAGTATTCCTCAAGAATTCTGTATTGCTCAGATGTTACTCCTGACATCTTTAATATTTCAATGTTTTCTTCTTTTAATTGAGGGATTAATAAATCATTGTATGAATCATATTGCATCCCAACAAGGCGATGACCATTTTGACCAATTTGATTTAATTGTTGTTTCGGTGTCATCCCTGCTTTATTTTCAGGTTTATTGAATCCAGCTTTTACTTGATCTTTTAATCCTGCTACACGAACCATAAAAAATTCATCTAAATTAGAGCTGAAGATCGCCAGGAACTTTAACCTCTCTAATAAAGGGTTCCGTTCATCTAACGCCTCCTCTAAAACACGTTCATTAAATGCCAGCCAACTTATCTCTCTATTGTTATAAAAATGCGGACTTTGAAGGTCCAAGGCTTTTTGATTGATAGTATTCATGTTCGTTCACCCTTTTTCGACAATTTCTATTGTTCCATCATAGCATAAGGGATTAATTCAATTGTAAAATTTTTGTAAATATTTATTAAACTTTTGTAAAGATACGGTTTTTTCCTACACCCTCTCCCTAGTCTTACTTTTCTTTGGAAAATATAATTGTGATAGGCATTTTCAATAGTTTTTCTAAATGCTTTTTTTGCTTTTCAGCTTGATATTGTTCTGGCTTCCAATCATGATGACAGATAATTGTAAAAGTCAATTCATCACTATCAACATGTAAATCAATTGACTTAATAATATTTCTTTTAGTTGCATTTAAACTGTATGCAAATTTTAAGATTGCTCCAAGCATTCTATATGTATGTAATTCTTCTTTTGTAAACCATTGGCTGTATGGTGCAACATATCGTTTAAAACCTGATTTACTTGTATAAGAAGCAATTAGGGCAACAATCATACGATCTTTATGAAACAATCCATCAATTGTTCGATTTGCTAATAAATAAAATGTGTGTTGACTGCTTGATTCAGAATCTATATATGATCCTAAATTATAAACAAACGCTCCCCGTTTAAGAAATAATTCATCCTCTTTTGTAGTTGAAATAATCCCCGCTTTATTTAATAATTCTGTTATTATTACAGCACCATTTGTAACATGGAACACATGATTTAAATTGATATTATAATCTGTTGCCAGCTCATAAAAGCTTTCTTCAACAACATTTGGAAATACAGAAATCCCAAATTCCTTTGTTAATTCCTCAAAGAAAACTCCATCACGTAACCCTTTTCTACTTAAGGCAAAATGACTAGCACCTACAATACTTACTAATTGGCGAAAAACTTCTACAGCAGGGATAATAATATCTGCTCGATCTTTTGAGAGTCCTTCTACTTTTTGCAATTCGGAAAATGAAAGGGACTGAAGATATTGATTCATTTCAAAAACGTCTTCTCTGCTCATTAAATATTGATGAACACCAGCAATTGGATATGAAGCATATTCCTGATGTATTTGGACCATGTTACGTGCACTTCCGCCAATTCCAATAATCGGAAGTTCTTTACCATTAATCCAATCTAACTGGCTAAATTGCTCATAGATAAATTCACGAAGCGTTATCATTTCCATTTCAGTAGGAATATCTCCCACTATAAATTGTTTTTTTAATGACAAAGCTCCAAATGGAAAACTATGAAAATGAATAAGCTTTCTTTCATGAAAATATGTTACTTCTGTACTTCCTCCACCGATGTCAATGGTGATTCCATTATTATAGGGAGTTGTATTGACAACTGCTAAATAACCAAAATAAGCTTCTTCATACTCAGATAAAATTCGAATTGTGAAATCTGTGTTTTTTTTCACACAATCAAGGATTTCTTGTTTATTCTTTGCTTGCCTAATGGTGGCTGTTGCAACACACTTTACTTCATCTAATCTATGATGATTTGTGACTTCCCTAAAACTATGTAGAGTTTCAACAAGTACACGAATACCTTCCTTCATTAAATCCCCTTCATCTGAAAGAAAATTTCGCAAACGTGCTACAACCTTTACATTTTCTATTTCTTTTAACCTGCCGCTTTTTTCCTTTAAATAAATAACTAAACGCATTGTGTTTGAGCCGATATCAATAATTGCATATTTTTCTTTATCCAATTTTCAACCCCCTTATAATATATTTTCAAATTCAGCTGTAAATTCCTGTCTGCATCCTTTAGCAAAGAAGCAGAAACGTCTCTACCGGAATAAAAATTTAATTATTCATAAATTAATGTACATTATAACATATCCATCATAAGGTATATTAAGATTTCATGGCTAAATTATTATCAAAATGGAGTGTTGTTGATGATTCATACAGTTCAAAGGGGAGAGTCGCTGGCGTTAATTGCTGCTAATTATCGTACATCTATACAGCAGCTCATTTCTATTAATAGAATCACCAATCCAAACCTACTTTATATAGGTCAGAAGCTTACGATTCCCGGCATACCTGATCCAAGCAGTATTCCCTATACAATTGATATTTCTATTAATATGAAAAGGTTGACTCTAAAAAGAAACGGTCAGGTAATCGAAGAGTACCCTATCGCAGTTGGAAAGATAGTTACTGCCACCCCTACAGGAGAATTTGTGATTGTCAATCGAGAGCCAAACCCAGGAGGGCCCTTTGGAGTCATGTGGCTTTCATTATCCAAAATTCACTACGGTATACATGGGACAAATGATCCTTCATCTATCGGAAAGGCGGTATCACTAGGATGCATAAGGATGTACAACGAAGATGTTTTAGAGTTAGCAGCGATTGTTCCAAATGGAACTAAAGTATCAATTAGACCTTAAGTTTTTATTAAGATTTTATTAATAATGTATCTTAACGAGTAATATTACCTTATAATGACAAATGTAACAATGTCATATAAGGAGCGAACAAATGGAAATCTTTCGTAACCGAAATTTCGTGAAATTGTTTTTTGCAGCCCTATTCTCGCAAATGGGAACTACAATCGGTAACATGGCATTTGCCTTTTATTTATTAGATCATTTTAGTCATCAGCCTTCCTACGCAACAATAGCTGAGTTAATGTATTCACTGCCGACCATACTTGTGTTCTTTATCGTTGGAGTTGTTGCAGATCGCTTTGATCGAAAAAAAGTGGCCGAAAATTGCGATTGGATTCGAGCAGCCTTAACAGTCCTTCTTTTTGGTGCTCTATTCACTAATTCAGTTCCACTTATATTTCTCGTTTTATTTTTAAGAAGTGCTGTGACAAAGTTCTTTTTCCCTGCAGAAAATAGTCTTGTGCAAGGAATCTTAAATAAAGAACAGTATGCCCAAGCAGCTGGTTTAAATCAAATGCTTTTTAGTATTTTTATGGTATTTGGTGTCGGTATAGGTGCTGCCATTTATAAAACAGTTGGGATACATGGTGCGGTTATAGTGGATTTTATTAGCTTTATTTTATCTGCTCTGTTAATACGATCATGCCAAATCCCTACTTCTGCAAGACTTCCAAATGGGAAAGTCGAATGGAAAGATGTTAGTATAAAAACATCTCTTGGTGACTTCAAGGATGGTATCCTTTACATTGTTAAGAATCGATTACTATCCGTTCTAATTTTCGGATTTTTCATCTTCGGATTTTTCAATGGGGCATTTGCCATATTGCCAATGTTTACTATGAAATATGATTTGTCACCAGCAAACTATGAATGGTATGCTTCTTTATTTGCTATTTCCTTAGGATTTGGTTTATTAATCGGCAGTGGGTTAGGAACATTAATTGCTTCAAAATTCAAGCCACATCAATTAATGATTTTTCCGATTTTCTTAACTAGCCTTCTCGTATTCTTTTTAGGATTTACCGATACAGTATCTATCTTTCTTGTGATCGTATTTATAATTGGGACATGCCTTGGACCAATTAATATTGCAATTGGTGGATGGATGCCAAAGATTGTTCATCCAAGACTAATGGGGCGAGTGAGTGGTTGGATTGATCCTTTAATGATGTTCGCTCAATCAATAACATTGGGTTTAATTGCCTTACTATTCCCAAAGTTTATTCAAGAAATTGATTACTTATATTACGGTATTGCATTTGTTATATTGCTCGTATCACTTTTCTATGCTTATACTCTACCAAAGCTAAGTGAAGCATTTGAACGAAAGCAAAAACTACTTCATCGCAAACAAAATAAGCAAAAAGCAAGTAATATCCCCTCAATGTAAACAAATGTATCTGCAGACTGATTTTAAGTTTAGCAGATACATTTGTTTTATTTTTCTCTTTACATACTTTCAATTTTTTATATCATAACAAACATTTTTAGAGAATTTGTACAAATCACTGGTTTATCATGCATTTTGGAGGATTTTATGTTGTTTCTCTAGTTCTGAATTTCTGTATTGATTTTTCAAAATAAATACAGAACTTGTTGCAATTTACTATTCACTAAGTATAATTTAATGTAGAAAGATATAAACTGAATGTGTAAAAAGAAAAGGAGAGAACCAATGAACGATCATAATCGACTCGATCCAAGTAACCAACAATCTACAGAAAACCTCGCACGTGCTATTTATGTTGTCAATAGACATGCAAAAACTGCACCAAATCCTAAATTTCTATATGCTTTAAAGAAAAAAGCATTATTGAAACTTGTCCACGAAGGGAAAGCAGTAAAAAAAGGACTTCATTTTTCGAACAATCCTAAATTCAGTAAACAACAATCTGATGTCCTAGTTTCAGCTGGAGAGTATTACTTTCATATGCCTCCTACAAAAGATGACTTCGATAAACTTCCACATTTAGGTTCATTAAATCAAACCTATCGAAATCCCAAAGCACATATGTCATTATCAAAAGCAAAAATTCTTCTACAAAGTTATGTTGATATGAAAGAAGAAAAAAAGCCTGCTCAAACATTTCATTCGAGAAAAACACGTACATATGAAAAGCCTGTGTTTAAAAGATTAGGTGAAAGCTACAGGTAAAAGCAGCCACTCATATACCTCCCCTTATGTAAGAGTGGCTTTTCTCCACAACCCGATCTTCACTCAATTTCTTCAATATGTATAATAAAGGCTATCATGTCCAATGGTTACATGATAGCCAATAGTTTATAATATATGTCTGTCAATTTCCTCGACAAGTTGATATATTTCAGGTTTGCTAATTTGGGCAATTGCTCCAACCATTTGTCCTTTGTGTCGGAGATCATTTGTAATTAGTGACGAAAAGATTACAACAGGTAGGATATTTAACAACTGATTTTCTTTAATTTGTTTTGTAAGATGATGTCCATCCATTTGTGGCATTTCAATATCAGTAATTAATAACTGGACTTCATCTTCTACAGCTTTTCCTGATTCTACAATTGAAGATAAATATAATAAGGCATCCTTACCATTTTCAAAAAACTCAATGTGTTGAAAACCTGCTTCGTTTAATGTTTCCTGAAGTAATTTTCTTAGGAGTGGTGAATCTTCAGCAACAACAAGCTTCTTTTCAGATCTCTCCCTTTGTCCTAATTTTTTTACATTTTCAATGTTAATACCTGATTCCGGATTTATGTCAACAACGATTTTTTCAAAATCTAAAAGTAATATCATTTGATTGTTCATTTTCACGACACCGGTAATATGGCCTTCAAGTCCTTGGTACATTCCAGAAGGTTTCTCAATGTTTTCCCAAGATATACGATGAATTTGGGTAACGGAATGAACATGAAAAACTACTTTTGTTTGATTAAATTCTGTAACAATAAACTTTTCTTCCAATGGCCTATCACTTTGTGCATAGCCTAGAGCTTTAGCTACATTTACTACTGGAAGAATTTCTCCTCTAATCTCAATTATCCCTTCCACATTTGGATGTGCATGAGGAATTTTCGTAACTTGTACAGGCTGAATAATCTCCTTAACTTTGATTACGTTTATACCAAACTTGCTTTCCCCTATACTAAATTCAACTATTTCCAGTTCATTTGTGCCACTTTCAAGTAAAATACCTTTTTGTTGTTCCATATCTATACTTCCTTCCATGAAAATACATTTGTATCTTATATATCGGCATAATTTTGAGAAATTAAAGCATTCTTTTCTTGGATATTGATAATGGAACGAAGGTGAGATATATTTATATTCCTTATAAATATGTATACTAAGTAAAGCTTGGGTTTTAATTCCAAGCTTTATCATCAATATAGAAACTTCAATACTCTTTCATCAGCCAAATTAGTATTAATTAGATCGTTATTAAAATCCCGACCATATTTCCATAACCAGACATTGGCCTTACAATTAGGAGTAACAGGATTAAATCTCGGTGCCTTTCTTTCAGATGAAATTCCTGTTTCAGTTTCAGCACTCCAAAGTATTGCTTGTAATGAAATATCATGATTTTCTTTTACTACCTGACAAAATGCCTGCGTAAAATCACCATTTTGTGAAAGATGATGAAATCCCGCTCTATAGCCTGTTGTTAATAACGTTTCCACCCACCCTCTAATCCATAATGCATTAACATTATCTAGATTCTCAATATTTGCAAATATGACAGTTTCTTGTGGAAAACCTAATCTCCTTGCATGATATACTGCATTTCTACCAGCAATTTGCGCTTGTTCATACCCTATTTCTTTATTGATGATAGTATATATCGGTAAAATCTTAATCCCTTTATTCCTAAGAAAGTTTATTTCCATTTTTGTTAAACCACTTGTTACATTAGGAATTTCAGTTAAATTTCTTCCCCAATATTTCGGTACTCCTAATTGCTTTCTTACTGTATTATAGAAATCTTGGTCTACAGTACCAACTGAATCTACTCCCCATATCTTACGTGCCAGAGACATCACACCCTTTCACTCTAAGCTCTATACATATATATGTGTGTTGATAGTTGTCTAAGGCATATTAACAAATAAAGTTTGATCTTTTTCATTTTTCACAGAGAAACATCCTTTGTTTTCAAGGTCAATAACAAACCCAATCCATAAGCATATTACATGTTTCAACTACTTTTATGCCATCATAATAAAAAATAATGCAAAGTTGTGACACTCCTGATATAATCCATTTGTAAATCGTTATGTACGGTTTATGGGTTGGGTTGAGGGTTACAACTTAAGGAAGGTAAACATTGGATAAATTCTTTCGATTAAATGAAAACAAAACATCTATAAAAAGGGAATTACTCGCTGGTACAGTCTCCTTTTTTACAATTGTCTACATAGTTGTTGTAAATGCATCTATATTATCAGATGCAGGAATACCACTTGAGGCTGGCATTATCGCAACTGTTTTAACTTCAATAGCCGGCTGCCTTATTATGGGTTTTTTCGGAAACACTCCAATTATTCTTGTACCTGGTATGGGTGTCAATGCTCTTTTTACTTACACGATTGTTAAGGGAATCGGGCTAACGTGGCAAGAAGGTTTAGCCGTTGTATTTATTTCCGGCATCTTGTTTACTTTAATCGCCTTCACGAAGCTGTCTGTCATTATTTCAGAATCTATTCCTCTTTCATTAAAAGAAGCGATAACTGTAGGTATTGGTTTCTTTTTAACATTTATCGGATTGCAAAAAGGCGGAATTGTAGTTCTTAATTCAGATACCTTTGTGGCATTAGGTGATTTTAGTCAACCCTCAGTAATAGTGACACTCTTGACATTAATAATTACTGTTGGCTTATTTACTAGACAAGTGCCTGGTAGTTTCCTAATCAGTATTTTTGCCGGTACAGTTTTTGCTGCATGTTTTGGCTTACTGGAATTTGATTTTTCTACACAACCACTTGAAGCTTTTAGTGTCTATAAAGACGTCTTATTTGCCATGTCTTTTAGCCGTATCCTGGATTTTGCATTTTGGACAGCGACTTTTTCTCTAACTATGGTTATTGTCTTTGAAAACATAGGTTTAGTATTTGGTCAGGTTCATATGATAAATCGTCCTGATCGCTATAATCGTTCCTTTCAAGCTAATGCTTTATCTACTATTACATCTGGTATTTTCGGTTCTAGTCCAACTGTTAGTACAGTTGAAACAGCCGCCGGGATAACTGCTGGCGGAAGAACAGGCTTAACTTCCATCACAACAGGTTTACTTTTTTTAAGTTCATTAGTGCTTTTACCTATTATAAAAATAATTCCTGACAATGCAATTGCACCAATTCTCATCTTAATTGGGAGCTTAATGATCCAAAATATACAACATATTGATTTAAATGATTTTAGTGAAAGTTTTCCTGCGTTTCTGATCATTGCACTAATTCCATTTACCTACAGTATTGTGGATGGTATGGCATTTGGTTTTATCATGTACCCTATTTTAAAAGTCATCTTAAAAAGAAAAGATGAGGTAAAGCCGTCTCTCTATATCATCGCTTTGCTATTCTTATTAAATTTTGTTTTCCATACTCTTCATTAAGACAGACATTTGTCTGTTTTTTATTTTTTATTTCGTATAGAATTCACACCTTTTCACAAAATAGTAATACTGTACAAATTACACGCTAGAGGTGAAAAATGAAGAGATATGTCGTATTCTTATTAACACTATTATTGATGACAGCATGCAATAATGTGAACGGGGATGAAGCAACAAGTAATCATCAAGAAGAGGGGTTACTCCAAACAGGCAATGATCACGTAACAACTAATGATGATATACTTGTAGAAGCAAGAGAGGAAATAAATTATGACAATGATCGTGATCCACTTCACCCTACTCAGGCAGAGGAATTAGTGAAAGAAAAGCTGGGAGTAAAAAGAGATAAAAACACAATTGTACAATATGATCATGTAGAAGATGGAAATTACATTGTACATGTCTATTCTCTTGAAGGTAGTCGTGAAAATAGTGAAGCTTGGTATATGGTGAATTTGCAAACAAAAACTGTCGAGACACTTATTCGTTAGATTTAAATATAATAGGGCAGCTCTATAAATAGAGCTGCCCTATTAATGATTCAAATATTTGAAACCTCTCTGTCCTCCACTTCACATAAACACACTTTAAAAACACTCAGCTAAATAGTTCTAAATACCTGAACCCTACTTTCAATATAAACTTTTACATAAATTTAACAAAAATAAGACTTGTATATAGTAAAATGGAATTATATCTATTAGCGTTTTTTATTTAGGAGTCGTGGAAAATGGTAACCATTGGAGATATTAGTGAAAAAGTCCCTATAGTTTCTTCAGATACCCTAAGTTCTGAAGTTAATTCGATCTTTGAACATACACCAAACTTGGAGGGGATCGTAATTACAAATGACGATCAACCAGTTGGTCTTGTCATGAAAACACAATTTTACCAAAAAATCTCCACAAAATATGGATTTGATCTTTTTATGGGAAGGCCAATTAAATTGATTATGGATCGATCTCTACTTGTTGTAGATCATACCGAATCAATAACTAGTGTAAGCTCAAAGGCAATGAATCGATTACAAAAACACTTATATGATTATGTTGTTGTTATAAAAGAAAATCGATTTTGGGGTATTGTCAGTATTAAAAACCTCCTCATTAAACTCGCAGAAGTGCAGGTCAATCAAGCTATGTATACAAACCCTTTGTCAGGTTTGCCTGGCAATAAATTTATTGAAGAAAAGATGTCGGAAGTATTTCAAAATAATATAACTTCCTTCTCTTTTCTATATATCGATTTAGATCACTTT
Source organism: Metabacillus schmidteae (assembly GCF_903166545.1). Lineage (NCBI taxonomy): Bacteria > Bacillati > Bacillota > Bacilli > Caryophanales > Bacillaceae > Metabacillus > Metabacillus schmidteae. The sequence goes on along the minus strand of NZ_CAESCH010000001.1, from coordinate 2,168,180 downwards.
AAAGAATACAATGATACCTATGGTTTTAAAAAAGGTGATTTATTGATAAAGGAAGTATCAAATTTATTGAATAAAAATGTACTACTTCATGATGAATCCCTTTCTTTCATTGGACACATAGGTGGTGATGACTTTGTTGTCATCCTTCCACATCACGATTATGAAGAAATTTGCAAGAGTATTGTTACAGAATTCGACATGAGGATTGTCCAGTTTTATCATGAAGAAGATTGGAAAAATAAGTATGTCTTTACAAAAGACCGCAATGGTCAAGAATGTAAGATACCATTGGTCTCTCTCTCAATTGCAGTGATAACAAACGAACAAGAGTTACTTGAATCAATGGAGGATGTAAGTATACTCGCTGCTGAAGTAAAAAAACGATGCAAAACAAAAGATTATAGTTGTTTCATGAAATATGAGGGGTCAATTGTTGAAAAATGTTATAGCTCTGATTGCTAACATTAATAACTACCTGACTAACCAATTAGTTTAATCTCTCTTCATAAGAAGTCTTTCATTTTGAATGTGGACATTCACCTATTTTGAGCATACGCATATTGTAAACGTGAAGGTCTTATGAGAGGAGCTTTTACATGTATCCATATGATTACCGTCAATTTTCAGTCCCTGGATTTCCACCATTTGGTCCTCCAAGCGGTGGTTTCGATCAACAACCGCCATTTGGACCACCTGGTTTTCAAGGGGGCCCTGGTCAGGCCGGTCCACCTCAAGGACCACCACCAAGTCAGATTCCTCCCCAACAATCTCAAGGTCAGGTAGGAACGTTCGCAGTAGATCCAGGTGGAATTCGCAGATGTTTATATCGCTTTACGTACATTCGCTTAAATAATGGTCGTGCCTTTTGGTTCTATCCGACATTTGTAGGTCGTAATTCAGTTGCTGGTTATCGTTGGAGAAGAAATCAATTTCGCTGGGTTTACTTTGGTATAGACTTAGATCAAATTCGCTCGTTTAGTTGCTAACTAATCTACTGTACCTCACGATTGTTGGCTCATCCCTCTTCAATAGTGAAAAATTGCAAAAATAAAATGAATGCTATTTGTACAAAGTAATGTAGAAAGTTAAATTTACAGGGGGGACCATTTACGTGACTAAACGTAATATTAAAACCAAATCTGGACTTCAAACAGCAAAACCTATTACTGATCCTGAGATTTCGAAAGATATTACATCAATTAATAAAAAAGCAGAAAAAACTCGACCACAAAATCAATAAAATTTTAAATTTTAGATCGTACAAAAAGGTTCTCATCTACTGTATACCGTAGCCATGAGAACCTTTACCATTTAAAGTTCGTAAGCATATTTAGATAATAAAGCCTGTCTTCTCTTCGCTTGTAAAATAATTGTTTGAATTTCATTTTTATAAAATTTAATATGTGCACTTGTTAGGGCAAATAGCATTTCATTCTCAAGTCTTTCAATCAACGCTTGTTCCTCTATGGTTAATAATGTTTTTTCTTCATTCATCATTATCACCTCAATAGTAAAATGTTAATATAGTATTCGCTAGGTTGATCAACTCTGTGGGGGTAATTTCAACCAAAAGCTCAAACACTATCTTATTGCTCAAAGTTGTTGAAAACGTTTTTTAACAACTCCCTCTATTGGTCATAACATATATACCCTTTCATTCCAATCGCTAAACATCAACATAATAATGAAATTATCAAATCTTTTTAAAAATTTAATTTAAAAAAATTATAGAAAAAGATGACATGTCATCTAAAAATGATAAAATTACTCCTAGATATTTATTTTATACGAGCATTATTGGTTACGATCTATAGGAGGATTTAAAATGGAACATTTAGTTAATTCTAAAGTAAAAGAGATAGAACTTTCCGGTATTAGAAAATTCTTTAACCTTGTAGCAGATTATGATGATGTCATATCTCTTACAATAGGACAACCTGATTTTCCAACACCCGAGCATGTGAAAAAAGCTGGAATAAAAGCAATTGAGGATAATTTTACTACTTATACACACAATGCAGGATTTATCGAATTACGAGAAGCTGCAAGTCAATTTGTAAACAAAAAATATGGCTTATCCTATTCACCAGTTAATGAAATCATTACAACGGTTGGCGCAAGTCAAGCAATAGATTGCACGTTCCGTACAATTCTTGAGACTGGGAGCGAGGTTATTTTGCCAAGTCCTGTGTATCCCGGATATGAGCCACTGATAAAACTTGCAGGTGGTACTCCTATCTATGTTGATACAACAAAAACTGACTTTAAACTAACTGCTGAACTTTTAACTCCTTACATTACAGAAAAAACTAGATGTATTGTTCTTCCTTATCCGTCCAATCCAACGGGAGTGACACTATCTAATGATGAATTAAGAGACATAGCAGAGCTTATAAAAGGAAAAGACATATTTGTTTTATCTGATGAAATATACAGTGAGTTAGTTTATGAAGGAACACATCACTCTATTGCGACCCATTTAAGAGATCAAACCATTGTTATCAATGGTCTATCAAAATCACACAGTATGACAGGCTGGAGAGTTGGCTTCCTATTTGCACCAGAGGATATCGCAAAACATTTATTAAAGGTCCATCAATACAATGTTTCCTGTGCGACATCTGTGTCTCAAAAAGCAGCCTTAGAAGCTTTAACGATAGGGATAGATGATGCAAATGATATGAAATATTCCTACAAAGATCGTTTAGATTATGTGTATAGTCGATTAATACAGATGGGATTTGATGTAGTAAAACCAAATGGAGCCTTTTATTTGTTTCCTAGTATTAGCCAATTTAAGCAAACGTCTTTCGAATTTGCATTGTCACTAGTTAAAACAGCCGGAGTTGCTTTAGTGCCTGGAAGTGCTTTTTCGGAATATGGAGAAGGTTATGTACGATTATCTTATGCTTATTCTATGGAGCAATTAACAGAAGCGATGGACCGGATGGAAAACTACATCATGAATCTGAAATAAATATATAGAAAATTTTTATACCGTTAACCTTCTGAAACAGCGGCACATGCCGTTGTTTCAGCATAACGAAATATTTACTCACATGGCAATATGATTGTAAATATACTTCCTTTTCCTACTTCACTTTCAATATACATATGTCCGCTATGGTTCTCAATTATTTTATATGTAATCATTAATCCAAGACCATTTCCATTTTCCTTCGTTGTTAAAAATGGTTCACCTATTCTCCTCATAAATTCAGGAGGAATACCTTCACCTTCATCAATTACAGTAATTTTTACAGATTGATTGAGTAGTTCAGTCTTTACTGTTACTTTTCCACCTTTAGGCATTGCATCTATCGCATTTTTGAATAAATTTATAAACACTTGTTTTAATTGATTTTGATCACAATTAATAAGTAAATCAGAAGAGATATGCTCCTGAATAAAGGTGACATTGTTCATATTCCCTTGAGTTTCTAAAAGAATTGCAACATCATTGAGTAGTGTAACCAAATTCGTTTTCCTAAACTTCGTTTCTTGTGGCTTTGCTAACATGAGGAGCTCACTTAATATCATTTCTATTCTATTGAGTTCCGAGAAAATGATATGAAAATATTGACTATGATTAGATATATCTGGTTGCATGATCTGTAGAAATCCTTTAATAGCTGTTAGTGGATTACGAATTTCATGCGCAATGCCGGCTGCTAATTGTCCAGCAATAGATAATTTTTCGGATCTAAGCATTAACTCTTCAGTTTTTTTACGGTATGATATGTCTCGCAAAATCACCTGAACTGCCTTATCTCCGTAATATGTGGTTGGAATACATACCATTTCAGTATAGATGATCTTACCATCGGAAATTACCCAGGATTGCTTTGTAACCTGTACATCAGACGCTCCATCTAAAATACACTTCAATGAATTTCTCATTGTTTGATGATCATCTTGATGTAAAAATTCATAAATATTGCGACCCAACATGTCAGGATAATCTTCTGCCTGAAAAAGATTCACACCAGATTTATTCATAAACACCCATTTATCCTTATGGATAACGGCTATTGTATCAATTGAATTGTCAATCAGTCTTTGATACCTTTCCCTGCTCTTTTGAAGTATTTTTTGAAAATTCCTTCTCGAGGAGATATCATTCATAACCACAAGCTCAGCTGGTTCCCCTTTATATCTCGTTAGCGAAGCCATAATCTCCAGACTTATTTCACGACCATCTAATGTGTACCAGATTTCTTCAATTATACCGATTTTCTCTCCATTATATAAACGAAATTCCCTGTTCTTTACCACATCATGATATCCTTTATCTGTAAAATCAAACGTATGTTTCCCAATTAGTTGTTCCTTAGAAACCGCTCCTAATAAATCCTGAAACTCTTGATTGACAAAACAAAGTTTTCCTTTTTTTGATATAAAGACGGGAGTTGGCAAATCCTCTAATAATATTCGATTTTGATTTGTAATTGCTGTATCAGTTTGTTGATTTATGACATTCTGTTCTGTTTGATCCTTGTTAGCAGCTTTTTTAGTTAGTAATTTCATTTTGAGAATAATCTCTTGCTCAACATGCTCAACCTTGCTCCGGATAAAATCCAGGGTCGCCTCAAACCACACATATCTCCCTGACTTAGTAAAAAAACGAAATGAACAAGGATGAAGATGATGCTCGTTATAAAAGTAGCTTTCTACTAAGAAAAGATCTTCAATATGAATAAACTCCTTCATGTATTTCCCGATCAATTCGGAACTTAAGTAGCCAAGTAATTCTAATGAATTGGACGAAATATATTGGAAGCGGCCATTTGAAGAGACAACAGCATATAATTCTAAAGACTGACTCACTTCCTCTTGATTTATTAAGCCTTTTTCCATTAGCTCTCAACCCTTTCCATGACCTCTATACTAGTCCATTAGTTTTATATAACGAACATATTGCTTGTTTTTAACTTTACCTATTCGATCCATATAGTAAGAAATCCTTTTTAATCCGCATATTTCTTTAAAATAAGTTTACATGGTTCTGGAAGTTTGTCAATCTATCAAATTTCATTATTCTATTCTTTTTATTATGTTAAGCATAGCCCTCAATAAAAAGACTTGGTCTATAGCCAAGTCTTTTACCCTTTATATTCTCCATTATTTTTAGATGCTTTTTCTTTTTTCGCCTTATCTTTATGAACTTTATTTGCTGCTGCACTTCCAAATTCATGGCTAAATTCCGAATCAATGACACTGGAATCAAAGCCCTTTTTATTTTTCTGCTGCGGGTCATTCTTTTTTGTTCGTTTTGCCAATTTACTTCACTCCTTTTACACGTTTATCTTTATTCTGCGATAGCTGGAGTTAAATATGTGATAAATAAATTGCCATGAATAGAAAAAAGAAGAGGAATTATTCCTCTTCTTTTCTTAATTTTTCAGGATCAATTTCAGTTGTTGTAACATATTTTTCTTGTAGGTCGATATAAGCCTTAACAATTCTGTTAGCAATATGTTTGTTTACAGCATCACCGTCATTGCTTGCCCATGGTACAACAACACTGAATGCTACTTCTGGTTTATCTGCTGGATAATAACCTACAAAGTTGAGATTGTTGGTTTGTTTTCCCCAATATTCACGTTTTGGACCATAGTAGTTTGTTTGTGATGTCCCTGTTTTGCCTGCAACATCATAATCAATATAAGCTGAGGCAGTACCACGTGCTGATTGAACAACCATTTTAAATCCTTGTTGAACTCGTTCAATCTCTTCTGGAGTATTGTTTATGCGATTTAACACAGAAGGTGACTTATCTACTGCTATTGGCCCTAGTGTTGATTCTTCAACTGGAGAATGGATACTTGTGACGATTCGCGGTTTAACACGTGAACCCCCATTTGCAATAACAGAAACATATTGCGCTAATTGAAGCGGTGTATACGTATCAAACTGGCCAATTGCTATGTCTAAAATCTTACCAGCCCTATCAGGTGTACTTATTAAACCAGCTGATTCCTGAGGCAAATCAATACCAGTTGGAACTCCTAGGCCAAATTGGGCAAAATAATTACGAAGCTTTTGGAAGTCTTCCATTGATATATTTAATGGACCATGTGGAACATATTCCACACCTGCAATTCTTAAGGCCACACGGAACATATAAACATTTGATGACCGTTGCAAAGCAGTTAAGTCAGTCATATAACCTAGGGTACTATACGAACTTTTAGAAGGAGTCCCTTTAAAATACATTGTTTTATCAACATACCCTTGACCGATAGGCATTCCATCTTGATATCCAGAAAGCACAGTGGCACCCTTTACAGTAGACCCAGCTTCATATTGAGTTGCGAAGGCCCCATAAGCAAAGTCAAGCATTTCTCCGCCACGATTCTCAGGATTAAGCATCTTACCGGACATGGCTAAAACATCACCTTGATAAGGATCCATCATAACAACAAATGCCCGGTCCATCAGGAAGTGACTTCCACTGGCCTTGCGAAGCTCGTCTTCAATGATTTTTTCAACTTCCATCTGCAATTCCATATCAAATGACAGTTTCAAATCGTATCCACGTTGACCTTTATCAACAACTTGCTCTGAAACAATGTTTCCGCTATTGTCTGATATATATTCGATTTTTGCTTTTCTAGGATTTAAGTAATCCTCATATTGATATTCAAGATAACTTCTTCCTACTCGTTCATTTTTTGCATATCCTCTTGCACTATAGTAATCCTCACGTGATTGTAGAATACCTTGTTCGGCAGAAGTTACTCCACCGAAGATTGTTTGTAATGAATCGTATGGATATTCACGTGCCCAGTCTGTAATCACATCTACCCCTGGAAGCTGTTCTAAATGTTCAGCAACAACCGCAACTTCTTCTTCTGTTAAATTCAACGATTTTACAACTTGTGGTTCATATTGGTAACCTGAAGAAAAACGTGTATAAATATAAGCGAGCTCCTTATCTTCCAGGCTGTTTTGTATTTTATTAATTTCAGCTTCTGGTACACGCTCTACTTGCAATTTATACGTTTCAGACGGATCTAACTCCAATTCGCTCTCAGTTAATAATTCTTTTGCTTCCGTTGGATTTGAGGCTAACCAAAAATCACGGATATCACGCTCTTTAAGCTCTTCTTCTAAGTATTCGGGTTCATAACTAATATACTCTGCAAGCTTAATTGCCGTATTGATTTTGTCTTCCGCTTTTGTTGTTTTATCAACTGTATAGGTAATAGCTGGTACCCTTTTGTTATCAACGACAACTCGGTTGTATCTGTCATACATTTTTCCCCTTGGGGCAGGAAGACTTGCATAATCAGACTCTGTTCTTGAAACTTCCTTCGTAAATTCTTCCCCTTGAACGATTTGAACAACTCCTAATCGTACAATTAGCGCAACAAATAATAGGAAAACAACAAAAAAGAACACATTGGTCCTAATATACCTTGATTTCCTTAGCTTTCGCTGCTCTGATTTACTTGTGTTTTGTTCTGTCAAAGAACTCCCTCCTATCTACTGGTTTTCTATATAAATAAATAATTTATTATTTTTAGGCTACCCTTTATTTTACCATTAATATAACTGAAGAGATAGGTTGCTTTATGACATTCATGTGAAAGACATAGAAAAGGCTGTCCTTTGTTTGGACAACCTCATTATTTAGACGATATTATTTAAGAAAAAGTTACAAATAAAGAGCATATTTGTCTTTTTTCATCATTTTTCATCCCATAATTTCACTAATGCTTGAGTACCTTTATCTTTATATCCAGCTTCAGCAAGTTGCTCATATAGTTTATAAGCTAGTTCCAAGCCAGGAGTATAGAGATCCATTGCGTTTGATTCGTCAATCGCGATGCCCATATCTTTTATAAAGTGCTTGATAAAAAATCCAGGCTCAAAATCCTCCGCTAACATACGTGGAGCCAGATTGCTTAATGACCAACTTCCAGCTGCACCAGTAGTAATACTTTTTAACACATTGGCAGGTTCAAGCCCAGATTTCTTTGCATAAGAAATAGCTTCACTAACGCCGATCATTCCCGATGCAATTGCAATTTGATTACACATTTTTGTATGTTGTCCAGACCCGGCTTCTCCTTGATAGACGATGTTTTGGCCCATCTTTTCTAAGAGAGGAAGGCAGGTATCAAAAGCGTGCTTTTCACCACCAACCATAATGGCCAAACGTGCTTCTCTTGCACCAATGTCTCCTCCAGATACAGGTGCATCAAGCGAATGAATTTCTTTACTATTAGCCTGTTCATAAATTCTTTTTGCTAATGAGGGTTGTGAGGTTGTCATATCAATTACATATGTACCAGGCTTTGCGGAAGAAAGAATTCCTTCCTCTCCTAAGTATACTTCTTCTACATCCTTTGGATAGCCAATCATCGTAATAATGATTTCACATTCCTTTGAAAGTTCACTTATGGAATCAATCCAAACAGCACCCAAATTGACAAGTTCTTCTGCTTTTTGCTTAGTTCTAGTATAAACACTTAAAGGATAGCCTGCTAGTAATATATGTTTAGCCATGCTTTGACCCATAACACCCAGTCCGATAAATCCAACCTTTTGTTTCATTGTAACTCCTCCTAAGGAACTTTTAAGTGTGATTGTAACAGTAAATAGACCTTAACTTTGTTATCTAGAAATCCCGGCCAGAAATTAGATTGACTTGACCATTCCCCCATCAACCAAGAAGGTTTGACCAGTCATATAACTGTTATGTTCAGACAAAAGAAACGCAACATAATTTGCAAATTCCTCTGGGGAACCGTATCGTTCCAACGGAATCGTTTTTCTCATTTTATCTTCCATTTCTTCCTTTGAGATTCCTTGCTTTTTTGCTGCAGTTTCATCTAAAAACGCTACACGGTCTGTTGCAATTCGACCTGGCGCCACAGTATTTATTAAGATATTGTAAGGAGCCAGTTCAGTTGCTAATGTTTTAGATAACCCAACAATGCCTGTTCGAAATGTATTAGATAATATAAGCCCTGGAATAGGCTCTTTTACAGATGAAGAGGCAATATTGACAATTTTCCCTCCACTTTTTTTCATATGTGGTAAAACCTCTCTTATCATCCGAATATAGCTAAGGAGATTTAATTCAAACGCATGCTGCCAATCCTCATCTGTCATTTGCTCAAAAGTACCTGCAGGAGGTCCTCCAGCATTATTAACCAAAAGATCAATAGAACCAAGTTCTGTTACTGTACTTGAAACTAATTTTTCAATTTCCAGCTTATTCTTAATATCACAAGTTTGAAAAGAAATACGTTGATTTTCATTTTCACCTTCAAGCTTAGCCTTTATCTTTGCTAACTTGTCTTGGTCACGGCTAGCCAACATCACATTTGCACCTTGTTCATAAAGTTTTTCCGCAATGGCTTTTCCTAAACCTTGGCTTGAAGCAATGACTAATGCATTTTTACCTTGTAAATTTAGATCCAAAATATCCACCCCTAATGTTTAATTATAACTTATTTTACCATTATATATATTGTGTGTTAAAACAAAAACTCCCATCATAGGATGAGAGTTGAGCTTTTAAGTAAAATATTCAACTTTTGCTGTAGGAAAATAATGAGCAACATAGTCTTCAAGTGTTTCTCTAAGGTCTTGTTCTTGATCTTTTGGATATATATACTTCCCAATGCCATATCTGCCCCATTTATATCTTCTTTCCTCTTCATTTAACTCAAGCTTTGTTTTAGGATAGTTTTTTTGAATCACTCTTTTGGCAGGCTTTGTAAACCGATGCTGAATCATCTCAAAAGTAATATCATCACGGACTTCTTTTGGAAGTGAGGCATCAAGCTTTTCAAATAACACCTTGTATCCTTCTTGCCACCCTTCATGGATATATATAGGAGCGACAATAAACCCTAAAGGATATCCGGCTTTTGCTACTTTTACTGCTGCTTCTATTCGCAGATCCAGCGGCGATGTTCCCGGTTCAAAGTTTTTTATGACATAATCTGCATTTATACTAAAACGAAATCGAGTTCTTCCATTATGTTTTGCATCAAGCAGGTGATCAACATGATGAAACTTTGTCACAAATCGAAGTCTTCCCATATCAGTTTGGCCAAAAAATTCGATTGCTGATTTCAGTGAGTGAGTAAGGTGATCGATTCCAACAATATCTGATGTACACGACGCTTCAAAGCGAGTGACTTCTGGAGCACGTTGCTCCATATAATGTTGAGCTTGTTCAAGTATTTCATCAACATTCACATATGTCCGTATATATGGTTTACTTCCCATTGTTGTTTGCAAATAACAATAGTGACAATGACCCATACATCCTGTTGCTAAAGGAATTGCATATTCTGCAGATGGTTTTGAGCTATCAAATTCTAATGTCTTCCTTACACCTACAACTAGTGTTGATTTTGCATTTCGATATTGTTGTAAGTGATTTTTTCCGGGTATATTTCGTACCTGGTTATGAGAGGTCGTTTCTCTAATTTCCAACCCCATTTTTTCGAATTTTTCTTTTAATTCAACACCACGTGGGAATTCTAAAGCTCTTGGCTCTATATAAACTAATTGTGGAACAAACGGTTTAATCATGTTAGTACCTTCCTTTATAAAAGTCACTAAAAAAGTTATACATCATTAAATTTTGCATTTCGTTCCACACTTAGTCTAAAAAATAATTTCCTATTAGTCATACTGTTGATAATTGAATAATTGATTGTAAAGTTCTTCGGCTTCTTTAAAGCTAGAAAAAACAGCATCATCTTCTTCAAGCGGATGGTATGCATCATGAAGAAACAGAGCAAGCTCTTGGTTGTCGTTAGGATGTTCAACTATCTCTGCCTTTTCAATATTTGCCACATTTACAGCATGCGGATTCCTGTAGATCACATAAACCTCTTCTCCTACTTTAAATTCATTCATAAGGCACCTTCCTTTAACTATGATAAAGGTAGTTTCCCCTATTCATGTTTAAATACACAAAAAGGACAGGCTTCTCAGCCTGTCCTTCTATATAAATTACTTTATTTGAAATGTTTCTTTTACAAATGCAACAACTTCTTCTGTCGTATCCATAGATAAAACAGTTTCTTTGATGCTTTGAGCTTGATCTTTTGATAATCCTTTAATTTGTGTACGTGCTGGAAGAATTGAAGTAGCACTCATTGAGAATTCATCAAGTCCTAGGCCAAGGAGTAATGGAATTGCGATTGGATCGCCTGCCATCTCTCCGCACATTCCTGCCCATTTTCCTTCTTTATGTGCCGCTTCAATTACCATTGATACAAGACGTAAAATAGCTGGACTATATGGTTGGTATAAGTATGAAACTCGCTCGTTCATACGATCTGCTGCCATCGTGTATTGAATTAAATCATTTGTTCCAATACTGAAGAAGTCTACTTCTTTTGCAAATTGGTTTGCCATAACGGCTGTTGAAGGAATTTCAACCATAATACCAATTTCAATGGAATCGGAAACTTGAACTCCATTTGCAACAAGCTTCTCTTTTTCTTCTAAAAGAATGGCTTTTGCTTCTCTGAATTCAGATAGCGTTGCGATCATAGGGAACATTATTTTTAAATTTCCGTAGCTGCTAGCACGTAATAAAGCACGTAGCTGTGTACGGAAAATATCTTGTTCTTCCAAGCATAATCGAATTGCTCTAAACCCTAAGAATGGGTTCATTTCTTTTGGAAGATGTAAGTATGGTAATTCTTTGTCTCCACCGATATCTAATGTACGAACAACAACCGGCTTATCTCCCATTCTTTCAAGAACTGTTTTATAAGCTTCGAATTGCTCTTCTTCTGTTGGAAGCTGATCTCTTCCCATGTATAAGAATTCAGTACGATAAAGTCCTACTCCTTCTCCACCGTTTTCTAATACACCTTTTACGTCATCAGGAGTTCCAATGTTTGCAGCAAGCTCAACATGTTGGCCATCTTTTGAAACAGTTGGCTCATCTACAAGCTTTGCCCATTCAGCTTTTTGAGCTTCAAATTTAGCTTTTTTCTCTTCATATTGAGCGATTACATCTGAAGATGGGTTGATAATAACATCACCATCAAGACCATCTACAATCACCATCACGCCATTTTCAATAGAAGCTGTCGCTTGCTTAGTACCTACAACCGCAGGAATTTCCATTGAACGAGCCATAATAGCTGAGTGAGATGTACGACCACCAATGTCAGTTGTAAATCCTTTTACAAATTGACGGTTTAGTTGAGCTGTATCTGAAGGTGTTAAATCTTCAGCAATGATTACTACTTCTTCTGAAATTAAGCTCGGGTTAGGAATTTGAACACCTAACAAATGCGCGATAACACGCTTTGTTACGTCGCGGATATCTGCCGCTCTTTCCTTCATATATTCATTGTCCATAGATTCAAACATTGAAACAAACATGTCTGCTGTTTCTTTCATTGCAAATTCTGCATTTACACCTTCTGTTTCAATTCTATCTTTAACAGGACTTAATAACTCAGGATCACTTAAAACAAGTAAATGAGCAGCAAAGATTTCTGCTTTATCTGCACCTAATTCACGATTAGCATGCTCTTTGATTTTTTCGAGCTCAGATTTTGAAGTATTGATTGCATCTTCAAACCTGATTTGCTCAGCTTCTTTATCTGCAACAGTTTTTTGTTCTATCTTTAATTCTGGTTCTTCTAAACGGTATGCTTTTGCAATTGCAATACCTGCTGAAGCTCCAATCCCTTTTAGGTTTGTACTCATTATTCGCCTAGCCCTTCATTTTTGAATGTTTCTGCTAAACCTGCAACTGCATCTTCAGCATCAGAACCTGCAGCAATAATTTTAATTTGAGAACCTTTTGGAATACCTAAAGACATAACACCCATAATTGATTTTAAGTTAACAGTTTTTCCGTTATATTCTAAATTTACATCTGAATCATATTTGCTAGCTGCTTGTACTAAAACTGTCGCTGGACGAGCGTGAATTCCTGAATCTGCTGTTACTGTAAATGTTTTTTCTGCCATTTTCATCAATCTCCTTTAAATTTCAACATTTTTTCAAGAGTTTATTTTATCAGCCACACTAGTAAAAAAACAAGTGTGGCAGCTTTATATTTCAAATTAATCTTCGATTGAAATGACATCAGCATCTTTTGCTGTTACATTTCCTTGTGTTTGAACCTTAATTGATTGACCTTCTTTTAAGTTTGTAAACACGATCGGTGTGATTACAGATGGTGCATTTTCTTTTACAAAGTCAAGGTTTACCTCAAGTATTTTTTGACCCTGCTCGACTATGTCACCTTCTTGTACAAACGCTTCAAACCCTTCACCTTTTAAGTTTACAGTATCAATACCAAAATGAATTAATATTTCTTTTCCTCCGTCAGATTGAATACCAATAGCATGCTTTGTTGGAAACACATTCAAAATTTTACCATTTACAGGTGAAACAACCGTTCCATTTGTAGGTAAGATCGCAAAACCATCACCCATCATTTTCCCAGAAAATACCTGGTCAGGAACTTCCGTAATTTCCTTAATCTCACCAGTTAGTGGTGCTACAAACGTTTCATTAACGATTTCGTTTTTGATTCCGTCAGCTACTACATCTTCAACTTGCTCTTGAACTTCTTGTTCTTGAGAATGAGTTCCGGATGCTTTTGGTCGTTTTCCAGACATAACATCTTGAATTTGAGTTTTTAAATTGTCAGATTTAGGACCGAAGATTGCTTGAATATTATTACCAACTTCGAGAACGCCTGATGCTCCTAGTTTTTTCAGACGATCTTTATCAACATTTTTACTGTCATTAACAGTTACACGTAATCGAGTAATACAAGCATCAAGATGTTTGATATTTCCTGAACCACCAAGGGATTCTAAAACCTGTGACGGTAAATCTCCTGCAGTGCCTTTTGTTTGTCCTTCATCAGAAGTCTCAACATCTGCCTCTTCACGACCTGGTGTTGCAAGGTTCCATTTTCGAATAGCAAAACGGAATCCAAAATAATAAATGACCGCTAATACTAAACCTACCGGAATTACATACCACCAGTTTGTTTGAGGATTTAATACCCCGAATAACAAGAAGTCAATTAACCCACCAGAGAACGTCATCCCAATTTTTACATCAAGGATATGCATAATCATAAATGATAAACCAGCAAATATCGCATGGATACCAAATAATACTGGTGCAACGAATAAGAATGAGAATTCAAGTGGCTCTGTAATACCGGTTAAAAATGAAGTTAATGCAGCAGAACCCATTAAACCTGCAACAACTTTTTTATTCTCTGGCTTTGCCTCATGATAGATCGCAAGAGCAGCAGCTGGTAAACCAAACATCATGAATGGGAATTTTCCTGTCATGAATGTTCCTGCTGTTAAGTTTTGTACACCATCGCGAATTTGTGCAAAGAAAATCGTTTGGTCTCCACGAACTGTCTCTCCAGCAGCATTAACATAACTACCAAACTCAAACCAAAATGGTGAGTAGAAAATATGGTGTAATCCAAATGGAATTAATGAACGCTCGATCACACCGAATATAAATGCTGCTAACGTTCTATTTGCATCTAAAAGGTTTGTTGAGAAAGCATTTAAACCTGTTTGGATTGGAGGCCATACAAAGTACATCACAATCCCTAACAATACAGTAGAAGCGGCTGTTACGATTGGAACAAATCGTTTACCTGCAAAGAAGCCTAAATATGAAGGCAATTCAATTGTAAAGAATCGATTATACATTGCAGCAGCAATTATCCCTACGATAATACCACCGAAAACTCCTGTTTGAAGAGTTGGAATACCTAGGACGTTACCATAAGCAGCTCCGTTATTAGCTAAAAATTCAGTAAGCTCCTGTCCACCTTCCGGAAGGGTTCCTACTCCTTTAAGAATACTACTCATCGTAATATTCATAATTAGATAACCAATTAATGCAGCAATACCCGCTACTCCGTCGCCGTTCGCTAAGCCGATAGCAACCCCAACGGCAAACAATACTGGTAGATTCGAGAACACAATATTACCTGCGTTTTCCATAACACTAGCTATTAACACAACCCAATCAGCTGTTAAAAATGGCGCTAAATCAGTAAGTGTCGGGTTTTGCAGTGCATTCCCTATTGCAAGTAATAAACCTGCAGCTGGTAATAATGCAACTGGTAACATTAGTGCACGTCCAACTTTTTGCAGGACGCCAAATGCATTTTTAAACATAAATTCAACCTCCTATTTGTTACTATTTTGCTTAAATAAAAGTTAGTTGAAGCAAGAACACTCTTAGTATTAACCGTTTACAATAATCATTCAATGAAGAATTACATACAAAAAAGGCATGGTGAACATGGCTTTTGATCTGCTATTAGGTATAGTTCCCCAAAATAGCAAATAAAAACACCCAGTTCACTCATGCCTGATCGAATCAGTAACACGTGAATTTTTTCGGTTACAATTATTTATTTGTTAAGCGGTATAAGTGCATCGTTAGATAAACTGCTTCAGCTTCATAAACAGGCTTTTGTAACGCCTGTTGCATCACTTTTATCATTTTCCAAGAAGTATTGTAGCATAGAGGATATTCTTTTTTCAACAATAAAGATAATTTTTCTGGTTCTGAAACTGTTTCACCTGAGTTAACCCTATCTATCGTGTAACGAAGGTGACGAATTAATCTTAGATAATTGACACTGTCACGGTCTACTTTGACCTTTAGCGAATCTTCGATTACATCTGTTAGCAAACTTATTAATTGCGAATACTGATTTACTTCAGATAATGGTTTATTAGCGATTGCGCTATGAATATGAAGAGCAATGAAGCCTATCTCACCTTCAGGAAGTTCAACAGATAATGACTTATTTAATAATTGTATAACTTCTTCTGCTAGTTCATATTCAAAAGGATATAGAGATTTTGTTTCCAGCAAAAAAGGGTTCTTTAAATCCATCCCCTGTTGCAAACGCTTTAAAGCAAAAGTGATGTGATCAGTGAGTGCGATATGGATATGCTCATTAAGCGGCTTTCCTACACGTTCAAAAATAAATCGAATAGCATCTTGAACAACATCAAGCATTTCTTCATCAATATTCGATAATAACATTTTATATTGCTCTTGCTCTTTTTGATTTGTAAGAGCAAACATTTTTTCATAACTTTGTTCCTGAATAATGTCGCCAAACTTCTTTCCAAAGCTAATACCTTTACCAATTAAAACCACTTCTCCGTAAGATTCATGTGAAGCGATTAATACATTATTATTTAATGTCTTTTTTACTTTAAAGGACTCCATCACGAATCCCAGCTCCTTTACATTCAATCTAACATATCGTACAAAAGTTAAGCATAGACGTCAATAAATTTGTCGATTTTTGTAGCAAGAAATAGCTTATTATTAATCAAATATAAAGGAGGTATTTCACTATATAACTTTTTAACCTCAGAATTTTTGTGTACTATTCAATTTTTTCCTAAGCATTCATGAGGAATAATATTAACAGCAAGGGAAAGCTAGTAATGAGGTGATTAATTTGCGGAAACCAACACTATTCATACTAATGGTTCTATTTTTTACGGTTATGACATCTAATTATACTCAAGCTGTCGGACAACAGGATGTAAAAGTATTAAATATCGAAACAAACACTGTCATTCGAGAAGCAGATAGTTCAAATGTTTTTGATCGTGAAGTTAGGGAAGCTATAAAGAGCATTAAAAGAGTTACAGTCCAAGCAAGCCCTCTTCCTAAAAAAGGATATCTCATTAAAATCCCATTAACAGCTACAATAAAAGTTAAAAATAGATGGTTTGACGACTATATTTCTGAGGTAATATTCGTTTATAATTTGGAAGATAAGAATCAACATAGACTCATTTTATATAACGATGATAATACACCATCTTTTTTTGATTTAGAGTATAACTTTGATCAATTATCCAGAGAATTAAATTTCAAATTAAATGAATAAGGAAATACAAAGGGGCTGCTACATCCTCATCTTTATGATATAATTATAACCGATTGACCGTGGATGTTGCCGCATCCACAGTCTGCAGTTTCTAATTGGACCGAATTCTTTGACTTTAAGTAGACCTCAATACGGGTCTATTTTTTTTGCGTAAACGCTAAAATTGCGATGATTAATGAGGCAAAGGAAAACATTGAGATTAAACTTTCATACAAAGTCAACAAGCATCACCTCCTTCCAGAAGGGGCTTGTTCGATCTCATTGAAACTGCAACCTTATTGTACCATATTACGTTAAAAATTAGAACACATGTTCTTATATTGGTTATATTAGCCTACATGACCTTCTAGACTCGTTTAATGATCACCTTCGACTTTTTTGCTTGGTCTAATGTATTTGAAGCTATTTTAACTTTTGCTAATATTCCTTTTAACAACTCATCATCGTCGATATATTTATTTAAATAAATCTCCGAAAATTCATGTATGGCTCTAGCTAATAATTCAACTGCCCTATCCTGCTCACTTACTTTTCCTCCTTTATTATCTTTGACATAGTATTTGATAATTTCATTTGATATCTCTCTAATTCGCTTTGCTTTTTCTAATTCAGTCATTTTCTCTCCTCCATCATGATCAATTGTTTGTTACACATACTTATTAGCCATCATACGTTAAACAATGAGCATTTATGGCAAAAATTTTCTGGAATATATGTTCGATTTCGATGGATAAAAGAATGTATGTTCGTATATAATAAATAGAGAAATGGAGGTGTCTATAGCATGAACTATTTTTTTAGAGAGAGCCTTGAACAAAGTCAACCTATCACCATTATCTACCTGTCCAAAGATCGTTTAATTACGCAAAGAAAAATCATAGTAAAAAAAATAACATCAGACAAATTAATAGCGTACTGTTTTCTCCGAAGGCAAATCAGAACATTTTCAGTCGAACGTATTTTATCAACGGGATTTCGATCAACTCCAAAGGCGATATAGCCTTACACTATTTACCGCTTATTTGTTTTCCTCTTATCACTTAACTTTTCACTATAATACAGATTAGATTGTCTATAGGTTTTACCTTTTTTTTTTAGGGTAATACATAACTAAGCGCGCTACAAATGACATTACTCAATAGAAAAACACAGCTAGACGCATAACAAAGTGGCGCGGCCTAGGAGCCGCAACGATATAAGAGAGGCAGGGCTTATATTTTTAAAGGCGTCAGTAAACACTAATTGAAAATATTCCTCGTTACATAGGAATTTGAAAACAATGAAAACAACGAAAAGAGGCTGGTCAGTACGATTCATATTTCACGTATTGGTCGGCCTCTATCAATATAATAATTTTGTTTAAATTGAGAGTTCTTTAGAAAGAGTATAAACACCTTCTGGAAGAGAGTCTCTTTTCTTTAATATTTCCACAATATCATAATCAACAATTTCCTGCTTTTCCATCCCGATTGCTCGCCCTGCTTTACCCTCTATTAATAATTCTACTGCCCTTGCTCCCAACCTGGAAGCCAATACACGATCAAAACAAGTGGGCGTTCCACCTCTCTGGATATGTCCTAATACAGAGATTCTTGTTTCCAATTGGTAATTATCCATTAATTCTTTTGCAAGTTCACTCGCAGAACAAACCCCTTCTGCCAGAACAATTATGGAATGTTTTTTTCCTCTTTTAATTCCTGTCTTTAGCTTATCAACTACATCTTGTATTTCATAGGGTATCTCAGGAATTATAATAGACTCCGCACCTACAGCTAAGCCTGAAAACAGAGCGATATCTCCGGCGTGACGCCCCATTACTTCAATAATAAATGTTCGATCATGGGAGGTAGCCGTATCCCTTATTTTATCAATACTTTTTATCACAGTATTTAATGCTGTATCGTAGCCGATTGTATAGTCTGTACCTGGAATATCATTATCGATTGTTCCTGGTAAACCTACACAAGGGAATCCCTTCTCAGATAATTTTGCAGCTCCACGGTATGAGCCATCACCACCGATTACAACAAGTCCCTCAATTCCTAAGTCTTTTAATTGATTAATGGCTCTATGTTGTGATTCATCCTTCTTAAATTCCTCAGATCTAGCTGAATACAAAATAGTTCCACCCCGATGAATAATGTCTCCTACAGACCCTAGTTCAAGTTTTATTAACTTTCCGTCCATTAATCCCGAATAGCCTTGATAAACACCATATACCTCGACCCCTTCATGGATACCTTTTCTAACCACCGCCCTTATTGCCGCATTCATCCCTGGTGAATCTCCTCCACTTGTTAGTACAGCTATTTTTTTCAAGTAAATCCCTCCATTTGACAGCAGTTTTTTGATTTTATGACTAATAGTAAGGATGATAACAAAATAATTTATTATGATAGACCTTATTTTTTATTACTTTAAAATAGTGTATAGTTCCTTTTTACCAAAATATTCCTTATTTTTAGACTTTCCTATCTTTGTCCTTTCTAAACACTAGTCTACGCACTTCAATACAGGAAAACAAAGGAGTTAAATCATATCTTTATTTCTTTAACATGTATTTTTGTTTAACTTTTGTATAATATTTGGTAAAATGAAAAATAACTCAAAATATGAAATGGAGATTAAAAAGATGGACAGTTTTTGCAGATCCTGCTTTAACCCTCTTAGAATACATAGCAGTGGATTTCTAACCATTTTCTCAAACGATGATGAAAATCTTGAAACTATCTTAATAGATCTTCATTTTCAAAAAGTCAAGAAGAACTTTTATCGTATTTCTTATGATTGTAAAAGCACTTTAAAGGAATATCTTTCTTTTATTCGAAGTGAACTTATAAACGATTTATCAGTCTACACCGGATCCATTCACAATACATCAAACCTAAGTAATTTTGATATTTATTCTTTAGAGACAATTTACAATCACACCTTTTATGAAAACACCATAAAAGTAATTAAAAGTGGAGAATTCACTAGCTTTTTACAACCAATTGTCTCCATTAAAAACAGTGAATTATTTGGTTATGAATCCCTTCTTAGAGTAAAAGATCAATCTATTTTTCCCAGCAAGCTATTTGAAATTGCAAGAAAAACCGATATGCACTCTATTTTAGATAGAAAGGCTCGAGAAATCGCAATTAAAACACGACGCAATAAAATTCCACCAGGAATAAAAAGCTTTATTAATTTCCTTCCTTCTACCATTTATAACCCGGAGTACTGCCTAAAACACACATTTGCTATTGTCGAAAAATATGATGTAAATCCAAATGATCTTATTTTTGAGGTTGTAGAAACTGAGAAAATTCATAATGTCAATCATCTAAAATCAATCTTCACAACTTATCGAAGTTACGGTATAAAGGTTGCCCTTGATGATGTTGGTGCAGGATATTCGACACTTGATATGCTTGCTAAACTTCAACCTGATTACATTAAAATTGATCGACAGTATATAAAAGATTGTCATTTTAATAAAGATAATCAAACTTTCTTAAAGGATATCTTACTATTAGCGAAGGGATTAAATATTACGGTTTTAGCCGAGGGAATTGAAACTAAAGATGAGTTTGACTATTTAAAACATATAGGAATCGATCTGGCTCAAGGATATTACATTGGAAAACCTAGTCCAAATCCATTAGCGGTTTGGAATGATAGGAATAAATTGAACGTTATTTAAGCTATTCACATCCGAAAGGAATGTACATCATTATGACAATAAAGAAGACATGAACATTATAAACGTCCATGTCTCCTTTTATCTTTTCACAGCACGGTAACCTGCTTCCACGGCTTCTTTTTCTGTACAAAATATTTCTTCAGGCTTTGTCACATTGTAGGAAGGAGATTCCTCTGTATGAAAAATTTTTTCTCCCTTTGAATTTATGTTTCCTTTTATCTTACAGCTCGAATTAACCTTGGATTCTTTTTCGTTCACTTCTTCCTGCCATTCATCTTGAAAGCCCTCATTCGTTGCATAGTTTTCTAAACTCCAAATACCGATTTCTTCTTTTTGAGCTTGCTTTTGAATTTCATAAAATTCATCAATATATTTGGTATTTGGTTCAAAAACATATGCTACACGAGCAAGTCCATTTTCAAGCAAACGTTTATTGATCATCTTGTTTTGATGGTAAACGTAAGCAAGCAACCGCCCGTACTTGTCTCTTTCTCCTATCCCCAATTCAACTTGAATTTCTTCTCCGTTCAATTCTTCTTTCAAGAAGTTACTTGCTTCACGTCCGAATGGTTGAACCGGTTTTGATGGGTGAACTGTTTCTGGTGTGTCAACTAACAACAACCTAATTGTTTCCTTCTTTCCATCGATCATTACCTGAAGTGTATCACCATCAACCACCTTTGTTACTTTTGCATCCAAGAGGAGTGAACTTGAGGAATTACTTCCACAACCTGTTGTTAAAAAGGTAAGAGTTAGTATAAGAAAAAATAATTGGCTCATTTGCTTTATTTTCATAATGATAAATTCCTTTAAACCTACTTTATGATAGTAAACTCTTTCGGGAATTTTGTTAATGTTTCAAATCCTTCCTTTGTTATAACCACATCGTCTTCTATCCTCACACCACCTATTGCTGGCAAATAGATACCCGGTTCAATTGTATAAACCATTCCTTCTTTTAAATATTCATCATTCGTAAAACTCATTGATGGGTACTCGTGAACATTTATCCCTAGACCATGTCCAAGACGGTGTGGAAAATAGTCTCCATACCCGGCATTTTCTATTATTTTTCTAGCGACTGTGTCTAAATCACCTATTCTTGTTCCCGCTTTACTTTCTTGTAACGCAGCCATTTGCGCTTTAAGCACAGTGTTGTAAATTTCTTTTTGTTCTTCTGTAGCTTTTTTATAAACTACAGTTCTCGTTATATCTGAACAATAACCCTCCAGCACGACTCCGAGATCAAAAAGGACAAAATCTCCTTCTTTTAGTGCTCTTAGCCCTGGATTACCATGTGGATCACCTGATTTCTCACCGAATAAGACCATCGTGGAAAAAGACATTTCCCGAATTCCTTTTTTCTTTAATTCATACTCAATGGTTGCTAATACTTCCATTTCAGTAACACCAGTTCGAAGAGCATCTACCCCAACTTGAACTCCAAAATCTGCCAGCTTAGCAGCTTCTCTCATGATTTTTATTTCATTTTCATCTTTTATTACGCGAAGTTGATTTAATTTTTCTTCAGCAGATAATATTTGCGGTTGACCTGTAATCTCCAATAATACCTCTGCACGACTATATGATGTAACATCCTTTTCGATAGCAAGCTTTTGAATAGACACTTGTCGTTGTTTTATTGCTAGATCAATTAACTCCCAAGGATCTTCATGATCACTATAACCGATCACTTCGTAAGTCCACCCTGCAGATTTAGCTTGATTTACTTCCATGTTTGGACAAACAAAAAAGGGATCTTGCTCTTTAAATAGGAAAATCCCCATTAATCGTTCATGTGGATCTGTATAAAATTGAGAAAAATAAAATACATTTTCCTTCGATTGAACAAAGCATAAATCGATATTTTGATCCTGAAGCCACACTATTACATTTTCTATTCGTTGTTTCATATTGTCACTACCCTTCAAAAAACTTCATTTTCATCATAACAATCAGCAAAAGAAAGTACAATTGATACCGATTCACTCACTATGCTTCATGTTTACCAACCCATTCAACTTCTAAAAATAGTAATAACATCGTGAATATTTGTAATCTGTTTTTAACATTTCGTTGATACTAAATCGGTTCTTTTTCTTGTATAATAATTCTATAAAGCAATCTTTCTTCCTATCAAGGAGTTGTTCTTTGTGCATCAATGGGTAAAACGTCACTTAATTTTAATACTTTGTATTATAGGGATCTTTTCTCCAATTGTAGGTATGATGTTAATTGATACCTATTATTATAGTACGATTATCGGGTGGATAATCGGCTTCTGCTGCTTTGTCACATCTTACATTATTCTTAGCAAACGTCCTGATGAAGAAGAAGTTCCAGTACAGACAACAGAAGAAACAATTAATATGTAACAATAATAAGAGAGATATCTAAGCGATATCTCTCTTATTGTTTATACTTCTCTTAATAAACGTAATCCATTTAAGATTACGAGGATTGTACTTCCCTCATGACCAATTACTCCCAATGGCAGATCTAGTACTTGAAAGAAGTTTGAGCAAATTAACAAAGCGATTACGGACATTGAAAAGACGATATTTTGTTTAACAATACGATTCATCTTTTTAGATAAAGTTAATGCAGATGTTAATTTAGATAGCTCATTTTTCATTAAGACGATGTCAGCTGTTTCGAGAGCAACATCTGTTCCTTCTCCCATAGCAATCCCGACATCTGCTGTTGCTAATGCTGGAGCATCATTTATTCCATCACCGATCATCGTGACGGTACCGTATTTTTCCTTTAATAACTTAACTTCTGTTACCTTATCTTCTGGTAAGCATTCTCCTTTATATATGTCGATATTTAGTTCCTTTGAGATTGCCTCAGCTGTTTCTACACTATCTCCAGTTAACATGACTGCTTTTATCCCATCATCTTGTAACTTTTTAATAGCTGCTTTAGCCTCCTCCCTTACAACATCTTTTAAGGCGATGATACCGATGATTTGACCTTTACGTTGAACATAGACAATCGTTTTTCCATCTTTTGAAAGTGTTGCACTTATACCATTTTGAAAGAAATCTGCTTCATCTCTTCCAACAAAATCAGCTTTTCCTATTTTCCATTGTACTCCATGAATTGTTGAACTAACACCAAATCCCGATTTTTCATCTACTGAAGCCATTTTCACTACTATCAATGGCTTATCTTGATTTATTTTCGTTACAATCGCTTTTGCAAGTGGGTGATTAGATTGATTTTCAATAGATAATACCGCTTCAAAAAATTCTTCGGTATCCACATCCTCTAACGTCAGAATATCCGTTACTTCTGGTTCTCCCTTAGTTAAAGTACCTGTTTTATCAAAAACAACAACATTTGTTTTATTTAGTCTTTCTAAATGCATTCCTCCTTTAAAAAGAAGGCCTTTTCTTGCACCGTTTGAAATTGCGGAAAGTGTTGCTGGCATAATTGAGGCAACAAGCGCACAAGGTGATGCCACAACCATGAGTACTAACGCACGGTAAATCGTTTCATTCCAACTCCATCCAAGTAAAAAATGAGGCAAGATCATCATTAAAGTAACCATGATTAGTACAGCTTTCACATAGGTTCCTTCAAATTTTTCTATAAACTGTTGGGAAGGAGATTTTTCTGACTGTGCTGATTGAACAAGATCTATGATTTTTTGAAACATCGTTTCAGAACTTTTTTTTGTGACAGATACAGTAATGGAGCCATTACCATTTACTGTTCCAGCATAAACTTCATCATTAAGATTTTTTTCAACAGGCATTGACTCGCCTGTTATCGCGGATTGGTCTATTGATGTTCTTCCGGACAAGATATATCCGTCTGTAGCTACTCTTTCACCTGGTTTAATTAAAATTATATCTCCTATTGTTAGAGCCGAAACATGAACACGCCGCTCTTTTCCATTGGTAATAAGTAAGGCCTCTTCTGGCTGCAGGCTCATTAGCGCAGAAATTTCACGCTGACTTTTGTTCATCGTATACGTTTCTAGTGCACCACTTAGAGCAAAAATAAATATTAAAATTGCCCCCTCAGCCCAGTACCCAATAATGGCTGAACCTATTGCTGCAAAAATCATCAGCAATTCTACATTTAGTGTCCGATCTGCAATGGTATCCTCGATCCCTTCTTTTGCTTTGGCAAATCCACCAATGACAAAAGCTAATATAAATAACGGAATCGCCACTTTTTCATTTCCTTGGACGTTATAGTACCACCCAAACCCAATTAGAATTCCCGAAACAATCGCATTGATTAACTCAATATGTTCCATCCATTTCAAATATACTCGATTTTTATTAGATTCACTTTGATGTTTAATTTGTGATACGCTATTTAGTTCCATCCTACTCCACTCCTCTAATTGAGAATAAGATTCATCATCAGTATCTCAATACTATTTCCTTTTTTCTTTCTATTCCGCTCAAAATATCTATAAATTAGAATATAATATGATTATAACAAACAATAATTCTTTTTCAAGTAATAATTATTATAATTATTACTTTATAATAATTATTAATAACGATAATCCTTCTCACTAATTTCCCTTACCCATTACAATTGAAATTTAAGCTTATTTAGGTTAAAAAAGTGGTACGATGACAATTACAATCACATTCCCTTAGTAGCTTGAAAAAACAACAAAAAGAAACAACTGCGATAAGCTGTTTCTTACATTCCATCTATAATTTGACTTAGCATTTCTGCTGTAACAGGTCCTAATACCTTTTTTATAACCATACCTTTTTTATTAATAATAAAAGTAGTTGGAATGCCAATAATTTTATACTTTGCCGCAACCTCACCATTCACATCCATAAGTACGGTAAAAGGAATGTTGGAATGATTTATAAATTGAAGTACTTCTTGTTTGCTCTGCTCTGAAGAGGTAAGGTTTACGGCAATTAAATCAACGTCTTCTTTTTTTGCTTCATAAAAAGTTGTTAATTCCGCTAATTCTTCTTGACAATATGTACACCAAGTTGTCCAGAAATTAATAACAACTATTTTCCCCTTTAGTTCTTCTAAACTTAGACTTTTACTTGTATTGGTTTCCAATGTAAAATTATGTGCGTTTTCTCCCTGCTCTAAGGCACTTCCATAAGATGTATTACTAAATGTAACGAAAGATACTATGAAAAGGAAAAAAACAAACTTACTTGTTTTATTCAATTGAACCACCATCCTGAATTCATCTTGTTATTACTTTTACCAACAACAAAAAAGGTATGTATACATCTCTGCATACATACCTCTTAATAGGTGAATTTTTTCTTTAAGAAGTAAACACTAACCCCCAACTTCTTACAAATTGTCACATAATGCATAAGCATTAAAAGTACAGCCCCCATATTCATTCCGATGATAATCCCCTTCATTTGAAGACTTTCCATAGAACCGAGCAGATACATCATGCCGAATGAGATACTATGAGACCATATAGTTTGGAAAAGTGCATCCTTCACCATTCCTAAACCGATTAAATAAGCCTGCATCGGAATTATAAAGAAGTGAAATAAAAAGTAAGGCCATAGTAATTGTAAATAGACAGATGCTGCAGATGAATCAAAAAACAAATGAGTTAATGGTTCCGCGTATAAATACATGGCTATACTGGCAGCTATACCATAAAGCATGGTAATAACCATTGATTGTTGAAGAAGACGAATTAATGTATTGTTATCATTGTTTGCGTATGCTTCTGATACATTTGGGATCAACATAACCATTAAGGAATGTCCAATAAAAGCGGGAAAGAAACCAATTGACATCGCTACACCAGCAAGCATGCCATAATGCTCGTTTGCCATAACAGTGGAAAAACCAGCTGCCACCAGTGCACCCTTTACGAGAAATGGCTGCAGAGCATGTGTAAGAGAATGAAATAGCCTTAAACCAGTAGTAGGTAGCGAAACTGTAAACAGAGCACGTCGTACTTTACTGCCCCTAATATATTTATTATTTTCCTTTCTAAGAATTTGGACTTCTATGAAATACATAGCAACTAAATACGTACATACAAGGAGTTCACTACCTATTAATGTGGCTAATGCTATTAACAATGCAACTTCTATGTTAAATTGAAACGACTGATAAACCCAATAAAGGATAGCAAGTTGAACGACTTTTTTCAAAAAATTTGAAACTGCAATTTTCCCCATATGCTGTACACCCATAAAATATCCTCTGGCAATGGAAGAGAACGCAACAACAGGGATAAGCAAAAGAAAAAGCCATTTTACAGATGAATGATACCCGTGAAACACCGGCAAATACGGTAACACGATCGCTGTAAAGGCAGTGAACAAACAAGTAAAAATAATGGTTAGTGTTAATGTGTGCTTTAACATGTAATAATGTGTTTCACGCTGTTTTTCTGCTATAAACTTTGAAATAGAAACAGGAAGCTCGAGACTGGCGATAATCACAATGAAGAATATAATCGGCAGAATGGACATGTACATACCCATCCCTTCCTCACCAAGCTCCCTAGCCAAAATCATATTAATGACAAACTCCAAGCATTCTCCAAAAAAGGCGGCAATTACAAGCAACAATGTTCCTTTCACAAAATTATTCATGGTGTCTTTGTCCCCTTATCTTTTACAATCCATTTGTAAAGGATATGAGACAAGGTCCATAAATAAAACAAGCTTTCATTACTTTTATTTATTTTTTTACATTTTGTCTATTTCTAATTAAACTAATCAATCACACCAGATTCAGATATCTGCACTTCTGCATGAATATCTACAGTTAGCTCAGGAATTCTTTCTCTCCACTTTTTAATATCAAATGTGCGAATTTTCGAGCGAAGTTCATCACCGATTCCAATTGGGTCAATTTTTAACTCTTTGAATTTCTTAATTAATGCCATAGATTCTTTTTCTACTTGATCCTCAAATGCCTTTGCAATCTGTTCCTTCACTTTTGGGGTAATTTTTTTACCAGTGTACTCATTTATAAATCCATCAATCTTCACGTCCATTTTTACTTTTAGCGGGTTGGTTGAAACAACCTTCAGCTTCCTTGAAGAAGAAATACTCCTTACAACTGCTGAATCATCTGAATCGGGAACCTCTACAATGTGAGACCCTTTTGTGTATTGATCTGTAAGTACCTTAAAAAAAAGTAATTTATTGTTTGGGAGTTCTCCTACCACCTTTTTATCATCCATTAACACAATCCCATCAATTTCAACACTGCCGGTTTGATCGTTTTTCTTTAATATAGGCAGAAAAGGATCTTGACCTTCCGAGTAATGTTGATATAAAAATAAATGTAAGTTTGTTCTGGGTAAATCACGACTTAATTTATTATGTAAAATTAAGTTCGTTAAATACCGCCCAGCACCAATAGTTGCAAATTCTGCCTCCAATATATCTTTTGCTTCATTTCTCGTTACAGCCAATAATAATCTTTCTCCAATTGATGCATCACGCTGCAATGTATCCACAATCTCTGATAAACCTTGCTTTGCTAATTTTTCTCCGAATAAAGCAATTTGTAATTTACCAATTACAAGAGGATCAGGAGATTGTTTCTGCATTTCAGACATTACATCTCTGCTAAGCTTTGACTCAGAAGTAATAAGATAATCCGTAACAGGTTGATCCTTCATGTATGTATTAACATTTGCAGATCCCCTAATATTTCCATCTTCTGTTAAATCAAATCCAGCTGCAACAATTAAATTCACATCATCAATTACTTCTTTTTCTACACACCCGGAAAGTAGAATGAAGATAGATATTGGTAATAAAATTCTTTTTTTCATTTTTTTCTCCCCTTTATTTTCCCCATAATAATATTAGAAATAAAGATAAACGGGATATAAGCGAACATGATATAAAAGCCCAATTGTCCCACAAGATCATTTAATATGTTAATGTGCTCTCTTGTTTGTGAGATGCAAAGAATGATAAACGACCCTAAAAGGACAATTAAGAGAACGATTCTTTGATTTACTTTAAATGTATCTTTTAAACATCTGCTTGCACACCAGAATGTTAAACAAATATTGGGTAAGATGATTAAACACCAATTAGCAATTCCAATATATTCAAATCGTTCAACAAATGGCATCTCAATAATTTTCCATATCGTTAGAGTAGCCCACACGTTTTTTTGAAGTTGCTCTTCGCTAAAATAAGCAAGTGAAACCAACATGATTAACGTGTAAATGATTGTGCTAAAGGCTACAGCTAAATGTGCCCACTTCTTCGATCTTTCCGGATTTTTTATAAAAGGATAATAAACAAGCAAAGCTTCAAACCCAACGATTGTTAGAGACATGCTTTTTGTAGACTGAGCGAAATCTTTAACTGAATGATTCAGAGGCGGGGCAAGATTACTCAGATCTGAAAATTCCAGTGGAAACAAAAAGGTTAACAATACATAGGCCGGAAGAATAACTCCAAAGAAACTAATACCTGTAACGACTCGAAACCCTCCTGATATGATATAGTAGACAAGTATTAAAAATACAAGTGAAAACACCCATACATTTAAGTCTGTAAACATCCATACCTGAACAATTTCAATATAGGTTCTAAGAACTGTTACCGCTAATATAAAAAAATAAATAGCTATAGCAACACTCAACAATCCCCCGATCCATTTACCAAAAAGATTTCGGTGAACTGTGATCACGTTTCCTCCAGAGTTTCTTAAAATTCTATATAGCATCCAAACCGAAATGTGTACCAAGATACCAGCTAAAATAACACTAATCCAAGCATCTCTCCCTGTTTTTTCAGCTACAATTCTTTGAAAACCTAATACACCAACTCCAAATTGTAGTGAATGAATCAGGTAAAAAACTAAAAAATGAGATACTTGAAATCGTTCAGCTATTTTTATCATGGTACTCACCTCACTTATTCATCAATGTCTTTGTTTTTTCTTGCTTTTTTAGCTGAAAATCGAATTGGCTTTTCAGGCCGCAATTGTTGAGGTCGTTTTGACATTAATGAAAATGGTAAACGAATTAATGAATCTTTCATATCAGCTGTTCTAGGTGGATAGATTGGTTCTAAAAAAGGTCTTCCCAGTGAAGTTAGCCTCAACAAGTGTGTCATTAAAAAACAAAAACATAGTACTATCCCTAATAATCCTAACCACTCAGCAAACAACAGAAACGGGAATCTTAGCATTCGAATCGTGTTGCCCATTGCATAAATTGGGGTCGTAAACGATGCAAGTGCTGATAAGGCCACAATAATAAGTAAAATATTACTTGTTAACCCTGCTTCTACGGAGGCAGTACCGATTACAATCCCTCCAACGATACCAATCGTTTGACCAACCTTTGTCGGAAGTCTGGCTCCTGCTTCACGTAATAATTCAATAGTTAATTCTAAAAAAAGAGCCTCAAGTAATGGAGGTAATGGAACCTCTCGTCGAGATGAAATAAGGGTATTTAATAAGTCATTAGGTATTAATTCATAATGATACGATAAAGCTGCAACATAGATAGGTGTAATTAAAATAGAAAATGCAACTGCAAATAACCTAACCATTCGTATAAATGACGCATTTACCCAATTGTAAAAATAATCATCAAAAGCTGAAAAGAATTCAACCAATGTTGTAGGTCCTATTAGTACATGTGGCGATCCATCCACCATGACACCAACTTTTCCTTCAGCTAGAATAGAGGCAACCCGGTCAGGTCTTTCTGTATCTAAAAGCTGAGGAAATGGTGAATTGTGATTATCCGATATCATCTGAGTAATAAACGAACTATCGCTTATTTGATCAAATTGAATCTCATTTATTCGTTGTACAACTGTACGAAAGTTTTCTTCATCAACAATTCCTTCAACACATAAAATGGCTACTTTTGTCTTAGATAGGTCCCCTACCTGTAGCTCACGTATTCTTAATTTCTCATCCGGAATTCTTTTTCTAATTAAATTTATATTCGACTCAATCGCTTCTACAAATGCCTCTTTAGGCCCTACAACACTAAATTCGACCTCCGGAAGTGAAACATCACGTGCCTTATTAAGAGTTGATTTAATGAGTAAACAATGGACACCATATTCTGTTAGCGTAACTAGAATATATCCATCAAGGAGCTTATCTTTAATCGTATTTGTATCCGTAGTTATAAGAATCTCTTCAATTGGAATCGCATTTTTCAAATCCAAAAGTGATTTCCATTGATTACTTTTTAGTGCCGGCATCACCTTCTTTTGAAGAGTCTCCGTATCAACTAATGTACGAAAATACGAGAACCAGTATTGTACATTGTTATTCTTATCACAATATTGAATAAAATCAGAAGACGTTTTCATTTTATTGACAACTTGTACAATTGACTCCTGCACTATGTTATTTTCCGACGTTTTTTTGCTCATTTATCCACTTTGCACGCTCCATTTAAGTCGTTTTTCTTAGGTTTCCAACTTTTGTTATATTTATGCAAATGAGGTTTTTAGAAATAAAAAAGGAGCACCTTATAAGGTACTCCTTTAGCATCATAATTATTTTGCAAAACGATGATCACCGATGGTTATCGTCACTTCTCGTGAGGTAATCCAAGTGCTTGTTGCTGTTTTCGGATTATAAAAATACAGTGAGCCTTTTCCCATTCCCCTAAATGCTAATGCTTCTTTCACAGCTGCTTTTGCAGATGCATCCGCAATTTGATTAATTGTTCCATTTTGAACAGGAGTAAATGCATAATAGCCTTGGTCTTTTTGATAGATAACACTCTTTATATCATTTGGAAACAATGAACTATCAACACGGTTTAATACAACAGACGCAACCGCAACTTTCCCGGCAAACGGCTCGCCTTTAGCTTCTGCATGAACAAGTCTTGCTAATAAATCCATCTCAGACGTTGTTACACTTTGAGGGATAACTAACTTTTCCCCTACAAATAATAAATTTGAAGTTTTATTATTTGTTGACTTTAACGTTTTAACAGGTACTCCATACTTTTTACCGATGATCCAAAATGTATCACCTGATTTTACTTGATGTGTTGTTGCAGCATTAGCTTTTGATTGTGGAGCTGTAATCGCTACAAGCGATAAAGCTAATGTTGAAACAGCAACAAGTTTTATGATCGTTTTCTTCATATAAATTTTATCCTCCCTCAGGTTTTTCATGCGTTCTCTTGGCTACATACACAAGCCTAACAGGAACACTTCTCTATATCACCCCTCAAAATCTGGTAGACATTCCATAAGTTAAAAATTGTCTTACGGACAAAAAATAAGTAACCCTCCTTTAATCACAATTACTAACTATTAAAAAAGACCCAGCACTCTTAATTTTTTCACTATAATTATTGAAATAGCTTTGGTGTCAGTCAGTTTTTTATCCTCTATCTTTGAAAAAAAATAGTTTGATCTGCTCATTTTTTTATCCCAAAAATAAAATATGCTCTCTAAAACATCCAAAGTTTTACTTATCTATAAAAAGAACACAAATATGATACTACGAAAAAAAGAGCCAAGAAGTTGGTTAACTAACTTCTCGGCTCATTTAAATAACGATAGACAACATGTCCACCTTGTTGTGCGATCCCGCGAAAATGCTTAAAATCCTCACGTGCTACAAGAACCTCACGAAATGGTAAAAAGTGCTCTTTTGTTACATAGTATTCGTGTAACTCTCCATCCCTTAATTGATTTAGAATGTCATTGATCATTTGCTTATCCATCATTTTCCCTCACTTATTCAGCACTTTAAAATTCATTATAAAAGAGTATTTTGTTTCAGAATAGTTGATCGTTTTAGTTGGTTGTTTTTAACCACTCTTCCAGACGATTAAATTCCTTCTTTGCATCTTCCATACCAATTGAATATAATTCTTCAAGTTTTTGTTGATTTCTTTCAATTCTTCCGACTTTCAAAGCTGAGCTCGGTCTAATCACAAAGACTTTTCCTTTTTTTTCTTGTTCCTTAATATGTTCAATAGTATCATTGTACATTTTATATCGAGTTAAGATTGCTTCTATTAATTTAGGATACTTACGGTACGTTTTATTTAATACCCAACTAATGTTAGATTTTTTCTTCAAATAAGATTCTTCTCTTGTTAGCACAACAATATTACGTTTATTACCATCCTCTTCTGCTTTTTTAATAGGAACAGAATCAGTGATTCCTCCATCTAATAATTGTTTCCCTTTATATTCTACTATAGGAGCAATAAAAGGTAATGAACTTGATGCACGGATAACAGTTAACATTTCATTTCCATAGTCTAGTTTATTGTAATAAACAGGCAGACCTGTTTTACAATCAGTTGCCGTTATAACGAATTCCTCTGCCCCTTTATAAAAAGTGTCATAATCAAATGGAACAAGTGAATTAGGAATTTCATCAAAAATAAAATCCATTCCAAATAATTGCCGATGCTTAACATAATTTTGAAGAGATAAATATTTTGGATGTGTTACATAATCTATATTTACCTTCCGATTTCTCCCTTTTTGTCTCGATAAATAAGAAGCGCCAAAGCATGCACCAGCTGATACACCTATAACATATGGAACATACAAATCCTGTTCCATAAAAACCTCTAAAACACCAGCTGTGTATATTCCTCGCATGCCTCCACCTTCTAATACTAAACCTGTATCTTTCATGCAGAACGCTCCTTTGATTGAACTCTTATGTTAATATAACATAAATCAAGCTTGCGATCAGTTCTTGAATACTAGTAAACATTAACACTCCTCCTTACCATGTGAACTCAATAGATATTTGTCATAAATTTGAAAAACTAAGTAAAAACGCTTTACTTACGAAAAAAAATAGTGTTAAATAATTCTAATAGAGATTATCTATTTTTTATTAGCGCCATTGGCTCACGGCGTTAAGCGTATACGTAAATGATTAGATAGAGAGAGAAAAAAGGTCTAATCGTAGAAGAATATGTAAAGGAGCGAGGCAATGAAGATCGCTAAAGTTGGCAGTATCATTGAATTTAAAGATGGATTAACAGGTGTTGTTGAGAAAGTAAATGAAAATTCCGTTATTGTTGATTTAACATATATGGAGAACTTTCATGATTTAGATCTTGATAGACGTACGGTTGTCAATCATAAAAACTATAAAATTATCAAAGATTCATTTTCTTAATAAAAAACAACGAGAAGGATAATTAATCCTTCTCGTTTTATTTTTCACCTTTAGATTCAGGTAGAGGAGACAAAAAAGTTTGTCCACATACTTTGCATGCATAATCACCAGCATATTCTCCTAAATAGCGCTGTTCAATTTTTGGGTGATCGCATTCTTTGCTATTCTTTTTCACCCATTCATTTCGCAGTTTAGCAGCTTCATGGAATTCCAATTTGGCACCTCCGTAATAAATCACGTCTTTACTTATATTTATTTTATTATTAAATTTATATGGTATGCTTAAAAATTTTTCAGAAAAACTTGGCTTTTCCTCAAGTCCCATTGGAGAAAACCAGTTTGCTCAAGCTATTAATAATTCAGATTTAAAGATTTTAACAAAGCAATACTATTATAATTTGCATCATAAAAAAAGATGAGGCTGGGACAAAACCCACTCTGAAATGAAAAAGCCGGTGAAATTTTACGACGAGTAAAATTTCACCGGCTTTGATTTTTTTGAATAAAAATAAGGACCACTTCTGATAAAATAAAGTTACCACACAAAATTTCATCCGAAAGAAGGGTCCTTATGTTTAGAAATTATACCATGAATCAATTAGTTCTGCCTTTAGATTTAGAAGTAAAATTACAAAAAAATGATATCGCCTTCCATGTCCATCATTTAGTTGAAAGTATTCCTCATGAAGCGTTCGAACCATTTCTTCGAAATGAGGGTTGCCCTGCCTATCATCCACGCATGATGCTAAAAATTATCTTATGCGCCTACTCACAATCTGTTTTTTCAGGACGTAAAATTGAATCCCTATTAAAAGACAGTATCCGTATGATGTGGTTAGCTCAAGGATATGAACCCAGCTACCGTACAATCAACCGATTCCGTGTTCAACCAGAAGTGAAAGAATTAATTCGCCAGTGTTTCGTCCAATTCCGTTGTCAATTAATTGAAGAAAAACTTATCGATCAAGAAGCGATTTTTATCGATGGTACAAAGATTGAAGCGAATGCGAATAAATTTACGTTTGTCTGGAAGAAATCGGTTGAGAAATATCATCAAAGTTTAATTGAAAAGTCAAACCAGCTATACCATGAGCTACTTGAGAACGAAATCATACCTGAAATTGAACGTGAAAGCGATGAACAGTTATCATTAGAAGAGCTCACTGAAGTTGTTCAAAAAGTGGACGATGTCGTAACCGCATATGATAAACAAATTGAAGCATCGTCAGACGTTACAGAACGAAAAGCTTTAAGAAATGATCGTAAATATCCAAAACAAATCCGTAAACAGTTGATTGATTTTGTCATGAGAAAAAAGAAATACCAACAAGACCTTGAAATCCTTGGTGCGCGGAATAGCTATTCTAAAACAGATCCAGAAGCAACATTTATGCGAATGAAAGACGATTATATGAAAAATGGACAATTGAAGGCAGGTTATAATGTACAAATCGCCACGGAAGGTCAATACTCGCTTGCCTATAGTTTATTTTCTAACCCAACAGATACGCATACGTTAATTCCATTTCTAGATGAGATTGAGCAGCATTATTTCGAGTTGCCAAAACACCTTGTCGCAGATGCAGGTTATGGTAGTGAACAAAACTATAATGATATCCTTTTGAACAGAAAACGAGAAGCACTTATTACGTATAATATGTATTTGAAAGAACAAAAGAAAAAGCACAAACAAAACAAATTTAATCCCGACAACTGGCAGTATGATGAGGAAACAGATACATATACATGCCCTAATCAGAAACGCCTTGAATTTCAATATCATTCTGTCCGTAATAACCGTACAGGCTTCAAACGGAATTATAAAATCTATGAATCTGAGGACTGTACAGGATGCCCATTCCGTTCATCATGTACAAAAGCAAAAGAAGGTAACAATCGAAAAATAATGGTGAATGAAAAATGGGAACAGCAAAAAGAATATGTAAGAGTGAAGCTTTCAGAAGAAGAAACGAGTGCCATCTATCGAAAACGTAAAATCGATGTGGAACCAGTTTTTGGATTCTTGAAGGCCAATTTGCGTTTCACTCGATTTTCGGTACGAGGAAAACCGAAGGTTGAAAACGAAATGGGACTCGCGTTAATGGCAGTGAATTTAAGAAAATTCACTGCCAACAACTAAGGTAATAGAAGAATTTTCCTCATAAATAGAGAAAGGTGAATTTGAGTATCCTCAAATTCACCTTTCTCACTATTTGAAGCTAGTTATGTCCCAGCCTCATCTTTTTCTTATCTATTATCTACCGTCTCCGGATACAAATCATGATTCATTAAACGGTATTGTGCCATTTCCTCATATTTTGTTCCGGGTTTTCCGTAGTTTGTGTAAGGATCAATCGAAATCCCGCCGCGCGGAGTAAATTTCCCCCACACTTCAATGTAGCGTGGTTCCATTAATTCAATTAGATCATTCATAATAATATTCATGCAATCTTCATGAAAATCACCGTGGTTTCTGAAGCTGAATAGATATAACTTTAACGATTTACTCTCAACCATTTTTTCGTCAGGAATATAGCTAATATAAATTGTAGCAAAATCCGGTTGATTTGTTATCGGACATAATGATGTAAATTCCGGACAATTAAATTTAACAAAATAATCACGATTTGGGTGTTTGTTATCAAAGGATTCCAGAATATCAGGAGAATACTCGAACAAGTATTTAACCCCTTGATTTCCTAATAATGTAACATCTTTTAATTCTTCGTTTTTTCTTCCTGCCATAATATGGCCTCCTTACATTTTTTGTTACACGCCACGTTTGTTTCCCCAAACTAATGTATGAAGCTGTGGTAATACTCGTACTGTATTTAACTCTGAGTCTGCAATCACTTGATCAATTAACCACTCATATTTCTTTAGTAAATGTTGAACAAGATGATCTGTATCAATACCATGAACATCATCATTTCCTACCTGCAGGTATAATGGGATTTTCGGGTAACGTTTATAAACATTTTTGGCATACTGAAGATCTTGTTCGTTAAACACAACGACTTTTAAACTAATAGACTGAGAAGTTTCTACTTCCGTTAACTCATGAATGATGTGATCAAGCTTATCAAAATCTGTGTTCATTCCAGAGCTTGGCGGCTTTGGGGAAATGGTTAAATCATCTATTTGCTTTAACCATTCTTGATAACGACTGCCTTGTGTCTCAATCGCAATTCTCTTTCCATTATCTTTTAGTAAAGAAATAAGCTCTTGAAGATTTCCTAAAAGAGCTGGATTTCCCCCTGAAATGGTGACATGTGAAAAGCGATCTCTTCCTAATTCAACCAACTCAGACCAAATCTCTTCTGCAGACATTTGTCTAATATCATCTTTCGCTGATCCATCCCATGTAAAGGCTGAATCACACCAGCTGCATGAATAATCACATCCAGCAGTACGAACAAACATTGTTTTTTGTCCAATAACCATTCCTTCACCTTGAATGGTTGGACCGAATATTTCTAATACCGGTACTTTTTTCACGCACGTCCCTCCTTACGTTTCGGGCGGAACACAACATAGCTAGTTGGTGTTTCTCTAACAAAAACTTGAACACATTTAGGTTTATTTTCTTTTGTATCCAAATCTTTTTGTATTACTTCATAAATTGCCCTAGCCATTCCTTCAGTTGTGGGAAAATAATTCGAATCCTTATCCGAAAAAAGTTCAGTATGATCATTTAATAGAGAATGGTCAAAACGGTTATGAATTAATTTTTTTAATGAAGCAAAATTCACTAAAAAACCAGACTCATCAAGTTCATCACCAGCTATGGTAATGTTAACAAAATACGTATGACCGTGAACTTTTTGACATTTTCCTGCATCCTCATGTGGAATATAGTGTGCTGCAGCAATATGCATATCCTTATTTAATTCGAATTCGTAAGGATGCTGAACTTGAGGATAGATTTGTTGCATCATTGCTTATTCACCTCACTATCTGCCAAGTACTCATCAAGACCTTTCTGACGCAATTCACATGCAGGGCATTCTCCACAACCTTCAGCAATAATTCCGTTATAGCATGTTAGTGTCTTATTACGTACAAAGTCCAGAACACCAAGCTCATCAGCCATTTTCCATGTCTCTGCTTTATTAATCCACATGAGTGGAGTATGAATAACAAACGGACGATCTAAAGCTAGATTTAACGTCACATTACAAGATTTTACAAAGGCATCACGACAATCAGGATAGCCGCTAAAATCAGTTTCACAAACGCCTGTTACAATATGTTTTGCCCCGATTTGATTTGCTAAAATAGTTGCGAACGATAAGAACAAAAGATTACGACCTGGAACAAAGGTTGAAGGAAGTTCTCCTTCCTTTTGTTCAATCTTAATATCCTCTCTTGTTAATGCATTAGGAGCTAACTGATTTAATAAGGACATATCTAGAATATGATGTTGAACCCCTAATTCCTTCGCAATAGATTGAGCAACCTCTATTTCTAAGCTATGTCGTTGATTATAATTGAATGTTACAGCCACAACTTCCTTAAACTGCTTTAAAGCCCAAAACAAACAAGTTGTGCTATCTTGTCCACCACTAAAAACAACAACTGCTTTTTCATTTTTCATTTAAACCGTTCCCTTCTTCAATATCTTACGTGTATAACACCGTGTATTTAACACAAACTTTACATATTAAGTGATTATTAATTGGAAAATAAAGCAAAAACAAAAAAACACCTTCGAATTAATTCGAGGTGCCTGCTTTTGTTCATCTATAATAAAACTTATATCTTATTTGAAAGATATCATAGTTTTTTATAGAGGGTTTAGCTAGAACCTCTCCCAATTTGACAAAATCGGATTTTTGTTAAATTTTCAACTAAGAAAATATATCACGAATTAATTGTTTTTGCAATGAATTTATCAATGGAGGAATTCATATGTCTCTTAAGCAAATAATCATTCGTGTTCGAACAAGTTTCTGGTACTTGCCTGCAGTCTATAGTATCTTTGCCTTTATTCTAGCCATTATAAGTATGTTTATTGATAGATATATGCTGACAAACAATTTTTATAAAAGTATACCACCTATTTTTTTATCAGATGTAAGTCTTGCACAAACTATTCTTAGCTCATTGTCCACTTCTTTATTAACAATGACCACCATTACGTTTTCATCTATTCTAGTCGTTTTGACAACTTATTTATCACAGTTTTCACCAAGAACTCTTCAAAATTTCATAACAGATCACCATACACAGCGTGTGTTAGGTATTTTTATTGGTGGATTTATTTATACCATTATATTATTACTCTTAGTTCGAAATCATGATAAGTCTACTTTCTATATTGTACCAACCTTCGCAATTATCGTATCGATTATTTGCTTAGGAATGTTTGTCTTTTTTATTCATCATGTCACAACTTGGATTAAAGTAAGTAACTTGATCTTTAATATTAGTCAAAAAACCATTCAATCAATTCACAACCATTTTGTTGATGAAGATATTTATAAAGAGAATCCACCTTGGGAGAATTGGGAGTTCGATGAAATTCAAACAATAGAACCTTATATCTTATTCAGTAAGCGATCAGGATATATAGAATATATTGAATTTGATAAATTAATGACACATTCAATGGGAGTTAATCACATCATCAAAATCGAACAGGACTTAGGGAATTATGTGGATGAGAATACACCACTGATCTCGGTTTGGAGGCTGAAGGACAAAGAGCAAGCAGAAGATTATTTATCCTATATTACGATTTCAACTGATCAAGAGCCTGTCCAAGATGTTCACTTTGGGCTTCAAAAACTCGTTGAAATTGCCTTAAGAGCCATGTCTCCAGCCATAAATGATCCTTATACAGCCATAAACAGCATAAATCACCTTGCAAAAATTTTAACGTTACTCGGTAAAAAACATTTAGCGACACCATTTTATTACGACCACCATCGTCAATTAAGAGTCATCTTTGAAAAGCCTAAATTTGATGACTACTTATATGAATGTTTTTATCAGATTCGCCATTATGCAAGAGAAGATGTATCGGTTATGACCTCTATCTTAAAGGCATTAGTATACATAGCGCAAGGAAATTCCCCCTTTATTAAACAAGCTGTCTGGGATTTTTCATATTATATAGTAGAGGGTTTAAAAGAAACGAAATGGTTAATGAAGGATCAAGAATACTTGAATAAACATTTAAAAGACATAGCCAAAGCTTGTCAAAAATCTAAACAAATAAATGAATTGCTATTAATCGAAAAAAGGTGAGAATCCCCACCTTTTTTTCTTATTGATCTTCTTTTTTACCTGCTTCCTCAGCAAGTTGATCAAATGATTTTACTTTACCATGAGGATTTTGTGATTGCTTTCGTACAGTCCACTGACGTTCTTTTTGGGATTTTGATTGCGTCAATAAAAACTCCCCCTAGAAACATTTTTAGCCTCTGCTTCGAAGCCTTTTTATGATATCCACATGACGTAAATTCCATTCCAAAACATCCCCATTAAAGAGTATTTATACAAAAAAAAGAACCCACATTTGTAAGTTCTTTTCATCAATTATGAAGTTGCTACTTTTTTATCAAGTATACTTGTGGTTGATACAACATGTGGAACTGTAGTAATTTCAAGTGAACGAATATGATGGTTTTCCATTTCATGAACTTTAAAAATATGGGAACCAAATTCAATATAATCCCCTTTTTGAATGTCATAACGTTCTGTTAATACCCATCCACCAATTGTGTCAACGTCAGTATCATCAATATCTAACCCTAATAATTCATTAATTTCACTAACGAGTACTTTACCGTCAATAATATATCTGGCATCAGATAATTTCTGTATTAATGGGACTTCGTCCGCATCGAATTCATCACGGATTTCCCCAACTATTTCTTCTAAAATATCCTCTACCGTTACTAAGCCAGCTGTACCTCCATACTCATCGATTAAGATTGCCATATGAATTCTTTCTCTTTGCATTTTTAATAAAAGTTCATGAATTGGAATAGACTCTATCACTTGAATAATAGGTCTAACATATTTTTCAATTGAGAATGATTTTTGATTTTCTACTTGAATTAAATCAGTAAAGATTTCCTTAATATTTACAATTCCAATGACATGATCTTTGTCACCATCTACAATTGGATATCTTGTATATTTCTCATCTTTAATAATTTCAAGTTGCTCTTGAATAGGCGCATCAATTGATAACGATACGATTTCAGTACG
Organism: Metabacillus schmidteae; assembly: GCF_903166545.1. Lineage (NCBI taxonomy): Bacteria > Bacillati > Bacillota > Bacilli > Caryophanales > Bacillaceae > Metabacillus > Metabacillus schmidteae. The sequence continues at coordinate 2,127,240 of NZ_CAESCH010000001.1, read as the reverse complement.
CGGTACCATTATTTCCTTAGCAATTCGATTATCAAATTCAAAAATTTTATTAACATACTTAAACTCCGATTGATTAATCTCTCCGCTTTTATAGCTTTCAGAAAGTATTATTCGTAATTCTTCTTCACTATGTGCCAGCTCATGCTCTGATACAGGCTTAAATCCGAAAAGTCCTGTAATAAATCGAGCGGATCCGTTTAGTAACCAGATAAATGGGTACATTATAAAGTAGAATGCCATCAAAGGTTTTGCGAACCATAAACTTACAGCTTCCGCCTTTTGAATTGCAACAGTTTTAGGTGCTAATTCTCCAACAACTACGTGTAAAAATGTAATTGTTGTAAAAGCAATCACAAAAGATAACACAGTAGCTACAGATGCTGGAAGATCATACTGCTGAAATAAAGGATTCAGCATATGTTCTATAGTTGGTTCTCCCAGCCACCCTAAACCTAAAGCTGTGATGGTTATCCCTAACTGACAGGCTGACAAGTATTCATCAAGATTGTTGATGACCTTCTTTGCAGCGTCCGCCTTTTTGTTTCCTTCTGCAATTAATTGGTCAATACGAGAGCTTCTAATTCTAATGATCGCAAATTCAGAAGCAACAAAAAAACCCGTAAGAGCGATTAAAATTGCAACAAGCAACAAATTCACTATGTCCAAATAAGCTTCCTTTCTCCGTTACTAACGGAAAAGGAGTCACCTCCTGAGAGTTAAGTCTTACTTAATAATATATGTTATTAAACTTCTCATTATCAGCGTCCGCTTGGAGTACAATAAGGGATCTGATAATTGTATTTATTTTTAACACTGCCCCATATTATCACCCCACAGTTTTAGTTAGAATTATCATAATATGAAAGAAACTCTTCAGTCAAACAAAACACTTAGCCGATTTCTTAAATAAATATGTGATAATACGTTTAAAAATACCTTTTCCAATGAAAAACCACATAATATGACCTTAAATGAGCTTTTTAACACTTTTGTACGAATTAGATTGAAAAAACCGCTAATTCTCAAGTTATAATAAAGAAATATTTAGTTTAGATTACTTTTAACGATAAAGTTTTATTCCATCATATAGTCAAACAAAAAACCCGCCAATTGGCGAGTTAGAAAAGCTTACAATAATTTTTCAATTTCATCGAAGTTCCGATATGATTCTAAATAAAAGTCAGCTCCTTGCGAAGGATTCTGAAAGAGGCATGTTAAAATTCCAATTTCCTTTGCTGGCAAAATATCCAATAGACGATCCCCTATTGCTAAATCCACATGATATTTTTCGTGTAGATACCGGTAAGAAGCTGAATCGGGTTTTCTCGGAAAACCATCATCACCTGCTACAATTTCTTGAAAATGTGCATTCCAATGATAATAATCTAAAATCACCTTAACTTCATCCCTCGGTTTATGTGTCATTATCACATTGACATTCGCTTTTCTAAGAATGTCTTCAACATAAGGAAATGGCTTTTTCATTTCCGGAGAAAGAGACTTTTCTTTCTTTTTAAACGTATTAATCTCTTCTTCTGACAAATTAAAGTAATTTGCCGCATGGCTAAAGGACACTTTTAGCTGTTTTAAAATTTCTTGTTTATCAGTACTTCCACCCAAAAGTTCATGCATGACAAGCGTAAATGCTGGATATGTATCAAATAGAGTTCCATCAAAATCCCATAAAATATTCATTCATTCACCTTTACTAACTGTTTTTATTCCACGGTATGTAGCCGTTGTTAATTCTTTAATATATGGTTCCAGATCAGGCATATTCACATCTTTTGCTAATTTAATCGCGTAGTTAATATCATAAGGTACTCTGACAAACTGAATAGAGAAAGGAGCTGCATCTTTTGATTCGTACTCTCCCTCTAAAATGACATAAGCTGAAGAAGTATGATCAAGTGGATTCCCTACACTTCCTGTATTAAAAAGTGTTTTTCCGTTAAGATGTTGGACAAACGCATTATGTACGTCTCCATACCCGACTACATCAGGTTTCACCAATGAGTGACCGGTATATTTCGTGTTTTCAAACATACTGAGACGCTTTTCTATCGAATCCCAAGGTTGGATACGCGTGTATAGGCTGAATGGTGAAGCGTGGAATAATCGGATGAATTTACCACTTATATAAAAATCAAGTGAAAATGCTAATGACTCCAGATAACCATTTTGTTCATCTGTTAATTGTTTTTGATGCCATTTTAATGCTTCAAAATCAGTCTCTTTCGTAATAAAATCATCCCAATTCCCCTTTAAAACCATCTCACATGATTGTTTGATTTTTTCAATTGCCTCAGAAGACCCTGGTCCTTTTCCTACTAAATCTCCAAGACAGAAAATCCTTTTTATTCCTCTTTTTTCTATATCTTCTAGTACAGATGTCAGTGCAGGTATGTTTCCATGTATATCAGAAATAATAGCAATTTGTTCCATAACATATAGCCTCCTCATCACGTCTTGGCAGCTTGTCCTTTAAGAAAACCGAAGTCAATTGCGAATTCTTTGCAAAACGACTTCAGTGTATTTATTTCTTTAGTTTAGCACAAAACTGCGATCATTCCGGCACTTTTTTAACGATCAATAAGACAAGCATTCCTAAACAAACGTATCCAAATATTGGATATAAAGAAGAGATTAAAGAACTATACCCGATCTTACTGATAAATGCCGCTATACACAAAATCGCACACACAATAATTATACTTGGCACATTTATAAATGAAGCAATTTGTCTTTCAAGTCCATACAGATTACCAATAACCGAAGTAAATACTTCTCCATATATTACTGCAATATATATATAATAAACGACATACAGTGTTGATTTCATTACCTCTGCCATTGGAATATCAAATATTTCCACATTTGGTAACGAAGAGAGAGCGATATGACTACTAATTAAAATAGCTGTGAGAAAAAAACCTCCTATCATCCCTCCTCTTTTTAATATTTTTTCATCATTTATTTCAGTTGCTAATGGGACAAGAACTGCTGCTGACATCGTTAAATTAAATGCAGCATATGAAAAGCTTGAGAGAATCCATTTATACGATGCTGAAGATTGTTCAGGTAATATTTGAAATGAATCGATCGAAAATGCTTGTACAGCTAACAACAAACTAAAAACAATCAACATTGGAACGACAATAAGATTCACACTAAAAAGTCCTTTTATTCCGAAAGTCATAACAGCAATCGTCAACAATATGGTAATGACCACACCAAGTCGAACTGATAAGCCAAGCTGTTCTTTAAAAATAGCTCCTGCTCCTGATAACATGATGGATGTTAATCCTACTAACACAATAAGCATAAATATATTGACGAATCTGCCGAATTTTATCCCAAATAAATAAATCATCACATCCTGGTACGATGTAGCTTGTATCCTTTTGGATAAAATAAGCATTTTCGTTCCAACAAACATAAAAAGAATCCCAGCTAACAAGATACCTGCAAGTCCAAAAACGCCGTATTTTGTAAAAAATTCAACAATCTCTCTTCCAGTTGCAAATCCAGCTCCCACAACAGTCCCTATATAAACAGCCGCTATTTGAAAAGGAGCGATCCAAGATCTTCTCATCCAGTACACCTCACTAAAGTTATACAAGCTTGTATCATTATATGAAGGAAAAATAGGAAGATTCTAATTCGTTTCTAAACGCTTGGAAAGAATTGCTTAAATCAAAATAGTTGAAAGTCAAAAAAGGTCAAAGTATACTATGGTCAAAGAAGGTCAAATAAATGATCTTTATTTTTTATCCCATTAGTCAAAGTTGGTCAGAACCTACTCATCACGACTATTATGAAAAGGAGTTTTGAATAATGCAATGCGAAAACTGTAAAACAAATAAAGCTACTATTCATTTAAATATTCAAATTAACAAACAACAAAAACAACTAACTTTATGTCCAGAATGCTATGCATCATATAAACAAGCTATTCCTACTGGTTTAACAGGAGGATTATCTTCATTTTCATTTGATCATTTTTTCAAAGGTTTTCAACCACAATCATCAGGTATGGAACAAACGCAGACACAAGCTCAGCAAGGTGGAGGAGGTATTCTTGACCAACTAGGTAGAAATTTAACTTCTGCTGCACGTGCGGGTATCATTGATCCTGTCATTGGACGTGAGGATGAAGTAGACCGGGTTATTGAGATTTTAAACCGTCGTAATAAAAACAACCCTGTCCTTATTGGTGAGCCAGGTGTTGGAAAGACAGCAGTTGTGGAAGGTCTTGCCCTAAAAATTATAAATGGAACTGTCCCTGCTAAGCTTGCAAACAAAGAGGTTTATTTACTTGACGTTGCATCACTAGTCGCAAACACAGGTATTAGAGGCCAATTTGAAGAAAGAATGAAGAAGTTAATTGAAGAGTTACAAAACCGTAAAAATATCATTCTTTTTATTGATGAAATTCATCAAGTAGTAGGTGCAGGATCTGCCGAAGGCTCCATGGATGCCGGAAATATTTTAAAACCTGCTTTAGCTAGAGGTGAATTACAATTAGTTGGAGCAACCACCTTAAAGGAATACCGTCAGATTGAAAAAGACGCAGCTTTAGAAAGACGCTTCCAACCAGTAATGGTTCATGAACCTACTCTTGAAAAAGCGGTTGAGATTCTCAAAGGAATTCAAGTAAAATATGAAAGCTACCATCAAGTTACTTACTCCGATGAAGCCATTAAGGCTTGCGTAAATCTCTCACATCGCTACATTCAGGATAGATATCTTCCAGATAAAGCGATTGACTTACTTGATGAAGCAGGTTCGAAAAAGAACTTAATGCAACTCTCACCTACTAATAATGAAATTGAGAAGCGTTTAGTTCAATTAAAAAATGAAAAACAAGAGGCAACAAATGCTGAAAACTATGAACTAGCTGCAAAGCTACGAGATGAAGAAATAAAGCTAGAAGCACAAATAAATCAATATGAAGCTACTGAAAACCTAAACGTTACTGTCGAAGATATTCAAACGATTATCGAATCTAAAACAGGTATTCCAGTTGGAAAGCTTCAGCAACATGAGCAATCACAAATGAAACATTTAGAAAAAAACCTTTCTAATAAAGTGATTGGCCAAGAAGATGCGGTTAAAAAGGTTGCAAAAGCAATTAGACGAAGCAGAGCCGGTCTGAAATCTAAAACTAGACCAATTGGTTCCTTCCTATTTATTGGTCCAACTGGTGTTGGTAAAACCGAGCTTACTAAATCATTGGCAGAAGAGTTATTTGGTACAAAAGATGCAATGATTCGCCTTGATATGAGTGAGTATATGGAGAAACATACTGTTTCAAAAATTATCGGTTCACCTCCAGGTTATGTTGGTCATGACGAAGCCGGGCAGCTAACAGAAAAAGTTCGTCGAAACCCATATAGCATTATATTATTAGATGAAATTGAAAAAGCTCACCCTGATGTTCAGCATATGTTTTTACAAATTTTAGAGGATGGTCGCCTAACAGATAGTCAAGGTAGAACAGTTAGCTTTAAAGATACAGTCATTATCATGACAAGTAATGCTGGTGTCGGAGAAAAACGTGTGACTGTTGGCTTTGAAACCTCTTCTAATACTGCAGTTGAAGAAAGTAAGCTTTTAGAATCGTTAGGAGCATTCTTTAAACCTGAATTTTTGAATCGATTTGATAACATCATTGAGTTCTCTTCATTAGAAAAAGAAGACCTCATAAAAATTACGACACTAATGATGGACGAGCTCGCTGAATCCTTATTAGAACAAGAGATTTCCATAACAGTTACTGATGAAGCTAAAGAAAAGCTGGCGACACTTGGCTATCATCCAGCATTTGGAGCCCGTCCACTACGCAGGGTTATTCAAGAGCATGTAGAAGATAAAATTACAGACCTTTTGTTAGATCAGGAAAAAATTAAACAACTTATCGTTGATGTAGAAAATAATGACATCATCATTATAAGTTGTTAACCACTGAAGGATTGTCTGAATTGGACAATCCTTTTCTTATGGATGTTTTTTTAGTAAAAGCTCTTCTAAATCAACTAAAAAAAAAGACCCTTTTTATGTTACTATTTTCATAATGTACTATTTATAAACATCTTCAACACAAGGAGGGATATACCATGTTATTGATACGATTTTTTTTAAAGGCCCTTCAAATGAATAGTTGGGTACTTATTCTCGCGACTATAACTCTTGTACTATCAAGTAGTTATATTATTTATTATATTGAACCTGAAACATTTACTACTCCATTCGAAGGTCTATGGTGGACGATGACAACTGTTGCTACTGTTGGATATGGAGATGTTTCACCTGCAACAGTAAGCGGAAAAATCTTTGCTATGTTTTTATACATTATTGGAATTGGACTTATGAGTATTTTTATCGGAAAAGTAATCGATTTCTTTAGCATTCGAAAACGATTAAAGGAGGAAGGAAAATTGACGATAACGACGAAAAATCACATTCTATTAATCAATTGGACAAAAAAGGCTGCTATTACACTTGATGAACTTTTAAAAGCATTTGAACATATCCAGGTTGTTATCATTGATGAGCATTTACCTAAAACACCTCTCCACCATGACAGAGTAGAGTTTGTAAAAGGAAATCCTGCGAATACTTCTGTACTTGATCAAGCAAATATCCTTCAATCTAAATCTATTATGATCTTTTCTCCTGACGATCTTCAAACTGCTTCTCAGGCTGATGGTCACACATTATTAATCGCTTCTATGATTAAAGGCATTGAAAAGGAGAAAAGCAAAAAACTATATACTCTCTGTGAGGTTACGAATTCAGCACATATTAATGCTTTTGCGCATGTAAATGTTAATGAATACATAACGGCTAACGACACAGCTGCACATCTTGCTGCACGTTCTATACTATTTAATGGATCAAGTGAAGTCATTCGGCAACTCACAAGCAATGAAGGATATGACTTATACTCTGTTCCTAAAAAATCAGAATGGAGAACTTATGAAGATGCAAGAAAGGACCTTTCTAAACATGGAGCACTTCTAATTTCAAACGGCAATGATTTTTCAATAATTAATCGACTTCATGAAAGGATACCTGAAGAAGCAAATTTATTCATTATTTGTAATGATGATAGTTATATGAATATCATTACTTAACTGCCATAGAACAAGTGAGAATCTAAAACTTCCTCCCTATTTTCTCACTTGCTTTTCCCCATATCTTTTTTCTGATATTAAACATTGGCATGGCATGTCTCCAAAACACATATACATGCTATGAGGTGTTGTTTATGAAAGGACGATCAACAACGATTCTACTATTTATTTCATTCTTTTTTCTCCTATTTAATGGCTCTGCCATTGGATTCATTTTGTTACACTTTAAATTAGGAGTCGGCTTTGGAATAGCATTATTTTGCAGTACGAGTTTATTTGGTGCACTCTTAGCAATGATCGCATCAGAAAAAAATTCAAGCTTCTACTCTCGTTTATTGTTCTACTGCAATCTGATCATTACTTTACTCCCCTTCTACTATTTTGGTATTGCACTCCTTTTTAGTTAATCATGCTCAGTCAAACGACTGAATAATCTCCTTCTCATTACTGATCTATTTTTCCATCAGTTTGCCGACGTCATATTTTCATATCTCCTCTATGATGAAATTAACAAAATCGTTGATTGGAGATGAAAAGTGATGTTTTTTAATGAGTACACACATAAAATACTTTACGAATTTTTTGTAGAAGAAATTGAAGTCCAACTAATTGAAATGAATATGTATGAAAATCAAAATAATGATGTGCTAAATACTTCTCCCCCTAAAAACAGTTGATCAATGAAAAGAATATGATAATCGCCCTCTTTGTCATATTCTTTTCACAACTTCTCTTGAAAAAACCTAAAGTTTTTCCTTTTTCCTCCGATATAATACATAAGAAAAATTTGAGGAATTTGGTGATTTACAATGGATAAAACGTCATTACTTGGTTTACTATTAGCAGCAATTGCTGTTGGAGTTGGGATGTTTATGAAAGGTGTTAGTCCCGTCGTACTTATTAATCCGGCTGCATTATTAATTATTATTTTAGGTACAGCTGCTGCGGTTGTGATTGCATTCCCTACCAGCGAAATTAAAAAGGTCCCAAAACTATTTGGAGTCATTTTCAAAGAACAAAAAACATTTACTATTCAAGAATTAATTCCTTTATTCTCTGAGTGGGCTCAAGTTGCCCGTAAGGAAGGCTTACTAGCACTTGAAGCAAAGATAACTGAAGTTGATGATCCCTTCCTAAAGAGTGGGTTATTAATGGCTGTTGATGGTCAAAACGCAGAATTTATACGCGATGTTATGACCGAAGAAATTGAAGCGATGGAAGATCGTCATCAGGCCAATGCCTCTATTTTCACCCAAGCAGGAACATATGCCCCAACCCTTGGTGTACTTGGAGCAGTAGTTGGATTAATCGCTGCTCTTTCTGATATGAGCAATACAGATGCTTTGGGTCATGCTATTAGTGCTGCATTCGTTGCAACACTATTAGGAATATTTACAGGCTATGTTCTTTGGCATCCATTTGCAAACAAATTAAAGCGCAAATCAAGACAGGAAGCTAAGGTAAAGCAGGTAATCATCGAAGGTGTGCTTTCGGTATTAGAAGGACAAGCACCAAAAGCAATTGAACAGAAATTAGCCACGTATTTACCTGTTGCTGAAAGAAATAAATTAAATGCTTCTATTTCTGAGGGAGAGAGCATAGATGGCTAAAAAGAAAAAACATAAACATCATGATGAACATGTAGATGAGTCATGGCTTGTCCCTTATGCTGACTTATTAACATTACTTCTTGCACTTTTCATTGTTCTATTTGCTATGAGTTCAGTTGATGCACAGAAATTCCAACAAATCGCCAGATCATTAAATGCAGCCTTTACCGGCGGGACTAGTGTGTTGGAGTACCCCAGCCCAACACCAGAAGCTCAAACGGAGCAACTCAATATGGATAAAGAGCAATCTGAAGAAAATATAGAAGAAGCCCAAAAACGTATAGAACAACAGAACTTACAAAAAGTACAGGATAAAATAAATACTTATATTAAAGAAAATAATCTTGAATCAAACTTACAAACAACTTTAACTGACGAAGGATTAATGATTACAATTTTAAATGATATTTTCTTCGATTCAGGCAGTGCAGACATACGATCTAAGGATGTTCATTTGGCAAGGGAAATATCTGAATTACTTGTTATGAATCCTCCTCGGAACATTATTGTTAGCGGTCATACAGACAATGTCCCTATTAACAACTCCGATTTTGATTCAAACTGGCACTTAAGTGTCATGCGCGCTGTGAATTTTATGAAAATACTGATTGAAAATGATAAACTCGATGCTAAAGCATTTAGTGCTAAAGGATTTGGTGAATACAAACCGGTAGCAAGCAACGACACGAAAGAAGGAAGACAGAAAAACCGCAGAGTTGAAGTTCTTGTGTTACCGTATGAACAGAAAAATTAAATAAAAAAGGATGATCCTAAAAGTTTCAGGATCATCCTTTTTTAAAATTTACTCACCTTTCATAATATCATTAGCATGAAAGCCGACCTTTTTAAGAAGCTCAGTAACTAGGTTTTTCTCTTCATCAGTCAATACACTAACGATTTCAGCAATTTTTTCTTGATGTGCAGGAAAAATCTCTTCAATTAGTTGCTGTCCATTATCAGTGATTTGCGCATGTGTAACACGACGGTCATTAGGACATGCTCTTCTTTCCAACAATCCTTTTTGCTCTAATTTATCAACAACATATGTGATGCTTCCACTTGCTAGGAGTATTTTTCCACCAATCTGCTGTAATGGTTGTGGACCTTTATGATATAGCAGCTCAAGAACAGCAAACTCGGTTGGATTTAAATTAAATGTAGATATATGTTTATTCACGACATCATTAAAAGCCCTATGCGCGCGTGAAAGAACGATAAAAAATTTTAAAGATTCTTCAATATTCTTTGTTTTTTCCATTTTTCTCAACCCTTTAAAAAAATTATCTTGAATTCAAAATATTGATTTAGCATAATAATAGACTATGTTCATCAGATTGTCAAACTCCTAAAAAGTTCAGCGTAAATAAGACCTTTGTTTAAAAATATCTTACACAAGTTTTCAGTTCGTATCAATAAATACCCATCTTAGAAATAAAGATCCATAAGCACACCGAGCCCACTTCATCATATACTTACATAGAGTCGTTTTTACTCCGTGTATAAAAAGTCACACATAATTCGATGAATTCTTTGTTCAAATCAAAAGATTTGCATTCGTAGTATAATTTCAAACAATTTTGTTTCTTGATCGTATTAGTTTAGCTATAATAGTGCTAAATAGCAATTTTGAACAAAGGGTATCCATAGTTAAAGGAGAAAACTCATATGTCTGATGTAATAATAGGTAGTATTTTATCAGCCCTATCAACAGGATTAGGTGCTATACCAATCCTTTTTCTACAAAAAACCATTACACATCGCTGGAGAGACATTTTATTAGCATTTACAGCTGGAATTATGATGACTGCTGCGATGTTAGGCTTAATACCGGAATCTTTAAAATATGGCGGGTTGGTAGAGGTATGCATCGGAATATTTTTAGGTGTTTTAGTACTGACCTCTCTTGAAAGAGCCATCCCTCATATTGATTTAGAACATACCAAAAGTGGAATAAAATTTGATGAAAAGGCATTGCTCATCGTTGCGGCAATAACGTTGCATAATATACCTGAGGGATTATCTGTTGGGGTTAGTTATGCATCTTCTGTAAGTGAAAATGAAACCGGAAATTTAATTGCTTTTGCAATTGGATTACAAAATGCCCCTGAAGGCTTTTTAGTTGCTCTGTTTTTAATCAATCAGAGTATCAAAAAAGGAAAAGCATTTCTAATTGCGACCGCTACTGGAGCTGTAGAAATTGTCGCATCGTTACTTGGATTTTATTTAACTAACTATGTGGAGTTTCTTGTCCCATATGGTTTAGCCTTTGCTGCTGGAGCGATGTTATTTATTATCTACAAAGAGCTAATACCAGAATCCCACGGTGATGGAAATGAACAGTTTGCCACCTACTCTTTTATTACCGGTATTCTTTGTATGGTCATCTTAATCAATAGCTTTTAATCCAATTAAAAAATACAGTGCTCCCACTGTATTTTTTGATTAATATGAGTACGTATCTTGAAGTGAAAACATCTTCATCTTTGGAACAAAATGCTGAAACGGTCCTCGTTTCGGCTTTTTTTCATCTATTAAAATCTGTTGATACTCGTTTAAAAGCACGTCCAAATCTTGACTGCATTTCACAGCTAAATCACTTGTATAGCCTTCTCTGTTCGCGGTTTCAATCATTTCTTCTCTTTTATTATTTATTAGCTCGAGTAAACTAGTTTTCATACGGTCTGTATTATTCATCACATAGCCTCCTAGTTATTCATTTATATGGAATCTAGGACTTCAAATAGTGTGTTTTATCAAAATCCATTTAATTATGACAAGAATTATTACAGAATTTATCAAATCTGTAAAGCCTAACGCAAATTTAGACATATTTCGCATAATAAAATATGACAAAATTGTAAACATATTCACTTTAACTTGGCTTATATGTTTTTATTCCCACATTATGTATTTTCTAAACTTCCATTTTTTTTACACATTTATTGTTCTAAATTGGTTATGTTATAAAAAAAGTTTGTTTTAGCATAAATTTTTTTACAATCATTCCAAAATTGATCAATAAAGGAGTATTACATATGAAAATATTCATGGTCTTCTGTTTTCTTTTTGTCAACTTTACACCTCATTTGCTATCTGAAACTTCTCAACATACAAGTCCAAAACAAGTAGCCATCGTTATTGATGACTTTGGAAATGACATGAAAGGAACGGAGGAAATACTATCCTTACCTATCCCTCTAACAGTTGCCGTTATGCCTTTTATGTCCACAACTAAAAAAGATGCAGAAATTGCTCATCAAAAAGGACATGAAGTCATTCTTCACCTTCCAATGGAACCATTACATGGAAAAAAAAGCTGGTTAGGACCTGGAGCGATAACAAGTGATTTATCTAATGAGGAAGTACGAGAAAGAGTCACGAAAGCAATAGAAGACGTTCCACATGCAGTTGGAATGAATAATCATATGGGATCTAAGATTACGGCTGACCCTCGTATAATGAGAATTATTTTGGAGGTATGTCAGGAGAAAGGATTATATTATTTAGATAGTAAAACAACTGGAAAAAGTGTTGTAGAAAAATTGGCAACTGAGTTAGGGGTCCCTTATTTAGAAAACGAAATGTTTTTTGATGAACAATATACAATAAATCATATTGTAAGACAGGCTAATATTTTATTAAACCGAATTGAGAATGATACTGAAATTATCGCTATAGGTCATGTTGGGATTGCCGGAGAAAAAACAGCATCGGTTTTAAAACAATATGTACCAAAGGTCTTAGAAAAGGCAAAACCTGTAACATTATCCGAATTATTTATTCATCCCGAGGATGTGACAAACTTTCAGTAGTAAACAAAGGGACTGTGCTACAATGAGGACAATCCCTTTGTAACAGTTATTTTGTTTTATCAATACGGTCGATTGCTGTAACACGGAAATCTTTATCTTCTAATTTTTTTACAACTTTTTGAAGTTTTTCATCAGTTAAATCACCAGAGAGATTTAAAATAATCCTTCTAATATACTCGTCACCGTTGTCTAACGTTAACAAACCTTCAATATTGATATCTTTTACAGCTGTTACTAAATCCTTTATAGCACCTTTATGTTCCTTCGTACCAATCGTTAGAAGAACTCCACCCGTTTTCATACCGAAGGAATCTTCGAGTACATCCATAATGTTAGAATGGGTAATAATTCCGGAAAATTCATTATGCTCATTCTTCACAGCTAAGAAAGGCAACCGGCGGATCGTTAAAAATGTCTTAAAGAATGAATCGTCTTCATATATGTAAGCATCTTGATTTTTAATTAATGGCTCAATAAAATCTGTTTCCTTTCCATTATGCTCAACAAAATGCTCTAATAAATGAACTTTATAGATAAATCCAACAAACGTTCTCCCTTCATCCTTTAGAACAGGTACAGACCTATATCCTATTTCCTTTAAATAGTCATATGCTTCCTTGACAGTCCATTGGCTATCACAATACTTTACTTCCGCTTTCTTCACGAAATGATAACGCACCTTCATGACACAACCCCCTTGTAGTGTGTTTGATTAGAATTTATCATAGCCCTCGTTATTAGTAAAGGTCATGTGCAAATCCTTCTTTAGAACTTGTTGTATATGATACTCCGTAAGCTGTTGCATTATCATTCCCTCTTACATATAATAAAGATAACCAAGTCGGAAAGGGTGAATGTTGAGACAATGAAGTTCTAATCTTGTTTTTCAGGCTATTATTTTTCATTTATTTAATTTGAATCTTAATATTACCTAGAGAAATTGGATTAGTCTGCATTCTTCAACATTATACATCCTATATGAACAAAATAATGTGTTCTTTTATTTACAGGAAACACATATTTTTTGCATAGGAATATGTATTTTTAAGAATGACTCTCTAGGGCTAGGGGGGCTTTTTTTATGCTTACAGTACGAAATATACACAAACATTTTGGTGATCAACAAATAATAAACGATGTTTCCTTTGAAATTAAAAAACTAGATCGAATTGGTCTAGTTGGTATTAATGGAGCAGGGAAATCAACACTTGCTAACTTGATTTACGGCCTAATAGAACCTGATAGCGGTTCAATATTAAAATCTCCTGCACTTAAGATTGGTTATTTAAAGCAATCTGTTGATTACCAATTAGCAATCAACACAAATCTTTCAAGTGAATTCCTTGAAAAGACAAGTGAATTAGGACTATCTAAATATCGAACCTGGGAAAATGAACGTCTCTCACATTTAAGTGGTGGTGAAAAGCTCAAAGTTGCCTTAGCTGAAGTTTGGGCAAGTCATCCACATATTCTTCTACTTGACGAACCAACAAATCATCTTGATTTTCAAGGGATCAATTGGTTAGTGGACCAACTTGAATCATTCAAAGGTGCAATTGTTATTATATCTCATGACCGTTACTTTTTAGATCAAACTGTTAGTCAAATATTTGACCTGGAGAACGGTAATCTTACTGCCTATGAGGGAAATTACACGGGATTTTATGAGAAAAAGAAAAAAAATCGAGAAATTCAATTACATCATTATCAGAGCCAGCAGAAAGATATTGCGAGAGTTGAAGAGCAATTGGATCAATTGCAACAATGGGCTGGTAAAGCTCATCGAACAATGCGTGACCAAGAAGGCATGAAAGAGTTCCATGGTGTAAAAGCTAAAAAACTTGATCGTGCAGTGAAATCAAAAATGAAAAGGTTAAAAAATGAATTAGATAAAAACAAGGTTGAAAAACCATCTGAAGATAAATCCCTGTCCTTTCAATTTAAAGCAAATGGAAAGAAAGGGAACCGAATCATTGAGGCAAAAAATCTTACGAAAACTTTTCAGAACAGGATGTTGTTTCAGCAAAGTCAATTTTATATTAAGCATGGAGAAAAAATTGGTGTTTATGGACCAAATGGTTCCGGGAAAACAACATTATTAAAAATGTTGATTGGAGAAGAACCTATCACATCAGGTCACTTAAACATTAGCTCCTCTCTTAACATCGCAACCTTAAGCCAAGATGTTGCAGACATGGACGTTTCACAAACAGGCTTAGACGCATTACAAATTTCAGATCGGACACAGTTATTAAAAGCAAGAACAACTTTGGCAAATATGGGTATGGACGCTAAAAAGCTTAATCAGCTTGTTGGAACATTAAGTCTAGGCGAACGGACAAGAATTAAGTTAACAAGCATGCTAATAAATGAGTACGATCTCTTAATCCTGGATGAACCTACGAATCATTTGGATTTAGCAAGTCGAAATCAATTAGAGCTAACATTAAAAAATTTTACAGGAACGATTCTTGTCGTTTCCCATGATGTTTATTTCTTACAACATGTTTGTGATAAGTTGCTAGTTTTCGAAGACAAAAAAATTAAACGTGTAGAAATGTCGATTGAAGAATATGAAAAAAAACGAAATACTCCCAATAAAACCTCCTTATCTAACGAAAAGGAAGTTGAAGAAGAGTTATTGCGAGTGAACACAAAAATCTCTGAAATACTCGGAGAGCTAAGTTTATTAACTCCAGATTCTGATAAATATGTTGGATTAGATAAGGCGTTTCAAAACTTAATAAAGAAAAAACAATGTTTATTAAAAAAAGCGGAGAATTAATATTCCTCCGCTTTTTCATATTACTTTGTTAATTCTTGTTCCTCTTGATAAGGATGTGCCACCCATCCTTCTGTTTCAATAAATAAACGAACAGCCACAACTTGGCGATCTTCCATTAATGTAAAGAAATGTGGATTTCCTTCTGGCACAGAAATAACATCTCCTGCTTCCAATTCTACATCAAAGTATCCTGTTTGATCGTCACCTTTAATAATAAAGATCCCATGACCGGCTGTAATAGCACGAACCTCATCTTCTGTGTGTGTATGAACATTTTCAAACTTCTTAAGTAACTCTTCAAGGTTTGGTGTTGCATCTGATAATGCCACGATATCCCAAGTCTTGTAGCCTCTTCTTTCAGCTAAATCTTCAATTTCAGCTTTGTAAGCTGTCAAAATTTCTGATTTCTCTTCATCACTAAGAACGAACTTCTCAACTAAATGTGATGGAAGCTTACTCATATCCCAATGCTCATATAGAACACCTTGTTTTTCTAAAAATGCAGAAACCTGCTCTTGACCTTCAATTACTTCTTTTGTGTTTCTTACTTTAATAACTGCCATGATTGTCTCCTCCAATTTCTAATGTGATTGTACACTTTCCTAACGAACGGCCTTTAATGCCATCAGTTTCAAATGATAGGAAAATAAAAATTCACTAGCTTCTAAGAATTTCTTTGCTTCTAATGCATCTCTTCCCCAGACAGTAATACCATGATTACGGATAAGGACAGCACCTGCATCACCTCTAACATATTCACTAAACTCCTGAGCCAATGTAGGAATGTGTGCGTGATTATAAATAATTGGAATTGTGAATTCGGCATCCTCATCCCATAAACCATACGCTTTAATGATTTCTTGACCTTTAAACGTGATCTTTCCCTGATCACCATAAAGTTCAGAAATTACGTTGTTATCAACGGTATGTACATGAAGGCTGCAACCTGCACTCGTTTTATTAAATATTTCAACATGTAATAGCGTTTCAGCAGATGGTTTTAAATGAGTGTCCTGAACAGGTTGACCCTTGCCATCAACAAGTAAAAAATCTTCATTCGTTTCCTTTGTTTTATCCTTTCCACTTGCCGTAACAAGAAATGAAATTGGATCACTATTCACTTTTATAGCCAAGTTTCCACTTGTTCCTGGGAACCACTCTCTCTTTGCCAGCACCCTTTTAATATCAGCTAATTCTTCCCAGCGTTGATCTAGTAAACTCACACACTCTCCTCCTCTATCTGGTCAAGAATGTTCATCACATCATAAAATGTTGTAAACGATTGATGTGGCAGCCCTAACTCTTTACATTTTTCTAGTAACAAATCTCTAGCAATTACAAAATCCGCTAATTTTGCTGCCTGTAAATCTGTTATTGAGTCACCAATTACAATTTTCTTCTGATCCTCATGTGTCAGCTGACGAATAAGTGACGGCTTACAGCACCCACATTCATTCGTACAATATTCATCACAGTTATTTGGCCATTCAATCTCTATATTTTCCTTAGAGAAATTAGCCACATTACAATAAATTTGATCTTCATGAACCAATCCGTCAAGAAGCGGATAAACAAAAAAGTCAATTCCTCCACTAACAACATAAAGTGGAATGTTTTTGTCTTGTGTATATTGAACAAACTCTCGAAAACCTGAACGGATCTCTGCATGATTTAGGATATACTCCACAATTTGAGCCTTTGATGAGGAAGGAAGTAATTGAAACATCTTCCCTACCCCTTCTTTAATGGAAATATTCTGAGAGAGCACTCCTTCTTTAAGAGCATCCCATTCAGGTGGAGCAAATTTTTTCATAATAGCTATGATGTTATCTGTCTCTGTGATCGTCCCGTCAAAGTCACAAATAATTACTTTGTCACTCATTTGCTCACCTCTTTGGCACCCCAAAGATTAATGGCAAGCTTAAGATCTTCGCTTGTTTCAGATGCTTCCTTCAGTGTGATACCGGAAAGGGCAGCATCGATAGCTGCGCGGAAAGCTTGTCCTCCACCAATCGCTCCGTTAGGATGTCCATGGACTCCACCACCGGCATTAATAACGGAATTAAGACCAAAATCATTCACTAATAATGGAACTAAGCCAGGATGAATGCCTGCAGACGGAACCGGGAACGATTGCTTAAATCCTTCTTCTTTCAAGCAAAACTCCGCAATTCCAAGTGCTTCCTTTCGATCCAGTGCTACACTTCCATAAGGAGAAGGGAATAAAGAGAAGTCTGCTCCAGACATTCTAACTAACTTCCCTAATAACAATGAGCTTGAAAATCCATAAAGGTTAGATGCAGTTGAAGCACCACTTACAGCAGGATGCGCCATAATTGGAATCGTAATTTCCGGGTCTTCCGCTATACTTTGCATTACATCCAGTCCATAAGCAAATACATTAAAAAGCAATACACTAGCACCAAGTTCAGTGGCTCTTTTCGCTTTTTCCTTCAGCTCAAATGTTTTACCTGATAAGTTAACTGCGTATAACGCTTTGTGTCCTGTTTCTTCAAATACCTGATGTAACACTTCTTTACCAGCTAAGATTCTATCTTCAAAAGGTGTTAAAGGATTCTCAAAAAGAATTTCATCATCTTTTACTAGATCAACCCCACCTAATACCTGCTGCTTTAACTGATCCTTTAAATAAACAAGATCTCTGCCAATGACACCCTTAAAAATACTCATAAGTAGTGGTCGATCATGAACACCAACTAATTCCCGTATTCCGGAGACACCGAATTTTGGTCCCGGGAAAGCCTTTTTCAATTCTTCAGAAACCTCTAAGTCAAGCAGTTTCACTTCACCATCAAGAGATAGTTTTCCGAAAACTGTCGTTAAGATTGCAGGTAGATCATGACTATAATTTAAACTCGGATAAGCAATTTTAATAATTCCTTTAGTAACAGCTTTCCCAAGATATTGATTTGTTTTTTCGCAACTTTCAAGCTGACTGACTTCTAATACACGACCTTTATGGGCTTTTAATTGTTCTTGTTCAAGCAAGGGAAGATCGGTCCATGAACCAACCGTTAAGCCCAATGCAATCCCTTCGGCTTTTTTGTTTAAGTCACCTTTTGCATCGTGTACAAGATATGTAGCAATAACTTCACTCACTGATAACCCTACTTTCTCAATACATCTGACATTTTCTGAATTTTTCTATTAATCATATTAATTTTAACATCTTTCATTCTATAATGCATTTGGATCCTTGGATTAATCTTGAACATTTCGTTTCAATTTTTGTGTCGCTTTCTAAGCATAAAAAACCCCTTTGAATAGGTCAAAGGGGTTTTGTTTACGTGCATTTGTAAAGACAAATTTCCCTTATCTATCAGCTTTAGCTGCAAGAATTAGCACCGTGCTTAACACGGAATGTTAAGTCGGTTGCCGGGCTTCATCGGGCTAGTCCCTCCACCTGCTCTTGATAAGAACGAAACGTTCATATTTTAAATTAATAAGATTATGACAGAAAAAAATATAATTTGTCAAGATTAGAAAATATTTAATTTTTTAATTCTTTCAACGGCTTCTCTTAATCTTTCTTCAGATGTTAGTAAACCAACCCTTACATACCCTTCACCATAATCTCCAAATCCTACACCGGGCGCTACTACAACATGTGCATTTTCAAGCAAATAATCTGAAAAGGCTTGAGAGGATTCAAATTGACTTGGAACTGGAAGCCATGCGAAAAATGATCCAGCCGGAGCAGTTACTTTCCATCCAATTTCAAGACATGCATCAATAAGAGCATTTCGTCTGGATTCATATAAAGCATTTAGTTCCTCAACACATGTTTGCGGGCTTAATAACGCATGTGCAGCTGCTTCTTGGATGGCACTAAACACACTCACATACATATGATCTTGAAGTAAGTTTAAAGCCTCAATTACAGAAGGATTACCAACTGCAAAGCCAATTCTCCAACCAGCCATATTGTAGGTTTTAGAGAAGGTATATATTTCAATTCCAACCTCTTTTGCACCCTTAGTTTGCAAAAAGCTCATTGGTTTTTTACCATCAAAGCCAATTGCTCCATATGCGAAATCATGGACAACACAAATATCATGATCGTCAGCGAACTGTACCGTCTCTTCAAAAAATTCTTCAGATGCTGTTGCCCCAGTTGGATTATTTGGATAGTTAATAAACATTAATTTCGCTTGTTCAATGACATCTTTTTCTATATTTTTATAGTTCGGTAAAAACTTGTTTTCTTCTAACAAGGGCATAACTTCCATTTTTGCACGAGCTAATTCCACCCCTGACCAATAATCAGGATAACCTGGATCAGGCACTAGTACTACATCTCCTGGATTTAGGAGACATTGAGGAACCTCAACTAAGCCTGCTTTACCACCAAATAGGATTGCTACTTCAGTTTGTGGGTCAATCTCTACTCCATATTCCCTTTTGTAAAAAAGAGCAACTGCTTCCTTTAAAAAGGATTGACCACGAAACGGAGAATACTTATGGTAATTTGGGTTCTTTACTGCTTTTTCCATTGCTTCAACAATATGTGCCGGTGTTGGTCTGTCTGGATTTCCTTGACCTAAATTAATAACATCGTGACCTTGCTCAATGATGTTGTTCACTTTCGCAACAAGGCTTGCAAAAAACTGCTTCGGTAATGTATTTAATAATTCAGATTGCTTAAATTTTTTCATTTTTAACACCTACTCAAAAAATTCTTGAAATTCTAGTCACAAATAATATATCGTTAGATACAACTTGTAAAGTAAAAAATTTTAATTGAAGGTGTGAACCAAATGAAACCTATCATTACATGTATTCAATTAGACATCAAATTCGGTGATCCGGATTTTAATTATCAACAAGTAGAAAAAAAGATTGCCCAAGCTGTACAACAAGAACAATCAACTACGATTGTCTTACCTGAACTATGGACAACGGGTTATGATCTAACTCGCTTAGAAGAAATTTCCGATGAAAATGGTGAGAAGACAACCTCCTTCCTACAGGAGCTTGCAAAAAAATATAACGTTCACATTGTGGGTGGGTCAATTGCTAAAAAAATTGACAAGCAGGTAACCAATACAATGCTTGTTGTGGACAATACCGGACAGTTAATCCATGAATATAGTAAACTTCATCTTTTTAAGCTTATGAACGAGCACCACTACTTAACTGCAGGGAGTGAAAAAGGTTTATTTGACCTTGGTGGTATGAAAAGTGCTGGAGTCATTTGTTACGATATACGTTTTCCGGAATGGATTCGCGCCCACACCACAATGGGAGCAGAGGTGCTATTCGTTGTTGCAGAATGGCCAATGCCCCGCCTTAATCATTGGAAAACACTCCTACTCAGTAGAGCCATAGAAAATCAATGTTATGTTGTAGCATGCAATCGGGCAGGAACTGACCCTGACAATGAATTTGCCGGGCATTCACTAATTATTAACCCTTGGGGAGACATCTTAGCTGAAGCAGATGGAAATCCAGGTATGATTTCAGCCGAGTTGGATATTGAAATGGTGAAAAAAGTTCGCAATCAAATTCCTATTTTCGATGATCGTCTCCCACATCATTATCTCTAATTTAAAAATATTTAGGCAATTCTTTAGATTTTCTGTTGACAAAATCTTATGAACATTGATAATATGCTAATCAAGCGTTATATTTTTCTAGTAAAGTTTTATTACTTAAAACAATTAAATGTATCTATTAATTTAGACATAATCTCTTATCAAGAGTTGGCAGAGGGACTTGGCCCTATGACGCCGCAGCAACCGACCGTATTTCTTATTTAAAGAAATGAATCTGGTCTTTTACCAGTAGGGCACGGTGCTAATTCCATCAGAAAGGAAACTTTCTGAAAGATGAGAGGTGCGAAGTGATGACTTCAAGCCTCTTTCAATCTGGAAAGAGGCTTTTCTTATTTTTAGAAAAGCCTCCAAACTAACATTAATTAGGAGGCCATTCAAATGTGTGCAAACAAAAAATCATCAGCTTACGAGCCATTAAATGAAAACGGAGCAATTGCTTTAACTAAAAAACTACAGTTATTCGATGAAAACAGCCCATTAACTTGTAGTGAAATTGGTGACGGAAATTTAAACCTCGTGTTTAAAGTGAAAAATACTGAAACTAGCGAGAGTATTATTATTAAACAGGCTTTACCTTATGCGAAAGTAGTTGGTGAAAGTTGGCCGTTAACTTTAGATCGTTCAAGAATTGAAACAACTGCTCTTTTAAAGCAGGCCGAATTTGTCCCTCAATATGTACCTAAAGTTTTCTATTCAGATGAGGCACTTGCAATCACGATCATGGAAGATCTTTCACATTTACAAATCGCAAGAGCAGCTTTAATTGAGGGAAAGGATTTACCACTTTTATCCGAACATATCGGAGAGTTTTTAGCCAAAACATTATTCTATACTTCTGATTACGGGTTAAATCAGCATTATAAAAAAACACTAGTTAAGCAATTCATTAATCCCGATCTTTGTAAAATAACAGAAGACCTTGTCTTTACTGATCCTTTCTTTAATCACGAAACAAATGATTATGAGCCGGAGCTACAGCTAGATGTAGATAAACTTTGGAAAGATCATACGTTAAAATTGGAAGTAGCTAAATTGAAACAGCTATTCCTAACAAAGGCAGAAGCACTCGTTCATGGCGATCTACATACAGGTAGCATTTTTGCCGATGAAAGTGAAACCAAGGTCATAGATCCGGAGTTCGCTTATTTTGGTCCTATTGGTTTCGATGTTGGGCAAGTATTTGCAAACCTGCTCTTTAATGTTTTAGCACGTAATCCTGAGAATCAAGAAGTCATCTACAACCATATTGAAACGACATGGAATGTATTCGTAAAAGAATTTTCTCTTGCGTGGAATAAAGATGCTCTAGAAATATTCTCGAAAGTAGAGGGTTATTTAGAATATGTCCTAGCCGAGATCTTTGAAGAAGCTGTTGGGTTTGCTGGTTGTGAAATTATTCGTCGTACAATTGGATTAGCTCATGTTGCAGACCTAGATACGATCGAACCTTATGAGAGAAGAATTGCAACAAAACAAGTTGCTTTATCTCTAGGAAGCGAGTTAATCAAAAATAGAAAATCAATTTCTATCCCTCAACATTTTAAGGAATATGTCAAGCAAACTGCCGTAACAGTCAACTAATGAATTGCAAATAAAGGAGTTTTTAACAAAATGACAACACAAAGTTTCGTTATACCTCGTTCTGTCATCTGGAAGGAAGAGTATATTTCATTATTAAATCAACAAAAAATACCTCAAATCACTGAGTATCTTAAACTAAAAACAATTGAAGATGTTTGGGAAGCTATTCAGTCATTAAAAGTGAGAGGAGCTCCAGCAATAGGTATTACCGCTGCTTATGGTTTAGCTTTAGCAGCCAACCAGGAACCTTCTCAAACTTATGAAAGCTTTCTTCAGAATCTGGAAAAACATCGTCATTATCTAGCAAGCTCAAGACCAACGGCTGTAAATTTATATTGGGCATTAGATCGAATTATGAACAGCATTAAAGACGTGACAACTATTGAAGAAGCAAAGGTGACAATTTTAAACGAAGCTAAAGCAATTGAAGCGGAAGATGAACAAGTATGCCAATCTATTGGTGAACATGCTCTATCTGTTTTCAAAGATGGCGATCGAGTTATGACGATCTGTAATGCAGGTTCCATTGCAACGGCTAAATATGGAACAGCTCTCGCTCCTTTTTATCTAGCTAAAGAAAAAAACATTCATTTGAGCGTATATGCCTGTGAAACAAGACCAGTTCTCCAAGGAGCTCGCCTTACTACATGGGAGCTAATGCAAGCAGGTGTTGATGTAACATTAATTACAGATAATATGGCAGCTCATACTATTAAATCAAAGGACATAACTGCCATTATTGTCGGTGCTGATCGAATCGCTGCAAATGGTGATACTGCAAATAAAATTGGAACCTACAATCTGGCTCTTCTCGCAAAAGCCTTTAACATTCCATTTTATGTTGCAGCTCCATTATCAACATTTGATCCTACGATTTCAGACGGAATACAAATACCTATCGAAGAACGTCATTCGGAAGAAATTACACATATTAGCGGAGTTCAAGTGGCGCCTGAAGGTGTAAAAGTATTTAATCCTGCCTTTGATGTTACTCCTAATGAATTAATCGCTGGCATTATTACTGAAAAAGGTATATTAACCGGAGATTATAAAAAAGGTATTTCAACATTATTTCACAGGTAAAAAAAGAACAAAGTTTTCACGGATCATGATTACTTTGTTCTTTTTTCTAGCCTTCTTTCTTATTTTGAAGAAGGCAATTTTTTTCTTGTTCTGTTAAAATGTGAAGTTTAGACATCAGAACCGAATAAAAATAGACTTTTCGCAAGCGCTTCTTTTGCATCCACATATTTCTTGCCCCTTTCTTTACCTTGTGCAACTTTTTTCTCTTAATGAAATAATATGTTGCAAAGCCAAAATTGTGACAAGTTATGAATTACTCTTTAAATGGAATTTTTTCATGTGTTAAAAGGGTAGCTTTTAATTCCGTTTTTGTCCCTGCATATCCAGTTAGTTTTTTGTTCTTGCCAATGACTCTGTGGCATGGAATGAATATTGGCAGTTTATTTGCCTTATTCGCTTGACCAATTGCCCGAACGGCATTTTTTTGACCGATAGCCATGGCTACATCCTGATAGCTCCACACCTTTCCAAACGGAATTTCTCTTAATTTTTTCCATATCTTTTTTTGAAAGTCTGTTCCATTGAGTTCCATTGGAAAGTGAAACTCTTTTCGATTTTCATGAAAGTACTCGTGCAGTTGTTGGATTGCTATCTGCAGTACTTCACACTTTTGTGTCTGATCTGACACAACATCTGTTCCCGATTTAAACGATTCAAATTGTTCTGTGGTTAAAAACAAATTTGTTATTTTGTCCTGTTTCGATACAATAGTTAATGTTCCTAATGGTGATTCATATAAACGGTAATAATACATAAAAAAACCTCATTTTCTTCCTTCAAGTCACTAAAAAATAACCTATTATCATGTTATTGTCTAATAGGCAACGTAATATGGAAAGTAGTTCCTTTTCCTTCTTCACTTTCTACATCTACTTGGCCCTGATGCTCTTCAATAATTTTATAACTAACCATTAAACCAAGGCCAGTCCCTCTTTCTTTCGTTGTATAAAAAGGCTGCCCTAATCGCTTAATTTTATCCTCTGAAATACCTGAACCTCTGTCTGTAATCGAAACGAAGAGATTATCTTCATTCTTTTGTTTTATTTTCACGTCAATTTGGCCACCCTTTGGCATAACCTCAATGGCATTTTTCAATACATTAATAAATACCTGCTTTAATTGATTTGGTTCACAATAAATTAATGGAAGATTGTCTTCAATTTCGAGAATCATTTGAACATTGACTAAAATAGCTTGGGCACTCAGCAATTCTGTTGTTTCTTTCATAATAATGCCAAGATCTTTTTTTGAAAATTTAATCGCTTGTGGTCTTGCTAAGATAAGAAACTCTGTAATGATCGATTCAATTCTACTTAATTCTGACGTGATTACATTAAAATACATAGAAAAATCGTCTTTCACACTTCCTTCTAAAAGCTGAATAAATCCTTTTAATGCAGTCATCGGGTTGCGTATTTCATGTGCAATTCCTGCCGCAAGTTCTCCGACAACATTTAATGTATCTGATTTTCGCAATTGCTCTTCTAATTCTCTTTTTTCGGTTACATCTCGAAAAACAGCTAAATTCATATCCTCATTAATATGATGCTTTAAGGAAATCTCTAAAATTTTCTCTTCACCATTGTCAAATGTATAGATCGTTTCCTGTGTTTTTGCCTCATATGAATCTAACTCATCCTCTTGATAGAGGTCGTCCATCTTTGAAAAAAGAATATCACAAATTCTATAAGATTTAATATCACTTGATGATAGATTTAAAATTTTTCTTGCAGCAGGATTCGCTTCAATAATTTCATATTCATTATTAAATAGGATAATACCATCCATAGCCGCGTTAAATATGTTCCTGAATTTATGTTCACTTTCCCTCAGTACTTTTTCCATTCTTTTTCGTTCACTAACATTCCGAAAGATTGTAAGATGATGTCCATCTAAGATATCCATTTTTGAAGTGAACTCCAGCTCTTTGTTTTGACCATTTGGCATGTGAAAAAGCAGTTCTTCTCTTATGGCACCTGTTTGAAAATATTCTTTTTTCACCCGATGAAAACTTGATGAATTTTGATCAACAAAGTCTAAAATATTCCTCTGAACAAGTTCTGCCTCACTTAATTCGAATGTTCGACTAGCAGCTTGATTTACCTTTTGAATTTGTCCATTTCTTTCCCAAATCATAATGGCATCAATAGCATTTTCAAAAATTTCTCTGAAGCGTTCCTCACTTTTATATAGCTTCATTTCCATAGATCGTTTTTCAGTTATATCGCGCATAATGGCCATGTAAAAACCATTAATAATATTTGAAGTTGTGGTAAACTCAAAAACTTTTTTACTACCATTCCTAAGCAGCACAGGAAGCTCACCTTTGGCACTACCATTTTCTTTGAGCATGATCCACAGACGATCCAATTTGTAAAGATCCGGTCCATCGATAAAGTCTCCTAAAACAAATGAATTTAACTGATTCTTTGTAATTTCAAAACTTGTGCAAAATGAGCCATTTGCATCTATAAATGCTCCATCTTGATCAAAGATGACAATGCCATCTACTGCACGGTGAAAGAGATCCTTAAAAAGCTGTTCATTTATTGTCCTTTCACGTTCAAGCATTTTTTTAAACGAGACATCTTTGATCATGGCTAGGTCATATCCATTTATCGCTTGTTTCCTCACAGAAATTTCCAGAAACTTCACTTGTCCATTTTCTAACTTAACAATTAATTCATTACTACTAGGGTCACCCTGATAAATTGCCTCCATTACTTGGTTTAATTGATTTTTGGGAATTAAAGATAAAAAATCGTATAGGCTTTTTCGACATAACTCCTTTTTCTGTAATTGAAACATGTGACATGCAGCAGAGTTTACATCAATAAATCTCATATTTTCATCAAAAATAGCTACCGCATCTAATGCACCCTCTAAAATATTTTCGTGCTGCAGTAACTTAAATTTGAGCATTTCATTTTCTTCTTCCAATTTAGCTACTTGTGCCTTTAAGGTAACGATTTCGTGATCCTCCATCGTTTGCTTCAATTCATTCACCCCTACCTGACTTGCAATCTCTCTTCTATAGATTCTATTCTACAAGTTCTTTCATTGTCCTTCACTTATCTACAAAATGATAGAAAATGTTTCTTTTTTACTGTCTACGATGTAATATAGTAAAGTATTTTGTAAAACTGCGAAAAAGCAAATTTGGAACACGTAAAGCTGTCATCTTTTACAAGTAGATGACAGCTTTGTTACGTCCCTTATAAAATAAGTACCTCTATCGAAAGTACTGTAATAAGCCCAATTTAACACAGGAAAAAAGCAACGTTTATTACCATTACGATTTGGGAATAAAAAAAGATGTTTTACGATTAATTACTTCAAAGGGAATGATAAATAAATGAATAATCGTTTGAGTTATTTTGATAATGCAAAATTCTTCTTAATCTTTTTAGTTGTTTTTGGTCACATTATTAGGCCGTTTATCGATGAAAGTAACGTCATGCTGACCATCTATAAGTTTGTGTATACGTTTCATATGCCCGCTTTTATTTTAATCTCCGGCTATTTTGCAAAGGGATATAACAAAAAAGGGTATGTGAGTAAAATTGCGAAAAAACTAATATTACCGTATTTAATTTTCCAGGGTATATACTCTGTATACTATTTTGCGATTGAAAAACAAGGGGCAACAGTTTTGGATCCTCTAGACCCGCATTGGTCATTATGGTTTTTAGTTAGTTTATTTTTCTGGAATGTATTCTTATTTGGCGCAACAAAGCTTTCTCCTAAATGGGCGTTGCTTGTGGCTTTTACATTAGGGATTTCTATCGGGTATTTTGACGTAGTAAGTAATTATTTAAGCTTATCAAGAACATTTGTGTTTTTCCCTTTATTTTTAATTGGCTTTTATTTAAAGAAAGAGCATTTTGCTTTTCTCACTAAGCCAAATAATAGGGTTATTTCCATGTTGGTATTAGCAGTAACATTTGTTTCTTATTTCTATCTGGACTTTGATTATGAATGGTTATTTGGTTCAAAACCTTATTCACAGTTTGGAGAACCATCAATTTTTAATGCCTTTATTCGTATGGGCTTTTATACCTTAACATTGATCACATCTCTTAGCTTTTTGGCACTAATCCCAAAAAGACGTGCATTCTTTACAGAGTGGGGAACAAGAACATTTTATGTATATCTTCTACATGGGTTTATCATACAATACATGAGAACAAATGAGGTAATTGAGTGGTTAGGGGATTATCGCAGTATTGCTTTACTTACTCTTCTATCAATTTTATTAACTTCTGTATTATCAACAAAAACAGTGAAAGAAATTGCCAGCCCGATTATTGAGTTGAAACCATCTCATTTGTATATAAAGCCCTCCTCGTTAAATAAATAATAGACTGAGACATTCTCCTAAAAGGGAAAATGTCTTATTTTCGTTTAAAAGAATGGAATTACTTCCATACTGTGGTTATATACCCAATCGAAGCATTATGATAAAATAGATAATTGATTGAAATCTTTAAGCAAATACTTTACAAAATTCAATAGAGTGGTGTCGAAATGAAAACTGTTTTATCAACGTTAAATGCAAAATATATTCATACAAGTTTATCAATCCGCTATTTAAAAGCATACGCAGAACCTGAATACAATATAGAATTAGCAGAATATACGATTAAAGACCCTGCTATGAATATCGTGACAGACCTTTATGCAAAAAAACCCGAGGTTCTCGGATTCAGCTGCTATATTTGGAATATTGAGGAAACGATTAAAGTCATAAAGATGCTAAAAAAGATTAACCCTTCTTTACTGATTGTACTAGGCGGACCAGAGGTAACATATGACACAAGAGAATGGATGGAAAAGATTCCGGAAGTAGACTTCATTATAATTGGTGAAGGTGAACAATCATTTAAGCAATTATTAGATGAATTACATGATGAACACAACTTTGCAAATGTTAGTGGTATTGCTTATCGTGAAGACTCGACAATTCACATTAAGCCGCAGCGTAATAAAATTGATTTAAAAACATTGCCTTCTCCATACCGCTTTAAAGAAGATTTAACACAGCTTCCAAAACGTGTTACGTACATCGAAACGAGTCGTGGTTGTCCTTTTAGCTGTCAATTTTGTCTTTCTTCCATTGAAGTAGGAGTACGATACTTTGATCGTGAAAAAGTGAAGGATGATATTCGGTTTTTAATGGAACATGGTGCAAAGACAATTAAATTTGTTGACCGTACATTTAATATTAGCCGTAGTTATGCGATGGAAATGTTTCAATTTCTTATAGATGAGCACAAGCCCGGTACTGTATTTCAATTTGAAATTACTGCAGACATTATGAGACCAGAGGTTATTCAATTTTTGAATGATAATGCTCCTAAAGGCTTGTTCAGATTTGAAATTGGAGTTCAATCCACGAATGATACAACCAATGAACTTGTGATGAGAAAACAAAACTTTAGCAAATTAACAAGGACTGTCACGATGGTAAAGGAAGGACAGAAAATTGATCAACACCTTGATTTGATTGCTGGATTACCTGAAGAAGATTATCATTCATTTAAAAAGACCTTTAATGATGTTTTTGAACTACGTCCCGAAGAACTTCAGCTTGGATTCTTAAAGATGCTAAGAGGTACCGGTCTTAGACTAAGAGCAGAAGATCATGGTTACGTGTATATGGATCATTCCCCTTATGAAATTCTAAAAAATAATATACTTTCATTCGAAGACATTACGAAAATTAAGCATGTTGAAGATGTTTTAGAAAAATATTGGAATGATCATCGAATGGATGAAACAGTTGAATATTTAGTTTCAAAGGTTTTTCCAACACCGTTTGACTTCTTTCAAGACTTTGGAACATTTTGGGATGAAAAAGGTTGGAGTCGAATTGGCCACCAGTTAGAAGATCTTTATAAACATTTATATGAATTTCTAGAAAGTTCACAACGCAAAGAGGTTCAAATTGTTAGTGGTTTTATGAAATATGATTATTTACGAAATCAAAAATACAAACCTCGTAAACCATGGTGGGATGAAACACTTTCAAAGCAGGGTCGAAGTGAAATTTATCACTCCATTCTAGAAAACCCTCTTCTTTTAGGAGAAGAATTTGCAAGAAAGCAACTAACAGAGAAGGACTTATTCAAACATACAGTCCTTGAAACAATACCATTTAATTTAAATCATTACCTCAAAACGGGAAAAATGGCAAAAGAAGACTCCTATATTCTTGTTCACTATGATGCCATTAATTCAAATACAACTGTTTATACAGTGTTATCACGTGAATTTGAATCTAAAGTAGGGTGATAAAGGAAAAAAGTGAGAAAAAATTTCTCACTTTTTCTTTTTATCTTTTTTATTGCCTGCAAGAGCATTATATAGTTGAGAGGCATTCACATCTCCCATTTCGTGACCAAATTCTTCTTGCAGTAGATCTTTTTTAGTTGGAATTTTATGATTTTGCATATCTTTACTTTTCATGTTTTTATGGGTCATCATTTATTTCCCTTGCTTTCCATGTTTAGAATTTCTATTTGCACCCTTCATCGGGTTTTCATCATCATTGATTTCAG
Organism: Metabacillus schmidteae; assembly: GCF_903166545.1. NCBI lineage: Bacteria > Bacillati > Bacillota > Bacilli > Caryophanales > Bacillaceae > Metabacillus > Metabacillus schmidteae. The sequence continues at coordinate 2,097,094 of NZ_CAESCH010000001.1, read as the reverse complement.
CAAATTCTACATCTGGTAAACTTTCTGTAGGTGTATTATTATGTTTTACAGCTTGATTTCTAAATGCTTTTCTCTTCATTCTTCTCACCTCAATGATAAGATTCGACTTATTCAAGATGCTACTCTTTTACTATCCCCCTATTTTTTGTTTTCTATCATAGGTAGAATAAGGAAAAAAGGATGACTAATTATTGGACATTCTAAGATTAAGAAGTGAGGTGAAATGTGTGAAGAAGGAAAACGAAGATAAATTTTCTCTCGATGAAACATTGCCACATCAAATACATGCGCCATCTTGGAAAGGCACTGGAATAAAAATGAAAGAACCATTCAAAAATGACTACGGCGTGGTGATTGGAGATAGTCACTATAATTCGGAACATTCCCCATTAAATCAATGGAGTGATGATATTGATCCTGCGATTATGGCTGGAGATCAGTGGGTACATCCTACAAATGATATCGGCTGGAACACTCCTGAAAATAAAGAATTACTTGAAGAAAAACAAAAACCGAACGGAGTTCCCTTTACACATCCGGATAAAGATGTTAGCTATAGCAGTGATTAAGAACAAAAGCGCAAGCGCCTCGATCAGCCCCGACAAGCATAAGACGCAAATGAATAGAAGACGTTCTTTGTCTTCAATTCATTTGTGGCTTATGACCTCGAGGGGCTAGGCGCTGGAGCTGGATGTCAAAGCGCCTAGCCATAGTTCAAGAATTTTATAATTTTCTAAACGATAAAAAAAGATGACTCAAAATGAAAACTCCTTTCATTTTGAGTCATCTTTATGTTTTATTCATTCGAGAGATATTGCTTAAATACGTCTTTTACTTTAGGAACAACGAAATGGCTTCCTTGTCTATCTTTTACATCTTCGACCATCATTGCTATGAGAAGTTTAGGATTGTCTGTATTAACTGCTACAAACCATCCATTTTCTTTCCCTGTTTGATCATCTTTTGATTGTTTCAATTCCGCTGTCCCGGTTTTTCCCGCTAATTGTAATCCCTCAACAATTGGCTTATAGGCAGTACCATTTGAATTGTTTACAACCTCTTTTAAGCTTAACAGTAGTAGATCATTATTCTCTTGTGTGGAGAGATTTTCTTTCCAAAGAGTTGTTTTTGTTGCTTCAGTTACCTCTAGATACGGCTTTATCATACTGCCATTATTGACATAGGTGGTATATGCAGTTGCCAAATGAAACGGGCTCATTAATATTTCTCCCTGTCCGTAACCAGAATCTGCAAGTAGTTGTTCATTAGAAAGATTTCCATTTGAAATAGAAGATGTAGAAATAGGGAATGGAAAGTCAATTTCTTCTTCAAACCCAAACTTCTTTAATCCATTAACCATGTCCTCTGCCCCTATATCCAATGCTAATTGGGCAAAATAAATATTATCTGAATAGATTAGGGCATCTTTTAGATTAACATTTGAATCTGCATTTGACACTCTTGTAATACTATAATTTCCCCAACTGCTATCCTTTTTCCACGATAACCCGGTAATTTGTTTTTCAGCTTCAGGATCTAATTTACCAGCTTCTAATCCAATTGATGCAATAATTGGTTTCAAAGAAGATCCCGGAGAAAATGTTTTATTAAAACGGGCCATTAAAGGCTTTTGTGGATTTTCCGATAATGCCGCATATTGAGATGAAGACAGACCATATATAAATTCATTAGGATTATAAGATGGACTGCTCACTAAGGCTAATGTTTCTCCTGTTAAGGGATCCATTGCGACAGCTGTACCAGCTTCTCCCTTGAGTTGATCATATATCTGCTTTTGTAGCTCTCCATCAATTGTTACTTGAATATTCTCGCCATTTACAGGCGGCTTTTCTGCAATAACCTTATCTGTCCCTTCCACGTATATCGTATAGCCTGTTTCTCCTTTTAGTCTCGATTCATATATTTGTTCTAAACCAGCTTTTCCAACTAGAGATTGACTTGAATATCCTTCATCTTTTAAATCCTCAAGTTGCTCAGCTGTAATGCTTCCTATATATCCCGTTAAATGAGCTGCTGCTTCTCCATACGGGTAAAATCTTGCTGGTACATCTTTCTTTAAAACAGATGGAATTGCAATTAAACTCTCAAGTAACTCCTGTTGTTGAGGATCAATCTTTTTAATTGGGACGAAGTCTATAGGTCGAACCCAGCTTTGAGAGAGTTTATCTTCTATTTCTTCAACATCCATTGAGAGTAATTTAGCAATATTTTGGATCGTTTCATCTCGATTTTCCGGAAGATTGCCAGGAACAACACCAATTTCATAGGCTAATCCATTTACAGCAAGACCATTATTTTTTTCATCAAAAATTTGTCCTCGTTCAGGCGGTGTACTTTTTACTCGAACTTCTTCATTACCTTCTAATTGCGGAAAAATCATAGACGGTGACCAGGAAATAAACCAATCTTCCCCATCTTCTGTTTCCTCTTGAACGATTTGTACATCTTGTTCAAAAGAGATCTGACCTGCCAAGGTCTCCATTGATAGCGAGAAAGGATAGTTAACTTCTGTTGCCTGATCATCAACATCTTCTTCTTTTGGTTTATTAAACTCAACCTTTAATTCTTTAGCAGACACACCATCATATATACCCTCATAGCGACTTACGAAGTCTTCTTTTGTAATGGATTCTTTAGAACTTGAGGATAATTTATCGTACATCTCCGAAAACTTTTGATCATTCCATAACTTTATGTATTCAGAAAAACGCTCTGCAGCAGTAGGTGCCTCTGAACACCCACTTAAAATCAGCATTACTACAAAAAAAGCAAATGCCAGTATACCTTTTTTCATCTGTGTCCCTCCTCCTTACATATTGTACCAAAGATTAAGAGGGCATCAATTATTTAAAATTGAATTTTTTAAAAAGGCTTTTAGCAGGTTACTATGCAATAAAAAGTTGTCCAAGGGAAAATAAGGTCAAAATCCTTGTAAGACAAGAGGAAAAGTCCGTTCATATGGGGTTTGAAGAACAATTTAAGTGTGCATCAAAAGTAAAAAGTCCCTCATATGGTATGAAGGACTTTTTCAGTGTTAGACAAAGGCATTGTTAACCAATAATAACTCTTTCCTTTGGATAATGAAAATTATCTTTTTTCTCTTTCGTTCCTAATAGATACAGGAATGTTAATATCCCAATACGACCAATAAACATTAAGACCATGATGATTATTTTTCCTATTGTACTAAGTTCCGGGGTAATTCCAATTGATAATCCCGTTGTTCCGAAGGCAGAGCATACTTCAAATAAAATAGAAACAAATGGGAAAGGTTCTGTTATCGATAAAATGACAACTGAAGTAAAGCATATTAAGAATGCCATCATTGTAACGACAACTGACTTATTAAGGTCTTCCGGATGTAACTCCCGTTTGAATATTTTAATTGCTTTGTGTCCTCTTGCAAAATGGAAAAGGAATAATAAATTTAACGCAAAAGTCGTTGTACGAATTCCTCCTCCAACCGAACTAGGAGATGCTCCGATAAACATTAATGCACATAATATTAAAATAGTTGTTTCAGTAAATAAACTTACATTCATTGTTGCTAACCCGCCACTTCTAGTAGCAGTTGATTGAAATAGTGAATAAAAGAATATTTCATGCCACTCTTTATCCTTAAAGAAGTATGAGTATTCTAATATGGCAATAGCAATTGTCCCAAACAAAATCAATGCAAAAAATGTTATTGTTGTTAGTTTGGTGAATAATGTAAATCGATGTCTTTTATTCTTATTAAATAAAAAATCCTTAACCTCAATTAGAACTGGAAAACCAATTGCCCCTAACACAATTAAAATCATGACAATAAACTGTATAAAATAATCGTGAGCAAACGGAATCATTGATTGCCCTGTTATATCAAAACCTCCATTAGTCGTTGCACTTATTGATGTGAAAAACCCTTGTAAATAAGCTTCTTGCCAAGTTGGGTAATATTTCAGAAAATATGTCCCTAATATTATCCCCCCTAGAAATTCAATTAAAAGGATAAGTACAATAATTTGTCGAATAAGATTCACAATTCCTGATAAGTTAACCTGATTTTGATCAGCCATGATAAGTTGACGTTCTTTAAGGCCAATCTTTTTACCCATAATAAGCCACACAAATGTTCCAAGTGTCATGATTCCAATTCCACCAAATTGCAAAACAAAGGCCAATATAAATATACCCGGCACACTAAATGTATCTGAAGTAGACACAACCGTTAGACCAGTTACACTGACAGCACTAACTGCAGTAAAAAGTCTGTCAATAAAAGAAAAATCAACTCCAGGCTTATGAGCAATTGGTAAGCTAAGCAACAAAACTGAAACTGTCACTGCTAAAAAGTAATACGAAACAATCAATTGTACAGGAGTAAGTGACTGTATTCTTTGCTTTAGTTTGTTCATTTCTTATTCATTCCTATCTTACTTATGAAAATGCAATTTAAAAAAGGCCATGATGGACTCATGTACCCTATCATAACGATTATTTAATGAAAAGAAAAGACTAAATCGCTCGTGAATTGTATAATAACATATGTTTTGTATGTATCAAAGTATTAAAAAGGATGACAATATGCCATCCTTTTTATTTCGCTTCTAATCTGTTTATTCGATCATCTAAATCAGGATGTGTAGAAAATAAAGACAAACCTTTTTTACTGTTAATCTTTAATGTAGATAAAGAGGCTTGATCGTCCCTTACACGTTGTGAATAAAGCTTTAGTGAACGGAGAGCATGAATCATTTTATCCTTTCCGGCTAAATCTGCTCCACCTCTATCAGCATGGAATTCACGATATCTTGAGAATGCAAAAACCACTAAACTGCCAAGAATTGAAAAAACCAATTGGAAGATGATGACAGCTACAAAGTGAACAATTGGTGCTAAATCCTCTCTAACAAATCTTGAAACTAGCCATGCAGCAATTCGAGCTAAAAATACAACAAATGTATTAACAATTCCTTGTAATAGGGTCATCGTTACCATATCACCGTTTGCAATATGAGCTACCTCATGTGCTAAAACACCTTCAATCGCATCATTGTCCATTTCATGTAAAAGTCCTGTCGATACAGCTACCAATGAGCGACGCTTTGACGGACCTGTTGCGAATGCATTAACCTCTGGAGATTGATAAATTCCAACTTGAGGCATTTTTGTAAGGCCAGCTGCTCTTGAAAGTCGATGAACTCTCTCCACTAACTCTCTTTCTGCCGGGGAGAGCGAGCTATCAGGATTTAACACCTTAACACCCATCATCATTTTGGCCATCCAGCGTGACATCGCCAATGACACAAATGAACCTGTAAAACCAACAACAGCGCTAAAGATAAGGAGATTAACTAAATCCAGGCCGCCACCAACTGTTTGATAGGGCGAAATATTCAATAGAGATAGAACAATACCGATCGTAGTGATAACTAAAATATTCGATAAAAGAAAAAGAAAAATTCTTTTCACCATATAGCCCTCCATATTTCAAGTTCAGATGAACTTATATTATAATAAAAATTATAGAAATATTTTTAATAAAAAGCAAGCCAAATTACTTATTATAAATAGATTCATCATATATTGTTAAATAATCAATTACCTAAAGTTCAATACAAGCTTTAGATTCTAAAAATTGAGGTGTCAAAATGTCATTCCAATTAACACGCGTGCAAATGACAAAGCTATTATATGCTTTAAAAGGAGAGTCAACGCAAACTCCATTACATATAGTCGAAGAAGCTTTAAAAAATTCCATTTCTGTTGAACAGAACATTCCGAGTTTCATACTTAAGGCCAGTAAAAAGAAAAGCCAATTAAAATATGGTTTATCTACAAATGAAATTGTATCTTTAGCTAATCTGTGTGAATTAACTTCTCTAAAGTCTACCTCTATTCAAAATTGGATTAAACGTGATGTAAAAGAATTAATTGGCCAACCGGAGCTTGGTAAAAAATATTCAATTGATCAAGCAGCTATGCTATTAATTGTCAAAGATCTAAAAGTAATTTTTGATTTTGAACGAATCCGTAATATTCTAACAGAACTATTTAACACTCTTTCAGATCGTAGTGATGATTTAATAAGCCCTATCTCTTTTTATGAATTATATGGATCAGTTCTGGAGAGCCTAGACTCTTTTTCAGAAAGAGATATAGAACTGGAAGAACGTATAAATCGTCAAATAAAGCTTCCGCGAAAGATTTCCTCAAACCTAACGGAAGAGCAATGTAATTCGATTCGCAGGATTATTGTGACTACAGTATTATCGGTAATAGCTTCACATATCCAGACAAGGGCACAGATTTATTTAAATGAAATCTAAATATAGACAAATGCATCTCTAAACATTTCCAGTATAGAAATTCATCCTCAAAGAAACCTTATGAGTAAGGCTATAGTAGATATTCTTATAGCCTTAAGAAAATACAAAAAAAGAGGTGCATACAAATGGCTAGAAGTAGTAATAAATTACTTGTCCCAGGGATTGAACAGGCTCTGGATCAAATTAAATATGAAATTGCACAAGAATTTGGCGTGCATTTAGGATCAGACACTGTTTCTCGTGCAAATGGATCAGTAGGCGGAGAAATTACAAAACGTCTTGTAGCACAGGCGCAGTCACAGTTAAACGGAAAATAAATTGAATAATATATGGCAAAAAGGCTGATCACGTTTGATCAGCCTTTTTTTATAAAAAAAACTTTTGATAGCACAAATGCCTTTAATCGTCTTCACGATCATTTTTTGCTTGTTTTCTATCTTCTTTGTTATGCCCACCGTTATTATTTTTTCCTCGATTGTATTCCTTACGACCATTTTTATCATTATCCCGATCTTCATTCCAATGATCCTGATCGTTCTCATTATCACGGTCTTTTTTACTATTCCATTCCCTATTTCTTTCGTTGCGATTTTCCTTACGTTCCTCCTGCTTGACCCTTACAGTTTGCTTGTTGTTATTTTGTATATTCTCATTTCTTTTATGTTGATTTTTTTGAGCATTCTCTTTAATCTTTTGCTTTGCTTTATCCAGCTTTTCTTTTGTTTCTGATTTCAATTCCCTTTGCACAGAGTTGTTATTAACAGGTTTAGTGTTCGTCTGTTCCTTTACTTGACTTGATGTGTTTGTGTTTGTTTCTTTCTTTTCTGGAACAATTGGTACAGGTGTAGCATCACTCTGTGTTGAATCATCTTTTTCTTTAGATTCTACTTGCTGCTCAACAAGCTCTAAATATTTACCGGTCGAAACCCCTTGTTTTTGTGCTTTTTCTCTAGTTTCTTTATCTGATTCCATTGTTTTTACGATCATTTCTTCTTCTTCTACCGTTGAACTAATTTTTGTCAGATTTTCTTCCAATTGTTGTTCAATTTTCTTATCAGTCTCATTCATTACCGTAGTGATAACAATTTCTTTTCCGGGATAAACGTATCCATCTGACTTACATTCATTTATAATAACTTGCACAATTTCATTAAGAGGTTTTTCCTGCCAATTAGCAAGGCTATCCATAATATTATTTGCCTCGTCATTAAGCGGTACTAATGAAATAACCTTTAAATGATTATCTAGACTAACTTCAAAGCTGGGATTTATATCAATTGACATGTATGCGTAGACTTTATCATTATTTAAAAAAGGTAGAAAACTAATCATAAAAAATATGATGGCAACTGCTGATAAAGCCCCAATCCTAGCTGTACGAGTACGTAAATGATTAAATAAGATTCTATTGCCTGCCCTTTTTGTTCTTGTTGCAGCTTCTTCACGTTTATCCGCTAAAGGAAAAAAAGAAATTTCTTCACCTAATTCATAATTTCCCTCTTTATTTAACGTTCTTAAAAATTTCCCATCTGGGGTAAGCAATGTAACAAAGTCATCATCGAGCTCTACGACGACCCCTCTTTTCATGAATCCAGCACCCCTTTTATATATTCTTTTAAATAGACGAAATTTCCTGAAAGAATGATAGCCATAGCTATGATGTATTTTCTATTTCTCTCGATTGTTTTACGACTTACTGAAACTTTAGCTTCAAGTTGTTTAACCGGCAGCTGTCTTTTGGTAAAAAGGATATTTCTTAGTTTTTCATCATTTACCAATTCAGTCGCGACTAACATCGCATTTTGTCTGGCATCAAAATGCTTGGGTGATTGTTCAACGATTTCAGCAAAAGTTAATTGAAAGTCATTTAAGCAGTGCTGAAAATAAATAATTTCTTCTTTACGATGTTCCTGTTCAAGTGCTTTTGTATATTCCTCAACTGATAAGTCCGATTCAATTTTACTCTGGGAATATTCACCCTCTTCATGCTCTTGCAGCTCAAGATGGACCGTATATGGATGACGAGCTTCCTTTCGGATATAGTCAATTACTTTCCTTTTAATCACAAGCTCTGCAAAAGCTAATAATGAACTCCCTTTATCAGTCGAATATTTCTCAATAGCATCATTAAACGCAATAAGACCTATACTAAATTCATCATCGTTTTCACTAATATATCGTTTACAAACAGATGAGACTGTTTTAGCAACAAATGGTTTATATTGTTCAATTAGTTCATTTTGTAAGTGTATATCTCCCTTTTGTATTTGGAGAACTGTTTCTTCTAATGTTCGCTTCTTTTTACCTAATTTAAACAAAAGGCTAAGCATTGGGATGTTCACCTCTGTTTCCCCTATATTACTTTGTTAATAATAGCTAATTTAATAGGGGATCGCAAAGGAAGATATATGAAATTATCTTTCTGATTTTCTACAAAACAAAGTCAATTATTACAAAACAAACAACTTTTGACCTATTGATTTAAACCTATACCAAACCTTCAAAAAGAATAGACTTTACTGGTTGGAACAACGTATTAAATTATACAACACGATAACTCAACACGAAAAGAACTGAAAAAATATTAATAAAATTGCGTTTTGTCACATTACCTCCCTCACCTTTTCTTTGAGTCCCTAAATAGTTACGTCATGATAATTTATCTTAAGGGTGTTAAAAAAATATTTTGCAAAAAAAATCTCAGAACATGAGTTTAGACCTAGAAAATGTTACACATTTGACATATTCAGGTGTATATTTCTGCTCTATTACAATTTAAAAAGGAATCCCGAATAGGATTCCTTCGTCAGACAACTTCTATATTAATAATCATTACTTGCTTTGGCTTTATCTAAAGTTTTTTCTTCATTGTCTTCTTCTTTTACTTCTTTGGATAGGAACCACCCACCAATTGCAATTGTTGCAAGTACGATCCAGAAAATTATTTTCCACGTGGCAGATTCAATAAAGTGTTTCGATACCACATCAATTTGAGGATGTGCAAGTGTATATAAAGCTAACTTCACACCTACCCAACCAACAATTAAAAATGCAGCAGTTTCTAGATTCGGTTTTTTCTTTAAAAGTTTAACAAAATACGTTGCAGCAAATCTCATTATCACAATTCCGATAATACCACCAGCTAATATAACGAGGAATTGACCTCCATCAAGACCACCAATTTCAGGTAAATTTGTGGCGGGTAGTGTTACGGCAAGTGCTACTGCAGCCAAGATTGAGTCTACCGCAAAAGCTAAGTCTGCAAGTTCTACCTTTAAGACTGTACCCCAAAATCCTGATTCTTTTTTTGCAACCTTGTGCTCCTCACTTTTCTTAATAACAAATTTCTTGACAATATGATTGATTGAAATGTAAAGAAGATAGATGGCTCCTATTGCCTGGACTTGCCACACATTAACAAGAAATGAGATGAGGAATAGTGCACCAAATCGTAAGACAAATGCACCCGCCAATCCGTAAAATAAAGCTTTCCTTCTTTGATCCTCCGGTAAATGCTTAACCATAACGGCCATAACCAACGCATTATCAGCTGCTAAAATTCCTTCTAAGGCAACCAATACTAATAGCACCCAACCATACTCTAACAGTAAAGTTACATCCATGCTTTTCTCCTCCTAATGCTTAAAGTATTAATCTTCTTAGACCCTTTATTAGCAATAGGACAACAAAAAAAGACCCTTGCCGCTAAAGGCAAAGGTCTTGCTAAGCATGTTAAACCGTACCGATCATGCCAACAAAGCCGATGGAAAAAGATCCATGAAATGACGACTTTGTTTTCAGGTTCCCCTGAACGCTACTCCCCTTTGAAAGAAGAATATTAAGTTACTATTATCATAAGTGCTTTGCTGTTTTGTTGTCAAATGTTTTTTCTAAAATTTATTATATTCCTTTAATAAATTGTTCTATAAAAGCATCTATTTGACATATTCATGAATACAGACAAGCTTTGTTTTTGAGGGGGATGAATATGGATTGGATACAGGCAGTCATACTGGGAATAATTCAAGGACTAACAGAATTTATCCCAATAAGTAGCACAGGACATCTTTATTTAGGCCGAAATTTTTTCGGGTTAGAAGAAGCTGGCTTATTTCTAGATACAATGCTTCACCTAGGAACTCTTATCGCACTTGTTGTTTTTTATAGGGAAATACTTATTAAATTAATAAAAAACCCCTTTAGTCGGATAACAGCACTTTTAGTTGTTGGAACTATTCCGGCTGTTATAACTGGTATATTATTTAGTGATTATTTTGATAGCCTGTCAAAATCAGGAATCTCAATCGGTTGGGAATTTTTAATTACAGGGCTCTTTTTGTGGTTTGCTGATTCAATTAAAAATGGAGCAAAAAAGGTTGAAAACATTTCTTTATTTGATTCCTTTTTTATTGGAAGCTTTCAAGCACTAGCTATTTTTCCTGCCATCTCCCGATCGGGGATGACGATTGTAGGTGCTCTCTTAAGGAAAATGGATAAAGAAGCTGCTGCGTATTTCTCGTTTCTCTTATCTATTCCAGCTATTTGTGGTGGTGTTATTTATCAACTAAAGGATCTGATATCAGGAGCTGTCCCGCAAATTAGCCTTTCATCAATGTTTATCGCCACATTATCTTCTGCTTTTTTCGGCTATATTGCAGTCAGATTCATGATTACGTTTATCAAGTACAGATCTCTAAAAATCTTTGCTGTTTATGTATGGGTTCTAGGAATAATCATTATTCTTCTCCAGCAATTATCTATATTTTAAGTTAATTGGCAGCTATTTCTACTCATGAAATTCTTGCCTGAAGCAGAAATTAAAAACAGGAAACTTACAACATAAGACAGGGGATTTTTATGCATACAATGTGGAAAGGCTCCATTAGTTTCGGTTTAGTGAACATACCCATTAAACTTTATGCAGCAACAGAGGACAAGGATATTAAACTTAGAACTCTTCATAAGAAATGTCATAGCCCTATTCAATATGAAAAAAAATGTCCGAATTGTGATGAAGAAGTTAAAGCAGATGAAATTGTGAAGGGCTATGAGTATGTAAAAGGAAAATATGTTGTCCTAACAGAAGAGGAACTAAAGGAAATAAAAGATGAGCACGAAGATAAAACTGTTGAAATTATTGATTTTGTTAAAATGGAGGATATTGATCCTATCTATTTCAGCCGTTCTTATTTTATTGGTCCTGGAGAAAATGGTGGAAAAGCATATGGACTGCTCAGAGAGGCACTAACAAAATCAGGAAAAATAGGCATTGCTGAAATTACGATCCGTTCAAAGCAGCAGCTTGCAATGGTACGAGTTTATCAAAATTGCATTGTAATGGAGACAGTTCATTATCCGGACGAAGTAAGAAACGTTAAAGAAGTCCCGAGTGTTCCTGAAAATGTAGAGGTCGGAGAAAAAGAACTTGATACAGCTATTATGCTTATTGATCAGTTAACCACAACCTTTGAGCCTGAAAAATATAAAGATGATTATCGATTGGCTTTACAAGAACTTATCGAGAGAAAAGTGAATCAAGATGAAGGTAAAACACCAACTGAAGCAGCACCGCGTCAAAATGTTGTAGATTTAATGAGCGCTCTTCAAGCAAGTATTGAAAAAACAAAAAAACCACAAACAAAAGCAAAACCAAAGGCGAAGCCAGTGAAAGCTGTTGGAGATGACAGTTCATCACCAACACCAACTAGCACTGTCGGAACGACCGGAAAGAAAACAAAAACAGTCCGTAAAAAAGCTTAATTATTGTGGTTCAACAAGACGGGAAACTATCTTACAGAAAGTTTCTCGTTTTTATATTATTTCTGAGTTAGTTATGTTTATATTAATCCTTCTAATTCAATGAACTACTACATTATAGACGTGTTTAATTATATATTGTACTCATTGCTCAGTCGTAATCCAGCTTGCTGCATCGTATAAGGTCGGAAATCGGATATCAGCTAAACCTTCTTCATTACCAATTAGAATGGTTTTCGTTCCTGCCTGTTTCCCCGCTAGAATATCAACATCCCGATCACCCACCATAAAGCTTTCATGTAAAGAAACTTGGTGTTTTTGCGCCAACGTAAGAAGCATTTCTGGTTCTGGCTTTCGACAAGCACACCCTGCATTAGGTTTATGTGGACAATAGATAATGTCATCTATCTTTCCTCCACTCTTTGCTATCTCTTTTTTCATTTTTTCATGCACCTTTTTTAGATTATTTTCCTTCATATAACCTAAACCAACTCCACCTTGATTTGTTACAACAAATACGAGATAGCCTGCATCATTTAGCAGCTTAATCCCTTCTCCAACTCTATCTAATAAATACATTTGTTCCGGTTTGTTAACAAATTTCACCCTACTACTTAATACCTCATTTATGACACCGTCTCGATCTAGAAAAACAGCTTTATTCATCACTTAACATCCCTTTCATGAATTTCTGTGAATTTGATCATAATAATACATATCACTATTGAAGGATGATGCTTTTTGAAACCAATGCTTCCGACTTTACATACCGAAATACCTACAGGGTCAGACTGGGTTTACGAAACAAAATATGATGGATTTCGATCTCTCTTAGTTGTGACGGATTCTTCAATTGATATAATGAGCCGGAATGAAAAATCATTAAATAAACAATTCCCTGAAATCATTTACCAAGTAGAGAGAATCCGAGATGAGTTAAGACCACATCTTCCCTTAATTTTAGATGGTGAAATTGTCTACCTGACATCAACACATTTCTCTGATTTTGAGCAACTTCAAATAAGAGGCAGATTAAAAAATTTAGATAAAATTGAAATTGAATTTAAAAAGCATCCTTGTTGTTTTCTTGCTTTTGACCTTGTCAAATTAAATGGAAAAAGTCTTTCCACTGATTCACTTAAAGAGCGGAAATTAATGCTTCAAAAGTTATTTAAAACACTAAAGTTAGACAATGAGGTGAGCCCTCTCTCCCCCAATCATCTACAGTATGTTCCTTATACAACGAACTATTCTAAGTTATGGGAAGAAATGCGGCTTGAAGATGGAGAAGGTATACTCGCCAAACATTTAAAAAGTAAATGGGAAGAAGGACTGCGTACACAAAAATGGTTAAAAATTAAAAACTACAAATATGCTAACTTTTTTATTACCGGCTACGACAAAGAAAATGGCTATTTTCATGTCGGTGTTTTTCAGAATAGTCATATTGTCCAAGCAGGAGTGTTTTCACATGGTATTTCCGCAAGCGAACGTGAAGCACTTCTTACAATTGTGCGGGAAAATAAAAAAAACGAAACAGCATCTTTTATTGAAATAGGACCGGCTATTGTTGTAGAAATTCAATTTTTATCTCTTTATAAAAACCAATTACGTGAACCATCGTTTTCGACGTTTCGATTTGATGTTGATATCGACGATTGCACTTGGGATATGTTATTAATTAAAACTGCTCCTATTCATGAAGAAATATCAATCACACATCCTGATAAACCCTTATGGGAAAAAGTTGATGTGAAAAAAGAGAAATTTTTAAGTTATCTTTTTCAAATATCACCTTTTATGCTTCCATTTTTAAAAAATCGCTTGTTAACTGTTATTCGATTTCCACATGGTATGTATGGTGAAGCATTTTATCAAAAAAACAGTCCTGATTACGCACCTTCTTTTATCAAAACTAAGCAACATGAAAATATCGATTATATTATTTGTCAAGATCTTTCCACCTTGATGTGGCTTGGAAATCAGCTTGCATTTGAGTACCATATCCCTTTTCAGACAATTGATACACCACATCCAACTGAAATCGTATTTGACCTTGATCCACCTTCCAGAGATTCTTTTTCGTTAGCGATAAAAGCAGCATTTGAAATGAAGAAAATATTTGATCAATTTCAATTAAAAACATTTCCGAAATTATCGGGCAACAAGGGATTACAAATTCATATTCCCATTTCTAAAAATTCACTAACATATGAAGAAACTCGTGTTTTCACTGAGTTTATTGCTAATTATCTAGTGACAAGTTTTCCTGAAGATTTTACAATTGAGCGAATGAAGAAAAATCGTGGCAGTCGACTTTATATTGACTATATTCAACATGCAGAGGGCAAAACTATTATCGCTCCCTATTCTCTCCGTGGAAAAAAAGAAGGAGCATTCATTGCTTCACCACTTTTTTGGGATGAAATCAATGAAGAGTTATCAGTCGAACAATTCACCATGGACAAAGTTCTCAACCGATCAAAAACAATTGGATGCCCTTTTCATAACTATTTTGAATCACCTCAGGATAAAACACTACGGACATTAATTGAACAAATAAATAATGCAAAATAGAGAATTAAATTCAGTTATTTCCTATGAAGGACACTTAAATCGTTTTAACCTTAATGGTGTCCTTTATTCCCTCTATGAAAGACATTCTTGCTCATTTTCATCTTCATTTTGTCTTTCATCTGCTCTATGAAAGACATTCTTTTCCGTTTCTCCATCAATTTTAAACTTCTTTAATATTTCAGTGAGACAATCACTTCGAACTTAAAAAAGAGTGACCAAAATGGCCACCCTTTTTACGGGTAAACGTTTCCAATCTAGATACTTAGCAATCTATCTGAATAGTAAATGCTGGCTATGTACTCCCGCCTTCTTTAAGAGCGCTTTCAACTCTACCTGCTCTTCAGCATTTAAGCCAGAGAATGCACGTGCCATTCGAATTGCATGAATTGGATAGATTTCATCTAAATATGTTTGACCTTTCTCTGTTAACTTTGCATAAATTGAACGTTTATCCTTTGGATCCTGTTCTCGATAGATATAGCCATTTTTTTCAAGCTTATCAATCACATACGTAACATTTCCACTAACTAGCAGAAGCCTTGAACCAATTTGCTGAAGCTTTTGCGGACCTTTCGTGAACAACAATTCCAATACTGCAAATTCTGTTGGATTGAATCCATGCTCCTTACTATCACGGATAGAATGCTCGGATACGCTTTTGAAAGCCCTTGCAAAAACTCGAAACAAATCCAATGCATTCTGTAATTCTTCTTCAGTAAATGATCTCATCCCATCGCCCTCTTGTTAAAAATTAGCAAAGATAAAAGTGTTAGAAAAAACTTTACTTGTCACAGAGTTCTACTGATAAAGCCACATCTATACTATCCTTTATTAACTATAATAGGATAAAATAGCACTCCCTATATATTTTACTATTATTTAACGTAAATTTGAAGGTTTTTCATAAGAAAAGTATATAATTATAATAATAGCACACATAAATGGGGTATCTTTATGAACAATGTAATCAAAAATATTTTAAATGACTTAGAAAAACAAGAGCAAATACAAATTTTATTTGCTTGTGAATCCGGAAGCCGTGCTTGGACCTTACATGAAAAAGATAGTGACTTTGATATAAGATTTATTTATAAGCATGAACAAGATTGGTATTTGCAATTATATGAAGAACGTGATGTTTTAGAAAGAAATAGCTTAGAAACCTATGAAGTTGTTGGGTGGGATATTAAGAAGGCTTTACGTTTACTGAATAAGTCAAATCCTACTCTTCTTGAATGGTTATCTTCCCCTATCACTTACCGAAATGATGTTATGTTTACCGAAGAATTAAAGCAATTTGCCCAACATACTTTCTCACCGTATTCAGTTCTTCACCATTATCTCAGCATGGCTAAAAAAAATTATAAACGTCTTAAACAAGTTAACAATAGTACTGCTAAAATGTATCTTGCTGTCTTAAAGCCTTTGCAAATTTGCAAATGGATTATTGAAAAAGATTCATTTCCAGCCATTGGCTTACATGTTTTCCATAATGGTAACAAAGGATCCATTATGGAAAAGGAATTTCAAGAAGTAATTCTACATAAACAAGCTGGACTATATTTTAGTTCTCACATTCTCCTCGAATATATAGAAACCAGCTTACGAACTTTAGAAGGCCTTGTGAAAGAAAGTCGAAAAAACAATTTTGATCACACTAAGAATTTAACTGATTTCTTTAGAAAGGTCATCAGTTAAGAAAGGACTCCAAAATATGGATGGAGTCTTTTTCTTTTTCATCCTGTTGAAGAGCTCTTTTTCTTTACCTTTGGTATGTTGTGATAAAAATAGTTATATTCATTTTTCAATTCTGTTAGTGTCATTTTATTCATTACCTGGCTATTGTAAACACCAATTGCCAGTAGCTTTTGTGAGTAGTAATTTCTTTGCTCTTCAAGTGCAGTTTGTAACATTTTGCTCATAGCACTCATCTCCATTTATTTTTTTACACTATTAAATTTACCTCAAAATTGTTATGTGGCGATTAAGACAATGTTAAGATTTTTTATTGAGATATTAAGATTGTATAAATTTGGTTAAATTTTCAAAAATTTGTCGACAATAGTTTCAATAACCTATGGAGTTGAAACGAATGAAGATAAAGGTAATTGCTATAAAACAAGATCTTTCTTACACAAAAGTTTTTTATCTCAATTTAGCTGAACCAAAAAACCAGCAATTATATATGGCTATATTCGAAAAAGGTTTTTTAGCTTCATTAACTATTTACAACACACTTACAAATCACTTTGAAGAAGTTACTTCCTTATTCCCGGAATCCTTTTTACAAAAACTTTCAGAGAATATTTACATTCAAATAAATACAAAGTCTTATAGACCTGAAGAAGGTTCTCATCTAAAATCCTTCCTTTAATGAGATCATTAATTCTCGAAGATTTTCTTAATTGTACCCACTCTTTGCTTCTGTTACATTTCAGCTGTAAAAAAACCTCACAACTACTTACACGGAATATATTTTTATGTTAGAATTTCTTACATAACAGAAGCCATCTTTGCCATAACAGGATATACTCTAAGTAAGAATTGTTTAAGGGGTGGAGATATTGAATCATCCAGACCGCTCTTATAAGGATAAAAAGGTGATTTCAATAGGTACAGTCAGCGAACTAACCGGATTAACATTAAGGCAAATTCGTTATTATGAAGAAAGAAAACTAATTGCACCGTATCGAAATGATCGTGGTACGCGAAAATATTCGTTTTCCGATATTGAAACATTGATGGACATTGCTGACAAACGAGAGGACGGTGTACAAACAACAGAGATTTTAAAAGAAATGCGTTTAAAGGAACGTAAGCGGGAAAGTGAAGCAGATGTAAGAAAAAAAATGCTGCAAGGTCAGATAAACGCACAATTCAGATATGGACGTGGAGGACATTGATGAAATTTGGAAAGTTCCCTTTACCACCTAGTTCTCATGGAGAAATCCCTATTTTTTCTTGTTCTATCATCCGTAGATTTCTTTTTATTTCAGAGAGTTGATAAAAGCTACAGCAAAAGAGCCTAAAATGCTGTAGCTTTTTAATGTGCTTCCCCCCTTTAACCAGGACATTTATCACTTTTCTTCAATTAAAAAATCCACAAAGCCTCCCTGCTATTGATTCACTTTATATAATATTTCGACTTTTTTTTTTGAAAATAGGAAAAAAAACACAGTATTCTATTTACTTTCTTTTAAAATATCAGATAATAAAAATACTAGGATCAATTTACCTAGATGTATACTGTGAGGTGTTCATTGTGAAAACATTAGATACCGTAATAGAGGAATATCGTAACAAGATGTTTTTAATTGCCAAAGAAGATGGCCTAAATTCACATCGAACATTAATAGCAAGTCAACACTTAGATGAATTACTGAATATAAAAATGGCTGAGAGCAAAGCTATAAGTAAACCGAAAGAAAATCATTAGAATATTATAAGTAAAATGTATAAATACATCAATGGGAAACCTTGATGTATTTTTCATCGAATCATCTATATAAAAAGGCAGAAACTTTTTCTCCAATTCGTCTTAAGGGAAGTGAATTCTTTGAATCATGAAATTGTTTGGTTAAGTAAAGGAACACCCTCTACTCTTACCTATAAGGGAAAGGAATATAAATCAGGTATAGCTAAAAATCAAGTATCTGAGCTAAATGTCACGTTGAATGGAATTATTGGTGATGATGTTGAAAATCATGAATTCCATGGAGGATCGGAACGTGTAATTTGTGTATATGCTTATGAACATTATGGATTTTGGGGACAACTCTATCAACACATTCTCCCTAAAGCTGCTTTCGGTGAAAATTTAACTCTAAAAGGTATGACCGAATCTGATGTAAATATTGGAGATATTTATCAAATTGGTGAGGCAATTGTTCAGGTTTCACAAGGTAGGTTTCCATGCTCAACAATTAATAAATACACAAACATACCTACCCTTTTAAATAAAATTATTGAACACGGCTACACTGGATATTTTTTTCGAGTGTTAGAAGAAGGTACGATTTATTCTAATTCCTCTATTAAATTACTTGAAAAACATCCAAAAGGATTATCCATAAGCACCATCCATCATACCTTCTTTCATGATAAAGAAAATATTAGACAGATTGAAGCCATTTTATCATTAGATACTCTTTCTAAAGAATGGAAAAATAGATTGAATAAACTACATAATTCTATTACAAAAAATTCCGATAAAAGTTTAAGGTGAAATTTCACCCTAGCAATTTCTTCCTATTTTATTATTACTATCTAACTAGTTCCTATTAAGAAAACGAGGACTTCTACTCATTCAAGAGTGGAGGTCCTCGTTTTTCACGAATATTCAGATAGTAAAAAAGATTCTGTTGACTTACATCTTCAGTGTGATATGATTATTCTTGGAATTTAATTAAATTTCCATTATCTACTAGGGGAGTCCATTAGCTTGGACTGAGAGAAGAACGCGCTCGAAGTTCTTTGACCCTTCGAACCTGATCTGGATGATACCAGCGTAGGGAAGTAGGAATAGTTTATAAAAGGGTCTTCGCACACGCCCCTTTATTTTATTTTTCCTACATCTACCTAACGGGTTCTGTATATCAGAGCCCGTTTTTTATTTCCTTCCGTTGTGATCACATAACTAATATTCTAGGAGGAGATTAGATGAAGATTAATGTTAAACAACCATTCTCTGGCAGCAAAAAAATTTATGTACAAGGTAGTAAACCTGACATTCAAGTACCAATGAGGGAAATCTCACAGGATAAAACGAAAAGTACTTTTGATGAAAAAGAAAATCAACCTATACGTGTTTATGATACAAGCGGGCCTTATACAGATCAAAATGCTGATATTAATATTTCTAAGGGCCTTCGCAAAATAAGAGATAACTGGATTAAGAGCCGACAAGATGTTGAACATTATGCAGGTCGAAAAAGCAAACCTGAAGATAATGGCTATAAAACTCTATTTCCATCTTCGACTGATATATTCCCGTCAGAGTCTACTACACCACTTGTAGCTAAAAAAGGAAAAAGAGTTACTCAGCTACACTATGCAAGACAAGGAATAATTACACCAGAAATGGAATTTATCGCGATTCGTGAGAAAATGGATCCTGAATTTGTTCGGGATGAAGTTGCTTGTGGGCGCGCAATAATTCCGGCAAATATTAATCATCCTGAAAGTGAACCAATGATTATAGGTAAAAATTTTCATGTGAAAATCAATGCAAATATTGGAAATTCTGCCGTTACCTCTTCTATCGAGAATGAAGTTGAAAAAATGACATGGGCAATCCGCTGGGGTGCCGATACGATCATGGATTTATCAACTGGAAAAAACATTCACACAACAAGAGAATGGATCATTCGTAATTCACCTGTTCCAGTTGGGACTGTACCAATTTATCAGGCATTAGAAAAGGTGAATGGAATTGCTGAAGATTTAACATGGGAAGTATATCGTGACACGCTTATTGAACAAGCTGAACAAGGTGTCGATTATTTCACTATTCATGCGGGCGTTCTTCTCAGGTATATTCCGTTAACCGTTAATCGGACAACCGGAATCGTGTCACGAGGGGGTTCCATTCTTGCCCAATGGTGTTTAGCTCATCATAAAGAAAATTTCTTATATACTCACTTTCATGAAATATGTGAGATTTTAGCAGCATACGATATTGCCGTTTCATTAGGCGACGGTTTACGCCCCGGCTCTATTGCTGATGCGAATGATGAAGCACAGTTTGCAGAACTTGAAACATTAGGAGAACTAACGAAAATAGCCTGGGAATATGATGTTCAAGTTATGATTGAAGGACCAGGACACGTTCCAATGCATCTAATTAAAGAAAATGTTGAAAAACAGCAGGATATCTGCCATGAAGCCCCCTTTTATACTTTAGGACCTTTGACAACCGATATCGCTCCTGGCTATGACCATATAACCTCTGCAATTGGAGCAGCCATGATCGGTTGGTTCGGCACAGCCATGTTATGCTATGTGACACCAAAGGAACATCTTGGGCTACCAAATAAAGATGATGTTCGTGAAGGAGTCATCGCTTATAAAATTGCTGCACATGCTGCTGATTTAGCAAAGGGACATCCAAATGCCCAATACCGAGATGATGCCCTATCCAAGGCACGATTTGAGTTTAGGTGGAAAGACCAATTCAATCTCTCTCTAGATCCAGAAAGAGCAATGGAATATCATGATGAAACATTGCCGGCTGAAGGGGCAAAAACAGCCCACTTTTGTTCAATGTGTGGACCAAAGTTTTGCTCAATGAGAATTTCTCATGATATTAAGGAAAATGTCAATAATCAAGGAATTTTTGAAGAATTACGTCAAAAAGGGATGAATGAGAAAGCAAAAGAATTTACTGCACTGGGTTCTCGGATTTACAAATAATACTTCAGGGATTTATCTACCATGATAAATCCCTCTTTTTTTCTTCATTTACAGAATATCAAGGAATGATTAAGAAACGGATCCTCTCCAACTATACCATGTGTTCTTCCAGAAAACGTGTGATCATGCTTTGGACGCTCACCATCCCCATACATCACACCCCCAAACTGTGACAAAACAGCCTCATCATAGTTATAATAAGTACGGGTTTCAAACAAATGATAGTGACCACCATTTTCTAATGGAATAGCAGGACCAGTTTCTCCATAGAAGCGGTGATAATGTTTGTTAGCAGTCATTGTCACACCTCTAATAAAATGCTGATGACGATCAAGGCTATTTCCATTTACTGTTAAAGTGAAGCCCTTAATTAGATGGTAATGATCTTTTGATTCAGATGTTTTTGCGGCAAAAAAATGTGCATGATGGGGCTTTACCATGCCTACATGAATCAACTTTTTCATCTCCTCCTTGCCTCTTATTTCTTCATATGAAAAAGTGAAGAGATAAGAAAGTTGTCCATTCCTATCTTATATTATATATCTATTCTGGATATCCATCCTGATCCTTAATAATGCCAACATTTTTCATTTCCACTTGAGTTGTCACCTTAAAATTAACTGATTTATAGATGGAATTCCATTCATTTATTTTTGTTGATTCATTACCTGTATGTAATCCACGGTATCTAAGTCCAAATCCAACTGGATCAACGTTTTCCTTTTGAAATAATTTCAACAAATTTTTTATGTGATCCGAAACTTCAAGTTCGATGTCCTTTTCATATTCCCTTTTCTTCTCATCCTGCAATACATCAAAAGCCTCTTCAACTACTCCACTGATTTTTATATTCATTAAGATGTTGACTTTAGTGTTCTTTTCCTCAATTCGATAGGTTGTTCGAACTTTATCTGTCGAAAAAACAAAATATGGTGCATTATTTTCTCCTTCAACTTTAACCTCCGTTTTTGAGGAGTTATTTTTGATAATATTAAAATATTTTGTTTGCTCATCATCTAGTGTGAGAGCATGCTTTAAGCTAGAAAATACTGCTAACTGATTTGTTGAATAATCCTGGTCGTCTGCTTCAATAATTGGTAATATAGGATCAATTCCTCTTTCAGACTTGAGAGACATTAATTTATATAAATAAACAGAACTGATATACGGTGTTTCTGTTCCCGCGTTGCCAAAAGTTAAAAATAACGAATTGGAAGGCAGTCTTTCACCCATAGGCTTTGCTTCAAGTATCTTTAATGCGCTTGGACGACCAATTGCTGTCCATGCAATTGCCTGTATATCTCTTCTCCTGCTAAACCAATCTACTATATTTGTTATATCTTCTTTTACTAGCTCATCTCCAAAAATAATCATTTTGGCATGTCCAAAGTCCAGCTCCTTATCTACCTTTGCTTTTATTATCCGAACAGCTTCAGATATCGTTTGCGCTGATTCAGTGAGAATCTCTGATTCATTGCTTCCTGTCTTTATATCGCTACTTGGAACTGCTAATTTTAAGGAAATATCATACATATCATTCCGACCCTTGTCTACACCTATTGAAACAACAAAATATCTCTTGTCAATGTCTTTGTAGCCACAACTTGATAAAAAGAACATAGAACATAACAGGAACAAAAATATACATCTTTTCATTTTTCCAGCTTGTCCCTTCTTTTTAAAATTACTTTTAGCACAACAATACCTATTAATTGGGCGGGTAATAAAATAATCATCCACACCTTCGCTACACTACCAATAATCTCAACATCAAGCAGGTTTAAACTCACCATTCCTAATAAAGAAAAAATGCCTAAAATTATTATTGGCGTTATTTCTTTGTCCTTTCTCTTTATGATAGGAAGAATAGCTTCTAATTGTTTCATCCCTACATGCCAATGCATCGTTACGCTTGCAATCGATACATTGATGTATAATGCTAAGAACAGAAAACTAACACGTTCAATAAAACCAAGTTCAATCCTTAAACCTTCAGTTGTTGCAATCCACGGAAATGTGTAAGACCCTACACCATCAAACCCGTGTACACCGATTGGGATAAAAAAGGTTGTTATTAAGGTGAAAAAACCAAGAAGACCTATAATGATGATCGAAAAAAAGCCAACTTTCACCTCTTTGAAATATCGATTAAAAATAACAAGATTCGCATAGCCAGTATAAACAAAAGTTGCTGTGGAGATTGTCTCAAAACTAGGCATTTCATGATAATATGTTAAGGCTACACGCATAGAGTCCCATATAATTTCTTGGTTTGTATATGATTTAAAAATGACAAAAGCAATAAAGGGGAGGTTTATTAATAAGATTATTTCTATTGAATATAACACCTTTTTTGAATCCCTTGATGCTCCAAAAAAAATAACAACCAAGAATAAAAGAATAGTGACAAGCTCATCCATTTCAGGATTAATATATTGTTTTGATATGTGTGTAAATGCAATGAGCGTAACAAAACCTGCCATAAACCATAAAATCCCCTGAAAAAGCAAATAAAATGTCCTAAACCATTTCGGTGTGAATTTTTCAAGAATTTCTGGTATTCCCTGCCCAGGAAATTCGCTCATATATTTTGTGAAGAAGTAAATAATGAACATTCCAATCAGAAAAGCCAACAAAATCCCTAGCAAAGAACCTTCACTTCGATTTTCGATTAACACCGTCGGCACATATGCCACAATGTTTGTTAACATATTCAAAATTAGCATTGCGTACAATAATCTTTTTGACATTATCAACTTCCTAATCTGTGTCAAATCTTACCCAAATTGAAAGGTTTATTTTTTAGACTGTTCCCCATTAAAAAATGCTAGATAAGGTCTTCCAAAGCTATTTAAACTTACCAAATAATAAATAATCCCTATTAAACCAATTATTACACCTATTAAGCCACTTAAGGTTGCAACAGCCAGAAGCAGATACTTTGTAACTCTCATCGCAAAGCCCATTTCATTAATAGGAATGACGAAGTTAGAAATAGCAACTGCAGACACAATGATAATCATAATATTACTTACCAATCCCGCCTCTGTTGCCGCCTGTCCTAAAATAAGTCCACCAACAGTTGTAGCTGTTGGACCGATTGCTTTAGGTAAACGAATACTAGCTTCTGTTAGTAGTTCCATCATAATGAGCATAAATAACACTTCCATATAGGCTGGATATGGAACAGACATTCTACTCCCTGCAATTGATAAAGCCAGTTGCACTCGGAAAAGTTCTGGATTAAAAGCTGTTATTCCAACATAAATTGCCGGTAAAAGAAGTGCTGTTCCTAACCCCAAATATCGTAGAATAACTAAAAATTTTGCAACCCAGGAAGGTAGGTAAAGATCATCCATTGAACTCATAAAATCATAGAAAACAGACGGTAAAACTAGTGCAAATCGCGTACCTTCCATGATGACAATAACCTTACCTTTCGATAGGTTATCAGATATACGGTCCGGGCGTTCAGTGATAACAATAGTCGGAAACAAAAAAGACTTATGACTTGTTATTAATCTTGATAATTGTGAAACAGATTGAATAACATCTTTATCAATTTCAGACAGTCTTTCATATAGTTCTTTCAAAACTTCACCATCTACTACTTTTGCGTCGTAAAGAAGCTTTAGTCCCGACTGGGATTTATTACCAACTACTCTATCTTCAATAGTGAGAGATGATTGATGATATCTATGCCTAATAATATTTAGATTGGTTTCCAAGTCTTCACTTAAACCTGTTTGCGGCCCTTGTATAGTAGTTTCAATAGATGTGTCCGGTATCGATTTGTTTACAAATCCCTTAACATCAAGCCTTAAAATAAGATTGTTAAAAAAAATTAGGACTGACCCTCTTAATAAAAGTTCCTCAGGCTGGTCCTTTTCCTCCACTTGTCGTATTCCAGCAAGAGATAATAAGTGGTTTTCATACCCCTCTTTATGTCTTAATTCAAAGAAAGGTATATAAAGATCCCTTTGAATTTTTTCACTATCACTAACACTGCTTATATAACATAATTCACATACATTTCCATATGCTTCAAGTTTTTGGTCCACCAAATCAGGAGAACCATGAAATTCATTTTTTATTTGTGCTTTGATTTTTTCTTTAGATCTATTCATAGTTGAAACTCCCCACTTGATCTATCTTAGAATTATCCTTTGTCAAAAATGGAAAAACATACTCATGATTGTAATTCCTTTACAATTATTCCTATTTTATGAATAGATCCGTTCAAGGCTAACACATACTACCATTATCTATAGTTGGAGGGAAATTATATGAAAAAATTTTTGATGGTTTTTATCATCTTTCTTAGTTTTGGATATCAATCAGTAAAAGCCGCACCACCACAACAAGAAGTAAACCAAATTCTCACTGAAATTAATTGGACAGAGCAACAACTGATTGAGTACCTTGACTATTACGAGTTAACCCTTGATGATTTTGAAACTGGTGAAGATTTACGCATGGTCCTTGGGACACCAATTACTCCAGAAAATTTGGCAGGACTTTTACAACAATACGAGATCACTAGACAAGAAATGGATCTTGTATTGGCAGAATTCGGTGAAACACTTGAGGATTATTACTTTATAGAAGATCTGGATGTTGCCTTAAATTTTTACTTAGATCATGAAGGTGAAATGGCTGAAATCGAGGAATTTTTATCTTTAATAGGCCTAACTGAGGAAGAAGTAGATGCTCTGTTTACCCATTTTATGGAGCTAGATGAGAAAAAGATGGAACAACAGATGGAAAATATTATGTCACGCTTAGATCCTTACTTAATGATGGACGATATGGCAGAATTATCAGAAGCACAGCAAGATGAATTGATTAGCATCTTTCAAGAAATCATGGAAGCTTTGAATCTTAAAGCACAATTTACGCTAATAGATAACAACAACGTGGAAACTATAGTAACTTTTAAGCAATTAATAAATATGGACGAATTGTACAATAATAACCTGCTCATCGCTCTCTATAGTCTTCAAGGTGATCTTATTTTAGATATGCGATTATCTGAAGATATGCTTAGTTCAGAATTTTTTATTGAATCAGGGATTGAATTTGCTGAGTTAGGAGATTTAGCAGGGGAATTAACCAATATGCTGCATAATCGACTACCAGATACTGCGTCTTCTACTTGGATAAACTTGTTAATCGGTTTCATTATGCTGGGAATCGGTGTTGTTGGTTTCTTGTATTCAAAAAAAGTCAGACAGGTGAAGTAAATGATCACCCGTTTTATTTCAATCCTATCCTATTTACTTATAACTGTTGGCAGTTTTTTCATTATCTATCAATCCTATTGGTTAGCAAATGTTTCTCTTACTACTGATTTAGAGGTAGAGGTTAATGCACCCTATTCAACACCCAAGACAGGTGAAGCATTACATACCATGACCTCTGTCCCTATTCAAGAAGGAGAAAGAATTGGTATTCTTTCTATTCCTAAACTTGAGAAAACTCTACCAATTTTCGAAGGAGTAGAAGAAGAAACATTAAAAAAAGGAATTGGTCATATTCCTTCCACACCTTTACCCGGTCAACAAAGTAATGCAGTATTAGCTGGTCACCGTGATACTTTTTTTCAAGGACTTGATCGCTTAAATATTGGAGATTCCTTAATCGTAACCCTTAATAATAAAACATTTATTTATAAAATCAAGAAAATCCGAATCGTTGACAAGGATGACAAAACTGTTATTGTCCCAAAACCAACGAGGACATTAACTCTTACAACTTGTTATCCTTTTACCTTTATCGGTCCTGCGCCGCAACGATATATTATAGAGGCACAACTACTAATAAAGCCAAAGATTGAACCACCAGAGAATGAAATTTCAAATGACCTATAAAAATTATTCTAAAGGAGTTCATATGATGACCACTAAGGATCAACTTTCTATATTCGCCTTAGGCGGAGTTAACGAAATCGGAAAAAATATGTATATTGTCCAATATTCAAACGAAATTTTTGTCATAGATTGTGGAGGGAAATTTCCTGATGAGAGTTTATTAGGAATTGATTTGATTATCCCTGATCTCACTTATTTAGAAGAAAATAAGGATAAAATTAAAGCTCTTATTGTAACACATGGTCATGAAGATCATATCGGTGGTATCCCTTACTTTCTAAAAAAACTAAATGTTCCTATATATGGAACACGTTTCACATTAGGGTTAATTGAATTAAAACTGATGGAGCATAACCTTATAAGAGACACAGAACTAATTCAGATTGATTCTGAGTCACTAATTACTTTCGAGAAAATAAATCTAAGTTTTTTCAAAACAAATCACAGTATTCCAGATTGCTTGGGAATAGTGTTTCACACACCTGAAGGAAATGTAGTTCACACTGGTGATTTCAAGTTTGACTTAACGCCTGTGAATAACCAACATTCAGACATTCACAAAATGGCTGAAATTGGTAAACAAGGTGTTCTCGTCCTCTTATCTGAAAGTACAAATGCAGAGCGATCAGGATTAACTCCTTCTGAACAAATGGTTGGTGAACATATGGATGAGGCCTTTATGAAAGCGAGACGTAAGGTTATTGTTTCTACTTTTGCATCAAATGTAAACCGGATTCAGCAAGTTGTTGATACTGCGATCAAAACAAACCGAAAGCTGGCATTATTAGGTAGAAGTATGGTCAATGTCATAGATGTTGCTATGGAGCGCGGATATCTAAATATACCGGAGGGAATGTTAATCCAACCTCAGCAAATTCATGAACTTGAACCTGAGAAAGTGGCGATACTTTGTACAGGAAGTCAAGGTGAGCCCATGGCCGCTCTTGCACGTCTTTCAAGCGCAAATTACCGTGATGCAGAAATACTCGCTGGTGATACTGTCATTTTAGCGGCATCTCCAATTCCAGGAAACGAACGAAATGTATCACGTATAATTGACAATTTATTTTCTTTGGGAGCAATAGTCATATACGGCTCAGGCAGCTCCACAGGTATGCATGTGTCAGGTCATGGATATCAAGAGGACCTAAAACTCATGCTGACATTGATGATGCCGAAATATTTTATTCCTATCCATGGCGAATACCGAATGCTGCATCAACACCAACTATTAGCTGAATCTGTAGGAGTAGAAAAAGGTCACACCTTCATTATTAACTTGGGGGATGTTGTCGACATTGCTGATCAGCAAGCACAACAAACAAGAAAGGTGACAGCAGGTAATACTTATGTTGACGGTATAGGTGTTGGGGATGTGGGTGACATTATTTTACGTGACCGCAAACAACTTTCAGAGGATGGAATGTTGGTGATCGTTGTTACACTTAACAAAACAGATCGAAGTATCATTTCCGGCCCGGACACGATTTCAAGAGGATTTGTTTATGCCAGAGATTCTGAATCATTATTACGGGATGTCAATCGTCAAGTCGAAAAAATTATGAAGGATTTTCAAAAGGAACGTGTGCATCAGTGGAATGTGATGAAACAGAACATAAGAAAAACTCTTGGCCAATACCTCTATAAACACACGAAAAGAAAGCCAATGATTCTCCCAATAATAATTGAAGTATAAAAGAGGCAGTCATTTAGACTTGCTTCTTTTTCATTTTCTCCTTTTATATACCTTGATTTTTTCCAAATTACCCTTTATAATATTTCACTGTTTGTTATTAGCACTTATAGGATTTTTGAATAAAGATAGGATATCTACGGGTATGTGAGAGGAGTGGAGGAAATGTATAAACTGCTTGAAGCCGATCATCGTTCTAACAATCCAGAGGAATTAAAGGAAGAATTAGAGGATCTGGAGTTTCAGGTGTTTCGCTTACAAGATAATTTAAAAGAGATAGCGAAAAAAAGTAGAGTATTAGGTGTTGACCAAGCAAAGGATGAAAAGCTTGTGATTGTATATACACCAGAAGACGATCAATCATGTAAAATTATGTTATGTGATTGTGAAACATCCTACAAAGGAATATGGGATTTTTCGATTCAGGCAACATATGCAGATGAAAGCACCATTCACATTGGTGATATAAAAGGCCCCGCAAATAAAGGCTACGGTTCTATCTGTATGGATTATTTAAAAGATCTGGCAATTGAACAAAACATACCAAAAATCACTGGTGATATCGCTGAAAGAGATTGGGATCATGTCGACAGACTCGCTCATTTTTACAAGAAAAATGATTTCCATGTAAAAGTAAATGTCGAAGACAAATCAGGCGAAATCATATGGGTATCAAATCGTTAAAAAAGAAATGGATCATTTTGAATCAGTTTATGTCTTCTACTGAATCAAAATGATCTATTTTTTTAAGTGGAAGGTCTATTAAAAAAACTTTTCAAAAATGAAACCTTCGTATATCATATTCGTATTACTACTATCACAAAAAAATGATGCTATTACTACTTAGGAGGAAACCATACACATGTTAAAGAAATTATTTTCAAGTTTGTTAGCACTAACTTTACTTCTCACACCTGTTGGCGGCTTTATGTTAGGAGACCATGTTTCAACTGTACAGGCAAAAGGCTATAAATCAGGAAAAAAATCGTTTAATTCAAATACAAATTCGAATAGTCCTTCTTTGTTTAAAAAAGAGGATTCACAACAAAAATCTTCTACAACAAAAAGCACAACAACAAAGTCTAAAACTGGCGGTATCATGAAAGGATTATTTTTAGGTGGTCTAGCTGGTTTATTACTAGGAGGATTATTATCGAATCTTGGAGTTTTAGGTTCCATTATCGGTTTATTCATCAACGTTATTGCTATTTTCGTTGTGATTATGATTATTCGTAAGGCTTTCACTTACTTTATGAAAAAGCGTAAAGATAAGGAAGAAGAAGCATGGGGCAAATAAAAGTTTCTGAACAAGACATTGTTAATGCACTCTGCTTACACATTGCGTACAAGCGGCAAATTAAACCACAAGAGGTTGAAATCGAGTTAATGTATGATGATGAATATGGTTTTTCTGCTGAAGCCTATATTAATGATCGCAAGCAGATTTTAATTACCGCTAATATGATCGAAGCATTAAGATTTTGGCTCGAAAACGAAATGAACATCGACCCATTTTCAGCCGCAATTGAACTTGTTTTAGATGATAATGAGGGAATTATTGCTTATATAAAATAAACAGAGTCTATAAGACTCTGTTCAGACTGTTGACAAACGCTCGCTTTCTTCGTTACTCACCTTGCTGCGGTGCTCATTACCAACCCCGGTAACTCCGCTCCTCACAAGGCTTCGTGCCTCGAAAGCAAGCGTTAGCAATCAGTCTGAAGGGCTAGCGATTTTTACTTTGTCTACAAACTGAACAGAGTCTATAAGACTCTGTTTTATTTTACCTCATTAAGTCGTTTATAATGGTACTACACAAACTTATATTTAAAGGAGCTAATTATGTATGAAATCTCCCAAAGTACTTCTTATCGGTTCAGTTATCACGGATATTATATTAATTCTCTATCTTTTAACATTAATAGATGAGATTGGAATTGGTATTGTTATATTATTATCAGCTCTGCTTTTAGGAGGAACATTCCTTACTTACAAGTTAATGTCCAGAATTTAATCTTATTGTGTAAAATAGGTGTTTCCCCTTACTTATACAGTCATCTCTGATTGTACATAGTAATAAAGAAGTTTTGCCGTATTCTCTAATGAAGAAGTGTGTGTTCTTTCAAAAGCATGAGAGGCATCAATCCCCGGGCCAATCAACCCGTGTACAAGATCATGGCCGGCGCGGATAGCTGCTGAAGCATCTGATCCATAATATGGATATAAATCCACTTTATAGTTAATATCATGTTGTTTTGCAAGCTCTACTAGTTTTTTTCTTAACCCATAGTGATATGGTCCACTTGAGTCTTTTGCACAGATTGATACAGTATATTCGTCTGTAGATTGCCCGTCACCTATCGCCCCCATGTCTACTGCTAAATACTCAACCGTTTCATTAGGAATATTCGAGTTACCTCCATACCCTATTTCCTCATTGTTCGAAATGAGAAAATGTGTCGTATATGGGAGATCTAAAGATTCGGATGAGATTTTTTTGATCAAGTTTAACAATAAAGCAACACTTGCCTTATCATCTAAGTGACGAGATTTAATAAATCCACTTGTGGTAATCTCTGCGCGAGAATTAAAAGAAATAAAATCTCCAACCTCTATCCCCAATTTGCGCACATCTTCCGCATTATGTACAATTTCATCTATTCTAACTTCCATATTTTTTTGATTTCTCTCAAGCTTCCCAGCATCCTTATATACATGGACGGATGTTTGGTGCATTAAAATTGTCCCAGTGAAAACTTGACCATTTGATGTTTCAATCTGACAATATTCACCTTCAATTGAGTTATAATTAAATCCTCCGATAAGGTCGATCATTAACCTTCCGTTTGATTTTATATCCTTCACAATTGCCCCTAAGGTATCAACATGAGCAGTAAGCATCCTGTGATAGTTATTGTTTTTTCCTGGGATCGTGACAATCAATCCACCTTTGTGATTTCTTTTCATTTTCACCTGAAAGTCCTTAAGATACGATTCTACAAAAGAAATAACTTTTTCCGTATTTCCAGAAGGGCTTGGAATTTCCACTAATTGCTTTATTAACTGCAGTGTTTCTTTCATGAACTTATCTCCTTTTTATAATCATCATATTGAATTATATTGTAACTTAGTTCGGGAAAGAAACAAATTATTCTAATACCCTATTTATTTCACAATTAAATCATTAGGATAATTTTCCTAGTTAAGGGAAACATTATGAATAGTTTTTATTACATGTAAAAAGGAGCTATAAATATGGACTTACATCATAATATGGAGTTTAAATTAAGCGGAAATTTCCTACCTAATATTAGTAATTCGGATAGGTTAAAGATTCTTGAAATCTCTGATGAAAGTGTTGTTATCCAAATGAATAACTCAAAAAGAAGAGGTGTTTTTCCAAAGGATAGTTTCCAATACTGGATTAAACGGAAATCATTAATTGCTGTTCACGAGGACGAGAAAAAGACTTCATAATAGAAAAAGGACCTGAGAAATCAGGCCCTTATCTCTCGGTTATCTTATAACCAAGCAGCACCAACGATAATCAATAGAATGAACAATACAACGATTAACGCGAATCCTTTACCATAGCCATATCCACCATATCCATATCCACAATGACCATAACCACCATATCCGTACATAAAAATTCCTCCTTTATGATAATTTACATTAACAGCAAACTAGTATACAACGTAAGCAGAGCCTACAATTATTAGTAGGATGAATAACACAACAATCAAAGCAAAGCCACCACCGTAGCCATAACCTGGAGTTGCACCACTCATTTATAACACCTCCCTTTCGTTGTACTAATACATTATGTATATAGGTACTTGTCTGTAAGGGCGAATGCACAGTTACTAAAAAAAATTCATTTTTTTATCCCGAATCGCAGAATCAACACATTTTGTTTGCTAATTTGTTAGAAATCATTATGAATAAAGAAGTACATTAATGTTAAAATGTAAAGTGTAAAAGTGCTCATCCCTTATTGACCATACTCAAACACTTTTCTTACATACTTATTTTTTATGTGAAGGATGATATGATGAAGAAGTTTTTATTACTTATTTGCATTCTTTGGATGTTTCCACTAATGGTTTCTGCCCACACTACCTTATCAAACTCCAATCCTAAAGAAGGTCAAGTGGTTACAGAAGAATTAACTGAACTAAAAGTTGAATTTGCTGGTGAAATCGAAAAACAAAGTACACTTGTTTTAACTCAAGACGATCAAGAAATCACTATCGATTCCATTACAGTTAATGAAGATGAGATTATCGGTACTGTTTCCACTCCGCTTTCTAATGGAAAATATGTTTTGACTTGGAAGATTGCCGCAAAAGATGGACATGCCATGACAGGAGATATTCCATTTACTGTAGAAATCCAAAAAACTGAAGAAGCACATACTGATACCGATAACAAAGAAGTAACAGAAAGTGAAACACTCGAAAAAGCACCTGAAAATGCAACAGAGCAAGAAGTGAACCAAACTGAAGAACCTCAGGATAGCGAAGAAAGTTTAAACGAAAATTCAAATACATCAACATTCGCTACAGTTTCAGTCATTGTTCTTATCGTCTTTTTAGCTGGCGGAATTTGGGTTATATTTCGTAAAAAGAGGTAACATATGAGTCAATTAATTCCAATAACAGAGTATGCAACATATATGCTTTTTTCTTATTTAGTCGGGCATATTTTCTTACAATTTATACCTCTTTCATACAAACCTGATACCCGAGTCTCAAAACAAAGCTTATTATTAAGTGTTTTAGGTATAATTGTGTTAACTTTTCTTCCGGTTGTTCAGGTAATCTCTTTCTTTTCAGAAGATGGATTATTTAGTTTAACAGCCTATTCAATTTTAACTGAGTTTCAAGTAGGAATCGCCTGGCTTTATGGAAGTTTTTTCGCAGTTTTATTATGGATGACGATTTATGTAGAAGGTCCAAAATATCTCCAGGCATTTCTAATCATAATCATGATCTTGTCAGTTGGTTATGCAAGTCATGCAGCAACACTCGATGCTCTACCTGGCTTACTTTCACATTCCATCCATTTTTTAACAATCACCCTATGGTTTGGTGTACTACTTCATGTTAGCTGGTTAGCGAAAAGAATTGATAATTGGCACTCATTTCTACGATGGTTCACCCCATTATCTATCGGGTTAGTTATCATATTAACAATATCAGGAATTAGTTTAATGTTATTTATAATTGAACCTCGCGATTATGCAAATTCATGGGTTCTATCGTATGGACAAATGCTCTTACTTAAGCATATTAGCATTTTACCTATTCTTGCCTTTGGATTAATCAATGGATTTCTTTCTCGCAAAACCAAGCAAGATGAACAATTTAATCCAGTTAAATGGGTTCAAGCTGAGACATTTATCTTAATGATTGTGTTTTTTATTACCGGAGTTTTAGGGACACTCCCTCCTCCACATCAAGTTAATGCAACACTTCTACAAGAAGGACCGGCATTGTGGATAGAACCTTTAGTAGGACAAAATATTGAGGCACCATTTAGCGTCCAATTTAATTTCGCGTTACAATCAACTTTGTTGTTTATTGTTGCTTTATTGTTCATTTCGATGATGATAGTTAGCTTCTATAAAAAAATCTCACCTATAATTGCATTAAGCTTCGGTATTGCTTTTATCATTTCGACATATCTTGGGTTAATGTTTTCAGTTGTTATTAAGTAACATTATATAAAAAGAAAGCGAACCATTTCTGGTTCGCTTTCTTTTTATGATCCGACAACATTTTTTTGCTCAGCTCTTGCAACTGTAATACCTGTTGTTTCTTCAAAATTGTATAGGCTGGTTGGTAAATCTGTAAAGCGTTCCAACTCATTATACGCAGGAATACCGTGGTAGGACATATCCAGGCCTTCCTCCTCTTCCTCTTCTGTTGCACGTAAACCAACTGTTACTTGTGCAATTTTAGCAATTGCAGCTCCACCAACTAATCCCCAAGCAGCAGCCACAAGTGCTCCTAAGAGTTGGACACTGAATAAGGACGCCTCCCCAGTTGTAAATAGCCCTGCCGATGTATCAAACAATCCAACAGCTATTGTCCCAAATAACCCATTAAATCCATGAACTGCAACCGCACCAACCGGATCATCAATTTTCATATGATCAATTAAAAGGGTTGCATAAATAACAATGACACCGGAAATTCCTCCAATGATTATAGCACTCCACTGGTCAACAAATGCACATCCTGCCGTAATTGCTACTAAGCCTGACAAGACTCCATTAATCGTCATACTCGGATCTGCCTTACCAAACTTTTTCATTGTTAGCAATAATGTGACTGTTCCTCCACTCGCTCCTGCAAGCATTGTGTTTACAGCAATAGATGCCAAGGAAGCATTTGAGGCATCTAAAGTACTACCACTATTAAAGGCAAACCAACCGAACCATAATATAAATGCTCCACTTGATGCTAATGGAATATTACTAGGCGCAAAAACATTCACACTTCCGTCAGAATTAAATCTTCCTTTACGAGCACCAAGCATCTTAGCCATCGCTAAAGCAGCAAAGCCGCCAACAGCATGGATGGCTGCTGATCCGGCAAAGTCCTTCATTCCAAGCTGAGCTAACCAGCCATCTCCATTCCAAATCCAGTGACCTGAAAGAGGGTAAATAATTAATGTAATGAGCGCTGCAGTAAGTATATAGGCTTTAAAGTTCATTCTCTCTGCAACCGCACCAGAAATAATGGAAATACACGCTACAGCAAAGCCCATTTGAAAGAGAACAAAAGCCTCACTTGGCAGTTCAAGACCTAAGTCTATATTTTGCGGACTACCAAAAAGGCTTGTTCCAAAAAAGCCAAAAGCACTATCACCGAACATAATCGCAAAGCCGATTACCCAAAATGCTAAAGCTCCAATCGTTAGATCAACAAAAATTTTCATCGTTACATTTACTGCGTTTTTTGTTCGAACTAATCCTGCTTCTAATAAGCTGAAGCCACCCTCCATAAACAGGACCATAGCTGCAGCAATGACAACCCAAACAGTATTTAAATGGATAAGTTCCATTGTTACATCCCCTCCCTTGACAAACCATCCGGCACAGTTAAATCATCGATAGACATATCAGGTTCACCATTACGAATGTTATAAGCTTCCAGGATAGGATGCACATATATCTTTCCGTCACCATCTTCTCCTGTTTGTGCAGTCTCAATGATCGTTTTTATAGTGGTTTCCACCATATGGTCTGATAAAACGATTTCAAGTTTTATTTTAGGATGAAGTGTTACATTATAGTTTTTTCCTCGATATACCCCCTTCGTATCTCTCTGTTTTCCTCTTCCTACAACCTGTGACACAGTAAAACCTGTAATCCCTATATTTTTCAACCCTTTAATGGTTTTTGCGGGCGAATAATGGCTTCAATCTTTTTCATTTTATACCACCTTGTTTGTTAGGTTTTCTAACATCAATATGATATATAATATTACATATAATTAATCGAGTCAATACTTTAAATAATAAAAGTTTTCAGAAAAATAGAATCTCAAATACAAAACACCTCTTATCAGTGAATAGGAAACCGTAAATTTGCTTATCCTAATAATGAGGGAGGTGTTTTAAAATGGCACAAGATGTATTATGTGAAGTTAGCAGTTGCGTTCATAATATTAACAACGAAAACAAATGTGGAGCTACTCAAATTTATGTCGTGAACCATAAAGAAAAGAACGCTTCTACAAGTAGTGACACAGATTGCAAAACATTTGAACCATCTGATATGTAATGAATTAGTAGAGGCGACCAATCGGGTTGTCTCTTTTTATGAATAGTATTGAAAATAATTATCATTATTATTCATGGTAGAAACAAAAATATAAAAAGCGACTGATTTTTTCTTCAGGCGCTTTTAGTGAATAGATTATTTTCCTTTAATAATCTGGTCTCGGTCATCTGTTTGTGGCGGTTCTTCAAGCCAACTATGACTAATCATAATATTTGCACCATCTTCTGCATATAGTCCAATTTCCGGTACTAAGGATGCATATCTTAGTGCAAGGTCTCTCCTTGGACTACCCGACATAGACGCACCATAATTGCCAATTCCCGCAGCAATCATTGCGGAAACATGAAACATCATAAGTTTGTCTGAAAATATAGAAACCGTTGTATCAGTCAGTGCGGTATCCCATGTCATCGGTGCAGGCAAATCCTCTTTCTTTAAAATATCACTGAAAATATCTATATGTTTTTGAGCAATTCGTTTTCCTCTTAAAAAGTAATTTTTCACTTCTTTTGTTTTAGCTGTTTGTGCAAACCCCATAATTAACGT
Source organism: Metabacillus schmidteae (assembly GCF_903166545.1). Taxonomy (NCBI): domain Bacteria; kingdom Bacillati; phylum Bacillota; class Bacilli; order Caryophanales; family Bacillaceae; genus Metabacillus; species Metabacillus schmidteae. The sequence goes on along the minus strand of NZ_CAESCH010000001.1, from coordinate 2,060,113 downwards.
TTTCCCGATTGCATTTGTTTGGATATTATTAAATAACATGGTAATTTCATGTGCTGTTAATGGCCTTTTATCTCCCATAAACCCAGCTAAAAAATGTTGTTTCCCGACAAAGTCTACTTTATCCGGTACTGAGATATATGGAGGTCTTACGTATGTTCCTTGCTTTAACATTAAGTCTCTCGTTAAATCTTGTAACCCAACTGCTGTTTTAAGCACAGTCTTAAAAAATGCTATGACATCAGTTCTAGTTGAAAAACCAATTGCTCCACTCGTTGCACCCATACCTAAAATGGACATATTTCTCAAATATATAAGAGAAAAGGTATCAGAAAATAAACGTGGAGCATCCTTATTCACATCTTCTTTTGTAAATCCAACCGGTATCGGAAAACGCTCTTTTTGAAAAAAATCTTTTAGAAAAGTAAGATTATTCTTTGATTTAGTAAGTGCAAATTCAAGTATAGGACGAACTTCTTCATCTTCTACTTTTTGAAGGAAATGACTTACGACACACACTGAAGCAGAATCATTTATATATTGCGTCCATAACACTGACATTTCAGCAGCCGTCAATCGAATATTTGTTTTATTCTCCATTATGTACACCTGCTTTTTAAATATGTGTTATAAGTTTTTACCACAATAATAAAAATATGTATTCTAGAGTAAATCCCACAAAAAACAGGACTCTCTCATTAGGTGAGAGTCCTGCTTTTTTTATTATCTAGTTTGGCCATTTCCTGTCATAAGGAATTTAACTGTCGTTAACGCAGGTAATCCCATTGGCCCTCGTGCATGTAATTTTTGTGTAGAGATTCCAATTTCTGCTCCAAATCCAAGCGCACCTCCGTCGGTAAAACGGGTGGAAGCATTATGATACAGTGCAGATGCATCAACTACATTCATAAATGTTTTAGCTGTGTCTCTATTTTCAGTTACAATCGCTTCTGAATGTTTTGTTCCATATGTTTCGATATGCTCTATTGCTTCTTCAACATTATCTACTGTTTTGATAGCGAGATCCAAGCTTAAATATTCATTAGCCCAATCCTCTTCATTTGCTATTAAAGCGGATGGAATGTGAGATAAAACAATTTCATCTCCATGAACTGTAATGTTATGTTCATTCAATGTTTTAATTAACCGGTCTTTGTTTTTTTCAAGCCAATCCTTATGAATAATAGCTGTTTCTAAGGCATTGCATACAGCTGGACGGTCTGTTTTTGCATTAACAAGAATATTTAATGCTTTTTCAACATCTGCTTCAACATCAATATATAAATGGCAGTTCCCAACACCTGTTTCAAGAACAGGAACAGTTGCATTGTTAACAACAGCATTAATGAGAGAACCCCCACCACGCGGAATTAACACATCGATATGCTCCTTCATTGTAAACAGCTGTTGTGTCGCTTCACGATCAGTACTTGCGATAAATTGAACAGCCTCTTTAGGGATATTTGTCTCATCTAACGCCTCATGCATAACCTCTACAATCGCTTTGTTTGATGATAAAGCAGATGATCCGCCTTTTAGAACAATAGAATTTCCTGATTTAAGTGCAAGTCCTGTTGCGTCAACTGTAACATTTGGACGTGCTTCATATATCATACCAATGACACCTAAAGGCACTGTCACCTTTTCAACTAATAAACCATTTTCTAATGTCCAGCTCGATAAAATTTTTCCAGTCGGATCTTCCAATTTTGCTACTTGGCGTAATCCTTCTGCAAAGTCAAAAACTCTCTCCTTTGTCAAAGCAAGACGATCCATATACGCTGTGTCATAACCCTTTTCACGTCCCATCTGTAGGTCCCGCTCATTCGCGTCAAGGATTCGTTGTGTATTTTTCTCCAACGTGTCAGCTAAAATATGCAGTGCTTCATTTTTTTCTTCTGTTGATAATAAACTTAATTTTTTTGCCGCTTTTTTTGCTGCAATTGCTTGTGCTTCAACTGTCGTATGTTCTTCTATGACTGACATCCAATTCCTCCTTTTATACTCCAACAGGCAATGATAATTCAAGCTCACATACCAAATCATCGAAATGAACAACTTCCTGTCTTTGAATATCTCTACCTGTCATGTTCTTCATTTTTTCTAATTCCTCTGTTGAATAATTAACAACTCCGAGGCCAACTCTTTCGCCTTCATGATCTAGAATGCGAATAACTGCCCCTTTTTCAAATTGACCATTCACTTGCTCAATATCAGATGAATAAATGCTATGTTTATGATCAGCGATGGACATTTTTACATTTTGATTAATGACAACCTCTCCCTCAGGACCTGAGTGGAAGGCAATCCATTGTTTCTTCCTATTTAAATTAACTGTCTCATTTGTTACTTCAAAGTATGTTCCCTTCGCTTTACCACTAACTGCTTCAGTTAGAATATTAGCAATACTTGCTTTTCCAAGAAATGTTGAAATACCTGATGCCATTGCGATTTTGACAGCATCAATTTTTGATCTCATTCCACCTGTACCAACATTACTTCCTGAATCACCTGCACCCTCTTCAATTTCAGGGGTAATTTCATATACTTTTTCGAGTAATTTTGCTTGATCATTTTTCCGGGGATCTGAATCATATAACCCCTCGATGTCAGAAAGAATAATAAGTTGATCCGCTTCGATTAATCCCGCTACTTTAGCTGATAAAGTATCATTGTCACCAAATTTCAAACGATCAACTGTAACCGTATCGTTTTCGTTGACAATTGGAATAATCCCTCTTTCCAATAGTACATTTAGTGTATTTCTAACATTGTTATAGCGGGTTTCATCTGAAAAATCACTGCGCGTTATTAAAATTTGGGATGCTACATATCCGTGAGATAAGAAAATTTCCGAGTACGCTTCGATTAATAAACCTTGCCCAATAGAAGCTGCTGCCTGTTTTTCAGGTAAAGAAGTTGGACGATTAATACATCCTAGTTTTCGATATCCTGCTGCTACAGCTCCAGATGATACAAAAACCACTTCATGCCCGTCATCTTTTAATACAGCAATTTCATCTGCTAATTTCTCTAGTTTTCGTCGACTAATTTCACCGTGTCGACTTGTTAAAGAACTGCTTCCTACCTTTATTACAACCCGTTTCTTTTTGTTGTCAAGGGTCGCCATTCTATCACTCCTGAATCATATTTATCTCTATTTACTATTTAGAATTCACTAAAAGACTTTCCTGGATTTGCTCACTAATTTCTTTTGAACGTTTTGCCGCATGTTCAACAGCTTTAGCAATTGCCTTGCCTCCACCATTCTCATCAAGTGCATTGAGTCCCGCAGCAGTTGTTCCGTTTGGTGATGTTACCTTTTCTCTTAAGATTGTCGGTGTTTCATCTTGTTCTTGAACCATTTTTGCAGCACCTTTGATTGTTTGAGCAATGATTTTTCTCGTTGTTCCTACATCAAAGCCAGCCTGCACACCTTGCTGTTCCATATGCTCCATTAAATAATAAAAGTATGCCGGTCCGCTTCCTGCAAGACCAGTAAAAATATCCATATCCTTTTCATCGATTATATAAACTTCACCGATGCAATTTAAAAATGTTTTAGTTAACACGACATTGTTTTCTGATGTTTCATGACCTGGGGATATGGCAGTAGCTGATTCACCGATAGCACTTGATGTGTTCGGCATTACTCGAACTACTTGCTGGCCAATATGAAGGTTTTGTTCAAGATATGTTGTTGTAATTCCAGCTAGTACTGATAATATGAGATGGTTTGGTTTGATATGTTGCTTGATTCCTCTTAAAGCCTGATCTACATCTTTTGGCTTCATAGCCAGAATAATGATATCTATTTGATCAAACTGTAAATCTTCAATTCTACAGCTCTTTATTCCATAATTTGCTTCTAAGGCAGATAATCGTTCTGCATTCGAGCGATTAGTGGCAATGATCTGTTGAATCGGAAATTTATTTGACTTCACTAAACCGGATATCATTGCCTCTGCCATTGAACCTGCACCTAAAAATGCAACTGTTTTATCGTGTAGCATCTCATCTCTCCAATTTCGTTCGTATTTTGTTCGCGTTTTTTCTTACGTTTCAATACTATCACGTTGATTTTCATAATCAAGGTGTTTCAGTGATGTTGTGAGTATATCTTCCAATTAGTTAGTGTAAGCGTTGCCATTTATCAGTATTTTCTTTTAAGCGCGTCTCAGACGTCTCAAACGCTTCTCATCCCCTTATATCAAGATTTGGTTTTTGAAATTTTCATACAATTGTCTAGATGATATATGTGTTTAGAATCATTGTTGAGATAATCGACTCCTGCTGGAAGTGAGGAAAGGGCGAGACCCCGCAGGCGAAGCTGAGGAGGCTCGGCTTCCTCCCCGGCGCATGGAGTGACTGTAGCGAAATGAAACGGACTAATTTTCATTTAACTCCATCAAAAACAACAAATTATGCGAAAACAGCCTATGAAATAATCTGAAAGCCTTTCATTTTTTCGTTAACTATTATACAATTCCAAGTATGTACCTATGTCTCGAAAGTTTCGTAGGATTGAAAGGAGTTTTCCATGTTGAAAAAGTTTTTACTAGCACTTTTTGTCGGAATACTTTCTTTATCACTTGTTGCTTGTAACAATGATGAAGAGAAGACAAAGGAATCGGCAACAGAAAAAGAAACAACTAATGAAGAAACTACCGATAAAGAGGAAGCAGCTGTTGATCCAGAGGAGATGCAGAAAAAGCTAGAGGCACAACAGGTAGAAGAAGATAAGGTTGTTGCAGTTGTTAACGGCAAAGAAATTAAAGGAAATGAATATAATGAGGCTTTAAGCTATTCGCAAATGCAATACACACAAATGGGACAAGACCCTACGACTAAAGAACTAGCATCACAATTAAAAGACGATACACTTGAAAGCCTTGTAGGACAAACTCTCATTATGCAGGAAATTGAGAAAAAGGGCTATAAAGCAAAAGAAGAGGAAATTAATAAACAGCTCGATACTATTAAAGCAGATTTTGAAGATGAAAATGCGTTTGAAGAAGCATTAAAAGGAAATAGCATGACTCTGGATGAACTTAAACTCCAAATTGCTGACAGGGTAAAATACGATCAATATATTAAAAATGACTTAAAAGTTGAAGAAGTAACTGACAAAGAAGTAAAAGAATATTATGACACAATGACAAGTTCTGCTGAAAAAACCGCAGAAACTCCAAAATACGAAGATGTTAAAGACATGCTAAAAACAAACCTTGAGACACAAAAAACACAGGAAAAACTTGCAGCAAAAGTTGAAGAGCTTCGGGAATCTGCAGAGATTGAGCTGAAATTGTAATTAATAGAAACTAAAAACGCTTGTTCAAATGAACAAGCGTTTTTAGTATGAATTTCATTTTATCGTACATACTAATACCAGGACTTGTAGCTCAATGTGCAGAGCGGTCAATAGTTACATCGAGGACTGTTGAACATCTTGTGGGTTCAAATCCCACCAAGTCCTTTTAATCCTCATTTCCAATATTCACATAAATATCATCTACTTTAGGTTCTTTTTCAATTAATCCTGCTTCCTTTAACCATTTAATCGTTTCTTTCCATTGTTGTGGATCCTGACTACCAAATCCTTCATCAGATTTCATGAGCGGTAATAAGATATCCAAACTTTGTACTTCAACATCTTCTACAAGCGGAAAGTTTGATTCATCCTGGTTGTTTAATAAAATCTGTAAAGCTTCATCAGGATTCTCTGCAGTAAATTCATATCCTTTCGTTGCAGCTCTCCAAAAGGCCTTTATTGAATCCTGTTCTTTTTCCCATGTTTGATCACTTGTTACGGCAACTAGCTCATAGTAATTAGGTACTCCATATTCAGTAGGGTTGATATTACGGGTATTATGGCCTTCATGGGCAAGTACAGGTACTTCGTGGTTTATATATGCACCAATAACAGCATCTACCTTTTTACTGACAATTGAAGATCCAAGTTCAAAGCCAACATCAACCATTTCAACATTTTCAGGGTTTCCCCCATCTGCTTTTACCATAGACTTTATGAGTGATTCATTTAGTGGAATTCCAGGGAATCCGACTGTTTTTCCTTCTAAATCTTTAGGAGATTGAATTTTGCTATCTTCCATAAAAATAACCCGGTTTAAAGGTGATCGTACAATCGCACCTACTGATTTTATGTTAACATCTTGATTCGCCCGAGCAATAATTACATCTGGTTGATAGGAAATACCTAAAGTGATTTTTCCTGCAGCAGCCAGATTAATTGGATCTGTAGGATTTGCAGGGAATTGAATATCAACATTAAGTCCTTCTTCTTCAAAATATCCTTTTTCTTTCGCGATGTATAAAAAACTGTGAACAGCATTAGGATACCAATCTAGCATAATGCTAACTTCTTTTAATTCTTTACTCTTTTCCCCACCTGTATTAGTTGTTGTACTGGAACATGCTGATAGAATGACTGAACATAATACTATAAACAATACGAACGCTCTTCTTTTCAATCTGTTTTCCTCCATTTAAGTCTATTTTCTTCAACTATTCTTACGATAAAAAATAATCCAATTCCAACTATTGATAGAATCACGATAGGCGCGAAAACACCTGCTCCATCAAATTGGGTCATCATTCTTCTACTGAAATATCCCAAACCGGACTGTGCACCAATCCATTCTCCTATAGCAGCCCCAATGACACTTAATGTAACAGCGACCTTCAGCCCAGATAAGAAATATGGTGCACTTCCGGGAATTTGAAGCTTAAAGAAAATATCTTTTTTACTAGCCCCCATCGTTTTAAGCAAATCCTTATACTCCTTGCTCGTTGCTTTTAGTCCATCATATGTATTCACCGTTATAGGAAAAAACGTAATGAGAACAGTCACAACAACTTTACTCCATATTGTGTAACCAAACCAAAGAACAAATATAGGGGCAAGTGCGATAATAGGTATGGTCTGAGACGCAATGATCAAGGGATAAAATGTTTTTTCAACCGTTTTACTAATACTCATCCATATCGCGAGGCCTACTCCAAAGAAAATTGATAAGCTCAGCCCGATGACGATAATAAGAAATGTAGCTGGTAAGTGTTCTAAAAATAGCGGTTCCCTCAACAGCCATATCTTAACGATCACATTTGTTGGAGTGGGAAGGATAAAGCCCATATCAAGTATTCTTGCACCTACTTCCCAAACAAGTAGGAGAAATAAAATAAAACTGCATGAAGGTCCATATTTATGTACTAATTTCATAGATTCTGCCTCGATCGCAACACATCTAATAGTTCATCTTTTAGTTGGAGAATATCAGGGTGATTTAAGTCTTTTACATTTCTAGGTCGTTGCAATGGAACCTTCATTTCTTTCAGCTCTGTTGTAGGTGCTTCAGTAAACACATAAATGCGATCTGATAAAAATAATGCCTCATTCACATCATGAGTAATAAATAGAATGGTTTCCTTTCTCTTTTGCCACTGAGCTAATAACCATTCTTGTAATGATAATTTTGTTATCGCATCCAATGCACTAAACGGCTCGTCAAGTAAAAGAATGTTGGATCCACTTAAAATTGTTCTTAAAAAAGAAACACGTTGCCTCATGCCACCTGATAAATCACTTGGAAAACAGTTTTCCACTCCTTTAAGGCCAAACTCTTCTAAAAGCATGATGACTTTTTTATATGCTTCACTTTTTTTCATCCCTTTGATTTCAAGTGGTAGAGATGCGTTTTCAACAATTGTGCGCCAAGGCAATAGTAAGTCTTGTTGAGGCATATAACCCACATGACCTAACCTATTGATGACAAGCTGATCTCGCAAAAATATTTCACCTTCACTAGGTTGTTCCAGTCCTGTAATTAATTTAAATAATGTGCTTTTTCCAGATCCGCTTGGCCCAAGAAAACTGATAAATTCTCCCTCATATACATTCAAATTGAGTTTTTTTAGAATCGGTTTTTGACTGACATTCTTTTCATATTGAAAGCTAATATTATTGAATTTTAAAATTGTATTAGTCATGTACCGGCCACATCATTTCATGGTAAGCCATATCCCAGAACATATATTCAAATCGAGTTGTATTAAGAAAGATCTCTTCTAATTGACTTAACTCTGCTTCTGATTTCCCTTTAGCAAGGTCATTCATTAAATCAATACACCAAGAAGCAAGCTGACCGAATTCATTTGAAGCATACATTGTAATCCATTCACCGTAAAATTCATGCTGACACGCTCCTTCCTTTTTTGATAACTCTTTACCTATCTCCCAGTAGCTCCACATGCAGGGTAAGAGAGCGGCAACTAACTCAGCCAGCGTTCCATTTTGACTAACATGTAACATATAGTGTGTATAGGCAAGTGTTGTCGGAGAAGGCTTCGCATCCTCTAATTCTTGAGTGGTAATGTCAAATCTTTTGGCATATTGCCGGTGAAGCTCCATCTCTTCATTTAATGTCGAATTAAGCAATGCTGCAAATCGCCCCATTGTATTCAGATCCGTTGCTTTTACAGCACCTAAAGCAAATACCTTTGCATATTCAATTAAGTACAGATAATCTTGAACCATATAAAATCGAAACTTTTCTTTTGCAAGTGTTCCATCTCCCATCCCCTGTACAAACGGATGTGCGTGATTTTGTTCCCAAATAGGCTTAACTTTTTCATAAAGTCTTTGACTAAATTTCATTTAGTATCTCCCCCTTTACTTCATTTCCTGTATGACTCCATTCATAGATAAACATTAAGATCGATTTGGTGAACTCAACTAATTCATCGATTGACAATTGTTCATTTACAGAATGAGCATGTTGCAGTTTTCCTGGTCCATAGATAACTGTTGGAATTCCAGCATCAGCCAACCATCCTCCATCTGTTACAGAGGGAGATACATCTAAAATTGGCGGCTTTTGTAGTATTGATTTATGGGTAGCAGCTAATATCTGTACAGCAGGATGGGCAGGATCTACTTCTAATGAAGGAAAAATTTCTCCTCTATCAACAATCATTGATTTACCACCCCATTCAAAGATAGGCGGATGTTCACGGAGCCAAGGATCAGACTTTGCTACATGAATAATGTGCTCTTCAATCTCCTTAACAATCTCTTCATATGATTCGTTCGGATAGTAGTGAACCGTAATCCATAATCGGCACTCATCCGCGATAAATGCAGCATGTCGGCCACCTTCAATAACTGCCGGGTTTATCGTATTTGTTCCAGGTAAAAATCCCGGGTAGCTTTTTGTTACAGCCCAATGACGTTCAAGTTCCTGCAGTCCTTGAATAATTTTGGTCATTTTTTCGATTGCACTTGCTGCAAAAAGGTTCCCTCCAGCATGGATCATTTGTCGCCTTGTTGCATCATGATAAGTTTGTGCGCTTTTCACTGTAATCCAGCCAGTAATGACACCACCTTGACCTTGAATATGTAAATCACTTGTATCTACTACAACAGCAAAATCAGCTTTATATCCTCTATTGCAGCATTCTAAAGTCCCTGCTTCTCCTACTTCTTCTCCAATCACTGATTGAAATATAAGATCACCTGGTAGCTCAATTCCTTCCTCTTGCAATAACTGAATAGCAAACAATGCACCAGCCAAGCCACCTTTCATGTCTGCAGCTCCACGGCCAATAATTACTCCATCTTTTACAAAAGGGGTAAAAGGATCTGTTGCCCATTGTTCATCTTCATGCACCTCAGCTACATCAATATGTCCGTTAATAATCAAGCTTTTATAAGAGGTTCCGTTAGTTCCCTTCTTAACACCAACAACGTTTGGATCATTTGGATATACATCCCACACATCAATAGAAAACCCCTTATCCTTTAAAAAATCCGCAATAAACAACTGTGCTTCCTCTGTGTTTCTAGCCGGTGGTGCAGGTGTTCTAAATTCAATTAGCTTTTGAACTAAAGAAACCAACTCTTCTTTCCTATCAAGAACACTTTCAACTAATTGAGTGATCGTTTTTGCCAAGCGTACTCTCCTCCTTTTTCCAAATAAAAAAACCACTTCTACAAGAGAAGTGGTTTGAATGGCATAAATAATGGCATTAAAATTATAGCAACTAATGCTACAAACTGACCAAATATGTACTCAAACACCTCTTCCCTCCGCTAGTATTATCTAGATCAGGTAATAAGGGTCAAGGCAAACGCCTCTCTCAGCTTTAACAGCTCCCCTAGTGGTGATAATTGAATATTAAATTAATTGAATTCTCATTATTTCTATTTTTACCATAAACTTTTTTCTTTGGCAATGTTTTATTGTTATTGTGTTGCTGAAATTTGATCTTTTACTGAGTGTTTATGATCGAATATGTTGAATAAAAAACCAAATAATGATGCTAATATTTGTTGAAATAACATTCCTAATACAACTGGCACTGCAACAGCAGGTGGAAAATATTGAACAGCAATAACAGCACCTGCACTAATATTACGCATACCACCTGTAAATAACATCACAACTTGAGTTTCTCTGTCTCTTTTTAGCACCATCCCTAATCCCCATGCAATACAGTAACCTATGCAGGCAAGAAAAAAGACAGTTAACCCGATCATCAATAGTTTTACATCAAATTCTTTGATGTATGGGGAGATAACTGCTCCGTTAATCATAATGACTGAGGCAAGAGCAAGCTTTGAAAACGGTGCTAACGTTTTTCCTACCTTTATACTTTTATCGTTCGTCAGATGATTTGTCATCATACCTATAAGTGAAGGAATAACAACCATAAATAATAATCCGGACATAATATCCATTACATTAATTTGTACATTCTGACCCACAAAAAAAGATAACGTAAATGGCACTAAAAATGGTGACAGCATCGTGTCAAATAAGATGATGGATAACGCAAGTGCAATATTCCCTTTATAAATCGTTACCCACATAAAGCTTGTAATACCTGTTGGTATGACAGATGCCAAGACAAATCCGGTAATCGTTAAGTGATCGTTTGGATAAAAGGTATGTCCAACTGTCCATGCAAATAAAGGCATGACCAGATGAAGCAGCAAAATGATCACAAATAAAGGCAGTGGTTTTTTTATAACACCTTTAAGAGATGAAAAACTTGACCCTAGACTACCTGTTAATGTCATAAATGCAAATAACCATGGAATGAGAAATGTTAAGGGTAACAGCTTATCTGCAAGCAACACACCTGTTAACACACTAATTGGTGTAATGACAGGCATCCACTTTTCAAGCTGACGATTCAATTTATATAACATAAAAGCATTCTCCTAATCTGGAAAAATATCTTGATAAATGAAAAACTAAAATCTATGTATATGCAATTGTACCAGAAAGTAGAAGGTTTTTGTGTTTTCAGATTATTATGTCCTATTAATTTAAAAATTCCCCATTCAATTAATACCTTATATTTCCTTATCCTCTATGCTATGATTTACGGAATTTTACGCAAAATAATCGTACCGAACGAAGAGCAATGGAGTTGAAGAAATTGAAGAAAACCATAATCATTTGTTTATTTCTCTTATCTCTAACCTATAAACATACATATGGAACAACAGTGAATAATCCCTCTGTTCATCCGATTAGTTTTGAACCAGAACTCCCCTCATGGGAAGAGGTACAAAACGTGATTCCACGTAAATCTAATTTCACTGTTATTGACGTTGAAACTGGAAAGAAATTTGATGTTCAAAGAAGAGCCGGAAGCGGTCACGCTGATGTACAACCTTTAACCAAAAAAGATACACTAATGATGAAAGCCATCTATAACGGCGATTGGAGCTGGCGTAGACGCGCTGTTCTAATTCAGGTCAAAGACCGACTTATCCCTGCATCAATGCATGGAATGCCACATGGAGCAGGAGCCATCCAAAATGGATTTCCCGGCCATTTTTGTATCCATTTTTCGGAGAGCAGAACACATCGTTCAGGTAAAAAGGATTTATCACATCACATTATGATCTTAAAAGCAGCAGGAAAGTTTGATGAATATGTATCAACCCTATCGGCAAAACAATCCTTGGAGGTTTTTCTCTTAACTGTTAAAAACAGTGATAAATATTTGAGTAAAAAAGTGATTGTATCCAGCAACAATAATTTAAATCGGTCATTTTCATTTTTTGATCAGATCGAAGGTATGCAATGGTCAATAAAAGAACCAATTCAAGATGATTCGATTATCCTTACGAAGAAGATACCTGTTGAAACGAAACTTTATCTAAAAACTATTGGACCAGTAAAAGTGAAACATACCTTTACCTTAGTGAGAACATCTCCGTTTTCATCATGGAAGGTTATGGTGGATCCTTTTTTAAAAAAATTACCGAATCCATAAATCGTTGAAGAAATAGGAGGTGCTTTTCATTTGTTCGTGTTTCTAGCACTTTTCATGCTGATCACACAGCCTGTTGAAACGTCAGATAATCTATCGATCACATATGAAGGGAAGGAATTAAAATCACTACATCGCTCTGAAGTTGCTCTTTCACCATTTCAGTATGATTTTATTGATGAAACCAAATTTAATGAATTAACGAATGTTTTAGAATCAAAAGTATATAAAGGACCAGTCAACGCTTCATTAGATCAACACGGTAGATTAATTAGTGAAGAAACGGGATTAAAATTAGATCGTGATTTGTGGAAGGAGATATTTTATTCCCGTTACTTTTCACAAGGTCCTGCAACAATTGAAATACCGACAGAAACACTTTATCCAAAAGTAGATAGTGAACTTCTTTCCTCGATTAAGGACAAAATGGTAGGTCAATATGTCACTTTTTTTAATAGCCGTAATACAGAAAGGACCCAAAATATTAAATTAGCTTCAGAGGCAATAAATAATCATGTAATCTTTCCTGGAGAAATTTTCTCATTTAATTCTGTTGTTGGAAAAAGAACAATAGAGAAAGGTTATTTACCTGCTCCAGTTATCGTAAGAGGAGAATTGTCTGAAGGAATTGGCGGAGGGATTTGTCAAGTATCATCGACTCTTTTCAATGCCGTTGATAAAGCAGGTGTCAAAATTTTAGAGCGTTACTCACATAGTCGAAAAGTTCCTTATGTACCTCCAAAACGAGACGCAACCGTAAGTTGGTATGGACCTGATTTCACATTTAAAAATGTACATAACCAACCTTTGCTTATTCGTTCAAAAGTAATTGGAGGACAGCTTGTCGTCAATATTTTTTCATCAGATACTTTACAAATTAATGAAAGTTAAACTAATGGATCAGACCCCTTTTGAAAAAAGGATCTGATCCTAATATGTTATTTTCTAAAGTCTCTTAAACCCTCATTTAATGATTTTGTTTGGTTGTAAACGTCCTTATAAAGATTAAATAACTGCTTATATTTTTCAACATTTTCCGGAATCGGATCAAATGTTTTTTCAGGCTGAATAAAGGTATCCGCAATACCTTTTAATGAATCAGCCCAGCCTGCGCCATATGCAGCTAGAATGGCTGCCCCAATACCTGGTCCTTGCTCACTTTTTAACTTAATGATTTTTGCGTTAAAAACATCAGCTTGAATTTGTAACCAAGTATCATTTTTAGCTCCGCCACCTATTGAAATGACACGAGCAATTTCTTTTCCGCTTTCACGAAAGATCTCAATTGACTCGTTAAGAGAAAATGTGATGCCTTCAATAACAGCTCGAGCAAAATCCTTTTTCGTATGAGAACCTTCCATGCCAATAAAGCTTGCACGAATTGCAGGATCTGCATGTGGTGTTCTTTCACCTACTAGGTATGGTGTAAACAGCAGACCATTGGATCCAGGTGGTATAGCTTCAATTCCATCTAACAAAACCTCAAATGGTTCATTTTCAGCGAATACATCCTTAAACCAACTTAAACTATAACCAGCTGCAAGCGTTACTCCCATCGTATAGAAGGCATCTTCTTTTCCGTGATTGAAATAATGTACCTTCCCTGAAAAATCACGATCATTACGTTCTTCATAGGAAAGAACAACACCTGAAGTACCTACACTACAAAGGGTATTACCTTCGGATAAGATACCGGAACCAATTGCACCACATGCATTATCGGCTCCACCGGCGAACACTTTTGTGTCAATTGATAAGCCAGTTTCATGAGCTAATTCTTCTGTAACCTGACCAACGAATTCATGAGATTCAACTAATGGAGGACAGAAATTGATATTTAATTCGAATAAATCACAGATCTCTTTACTCCATGTTTTTTCTCCAACATTTAACAATAACGTTCCTGCGGCATCTGAATATTCGCTATGTATGTTTCCTGTCATTCGATATCGAAGATAATCCTTTGGAAGCATAAATACAACTGCTTTTTCAAATATTTGAGGTTCATGCTCTTTAACCCATAATATTTTTGGTAGTGTAAAGCCTTCTAACGCCGGATTTTTTGTAATGTCTAGTAAGCGCTCTGTACCAACTACATCATAAATTTGTTTACACTGGTTAGTTGTTCTTACATCATTCCAAAGAATTGCATTTCTTAATACTTGTTTATCCTTATCTAATAGAACAAGTCCATGCATTTGCCCTGAAAAACTTATTCCTTCAATATCCTTTATGTTTCCTTGGAATTTTTGAACAAGCTCTGTAAGACCTTCCTTCGTTTTTTCAACCCAAGTTTCAGGATCCTGTTCACTGTATCCTGACTTTTCATGAATCAATGGATAAGATTTTGATACTTCTTGGGCAATTGTTCCTTGTTGATCCATTAATATCACTTTAACTGCGCTTGTTCCTAAATCGATCCCAATTACATATTTCATCTTTTCTCCCCCATTCAAATATATCTTTTTTTAAATGGTATACTCCTCATAAGTAAACCCTTACAATTCAAGTTTTATAAATACTCAGTAGTTACCACCTCAAAGTCTACCTGAATTTTACCATTACAGAACAAGTTTGTCTATCCATTAAACTAAGTTTGTACTATAATAGAAATCAAATTATTATTGAAAATAGGTGAAGCATTTGAAGTCGATTACGTGGAATCAGCAAGTTGTAAAGAAAAATAATACAGCCCTTGTCTTTCAAACCATCACACACCAAGAACCCATTTCAAGAGCAGATATTGCTCAGCAATCCGGTTTAAATAAGGCGACCGTCTCCTCCCTGGTAAATGAGCTGTTAGAAAAAGAGTTAGTGTATGAATCCGGTCCAGGAGAATCAAGTGGTGGACGCAGACCTGTTCTTCTTCACTATCATGCAACGTGTGGATATTCAATTGGTATTGATCTAGGTGTAAATTATATTCTTGGTGTCGCAACAGACCTAAAGGGAAACATTGTACTTGAAGATCATGTAAAAGTGAACAACACTGATTTTCATCGAGTAAATGACCAGATTAAAAAAATGATTTCTTCTTTAATTAATAATCTTCCAAAATCACCATATGGAATTGTTGGGATTGGAATTGGCATACCGGGTATTGTGGATAAACAAGGAAGCATACTCCTTGCACCAAACTTAGGATGGAAACATTGTGAAATGAAATCATTAGTAGAAGAAGAGTTCCAAGTACCAGTTGTTATAGTGAATGAAGCAAATGCAGGAGCTTATGGTGAAAAACAATTCGGTGTTGGATATGACTATCACAATATTATATACGTAAGTGCCGGGATCGGAATTGGTGTCGGTTTAATTCTTAATGATGAACTTTATCAGGGTCTTAATGGCTTTTCGGGTGAGATGGGTCATATGGTCATTGAAATAAATGGCACACCTTGTAGATGCGGCAGTAGAGGGTGCTGGGAAACGTACGCATCTGAACATGCACTTTTAAAGAGAGCAGACTCTGATACTACTTTAGAAGAATTAATCTCTTTAGCACAAAAAAAAGATGAAAAAGCAATCTCACTTTTCAAAGAAATTGGATCTTATATCGGATATGGAATCAATAATATAATCAACACCTTCAATCCTGAGCAAATCATTATTGGAAATCGATTAGCTATGGCAGAGGAATGGATTAAACAACCAATTTTAGATATCGTGTACTCTCGATCACTCTTTTTCCAACAGCTGGATTTACAAATTAATTTTTCGAAACACACTACTCACTCCGCTGCACTGGGTGTTGCAGCCCTTACAACTGAGAATTTTATTCAAAAAGAGTTACAGGAAATTTAAAAAATGCTTGTAGCACAGCTTTTAACGTCAGAGCATTTTTGGTATTTTGACACAAAAAATCCGGTTCCCAATTTGGAGACCGGATTGTTTTTTGTGAAAAGTTTGCCGCGATTGCCGCATCGTAAAATTATAGAGTTTTAAACCACCACTCCTACAAGTGGGTGTTCGCAGAAGATTTCGTATCGTCCTCTACCTATTGGAGGCATGATATTCCGACTTCAATGTAAAACTCCCTATTTCAGCTTAAAGGTTAAAACTTTATAAAGGATGCGTACAGCGCAGCTTGTATTGTTATAATACTAGAAATGATAGATGAATGCAATAGGAATTTTTTGCATTATTCTTTTGTTGAAAGAAATGTATCAACAAGTAAATTCATAAGTTTTTCAGGAGATACCACCATCGCTCCGCCTCCCTGAACGAATGAAGGTCTACCTCCTCCTTTGCCATGAATCGAAGGTAATACTTTTTTTAATAAGATATTCAAATTAAATTCCAGTTCATCTGTTCGGGCACAAACAATTTGAAGTTTATCTTGGAACTCACTAATCATCATTACTACAAGGTTGGATTGGCTTGTTACTAGCTCCTTTGCTAGATTTTGCAAGTCATGAATTGGTCTGTTCTGATAGACCGCTTTGATGAACTGATGTTCTCTTAAAGTCTCTGCTTTTAATATAAGCTCCTTTGCCTCATATTGAATAAGCTTTGTTGTTAGCTCATCAATTTTCCCTTCTAGTTTCTTTGTTGTTTGCAAAAGTCGATCAGCTGCCACATTCAATTGTTCTTGTGGTGCACTTAATTGTGAGCTAAGCTTATGAATAATTTCATGCTTCTCTTTTAGTTGCTTCAGCACTCTATAACCACTAACAAAATGAACACGGACCAGCTTTTTTTGTTTTTCAATATGTAGAATTTTTAAAGCAGTGATTTCTCCTGTAGATTTCGGATGAGTACCACCGCAACCGTTATAATCAACCTCAGGAATGATAACAAGACGGATATTTTCAGAAACCGCCAGTTCTTTCCTAAGTGTATATGTAGCTAATTCTTCCTGATTTTTGATCCATTTCGTTTGAATAGGTAGATTTTCCAGGATAAGTTGATTTGTTAGCTTTTCTGCATTTTGTATCTCTTCATTTGAAAGAGTCTCGGTATCAAGATCAATCGTGGATACTTCCTTCCCCAGATGAAAACTAAGCGTTTTATACCCAAGTTGATCCTCAAACACTGCTGTTAAAAGATGTTGCCCTGCATGCTGCTGCATATGATCGAACCGTCGTTTCCAATCAATTTCCCCATTAATAGTCTCAATTTCTTTAATAGGCTCTTCAAGATAGTGTCGTAATTCTCCTTCTACTATTTCTACATCGATCACTCTTTTATCATTCATTGTTCCGGTATCATGAGGTTGCCCCCCTCCAGTCGGATAAAAGGCTGTTTGTTCTAACACAACATAATTCCGACCAGTATAATCAACATCCTTTTTTACTACATTAGATGTAAAAGAGGTTTGATAAGCATCTTCATAAAATAGTTTTTTTGTCATGTACTTTCACTCGCTTTAATAAAGATTTAATTTAACTATAGCATAGATTAAACCTGTTCTAGAAAAACTATAAACAAAGGGGGTTTTGAGATGGCAAAAAGAAACAGATTACTTGTTCCTGCGGCAAGAGAACAGGTAAATCAATTAAAGGCCAAGGTAGCAAACACTAATACAGCAGATGAAGCAAGATTTGAGACAGCAAAAGAATTAGGTATACCATTACATAAAGGAAATAATGGAGATTTAACATCTAATCAAGCAGGAAAAATTGGCGGAAAGCTTGGGGGTAATATGGTTCGAGAGATGATTAAATTAGCTGAACAGCAGTTGAAACAGAAGTAAAAAGAGAAAGGGATGAAATTTTTAAAAAATTCATCCCTTCCTTTGCAGAAGCTTGTTTCATTACTTATAAACCATGGAGCTATGTCACTCCCAAAATGTTTATTGAATAACCTTTGTTTTTGCTTTGGTCACACTTGCTTGTTTAATTTTCTTTAAATTTTTCATCACATTGTTCTCCCCACGACCGAAATAGTCATATAAACGAGTGTATTCAGCAAATAATTGATCATACACAGCCGAATTTTCTTCTATAGGTTGATAGATATAATCTTTTAGCCTTGCCATTTCATTCGCAGCATCTTTAATGTTATCATAACCTCCACGCTCTTTTCCGGCTGCCACTGCACCAAACATTGCAGAACCTAATGCAGGAGTTTGAGATGATGCAGAAATGCGAATATCCATATTTAATACATCTGAGTAAATTTGCATCATTAATCCATTCTTTTCAGCAATTCCCCCACATGCGTACACTTCATGAATGGATACACCACTATCTCTAAAAGCATCAACAATTTTACGTGTACCATAAGCTGTAGCTTCAATTAATGCCCGATAAATTTCCTCCGGTTTTGTCTGAAGTGTTGCCCCTATTAAAACACCAGTCAGGTCGGTATCAACAAGTGTTGAACGATTTCCATTCCACCAGTCCAATGCGATTAAACCGCTTTCACCAACCTCAAGTTTTTCGACTTTCTGTGTTAATAGTTGATGGATATTCATTCCCTTAGCTTCTGCTTCTTTATAATAGCTTTCAGGAACACAGTTTTTCGTAAACCATTCAAAGTGATCTCCCACGCAGGACTGACCAGCTTCGTAGCCCATTAATCCTGGCATAACACCATCTTCTACAACTCCACATATACCTGGAACAACCTTTTCTTCATCACCTAATAAAATATGACATGTTGATGTCCCCATAATCATTAATAGTTTTCCAGGCTCTGTAATTCCAACAGCAGGTACTGCAACATGAGCATCCACATTTGCAATTGCAATGGCCATACCAGGTTGTAATCCAATTTTCCCTGATGCCTGTTTAGTTAGCTCACCCGCTTTTGTGCCAATTGGAGAGATATAGGCAGATAACTTTTCTTTTACAATATTTTCTAACCTGGGATCTAAAGCTTTAAAAAATTCAGAAGATGGAAATCCTTTTTGTTTATGCCAAAATGCTTTGTAGCCAGCAGCACAACTATTGCGCTTCAACTCACCTGTTAGCTGGTAAATCACCCAGTCTGCTGCTTCAACAAATTGATCTGTTGCATTATAAATTTCAGGTGCCTCATTTAAAACTTGCCAGATTTTTGGTACCAGCCATTCAGAGGAAATTTTTCCACCATAGCGTTTAAGGAATACCTCACCTCTGGCTTCTGCAATTTCGTTCATGCGACTTGCTTCGTCTTGTGCTGCATGATGCTTCCAAAGCTTAACAAAACTATGTGGATGTTGCTTATATTCATCAGTTAAACACAATGGTACTCCATGCTTATTTATAGGTAGAACCGTACAAGCTGTAAAATCAATTCCTAAGCCTATTACGTCTTCTGGTGAAACATTTGCTAGTTTAAGAACTTCAGGGATCGTCGTTTCAAGTACTTCAATATAATCGGTTGGATGTTGCAATGCCCAATCATTTTCTAATTTTGTTACTCCGTCAGGTAAAAACTCATCCATTACACCATGAGTATATGGCTTCACAGCTGTTGCAACTTCTTTTCCTGATCCAATCTCTACAAGGACAGCTCTTCCGGATTTTGTTCCATAATCAAAACCTATTGAATATTTAGCCATTTGTATCACCTCTGTTAACAATTCATGTTCATCATCCGTACAAGTTGAGTATACTTTCAAAAAACAGATACCGCTTACATTATCTGTTTTTGATTCTCTATCAATCTTATACATATAACCTGCTTTTATTTTAGCATTTAATAGGTTTTCACAATACTTTTTTTGTAAAAAACATACAAATTTTCGTTTTTATTACAACAACTTATGCAGACAAGTTTTAAGAATACATCAAAAAACAGATTCCTATACTTGAAATCTGTTTTTCTTTCTCTAGTTTATTTTACTTGTACTAGCTCATTACTATTTGTAACTGTTTCATTAGGAAGATGATGTGTTTGTGGTTCTCTTCTTCGATGATTGAACCAAATACATTTCCAACCTGCCTCTATAGGTGGGACAATATCATTTTCCCATGTATCACCAATATAAAGACACTTACTTGGATGAAGATTTACTCTTAATTGTACATATTCAAACACTCGTTTGTCTGGCTTAGCTATCCCTATACCGTCAGAAATAAAAATTCGTTCCTTAGGTATGAGCTGATCAATCTCTAAGGCTTTTAATTTATTCATCTGATGTTCAACAGGTCCATTTGTAATCACTCCGACTATCTTTCCTTTGTCCTGTAAAGACGTAAGAAGTGAGTGTATTTCAGGGAAAGGTACAATTACTCTTTGTTCATATTCATAGCGATCTTGAATTGCAATTGCTTGTTCTTTTGATATGATGATACCGAAGTCTTTACATGCAATCGTTAGTCGTTCTATACGGAGCTGTTCTAAACTAAGCGCCCCTTTAACATGAACCTTCCATAACACATCACTATAGTGACGCACCCGTTTATAAAACAGCTCTATTTGTGAATCTTCTAGCTCTACTTGCTGATTCTTTAGTGCTTTTCGAAAAGGTAATAGTGAATCATATAAGGTATCATCTAAATCGAAAAAGACAGCATCTGCACTCGTAAAATTATGCATGTTGGCTGGCTCCTATATGTTCATTCCAAAACTTTAACATCGTGTAGCGACTTCTTATATGATGGGCTTTCTTTCGGCTCTCTTGAACAAGTTCATCTTCAATTCCTAAATCCATAGGTTTAACTGCTCCACCTAGCTTTTCTAATTGGTCGGCGATATAAGACGATTCTGGTAAAGAAGCTATAACAGTTAAAATTTCATCTTGATGCTCAATCACTTTCATCATCTTGTCCTTTTGACTAATCGGTAGTGCTTCCAGCTGTTGCTTGTTAGCGACTAGCTCTTTGAAACTCATTTTATATAAGTCTAGAATAACCTGTGAAGATACGCCGACCTTAGCTCCATGCAAAACTTGCGGCTTTTGTTGTTGCAAAAAATTCATTTCCCAAAAATGGGACAAATGATGCTCACCACCTGATGCCGGTGATGAATGTCCGACAATTAGCATTGCATAGCCTGATTGAATCAATGCTTCTATGAGAATCTGGATTCCTTTGCTATCTCCTCGGGCAATTTCATTTACGTGGTTTTCACATTCATTCATTGCCTCTCTCGTTAATCTTGCAGAAAGTGGACAATATGGTTCATCATTTACTAAATGAGAAAACGTCCAATCGGCTAATGATGTATGTTTTCCAATCATATCACCAAATCCAGCTGCAATCATTTCCTTTGGAGCGCCTTGTAAAATGGAAATATCAGCAAACAATGCAATAGGAGTTTGCATTTGGTAGGTGGTCTTCATTCCTTTAATAACAACAGGTGCCCCCATTGAATTAAAGCCGTCCACGGAAGGTGCGGTCGGAACTGAGATAAACGGTTTTCCCATTTTATAGCTTGAAAATCTTGTGATATCATGTATTGTTCCCGCTCCAACGGCAATGACAACTTCTGTTTCTTGAGGGATACCAAGCATAGCCTCAATTAACGAAACCTCATCAGCAACTACATCACCTTGCTCATTCGGTTGAATAACCACAACTTTATGATTAATATTAGCCTCTTTTAATAGGGAGGTAAGCCTCTCACCTGCCACATTAAAAGTCGTTGAATCAGCAACAACTGCTACATGTTGAAAGTTCTTTTCTGATATATATGTGACTGTTTCTGTTAGTGCATGATGACTTATGACCACCTTTTCGATTACCACATCATAATGTTGATTCCCACATTGACAGGCCTTCGATTGTTTCTTTAGCTCGTTTAAAGTAATCACTACATATTCCCCCTTAGTTTTTAGACCAGAAGCTATTTGTAAATCAAACTTGTTGAATTGTTGAGAAAGATTTAGTGGAGTTTCTAATAACTAACTCAGGCTCATACATTTTTTGATTATTTTCAATGCTTTGACTTTCACGATTTTCAACAGCTGCCACAATCCACTTTGCCGCTTCCAACCCCATTTCTATTTTAGGATGTGTAACAGAAGTAATTTTCGTTTCAGAAGCTTCTGCCAGGTACGAATCATCGTAGCCTACAATTGAGATGTGTTCCGGTACCTTTATGTCAAGTTCCCGTAATAAATTCAATACACTTATCGCTATTTCATCATTGTAACAAACAATTCCAGTCGGCCGGTTTTCAGCTGAAATGAGGACATCTCTTAGTTTATTTATTAAAATATTGTCTTTTTCCTCTGTTGTATACGTAATGATCATCTCTGGAAAAAACGAGATATCATTTTCACGAAAGGCCCTTATAAACCCTTGCATTCGATTTAACCCTTGAATGTCATCACTTTTAAATAACCCAATTATTTTTTGATGACCCAGCTTGATCAAATGCTCCGTTGCGATAAATCCACCTTTTTCATCGTTTAGAATAAGATGAGGCGGATTTAATTGTGGATAATACTGATTGATCATTAAATATGGAATTTCATTTTGCTCCATTTGTAAATAATAATGTAGATTAGGATTATAGCTGCTGCTTCTTGTTGGTTCGACGATTAAACCATCAATGTTTCGACTTAACATGGATTCCAGACATTGTCTTTCCTTTTCAGGGTTATTGTCTGTACAAGCAAAAGTTAAGGAATAGCCGTGATCTGATAAGTAAGATTCAATTCCTTTTATAATCGAAGGAAAAATATAGTCTGTAATATAGGTTGTGATTACACCAATGTTTTTACCTGCCGGGGTTGGAGTTTTTTTCATACGTTGCGAAACAAAAGTCCCCGCTCCCTGCTCACGGTATAACCAGCCTTCGTGAACTAGATCACCTACAGCTTGCCTTACAGTGTGTCGACTCACTTCAAACATTTTCACAAGTTCATTTTCTGAATAAATCTTTTCCCCTTGAGAAACCTTTCCCTCTGTAATCCATTCTTTAATTTTTTGTTTCACCATGCTGACTTTCGTTTGTTGCGCCATTCTGCCACCGCTTTCATCTTGTATGTTTCCGCACTAACTTATTCGTACAACTGGTTTCATTATATACTATGAGGATGTCTTTTTAAAATAACTTATTGTATATTTTAGTGAAAAGATGATCAAACAAATTGAAAAGGGATCCGAACCAAATGATCGAATCCCCTCCCTTATTAAGAAGCTTTATTTTTATTATAAATATCAAATGCAACGGCTAATAGTAATACCAACCCTTTAATTCCTTGCTGCCAGTCGATACCAAGACCTAGTAAAGACATTCCGTTGTTCATGATCCCCATGACAAGACCACCAATAATTGCACCAGGAACTGTTCCAATTCCTCCATATGCAGATGCCCCACCAATAAAGCAAGCTGCGATAGCATCTAGTTCAAATAAGTTACCAGCTTTAGGAGTAGCAGCATTTAGACGAGCTGCAAATAATAGTCCTGAAAGAGCAGATAGTACACCCATATTAACGAAAACCCAGAATGTCATGCGTTTTGTTTTTATACCCGATAACTGGGCAGCTTTTTCGTTACCTCCAATTGCATAAACATGACGACCTGCTTTTGTTTTATTCGTAACAAATGTATATAGAATAATTAATATCCCGAGGATAATTAAGATGTTCGGAATTCCCTCGTAGGTTGCTAAAACATAAGTAAAAATGTTTAAAATTGCAACAAGTCCAATAAGTTTTAACACAAACATTCCTGTAGAGGAAACTTCAACATTATACTTCATTTCTGTTCGTCTATTTTTTATTTGGGTAAAGACATAAATGATTGATAAAACAAATCCGATAATGAGAGTTAATACATGGATTGAGCCGCTTCCGATATCAGGGATAAATCCAGAGCTGATTTTTTGGAAAGACTCTGGGAATGGTGCAATGGATTTTCCTTCAAGGACAATCATCGTTGCTCCTCTAAACAATAGCATCCCTGCTAGAGTTACGATAAATGCCGGAATTTTCACATAAGCAATCCAAAAACCTTGCCAAGCCCCGATAATGGCACCTACTAGTAAAGAGATAATAACCGCCAGGAAGGTAGGCATTTCATAGTTGACCATCAAAATAGCTGATATTGCTCCAACAAAGGCAGCAACAGAACCAACCGATAAGTCAATATGACCTGTAATAATAACTAAAACCATTCCAATTGCAAGAACTAATATATAACTATTTTGCAAGATTAGATTTGTGATATTAAGTGGTTTTAATAATAATCCATCTGTTAAAACTTGAAACAAAATCATAATAAAAACTAACGCAATGATCATGCTGTATTGACGCATATTGTTCTGAATCATTGATTTCCAAATTGAGTCATTGTTTAATCCAGGTGTTTTTTGTAGTTGATTTTGCGGTTGCATCATAACTACCTCCTTACCTTACTTTTTGTCATATAAGTCATAAGCTTTTCTTGATTTGCTTCTTCTTTCGTTACTTCACCAGTGATACTTCCCTCATTCATTACATAGATTCGGTCACACATGCCTAATAATTCCGGTAGTTCTGAAGAGATCATAAGGATTCCTTTTCCGGCCATCGCAAGGTCATTGATAATAGAGTAAATCTCATATTTGGCTCCTACATCAATTCCGCGTGTCGGCTCATCTAAAATTAGAATATCCGGTTCAGAAAAGATCCATTTACTTAATACAATCTTTTGTTGATTTCCTCCACTTAAATTTCCTGCCTTTTGGTAAATACTTGGTGTTTTTATACGTAATTTCTTCTTATATTCTTCAGCGACTATAATCTCTTTATTTTTATCTAAGATCGATTGTTTTGAGATTTTATCTAAGCTAGCCAGTGTGATATTTTGTCGAATATCATCCATCAGAATGAGACCATTTCCTTTACGATCCTCTGAAACATATGCCATCCCGTGATTAATCGCTGTTGTAACATCGTTAAATTGGACTTCTTCTCCATCCTTAATTATCTGCCCAGTAATTTTCTTGCCATATGATTTACCAAAGATACTCATTGCAAGCTCTGTACGACCTGCTCCCATAAGTCCGGCAATTCCTACAATTTCTCCTTTTCGAATAGAGATATTAACATCGTCTATAACTTTTCTGTCGGAATGTAAAGGATGTGACACATTCCAGTTTTTCACTTCAAAAAAGACTTCTTTGATCTTCGGAATTCGATCTGGATATCGATTTGTTAAATCCCTACCTACCATTCCTTTGATAATGCGATCTTCTGTTACATTGTCTTTTTTCACATCAAGTGTTTCAATTGTTTGACCATCACGAATGATCGTGATTGAATCTGCCACTCTCTCAATCTCATTTAATTTATGAGAGATAATAATTGCTGACATTCCTTGCTTTTTAAACTCTAATAATAAATTCAAAAGATTTTCACTATCATCTTCATTTAAAGAAGCTGTTGGCTCATCAAGGATAAGGAGCTTCACTTCTTTCGACAACGCTTTCGCAATTTCGACTAATTGCTGCTTTCCGACTCCAATGTCATCTACTTTTGTATTAGGTGATTCTGTTAGCCCTACTTTTTGAAGTAATTCACTTGTTTTCATCGTAGTGATATTCCAATTGATAATACCTTTAGAGGCAATTTCGTTTCCTAGAAAGATATTTTCGGCAATAGAAAGCTCCGGAATTAATGCAAGCTCTTGATGGATGATCACGATACCAAGCTCTTCACTTTGTTTTATATTTTTAAACTCACACACGGAATCTTTAAACAAAATATCTCCCGTATAAGTGCCATGGGGATAAACTCCACTTAATACTTTCATTAAGGTGGACTTACCTGCCCCATTTTCTCCGCATAGGGCATGAATTTCACCCTCTTTTACTTTTAAGTTAACGTTTTCAAGTGCTTTCACACCTGGGAATTCTTTTGTAATATTTCGCATTTCTAGAATGATCTTTGACATTTTATCCACCTACATTCAATGTTTTTCTTTCGAATGATTGATCATTGTCCAAGCTGCTCTTCTGTATAATATCCACTTTCTACTAGTACAGAGTCGTAATTTGTTTTATCAACAGAGACTGGCTTTAAAAGGTAGGCTGGAACAATTTTTTCACCATTGTCATAGGTGTCAGTATCATTAACTTCTGCTTGCTCACCATTTAATAGGGCACTTGCCATTTCTACCGCTTTTTTCGCTAGTTCTCTCGTATCCTTAAACACGGTTTGTGTTTGCCTTTCATTAATAATCGATTTAATTGATGCAAGCTCTGCATCTTGTCCCGTAATAATCGGCATTGGTTGATCTTCACTTCCATACCCAACACCTCTTAGGGATGAAATAACCCCGATGCTAATCCCGTCATATGGGGATAACACAGCATCCACTCGTTCTGATGAATAATAAGCGCTTAATAAATTATCCATTCTTGATTGAGCAAGTGCTCCATCCCATCGCAGTGTTGCTCCCTGTTGGAACTTTGTCTGCCCACTTTGCACTACTAATTTACCTGAATCAATATAAGGTTGGAGAATGGACATCGCTCCGTCAAAGAAGAAGTATGCATTATTATCATCCGGTGAACCGGCAAATATCTCAACATTGAACGGACCTTCTTCTTCTTTTAAATTAAGTTGTTCTTCAATATATGTTCCTTGTAAGACTCCAACCTTAAAGTTGTCGAATGTAGCATAATAATCTACATATTTGCTATGCTGGATGAGGCGATCGTAGGAAATGACTTTAATTCCCCTTTTATGTGCTCTCTCTAATACACTTGATAAACCTGAACGATCATCTATTGGTGCTATAACTAGTACATCCACACCCTTTGTAATCATATTTTCGATTTGTGCAGTTTGATTTTCTATAATATCCTCTGCATACTGTAAATCTGTTTGATAACCAAGCTCTTCAAACATTTGCTTCATATTTTCGCCATCCTTCACCCATCTTTCGGATGATTTAGTTGGCATTGAAATTCCGATAAATCCCTTTGAATCTGCTGTTGTTTGTTCAACTCCACATCCTGCCAGAGAAAAAATCATAACGAATAAAATAATTATTGATAACGTTTTCTTTCCCATGTAGGATTCCCCCCTTCTAACGAAAAGTGCTAGTTCCCTTTTTAAAGGAGAAACACTTCATTGAATTCATTAATTTGATGAATTACTAAAAATATACCACCGCTTACATTTTTGGTCTTTTTAATAAATTAACTATTTTTATAATTATTTAACTTATTTTAAAACGCTTTCATAGTTGTTTTTTCGATAATTGAGAATCGTGGTCATACTGAGCGATGTATAAAACAGTTTCTAATCTTTAGAATTTATTTATTTGTGGGTATGGTGGACTTTTTCGAGTGGATTTTATTTTGGTTTGTCTTTCATTCACATTATGAAGGACTTTTCCAACTGGATTTTAATCTTGGTTTGTCCTTCATTCACTCTCTGAAGGACATTTCCAACTGATTTTGATCATTCTTTGTTCTTTATTGGCACTCTGAAGGACATTTCCAACTAATTCATAGATTAATTTGTCCATTTTAGAATTTAGATGTCAGTTAATTGATTCCCCCTTAAGATCAAAATACAAAAGCAGGTAAACTGGTTACCTGCTTTTACATGCTTTCTAGCCCGATTTGTTTCCTATATTTATTAGGAGAGACACCAATCACTTTCTTAAATGCCGTACTGAAATAATGCTGTGTATCATAGCCAACCTCTTCAGCAATTTCAACAATTGGAAGATTCGTTGAATTTAATAAATGGATTGCCTTTTTAATTCTCATATTTGTAACTAAGCTGACAAAAGAAATGCCTAGCTCTTGTTTTATTGTTCTACTAAGATATACAGGTGAGACTTGCAGTGTATTTGCGACAAAGTCTAATGTAATTGTACGTTCTGTATAGTGTTCTTCAATATAATCTCTTGCCCTTCGGACGATAGGCGAAATGATCGACTCATTTTCTAAAGATTCCATACAGTGCTTATAAGCCTCTGCTACTGAAAATTGATTAAAGCCTACTTCTTCTATTGTAAAATGAATGGTCGTCTTTAGTCTCTCTTTTAGAACTTGTTCAACTGATTCAAATAGTGTTACTGCATTTTCATTCCAAATAAATAATATATACATCCCCATCTCATCACGAATAAATACGTGATCAGAGGGTCCAATTAATTCTTTAACAATATCTTTAAGCGCAATTTCAAATTTCTGTTTCTCTTTTTCACTCATTATTGGTTTGTTTGCAAGATACTCAGAAGCTTGAATAACTGCTAAGTGTGATGGAAATATTGGCGGCAGCTGAAAAAAAGCAAGCTGACTTTTTACTTCTTCATCCGATACATTTCCATGTAGCCACTCCAGGCAAAATTGCTCTCTTAATAGTGATTTATTTCGTTCGATTTGTTGATTGGCTATATCTAAATACTTCTTCTGATGTAAGGTCTCTTCTAGCTCTTGACGGATCTGCTCAAGCACATTTCTTAATTGATTTGGGTCAACAGGCTTTAGAATATAATCAACAACATTTAATCTCACTGCTTCTTGGGCATAGGAAAATTCATCATGTCCCGTAATGATAATGATTTTACAATGAGGCAGCTTTTCACGAACCTGCTTAATTAAAGAGATTCCATTCATGATTGGCATATTTAAGTCTGCTAATAGGATATCAACAGAGTGCTTTACGGCCAATTCCAACGCTTCTTCCCCGTCCTCGGCCTCTGCTTTTACTTCCATTTGGAGCGATGCCCAATCAATTGAGTCGCGTATTCCTTCTCGAATAACTGGTTCGTCATCCGCAATTAGTACGTGTAATAAATGATGATTCACTTTTGTTCCCCCATTTGAAACATTATTTCCTATGAATTGGCAAACGAATAGACACGATTGTTCCTACATCTAACTGACTATTAATTTGTAATCCATACATTTCACCATATGTTAATTTAATTCTTGCTTGAACATTCATCATTCCATAGCCAAAATTCACCTTTTGATCTTGTTGTTTGTAAAGTGTATCGAGCCTATCATTAAGCATCGCCAATTTATCCTCAGGTATTCCCTTTCCATCATCCGAAACCGACAACAATAGAGACCCATTATCTTCTAATGCTTTTATTTCAATATGACCAGGTCCTTTTCGCTCTTTAATTCCATGGTAAATAGCATTTTCAACAATTGGTTGAAGCACTAGCTTGAGAATTTGCACATCTTGAATTTTCTGATCAACATTGATAGAAAAATTTAGTTTATCTCGGTATCTCGCTTTTTGGATACTTAAATAGCTTTCTATATGAGTCATTTCCTCTCTCAAAAATATAATGTCATGTCCTTTATTAAGACCAATTCGAAATAATTTTGATAACGCCGTCACAACATCAGAAACATCATCAGCACCACGCTTACGAGCCATCCAACTAATCGTATCCAATGTGTTATATAAAAAATGAGGCTTAATATGTGCTTGAAGGCTTCGAAGCTCTGCCTCCCGTTTTTGACGTTCCTGTTTTTCGGTTAAAGAAAGTAATTCATTTATTTTCTTTATCATATGATTGAAGCTTTTACCCAACATGCCTATTTCATCTTGCCTCTCGCTCTTATATTGAATAGATAAATTCCCTGACTCCACTTCTTTCATTGACGACATTAGTTGAAAAATAGGCTTTGACATAGAGTTTGATAGATAATATGATGCTGTAATCCCAAATAAACAAACAAAAAACACAAAGCAGATAACATAAAAATGGATCGTTCTGACCTCATATACAGATTCTTCTGAAGAAAAAATTCCAACAGTTGTCCAATTTGTAAACGGAAGTTTTTGATAAATAAATTGAAAACCTTCCCCATTTATTTTTTCAGAAAAGTAACCGGAATCTTCTTCATCTAATAAACGATTTGGAGGATTCACAACAATTGGGTTAGAAGGAGAGTAAATGTTCTCCCCATTATCATCTATCACCATTAAATAACCTGATTTACCTAAGCGAACATTTTTGGTAGCCTCAGCAATAACACGTAGCTTTAAATCAATTAACACTACCCCCATCACTCTTTGGGTTTCAGGCTCTAATATAGCTCTTACTACCGTCACAACTTCATCATTTCCATAATGAATATGACTTGTAATATCCCTGTCCTTTGGGTGACCAATGATTGTAAAAATCCCGTCATTTTCAACTGCCTCTTTATACCATGACTCGTTTGTCAATTTCATTTCACTTTTAGGATAAAGTTCATTACTAATATATTGACCGTTGCTATTTACGACGAGTATCCCGGCGATTTCAGGATACAGTGTTGAAAGCCCTTGCATAAATTGTTTTATCCGATACCGCTCATCCTCTGTTTTAAGTTCTGTCGAAGAAGAAAGGAATTTTTCAATCTCTGGATCCATTGACAGAAGATAACTCACATTTTGCATATTATTCATGTATGATTCTAGTGTTTTATTCACTTGACCAATTAATTGTAAGGTGTGATCAGCTGCCTGTTTTTCTAAAATTCGTTCAACGGTATAACCTGTCAATAATCCTAGTCCTATCGAAGGAACAATACTGATCACTAGTAATAACGCTATAACTTTGTGCTTGATTGATATATTATTTAGCTTATAGAAACGCTGTTTCATCCCTACATCCACTCTTCTTTACTAAAATCAGTTTGCATAATATTCATGGATATTCTCTTTCGTTACGATCGACACACCTGTATCTACGTAATTTGGTAATTGTTGATCCTGCTGTATGTCTGATAAGTCATTGCTTTGCTGAAACATAAATTGAAGTGACCAATACCCCATATTCCAAGTCCCTTGGGCTATTGTTGCTGAAATAGAACCTTCATGTATTTTGTCTAAAGTTGGTTTATCTGTATCAAAGCTAATAACCTTAATATTACGGTTTTCCTTATTAGCTTGAATTGCCTCTGCTATCCCCACTCCACCATTAGCCTCAGTTGCAAAAATTCCTTTTATATCGGGGTCATTCTTTATCAACTCATCTGTCACTTCTTCTGAATATTTCTCATCTCCTTTTCCATCCTTTATTGCTACTACTTCCATATTAGGGTAATCAGATTTAATCGTCTCCACAAACCCTTCTGTTCGTTCCTGGTGATTCAGTTGATTCGGCAAGGTAATAACAGCTACTTTTCCCTTTCCTTCCACAAGCTCTGCCATTTTGTGAGCACTAATTTCTCCAGCAGCATTATTATTCGTACCTATAAACGAAAGCGCTTTACTAGAAGGAGCATCTGAATCAAATAAAACAACAGGAATCCCGGCATCTATTGCTTTGTTTATTGTTGTGTTTAATTTGTAGGGATCAATTGCAGATATGGCAATACCAGCCGGTTTTCTTGCAATCACCTGCTCTAAAACTGTTATTTGTTCATGAACATCATACTGAGTAGCACCACGATACTCAACGGAAACATTGAGCTCTTCTGCAGCATCCTCAAATCCTTTTAAAGCACTCTTCCAATAATCTATCCCCGCTAAAAATGTAACCATTACAAATTTCTCACTTCGATCCCCTTGGAATCGATTCCCATCACCTGTAATTGGACTTGATAAAGAGTCCTTAAAATGGAAATTATATAAGTAGAGAAAAAATAGCAAAAATAGAAAACCATAAACATATAAGAGCTTTTTCACAGTTTTCACCTCTAGATGTATTGAATTTAAATATTCTTTGTGAGTTTATTATACACTTGTACGTACGTACTTGCACCTAAAACCTGGTTAGGTGCTAGTAATTAAGTAACACGATTGTATCCCTAAAACCTATAAAATAGAAAACGAAATTTGCTGAAACTTTTTAATTTGTCATACGTAATAATAATAGGAAACAATAGTACAAAAAGTCGAGGTGGATTCATGAGTTTTTTCAGTAGACTATTTGGCAATAAAAATAAAAGCCAAACCCATGTAGAAGAACGCAATATGTTCAACCTTCAAACAGATGATATTGTCACATATGATTTAGAGGATTATAAAATAGTAGGAAAAATCAGTTATGATGATCATGGCTTTAAGTGGCATGCTTATCAGCTTGAGGGAATTTCTAAAACCATTTGGTTAAGTGTTGAAATGGATGATGAGCTTTATTTGGGAATGTATGAGAAAATAAAATTAAAACTTCAGGACCCTATCCCCAAAAAAATTGAATATGAAGGTACAACTTATTACTTAGATGAATCCGGAACTGCAAGAGTAACAGGAATCGGTCGAAATCAAAACATAAATGGAATGGTGTGCCAATATTATGACTATTGTGATGATGAAGAAGAAAACTTTCTTTCTGTGGAAAAATGGGGCAGTGAAATTGAAGTAAGTCATGGATATGAAATTGAACAATATGAATTAAAAATAATTGCAAGTAACTAGGAGGATGTCAATGTTTAAATTATTTAAAAGGGTAAAAACAGTTGTAGACTCAGAATTAAATGCTTTATTAGATAAAGCAGAAGATCCGGTAAAAATGCTGGATCAATTTATGAGAGATATGGAAACAGATATCCGAGAAGCAGAGTCAGCTATTGCAAAACAAATTGCAAATGAAAAAATGTTACAAAAGAAATTTGAGGATGCAGGAAAAATGGTTCAAAAGCGTGATGAACAAGCGATTAAGGCGATTGAAGCTGGTAACGATGATCTTGCAAGACGTGCTTTAGAAGACAAGAAGATTCATCAGCAAACACTAGATACATTAAAGGAATCGTATGAACGTGCTAAGCTTGATTCAGATACACTAAGAAAGAAATTAGACGAAATGAAAGCTGAATATAATGAAATGAAGCTCAAAAAAGATTCCCTAAAGGCTCGTGCAGAAACTGCAAAAACAAAAACTAAGATCAATCGCACTCTTTCCGGCATTGGCAGTGATGAGTCCAAACGTGGCTTTGAGCGTATGGAAGAGAAAGTCCTTCAATATGAAGCTGAAGCTGAAACAAGTGAAGATATGAGATCTTCTAACAGAAGCTTAGATGATGAGTTCGAAGCATTAGAAAATAATGATATTGATGATGAACTTGCTGCTTTAAAGAAAAAACTTGGCAAAGAATAAGAAATTGAATGTGAAGTTTAAACAAATTGACCTCCAATGCTTTCCGCATTAGAGGTCAACGTGATGCTAATCAATAGATTGACTGGAAAGAAGGTGAGTCAATGAAGAAATCACTTCTTTTTATTTTTCTATCTTGCATTCTCCTCTTATCTGCATGTGGAAATGAAACACAAGGATCAACAGGAGGCTCATTCTTTAAAGATGGAATTGCAGATTTCATTAGTACTACATATATTCTACAAGACGTAGTCTCAAGCCAAGAACGCTCTCAAGAGATTTCTGAAATTTATATTGCTGAGAATAAGTCCATCGATGAAGTGGCTAACGAATTGCAAGATTATGAAAAACCTAGAGAAGTTAGTGAGAAAAAGGATGACAAACAAGTTCTGATTTATCAAGATACTTTTGTAATCTTAACACCTGCCGAGGATAACCCTGCAAATACAATGGTTGAAATCTCTACTTATGACTTCGTACGTAATAATTATAGCCCTGATTTTTTTAATGGATTATTTGTCCTATGGCTATTAGACGATATTCTTGACGTAGATGATTGGGGTAAAAAACAGCGAAACAAGTGTAATTCAAACCAAGATGATTGCTATCAGGGATATGGTTCTTCCGGCGGATCCTTTAAAACAGGAGGAACATCAACTGTTCGAGGTGGATCCTCATCTGTCCGCGGCGGTGGTCCGGGAACTGGAAAATAAAATATGAAGGGAATGAAATAATATGGAGCCTTTTATTTTAACAGCTGTATATTTTATTATAGCGATTGCAATTGTACTTATTGGATTAATTTTATTTGAATTCATGACGAAGAAATATAAAGATTGGGATGAAATTTTAAATGGTAATCATGCCGTATCCCTTTCAATCGGTGGAAAAATTGTTGGAATTTGTATTGTTCTGGCGTTCTCGATTTATCATAGTGCTAGTGTTATAGATACGCTTATTTGGGGTGCTTATGGTGTGTTCCTTCAATTAATTGCGTATTTATTGTTCGAACTTTTTACTCGAAACTTTTCAGTGGAAGAACAGCTTAAAAAAGGAAATATTTCTGTAGGGATTATTAGTATGTGTGTATCAATTGGATTGGCCTTTGTTATCGGGGCATCGATTACGTAAAAGCTTATGAACAAGGAGACAGTTGCGTGTGATTGAACAGAATATCAAACAAAGCAAAGCGATCTATTGGGCTTCAGGGATCGTATCTGTATGTGGAATCATTTTTGAAGTATTATTTGGTGCAGCTGGCTCTTACTTACTTGGTGATGGTGTAAAACAATACACCCTCACCATTTCTCTTTTTTTGACCGGTATGGGCATTGGCGCTTCAATAAGTGAGAAGGTAACAAAGAATTTAATATTGTCATTTGTATGGATTGAATATTTAATCGGTATTATTGGTGGACTTTCAACGTTTTTATTGTTCGGCGTTTCTGCCTTTTTAGAGTCTGGAATGGATGCTTTCTTTCTTTACTCAATTACGTTAATAGTAGGTGCACTAACTGGAGTAGAACTGCCGATCTTAATTAGAAAAGCAAATGAGATTGGTGTCACGTTGCAAAAAAGTACTGCAAAAGTGTTGTTTTCTGATTATGCTGGAGGTCTAATTGGTGGATTACTGTTTGTTTACTTGCTAAGACCGGAATTTGGACTTGTAAAAACAGCTTTTCTTGTAGCCATTATTAATGTTGCCATTGCCTTATGGATTTTACTTTATTTTAAACATGAGATCAAAACGTTTAAACGCCATTTCTCAGCGGGAGTAGTCATTTTCCTTATCCTTATTGCAGGCATTTTTTTTGGTGAAGAAACAGCTTTTACGTTTGAACAAAAACTTTATAGAGATCCGATTATCTATACCGAACAATCCGATTACCAGCAAATCATTTTAACAAAGGAACAAGGAGATTTACGATTATTTCTCGATGGACAGCTTCAATTTAGTTCGAGTGACGAATATCGCTATCACGAAACTCTCGTACACCCTGCAATGGCTACAGCTAACAGGAGAGAAAACGTTCTGGTACTTGGTGGCGGGGATGGTTTAGCTCTAAGAGAGTTACAAAAATATAAAGAAGTAAAATCAATGACTTTGGTTGACCTGGATCCTAAAGTTGTGGAGCTAGGGAAAACAAATCGAGATGTTGTTTCTTTAAACCAAGAGGCATTTGAGGACAAACGTGTTCAAGTTATTAACGAAGATGCTTTCCAGTTTTTAAAACATAAAAAAGGTACCCTATATGATGTCATATTGATTGACTTGCCTGATCCAAATAATGAGTCATTAAACAAGTTATACACTCTTGAGTTCTACCAATTGGTACGAAATCGTTTAGCACCAGGAGGATCAATCATGATACAAGCAACAAGTCCTACCTTCGCAACAGAGGTATACTGGTCCATTAACAAAACGATACAAGCCGCAAATCTTTATACCGATAATTTGCACGTCGATGTTCCAAGCTTCGGTGATTGGGGCTTTGTGTTAGCAAAAAGAGAAGAAGTTGACTTGAAACAAGCTGACATAAAAGCCCAAACGAAATTTTTAACAAATGAAGTATTAGAAGGTTTAACTTCTTTCGGTAAGGACATTGATCAAGAAATACTAGATGAAAAGGGAAATCAAATTCCACTCGATACAAATACCTTGACAAGGCCTACTATTATAGAGAAATACGAAAAAGCTTGGAGAAGTTATTAAGTGTATGTCAATCGTTTCTTATTTCTATCTAAAATATCCAATAAATGAAAAACACAGCCCAGGTACTCCGAACTGTGTTTTTCGCTTTTAGAATTCCGGTAGAGAATCTAAATTATTGTCCCTGTTGCCATCTGGTTCACTTCTTAAAATATCGCGACCGTACTTATGAAATACATCAATATGAGCGAGTTTGCCGCCCTTTGCTTCTGAGAGTGCTTGTACATAATCAAGCTGTCTACCTGACTCTGTCTGAAATGCAATTAAGTCTCCATCTTCATTCTTTCTAACAGCCACGATTTTCTCTTGATTAGGTTTCATATCCTCTGCAATTTCTGCCTGTACTTCATCTTGATTAGACTGATTTTTGTATTGATGAAAAACTTGTTCAAAACGATCCATTTTTATCACCTCATGAATTGTATGTCCAATTGAAGTGATTTTATTCGTAAGATTTAACTGCTTCAACGTCTACTCGACCAGAAAAGAAGGTAGCTCCACCACCCATATCAGCCACACGATCTGGAGTTAGCGTATTTACGAGGTGTTTTTCTCCTGCAACATCTGACCATAATCCTTGGCTAACAACAACTCCAGGTAGCACCAGCTCTCCAACAGATGCTGCCAGTTCACATTCGCCGCGATCATTCCAAATTCGAACGTTATCTCCATCTTTAATTCCCCGTTCAA
The DNA here is from genome assembly GCF_903166545.1 of Metabacillus schmidteae. NCBI lineage: Bacteria > Bacillati > Bacillota > Bacilli > Caryophanales > Bacillaceae > Metabacillus > Metabacillus schmidteae. Next base: position 2,023,542 of record NZ_CAESCH010000001.1, on the reverse strand, counting down.
TCGCATCTTTCACATTCATAAATAATTTTGGGGATTTTTCTAACTTAATGTGCTTTTCATTATTCGAGAATGTTGAATTTAAAAAGTTATGGTTCGGTCCTGGAATAAATAAAAATGGATAACGACTTTCTGGTTGAATAGGAATGTAGGTAGGCAAACCTGGATGTCCGTCCTCTTCCATTTGTCTTGAATATAATTCGATCTTCCCGCTGGGTGTTTTTAAGTTTTCAAGTAAATAATTTGTTTGCTTAGCCTTTATAAAATGTGTTTTCTTTAATTCATCATAAGTAACATGTTCTAAGTATTGATTTGAAGTACTGCTTAATGCTTGATTAATTAATACTTCATCAGAATCTTTAAATTCCGGCTCATCAAATTCCATTGCTTCAGCTAATAAACGAAACACTTCTGTATTTGATTTACTCTCTCCATAAGCATTAATTACAGGCTCATGAAGATGAATATATTGATGCCAATAGGACGTGTAAAAATCAACATTTTCAAAAGCAGATGTAGCAGGTAAAACAATGTCTGCATACATAGCTGTTTCCGTTAAAAACAAATCGTGAACAACGGTAAATAAATCATCTCTTGCCAACCCTTCGCGAACTTTGGTTGCCTCTGGTGCCACCACCGCAGGGTTACTTCCATATACAAACAATGACCGAACCGGTCTTTTGATTTCAAGAAGTGCTTGTCCAAGTTGATTCATATTAATAGTACGAGTTTGTTTTTTCAATAAGTCCGGACGTTGAAGTGCGGTTGTATTGTGCGCAAGAAAAGCTGAATTAGACTTTAATGCTCCTCCACCCTTTACTAACCATTGGCCTGTTAATGCAGGTAAACAAGCTATAGTACGGACAATCATTCCACCATTATCATGGTGTTGTATACCATTTCCAATTCTGATCATCGAAGGAGTAATATCTCCATACATACGGGCTAATTCATAAATATGTTCTACAGGTACACCTGTGATTGACGACACCATATCTGGATTATATTGCTTTACATGTTCTTCTAATTCTTTAAATCCAACTGTATATTGTTCTAAAAAATTCTTATTCACTAATTCTTCTTTAAATAGAATATGCATGATTCCTAATGCAAGCAAGCCATCTGTTCCAGGTAAAATAGGAATAAACCAATCTGCCATTCTACCTGTTTGGTTTTTATGTACATCAATCACGACGATCTTTGCTCCATTTTTTCTCGCTTTTTGGGCAATCATCATTTGATGCATATTTGTACTAACAGCATTAATTCCCCATAGAATGAATAACTTTGTTTCTGTCATATCCTCAGGGTCAGTTCCATAGCTTCCTCCCATTGTATATTTATACCCTTTCGAACCAGCTACAGAACAAATTGTTCGATCCAGTTGGCTTGAACCAAGACGATGAAAAAAGCGACGATCCATGCCCTCAGCATTAATATTTCCCATATTCCCATAAAAGCTATAAGGAAGGATCGATTCTGCCCCTTCTTCTGCAATTAGTTTTTTCCATTTCATGGAAATTGTCTCTATTGCTTCCTTCCAGGTGACTGGGACAAATTCTCCTTTACCTTTAGTTCCAATTCTTTTTAAAGGTGTCTTAAGCCTTTTATCGTCATAAATTCGCTCTCCCATATTTCGCACTTTGTTACAAATATTCCCTTTTGTAACAGGGTGATTAGGATCACCTTCAACTTTTACTATTTTCCCATCTTTTTTATGAATAAGTAATCCACACTGATCCGGACAGTCCAAAGAACAAACGGACGGAACAACACCACTTTCAATCTCTTTATATCTTTGCATTGTGATTCCCTTTCATGAAAAAAATTGATTTTTAAATTATATCAAAAAATCTATTACTTCGAAAGTTCTGAAAATATATTGACTTCTGAATATTAACTCTTATATATTAGTTACATTGCGTTTTTAAGAAATGTTTAAAATTTAATATAGATTCTATCAAGAGAGGTGGAGGGACTGGCCCATTGAAACCTCGGCAACAGCATTGTGCCAATTCCAGCAAGCATGGCTTGAAAGATAGAAAGAGTTCACTTATGTCATTGTATAAACGATATAAAGTAATCATCTCTTTCCATCTCTGGAGAGAGATTTTTTTATAGATTACAGTACATTTTTTACATTGTTAGTGTGAAGGAGATGATTAGATGAATGTTTTAGTTACAGCCCCATATAACGAAGTTGGTCTAAATGAGCTGAAGTCACTTTTTGGCAATTATACCTATCGTTGTTGGAAAGATCAGGGAAGGGCCTATCATGAAGATGAATTAATTTCTCTTCTAAAAGAGACAAAGGCTGAAGGATTAATTGCTGAACTTGATAAGGTGACAGAAAAAGTATTTGAAAGTGTACCAGAATTAAAGTTTGTTGGTGTATGCCGTGGAATGCCTTCCAATGTAGATGTTGAAGCTGCTTCCAAACGAGGAATACCTGTGTTTTACACCCCCGCCCGTAATGCACAAGCAGTTGCAGAGCAATTTATTGGCAACCTTATTACTTTTTATAGACATACGATTCCATCAAGTGAGTGGCTGAAACAGGAGAAATGGGACGGTGACTACTTGCAAGCCTATGTAAAATTCAAAGGAAATGAAATTTCCGGAAAAACAATCGGCTTAGTCGGCTTCGGTGCAGTTGGGCGAAAATTAGCTAATATCCTTAAAGCCTTTGACTGTTCCATACAATATTATGATCCTTATGTAGAAAGCGAGGATCCTGCTTATTCCCGCGTTTCTTTGGAAGATGTGTTCTCAACAAGTGATGTTGTTTCTATTCACCTTCCCCGGACAGATGAAACGATCGGGATGGTTAACGAGAATTATCTAGGTCTAATGAAAGAGGATGCAGTGCTCGTGAATACCTCAAGAGCTGTTGTAGTGGAGAGAGACGCACTTGTTGCTGTACTAAAAGAGGGAAAAATTAGAGGAGCTATTTTAGACGTATTTTATCATGAGCCTCCAGATAAAAGTGATTATGAAATCATTCAATTACCAAATGTGTTAGCAACACCTCACCTAGCTGGAGCCAGCTTTGAAGTAGAAGATCACCATGTTTCTATCATGAACCAAGCTCTTGTGAAGTGGTTTAACAAGCAAGCTGTTGAAATCCCAACTTTGTTCAATAGAAAAGACCTGCATGTAAAGTCATAAGAAAGAGGTAATAAATGTGAATAAAGAATCAGGTTATTTAGTATTTGATATTGGAACAGGAAATGTTAGAGTTGCCATTGTTACCACTTCAGGTGAAGTTGTTAGTATTGAACGGGAAGATATTCACTATCTAACAGAAACCTTGTATCCTGACAGCCGTTACTTCTTACCGGATACACTTTGGGAGCAAGTCATTCGTTTAGCAAAGAAAGTGATAAAAAACTCACCAACTGTAACAATCAAAGGTATTACATCCACTAGTCAACGCCAAGGAATTGTTTTACTAGACAAAAGCGGAAATTCGTTTATTGGGTTACCGAACATTGATAATCGCGGGCGAGAATGGGAACAAGATTACTTAGAACGCGATCTTATCTACAAAACAACAGGCAGATTACCGTCTGCTCTCTTCTCGGCACTAAAGCTTGTAGGATTAAAGAAAAGACAACCCGCTCTATGGGATAGAATTGCATCATTTACTAGCATTAGTGATTGGATTACCTATAAGTTAAGTGATGTTCTAGTTTATGAACCCTCACAGGCGACTGAAACCTTACTTTATAATGTACGGGAACAAACTTGGTCTAAGGAAATGTGTGAGCAATTTGACATTCCATTTCATTTTTTACCTGAATTAAAATGGTCAGGTTCAATTCTTGGTCATATTATTCCTTCCTTGGCAGAGGAATTGGAAGTAAATAAAGATGTTTCTATTATTGTAGGTGGCGGAGATTCCCAATTGGCCATTGAAAGTACTTTTGCAAAAACCAATGACATGATTATCATTTCGGGCACAACCACTCCAATTTGCAAGATGATTGACGAATATAAAGGTGATGAAGAAAAAAGAGCTTGGACAAATGCTCATACTCACAAAAACCGCTGGTTGGTTGAGACAAACCCAGGGATAACTGGCTTGAATTATCAGAAATTGAAAAACTTATTTTATCCAAACGAAAGCTATCAGCAAATGGAATATGAAATATCTCAGCTGGACTTAGTAGAATGCGTGGCAGCGTTAGGAATATATCTCTCAGATGAGAAAAATGCCTCCAAAAAAGGTGGGTTTATATTCAACGCTCCCCTTGCTCAAGATTTATCAAGAGCCCACTTTGTTGCAGCTGCGTTATGGGAAATTGCTTGTACAATCCGCCTCCATTTTGACCAAATTTTAGAGGTCACTCCTTTTGACTTGCCGTATGTATGGGGTTGTGGCGGAGGATTTCAAAGTGAACAATTAGCTCAGTTTATTGCTAATTTACTACAAAAAGAGCTGAGAATTCCTAACGGCTTTAGTCAAGCTTCTGTCGTAGGTGCTGCTGTCATCTGTAACCAAGCACTTGGACAAGAAAATTTGATTTCTAAAGATTATAAAACGATTAAACCTGATAAAAATCATCAAGATAACAGGTATTCAGAATGGTTAAGAACACAACATTTCTTTTCTGAAATGAATAGTACGTTAAACTAAAAAATTTATTATAGATATGGAGAGAAAAATATGCTCGACAAGATTGGAATACCTAAACACTTAAGCTGGGGCTTTTTAGGCGTAATGCTCTTTATGATGGGAGATGGACTTGAAGCTGGTTGGCTAAGTCCGTTTTTAATTGACCAAGGGATGACTGTTCAACATACTGCATCCATTTTCACCGTTTACGGAATTTCGCTTGCCCTTTCTTCTTGGTTTTCAGGTGTATGTTTAGAAGCATTTGGCGCAAAACGTACAATGTTTATGGGACTCTTATTTTATATTATTGGAACAGCTGGGTTTATAGCTTTTGGTTTTGAAACTATGAATTATCCAATCATGCTGATCACGTACTTTATTAAAGGACTAGGTTATCCATTATTTGCGTATTCTTTTTTAACATGGGTTATTTACCGTACCCCTAAGAATAGATTGAGTACAGCAGTAGGCTGGTTCTGGATCGCTTACTGTGCAGGGATGATGGTGCTTGGAGCATGGTATTCAAGCTACGCCATAAAATATTTTGGCTATATCAATACATTGTGGACATCCATATTCTGGGCATGTCTTGGTGCATTCTTTGCTTTAATTGTCAATAAAGATAAATTTAAGAAGAAAGAAACTACTAGTGCGAAAGAAACGCTCAATGAGTTATTAAAAGGGATTACTATTGTCAAAAAGAACCCAAGAGTTGCAGCTGGTGGAGTTGTACGTATCATAAATAGTCTTGGAACTTATGGGTTTCCGGTTTTCTTACCTATCCATATGGCTGAGCATGGTATTGAAACAACAGTCTGGTTACAGCTATGGGGTACGATATTCCTTGGAAACATTGTATTTAACCTAGTATTTGGTTTTGTGGGAGATAAATTCGGTTGGAAAAACACCATCATTTGGTTTGGCGGAGTCGGCTGTGCAGTCTTTACTGTCCTTCTTTACTATACTCCGGTTCTAGCAAATGGAAACATCGTCGTCACAAGTATTGTTGGATTTATTTGGGGAGGTTTATTAGCAGGTTACGTTCCTTTAGGAGCCTTAGTACCGACAGTTGCAGGCGAAGACAAAGGTGCTGCCATGTCTATCTTAAATCTTTCAGCAGGTTTATCTTCATTTGTGGCTCCAGCCATCGCTTGGGCGTTTATCGGTTTGGTAGGAGCTCAAGGTGTTGTATGGATTTTCGGACTACTTTATTTAGCAAGTGCGATTATTGTTCACTTTATTCAAGTTCCTGAGGAAGATGAAATGAGAAAAAATACAGCTTCTATTGCGTCTTGATCTATCAGATTGAAGAAAAGATCTCAGCATGATTATGTTGAGATCTTTTCTTTTTATTAAATTTCAGGTTAATTCTTAAAAGTATTTATACAATGGGAAATTGAATTTTTTGAAAGATACTTCTTTTCTTCTGGTAATCCTTTAAAATTTAAAATTGGCTTTTTTATTTCAATGATACCTTCAATATTATTAATAGCAATTTCCTTTACAAAAACAAATTGCTCTTTTATTTGGAATCCATAATCCTTACTGAATATCGTAATTTTATCATTTTCAATTAATAACTCTTCTACTGTAAAAGGCTATATTCTTTTCCTTGATAAATGATTTTATATTGAATTTCATAAATTACATCGATATCCTTAATCTTTACTTCTTTTACAAATTTATCTTTATACCTTTTTCCTTTGTAATCAGCATATATTGACATCATTTCACCTGCTTTAACTGTTTATAACGAAGGTATTAACATTTTCAGGAAAAACTTTGAACGAAAAAGACTATCATCTACACTCTTCATGTAAATGATAGCCGAATAACAAGTTAATTGCTTATATAAATTTTCTTCATTTTTTCTAATTCCTCTAATTCTAAGCTTTCTGTAAAAGGCTTAAAAAGTTCATCAAATTTTTCAAGCTTAATACTAAAATTATATAATACGACTAACGCACTTGATAAAGGTCTTGCTTCTGTAAACACTATTTTTTCTTTTTGATGAGTCAGATAAAAAACATCATATGCTTGATTTCCTTCAATTAAATTAATTGCCCCTTCTTTTTCATGTTTTAGAGAAAAATAAAGTTCATTTATATTTTTATGAAGAATTTCTTTTCCATCAACAATATTTTTTTCTATTGTCCTTAATTCACTTTTAACATGATTATTACCTTTGATTTTCTCAAATTTCCCTTTTACAGTAATATATAATGCTAAAAATGCAATTTCTTTTATAGAAAAATCTTCTAGTTTATAATCTTTATTTCTTTGTATTTCGTATAAGTCCCATATTTGAGAGCCATTAGAGTTTTTTAATTTAATGCCAACATCAAGATTAGTACTACCGTCATTATTTTTTGGATATACATAAATTATTGTATCCCCACCTATTTTTTCAGTTTTAATATTATAATTATCTAATTTGTTTAATAGATCATTATAGTTCATAATTTTATCCACCTTTTTTAACTGATACGAACTCAATTAATTCAAGCTCTTCTAACTCTTCCATTGAATAAGCCTTACCGTTACTATGGTATTTAATATATTGTGTACCACCACCAGGCCTATCAAACCAAGGAGCTATTTTACCACCGGTAACTTCAAAGTCTTCAAGTACTCTATAGATATAGTAATCTGCCTCATCACTATGTAGTGCAAGGGCTCTTTGTTCGTAAGGTATTCCTTCTGGTGAAAAGAAACCACCACCTGGCGCGCCAAATCTGTCAATAAGCATTCCCTTTTTGAGTTCTGTAGGGATTGGTTCCCCATCAAATCCATCATTAGGTGGCCAATTTATATTACCTGTTTCCTGATCATAATATTTAGGATTATCATAAACTTCCTTATACTTTATATATTTCTCTTCTTTTGGCGGATAAGCCCATTTAGATAATTTTTCTCTATCGGCCTGCGTTATTTCAATTATTTTTTCTGTATTCTCTACAGGTACCTCATTAAGTACTCTACTTCCATCCTGCAACCTATTCACATAATAAGCACCACCACCAACAGCCAATAATCCAAGTGCTTGGGCAAGACTATTCTGCTGCTGTTCAACCGTTAACTCATTCCCAAACATATCCTTGCCAGTAAGATACTCACTAAACCCATTCGCAGAAACAAGTCCGTATATCCCCATCTCGGCCATTTCCAGGTTTGAGAAGGTTTTGGATGTGCGGTAGACATCAAGAGCACGATCTGCAGCGTTCATGCCTTTGGCGGTTTTGTAGATGGCACTCCCGCCTTTGAAGATTCTTCCTGCCCAACCGACGACTGGGATGAAGCCGGCTGTGGCCATGGCACCGGCAGCTACTCGTTGCCCTGTTGTTAATTTTTCGCCAGTGACAGGGTCAACTCCTTCTGAGGCACGTAAATAATCATAATACCCTGTGATTTCTCCTGTAAAGGTTTTAACTCCGTCCCATGCTTTTTCATACCATGGTCTGTTTTCCAGTTCTTCTGCTTTTTTCAGCTCTTCTCTGAATTTTTCCTGTTCTTCTTTGAAGGTGAGGTATTCGTCTGCGTACTGTTCGACTTCGTCTGTTAGTTGATAGGCTTCACTTGCTTTGTAGGCTTGTGAGTCGAAATTGATTGGATGGATTGTGTTTCCTTGGGCCGTTGCCTCCAACAGTTGTTGAAAGAGGGCTGCTATATGGTACTCGGCACTTTCTGATACCATATATTCTTCTTTCAATTGCTGATCTAGTGTATCTACGGCTTTAACAGTATCTTCCCGCTTCTTTTTTGCATCAGACATAGCCGTATCAAATTGATCTGTTGAAAAAGCGTCTAGGGAGACAATATCATCAATATCTCTAAAGATTTTCTTGAGGTCCTCCTGCTGACTTTCTACCATTGCGATATGGTTTGATGCCTGGATAGAAAGATCTGTTTCAAGAAAGTTTACGTCCACAATGGTGTCACCTGATAAATTAGATTCATCAATTGAACCTGATACACCATTAAAAAAAGCGATTTGCATGTCGATAAAACGAAGCAAGGCTTCTACCACATCAACTTGTGCTTGGTAAAAGCCTTTAATGGCATCTGCTCCCTTTCCTGTTAGGTTATCATCGAGCTGGACGATATCTGTAAATTCCATTTTAAGCTTATCAAGCTTTTCTCTTAAATCTTTATAGACTGTTGCGCGATCCTCCATTGTCTCAATTAACGTTTTTGATTCAAGTACTTTCACGTTTGCCATCTGCCCTTTCCATTAGTTTCTCGTAATGGCTTCATCCTGTTCCTTCAATGAACGTACATTTGCTTTTGTATCTTCAATGTTTTTCCCGACAATTTGAACATAATCATTGATGAACTGATGAATTCTTTCTTCTCTTTCCAGAAAATAAGTCGTGAAATCCAAGCGATTTCGACCAATGTCACCAGAGGCAGGGACTGTAAGTTTAACGGATGATAGGGCTGAATTTGCCTCATTAAGCTCCTTTGTTACGGCTTCGTAATTTAATTTGATTGTAACCATTAGAATAACCGCCTTTTCAAATCACTTATACGGTCGGAAAGCTCATCAATGGCGTCCTCCCCCATGTGCACTAAATCTCCTGCCTCATGTGCTAATGCACTAGCAGTATTTAAGGCCATTCTTTCCAATTCCAGAACATTGATTTTGCTTTCAATTGTATATTGATAGCTATTGTAGCTGTACTGCCCAATGTTTTTCATAATGTTGTAGGCTTGCTCTCTCTCATCTTCAAATTCCTCAGATCGCTTACCCGTCCAGTCTTTACCTAGGTCAGGCTGTTTAATTTTTTCAATTTCCTGCAATAAAATGGATTGTTCACTACTAATCTCACTTTTGGCTTTTTGGAGTCTTTCAATTTTTTCATTTACATCATTTGATCGAGACGAAATTGTGTTTTGAATTGAGTATAACGTGCTTGATAAACTCATAACGTTCACCTCACTAGTTATTTGTCGTCATTTTTTGCTTTGTTGATTTGTTCCAAAACAAAATGACTGTGATAAGTGATATGATACAGATCACGACGAGCACCCATATTAACAGGGATAAAGGGCTTGTAGAGGAAGTTGGTTCTTCCTCTACTGTTTGCCCCTGGGATACCTTGTCTGTGGAAGAAAATAAATGTAAATTTTCTGCCTTAGTTTTAATTGTATTCAGATTTTTTGAGTTTTCTTTAAACAAAGAAGAAACTACTTCTGTATCATTAGACGTTTTTTCACCTTCAAATGTTAATCCTTTTTGTTCTTCAGGTATATTTGTCCGCTGTTGATTTTGCTGTTTGTCTAATAATAAATCTCTATTTATTTTTACATTTTCCTTTTGATAGTCGTTTGGGACGAGCTCATCAATATTCGTTTCTGCTACTGCAACTTGATGTTGCAATAGCAGATAACTGATGACAAAGAATAAAAACCAAATAAATTTTTTGTTGGATTTAAGCATCATAGGTTTCAGACCCTTTGTCAACTGAAACTATTTCAGATCTTCCAATAAAGTATTGAAGTGCCCCCAGTCCTAAAATAATACAGCACAGTGCAATCATTGCTTGGGTAAACAGTGACTCGGTTCCATATTGGATACTCATGTACACTTTTGACATTGGATCCTGGAAGCTGAAGTTCGGTGTTGTCAGAGCGAGTAATGGTGTGACATAGAAAATAACCATTCCTACTGTAATAAATGTACCGACAAGCTGATGAACTGCAAATCCAACCCTTACTAATGCCGAACCAGCCATTAACAAGAAAATTGTAAACACAGTCCATTCCACTGCACTTTCTTCTCGTAATGGATAAATTTCAAGTCCAAACAAACTGATGACAAATCCGACAATTAAATTTAATAGGACAAATAATATCGTCTGAATCCATAGAGGTGGTTGTTTGAAATAGTAGCTGGTGTACCCAATTAATAAGCTGCTTACTAAGACTATAAACAAGACAACAACCGGTGGGATATTTTTAACTGTTGTACTTCCTGTTTGCTCTGGAACATCTCCACTTATTTTTAGTGGATTTGTTAAAAAGTCATATACATATCCGTTTGATTGGCCGTCGACAAACGCATTTCCTAATACACTAAATACGTCATCACGAATAAGCTCAGTTGATGCTACGTTTGTAGCCCATTTTTGGTTTAGCTTATCAGCATCTACTTGAACATCATTGATTCTTCCTTGTAATTCATTCGTGTAATCAACGATTCCACCCTGACTTTCCTGGACTGAATCAAGCCATGTGTGAATTGAATCCATTTGATTACTAATTTGTTCTGAACCTAAAATCATTTGTTGTCCTTCAACGGTTGAAGTAGGTGTTGATGCAGAGAGCATTTTTTCCGGTTGTTGAATTTGCTCAAGAACCGTTTGTGCTTCCTGTTGAATTGCCTCAAGGCTTTCCTTAAGCTTTGCTTGGTTGTCATTAACCGCTTTACGGTATTCGACCATAAAGACAGTAAAGTTGTCTTCCATTGTCGTCAAAGCATCCTGTGTTGTTGGTATTTCTTCTCTCATTACATTCCAGTTTTCCTGCTCTTCTGCTGTAATGGCAACAATTTTATTTGCTTCCTGCTGAAGGTACTCATCAGTTAAGGTTGCTGTTTTAGCTTGATCCTCAGAAATCATGCTTGTTAATGTTGCATGATAACGATCTAAATATGAATAGTAGAACATCATATCAAGAAGATCTTTGCTATTTATTTCCTTGGAAAGAATTTCAGAGATATTCTTTTTCCTTGTTTCAGATAAAGCTTGTGATGCTAATATAGCTTCTTCTTTTTTATTAATTTCATCTTTTATGCTAGCTTCATAGTCTTTGTAAAGCTTTAATTCTTCATCCACTGCAGTAAAATCTTTAAAAAGTTGATCATAAAGCTCTTGAAGCTCTTCTTTTTCTTCTTCTAATTGAGCTTTATCTTTTTCGAGATCGTCTCTTTCTTTTGTTAGCGTAGCAACTTTCTCTTCTAAACCTTTAATAGTTTCTGAGGTTGAAGCAATTGTGTCAGAAAGGGTTTTTCGTATTTCATCCAATTTTGATTGAAGCGGGTTTTCTCCATCTGATTCTTTTTTCGTTAAATCAGATTTTAAGGTTTCTAATTCTTTTTGTAATCCTTCTAACCCCGAGAGAGTTCCAGTTATATTTTCAATCGTTATTACTTCTAGATCTTTAAGGGCTTCAAGCTCTCCCTTTAGCCTAGTTACTTCTCCTGCAATACTTGAAATCTTTTCTTTTTCATCCTCTAAATCTACATATTTACCACCCGGTTCTTCGGGATCAGGAGGATTTGTTGGCTCCTCTGGATTTTCAGCAGGTGGCTGATTCCCGGTATCTTCTTTCCCTTCTTCTTTATTATCAGGCTCAGGTTCTGTTTCGTTTTCATCGTTAGAATTTGCTGATAAAACATTTGTTTTTGTTTCATTTTTTTTATCTAGTTGTTCAGATTGTTTCGGATCAGTTGGTTCCTCTGGTGCCTCCGGTTGTTCTGCTAAAGCGTTACTATAATCTTCAAGCTTCTCCTGAGTATTATCTAAAATTAATGTATCTTTATATTGCTGATAAAAATCTAAAATCTTTTTCTGTAATTCATAGTAATCACTTATCTGCCTTGCTACCTGGCTGGTTCTTTGTTCCTCAAGCTGTGTATATAGCTGCTGTGATTGAGTCATGCGTGTATTTAACTGCTGCATGCTTTCTACAATCGAACTTCCTTCGTCCTCAAAAAGTTGAACGGATTGGACAAATAAAGGCTGCTGATTATTTGTTGCTTCACTGACTGTTTGAATCGCTTGTGATTGGATATCTGCTAAGATTTTTTGCTGGTTATCCTGATATTCTTTATATGTTTCAACATATTCTACAAAGCTGGCTAAGCTTTTTTCATATGTCTCAAGCATTGATTTCTGGTCAGGTGTTTCGCTTCCAGCTTGCTCGATCGATGACTGCAGACTTGCAAGCATTGCCTTTTGTTGTTCGATTTGTCCTGCTAAATCTTTTGAACTGGGCTTATAGAAAGCTGTCATCGCTTGCTGAAAAGCAATTTCTTTTTCAAGAATTTCATCAAACTCAGCACGAACATTTTCTAAATCTGCTGAAACATAATTCCAGTAAAGTGTCGAGATTTTTTGATTTACTTTTTTCGTTGCTTTCTCAAGCTCCAGTAATACTTTTTCCTTATTTACTGCATTAAGTTGACTTTGAACTTTGTATTCAAAATTAGTTTTCACCGGATTACTTTCATCATAGGACATCACGTTTTCCGAAAAGTTTGATGGTAAATAAACAACCGCATCGTATTTCTGACTTAGTAGTCCATTTTCACCAGCACTTCTGCCGACAACTGTCCAGTCAAAATTTGAGTTTTCACTCAAGAGGCTTGCAATATTTTCCCCAAGCTGAATTTTTTCGCCTTCTTCTTCAAAGCCGGTGTCTTCATTGATAATCGCAATCGATTGAGCTGCACTAGCTTTTTCAACTTTAAACGGGTTATCTCCGATTGCGCGAAAGAAAAGAAGGGGTGTAACGACAATTAATGTAATGGCTATAAGTAATTTAATAATAGTTGATGTTTGCTTCATATTTGCACCTTCCGTTCTACATGAACAAGCGGGATTTGAATGCTTTGTTCTTTTCCATTTTCAACATAATAGCCATAGCCAGGCTGAATTTCCTGTTCCTTGCGGTCATATGTTAGTGTGAACATGGTTTGTTCTGATTTTTTCATTAATACAACAGCTTGACGGATTTGTTTTATTTCTAGTGTTAATGGATCATATCCTTTTGTTAATTCATTGTTACTGCCGGATACAATGATGTTAAAGCCTAAATGGCTGTAATTTTTCATCATTCGAACAAGTTTATCTTGTAATGGATTATCCAGCTTTTGCAGGAAGTTTGCATATCCATCCACAATTAATAAAACAGGCTGATTGGCTTTCAAAGGTTTTCCTTGCTGAATAAATTGCTGGTACATGCCTTCTCTTTCTACCAATACTTTTTCAATCACATCAAGCCATGATGCCACATGGTCCTTTCCTTCTAAGTAAACAAGTCTGTCATCTCCTATATAAGAAGATAATCCACGATCAATGGAATCAAAGATCGCAACATGCTCTAGCTGCTGATCCAGTGCGGTATGAATAAAGGCCTTTAATGTATTCGTTTTTCCTTTTTGTGCCTGACCTAGTACAAGACAATGCTTAGATCTTGTAAGGTTCACATAAACCGGCTGAACCGTTACCTCATGTAAGCCGATAGGCAGTAAGCCAACTTTTCGTTCTGTGTAAGCAGCGAAATTGAGCATCGTAAGCTCAGTTGGTAGCATAGGGACAGGAGATGGCTTTTCAACATGGATGTATTCATCTTTAAGATGCTGCACAAGTTTTTTCATGTTTTCCATCTGCTCAAAATCATCTTTTCCTTCAACCGGAAGATACACTTGAGAAAAGAATGCTTCATCTTTCTTCACAATTGCTCTACCAGGAATTGATTCTGGCGCAAATGGTAGGCGCCCTAACATTGTATAGGCTTCTGTTTGATCCATTAGATAGTGAACAATTTTTGTTTGTAGGTTATTCATCAATGACTGACGAACTGAGTTAATTCGAGTAACCGTCAGCATGATATATATTCCGATGGATTGACCATCGCGGGCAAATGTATTCAGCTGCTGCTCCAGATCGAGCATTTCTTCTTTTACGAGGTCAAAATTATCAACAACTAAGTAAAGTAATGGGAGCTGTTCTTCACTTAGTGCATTGTACATTTTAATCGAGCTAACCTCTTTCTTTTGGAAAAGCTTTTTCCTATTCGCCACTTCGTCTTTTAAAATATTCATGAACTTCTCAATTTTTCGTTCCTGGTCTAACAGAAAGTAATCAGCTGTATGCGGGAGCTGCCTTAAAGGTAATAACCCGCCATTTCCAAAGTCCATTAGATAAAAATGAACTTCCAGTGGAGTAAAAGCCTTCGCCATACCAAGCAGCAATGTTTGCATCGTACTTGTTTTACCATAGCCTGCTGAACCAAATATCCCAATGTTTCCATCCTCTATTACGTTATATGCATAATCAGATTGACTTTGTTTTTCCGGCTCATCAATCCGAGTAAACATGATGCTCGCTTTATCTTTTGGTTCATTTTGCTGTACTGGATAAAGTCGGCCAGGTAATGGCGGCAACCATGGACTTTGTAATTTTTTCAACTCTAATTTTTCTTGTAAATCATTTATTTTTGAAACAATTACACCAATTTCACTTAGCACTTCTTTTTGCTTATGATCTTGAACAGAAACCTCTGATAGTGGAATTAATCCAAGGTCTGTGACAATTGCGATTTCATCCTCAATATCAAGAGATTCTTCCTCATGATAAGGAGCTCCACTCCATGCAGATTGAAAGAGCTCATACACTTCATTGTTACCGACCTGCAAGTAGCCACGACCTGTTTGCGTAATAGAAGCAGCATCACCATTTTTCAAAATTTCCCTGCTATCCTCTGTGTTCTGTACCTTCAATGAAACTCTAAAGCGTGCATTACTCCAGATTTGATTATCAATTACTCCACCCGGCTTTTGAGTGGCCAGAATCAGGTGAACACCCAAACTTCTACCGATACGCGCAGCACTGACTAATTCTTTAATAAAATCAGGTTCTTCGGCTTTCAGCTCGGCAAATTCATCAGAGATTAAGAAAAGATGTGGTAATGGCCGTTCTGCTTTTCCACTTTTATATAGCCTTGTGTAATCATTAATGTGTGTAACACTATGTTGATCAAACAAACGTTGACGTCTTTTTAGCTCACTTTTAATCGAAGCAAGTGCACGCATACTGAAGTTTTTACTTCCTTCAATATTCGTAATGGTCCCCAGAAGATGTGGCATGTTCTTAAACGGCTGAGCCATTCCGCCTCCCTTGTAATCAATAAGGAGAAATGCTACCTCATGTGGATGGAAATGAACTGCAAGTGATAAGATATACGTTTGTAGAAATTCACTTTTCCCTGAACCTGTTGTACCTGCTAAAAGCCCATGTGGACCATGTGCTTTTTCATGAAGGTTTAAATCAACCGTTTCTGCCTTCCCTTTTAAGCCAACTGGTACTGCTAATGATTTTGCAGACTCACGTGTGAACCAGTTCTGTTCAATAGGAAGCTGGTCAACACTTTTTACGTTCATCATTTCTAAAAAGGATACCGAGTCCGGAATCGAGTTTGTCATCCCTGTTTGATGATCAAGTGTTAATAGCATCCTTGCGTACATTTCGTTATCTGATCGTTTATGATCATCCAAGACAAAGGGAATTTTGACTGCTTTTTTCTGTTGAATTAATATATCACCTTGTTCATCATTGATATAACGAATGAGTGTATGAATATTGTCTGATAAACTTTCCTTTGCCTCTGCTGCAAAAATAACAGAAATTCCGAGATGCTGATGATCTCCTTCCAGGTATTCTAATATGACATGATCAGAGATCAGCTGTTGATTCGTAACAATAAACACATAATGTGGTGAAAATCTGATTTTTTCTTTTTCCTCTTCAAGATCCCGTTCTCTTACCATCTCGTAAAGGGAAGATAATAATTGATCTCTAGTTCTATCATTATAGATAAATCCTTTGGCATGGGAGCCTGCCAGTTGAAAGTGAGGCAGCCATTTCATCCATTCCCATTCCTTGTATTCTTGTTCATCAAAAATAAACACAAATCGGAGGTCATGGTAGCTATGGAAAAAGGCCAGCTGACCGACTAGTTGATGAAGCTCCTTTTTCAATACACGGTCTTTCCCAATTAAACCAATTGCACCTTCAGAAAGATTGGCGGTAATCGGAAGGTTTGATAGGTTTTTATATGCCCTTTCAAGAGTTTGTGATTCTTCCAGCAATTCATCCATTTCACGATTGGACATATCTGAAGCAGAAGAAGAAATCGTGTAGCTCGCTTTGACTGTTCCAGTCCCAAGACGGAACTGCAGAAAGTCAGGGCTCTCCATCGTTCTTTCCCAAAGTCTATCTGAAAGTTGGTTTGTTAAATATTTCATTCGTTCGAAAGAAGGAAAATGGAATTCAAGCACTTCTTTTTGTTTATCAGCTAGCTGTTGAAGCTCTTGTCTTTTCGAATCTAAATAGTTCGTATAAATCCGTTTTCGACGTTCCTTTGCTTTTTTTTGATTTCCTCTATCTTTAAAGTATTGAACTGTTGAGGTCACAAGAGTTGTCATAAACATCACCAATGAAACAATGATGAAAATGCCTCGCGGAATTAAGAATGCGACAAGACCCATGACAATCAGCATCACGAGTGGCGGCAAGATAATTAACCACAAACTTCGATTGGAGCCTTGGGAGTCTTGTGTTGGAAATGACAACTGCACCTTCTCATCCGGCAATTCATACACCATGCGAGGTGTTCTCCGGTAAACCGGATATTTTTTTTGCATTTCAGAAAGAGGAAGAATCGCCTCAGGTAAACTAGTTTGATATGATTCTGAACTTTCAATTTGTATAAAATCTTCTTCAAGTATGGTAATTTTCAGTGATGCCCACATAATGATGTCACCAACATGTAATCGACCAGATTGTTCCAGGTGATGACCGTTTATATATACATCTCCATCTACGTTTGTTAATTGAAAGCCTGTAGATTGTAAGATAATTGAAAAAGATGTCTTATGTTCATTTTTGTTAAAAAAAGTTGCATTTTGATCAACGGTTGAAAAAGTTATTTCACTTAAATGTCCGACATAATGAGTCTTTTCTTTCAAAGAAGATGAAAGGTAAAATTCCACCTCTTCTTGATCTAAATCGATTTTGGTGTACCTATTTTGATCAATCCTGGTAATCTGTTGGTCCATATCACTCTGCACCCAAAGTTCCCCGTCACGAGTTATTACAGTCAAAGTGTTTGATATGGTCGGGATTGTAATCGTATGTTCCTTGCTAGAACCAATTGTTATTTGCTGTTTTGAGGTTTTATTTAATTGAATTTCCTGGTATGAATACTTTGTAAAAACCCAAAGCGTAGCCATATTATCACCACCTGTTTCTTCTTTCATTTAACATCTTCACTACTCAGCTTTTGTTTCTCCTTGAGTACTTTCTTGTTTTGTTTGTGTTTGTTGCTGTTCAGTCTGCTCATTCGTTTCGACTTCCGTTTCAGCAGGCTGGGTTTCTTCCTCGACTGGAGTCGATACAGGCTGATCTTGTTCTTCTTCAACAAGTTCTGACTCTGCTTCTCGTTGATATTCCTCAATTTCATTTTCTATATCAGCTAACGCTTGCTCTCTTTCTTCACGATCTAAACTATCATCAGATTTTAATTGTTCTTTATATTTTAATAATCCAAATAAGATAAGGTCTCTATCTTCCAGGAATCTCGCAATATCGAGTGCATCCTCAGCCTCACCACGTCCAATTCGAATCCAGTACTCATAATATTGAGGATCTGTTTGTAAAGTAATTGTATTTCGAACCGTTTCTTGTTGGTCTTCCGATAATGATTCATTCACAATATAAGATAAGGACAATTGATATTGAGTCACCTTTGGCATATCTTCAATGCTATATGGCTGAAGCTCAGTTACAACTTCACTATAGTTATTTTGCAGAAACTCCTCCTGTGCTTGAATAAAGCTATCTTTCTTTGGCTGTAATGAAAATATTGAATATAAGCTATAAATAAATGCCGGAATAAACAATAAAGAAACTCCAATTAACACATACCGATTAAGTTTCCATGTATTCTTATTTACAGTCATCTGAAGGGTTTTTTCATGGTTAACTCTCCCGATTTCACCATCAATTATGTCAAGTAATTCATTATACTCCTTTGCTTCCATTATCTTTTTCACTACTGTTGATAGCTTTATTGTTTGAGAAAACTGGACATATTGCTCAAATGAATAGGTTGTATCTACAACAGAAGCAACAGTTGCCTTTACCTCTTGAAATAATTTCTCGAGATTATGTTCATAAGGAGGTAGACTTTCTTTTACTCCGTAATGAAGAAAATATGTATGTAGTCCTTGGTCAAGAACGATGTTGTCCGGACACACAACGAGATGAATTCGTGAAAGTTTATGATTTGTCACTGACTGCACGATTTTATATCCAAGAACGAATCGCTCTTTCTCATCTAATCGTTTCAATTGAGGAAGAAGAAAAGAATAGGTATTAGGGAGTTTATATTGAATGGTGAGCTCATCGTCCTTCATAACTATGTCCTTTTCAATCGACGGGTTTAATTCAGTTAGAAAGGAGATTTCCGTAGGATTATCTAATTTAACTTTTTCCTTTTGAAAAGCAAATGTCATGATTTGCTCTTTACGCGTGATAATGGCTTCCAGTTGATCTGTTAGGTATGAGGTAGAGTTATTTTCTGTTGACATGCCTATTTCTCCTTTATAGAATTTCAATTCTGTCTCCTGTTCGTATACCTGCATCCAGGAGTCGCTCTGTTCCTTGTATAACCTTCTGTTTATTAACAACTCTTATCCAAGCACCTTGTCTTGGCGGCTCTGCCATACTTTTTGCTTGCCAAACGATATCAATTAATTTTTTAACAGAATGGTAATTAGATAGTCTGATATCAAAGCTGTCTTGTTGGTAGTTTTTTAGATCAATTGTAATTTCTATGTACATTCAAATCACCTCATAAGGAAGGAGCGCGTCTTTAGAAAGAGCGCCCCTGCTTTCTTATTGCTTACCCTCTAATTTGACTTGCAATTTGCTGATCAGCATCTTCAAGTGCTTTAGATGTGCTGTTAAGTTGAGTTGAGATATCCTCAAGAAGCTGTTGCATTTGAATAAATGAAGGTCTTAAAGATTGGTATTGTTCACTGAACGCTCTGCTTGATTCACCTTCCCACATACCTTCAAGCTCGCGGATCATTGTATCAAGACGAGAAACTTGCTCTCCAACTTGGCTGCTTTCACTAGAGTAACGGTTGGCCATGCTTACTAACTCTGCAGGGGTAACACGAATAATTCCAGACATTTACTTCCTCTCCTTAAACTTAATATTTCGGTATTCATCTATATAATTGTGAGTACCCGGAAATCAATTGGATAGAAAAACATATCCTGTAAAATTTCTACTATATACCAATATCATATCTACCCACATAAATACAGGTTTAAACTAAAATGTAAATAAAAAGGAAACTTTTTTCCTAATATTTTTAAAGTCTACGGTAATATTTTCATAAATTCCCTAAAGAAAATTCAGGAATTAAGGTATAGAAACATTAGAGGGTAATAGGCATTAATACACAGCTGTTTTTTAGCAATAAAAAAAAAGACTAGATCCTCTTTCATCTAGTCTCACGGTGAAATACACAACTTTATACCTCTGTTGCAAAATCAGCTAAACTTTTATAAGCTTTACGCTGCTTATAGAAGTTAATACATTCTAAAAACTCATTTACTACAAGTTCCATTCTTTCCAGATCTCTACGTGTGACAACTGGGTCTTCCCTATTCCACCGAACAGTTCTTATAAAATAGTAGTTTTTTATGGGGGAAAACACTACATTAGAATGGGGAAACTCTTCAAATAGAAACTCAATCTGACCTCTTCTTTTATAGGAATGGTGAATAATTTTCATTTAATAATGTGATCCCTCTCATTAAAAAGATTAATTGCAGTATGATACTTCAATTAGAATGTGTCAATTTATTTTATCGTCATAGATAGTAAGAAAAATAGGGACATTCCTAAATTTGGCATTTGCAGACTATCCCCTGGAAATTGTGATGATTTAATTATGCCAATACCTGTTTAATTCTTTCAATCGCCCAATCAAGCTCCGCTTTTGTAATGACTAGTGGAGGTGCAAAGCGGATGACCATATCATGTGTTTCTTTACATAGTAATCCCTGTTCTTTTAACTTTTCACAATAGCCGCGAGCAGGTTCAGTTAGTTCAACTCCGATAAAAAGTCCTCTTCCTCTAATCTCCTTAATAACCGGGTTGTTTATTTCCTTCAATTGTTCCATAAAATAAGTACCTAATTCCAAAGAGCGCTCTATTAATTTTTCTTCTTCAATAACCTCGAGTGAAGCAAGTGAGACCGCACAGGCTAATGGGTTACCTCCAAATGTTGATCCATGAGAGCCAGGGTTAAAAACGCCAAGAACATCACGGTTAGCTACCACACATGATATTGGAAACACACCGCCACCCAGTGCTTTGCCTAAAATATACATATCAGGTATTACACCTTCCCAATCACAGGCAAATAATTTTCCTGATCGACCTAAACCTGCTTGAATTTCATCAGCAACAAATAATATATTATTTGCCTTGCATAAATCAAAGGCTTCCTTGATAAAGCCTGTTGGAGGTATATTAATTCCCGCCTCTCCTTGAATTGGTTCAAAAAGAAAACCAGCTGTATTCTGTGTAATCGCTGCCTTTAAAGCCTCAATGTCTCCATAAGGTATGAGCTTAATACCAGGTAACATAGGGCCGAAGCCTTTTCGATATTCTTCATCAGAAGAAAGGGAGACAGCTGTCATTGTTCGACCATGGAAATTCCCTTCACATGCAATAATCTCCGCTTGGTTTTTTAAGATCCCTTTCACTTGATAACCCCATCGTCTTATTGCTTTGACAGCAGTTTCTACAGCTTCCGCTCCAGTATTCATCGGAAGTGCCATTTCCTTTTTTGTAAGGCTGGTAATTCGTTCATACCACGGACCTAATTGATCATTATGAAAAGCTCGCGATGTTAAGGTCACTTTATCAGCCTGATCTTTTAAGGCTTGAATAATCTTTGGATGTCGATGTCCCTGGTTTACTGCAGAATAAGCACTTAACATATCCATATAACGATTTCCTTCAGGGTCCTCAACCCAAATTCCCTCTGCCTTGGAAATAACAATTGGTAAGGGGTGATAATTTTTTGCCCCGTATTGCTCTGTTTGATCAATGACTTGTTCTGATGTTGTTTTCAATTTCATTCCTCCTATCTTATAGAAGCTTTTCCCCAAATAACGACCCCATTAACGCAACTGCTACTTCTGCTGTTTTATTCTTTTCATCCAATATCGGATTTACCTCAACAAATTCAGCTGACGTAATCATTTTTGATTCTTCTAAAATTTCCATTGCTAAATGGCTTTCTCTGTAACTAATTCCTCCTAAAACCGGAGTCCCTACACCAGGTGCATCACTCGGATCAAGTCCGTCTAAATCAAGAGATAAATGAACACCATCAGTTTTATTTTTTAAGTAAGCGATCGCATCTTCCATTACCTTTGTCATCCCGAGTCGATCGATTTCATGCATTGTGTACACTTTAATTCCTTTTTCATGGATAAGTAGTTTTTCTCCTTCATCTAATGAACGTGCACCAATAATGACAATATTCTCCGGCTTTATTTTTCCCGTGTACCCTGCAATTGTTGTTAAATCCTGATGTCCAATTCCAAGACTTACCGCCAACGGCATACCATGTATATTTCCTGAAGGTGAAGTTTCACCAGTATTTAAATCTCCATGGGCGTCATACCAAATGACACCTAAATTCTGATAATGCTTAGAAATACCAGCAAGTGTCCCTATGGCAATACTGTGGTCACCACCAAATACGAGTGGAAATGACCCCTTATTTACAACTTCATCTACTGCTTCTGCTAATTTTTGACTAGCCTTTGAAACAGCATTTAAATATTTCAAATTATTCCCGGCAGAAGTTTCCTCTTCCCTTCCTGGTCTGCCAATTTGAATATCCCCTTTATCGTGAATCTTATAATCTAGCATTTCTAAACGCTCTACAACACCCGCATAGCGAATTGCACTCGGCCCCATGTCAACTCCTCTTCTGGATTGCCCTAAATCCATAGGAGCCCCAATGATTGTTATATGCTTTTTCATAACCCACTCCCCCTTTTTCTCATTGTAAATGAGAGGTGAATGATGACTCAACTCGACACAGTTGCGTATATTTATTCATATTCATACAGAAATTAATATATTAATATTTAAAATTTATTAAATACTTGTTTATTTTCAAGGAATTCAATTAAACATTAGTTTTTTTAATATAACTAACCAAGCACAAAAAAATAATACGTTTCCCATTTTGTTTTCAAATATTTTTTTCTTAAAGCAAAATTTTAAATCGTAATTTTTCATTTATGTCTGATATCGCAAAGTTTGTTGCTTTTAAAATAATTTAACTCTATATTGGAATGAAGCGGAAGTCACTCGACTCCTGCGGGAAGTGAGGAAAGGCTGAGACCCCGCAGGCCAGCCGGGAGGCTCAGCTTCCTCCCCGGCGCATGGAGTGACTGCAGCGAAATGGAACGGTCTAATTTTTAACTTTTCACTGTATCATAAACAACAAAGTATGCGAAAACACCATTAAAAAAGAGACTAACTACGCGTTAGCCTCTTCTTCTTACTTCTTAAAAACACCAAATGGCTTACCAATTGGTAAAACAACCTGTCCAAAATGTGTATTTAAAACAACTGCTGCAGATCCATAGAAAGAAAGCAATGCAATGATTAACTCAGATACAGCTGCCAGCATATGAGTCGCTTCGTGCATAATGCCAAATGTGCTTAATGATAACCCAATGAATAAGAAATCGATAAAAACAAAAATAAAGAATAATACTTTATGAGTTTCCATTGCACCAATCGTCATATATACACTAAAAATCAAATAACCGATAAACGCAACACCAAGTTGCTTCGGATCAACATTTGCCGCTAAGTTCTCTCCAAAAGCACCTAGTTGGATCAACCAGGACATACCAACACCGAACCAGAATAACCCAAATGCACCAAATGCTGTGGTACCAAAAATATTATTGTGCTTAGCATCTTGAACACAGGCAAACAGTTGGGCTAGTCCACCTAAAAAGAACGCCCAAGGTAAAATAAACGATAAGCCGTCTGTAATCCCTAATTTTTGTGATGACGCCACAAGAGTCACCATTGCTAATCCAAATAACCCAAGCGCTGATGGATCTGCCGTTGTAATTTTTACTTGATGATTATTCATAAATTCCTCCTAAAAAGACATACTTATATAAAATACAGAACTGAGGAATCCGTGTCAATCTGTTTTATAGAAGTCGGATTATTTAAAAAATACAATGGCAATGGCGGCTCCTTGGTACATATATGATGTAATCGCAACCACTAAAAAACTTATTTGAGTGGTTGACAGTTTTTTGCAAGCCTAATATTTTTTTGTGATTGGAAGTTTTTCTAGCCATATTAATAATAATCTTGTAGTATCTAAACAATCATTCTTACCCAACTACTAAAAAAGATGGAACATCTCTGTCCCACCTTCTTTATTACCTCTGATATTGGACACGATGAAGGTTGGCAAAGATTCCACCTTGTTCAATTAATTCATCATGCTTTCCTTGTTCAGCAATTCCATCCTCTGTCACAACGACGATACGGTCTGCGTTTCGAATAGTTGCAAGACGATGTGCAATAACAAGTGTTGTCCGGTTTTGTGATAACTCTGTTAAGGCTTGCTGGATAATAAGTTCTGTTTCTGTATCCAACGCTGATGTGGCCTCATCTAATATTAAAATCGGTGGATTTTTCAAAAACATTCTTGCTATTGCAATACGTTGCTTTTGTCCTCCTGATAACTTTAAGCCACGTTCACCAATTTGGGTGTCATAGCCAAATGGAAGTGATTCAATAAAACTTTCTAAATGAGCTCTTTTAGCAGCTTCCTCTATTTCCTCCTGTGTTGCACCCAGTTTTCCGTACGCAATATTTTCTCTTAATGTGCCTGTAAAAAGGAAAACATCCTGCTGCACAATTCCAATTTGAGAACGAAGTGATTGTTTTGTCATATTACGTACATCAATTCCATCAATTTTAATTGAACCATTGTCAACATCGTAAAAACGAGGAATCAGGGTACAGATTGTTGTTTTTCCAGCACCAGATGGTCCAACAAAAGCAATTGTTTCACCTGCTGAAATAGACAAGTCAATTCCATTCAATACCTGTTTATGTTCATCATAACCAAATGTTACATCATTAAATGTAATATCTCCACGGAGTGTTTGAACTTCAACAGCATCTTTTACATCTTGAACATCCGGATCCATATCAAGCAGCTCAGTAAATCGTTTAAATCCGGCCATTCCTTTTGGATAAAGTTCCATTAAAGCACTAATTTTATCAATGGGCTTAAAGAGTACATTAATATACAAGACAAATCCAACTAACTCACCGTAAGTAAGCTGTCCTGTATAGCTTAGCCATGCCCCTACAACGAGAACTGCAAGTGTGACAAATCGTGTCATCATATAAATTCCTGATAAGCTAAAGGACATTACTTTATATCCACCTAGCTTAGCTTTACGGAATTTCATATTATTCACAGAAAAACGTTTGTTTTCAAAGCTTTCATTTGTAAAAGATTGAACTACTCGCACACCCGAAACACTGTCTTCTACACGAGCATTTACATCTGCGATTTCACCGTACATTTTTTTCCAAGCTTTATTCATCTTCAAGTTACTTACGACAATTAACCAAGCTAAAAACGGTAAAATAATAAGTGCTACTAATGCCAACTTGACATTAACTGTGAACATAATCCAAAACGCACCAACAAACGTCATAATAGATATAAATAAATCCTCAGGACCATGGTGGGCAAGCTCACCGATATCCATTAAATCATTTGTAATACGACTCATAATATTTCCTGTCTTCGTATTGTCAAAAAACTTAAATGACTGCTTTTGTACATGCTGAAACAGCTGTTTTCTCATATCTGTTTCAATATTTATTCCTAGCATATGTCCCCAGTAATTGACGATATACTGCAAAAATGTACTTAAAATATATAAAACTAATAGCGTAATACTTACAGATACGATTGCTGACCAGTTTTCAGTTGGTAATAAAGAATCTATAAACCATTGAACTGCAAGCGGAAAGGCTAACTCTAATAGAGCTACGATGATCGCACTGCTAAAGTCCATAATAAAAAGCTTTTTATGAGGGGTATAATATGAAAAAAACCGCTTTAGCATTCTTCTTCTCCTTTTCTATTCCATATAAATACTATTATAGTAGCATATTTAAACAAATAGCCATATCAAAATGTTGTTGTTTCCAATAATCTAACGATATAATGTAAGGTATTACAAATTGAAAGGAGAAATTCTCTTGTCAAAACTAATCGGTTTTATCGGTACATACACAAAAGGTGATAGTAAAGGAGTCTACAGCTTCACACTTGACACAGAGGCTGCAAAGCTTGGAGATGTTAAACCTGTAGCAGAGTTGGACAACCCTACATACATTTGCGTAAACAATGATAATAAAAATCTTTATGCTGTTGTAAAAGAAGGAAATCAAGGTGGAGTTGCTTCCTACTCTATCAATCAGGAAACCGGTGACCTTTCTGAGATCAACCGTACATTACTTGATGGTGCTTCTCCATGTCATGTGAGTGTAGATCATCAAAACAAGCAAGTTGTGACAGCAAACTATCATAAAGGAACAGTGGAATCATTTTTAGTAGATGAAGGTGGTTCTGTCTCTTCAGCTGTTGCGGTTGTTGAGCATACCGGTCAAGGTCCACACGAACGACAAGAAAAGCCTCATACTCACTTTTCAGGCTTTACACCTGATGAAAAATTTGTTGTGGCTGTTGACTTAGGAATTGATAAAGTCATTACATATAAAATTGAAAATGGCCGATTAGAAGAAGCACACACATTGCTAGTAAAAGCTGGCAGCGGGCCAAGACATATTACCTTCCATCCAAATGGTAAGTTTGCTTATGTTATGACAGAGCTTAGCAATGAAGTGATTGCATTAAGCTATAATTCAGAAACAGGAGTATTTACAGAGCTTCAATACATCCCAACAATTCCAGAGGATTTTACCGAAAACAGTCAGGGAAGTGCGATTCATATTTCTTCTGACGGCCGCTTTGTTTATGCAGGCAATCGTGGACATGACAGCATTGCGCTTTACAGTGTAAATTCAGAAAGCGGTGAACTGACATTCATCGAATACACATCAACAGAAGGAAACTGGCCACGCGATTTTGTACTTGATCCAACAGAAAAATTCGTTGTAGCGTCAAATCAAGAAAGCAGTAATCTTGTTCTTTATGCACGTGATGCAGAAACAGGAAAATTAACTTTACTAGATTCAAAAATATCTGTTCCTGATCCTGTTTGTGTGAAGTTCTTGAATGTATAAAATTAAAAGGATGAGCGACAACGCTCATCCTTTTGTTTATATGATCATTACCACTCAGCGATACTTCCGTCTCTATGTCGCCAAACAGGGTTTTTCCAGTTATGTCCTATATTGCTAAGCTTTCTAACATGATCTTCATCAATCTCAATTCCTAATCCATGTCCACTTGGTATTTTCACATAGCCATCTTTATATTCAAATACATTTTTCTCAACAATATAATCTAACAGATCACTTCCTTGATTATAATGGATACCTAGACTTTGCTCTTGGATAAATGCATTATGACAGGTTGCATCTACTTGTAGACAAGCAGCTAATGCGATTGGACCTAAAGGACAGTGTGGAGCTGCCGCGACATCATAAGCCTCTGCCATTGAAATAATTTTTTTACATTCGGTAATTCCGCCAGCATGTGACAAATCCGGTTGAATGATATCAACATACCCATCGTGAAATAACTGTTTATAATCCCATCTTGAAAACATTCTCTCACCTGTTGCAATCGGAATATTTGTGGCATGAGCAATTTCTCTTAATGCTTCGTTGTTCTCAGATAAAACAGGTTCTTCAATGAACATTGGTCTAAATGCTTCTAATTCTTTAGCTAGTATTTTGGCCATTGGTTTGTGAACACGTCCATGAAAATCAATTCCTATTCCGATATAAGGACCTACAGCTTCACGGACTGCAGCAATTCGTTCGATAGCTTGATCAATTTTTTCATAAGAATCAATGATTTGAAGCTCTTCTGTTCCATTCATTTTAACAGCTGTAAATCCTGACTCAACAGCTTCTCGTGCAGCAATCCCAACATCTGCCGGCCGATCTCCACCAATCCATGAGTATACTCGAATCGAATCTCTGCAAGCACCACCTAATAGCTCATAAACCGGTGCTTCGAAATATTTCCCTTTTATGTCCCATAAAGCTTGATCTATTCCAGCAATCGCACTCATTAATATTGGGCCGCCACGGTAAAAGCCTGAACGGTACATCATATTCCAATGATCTTCAATACGCTGTGGATCTTTGCCAATTAACCCCTCCATTAGTTCTTTCACAGCCGTTTCAACTGTCGCTGCCTTCCCCTCAATAACAGGCTCTCCCCACCCAATAATTCCCTCATCTGTCATAACCTTCAGAAATAACCAACGAGGGGGAACTTTAAACAACTCATATCCCGTAATTTTCATTCTAATCCCTCCTTAATTTTTGAAACAAACTGTTTAGCTTTTAAAGTAAGCTGTTTTATGTACTCATCAGTTACTTCGTGGTTTGAATTAACAAGGGCACTTCCAATTCCACAGCCTACCGCTCCAGCTTTAAAAAATGTGTTTATATTTTCAAGGTTAACCCCTCCAGTAGGTAATAGAGGAATTTGCGGGAGTGGACCAGAAATATCCTTTATGTAACTAGGACCAAGTATACCTGGGAAGACTTTTATGATGTCTCCGCCATTTTCATAGGCTGATAGAATTTCCGTCGGAGTAAATGCCCCCGGAATACTTACAGCGCCATACCGCTTGGTTAATTTAATCGTATCAATGTTTACTGTAGGAGAAAGGATAAATCTAGCTCCCGCAACTATTGCATGTCTAGCTGATTCAGCATCCAATACAGTTCCGGCTCCAACTAATACTTGTTCACCAAATTCATTGGTTATGTTTTCAATAACTGACAAAGCTTTCGGAGAGTTCATCGTTACTTCAATCGTTGTCACTCCGCCTTCCAAAAGAGCCTGTGTCAATTTCATCACATCATTTGGATTAGCCCCACGGATAATAGCAATTAATTTATTTTCTAGTATTCTATTTAACGTTGACATGCTGTGGTTCACCCCATTTTTTAATTAAGTTAAACAAACTATCTTTCTATGCTAAATACTCATTTAATATAATCGGTATCCCCTTTTCAGAAGAATGCCCTGCTGCAACTGTTACATGATGTGTTTTATATGCATCCTGATAGTCTGAAAGAATCATTGAACAATCCCCTGTTTTAACTGCGTGGATAAATGCCAAGTTTTCCTTTTCATATGGGTTACTCGTATCTCTAAAGGTTGATGTTGTTCCTTTTTTTGAAATATCTAAACCTTCAAAACCTACATGCAACATTCCTTTATTTGTATAAAAGTCTATTCCAACCTTAGAATCTCCCTCTGGTAAGATACAGGTATTAGAAAGGTTGGCAATGACTCCATTATTAAATTTTAGTGTAACAGTACCTACATCATGTACAGACACATTTTCATGTTGTTTTGACAGAGACCTATTTCCGAATGAAGAGTAAACTTCTTGAACTTCTCCTACTGTGTAGCGTAATAAATCAACTAGGTGAGTTGTTTGTTCTATAAATTGACCTCCTGAAGTATTTTGGTTACGCCACCAAGGAACTAAAGGCATAGATCCCATCCATCCACCTGTCACAATTCCAAGTGTACTGCTTTCCAGTTCTTTTTTTAATAAAGCAATTGAGTCACGGTAACGAAAGTGATAGCCAACAGATGTAATGAGTGAATGATCCTGGAGCTTTGAAAGAATATCAGTAGGGATTTCCAGATTAACCCCTAATGGTTTTTCAACTAAAAAAGGAATCTCTCGATTTAGTAATTCTATTTCTATATCACCATGGGCAAATGGCGGAACGCAAATATAAACTGCATCAAGTTTTTCACTATCAAGCATGTCAACAACAGAACTATAGCCCTTTACATCATTAAACTCCAAAGCAAACTTTTCAGCTTTCTCCTTGCTTGTCCCACAAATGGCCTTTATTTGTACACCATCCATTTTCGTCAATATTTTTGCATGAATTCCACTGAACCAACCTGTACCAATAATCCCTACATTTAGCATCATAGCCATCCTCCCTAATATAAAATATTATTTCTCCTAGTTTACCTTATTTCGAAAGCCCTTACATTATTAATACTATTTAAATTGTAATGGACCTTTTAAGAAATTCATTTTATTTTTAAATGCTACTTTTTCCACACAAATAAAGCTGACCATATAAAAGTCAGCTTTAATCATTTATCTATTCAATTAAGCTTCACTACATACCTCTTCTTTTTCCGCCTTTGAAAGATTTTCCGCCTGTTCCTCTAGCCATAATATACTCGTAACTCCTCTTGGATAATACTTACTTCCAGATATTTCACCTGAAATAATTTGATCACTCCAGCTCCAAATAGACAGGGTAGGATGTGTTAGCCATTCAACATGGGCAGCATCTGCTTTCGCCCCTTCTTCATTCCATTTCCAACCTAATAGTTTACGAGTTATAAATTGACTTAGATAGATTTTACTTAGCCAGGAGTTATTACTTGTTGATGAGATTTTCCAGCCACCATCTGCAAATAAACATACACCCTCAACTAAGACGGTTTTTAAATGTTTTTCAAGCGCTTGAATATAGGCACCAAAGCGTCCATTTGAATCAAGAGCTTCTTCACAGTTTGTGAAATATGGGAAGATTAATCCTTCAATAGCAGGAATAATTTTTGAATCATTGTTTTCACCAACAACAGCCGGAATATAGCCCTCTTCTGTTACATACCCAACAAGAGTTGCGGCACATTTCTCTGCCTGTTCTCCTGATTGCTTTGCAAGGTCATCTTTTCCATTTTCGGAAAAGATTTTTTCTAACGCAACATATGATGCCCAGCATTTCCCTGCCATATAAATGTTATTTCTAGCTTGACCTAGTGATACGTCTAAACTGTCATATGTTGTAATTTCAGCACCACCCATCACACGTGTTGAATCAAGACCCATTATTCCGTTACGTTCTTCAGGATTTGGATGGTCACGATTTAGCAAACTTTCAAAACAATTGGTCAGGATCTCCATATTTTTTTGCAACCATTCTGTATCCTTTGTTTGTTCCACATATACAGCAGCACATAAGATCCAATTCACAAGTTGTTCATGTGTCATATGTGAGAAGCATCCATCTAATCCATATAGTTCGTAGGAAGAAAAATGTGGACGCGAGATGGTGTTAGCTACCCCCATATCATGTGTAAAGCTAATGCCTCCCGGATACTCTTTTTCATCATTTGGAAATCGCACATTGTCTTTATAACTAAAACGTTTCACAAACATGTCCAGCTCATTTTTCACTGTCCATGGATTCATTTTCATTTCAAAAAACAGCTGATCCACCGTTAAATCAAAGGTATTCATCATGCGATATTCACCTTCGTTTACAATCCAAAACGGCTGACCATCTGTTTCAAGAAACTGTGTACACCCATAGTAGCTGCGGATGGAATGAGCCATCATAAACCGTTGATCTTCTGATAAATGTGAGGCATTTTCAATTAATTTGTTTGCTTTTTTCGCACGATCAATAATAGCTGCTGCATTTTCTAGAGCATATGCTGCTACCGACTCAATGTTTGAGAAATATTTTGTATAATAATAAGAAGCATCAAGCCCTGCTGTTACGAATCCGGCACGATGGAAGCAAATGGCGAATTGATATGTTCGGCTCACCCCTGCTGGTACATCCATTATCATCGCCCCTATCGGCCCTAATCCAAATGTCCAATTTTCCTCAAATGGTGTTGTTAAAATATTCTCCATACTAAAATGCATCGCTGATCTTACGTCAGGATTTGCAGACACAATGCCAGTTATTCGACCCTGACCAACTCCTGACAAACCTTCACATGTATCATCTAAGCGTCGCATCGAGCTATATGGATCATTTCCTTCGTATCCAAAAAACGCACGCCTTGTTTTTGTTCCCTTTGTATTATCAATTGTTAGTTCTGCAATAATAGCTGGTACAATGGTTAACTTCATCTCTTCATCTGTGGCTGTTTGTGGATCCGGTACAGATTGAGCCTGAGAATACAACGCAAATGTAATATCTCCCGCTTTCCAAGTGTCCGTTCCGAGCTTAAATTCACGGGTTACATCACTTTTAGGGAAAGGGAAAATGATTTTCGGCTTATTTTGATCCGGATCAGGATTTTCGATATCATAGCGCTTGCTTTCATCATCACCAACATCAAAGAACGGTAGAGCTTCGTACAATCCCTCTTTATTACTCGATTCAACACCAATAAATACACTTTTTCGTGGAGATCGTCCTAATTCGAGGTCAAGTCCACCTCCACTTCCCGGAAAACCTAAAGTAAAACTGGAAAAAGAACCAATTGGTGAATGATGTGCGTTGAAAAATTTATTTTTTGGCATACGACCCCTACTTTCTTAGATAGTAAAGGATGTAAGATTAGATCGTCTCTTACATCCTTCCATTATTCGAATTATCCCTTTACAGATCCGGCAGCTATTCCTTCTACAATACGATTACTAAAGAAGAAGAAAGCAATTAGAATTGGAATAATACTGATCATAAGCGTTGCACCGATTGCGCCCCACTCTGTCATATATTGACCGATAAAGTTCTGTATTCCTACGGTTAATGTTTTATATTTATCAGAACTAATGAATGTGTTGATAAATATAAATTCATTCCAGTTGTATATCATATTAATAATGACAGTAGTTGATAAAACGGGAACAGTCATTGGTAATGTAATTTGAAAGAATATACGATGAATCGAACAACCGTCTATAACCGCTGCCTCTTCTACCTCACGTGGTAATGTATAATAAAAGCCTAACAAAATCATAATCGTAATTGGCAGGTTAAAAGCTATATAGGATAATACAACAGACAATGGATGATCGATTAAATTAAGCTTCAAGAAAAAGTCAAAAAGTGGAATTAGTGTTGAGTGAACAGGAATCATTAACCCTACCATAAATAAACCCAAAACCAATTTATTTAACTTCCATTTCATTCTCGTAATAGCAAATGTAACGAAGCTTGCTAAAAGAACCGTTAGAACAACCGCTACAACTGTAATCCAAACACTATTAAAGAAATATAAACTAATATTCCCCTCTGTCCAAACAGTTGTGTAATTCTCCCATTTTGGATTTGTCGGGAGAGCAAATGGAGAATTGCTAAATACTTCTTGGTTATCTTTTAATGAAAAGAAGAATAACCAAATGAGGGGATATACTTGAAAGACAGCAATCACTGCAAGAACGAGATATAGTAATCCATATCCAATTCGCTTCCCTATTAATCTTTCTGATTTTTTGGTAGAGGCAGTGACACTTGCGTTTGTTTGTTGTTTAACTTCTATACTCATGGGAATTCTGCTCCTTTCTTAATACTGAATCTCTTCGCCAGTAGCAGTTAATTTTCGGATAATCCAAGTTACAACAAGACATATAAGCAGCAAGAAGAATCCAACAGCACTACCATAACCAAAGTCATATGTTCCAAATGCCTTTTGGTACATATAGGATGCCATAACCTCACTTGACCCGTTTGGTCCTCCGCCAGTCATAACGTAGATAAGATCAAAATATTTTAACGAACCAACAATCGCTAACACAATTGTTACCTTTATTACCCCAGCAATAAGTGGAACTTTAATTTTATAGGCAATTTGAAAAGCATTCGCCCCATCAATTCTGGCAGCCTCAATAAGAGACTCCGGGATATTTTTTAATGCTGCATAATAGATTAAGATATAAAATCCTGCATATTGCCAAATAATCGGAACAAAAATTGCACCAAGCACGTATTTAGGTTCTGCAAGCCATGCAGGCGGGTTGTCTACACCCATTGACATAAGTAAACTGTTCACTAATCCATTAGAAGGATGATAGATTTTTAGCCAAAGCTGAGCAATTGCAACTGAGGAAAGTAACATTGGAATGAGATAAATTTTTCTTAAAAAATTTGCTCCTTTAATCTTCCCTGCTAGGACTACAGAAATCACTAGATACCCAACTAAACTTAATGCTGAAAAAACAGCTAGTAAAAAGGAATGATAAGCACTAGCCCAAAACTCTTTATCTGTTAGTAGATTGGTATAATTTTCGAGACCGATAAAGGTCATTTCACCTATCCCATCCCATTTCATTAATCCATAATAACCAGTTAAAGCAATTGGCACATAGATTAATACCAATATGAGTAGCAGAGCAGGTAAAACATATAGTGCAATTACTAATTTATTAGACATCACTTTATCCATGGTTCCTCACCTTTCTTTTTTAGAAGGTTGTGTTGACAGAAGTAATCAGAGGATTAAAATCCCTTTATTTATATTTTGATAAAATGAAATTTGAAGTTTAAATTTGGAAGATATCACTAATTTTGAGGTGATTTGGGTATAAAAAAGGACATATCGATCAATGTTGATATGTCCTTTTCACTTCACATGCTCCAAAAATCAGTTAGCTTACTCCTCACTAGCAAGGGCTTCTTCGTGTGTTTTCGCAAATTCTTCTGGTTTCACTTCTCCACCAAATAATGCTTGAATCATATTTAAATGCTCTTCGGCAACAGATGCACTCATTTGAACATCAGCATATAATGTAATATTGCTTGCATTGCTTAGCTCATCTAATACATCAATGTACATTTGCGGTAAATCAACAGAAGCTGTATCAACTTTTGTTGCCGGGATAACACCAGCGTCTGTTACTGAACGCTCACCCCATTTTTGTACAAAGAATTCTACGAATTTTTTCGCCTCTTCTTTCACCTTTGAATCTTCAGATACGAATAACCCTACTCCTGGACCACCTACAAAGCTATTTATGTCACCTTTTCCACCTTCAACAGTCGGGAACTTAAAGAATCCGATTGAATCTCTGAATTCCTGTGGAACATCTTCATTTGTTGTATAGTTTGGTAACTCCCATGAACCCATTAAGTACATTGCTGCTTGTTCATTCATAAATGGACCTTTTGCTTCATCATTAGATAGACCATTGAAACCCTTTACAAAAGCGTCCATACCAACTAGATTTTGAATTTCTTCAGCAGCCTTTACTAATGCTGGATCTTCAAAAGAACCTGAGCGATTGATAGCATTTGTTAATGTTTCCGGACCACCTAGACGATCTGCCAAATACATATACCATAATGATCCTGTCCAACGATCTTTGTTTCCTAATGTAATTGGTGTCACTCCATTGTCTGCAAGAGTTTTCACAACGCTTTTAAAGTCTTCATATGTTTCTGGCACTTCTAGATTATATTTTTCAAAAATTTTCTTGTTGTAATAAACTGGTGCTATGTTTAGTTCAAGTGGTAAACCGTATGTTTTTCCATCAACTGCATACGCTTCGGTTGTACCTGAGATAAATGAATCTTTTAAGCCACCATCTAAGATATCATCAAGCGGTGCAAATTTATTTCCTTTTACGTATGGGTCTAAGAAGCCTGCTGCCCATGTCATACCGACATCAGGTAACTCATTTGATGCTGATAACACTTTCAACTTTTCCTTGTACTGCTC
The DNA here is from genome assembly GCF_903166545.1 of Metabacillus schmidteae. Taxonomy (NCBI): domain Bacteria; kingdom Bacillati; phylum Bacillota; class Bacilli; order Caryophanales; family Bacillaceae; genus Metabacillus; species Metabacillus schmidteae. Next base: position 1,988,377 of record NZ_CAESCH010000001.1, on the reverse strand, counting down.
ATTACTTAAAATTTCTTGTTCAATTTTCACTCCTGGATTTGCTTCCTCATATTCTGCTGCAATCTCATTCACGATCATATTATGTTGCTTAGAGCTCCCTGAAGGCCAAAGATGCATTAGCTTTACTGTGATATCGTCTCCACCAGAACTTCCTTCACTTGACTCTCCTGAGCTTGAATTTGAGCAGCCTGTTAATGCGAGCCCTACAATCATTGTTAGGACAAAAAATAGTGATATCGCTTTCTTTTTCAACATAAAATTTCCCCCTTTTTCTTTTGTTGTCTTTTTCGTTAAACGCTTACAATGTTATTATATCAACGTTTCATCTGATGAATAAGGTAACGCTGGTTGGGGAAAATTCCACATTTTTTAGATATCCTTTATCATCGAAGTTTTGCGATATTTACTCGGGGTTTGTCCTTCATATTCTTTAAAAATCTTAATAAAATATTTGGCTGTAGTATATCCGACGGCTTCTGCAATGTCTGATACAGCCATATTTGTCCCGATTAGAAGGTTTTTTGCCCTTTGCAGGCGACTTCTCGTTACATATTCGCTAAAAGTCATTTTTGTTTGATCCTTAAAAAGTACACTAAAGTAACTAGAATTCAAGTGAACAAAGGCAGCGACCTCTTTCAATGAAAGTTGCTCATTAAGATGTTGGTCAACATAATTCATGGCTTTCTGGATATAGGAGTCATCCTGCTTTTCCTCTACCTTTACATCTACTAATCTTTCATCAATAATCTTCGTTAGTTTTCCTTCTCTTTCACGTTTCTTTTGAACTTCAACAGCTTTTTCAATTGTTTCAACCAATTTCTTTTTACTTAATGGTTTTAATAGATAATTTAACACACCTAATTGAATGGCTTCCTGGGCATAATCAAATTCGGAGTATGCCGAGATAATAATCACAACAGGGAATTGCTTTTGTTCCTGGAGTCGTTTAAGCATGTCGATTCCATTCATTTCAGGCATTGAAATATCTGTGATTAAAATATGAATCTCTCTTTGCATTAATATATCTATTGCTGCTGACGCTCCATCTGTGCTGATAACATCAAACCGACCATTTGCCCAATCCTCAAGTGTTTTTTTTAGTCCCTGACGTGTTTTAGGTTCATCATCCACGATTAAAATCGTTTTTTTCAGCATATAACACACTCCTATTTATCGGAATTTCAAATGACACACAAGTTCCTTCGTTCACCTTGCTTGAAATGTTAATTCCATTTAATTCATGCTGTCTATAGTAAAGATTTAACCGTTTATTCACATTTCCAAGTGCCATACCATTCCCTTTTAATGATGATACTTTTCCTGTGTCTAGCAAGCTTTTAATTTTATTTATTTTTTCAGTTTCCATACCAGGACCTGTATCAACGATAGAAATCATGACAAAGCCTTGATTTGATGATAACTCCACAATTACATTTACAAAACCCTGTCCAACCTTATTACCAACTCCATGTAAAATGGCATTCTCGACAATCGGCTGAATCAGCAATTTAGGAATGGGCACAGATTCCAGCTCTGCCGGGATACTTACGGTCCATGTAAATCGTTCTCCAAAGCGCATTTTCATGAGCTGCATATACAACTCAACATGCTCAACTTCCTGTCTAATGGTTACCCACTCATCTTGATTATAATTACTAATGGTATACCGAAATAATTCTGACATGGCTAATACTGTTTCTGCCAGCTCATCTTCCCCCTTTTCATCTAACGACCAATACATAGCATCTAATGTGTTGAATAAAAAATGGGGATTTATTTGTGATTGCAAAGCTTTTAATTCTGCATGACTTTTTAGTATTTCTTTTTCATATACAACTCGGATTAATTGATTCGTATTTTCAACTAGCTGATTATATGATTCATTTAATCTATTAATTTCAATGGTTGAAGAAATGTCCGGATTCAGTGTAAGTTCACCCTCACTAGCCTTTTTCATTGTTTTAGTTAATCGAAAAATCGGCTTTGTAATCATCGTAGATAAAAGTACGGCAAAAAAAGCAAAAATGAGAAAGCCAAAAACACCTGATAAAAGAATCGCCGCTCTCAAAACAGTAATACCACTCATGACCTCATCAACTGGAGTTAAGATATACAATGTCCATCCTGTAATAGAGGATGTTTGTTTAATTAACATGTAATCGTTTCCATTTAATGATATTGTTTTTTCTTTTTCTCCTATTATAGGAGATATATCACCGTTATAATTACTCGTAATCTGCTTGTTATTTTGATCTACTAAAATCATATATTCGTTGTTAAGTCTTGTCTCAGTGAATTCGAAATAATTAGGGTTAATTTGTAATACGATATATCCTCCGTTTGAAAACCAGCGGTCAATTAAACTAACTCTTCTGATAGCAAGGTAATAATAAGGTTCTTTAGGATCTTGTCCAATCCAGACCAATTTCCCTTCAGCCCTGTCTGCTCTTGAAATCCAACTCTGATTAATCCGTTTATGTAAAGCTTCCCCATCCAGAGGTATTAATTTCCGATTATCAGCAGAATAGATCTCTAAGTTATTTATCCCATTTGTATACGTTAGGTATTCATTACTAAGCCGAACTAATGCTTGTCTTTGTTGAAAGGTAGCCAACTTATCCTGGGATTCATCTTGCAGGAGCTGTTGTATCATTGAATTTGTTGCCACTTGCCTTGTTAATAAGTCAATTTGCTGATGAAGTGATTCCATCCTTCCGTTTGCTTCGACTGCAGTCTGCTGTATTTGTTTTTCAGCATTATCTTGTAATATTTTTGAAACAATAAAATAAGTCATAATTCCAACAAAACATAAAACAATCGTCATCACTGTTATAAAAACTAGTAATATTTGATTACGTAAAGTATTGTATCTACCTAATCTAATCCACATTCAACCCCATCCCAACTTTAGAGAATAAGATAAAAATAGTAAAATCCTACTTACTTACTTTATCATACCTCGATTCACTTTATCTACTGAATAAACTAAGTGCAAATATTTCCTAGAAAAAAAGCACACCTCATATATAATGACATGCACTTACATTTACTGTAATAAATAATGTAACTTTGGACAAACTGTCTTTTGGGAAGTTCCAATTTGTTTACTATATTAATTATTTAAAGGAGAATGTTGATGTTTACTGATAATGAACAAAACCTGCAAATAAAAATGGAAAATCTCTTCAAAAGCACATGTGGGAGCTGGCAAAATTGTACAGAATCAACCATTAGAGACTTTCTAGAGCAATGCCAACAGAATAATATAGATTCCCAATACTGTATGAGTTGGGTTGAACAAAATAAAACACAAATTCCTGATTGGCAAGCTGTTTCAGCAACATCCCTTGAATGGATTAACCAGCATAGTTCAACTGGTTCACCATTTAATGAATAATAATCCATTTAAATAACCTTGTGCTTAGTTGCACAAGGTTATTTGGCTATATATATCTGTCATCTTGTCAATATTTCTTAAATATTCACTTTAATCCCAAAGCAAAATCAATTTTATCGGCAATTTCAGGAAAGTCTATTAATGGATTCCTATTCTTCTGCTTTTCAAATATAGCTTTGTTACGATGCTTTTCATGAGTTGTTACATGAAACTCATGATGCCATTTTAGCAGCAATTTAATATCTTTTTGTTCATAGCGATTGATTTCATTCGGGTATCTCAATAAGAAATATAATGTTGCTCGTGCTACTTCCCCTTTTCCACTTTCAGGTTCAAACTTTTGTTCCTCATGTTTTCCACATTCAGATTTTATTCCTTTTAACTCAAATTCTGGAGAATAGTCGGTAAAATCATAATATGGATAATTAGATCTTATCGAGTTGCATGTTTTCTCACATGTAAATAAATGGTGTAAATCCCCTCGCATAGGGTTATCTTTTTCAAACCAGGATTGTGGTACAACATGCTCACAATTATACATATTTTCCTTATCAATGGCCTTGATTGTATCCTGTATGTCAGCTTCATTTCCTGAAGACATTTTTAATAGCTTACTATATGCTTCCTCTCTATTCCATTCAGCCTTATAGTCCTCTTTTATAAGCTGCTCTGGATCCTTATCTTTTCCAGAATAGATGCTCTTTAACGTTCCATCCATTTGTAAGTCTGCCCATGAGTATAAATAGTTTCTAGTAGTTGAATTGTATGGAAGGTGAATTTCGTGAGTGTTTGTAATCAATTCACTTATTTGCATAAACATTTCTTTTTTATTTGTGTTTTGAAAAGAGATATCTCGATAATAGAGGTCGATGATTTTTTGATCCTCTTCTTTATTGTAATACTCTTCTTCTTTTTTAATTCTTATTTTATTATGTTTTACTTCAACTAACACAGAGTCTAAATCTGCTTCTTGGTGTGATAATTTTTGGTTTACATAATCCATGATTTCTCCCTCCCTTTTTAAAAAGGGCTGTCTCATAATTGTGGCCTTTTACAAAGGTTAAAGGCCACAATTATGAGAAAACAGCCTAAGTAAAGAACCCGCACTTTTAGAGATTGGTAAGTTCCTCTATTATGCGGGCTTAGTGATAGTACATTATTTACTTCCGTTGTAAAGGTGTATTCAATCGTGCTGCATTGATAATTTCATAAATTTTATCTACTAAGTTAAGAACAAGGAAACCATTTCCTTCAGAGCTTTTTCTGTAGCCTAATGGCAATGTTCTTCTAACGAGCTGGGCATAGATTTCTGATTCTATTAAAGCACGATTAAACTCTTTTTCACTTAGATTAATAAGTAAAGCGATGGCACCTGCTACATGAGGGGTAGCCATTGAAGTACCTGATAAAGAGGCATATTTATTATCCGGGAATGTTGAAACGACATCAACACCAGGTGCCACTAAATCTACTTCTGAATTTGTATTTGTAAACGGTGCAAGCTCTAAATTATGATCTACTGCACCTACCTGAATGACCTCGTTATAACTGCCGGGATAAGAATGCTCAAACGTATCTTCTCTATCGTCTCCTTCATTTCCTGCCGCAACAACGACAGATATACCGTGATCTACTGCATTTTTTATCGCTTTGTGAAGCTCAGGGACATCTTCCGGTCCACCCAGTGACATAGAAATAACCCGAACTCGTTGATTTTGAGGCCCTCGCCAATCAACAGCATAGTTAATCGCATTTATTATCCACTCATAATTACCCGATCCTTCACCAGATAACACTTTTAGACTTAGAATTTTAGCCATTGGCGCTACTCCTACAACACCATCATCATTTAAAGAAGCAGCAATTGTACCAGAAACATGTGTACCATGACCATTATTGTCTTCAAACATGTCTGGATCGCCATTAAAATCAGTTGTAAAATTTCGCCCACCAATAATTTGGTTCTTAAGATCGGGATGGTCTATATCAACACCAGTATCAATGACAGCAACTACAATACCTTCTCCTTGGCTGCTTTCTTCCCAAATCTCAGGAGCCTGAATTAAGCTAACGCCCTTCGGAGTTTCATTTGTTTGATCCACAATTGAATTGATAGTAAAAGGAACTAATTTAACCTGTGGTGTTTGAGCCATTTTATTCCTCCTCATTTAGTGAAATTAAAAACTGACCTACTTTATATATACTAAATTTCGGAAACTATTAAAATGGAAATATTGGAAATTTTCAATTTTGATAGAAATGGCTCAGACTTATTTTAATAGTATGAGTAGATTGGCACACATAAGAATAGAGGAGAAATATCTAGAAATTATCCATCACTTATTGGGATGATTTTATTTTTGAAGTTAATCTTCTCCTCTTTCATAATGAAAGGTACTCTTTAAGAACACTCTACTGACATTTTCGAACGATTGCTTATGTATATGTATAGCTAACTTTTTCTTAATTGCAAAACGGAGGAATTACCTTGAAATCATAAAATTAACTTTCTTTCAGTGTTTCTTGATCCACATTAAATTCAATTAAATTACAATCAGGATCCATGCAAAAAATTTGTGCAAATCCGCTTGTACTATTCGGTTTCTCTTGAATGTCTAACCCTATTTCTTTTAAATAACGTAAAGTTTCCATATAATCCTTGACCCTTACGGCAAAATGTCCTTCTCTTGAATTAATTTTATGACTATTTCGAAGTGTTTTGGCGTTATGATGAACAATTAAATGCAACTGCTGATCCCCGATTTGATACCAAGCCCCTGGAAAGTCAAAAGGTGGTCTTTTTAATTCCTTAAATCCTAAAAGTGTACCGTAAAAGTGTTTAGCTTTTTGTAAATCTGTTACAGAAAGACTTACATGATGAATGCTTTCTACATTAATCATAAAATCAACTCCTCTTATTACATTCTACGAAATGTTTTAAAGCGACTAATCTACTCAATTTAGATTAGTCGCTATCTTTATTATCTCAAAACTTGCTTTTGATGTGCAAACTGTGGCAACCATTCACCATGAGCTTCAATTAAATCATCACACATAGAGATTATATCATCCATAGATAACTCGGCTGCAGTATGCGGATCAAGGAGGGCTGCCTGATATACCGCTTCCCTTTTCCCTGTCATCGCTGCTTCTATCGTTAAGAGTTGTGTATTAATATTGGTTCTGTTAAGAGCTGCTAATTGTTCTGGAAGGTCACCAATATAGGTTGGCGCAATACCACTACGATCAACGACACAGGGGACTTCAACACATGCATTTTCAGGTAAATTGCTGATAAGACGGCCTGTATTTAGGACGTTCCCTCCAAATTTAAATGGAACGTTCGTCTCCATCGCCTCAATAATACGTGACCCGTATTCATGTGAACGAGTATGAGAAAGCTGGCTATTGTTCACCATATCTTCTCTCATTGTTTCCCATCTTTCGATTTGCTCTACACAACGGCGTGGATACTCATCTAACGGAATATTGAAACGATCAATTAATTCCGGGTACTTACTTTTAATAAAGTATGGGTGATATTCGGCATTATGCTCGGAAGATTCTGTCACATAGTAACCAAACTTATCCATCAATTCATAACGCACCATATCATGATGTTTTGTATTTTGTCTCTCTTTTGCACGACGTTTAATTTCCGGATAGAGATCCTTTCCATCACGCTTAACCTCAAGCAACCATGCCATATGATTAATACCGGCTATTTTTTCTTCGATTCCTTCATGATCCATCCCTAAATCCTTAAATAGATGCTCGGTACATATTTGTACACTGTGACAGAGTCCAACTGTTTTAATGTTTGTATAGCGAAGCATTGCTCCAGTTAACGCAGCCATTGGATTTGTATAGTTTAAAAATAAAGCATCTGGACAAACTTCTTCCATATCTTTTGCAAAATCCAGCATGACAGGTATTGTCCGTAATGATCTAAAAATGCCTCCAATGCCAATCGTATCTGCGATTGTTTGACGTAAACCATATTTCTTCGGAATTTCAAAATCAATTACCGTACTTGGCTTGTACCCTCCTACTTGAATAGCATTAATGACATACCTTGCACCGCTTAACGCTTCCTTTCGATCAGTATATGATTTGATTGTGATGTTACTATTGTAATTTTGTTTTAGATTATTCAGCATATTCTCGGAATCTTTTAATCGTTGTTCATCAATATCAAATAAGGCAAATTCAAACCCCGCTAAAGCAGGAACAAACATGCAATCTCCTAATACATTTTTTGCGAAGACTGTACTGCCAGCACCCATAAAAGTTATTTTAGACATTCTCCTCATCCCTTCTTTATTGTATATATTTGTAATCTTGTTATTCACTGTGAAATAGCAAGATTTTACAACTAATGAACTCCATCATCTTGATTATCATTTTAATTAAATTTTTAGTAAATAATATAATATTAACTAAATTAATTACTAAAAAATCATATCTTTAGTTAAAGCTTATCAGAAATAAAAAACGCTTACAATTATTTTTTATCGCTATTTCATTTTGTTTTGTTCTTCCCATCGAATATTATGTTTAAAGTAAATTTTAACTTTTAGTAAATATAGGTAAAGATACACTTTATGTTTTCATCTTTCAATATTCCCCTGTATGATCATGTGTTAATTGATGAAAACTAATTTTAAGGAGGGAATAAAACATGAAGCAAATAACTCTACTTATTATAAAGTTCATATCCTGTCTCATCGCATTTGGTATAGGCCTTGATCTTTTTTTCGATGCAAACATTGTCGATATTTTATCGTTTAGTTTATTCGTTACTTCTGTATCATATGTGGTAGGGGAATTGGTTATTTTACCACAATTAGGGAGACGCGCAGCTGCTATTGCTGATTTTTTACTTAGTTACTTAAGTGTTTGGATTTTTGGAAGTATTTTATTCGAGAGCTATCTCCAAATAGCATGGGGAAGTATTATCTCTGCTAGTATCATCACAGCTGCAGAAATGATCCTTCACCTTTTTGTCGAAGATCGAGAAGAAAAAACATCTTATATAAACACAAGAAAACCTGTTTTTAATACAAACCTGGCGTACGGAACGGAAATAGCTGAAGAAGAAAATATTAACGATGTTAAAAAATTAAAAGATTAGGTTTTATACCTAAGGGCAGTTTTTAATAACTGCCCTGCCTTTAAATTCCCACCTTCTTGTAAGTCTCAAGCCTTAGATAAAATAAAGCTTGAGTTCATTGTTCCAATCCTTCTTTTTCTTTAAGATAAAGGTAAGATCAATTGAACGCTATTGGCGACAAAGAAGGAAGGGTTCATAATGAAAAAACTTTTATTACTGTTATTTTTTATTGGTGGTATCTTTTTAATTATCAAAACGAATACTTCATGGTTTGAATTTGGCCAAAACAAGTCCTCTGCTGAAGTCACGAGCAACACAGAGAAAATTGAACTACATGTTTCAGGTGCAAGTACAACTATTATTACTGAGAATACTGATGAAGTTCGTGCCGAATTAAAAGGGAAAGGGAAAGTTCATGTAGAGAATAACGGGGATACGATTCTTGTTGAATCTGAAACGAAACGCTGGTTTAACGTATTCTCTTTTTTCAATAAAAGGGAAGTCACCATCTACATTCCAAACGATTTCCAACAAGAAATGATGATCGATAGTGGATCAGGTAATATCGTATTTGATGGTAAGTCAATGGACCTTGAAGAGCTGAAAGTTGACATGAGCTCTGGAAATGTAAAACTTAGTCAATTAACGGCTAAAAACTTTATGCTTGATGGCTCATCAGGCAATGTCACGATTTCGTCCTTAGCAACTGAAGAAAGTACATTTGATATGAGTTCTGGAAATCTAACAATTAAGGATCATACCGGTAAGGTTAATGCTGATTTATCTTCAGGAAAAATCGATTTACAAATGGAAAAGGTAACTGATTCTATTGACATTGAGTTAAATTCCGGATTTGGGACTATAGATTTACCGGAAGATGCGGACTATACTCTCCGTGGAGAAGCTGGCAGCGGAATCATTTCATCAAATCTTGCGTTAAAAGATCTTCAAAAAGATAAAAATAATATTTATGGTGTATCCGGCTCCGGAAAGCATAATGTCAATCTTGATGTTTCAAGTGGAAAAATTGACATTAAATAAATGATAAAAAAGTTAAGCACATTGATCAATTGACTGGTGAGCTTAACTTTTTTGATATTATTAATACTTTAACTTCTTTTTTTCTTTCTTTTTCTGTCTCTCAAAATGGCACTCATTACAAACATCAAATTTAAATTTATTTGCTAATGTTTTTCCACATACTTTGCAGGCTTTTCTTGTTATCTGCACACCCGATTTTAGCTGTTCATGAATTTTGTCACTTATTTCTTCTCGTATTCTTTCCCAATAATGTGCTTCTGTATTTCGTCCTAATTTATATAAAAATAATAGGTGGAGACCAACCGACTTATATGATAATTCAAGTTCCTCAAGTCCAGCTTCCTTAATTAGCGGGTCAGGTAATTCATATCCTTCAACAATTGACTCAAGCTTTTGCTTCCATTGATTTCGTAAGGTTGGTTCATTTGTTGAAAATGGCAGATGCAAAAATCCGTATAAATCAGCCATTGAGAGCTTGGCTTCAATCATCGTATCTTCAATCATTTCATACAAAAGCTTTTCTTCAGCTAACGATGCCTTTTTCGTACCTTTGGGACTTTTAAACTGTTCCCATAAATAGAAAAATAGTCCAAGTTTACGAGAATATTTCTGAAATCTCTCAAGGACTCCAGTTGTAGGCGCAATTGCAAACCCTTGAAGCGGCTCATCTTCTTGATCAAGAATTCTTGCCATTGATTTAGGATTATGCACAAATGCAACTTTACCGATATTATATAGTCCTCTTCGACCAGCCCTGCCCGCGATTTGTTTCACTTCTTGTGAAGTTAACCATCTTCTTCTTGTTCCATCAAATTTATCATTTTCCAAGAAAACTATTCTTCTAATTGGTAAATTTAACCCCATTCCAATAGCATCTGTTGCAACAATGACAGTTGCTTCCCCTTCAATAAACCGTTCCATCTGTTTTTTTCGTGTTTCAGGCGGCATACTTCCATAAATCATACTCACTTTACGACCAGTTCTTTGTAGCTCTGCTGCTGTTTCAAGAACCCGTTTTCTCGAGAAACAAACGAGTGCATCTCCCTTTCGAGTTTGATTTAAACGAAACAACTGAGGTTCCACTTCTAATGGAACATCTCTAAAATATTCATAAATTGTAATATTTGAATCACCAAGCAGCTGCAATATCATCTGTCTAGCATTAAAGCTGCAAATGATATGCACTTCTTTTGTATTTGCTTTTGTTATTGCTTTATACCAAGAGAAGCCTCTATCTTTATCTGCAATCATTTGAGATTCATCAATGACCACAACCTCATAAAAGTCTTTTTCATAAAACATTTCAACAGTACACGCAATATGCTGAGCACCTGCTACAAGTTTTTCTTCTTCTCCTGTTTTTAAGGAGCAAGGCACACCTTCATGATTCAGCTTTTCGTAAATCTCCAGTGCAAGCAGTCGAAGTGGGGCTAAGTAAATACCACTACTTGCATCTTTCATACGTTGAATTGCCTGAAAGGTTTTACCTGTATTCGTTTCGCCAACATGTAATACATATTGAATATTTCTGCCACCTGGAGGATTATATTCTCTCCCGAATATATCCTCGACCATTCGGGCCTCCTCTTCTTTGCGACGCTTGATCTCCTCAAGCTCTGCAACGACTTTCCGTTCTCTTTCAGCAAGATCTGTTTCATAAATCTTTTGATGTGTTTCAAGATCAAACGGGTTATCAATTAGTTTCATTAAATCTGTGACAAATTCCTCAAGTAATTCTGCAAAAAATTCATTAGCAAGATCCAAGAATAAATCATATGCGATTTCTTTTATAAAGCTATCTGGCAATTCTTCGTGAAACGTTTCTCGATATTCATCGAAAAGATGAGGTGAAAGCCGTTCCTTTATCCAATTAGGACCAAAATCAAATAAATATCCAGAGATTAATCTTTCATACATCTCGGTCATATCTTCTTCATATTGATATCTGTTATAAGCAAAATGAGATTCATCATATAGATAAGCCGAAAATGTCATATCTTCAGCAGGTAGGACAACACCTTGTTGTTCAATCTCAATTGCAAGATGTGAACCGATTAAGTAGCGTATATATAAATAGAGATCCTCATATTGCTCCCCAAGCAATTCTTCCATATAAAACTCAAATTTCTGCATAAGTTTTCGCGTTTTCTCACGATGTTGCTGCATCTTAACCCGTGCATCATATAATTCCTTTGCCTTATTATATTTTTCATTCCATACATCTTCTTTTTGCAAAAAAAGCTCATCAAGCCAGTCCAGAACTTTAAAAGGAGTTACGTTTCGTATTTCATTTCGAAACATTTGGTTGACCAGCTTTTTACTAACTCCTTCAAGATCATAATCCTTTTCAAGTAAAAATTCTCTTTTTACGGTGTTGGAGACATGACTTGTCGCTGCATTTAACCAGGAATTGAGAAAAATTTGATCAATATATTCTCCTCGTTCTCTTACATATTGTTCATACGTTGGCAGATTATCTTTTCCTTCAAAAAATCGATCTATATCCTCCAAAACCTTTGACTTCGTTCGGTCAATGGCTAGTCTATAATATTCTTCTAGTAAATCACTCATGAACGTACTCCTTTTCACATTGTTATCTTTAGTTTCTATTTATTTATATGTAAACATGTATCTTTCATTGTAGTTCATGTGAAGTGAGAAGTGTTAACATTATGAATTGAAAAAAGAGATGTAATCAGCCCTTAAAGGTGTTATTTTTTTGAATACGTCTTTCCTTCCAGTATATTCTTCCTTTACATCCTTAAATCCATACAAAAGCAAAGCCTTAACCATAAAAATAAACAATACTTTCACTCTTGATAGACGGACAAATGAACCTATCCCAATTTCTGAAAACAGTTAATTAATGGATATGGAAGTTATAATGTCAATATATGTACCAACTTTACATTATCCTTAAGTATTTTTGCATAATTAGGAAAACAAAAACCTCGCATTTTTTTAGAAGCGAGGTTTTTGACTGACTAATCGTTATGTTATTTAAATGTTTAAAAGTGATAGTTGATCTTTCCCTTCAATTTCAGCAATCATTTCTAACCACATTTTAGGTTTGTTAGGTAAAACTGAATAATAGCGTTTTAAAAATTGGACCACTAATTCTGCCAATATTGTTGATTTATTTTCGCTCATAGGCAGGAAGCATAAATCTAGGCCTGTCACTGCCTCACCATCATTATTCCATGAAGGGTGAACATAGTCGAAGTTAATTTTTTTGTAACCCAGATGTGCCAAAACTTCACGACGAACATATGGATCCATTGGTTTTACACCACCGAATTCATGATGTTCAACACGGTAAGGGTCATAAATTTCAGCAAACATTCCTGATAGATCTTTGCCATTTGCAGCAGCCAACTCTTGTAAATCTTGTGCCCTATTATTTGCAAGAAATGGTCCGATTCCTAAACCAGGCTTACCAATGATCGTAAAATCGGTCATTGCCACATTGAAATCTTCGTAATAACGATATTCTGTTGCACCTACAACTTTCCCTTCATGCACAGCAACAAAAACACGGATTCCCGGATCTTCTAGAGGCTCTTTCCAAAGATTAAATTCCAACACTTCCTCAGGAGGAAAAATCTCTTGCATAAGCTGATGCATTTGTGTAAATAGGGGATCTGCAATATTCGTAATACGATGATAATCCATCTTCATTCACCTCATTTATTATTTTTCATTTCGAAACGGATTTTTCCATTCCATTAATGCTGCAAAATGGCACGATTCTTCATCTTCCAAGTAATTAGGAATAATCCCAATTGGTGTTCGGCTGCAGCGAAGCAGAAACGTAAGAACAGGGTCTTTGACAGTCCCATTTACAACTGCTTCTACATATTGCTCTGCTGTCATATTATCTGCTTTTTTATGATATCCCGGCATACGACCTCCTCCTAAAAGTCGGTCTATATTTAAGTGGATAACAACATCATACATTGAAAGCATTAACCATTTTCCAAGACCAAATTTTCGAAATGAAGGTCTTACACAAATATCAACAACATAAAGGGTATTTCCATTCGGGTCATGATGACGAATATACCCGCCATCTGTTATCTCTTCCCACGTATGATTCGGATGCTCAGGATTAAAGTCTACAATTAATCCAGTCATTGAGCCTGCCATCTCCCCATTGATTTCAATACATAACGCACCTTCCGGAAAGAGTGTAACATGATTTTCGAGTTGCTTTTCATTCCACCATAATTCAGCCGGGAAAGGAGGTGGGAAGCTTTCACTTTGAATTTGAATTAACTTATTAAAATCTTCTTTTTTATAATTACGAATAACGGCTTTTACTGGTTTGTCTTGATCGAATACATAAAATTCTTTTCGATACATAAAAACCTCCTGTTAATACGTTTGTTTTTCAGGCTCCCAATCTGGATAAAGATCTGTTCTTCTGTCTCTCCATGTTGTCACTGAACCATTAAGACGCACTTTATATAAAAGCTCCAAATTTAAGTCAGCAGTTACGATCATGTCTTGATTAATTTCCCCTTGTACCATAATTCCCTTCGGCGGGAATGGTACATCATTTGGTGTAATAACCGCTGCTTGCCCAAAGTTTCCTCTCATAAAATCAACTGTTTGAAGTGAACCAACTGTTCCCGTTGTGACAACATACACCTGATTTTCGATTGCTCTAGCATGACTTGTATAACGGACTCTGTGAAAACCATGGCGATCATCTGTACATGATGGACAAAAGATTACATCAGCACCTTTTGCCTTAGCCATTCTCACTATCTCAGGAAATTCAATATCATAGCAAGTTAGCATCGCAACTGTTCCCTTATCTGTTACAAAAACCTGCAGGCTGTCACCAGCACTCATATTCCACTCGTCTACCTCTGTTGGTGTAATATGAAGTTTTGCTTGCTCTGCAATTCTGCCATCAGGATAAAACATATGAGCTACATTATATAACTTACCTTCTTTTTCTATTACATGTGTTCCTGCAATAATATGCATCCCTGTTCTCATTGCATGTTCAACAAATAGATCACGATATTGATCTGTAAAATCAGGAAGGCGATGTATCGGCAATGCTTTCCCATTTTCGTCTCCGATTGATAACAACTGGGTTGTAAAAAATTCCGGAAACACAATAAAATCTGATCCGAACTCTTCGGCTGTTTTTATATAGTGCTCAACTTGACTAGCAAACTCATCAAAGGATTTAATTGTATGAAGATGATACTGGACGGCGGAAACTCTAAGATTCATGTACATTCCTCTTTCTATTATATTTTATATAAAACGAGATCTGACTCGTGATAAATTTAATACACTACACACATTATTCGATATTTATCTAAACTACACAAGTACACACTTTCTTTTCACTAAGTGTACAAAAGTATACTATGGGATTTTACAAGCTTAAGAGGGATATTTCAATAGAAAAACCACAATAAATTACTGTGGTTTTGGAGTTAATTTCTTAACTATGTTCATTATTCATAAGTGTGTTTTTCAATGATAAAGCTCTTTAACCTTTTTTAAATCATTTAGTAATTGATAAATTTCACCCTGACCTAAGTGTACTGGCAACTGATCATATAATGTGACAAACTGTCCGCCTTCATCCTGTTTGTGTTTCTCTAAATAATCATATAGAAGCTTCAATTGATTTTGCCTTAATGTGGATTCTGTAGGAAATTGTTTTACCTTTGTCAATGAAAATTCATTCATTATATCATCAAACTCCC
Organism: Metabacillus schmidteae; assembly: GCF_903166545.1. NCBI lineage: Bacteria > Bacillati > Bacillota > Bacilli > Caryophanales > Bacillaceae > Metabacillus > Metabacillus schmidteae. The sequence goes on along the minus strand of NZ_CAESCH010000001.1, from coordinate 1,973,091 downwards.
CTGAAATAATGACTCCTTCTACTTTCAAGATGATCACCTCATATTTTTTAGGTATAGGTTTTCCTTATATAAGCTTTATTACTATGATATATTAAAAAAGAGGCTACACATAACGTAGCCTCCCTTTCTAAATGACGACCTATTTTGTTTGCGCTAGTTCAAATATGTCTTCTGCAGCTATTGAGCCTCGATATATTCGTAGTTCATCTATAGGGCCTTTGTATGGCTTATCCCACCAATTGACACCTAAACTAAATGTTCCATTTGCTGTTGTAAAAACATTCGGGAAATATGTTCCTTTAAAAGTTTCTTTCCCGTTTACATAAATCGTGACCTTTTTACCCAGGACAAATAAGAAGATTTGGATACAGAAAAAGTTGTTTGCCTTCAATTCCAAATTGACTTGACCCTAGAGAGTTTGTGCACTGGAGCTATTACTATAATTAAAACTTTTTTCTCCTTTAATATTCCTTCAGCAGGATACTCTACTGTTGTTTACCATTTTGGCCCATTTGGATGTGGACATTGTTTGTATGATAGTTTTGTACGAAACTCTACATAGCACCCACAATGTAAGCATGTTGTTTCAGTTGAGAGAGAAGGACAACTTAAGCAGATGTCCATTCTCTTTTGAAAAAGCGATTCATTCACTAGATCAATTTCTAGCTGTAATTGCTCTTGAACAATCTTAGAAATTTGTAATTTTGATCTTCGTTCCACTTGAAAACAGCCTTTACAGTTTCTTTTTGTTTCATTTTCTATCATGAAACTGCACTTAATAGAACTGACATAGATGGCATTTCGAATGACAGTTCATTCCCGTTTATATTAAATCTTTCACATGCAAATGTAATTGAATTACTCATTTCATCCACTCCTACACTATTAGTCAATTTATTTTTCGAGACAGGATTTTCGAATTATTAGGTTCTCTTATTTGAAATAGATGATAAGCGCTTACAAAAATATTAATTTGAATATATGCATACTTAAATAATAACCTTCATCTTATCTAATTATTGTAAAAGTCCATTCTGCTCAATAATAACGTTAATAATTTTATATACTAATTAATATTTTCATTATTAATGATTAGTATATTTATTACCTATATAGCTGTCAATCTTTTTCTGAAAATTTAATTACATAATAATCATAGATTTATAAATGAACCTATTCTATTTCTTTATACCAACATTTTTTTATATAAGTTCTTACGATCTATATACATAGTTCATCCAAATAATTAACACACTTGTATATTAATTAACAAACATATATATTATATATAGACTTGAGGTTATAAATTGGGGGACAAGGCCTTGAAAATTCAAACAACAGAAGAATATTTATCTATATATGAAGCTTTAGCAAGCACGGTGCGTTTAAAAATTATCCAATTATTATCACAACGACCAATGAATATTAAAGAATTAGCGGAAGCTGCCGAATTAAGCAGTGCAATTATGACCATGCATGTTAAAAAGCTGGAAAAAGCAGGTATTATCAGAACTGATATGGTTCCAGGGAAAGCTGGATTACAAAAATTATGTGTACTTGATGTTGATCAAATCGAAATAAATTTTCCGGCAGCACTTAGTCAAATTAGAGAATTCCATCAAACAGATGTATCAGTGGGTCATTATACTGACTTTCAAATCGAACCCACTTGCGGTTTAGCAACGAGAGAAAAAATAATTGGAGAATTTGATGAGCCCCGTTATTTCCTTGATCAGGATCGTTTCAACGCGAAAATTCTCTGGTTTGGTCAGGGCTATATTGAATATAAAATCCCTAACTTTCTGTTAGCTAGCAACCGTCCAGAAGAGTTGGAAATTACAATGGAATTATCATCAGAAGCACCTGACACAAATAACAATTGGCCATCTGACATTTCATTTTACTTGAATAATGTATTTTTAGGTATCTGGACCAGTCCTGGGGACTTTGGAGATAATAAAGGAAAATATACTCCTTCCTGGTGGCCAAGTATTATTAACCAATACGGGCTATTAAAATACCTCCGTATTACTCCTAACGGAACTTATATCGATGGTAATAAAATATCAGATGTGACGATTGAGGATGTAGGAATTCGCAATAAACAATGGACATTCAAAATTGCAGTTGAAAAAGATGCAGAACATGTCGGTGGAGTTACACTTTTCGGTTCTGGTTTTGGAAACTATAACCAGGACATCATCTTCCGACTCTTTTATTCTAAAGAACAAAAGGTATAAAATTGTTACCACCTTTCCACACTTCGGAAGGGTGGAGTTTTTATTTAAAATGAATTTTTCTTCAAGGATTTTAACTCTACTTTCCTCAAAAATCTCCTCCTGTTAAAATAAAATGACTTTTTTTATCACAAGATGGGAAAAATTACATTTAGCAAATTCTCCGACTTCAACAAGTAAAATGATAGCTATTACATACATTTGGCTCTTCTATTTTTAATGTGATTACAAAAACTTGGCTTATCGCCAATATTAATGGCGAGACTTAGTTACAATTTTTTACTTTCCAGCAGAATAAAATAAAGGAGGTTTACTATGGAACGCTTCTTTGCCCAAGCTGAAATTTGGCGACAAAGCAATACACTTCTTCGTGTAATTTTCACAAAAAGAAAAGTTGGAAGGAAAGATTTCTCTGGTCGAATTGTCCACTTATCAGAAGATCGCTCTCAACTTATATTTTACAACGTGGATACTAAATCAGTCATTTCTCTTGAAGTAAATGAAATCGATGATATTATTGATTACGAATAATCAGATTATCCGTACCCACTAATTATTTCTTCAGAAGAACCTAGTTTGTTTTACTATTCCACTTTATCGGCTAATAAAAAGCTCCAAACAAATTCCTAAACAATATTTTTTTGCAAACTTCACCAATTAATTTCCCTTATTTTTTTACCTCATTTCACTTATTCTTTACTTTTTTTGTCTAATTGTAGGATTGATCGTCGAAAGCCTTATCATTTAAAACCATTTTGGTTAATATATTCATTAAGGTTTATTATTTTACAAGGAGTTAATTAAACTATGCGAAAATCTACCACTCTCAAACTTATCTCAAACTTAACACTTTATAAGGCCTACATAGATGCACTTAAATTAAATGTATCAGAGGACTTTATGCAAATATTGCTGGAAGAAATGAAATCTCGCTCCATGCCCCTACCTGTTATGTTACAAGATAAATCGGTTTAGTGATTCAGTTAATATGTGGACTAATAGAAGTAAAAAAGCACATATCTATACTTGATTAGATATTGTGCTTTTATCGTTTTTATTAAACACATTTATAAATAGGAAAATCACCAATTATTCTTCTGAAGAATCATAAAGTTCATACGCTCTTAGTGTTTTCTTCATTTTCACTTGTTCTTGCTTAGGATTTTCTCTTCTTTTTTTATTCATTTCCTTATGTTCATTTACATGATCTTCTCTTGAAATCCATGCTTTAAAGTCTTCTTGAGATTCCCATTTTGAGACATAAACAAATTCTATGGTCTCAGAGTTTTCTCTTTTCCAGCATTCAAATGAAATTAGCCCTTTCGCTTCAGCCAATTTTTCTTTGTCTTGTTCTCTTTTCTTTACTAATCTTTCTTCATATGCTTTTTCGATTTCAAATGTTGCTGTGTTTACAAACATTTTCTTCATCCTTTCTATTAGTTAAATAGTCATTTGCTTGGAATACAACTCAAAGTAAAAACCACGCTGATTAAGCAATTCATTATGATTTCCGCTTTCTATGACCTCACCATCTTGGATAACAATGATTTGATCAGCTTGCTCAATCGTTTTTAACCGATGAGCAATAACAAAGCTGGTTTTTCCTTTAATTAAGTTTCGAATTCCTCTTTGAATATCAATTTCAGTTTTTGTATCTATATTTGACGTTGCCTCATCTAAAATTAACATATCAGGATTTGCTAATATGGCTCTCGCAATGGAAAGAAGCTGTTTTTGACCTTGGCTTATATTTTGACCACCGGACGTTATCAACGTTTGATACTGTTTAGGCAAGTGCTTAATAAATCCATGTGCAGACGCCGTTTTTGCCGCTTTGATTACTTCTTCTTCAGTTGCATCAAGACGGCCGTACCGTATATTTTCCATAATCGTTCCAGAAAATAAATAAGGATCTTGAAGAACAATACCGATTCTTTTCCGTAAATCTCGAAGTTTATAATCCTTTAAATTTCTACCGTCTAGCAAAATCTCACCAGATTGTATATCATAAAACCTCATAAGCAAATTAATTATTGTTGTTTTACCAGAGCCAGTTGGCCCAATAAAAGCAATCATTTCTCCAGGTTTTGCAGAAAAATGAATATCTTTTAAAATAGGTTTGTTTTCGTCATATTGGAAGTCAACATTTTTAAATAGTACTTCTCCCTTTAACGAATTAACCTGAACTGCATCTCTTTTGTCATTTAAATCAGGGACCTCATCCATCGTTTCAAAAACACGCTCCGCCCCGGCTAATGCAGCTTGAATTGAGTTGAGCAAAGTTGATAACTGATTAATGGGTCTTGTAAACTGTCTGGAATACGTAACAAAGGACGCAATAATCCCAATAGTTGTGTGTCCGTTAAGTGCCATTAAAGCTCCAACTGCAATGACGATAGCCAACCCTATATTACTTAAAAAGTTATTAAATGGACCAAGTGTTCCTGAAAACATGTCTGCTTTAATCGCAGAACTACGCAGCCTTTCATTTACCTCATTGAAACGGCTGAAAGTATCCTCTTCTTTATTAAATAATGAGATAACCTCTCCACCACTTATCGTTTCTTCGACAAAGCCATTCAATTCACCAACATCTTTTTGCCTTTGCGAAAAGTTTTTACGGCTAACACTTACGATTTTTTTCGTAACATAGAGCATTACTGGAATGATCAAAAATGACACAATGGCCAATACCCAATTCAGGGAAAACATAGCGATTGTAACACCAATAATTGTAAGCAATGAGGATACAAACTGGATCACACTCTGACTAAGTGCTTGATTTAACTGCTCAAGATCGTTTGTAAATCGACTCATTAACTCACCGTGTTTATGCTGATCAAAAAAACGTAAGGAGAGCGTTTGTAATTTTGCGAATAAATCTTCGCGTAATACTTTAATTGTTTTTAACGATATATCCACCATTACATAGCTTTGAAGCCAGGTGATAATGGATGTAGCAAAATAAATGCCGACAAGCAACCATACCATTCGAATTGTACCGGATACATCTTTCGGGAGAATGTAATGGTCAATAATGACTCCAATAAAATATGGACCAAGAAGACTTAATATGGATGATAAAATAACAAGAATGACCGAAATGATCAAACTCACTTTTTGTTTTTTCATGTACAACCAAATTCTCCGCCATGTACCTTTAGGATCTTTTGTTTTCGCAACCGGTCCCGGTATCCTTCCTTTTGGTCCTGGTCCTCCAGTTGATTGCTGCATTCTCGTAATACTATTACTCAACCATTACACCTCCATTCTGTGTTTGAGTATGATAGATTTCCTGATAAACAGAGCATGATTCCAATAATTCAGCATGTGTTCCTACTCCCGCTAAACTCCCTTCATCCATAACAAGAATTTTATCTGCATCAAGAATGGAAGAAATTTTTGATGCAACCATAAGAATCGTAGTCTCTGAATAAGAGGACTTTAAAGCTTCAAGAATTGTTGCTTCTGAACGAGCGTCAACTGCCGATGTTGCATCGTCTAAAATAAGGATAGATGGCATTCGGACAAATGCTCTTGCAAGAGATAATCGTTGTTTTTGCCCACCGGATAAATTTGTAGCTTCTTGTGTTAAGGAATAATCATACCGAGCTTCAAGCTTCTCAATAAACTCTTCTGCACAAGCATTCTTACTAGCCAATTGAATCTCTGATTCTGATGCATCTTCTTTACCATAAATCAGGTTGGACCTTATACTTCCTGAAAATAAAAATGGTTTTTGTGTAACATATCCAATAGAAGCACGGAGACGTTTCAAGCTTATATTCTTACTATTCTTTCCATCTATTAAAATCTCACCATCATCCACATCATATAATCTTGGAAACAATTTAACTAATGTTGTTTTACCACTTCCAGTTGCACCAATAATCCCAATTTTCTCACCATGTCTAGCAGAAAATGAGATTGAATTTAATACATGCTCACCATTTTTACTATATGAAAAAGATACATTTCGGAATTCAATATCTCCAATAATCGGCATCACATCAATCGTACTTTCAGCTCGGTTCATATGCGTATTTATTTCCAAAACTTCTTGAATACGATCCGCTGAAGGCAGTGCTCTCATCAGTTGCATAAGAACCATACTACTAGATGTGAGCGCCATTAAAATAATATTTAGATAATTAATAAAAGCTAAAATAACACCAACTTGAATTGTGCTTCCTCCAATCGGAAAAACGCCAAAAATGAGTGCAACAGCCATTCCAATATTTATGACAAAAAGCAGGACTGGCATAAGTATCGTAATAATTTGTTCAGCGGTTTTTGTTTTATTTGTTAGTGAAACATTCACTTTTTGAAATAAATTTATTTCATAATCCTTTCTTACAAAAGCTTTCACAACTCTAATCCCAGCAATACTTTCCTGAAGTTTTGTATTTAGCTGATCTAATGCTTCTTGAACACGTTTAAACCAAATGCCCGCTTTTTTTGAAAGCAGGATGATGAAAAAGAGCAGAATTGGAATTAAGACAACTAAAATCGGAAATAGCTCTTTTGCTTGAAAAAATACAATCGTGACACTACCAATAAAGAGAAGAGGCCCCCTTACAAATACACGCAATGTCATCATAACCGCCGTTTGAACTGAATTGATATCACTTGTGACATTAGTGATCAGTTTACCAATACCAACTTTGTCGCGATTCTCACTTGACAAATGTTCGACCTTTTTAAATAAATCCCGCCGAATATCTGTGGCAATATTAATTGCTGATTTTGTGCTAAAAATCGTGCAACCAATACCACCAGCTAAACCAATAATCGCAGCAACAAGCATAAACGTTCCCATTTGAATAACGTACGATGTATCATTCGCAGCAATTCCATAATCAATGATCTTTTGCAAAAGAAGTGGCTGTAATAAATCCATCGTCACCTCTAAAGCCATTAATAGTGGAGCAAGGATCACAAAGAGCTTGTATGGCTTTGCATATGGTATAAGTTTTTTTATAGATTTCATCACATCTCGCCTTTACTTTTTTGCTGTTTTTCGGACCAATTGATTAACTCGTTTCTGCAAGTCTGAAGAATAGAAAGAATATCGTTTGCAAACTCTGGTTCAGATAGTACCTTTTTCATCGCATAATGAAATTCTAATTGAAGCTTACCCATTTCTTCTCGTACGAGTGAAGCTTCCTCAGACTGCTTCCATCGCAATCGCATTGTCCATTCCTGCCAGAAAGTCTCGTCTTCTTCATGAATTAACTCATTTATAAAAGCTAACCCTGCCTCATTTAATGAGTATATTTTTTTCTCGCCATCCATTTTAAGTTCAATCAGTTCCTTTTCAACCAGGTCCTGTAAAGCAGGATAAACGGTACCTGCACTCGGAGAATAGTAACCACCGCTTCTCTCCTTTAACTGTTTCATCACTTGGTAGCCATGCCTGGGTTCTTCTTTTAATAGCTGTATAATCGCAAGCTGAATAATACCTCTGCGTTTTGTGAATTTTGACTTCATTTTTTCTCTTAAATGGGGCTGCTTATCAAAAAACTTTAGTGCGGTTTTTAAGCCTCTATGTGTTAAGGAAAGGACTTCCCCGTCATCTTTATGAATAAATTCTTTTTCAATTGCTTCATTAAGACAACTACTAAGATTCTCTATTTCATCATTAAGGGTTGCAAATAGTTCTTCCTGCTTAATTTTTTTGCGGCTTATATAGGTAAGCAACGTTAACATTTCTTGACTTATATTTCCTAACATATGAAACCTCCACTCAATTAAACTATTACGATAAATTTTAATCGATATATTTTTAAAATACAACAATTTTTTGATAATTCAGCAATGAATGAAGATTGTAACCGTGGACAATTAGTTCATTGTGTTATTTTTAAGGAAAATAAATTGGGATTCCAAAAATAAAACAGGTTTAGTTTGGAATCCCCTTACTTTTCATATGAAACTTTCCCCAAAGCAAACAACCACATCGCTCCAAGAATCCAATGCTCCATCAGCATATATTCAAGAACTCCCCTCGAGAAATCATTGCAATTATAAGTATTTTCTGTTCATTCATTTCATATGCATAATGATCTCTTCTTAAAGAGTATGTAAGTTTCTTTAGCAAAATAGTGCGAGGTACCTGGTTATCATGTGTATAATTGAACTATATAATATGGAAATAATTACTTTATTAAATAAAAGGGGAAATTTTCTTGGGTAAAGCTATATTTTTTAATATTCCCGCTCATGGTCATACAAATCCAACTCTCGCTTTAGTGGAAGAATTGATTAATCAAGGAGAAGAAGTATTATACTACTCTTTTCCACATTTAAAGGAAAAAATTGAAGAAACAGGGGCTATTTATATGCCTTATAGCATCGATCGTTTAGAAGATACCAATTATACAGAAGAACAGCTGAAGTACTTCCCCATTGTTTTTAGGGTTTGTATAGAAAGCACTGAAAAAATGTTGGAATTTTTATTAAACGAAATAGACAGAGAAGAACCTGACTATATTATTCATGATTCCTTAGCAACTTGGGGGAAATATGTAGGCCAAATCAAAAATATTCCTACTATTTGTTCCACAACAACATTTCCATTTCACGAATCATTTTTAAATATTCCAAAAGAGCTTTTAAATTTAGTGTTTCAATTTGCAAGAGGAGATTTAAAACATTTAGTTAAAGCATTATCTATCCAAAATAATTTATGCAAAAAGTACAATATGAAGAAACCCCCTCTTTTAGATGCATTGAGTAGTAAAGAAAAATTAAATATTGTCTATACTGCTGCGGAATTTACACCAAACTGTCATGTGTTTGATCATACTTATCGTTTTGTTGGCCCTTCTATATCGGAACGCATCGAAGAAGAAAAAGTAACATTACCTATAAGTAAAAAACCAATCGTTTATATTTCTTTAGGAAGTATATTTGGGGATAATAAGGATTTTTATGAAGATTGTTTTCAAGCATTTAAAGATATCGAAGCAACATTTATCATGTCTTTAGGCAAAAAAAAGAAAGAAACTGATTTTTCTTATATACCCGAAAACTTTATTCTTTATGATTATGTGAACCAAATAGACCTGCTGCAAAAGGTGGACATCTTTGTAACACATGGAGGTATGAACAGTGTCCAAGAAGGTTTGTATTTTAAAGTTCCCTTAATCCTATATCCTCAACAACAAGAACAAGAAATGATCTCACAACAAGTTGAACGTTTAGGTTGTGGCATCCATTTAAAAGAATGCAATACAGAGAAACTGAAACAATCTTTATTGAAAATATTAAACAATAAAGAATATAAACAAAAATGCTCTGAATTTGGAACTCTCTTACAAGAAAAAGGCGGTTACAAAAGAGCCGTATCTGAAATAATGAGATTTTATAAAGAAAACTCGTCGATTGGCGAGCCTGTAAAGGTGAAGCGTGATGCGTAGTTGCACTTATACTTTGTACTTAAAAATGATCACTACGTCGATTAAACTTCTTCGCTGCTAATTTATACTTTCATAACGTGTAAACTAACACGGAATCCTCCTGTCTCTACACTTACATAGACAGTAATAAAATAAAGGAAACTCGTCTTGTTCGCGGCGGGTTTCCTTTTTATATGCATTATATTTTGTCAAACTGAGAGCTACCCACAAGCAACGATTAAAACAATTGTAGTTACATAAAAAGGTCAGATTTGATTATGAAACATACACATTTCGTAATCAAATCTGACCTTTGAAAGACGCGCCTTAGAGGATTCGAACCTCTGACCGACGGCTTAGAAGGCCGTTGCTCTATCCTGCTGAGCTAAAGGCGCATATTCGTTTATTGTTTGTTTTCTCCATAAAAATGGCTCCGCAGGCAGGATTCGAACCTGCGACCGATCGGTTAACAGCCGATAGCTCTACCACTGAGCTACTGCGGAACAAAATCATGGTGGGCCTAAATGGACTCGAACCATCGACCTCACGCTTATCAGGCGTGCGCTCTAACCAGCTGAGCTATAGGCCCATTTATGAAATTTAATATGTAATGGAGCGGGTGAAGGGAATCGAACCCTCATCATCAGCTTGGAAGGCTGAGGTTTTACCACTAAACTACACCCGCATTAAAGATAGATTGGAGGCACCACCCGGATTTGAACCGGGGATAGAGGTTTTGCAGACCTCGGCCTTACCACTTGGCTATGATGCCTTAAAATGGCTGGGCTAGCTGGATTCGAACCAACGCATGTCGCAGTCAAAGTGCGATGCCTTACCGCTTGGCTATAGCCCATTGAATATGCTGCATGAAAGTACTTCCTGAATATTCTACATGAGACTGCACCGCAAGAGGATATTTTGTGATATTTCTGAAAGGAAATATCGCGAAATATCGTCGACTACTAAGTATTCTCAGTGTCTCTATAAAAATTACTCTCTTTATATTACTGTTTCCAACTAAAATTATCTTTAGCGAGAAACCAGCAAGAGGATATTTTGAAATATTTCTGACAAAAATAAAGTTTAATTAAAATCCTTTATTTTCAACTAATTGCTTAATTGGGGCGGCTGATGGGAATCGAACCCACGAATGTCGGAACCACAATCCGATGCGTTAACCACTTCGCCACAACCGCCATTATTTCGTTGGCAGGGGCAGTAGGAATCGAACCCACACCAAAGGTTTTGGAGACCTCTATTCTACCGTTAAACTATGCCCCTATTATATTAAATGGTGGAGGGGGGCAGATTCGAACTGCCGAACCCTAAGGAGCGGATTTACAGTCCGCCGCGTTTAGCCACTTCGCTACCCCTCCACATGAAAGGTGGCTCGGGACGGAATCGAACCGCCGACACATGGATTTTCAGTCCATTGCTCTACCAACTGAGCTACCGAGCCATAATTAATGTGTATTTGAAAAAAGATGAAAATTACCTTTTCAAGTAACTAATTTTAATCTAAGACTTTTAAAGTATTATAGCTTTGACAATTTGTAAATCGTCCTCATCTCAGGATGATTATTCAAGAAGCAGCTCGATGAGTACGCTGAAGTATATTCAGGGAAGCTTTTTCGGGCGTGCTCTACCAACTGAGCTACCGAGCTAAATCAAGTTTACGGCTTCCGCTAAGCTTCGAATCTCTTCGTCAGCTCCCTCACTCACATCCTCACGTATTCTCATACGCTCCGGTGTTCGCTTAGTCGCTTCCTCGACCTTCTCGCTTATCGAAACCCTCTTACACGATACTTAAATTACAATAATAATTTGTTTCTTTTAAAAATATCAATCAATGGCGGTCCGGACGGGACTCGAACCCGCGACCTCCTGCGTGACAGGCAGGCATTCTAACCAACTGAACTACCGGACCAATATTGGTTGCACTTTACAGCACTACTGTGTTTCCTCGCTATGAAGAATAATCGACGTAGCATCGTCAACTTTAATTGGTTGCGGGGACAGGATTTGAACCTGCGACCTTCGGGTTATGAGCCCGACGAGCTACCAGACTGCTCCACCCCGCGATAATAAGTAATTGAAGTAAAAAAACATATGGAGGAGGAAAGGGGATTCGAACCCCTGCGGGCTTTGACACCCCTGTCGGTTTTCAAGACCGATCCCTTCAGCCGGACTTGGGTATTCCTCCAATATACATATGTGTTAATGGTAGCGGCGGAGGGAATCGAACCCACGACCTCACGGGTATGAACCGTACGCTCTAGCCAGCTGAGCTACACCGCCATAAAAAAGTAAAATATTTCATTTGGTGGAGCCTAGCGGGATCGAACCGCTGACCTCCTGCGTGCAAAGCAGGCGCTCTCCCAGCTGAGCTAAGGCCCCAAATCTAATTATTAAATGGTCGGGAAGACAGGATTCGAACCTGCGACCCCTTGGTCCCAAACCAAGTGCTCTACCAAGCTGAGCTACTTCCCGTACTATGGCGCGCCCGAGAGGAGTCGAACCCCTAACCTTTTGATCCGTAGTCAAACGCTCTATCCAATTGAGCTACGGGCGCATATAAGTGGTGCCGAGGACCGGAATCGAACCGGTACGGTAGTCACCTACCGCAGGATTTTAAGTCCTGTGCGTCTGCCAGTTCCGCCACCCCGGCACTTACTGGAGCGGAAGACGGGATTCGAACCCGCGACCCCCACCTTGGCAAGGTGGTGTTCTACCACTGAACTACTTCCGCTTACTATTATTAATGGTGCGGGTGAAGGGACTTGAACCCCCACGTCACAAGGACACTAGATCCTAAGTCTAGCGCGTCTGCCAATTCCGCCACACCCGCATGGTGTGTGAAACTCTATATGGTGGAGGATGACGGGATCGAACCGCCGACCCCCTGCTTGTAAGGCAGGTGCTCTCCCAGCTGAGCTAATCCTCCGAAGCACTTAGTGTGCAAATATGGTGACCCGTACGGGATTCGAACCCGTGTTACCGCCGTGAAAGGGCGGTGTCTTAACCGCTTGACCAACGGGCCAAATTTTATAGTAGTGACCTATGTGGTCAGCCTGGCAACGTCCTACTCTCACAGGGGGAATCCCCCAACTACCATCGGCGCTGAAGAGCTTAACTTCCGTGTTCGGCATGGGAACGGGTGTGACCTCTTCGCCATCATTACCAGACATTTTTTAGAGACATTTCTTATTATAGTAAGTTTTTCAAAAAAAGCAAGAACTTTTTTTATTTCATTTTCCGTGTCCATTTCCTACAATGACACAGGATTTATAATGTAACACAGCTACGATGAAAGTGTCAATAACTTTTCTAATAAATCTTTTGCGACTTCTTTTGAAGACAAGAAATATAATAACATCCTTATTCGAAAAATAAAAGACCCTAAATTAATTTTTTCAAAAAAATTTCCCCTCTACTATTTTTATGATCTAATGCTTTTACTCTGACATAATGATTTCCTTAGAGGTAAACACTATAACTACACCTAAACATCACTTATACCTTCATTATGTATATAAGGTCAAAAATGAGCGTTAATATCTAATTTGTATTAATACCCTAAGATAATAAGTATTGTACTAGATGCCTATGTTATGCAAACCTGATGATTACCTTCTGGAGGTGGAACATTGTCCAATGAAAGGATTGTTGATGTAATAGACGAGAAACTTAAGCAGAAAATTGAACAAGAAATTAAAGGAATGACTTTCACTAAAAATTTCCGCTCTCCTACCGCTGAAGAATGGTACATTTTTTTACCATCCTTTAAGGATCCATTAACAGGTGGAGCACCCGGAAAGGCTATTATCCATTACAACTTGTATGACACAAAACACATTTTTATCAATACAACGATTATTTTTGATGATCCTGATTTACATAATAATAAACATCATCAGCTTGTTTATTTACTCGCTGATGAAATTGTAAACAGACTTGTTGGTTATGCTGACACCTTATTATCAGTACATTCAGGTGAAAACTCCTACAATGCAGAATACAAACAATAATAGAGGGATGAAAATGAACGTAAAACTAATCCAAACCATAAAAGAAGAATCAAGTCCTTTCCACGAACAAGAAGGAGTTGATTCTTTAATAAGTAAGGTAAATGACGAAACACTTGTTCTACTTGGTGAATCTTCACACGGAACTTCAGAATTTTATAAGATTCGATCTGAACTTTCAAAGAAACTAATTTTAGAAAAAGGGTTTAATTATATAGCCGTTGAAGGTGATTGGCCTGCTTGTCAACAAATAAATAAGTATATTAAAGGGTTGGATCACACCTATTCCAATGCCAGTGAAGTCCTGTCTTCTTTTCACCGTTGGCCAACATGGATGTGGGCAAATGAGGAAATCATTGAGTTAATTGAGTGGTTAAAGGATTACAACCTCGACAAATCAATTAATCACAAGATTGGTTTTTATGGGATTGACGTCTATTCATTATGGGAATCTATTGATGAGCTTATAGCATATTTAGAAGAAATTAAATCTCCACAAATTGAATTCGCAAAAAAGGCATTTTCATGCTTTGAACCTTTCAATCGTCGTCCTGAAAAATACGGACTATCAGCATCTTTCTATGGTGAAGACTGTTTGAACGAAGTCACAAAGCTTTTAACTGAAATTACGTTAAATAAACTAACTAAATCTGACTCTGAAGAAAATTTAAATCTTGAAGTAAATGCGATTATTACGGCTAATGCTGAGAATTATTACAGAACGATGGTCGTAAATGACAATGAGTCATGGAATATCCGCGACAGACATATGGTAGAGGCATTAAATAAAATACACGAATTTTATGGTACACAAGCAAAAGGAATTGTCTGGGAGCATAACACACATGTTGGAGATGCACGGGCAACTGATATGGCTGATGAAGGTGTTGTAAATGTTGGACAATTACTTAGAGAAGAAAAAGGTACTGAATCTATCTTTATTATTGGGTTTGGTACCCATAGAGGAACCGTTATCGCTGCAGATGAATGGGGCGTTCCACCAAAACAGATGATTATTCCTCCAGCTCAAAAAGGAAGTTGGGAAGATGCCATGCACCAAGCTGGGACCACACGATAAATTCATCTATTTTACAGGATACAATCGTCATTTGTTTCAAAGACCAATAGGACATCGAGCGATCGGAGTCGTCTATAACCCTGCTTACGAACAATATGGGAATTACGTACCTTCCTCCATGTCAGATCGATATGATGCCTTTATCTATATAAATGTGACAAATGCTCTCCACCCTCTAAGCATTGAAAAAGTGTTCCTATAAAAGATAAAAACAATATTTTACTCTCAAATTTGTTTGAAGTAAAGGCTAGATATTAAATTCCTACTTGTTATAATGCAATCAAGATCAATTTTTTCAAAAGGGTGGGCATTTATGGGGAACACGTGTAGATTTGTTGTCAATGCAGTTGGTAAGCAAGGTGAAACATACTATACACAACTCAATACAAAAAAAGAATTAGAAAATTGGATTTCAGACCACCAAGAAAAACTTTTAATGGATGAATTAAAAATAGTAGATAAAAAACTACCACCTTTTTTTAAATGGTTTTTAAACAAATAGGATATAAAAAAGGATGACCTTCAAAAGGACTTTACCCTTGGAGTTCATCCTTTTATTTTTCCTTTCTCACCTTCTATTTCGGACAATTCCCCTCAACACTTCTTTACTAAACATTTTTTCTATCTCCGGTATTGATAATTTTAAATGCTTATCAATAAGTTTAGCTGTTTGCTCTCTTTGTAAAATCAATTGTATATTTGCAGGATCACGTAATTTTGCACTCATCTTCCATTCATGAAAGGCATTTGCGAAAGCAACATAGCTTCTAGACAAAATGGCTAATACATGACGCAAACGCCTCTTCGCAACTACCTCCTGTTGTACAATCATAATAGTTGATCTTGTTAAAGAAACAACTTCCCTCAGTAGTGACGAAATATACAAGTCATGAGGATGTTGACTAAAAGAGAAATGTCTTAATAAATTTTTCATATATTTGTAGCTCTTAAATAAATCATCATTCAATGTGCCTATCAATTCCATCTACTCCTTTCATCATATATTTATGTTTAGATGAAGGAAGGCATGTTGACAAAAATCTACTTATTGCATTTCTCAATCACAATTCCTTAGCGTTCAGATATATTAACAAAAATTGTATCTACCAATTCTTCCCCCCTCCTCATATAATTACCTGTTGAGAGGGTGAAAATGAATGGCAGACATCAAACAATTTGTTTTTTTCGATTTTGAAATGTTGTGTTCGGATACCGGGATGGCTTTTGATGAGATGGAGGCTATTCGTTTAGGCGCTGTTAAATATGATCTTGAAACTGAAAAGGTTTCATACTTTGATCAATTTATTCGTCCCCAAAACACTGAGCCTTTAACAAAATTTTGTAAGGATCTGACTGGGATAAATGACGAGGACTTAGTTAATGCGGAATCCTTTAAAGAGGTTTTCACTGGTTTTTTAGAGTGGGTCGGCGGAATTAAGAAGACAAAGTATTTTTCATGGTCACCAAGTGATCTCTTCCGCTTAAAAATCGATACCATGAGACATGAAATTCCTGAACGAACGCTTAAAAAGATAGAGCAACGATATACTGATTTTCAGAAGGTTTTTACAATTCAGGTTTCAAAAAAACCAATTTCTGTTGAAGATGCTCTAAAGCTTTATAATTTAGAATTTATAGGTGAAAAGCATAATCCAATGTATGATGCTTACAATACTTTCCGTATTTACCAAACTTTTATGAATAAACCGATTCAGTCTGATCTTATTATGGTTCAAAAATTTATTCTTAATGATATACAACCTATTGATCTTAAGGATATGAATATAAAATTACGAACTCAACTATACAATGATGCTAGACAAGTATCTAATCAACTTCGCCATATCTATCGTTTACGTGATATGAAAAAGCTACTAAAACCTATCGGACGAACTGCACTAAAATATGAAAATGTGGTATTAAATCGTTCAGGCATTTTTTCAGAGGATACTATTCATTATGCCCAATGTTTTTTATCCTTTTATGAAGATTTTGTCCATACTTATAACGAACATTTTTCTTATTCTTCTAAAACAGTTATCTTACATGAACATCAACTTCGTCCAATAGAACAGATAAAGCAAACGAATGCTTGTTAGTATAATTATGGGACTTACCATATATGGCAGTCCCTTTCATTTTATCTTGAATGTTCAATTTTTTTTACTAGCATTTGATAAAATTTCTCGGGTTCGTCTGGTGAAAGATGAATTTTTGTTATTTTTCTCTTAAAACCGTACATTAATTCTGCTTTAATAGGGTGATTCAGTTCAATTTCAAAAATCGGCTTTTCTTTCATAAAATCTGTTAATACCGCATCAAATACCATTTTACTTTCTTCTTTTGTTAATTCTTCAGGACCTACGTAATAGGTAATCTCTTTTATTTCTTCAAAAGGCACGACCAACTTCTTTCTAATTCCAACCTGCATATAAAGAAGCTTATTTGTCAGTATAAAGGGACTAAGTCGAATTGCTTGAATATCTGCAAGTATATAAATGAGAGTATAAAGATTGAATACTAGTAACACATAACTTATAATCTCATTCCATGAATGGAGCAAAAAGTGAAATCCTACCGATTCAAGTATTAAAGCATGAATAAGCATGATTGAGAAAGCAATAGCACTTGTTTTTTTATGGTAGGTAAACATCGTGGCTTCATTACCATCCGAAGATCCCTTTTTATTCCAAGTAAAGAAACTATAATAAAACATAGTTATCTCAGAGGTGATTACATCTAAAAAACGTGAGGGCTTTATTTTCCTCTTCAACTCAGTATCGAATCTATATGAAAATGCAGGGATTTCTGATTGATGTAGTTTTACTCCTTTTATGATAACAGGAAATTTTGTCACGATTTTAAACACAATATATAACTCAAACAGAAGGAACGCTGCTTCTCCTGCAAATAGAATATATTTGATAAAAGAATACGAGGACAATAAACCATTAGGAACAATGAGAAGTGCAACACCATAGCCAGCTAATGCAACCGGAAGAATGTATTTGACGGAATACCGCTTTCTAAGAATGAATAGATAGGTTAATAGAGGGAGAACAATCATGCAATCAAATAATGTCGCCAAAGCGATCCCTTCAGGAAGCGGTT
Source organism: Metabacillus schmidteae (assembly GCF_903166545.1). Taxonomy (NCBI): domain Bacteria; kingdom Bacillati; phylum Bacillota; class Bacilli; order Caryophanales; family Bacillaceae; genus Metabacillus; species Metabacillus schmidteae. The sequence continues at coordinate 1,955,240 of NZ_CAESCH010000001.1, read as the reverse complement.
GCACAATTGAGGTACGGTATAGAATTGTATTAGTAGTGATAATTAAAAACAATAAACAACTAAATAAGATCCAATTTCTTTTGGTTATCATCATCATTATTTATACCTCCTATAGTTATCATTATACCGCTCACTAAAGTGAAAAGGAGGTGAATTATTAGGATAAATTTGACAAATTCATGTAGTTCATAAACGATGCGCTTATAAAAATTAAGAGACCGACCTAATACAAGTCCGCCTCTACCAGTTGATAAGTATCTCTTCTTATCCTTCTACCCCACACCACTCTACAACTGTCAAAGCAATGATCGCTGCTGCTTCAACTACTTTATCAATTTCAATGTATTCATTAGGGTAATGGGCTTTTTCTGTTACCCCGGGACCAAAGACAATTGTTGGGGTCGAACCTACATGTGTTAGCAAACCTCCGTCTGTCCCCCATGGTGATGCTTCAATGACCGGCTCTTCCCCTATGACTTCAGAATAACTAGCTGATAACGTTTTTATCATCTCATGATTAAGGTTTATCGAGCCGGGTACCCATCTTGCACCAAACCATTCAAGTGATACTGGGTAATCGTTAAACCATGGATCAACTTGTTTAAGATTATGAATCCAGTTCTCTAGTTCGTTTTTAGCTTGACTTATTGTTTCATCTGGAGAAATACCCATTCTTCCTTCTAATTTCACAAGGTCAGCTACAGAGGACGGCCAATCACCACCTTCTATTTTTCCGATATTTATTGGAATTGGGATCGGAATTTTTTTGTATAGGGGATCATGAATTTTTTCATTTCTTCGCTTCTCTAACTCTCTTACATGCTCTATCACAAGCATAGCTTTCTCTATTGCACTAACCCCTTCATAGCGAGTTCCTCCATGTGCCGACCTTCCCTTTACAGATAAACGGAACCACATAGATCCTTGTTGTTTAGGAAAAATTTTCATGTTTGTAGGTTCTGGAATAATCGCTGCGTCAGCCTTGTATCCTTTTAAAATAGCAGATAGTGTGCCGGCACCTCCACTTTCTTCTTCTATGACACTTTGAAAAATAACATCTCCTTTTAAAGGAATACCAAGAGCACGGATGGCTGATAAAGCTAAAAGAAGGGAAACATTACCGCCCTTCATATCTGTTGCTCCACGTCCATATAACTTTCCATCAATCACTTTCCCGCTATATGGTTGATGCTCCCACTGAGCAATATCTCCTTCAGGCACAACATCAATATGTCCATTTAATATAATTGAGCGACCCTCACCTGTACCTTTTAAAATTCCGACAACATTAGGACTGCCTTTAAAATCATACCGAGATGAAGCAAAATACGGATGTGCAGAAAGAAACTTCCCATCAGGCTCCCAAACCTCGACTTTTAACCCAATCTTCCTAAGTTTTTCAATGACAATTGTTTGTGCATACTGTTCATTTCCTTGTGTACTATTTGCTTGAACGAGCTTTTGCAGCAATTCTATTCCATGGTCTCGGTTATGTTGAAGCCAGTGATTAATTTGAGCTCGAAGCATACTCTTTTCATCTGTCACCCTTCATCCCCCATCTCTTTTTATCCGTCAATTACTTTTATGCTGTCTGAGATTTGTAGAGGTGCATTTGTTTTGGAAATCACATCTTGAATTTGATATGGTGCCATAACTTCTGTTAAAAGCAACCCTCGTTCATTTACTTTCAATACACCCATTTCTGTGATAATTAAATCAACACATTGTTTAGCCGTTAACGGAAGAGTGCATTCTTTTACAATTTTTGATTCTCCTTTTTTATTACAATGATTCATTAATACAATGACTCGCTTTGCCTTTTTAGCAAGCTCCATTGCTCCACCAATTCCGGGTACCCGTTTTCCCGGGACAATCCAGTTGGCTAAGTCTCCTTTTTGACTAACTTCAAGACCGCCTAAAATTGTAATATCTAAATATCCTGATCGAATCATGCCAAAAGCTGTTGCACTATCAAAATAAGATGCTCCTGAAACAATTGTAACTGGAAAGCCGCCTGCATTACATAATGTGGGATCTTCCATTCCCTTTTCAGGAGATTCACCTATGCCAAGGATGCCATTTTCAGCATGAAACATAACTTGCAATTGTTTTGGGAGATGATTCGGTACAAGTGATGGAATTCCAATCCCTAAATTGACGATCATTCCCTCTCTAATTTCCTCAGCTGCACGCATTGCCATGCGATTACGTTCATCATATGAATTCACAACCCGATCACTCTCCCCGTTTATTCCCAAGCCCATTTCCAATCGATTCCCCGGCTTTTCACTACTATATCTACATAAATCCCCGGTGTGATAATATGCTCTGGATCTAGTTCACCAAGTTCCACAATTTCTTCTGCTTCAACAATTGTGTACTGACCTGCCATGGCTACTAATGGATTTGTGTTTCTTGCACTTGTTTCATAAACCAGGTTCCCAAAAGTATCAGCTTTCTTTGCATAGACTATGGAAATATCAGAAGTTAATGCAGCTTCTACTAAAAAATCCTTTCCATTGATTGAAATTTTTTGCTTCCCTTTTTCGACCATACTATCAAGCCCTATATCTGTTAATATCCCACCAAGCCCGACTCCTCCGGCACGAATCCGCTCTGCAAGGGTTCCTTGTGGTGAAAACTCAACTTCCATTTTCCCTTCCATCAAAAGCTTTCCGGCAATAGGGTTTGAGCCAATATGAGACACAATAAGCTTTTTAGCTTTTCCCTGACTAACCACTTTCCCAATCCCTATTGTAGGAAAGCCTGCATCATTTCCGATTAATGTTAGGTCTGTAACACCTTTCTCAAGAATGCCATTAATTAGGGTCGGAGGATTTCCAACCCCCCCAAAGCCTCCGAACATAAGGGAACAGCCACTGTGAATATAGGATAAAGCCTCATCTAACGTACCAACTTTATTCATTTTTTTCTCTTGATGTGTTTGTTCCATCGGGTTCAACACCTCCTACCTCTTTTTCAATCTCTAAAACTACATCTCTAAAAATGGAAACAAGTTCATCTATTTGATTTATTGTAATAATAAACGGAGGTGAGATAATAATTGCATCCCCATGGGCTCCTTCTTGGCCGGCTGAGGATGGATAAATGAGCAAGCCCTTTTTCCTCGCTTTTTCTACGATCTTATTTGTGATTAAAAGATTTTTTTCAAAGGGACGCTTAGTTGACTTATCGAAAACAAATTCAACACCAATCATTAGTCCTTTCCCTCGAATATGACCAACTATCTTCGAAGACACTAATTCACCGCGGAGCTTTTGAAGCAAATACTCCCCCTTGACTTTCACTTTTTGAACTAATTGATTTTTTTCAATATATTGAAGAACTGCCATGGCTGTGGCAGCGGATTGAGGATTTGCACTATACGTATGACCACTCATAATAGAGTTTGAGCCTAACATAATTGGCTTCATTACTTTTTCACTAGCTAGGGTTGCCGCAATTGCTGTATAACCAGCACTCATTCCTTTTCCTAACGCAATAATATCTGCCTGCACTCCCCAATGATGTAAACCAAACATCTCTCCGGTTCTCCCTATTCCTGTCATGACTTCATCTGCAATAAAAAGGATGTCATACTTGTTGCAAATCTCTCTAACTTGCTGATAATATCCATCAGGAGGAATAATTACACCCCCTGCTGCCCCAATTATCGGCTCCGCAATAAAGGCTGCGATCTCTCCTGGACCAATTCTTTTTATTGCTGTTTCAATTTCGTTTGCACAGGCTAACTGACAAGATGGATAGGTTAGGTTAAATGAGCAATGGTAGCAGTATGGTGCTGAGACTGAAGGATAATCTTCCAGTATTGATACAAATCGTTCACGACGACTCACGTGCCCTGACATCGATAGGGCACCAAGTGTAATTCCGTGGTAACTGATCCATCTGGATAAGATTTTATTTTTCTTAAAATTCCCTTTCTCCTGCCAGTGTTGAATCGCGATTTTCATAGCTGTTTCGGTAGCTTCTGATCCGCTATTCACAAAAAAAGACCAATAATCCTCATCAGCATCCAGAAGTTCATTTAATTTTTGTGCAAGCTGTTCTGCCGGTTCTGAGGTGAATTGTGAGCGATAAACAAATGAAACTTTTTTTGCCTGATCATGAATGGCTTCTATGATCTCGGGGACTCCGTGACCTATACTTGTCGTCACAGCTCCTGATGATCCATCAATATATCTTTTGCCTTCTTTGTCATACAAATAGATCCCTTCGCCGTGTGTCACAGTAGGATACTCTTCCTTCATACTTGGCTTAATTAATAAAGATCGTTTCATACGATCGCCTCACTCTCTCACAGACATTGCTCAAAATTTAAAGTAATTCTTTTTTAGTAATCTAGGCTGTGACATTAAGACATCATATTCAATCGTTTTTGTTAATTTCTTCGTATCAATTAACATAAGCTGATCTTCAAGCTCTTCAATCGTTTCCTCTGTTTGATATTCCATCCCGCATATTGAACAATGAACACCGGGTGTGTCTGTTATTTCAATTGCGCTTGTTCCATCCGGCAGCTCCCAATAAACTGTACATGTTATCTCCTTGACTCCATCAGCTTCACACCATTCACATCTCATCTGTAATGGTTGCACCTCACTGTCCATCTTGAGCTTCCTTTTTTTGCTGAGCCAAGAATTTCTTTTCTTTTAATTCATCACGTTTTTCACGTTTATCTTTTAATGTTGAATAGGTTGGGTTTTGTTGAAAGCTTTGTCTGCGGTTATAACGCTCAAGTGAATTTGGGACAAGATTAAATTGTTCATCATTTAATAAAGATGAAATTCCTGTTTTTGAAGGGTTAAGATCATGTTTTGGATAAATTTCTTTAAAATAATCATCAGCTCGACCAGCAATATAATTTTCCGGTTCCGGATATGTTGTAATAACTCCTTCAAAATTTCGTAATACAGTCTTTGTTGGACTTTGAGATAGTAAATAGTTTGGCTGCAAGGTTATTTTCCCGCCGCCACCTGGAGCATCGACAACAAAGGTAGGTACAGCATACCCGCTCGTATGTCCACGCAGGCCTTCAAGTATTTCCAATCCTTTTGAAATAGGTGCGCGGAAGTGACCGATTCCCTCCGAAAGATCGCATTGGTAAATATAATAAGGCCGAACTCTAATTTTCACTAAGTCATGCATGAGCTTTTTCATAATTGGGACACTGTCATTTATACCAGCCAAAATAACAGCCTGATTTCCAACCGGTACACCGGCATTAACCAACATCTCACAAGCACGCTTTGATTCTTCGGTAATTTCAATAGATGTATTGAAATGAGTGTTCAGCCAAACAGGGTGATACTTTTTTAAGATATTACAGAGATTTTCTGTAATTCGTTGCGGAAAGACAACAGGTGCTCTAGTTCCAATCCTAATAATTTCAACATGAGGTATTTCACGTAAATTTTTTAGTATATATTCTAAAATATTGTCATTAATCAGCAGTCCGTCGCCACCTGAAAGAAGAACATCACGTACCTCTGGAGTTTGACGAATGTACTCAATCGCCGCATCTAATTGTTTTTTCGGTACCCCCATACCGATTTGTCCTGAAAATCTTCGACGGGTACAATAACGACAATACATTGAGCATTGATTTGTCACGAGAAAAAGAACGCGATCCGGATATCGATGTGTTAAACCCGCTACAGGTGAATCTTCATCTTCTTCTAATGGGTCTTCTAAATCATATTTTGTTTTATGAATTTCTTCTCCTATAGGAACTGACTGCATTCGAATTGGACATCTTGTATCTGTAGGATTCATAAGTGCCGCATAGTATGGAGTAATATTTAGCGGGATTGTTTTCGTGGAAATTTTAACTCCTTCTTCTTCCTCAGGAGTAAGTTCAATCACTTTTTTCAAATCATCAAGTGTACGTATTGTATTCGTTAACTGCCAAATCCAATCATTCCATTTTTCCTCTGGTACATCCTTCCATAACTCAATGTCCTTCCAATGACGGTTCGGTTTATATAAATCATGTAACATGATGGTTTCCCCCTTACTTTTGCTATCAAGAATAGATATGCAAATTCTATGCCAAAAGCAAAAAGTAAAGGTCAACTGCTATTAAAATTGAGATCTTATAGCTTTTTGTAAATAAAAAGAGGCTAAGTATTTAATTCTACTATTGATATGCGGAGCGTTTAGAAGAAGTTCAACCCGAGCTTCTGCCCAAATTTCAGCAGTTTTTCATTGTTTGAGGGTGCTGAATTTTCGGCAGCATGAAGAAAATTTGGCATCATAGTTTGTTATGATGATAAATCTTTTCGCCATATATTCATATCTTCAAGTTTATCATATATATAACAATTATTTGTCAGTCTGCCTTGATATTGATATCCAAGTTGATGAAAAGCAGAGTTCATCCCAAATGACAATGCACGTGCTAAAGAGTAAGCACAGAAAATTCCATTTTTTCTCAAATCTTTTTCTAAATCCATTAGCAACTTTTTCATTAACCCGTGCTTACGATATGCCGGTAATGTTGCACAATCTGTTAGCTCAGCATTATGATTGATCATATTCACATCTGCAGATGCTGCACTAACAATTTCATTTTGATACTCAACTAAATAAAATAAATTCCCATCATGAATCATGTGTTCAACATATTTAGGGTCATCCATCGGTGTCGGATAAACCTGAAACACCTTTCCATATAAATCAGCAAGCTGCTTCGTATCACCCACTTCTGCTTTTCGAATAATGTATTCATTCGGGATCGGCTTCTCATTCATGTTGTTAAGCCCTTTACCTTTAATATCCTCAAGAATTTTATTCTCTTTCACCCAGTGCTGACTTGTTCTTCTTTCATTTTTTGTATATAAGGTCATAATAAAATTATCAGTTCCGCTAAAATAACCGGAAATCACTCCCTCTAATTCATATCCATGACTCAGCAGTTGCTGCCAATGCTCTTGTCGGGTATAAAATATCACTTTTTCACAGAAATCTTCTTCTGAAATGTGACTAATCTCCTGTAAAATTCGTGTCATATTTCCCCGGTAATGATCAATCCGCAAGCGTTGATTAAAATAGTCCAAAAAGAGTTCAAGATAATAGTCGGAAGTTGATAATTGTAGTTTTTTGTAGGATTTTGTCATTTTAAAATCCTCTCCCTCCTTTCACTTTATACTTGTATTTTTATAAAATCCATATTTCTTCATTTTATATTGTAATGTTTGTCTGGGAACTTCCAGGAGAATTGATGCTTTTAAAACATTTCCTTTTGCTATGTCTAACGCCTGTTCAATCATATTTTTTTCTGTTTGCTCAACGATTTCACGCAATGGGCGTATGGTTATTTTCTCCTTCTGGTGTTCTCTTTTAATAAATGAAGGCAAATGTCCAACTGTTAATACATCTTCTACGTCAACCATATTCATCGCAAACTCGATTGTATGCTCAAGTTCTCTTACATTCCCTGGCCAATCATGCTGATTTAGTGTTGTTAATACCTGGGCTTCAACTCCTATCACAAGTTTGTTAAAGTGATAGTTATATTTTTGAATGAAGTGGTTTGTTAATAAATCAATATCACCTTTCCGTTCTCGTAGTGGCGGAAGCTCTAGAAAAAATACGTTTAGTCGATAATATAAGTCCTTACGTAGCACATTTTTTTCTAAGAGAACTGTCGGATGTTCATTCATTGCCACAATAATTCGGACATCGACTGTATAAGAGTCTGTTCCACCTACTCGGCGAATAATGCCATCCTCTAATACACGTAAAAGCTTTGTTTGAAAATCCAAAGGCATTGTATGAATTTCATCTAAAAATAATGTCCCGCCATGAGCTAGTTCAAATAACCCTGCTCGATCAACCGAACCTGTAAAACTCCCTTTTTTTGTTCCAAATAAGATGCTTTCTAATAAAGATTCCGGTAAGGAAGAACAGTTTTGGGCTATAAATGGACCATTTTTTCTTGAGGATGCATGATGTATAGATTGTACAAGAAGTTCTTTTCCGGTACCTGTTTCTCCGAATATCATCACAGGTGATGAACTATTTCCTGCTTTTTTAGCAAGTGTGATTACTTTCTTCATTCCATCTGATGTGGTTATGATATCATCCCACTTGTATTTTGCACCTGTACTTTCTACAGGCTTTGATTGTTTTCCATTCACCTTTTCCTGAAGCTCCAGAAGCTTTTGTGATAGCTGCTTCACCTTTGTGAAATCCTTTGCGATTTCAATGGCTCCAACTATTTTATTTCCAACTTTAATTGGCAATGTTGTATTAACAGTATCAATTAGGTTTCCCTTACTATTTTTATATGTTTGAGATTGCTGATAAATGGGCTTACCTGTTTCAATAACCTTCAATAACGTACTTGTTTGTTTACTTAATGAAGGAAACACATCTAACACATGTTTACCAAGAACCTCGTCAATCTCAACCCCATCATGTTTTGCAGCAACTTGATTATAAAAAATCGTTATTCCTTTATCATCTACCGCATGAATTGCTTCATCAATACTACTTAAAATAGCTTCAAGCATTTGCTTCGTTTCAAATGATTTTAAGATAATATGAAACCACCTCTTTTCCAGCCCCTGCTGTGGAAAGTTACCCCCCTAACCCATTTTATTAAATTACGAAAAGAACTATGCTGCATCCAGAGTAGTGAATTTCAACTGTACATGCTTTATTGCAATGAATATATCTGTTTTTTTCACAAAAACGAGATGCCTTCTAATTATCTTAATAGAAGGCATCTCGTTTTAAAATTAATTTTTTCTTAAAGTTGCACGATTGTTTTCCCATGTAATCGCTACATTACATTCGAAAAGTTCAGAAAGCTTTTCATTCGAAAGCATATCCAATGTATGCCCCGAATCAAAAACCTGTCCTTTTTTTAATAATAGTGTATGAGTAAAGACCGGTAAAATTTCTTCCACATGGTGTGTAACATAAAGAAGTGTTGGTGAAGTGCTTCTTTTCGTAATTTGTGATAATGCATCTAAAAGTTGCTCACGTGCTAAAAAGTCTAATCCTGTTGTCGGCTCATCAAGAATGAGTAATTCCGGGTCCGCCATTAATGCACGAGCAATAAGTACTCTTTGTCTCTCTCCTTGGGAAAGAGTTTCATATGCCCGATCTGCATATGGGAGACAATGTAATTCCTCTAACAAACCAATTGCCTTTTCTCTCATTTTTTCAGTCGGTTTTTCATATAAGCCGATTGATGCAAATGCTCCACTTAAAACAATTTCAAAAGCACTGTCGGAAGGATAAAATTTTTGCTGAAGCTTCGAAGAAACGAGACCGATCTTTTGGCGAAGTTTTTCTGCTAAATAATCACGACCGAAGACTTTATCTAATACCTTTACAGAACCTTCTGTTGGAAAATAATATGCACAGAGCATGTTTAAAAGCGCTGTTTTCCCGGCACCATTTAATCCGTATAACACCCAATTTTCATGTTTGTTAATATGCCAATTAATATTCTGTAAAATCCACTGTCCATTTCTTTTTAAAGAAACTTGGTTTAGCTCAATAATTGTTGTCATAGTCTTCTCCCAAATTTTTCTTTTTAATGTGATGGTACCACAGTTTTTTTGTATAGAAAAAGAAAAAAGACGATTCATTATCGTCTTTTTTAAAAACCAAGTAACGCTTTCAAGCCTTGGTATCCGAAATACCCTCCAAACCCCAACAGAGATATGCCTGAAATAACGGATATTATTTTTAAGCTTGTATCATTTAAAAGTTTACGAAAACCCGTTGTTAGACCGGCTACAAATACATCCCATAATGTAAGTCCAACAAAGATCATACAGCTATATATAAGCAATTGGCTTGTACCGTTCGCTTGGGCTGTTTTTGCCAGGATTGAACCATATATCCCCAGCCAGAATAATATTGATAACGGACTTGTAATCGACATTATAAAGCCTGTTAAAAAGCATTTACTTAAAGATTCCTTTTTTCTGCTGTATGTTAGATTAACACGATTTACTCCTAATATACTTTCAGCCCCTGAATAAATTAAGATAAATCCCCCGAACAACCATAAAAATATTTGTACAACCGGAATATCTAAAAAGTTAACCATCCCTAAATAAACCAACAGCATAAAGATAGCGTCCGCTATCATAGAGCCAGCTCCTACGATCCAAGCGTGCCAAAATCCATTTTTTATTCCTTTATCAAGTCTTGCTGAATTTACAGGACCTATTGGCGCAGCTAGTGATAATCCTAAAAAAATATAACTGACCAAAATGCTAATACTCAAATAGTCTTCTCTCCTTTAAATTGTCTAGTACATTATATGAGAGAAGTTGTCCACTATGATTGAATATTCAATCTTTCAATTTAAACGAGAATTTTTTGTTTAACTTATTAATAAAGGGCATGATAACAGTACAATTGTTTTTTAGGTGAGGTGTATGGTAATGGCAAAAGAACAAACTCAAATGAGCACAAATGATGCGATTATGCTCATGTTTTTAGATTTAGTTGAACAAGACGGAATTGAAGTTGGTGTAACACTCTCAGTAAAAGGAGCAATAATCTCCGGTATATTAATTGGTGCTACAGCCTACTACGAAGGAATTACAGAGGCATCAAAAAACTTTGATGATAGTACAATGTCCAAGATTATTTCAAAAAAATTCCATGATTTAAAGGAAGAGTATGCACAACAGAAACAACAGGAAGCAGAAAAAGAATCTAAAGATAAAGCAAATCCTTTTACCTTTATCCACCTTAAGGATGCAAAATATCTAAATAGTCATGGGGAATTATCACATTCAAAGGGTACTTGGTGGCGGGGTAAAATCGAGTCTATCGATGGATTTTCGTTCAATTCTTTCGTTTAAGTAAAAACTTTTCGCCTCCCCCTATATGGGGGTTTTTGTAATTTAAAGCTTTTTTGATAGCTAACCCGTTGTCTCCATCATTAAAACCTACTTTTTTCTCTCTCCTTACATAATCACACTCATCCTATCCAACAATAATAAATAGGGAAGTATGAGGAGGGCGAATGGATGAGTAACACCGGACAAAAGAAAAAATCAACACAAGGTGAATTAAAGTGGTGGCAGCTTTCTTTAATCGGGATCGGCTGTACGATTGGAACCGGCTATTTCCTCGGGTCTGCAATTGGAGTAAGTATTGCCGGACCTGCAATTGTATTCTCCTTTTTAATAGCTGCTTTAGGCACTTATATTGTATATAATGTTTTAGCCAAAATGACAGCACAGGATCCTCAAGAGGGATCATTCTGCTATTATGCCGGAAAAGCTTTTGGAAAATGGGCTGCATTCGGATGTGGATGGAATTATTGGTGTTCCAATATTCTTGTAATGGGTAGTCAGTTGACAGCGTTGGCCATTTTATCACAGTTTTGGTTTCCTAAAGTTCCATTGTGGATCTTTGCTGCTTTATACGCGATTCTCTCCATAATAGTCGTAATAACGGGAACAAAAGGCTTTGATAAGATGGAAAATATCTTCGCAATCGTTAAATTTGCTGCGATTATTATGTTTATCGTTCTCGCTTTAGCTGCACTATTTGGCTGGATCAACGGAGATGGAGCAAAGCCAACAGGTGTACCACTTAAATTAGGCGAGATTTTTCCTGAAGGATTTCGCGGTTTTTACGCTTCTCTTATTTATGCGTTTTATGCATATGGCGGAATCGAAGTTATTGGCATTATGGCCATGCAATTAAAAAATAAAGAAGATGCACCAAAGGCAGGTACGTTAATGCTTATTAGCTTAACAACCGTCTATGTATTATCACTTGGGCTTGCTGTCTCCATTGTGTCTATTGATGCGTTTCACGATAAGGAGAGTCCGTTTGTGACAGCACTCGCTAATTTTAATCTTCCGTTTTTCCCTCATGTGTTTAATGGAGCGATTATTATTGCCGGGTTTTCTACGATGACTGCTGCATTATACGGAGTAACCAATTTACTGGTCACCCTTGCAAATGATGGTGATGCACCTGCATTGTTTGCGAAAAAATTAAATTATAAAAACTTGCCCCTGCCTTCATTAGGACTTGCAACAATTGGACTTATTGCTTCAATTGTTACTGCCTTGTTGCTTCCGGGTAAAATATATGAGTACATTTCAACCGCTGCAGGAATTTTGCTTTTGTATAATTGGTTATTTATCCTATGTTCTTCCTTTAAGCTATTGGAATTAAAGCTTTTGAACAAGTTACTAGCCATTCTTGGGCTGATACTAATTCTTGCCGCAATCAGTGGAACTTTACTAGAAAAAACGATCAGACCCGGTTTCTTTGTTAGTATTTTGGTTGTCGCCTTAATTGGCTTTGTATGTTTACTTATGAGAAAAACGTGGAAGAAAACAACAGGAGATGGAAATATTAAATATTATTAAAAGCCGAAATCGTTCGGCTTTTTTCATTATGTATTCATTCATCCCTTACCCATTTCCTTCACTTTTTCTTTTTAAGAACACACCTCGACTGATACCTGCGTACTTCACCACTAATTTTCAGTGAATTTTTGTTTCAGATTCCAGATCTTAATAATTCTGTTTATTTACTTTTCCTTCTGCCTGAATATATCCTGCCAAAACGAAGACTTTCTATTGGTATTTAGAGACTTAATATGGGACATTCACCTCCTATGCTATTTTTCCCTTTAATCTCCTATTGCTACTTCTAGTCTCTCTTTTGTATGATTCTCACTGGAAAGCTATTATTCTGTCATATAAAGGAGAATGAATGTATTTGAAGAGGAATTTTTTATTCTTTTTAGCTATTATCCTATTTATCTCTATTTTTCCACTTTCAATAACTAAAGCGAGTAATATAGAGCCACAAGTTCAAGTAAAGCTTGTAAATTATATTGGCAATCAATCACAGCTTTCTCTAAAAATTCATGGTGAATTTTTAATAGCCAATCAAAAACTTCGCTTACTTGATGAGAGAACGTATGTCGCAAAGGTTGAAAATGGAGAAATCTCATTGTTTGATGGATCAACGAAACTAGCTACCGTTGACCAATTAGAGCTATCTCCTGTGTCTTACAAAAATTATCTTGAAGTCAATAACCGACCATATCTTGGATCTTTCCGATTTGTCGTTGAAAATACGAAATATATTCGTCCAATTAATACTGTCTATCTTGAGGATTATTTAAAAGGGGTTGTTCCATTTGAAATGATGGCAAGTTGGAATAAAGAAGCCCTTAAGTCACAAGCAGTAGCTGCTCGTTCGTATGCTATTGGTTATCTGTCAAGAGTGATAGACGATACAATCAATTATCAAGTATATGGCGGCTATGCTTGGCATCCAAATACTGATGCTGCCGTAAATGAAACCTATGGTGAAGTATTAAGACAAAACGGCCGCCTTGTGAGCACTGTTTTTTCAGCAAGTAATGGTGGAAAAACCGAGTCTAATGCGAATGCATGGGGGAGTTCTGCTTTATCGTACCTACCTATAAAAACAGATTCCTTTGATTCAAAAACACCTTGGCAATTTACGATTAGAAAACAACAAATTAATACTTCATCGCTAAACCTAAAGAATCCTTCGTTATGGTGGAATATAACAACAGAAGCAGACCGCTCACTTACCTCCACTATAAAAACATGGCTTACGCAAAACGGATATGCAGGAAAAGACATCAAAATCGTCTCAGTTCCTAAGTTATCTCTTCACACCCCGACATCTGGCGGCAGGGTTTCTAAAGGAGATATCACAATTGAATTTTATGTGAAAGATATCGCGACCCCAGATGGAGAGCTTATTTTACAAAAGATTGAATATGTAAACATACCAGCAACTCGCATTCGTGCTATGATTGGAAACCGGGTAATCTTAAGCTATCTCGTCACAAAAAAAGCAGAAACAAACGATAGCATTACAATCTCAGGACTTGGTGATGGACATGGTGTCGGTTTGAGTCAATGGGGAGCAAAAAACCGTGCAGATGCAGGACACTCCTATCGTGACATTTTAGACTTTTACTATGATGGTACAAGTCTTATCAAAGATTACACGGAAAGACAGCAGACACTTACACAACAACCTGATTTGAAAGAAGAAACATCTGTTAGTATAAAGGAGCCTGTTGTTACAGAAGAAAAACCATCTAGTACAAAACAGCCTGTTGTTTCAGAAGCGAAACCTTCTAGCACAAAGCTGCCTGTTGTTTCAGCTCCTGCCAATAACCCAGTAAAACCTGCAACACCTGCTAAAAAGCCCGTTATCGATAAAAAAGCTCCAACTATCAGCCAGGTGAAAGTAACAAGTGATCAAACAAAAAAGAAAGCAACCATATCCTTTCATATAAATGAACCTGGTAAAGTCACGGTTTATATAAAAAACGCTCAAGGTAAAATTTTGCATTATATCTTAAAGGATTCCACAACAAAAGCAGGATCAATCAAAAAAGAATACAATTTCTCTTCATTAGCAAATGGAACATACTCTGTAGGAATTGTTGCTTTAGATAACAGCAATAATCGAGCTTCTACAATACCATCCTTTACGGTAAAAAAACCTGCACCTGTTGTGAAAACAAAAACAGGAAAAGTTACTGCTACCAAACTAAACGTTCGTTCCACTGCTTCAACAAAAGCAAAAGTTATTGGTTCTTTAAAGAAAAACCAAACCGTAACCATTGTTTCAACAAGTGGTACATGGCTTAAAATTAAGTACGGTAAGTCATATGGGTATGTATATAAATCCTACATTAAATAGCGGCTATCCCCTGCTTAATGCTAAATCCTAACAGATAAGGCTTATTTAACTTTAAATTCCATTTTTTTCATAAAACAAAAGGGACTTTTGCTCAAAATACAATTGAGCAAGAGTCCCTTTTTATTATGGTTTAGTTGGTTTTATATTTTTTGAACGTTAGCTGCTTGTGGTCCTCTGCTACCTTCTTCAATGTCGAAAGTAACCTCTTGACCTTCATCTAGGGATTTATACCCTTCGCCTTGAATTGAAGAAAAGTGTACGAATACATCATCTCCGCCTTCAACTTCAATAAATCCAAAACCTTTTTCTGAGTTAAACCATTTTACTTTTCCTTGTGCCATTTCAATATTTCCTCCTAGATCAATCAAAACAAGTTTGATGATAATTTCGCTTACTAGTATTACCTTAGGATTAAAAAATAAACATGATCATACAAAATTTCTCAAATAAATTTTTATTGAATAAATGAAATGTAATGGCAGATTCTTCTATGATAAAATGTAAAAAGAGATAAAAAGACATAATAAAGGACTGTGAAGCGACGATGACAGATTACAAAGTTTTATTTTTAGACATTGATGGAACCATTCTAAAACCAGATAATACGATTGAAGATTCAACAAAAAAAGCTGTAGCAGAGGTAAAGAAAAAAGGAATTGAAGTTTTTTTAGCAACCGGACGACCACTTCATGAAATTTCACACATTGCAGAAGAATTAAATATCACTTCATTTATCGGCTACAATGGAGCATATGCCATTCATCAGGATCAGGATATTTTCAGATCTCCTATGAGCAGTCAAACAGTCGAAAGCTATGTTGATATTGCTAAGAAGCACGGACATGAGCTTGTATTATATACAAATCAAGAAAATATTTTCTCAGACTTGGATAGTTCTGTAGTAAAGGAATTTATTTCAGCTTTTCACTTACAAAAAAATAACGGTTACACTAAAGATGTGATTGATAAAATCCTCGGCATCACTCTTATTAACTTAAGTGAAAATGAACCTGCTCTATATGAAAAAGCAGATCCATCTATTCACTTATCACAGGTAAATGTTGATGGACTCCGTCATTGCTATGACGTGATTCGTGATAATGTAAACAAAGGGATTGCTGTCCAGCATATTTTAGAGTTATTACATATTCCAAAGGAAGCCTCAATTGCTTTTGGTGATGGTATGAATGATAAGGAAATGCTAAGTGTTGTCGGAGAGGGATTTGCAATGGGAAATGGACATCCTGATCTTTTTCAATATGCAAAATATAAAACAACAAAAGTGACAAACTCAGGAATTTATAATGGATTAAAATCATTAGGACTTGTCGATTAGTAAGGAGGAGAACACTTGTACGAGCTAAAAACCAAGGAAAATGACAGTAGTGTCATTGAATTTATTGAAGCAGTGGAGAATCCAAAAAAACGTGAGGATGCGTACAAACTATTAGATATTTTCACAGAAACAACTGGTTTTCCGGCTAAAATGTGGGGACCCAGTATTATTGGATTTGGAAAATATCATTATAAATATGCAACAGGCCATGAAGGAGACGCCCCACTCGTTGGGTTTTCACCACGAAAAGCAAAAATAAGTCTTTATTTCGCTACAGGTGATACAAAACGTGAGGAACTGTTACAGAATTTCGGAAAACATACAACAGGAAAAGCCTGTGTTTATATTAACAAAATTGCAGATATAAATGAGGATGTACTAAAAGCACTCATAGTGCAATCCATTGCCTTTTTGAAAGAAACCTATCCAGATCAACCAGAGTAAATGAAAACAACCAATTGATTGTGAAACAAATCAATTGGTTGTTTTTTCTTTACCACCCTACCGATCTCCCTTTTTACTCACCATTAAATCAAGATAAAGCTGACACTTCTGATTAAAGTCCGAAAAATCAATTGTTGTTAAATCAGTAATTTGTTTTAATCGATAATTCAGTGTATTAGGATGAATAAACATCTGATCTGCTGTTGGTTTGGTTTTACAGTTGTTTACTAAGTAGTATTCCAACGTTTTAACAAGCTCTGTTTGACTTTCTCTATCCTTCGCTCGAAGAATTTGGATATCACTATTCGAATATTTTGTTCTATTATTTTTTTCATAAATAATATCCAAATACCTTAAAGCTCCAATTTTGTTATATTCATAAGGTATGTTTTCTTGTGTTCCTAATACCTCTGCAATAGATAAAACCTCAAGGGCTTCCTTGTAACTTTTGTGCAATGATAAAATAGGCTGATACTCATTTCCAATTCCAATAAAAATATTAGAATATCGTTTTACATCAAAGTTAGTTAGTAGATTTTCAACAATTTGAAGTGCAGCTGTTACAGGTGAATATTTTAAAGAATAACAACCGACGATAATGACAATATTTGTCCGGTACACTAGCACATGACTTGTATTATCCTTTAAATTTAAATAAGAGCGAATAGTTTCCTTCAATTCTACAATTAGCTCTTCGTCTGCATGAATTGCATTCACGACCATCACACAAAAAATAGAAGGCAGCACAATATCCAGGTCCGCGGCTTCCCACTTTAGCTCCTTTTCAATTGTGATCTCGTTATTCATAACCTTCCTGAAATAAGACTCAACTTCTTCTACTTTTTGTTGCTTAAGCTTATTTTTCTTGTATATTAGTTTTCCAACATGAAAGGAAACTTCAAAAAGAAAGTCAAGTTCTTCTTCCGTTAATGGATTGTTAATTTCCTGTACCCAAATATATCCCATAATACTTTCTTTATACTTTGCATTGACTACAACACGACGATTCAACCCAATATCCTTCATTTCATCAACACGGAAAGGCTTGTCATTTGTTTTCAATTGATCTATAATTCCTTTTTCTACAAAACGTTCAAATATCATTAAAGGGCATTTTTTCGCAAAAATCGTTTGCTGGTTCGCATAATCAAAATGATCCACATAATAAGAATTATAAGCAAGAAGAAAAAAATGATCGCTCTCTACAATGATAGGCTTTTTCAACCCATTGCTGATCACATCGACTGCATCATTCAAGTCAGATAATGATAAAACACGCTCTAATAGCTCATTCATAAGAAAACTCCTACTCCATATTTCTTTAATCTTATGATACTTTGCTCGTGTTTACTTGTATAGGTTCATTTCAGGAAATCTTTCATAGAATTATAATATTAGGGAAAACGTGAAAACTTTGTTTAGCACTGAACAATAAACTCCCAAATGAAATTCATCATTTATCTAAAAAAGGCGGACAATAATTTGCCCGCCTTCCTATTATTTTTCACGTTGATCATCAACAACTGTGACTGTATCTGAATCATTGTTACTCTTCACGTCTTGAAACGTAATATGATTGTCTGTACGGTTCGTGCGGGTTGCATAGGACTTTAATAGCTCTCCCATATCAATACCTGTCATTTCTTTTAGTGGTTCCTGGATATCAACCATTGTTTTTGTAATGCTTTTTCCGAATGATGACACGCCCTGACCGTTGCCAGAATCAATAATTTTTACAGAGTCAATATTAGTAAGCGGCTGTGCAATCTTCTCGGCAAAGACCGGAAGCATTTCAATAAGTTTTTCGGTAATGATGACATCACCATGTTTTTCCATTGCTTCTGCTAATAGTTTACGAGCTTCTGCTTCTGCTTTTCCTCGCTCACGGATAACATCTGCTTCTGCAGAACCTTCTTCACGGCGGATTTTCGCCTTTGCTTCCCCATCAATCTCTGCTTTACGAGCTTCCGCCTCTGCTTTACGAGTTGTTTCATAATACTCAGCATCTGCTTTTGCTTTACGAACTTTACTTTCTTCCTCTTCCAGCTTAACCGCACGTTCACGTTCTAAAAACTGAAGTGTTAATTCCTCTTCTTTTATTTCTTTTGCGAGCTTTGCTTTTTCTAATTCGTATGATTGTTCTGATTTAGCACGAGCACGTTCTGTTTCCTCTTTGAAGGCAGCATCTTTAATATCTTTTTCTTTCTTTGACTCCGCTATCGCAATTTGACGCTTATATTCCTCTTCTTTAGCCGCTTGATCTGTTTGTGCTATATGAATACGGGTTTCACGCTGACTATTAGCTTCAGCGATTTCTGCCAATTTACGAACTTCTGCAATACGTGGTCTTCCAAGGTTCTCCAAATAACCGTTTTCCTCATCAGCATCACGTAAATCCGTTAATCCTAATGATGTAATTTTAAAACCCATAAGATCTAATTGCTTTTGTGCAACCTCTGAAACATCATGATTAAATTTTTCACGATCGCTATTTATATCTTCAACTGTCATCTTTGATAAAATGGCACGAAGATTACTACCAAGAACCTCAATAATTTCCGCTTCAATCTCTTCCTGCTCTTTTCCTAAAAATTGCTCAGCATAATTTGCAATACCATTTAATGTGTCGGCCACCTTTACCATTGCGACTGCATCTGCAACAATCGGTACACCACCGTTTGTGTAAACTCTTGGTGTTGAAAGCTTTAATTGAAAGGATGTTAAATTTACAGGTGTCGCAGTTTGGAATCGTCTCAGTCTATAACCGCCACCTCGAATAATTTTCATCGAACGACCCTCTTGGTCTGTAAAAATATTCGTTTCTTTTTCAGGATCACCTAATTTAGGACCAGTAATAATTAACGCTTGGTTGGACTTGGCTGTACGGTAACGAATTTTCACCCAAAAGAAATAACCAATCCCACCAAGTGCCGCAATAACTAATAAGGGAATAAAAATAACTATAACTCCAAAAATACCATCCATCTTCCTGCCTCCTAATAGTGTATTAAGCCTTTTTTCCACGTGGTAGACTTTTATCGGTAAACTAGTTACCTTTGTTAAGTAATACGATTAAGATAGACGAAAGTTTCAGGAAATTAGGAATTGTTTATTTTCTTTTCATGGTCCAAATTGAGTAACTTAAAAGGGATGAGGCTAAACAGGCATAAAAAAGAAAGCAGACTCTATATCTGCTTTCTCACAATTTGATTACAACATCTCACTAATTGTTTTTGCCTGCATGTGAAGGGCTAAGTAGTCTGGACCACCTGCTTTAGAGTCTGTTCCCGACATTTTAAAGCCTCCAAATGGATGATAGCCTACGATGGCTCCTGTACAGTTCCGATTGAAATAAAGGTTCCCAACATGAAACTCTTGTTTTGCACGTTCGATATAATGCCTGTTTCTTGTAATTAAGGCACCAGTTAAGCCGTATTCTGTGTTATTTGCAATTTCAAGCATTTCATCGAAGTCTTTTGCTTTAGCAAATGCAACGACAGGTCCGAAGATCTCTTCCTGCATGAGGCGGGCATTCGGATCAAGATCTGCAAAGATCGTTGGTTCAATAAAGTATCCCTTCGAATCATCTCCTTTACCACCACTCATTAGACGACCTTCTTCATTTCCAACTTCAATGTAATCCATGATTTTATCATATGAAGCCTGATCAATAACAGGTCCCATATATGTCTCATATTTTTCCGGATTGCCAGTAATTTTTTGCTCTGTAATTTCTACTACGCGCTGAAGCACTTGATCATAGACATCTTCATGAATGACTGCTCTTGATCCTGCTGAGCATTTTTGACCAGCAAAACCGAATGCAGATGCGAAAATTGATTGAGCAGCTAATTCAAGATCTGCATCCTTATCAACAACTACCGTATCTTTTCCACCCATTTCCGCAATCACACGCTTCAAGTGCTGCTGTCCCTGCTGAACTTTTGCTGCACGTTCAAAAATGCGCGTTCCTACTTCTCGAGAACCTGTAAAGGTAATAATACTCGTTTTTGGATGATCCACTAAATGATCACCAACTTCAGCACCACTTCCAGGGACAAAGTTAACAACACCTTTTGGTAAGCCTGCTTCTTCAAGTACCTCTACAAATTGTGCGGCAATGACTGGTGTCGCACTTGCAGGCTTTAGCACTACCGTATTACCAGTTACAATTGGCGCAACAGTTGTACCTGCCATGATGGCAAATAAGAAGTTCCAAGGTGGAATGACCACTGTAACTCCTGTTGGAGTATACACATATTTATTAATTTCCCCTTCACGACTATTAACAGGTTTTCCTTTTGCCAGTTCTATCATTTGACGTCCATAATATTCTAAAAAATCAATTGCTTCTGCTGTATCTGCATCAGCTTCTTTCCAAGGCTTTCCTGCTTCTTTTACTAATAGAGCGGAAAAATCGTGCTTTTTTCGACGAATAATAGCTGCAGCACGGAATAAAATATTTGCTCTTTCTTCCGGATTCCAATATCTCCAAGTTTGAAAAGCTTTATCTGCCGCTTGAATCGCCATTTCAGCGTGTTCTTGAGTGGCTTTCGCTACTTTTCCGACAACTTCTTCTTTGTTTGCCGGGTTATAGGAGACAATTTGGTCATGTGTGGATATTCTTTCACCGTTAATCACGAGTGGATATTCTTTCCCCATCAGTTTATTTACATTTTCCAGCGCCTGTTCAAAGGCTTTACGGTTTTCCTCAATTGAAAAATCAGTAAATGGCTCGTGTTTGTAAACTGTTGTCATGTTTCATCGACTCCTTTTTTTACTTTTTAGTCATACTCTTAAGAACAAAGGCAAGATTAGCTGGACGTTCTGCAAGACGTCTCATAAAGTATCCATACCAATCATTTCCATATGGTACATACACTCGCATTTTATATCCCTGCTTTACTAGTTCCTTTTGCGTTTGTGTTCTCATACCATACAGCATTTGAAATTCAAATGAATTTTTTGGAATTTGATATTCCTCTACTAATCTCTTAGTATATTCAATAATGGCATCATCATGAGTCGCTACTCCTGTATAATGACCATTTAATAAACGAGATTTTATTAATTTTTTGTAATTATTATCAACATCTGCTTTTTGAGGAAAAGCAACTTTAGGTGACTCCTTATATGCTCCTTTAACAAGTCGTAAAAACGGTTCATACGTGTTTAGACTTCGAACATCTTGTTCGGCTCGATACAAGTATGCTTGGATGACAGTACTAATATAATGGTAATCAGCTTTTAGTCCCTTAAAGATTGAAAGTGTATCTTCACACCGCTTTTCGTCTTCCATATCAATTGTGACCATGATTTTATATTTTTCAGCTGTATCCATAATTTTTCTCATATTTTCAAAGACTAGTTCTTTTGAAATATCTAATCCTAACGATGTTAATTTCAAGGAAACATGAGCATCTAATCGTTGAGCAACAATGGTTTCTATAGTTTGGATACACTCTTTTGTCCGCTCTCTTGCAACTTCTTCACTAGTAACGAACTCACCTAAATGATCCACTGTTACTGAAAATCCCTGTTCATTTAGCTCTTTTATAAATTTAATCGAGCTTGGAAAGTCTATCCCTCCGACAATCTTCCCTGAGGCAATATTGCTCCCCCAATTCTGGGCTGCTTTATTTAACGTTTTATTATTTGATAGATATAAAAACAAATCTCTTGATATGACTGACACTGCAAACACCCCCATTTAAGGTTTATTAAGAGTTTTACCTTACAATTATTGTACGATTCCTTTAGCTTGAGCGACAATGTATCCAATCCACAAAGATTTAAGGGATTCATTGTGTCATAAGTACAATGACATAAGAAGCGCTTCTGTCATTTTTTTAGTTAATGATTGCTCTTATATATGTACCCTTCCACACTTTTTCTTCGCTGAAACATTTTCTTAGAAAAACGAAATGTGACCGTCTCTTTGAAGGTCCCAATTTGTTTATTACTTTGGCTGTTTTCGCATACTTTGTTGTTTTAATGAAATTGGAAGAAAAAAATGGTTCGTTTCATTGCGCTCCAGACACTCGCTTTCCACTATAGATTAAAAAAATAGTGTTAATCTATGAGGAAATAGCCATTACTTTTAATACATTTCTGTACAGTCGATAAACTGGTTTATGTTTAACTCATTTGTATCAATTGTTCTGAAATGCAAGTTCTCTATTCTCTATTCATACTGGAGGCTTTGATTTTGTCCCTACACCATCTTTCAATTTATATCCTGTTACAAATAATCACTGGTTAAATATATTTGGTACATATTAAATGTAATAAAATAAATATCTCCTCATCCCTTAATAAATGAGGTTACGTTTTTATTTATCAATTAATATTTCATCCTAATCCATTATTTTGTAGTATCATAAAAATAACTCATGATGTTAAGGAGGAATTTATGATGAAAATTGCCATTATTCTCGTCATCTTAATTGGTGTTCTCGCTTTGCTGGGAACTATTTTAATTGGAGGCAAAGGAGATAAACATTATGATACAAAAACAAAAGCAAATCTCTCTCGCTTATCATGGATTTATATAATTTTAGGGATAGGGATCATTATTGGCTTTGCATTTTATTTAAGATAAGTGTTGACTTAGAAATTCTTCTTCGTTCAATTGTGAACAAACTTAGAAGAATTTTTTTATATTAAAAAATAAATGGTGCAATTCCTTGACATAGGTCTTTTGATACAATAAAATGAAAACGTATACAAATTTATTTAAAATTTTACTGAAACCGTTTTCTAAATTCGAACATAAATTCAAGATAAACTACAAAGGAGAATTCACTATTATGAAACAATTTGTCTTTTTAATCGATACTGGAGAGGAAAAAACTGAATACAAAATTACTGCATCTGGAATGACTGAAGCGGTAGAGAAAATTAAAGAAGTGAAAACTCAACTTAAGAAAGATAATCCCCCGGCATTTAAGATTCAGTTTAAAGGCGTTATTTATGAAAACGCTTCCTGATTAAAAAAAGACCTTTTCACTTTGAAAGGTCTTTTTTTGTTAATTTGTTTCACATCTTGAACATCGGTTGTGTCATCTCTCTTTTTTGCTGTTTAAATTCTTCTTGCTTGTGTCCTTTTCTTCTCTGTTTGCTTCAAACAGGCTATCTGTTACGTCATTCAAGCCACCTAGGTTATTTTTCACAATATTTCATCTATCAAAAAAGTCTGTTCTCATGACAAGAACAGACTTTTTCACACATTATTTTGTTTCTACAACTGATTTTCCATTTATCTTCTCTATTTTATGAAAATAAGCGGCAAACCCTACGTACGTTATAAGGGTGCCCATAAAAAATGGAATAAGAAATGTGAATACTCCTAAACTTACGTACAAAATCACCCCACTGACTACCAATACAATCAAATTAATTAACGGATAGACCATTGTGAGGAAAAATGCGTTTTTTAAACTCGTAATAAGCTTTAATTCAGCATGTACCGTGTTAGAGAAAAAGAAAATTGTCATTAGAAAAAGAAATAAAAATCCTATTAAAAAGAAAGCACTGACGAAGGCATTTATATTTGAGAAAAAGAAAAAGTCAACAGTCCAAATCAACCATACAAAGGTTAGCAACAAGCCACCTGTTAAACTTCTCTTATAGTTCTCTTTGTAATAGCGCCAGTATGATTTAACAAGCGGGACGTCATCTTCGCCCATTACCCATTTTCTCACAACTCCAAACATCGCTGTTGTCGCAGGAAAAAACAGAAATGGTGCTAAAACAGCAATTGTTCCCAGTAATAAAAAAACTGAAGCTTCATCTTCTGCAAACAAAAGCGACATAGCTAGATAACAAATAGGCAGGTTAAAGATAATCCACATAACATTGATAACAGATAAACGCATAATCCATTCAAATAAACGGTTTAAACCGCCCATTACATTTGTCATAATTACATCCTACTTTCTATTTTGTAAGCACTTTCTTTCTATTATATCATTTATTTTTATTTTTTCCTTATAAAAAAAGCAATCTCTCAAATTAGAAAGATAGCTTTCCGTTGATCTTATAGTCACATTAATGTTTAAACAAAAAGGTTAGTTTTCCTCAAGAGAACATTCTGCTAATTCTTCTTCAGAAACAACACGAATTCCATTTCTTCTAAGTAGAGCAGTTGTTACTCCATTTCCAGCAATTTTCTCACCTGAAAAATGACCATTGTAGATCATTTTGCTCCCACAAGATGGGCTAAATTCCTTTAGAATTATTACTTTTGCATTTATCTCCTGAGCTTTTATTAATGTTGCATTTGCTCCTTTTATATACATTTCAGTAACATCATTTCCAGATTTCTCGATCACTCTCGCCTTGCCATCGAGAACATCTTCCCCTGTTCCACCAATGATTTCAGCTGGTTCTCTTGGAGTTGCAAACCCTCCCAATAATTCCGGGCATACAGTTGTTATCCGATTCTGTTCTATCAGCCTGAGAATGTTTTTATCTAAACAATGCGACCCATTATACCTAACTTCTATACCTGCTAAGCAAGAACTTACCAAAATCAAATTTCCATCACCTCACTTTTATTTTTTCTCCATTTTAAAATATCTCGATAAAAATGAAAAGGCAAGCACTATTGCTTACCTTTTTATGTTTAGTTATGAATTAAAATCGTATATACGGCCTTTAATTAAATATGCCGCACTTTCAGCTATATTCGTAATGTGATCTGCTGTTCGTTCGAGGTAACGATTGATAAATAATAATTGCATCAATTGTTCTGCTTCTTCCGGATGTTCTTTTAAATAGTTTGTGATCGCTTTATATGTATCACCACTATAATTATCAACTTTATCATCTAAATCGCCCACTTCTTTAGCAAGGACAATATTTTCTTCTATAAATGATGTTAAAGCCTTTTCAAGCATCGTAATCGATAGATCTTTCATTTGTTCTAGTTTTGTAATCTTCACTAGAGAATGGGTGCTACCAATTTTTATTGTTGACTTTGCAATGTTTACTGCAAAATCAGCAATTCGTTCAATTTCTGAAGAAATTTTAAGTGCTCCAATGATTCTCCGCAAATCTCTTGCAACTGGTTGCTCCTTTGCTATTAGCCAAATGACAAATTGATTGATTTCCGTTTCAAGATTATCTATTACAGTATCATCTTCTATTACTTTTAAGGCAATTTCCACATCTTGTGTTTTCAAGGCTTCAAATGCTTTTTCTATTAATGATATGGCAAGATTAGTCATTAATGATATTTTCCCTTGTAATTCCTGTAAATTATTATCAAAGCTTTCACGTACTACCATTTTAACTCCCCCAAAATCTTACCCGAATCTGCCTGTTATATAATCTTCCGTTCTTTTATCTGTTGGCATAGAAAAAATAGTGTTTGTAGAATCATATTCAATGATTTCCCCGTTAAGGAAAAAGGCAGTTTTATCTGATACACGTGCTGCCTGCTGCATATTATGGGTTACGATAACAATCGTGTAATCTTTTTTCAAACGTTCAATTAATTCCTCTACTTTTAATGTTGATATTGGATCTAATGCAGACGTTGGCTCATCCATTAGGATGATTTCCGGCTTCATTGCTATTGCACGAGCTATACAAATCCTCTGCTGCTGACCACCAGATAGACCAAGTGCCGATGTTTTCAAGCGATCTTTTACCTCATCCCAAATCGCTGCACCCTTTAAGCTTTCTTCAACAATGTTGTTAAGTACTTTTTTATTTTTTATCCCTTGCATTCTTGGACCATATGCAACATTATCATAAATGCTCATAGGGAAAAGATTTGCTTTTTGGAAAACCATACCTACTTTTGTTCTTAATTTGATTACATCATTTGATTGATATATATCTTCGTTATCTATAACAATATCTCCATTTATCTTTACAATATCAATGAGATCGTTCATTCGATTCAATGTTCTTAAAAAAGTTGATTTTCCACATCCAGAGGGTCCAATTAAAGCTGTAACTTCTTTTTCTTGTATATCCAATGTAACTGAATAAAGTGCTTGCTTATCGCCATAAAACAAATTTAAGTCTCTTACACTAATTTTGACTTTGCTGTCTGTTTGTTGGTTGTTTATGTTATTAGTCTCTGTTGTACTCATGTCTTACACCTCATTTAATAATCAGCTTTATTTAATTTCTTGGATATAAATGTTGCCGAAAGGTTCAATACCAATATAATTACGATTAAGACAATCCCAACCGCAGCAGCAAGCTCAATGTCACCTGATTCTTGTGTAACCAAATAAGAATGAACGGTTAATGTTCTTGCTGATGAAAAAATACTGTCCGGCATTGCCGCTACTGTTCCAGCAGTTAAAAAGATCGCTGCAGATTCACCAACTATTCTCCCGATCGACAGAATAATACCAGATAAGATTCCAGGCATCGCACTCGGTAAAATGACCTTATATAATGTTTGTAACTTTGTTGTTCCTAAAGCAAGAGAGCCTTCACGATACGTTTTTGGTACAGTCTTCAATGATTCTTCCGTTGTCCGGATGATAACCGGTAATACAATAATCGTCAGGGTTAAAGAGGCAGCTATGATCGACATTCCTAATTTTAACGTCGTGACAAAAAACACTGCTCCAAATAATCCGTAAATAATCGATGGAATCCCTGTTAAACTCTCCGTTGCAAAGCGGATTGTTTTTACTAAACGACCTTGTTTTGCATACTCCTGCAAATACACAGCAGCTAAAATTCCTATTGGAGTAGCAATTAATAATGAGATCAAGATTGTATAGATTGTCGTAATAATCATTGGCCAAATTCCGCCATGACCTGTGGGAGAGTAATCTCCAAAAATAAAATCGATGCTAATTAATCGAAAACCTTTAAAAAATATATATCCAACGATCGTAACAAGAATAGCAATAGTTAAGAAAGCTGAAAACCATAGTAGTCCACGTAAGATGTTATCTTTTACCTTTCTCAACTTAATGACCACCCTTCGCACTGATTTTCGCTAGGACAAAATTCAGTATTAAAATAAACGAGAATAACACAATACCAGTTGCAAATAACATTTCCTGGTGTGTACCAAAAGCATAGCCCATTTCTAATGCTATATTAGTTGTTAGGGGACGCACACTGTCTGTTAAGCTTGTCGGGATAATTAAGCTGTTTCCTGCAACTAAGATAACTGCCATTGTTTCTCCAATCGCCCTCCCTAGACCTAATACGATCGCAGTCATAATTCCTGATTTAGCTGCAGGGACAACAACCTTAAAAATTGTTCCTATTTGAGATGCCCCTAAAGCCAATGAGCCTTCACGATACGTTTTAGGTACTGAACGAATGGCTGTCTCCGCAACTGTAACAATCGTAGGTAACATCATTATCGCTAATACGAGAATAACAGCAATTAAGCTTTGCCCCTTTGGCAAATTTAAATTATTTTGCAAGAAAGGGACGATTATAGCAAGTCCGAATACTCCATATAAAACTGATGGAATACCTGCTAATAGCTGTACAGCTGGTGAAATCAGCTTTGCAATACTTTTAGGTGCTATTTCTGATAAGAAAATAGCTGTAAATAAGCCAACTGGAACTCCAATGATTAAAGCACCAATTGTAGCAAAAATAGATGCTACAATCATTGGCAAGATCCCAAATTGATCTTCACTAGGAACCCAATCTACTCCGAAGATAAAATCAATAAAACTATATCCTTTAGCAACAAATGGTAAAGATCCTTTATAAAATACAAACCCTATAATGACCAATAAGCTGACAACTGAGAGTAGTGCGCAAAGAAGAAATAACTTTGCTGAAAGCTTCTCAAGCATATACTTTCGTTTATTTGATTTTCCAATATCTATCGTTTGATCCTCCACAGGTAGTCGTGGCATTCTTCATTCCTCCAAGTTTGCTATAACGCATGATGTTTATGTCTGGCATGTTGATATGACATCAGTGATGGTCAATTATTTTATTGGTATAGCACCAGATTCTGCTGCAATCGCCTGTCCTTCTGGTCCTAGAATGTAGTCAATAAATTCTTGTCCTACATTAGAAAGCTGCCCTTCCTTATGTACAAACAAAAACGGACGTGACAAACTATATTTTTGCTTTAGAACATTTTCTGCTGTTGCTTCTACACCATTAATTTTTACCGTTGAGATCGTATGATCAATATATTCAAATGAAATAAAACCGATAGCATGTCTATTCGTTGCAACTGTTGTCTTTATATTACCGTTTCCGCTGGCAATGATAGAACTTCTTACTAATTCACCAGATGTGTAACCTACGATTTCTTGAAAAGCATCACGAGATCCTGATCCATCTTCTCTGGAAACAACGACAATTTCCATGTCTTCTCCACCAAGTTCATTCCAGTTAGTAATCTTTCCAGTAAATATATCCTTTACCTGCTCTATCGTAAGATCTTTCACTTTATTGGTTGGGTGTGTGACAACAACAATCCCATCATAAGCAATAATTGTCTCAGTTAGTCCTTCTGCTTTTTCTTCTTCTTTTAAATCACGTGAAGACATTCCAATCTCAGATACACCACTTATTGCATTTGTTATTCCTGCGGATGAACCTATTTGATTAATCTCTATATTTACAGACTTTTTCTCTTTGTATTTTTCTGCAATTTTTTCAGCTAATGGCCCTACTGATGTCGAACCTGAAATCGCAATTGTATCTGAACTATCATTTGAAATCTCTGTTTCATTATTGTTACCACATGCTACTAGAGCGAAAGTTATTAAAAGCATCATTAAGCCAAGTGTTGTCTTTCTCATAAATGTCATTTCTGAACCTCCAAGGTGATCTACTGACAACTTTTCATCTTAAATTATGTCCATTGTTAAGATTAAACCCGAAATGTAAATTACACATTAAGCAATTGTAAAGGTTTTGTAAATTTTATTAATTTAATGTTAATTTTATGTAAATATGTAAATTAAACCCACTGAAATCGCAAATCAAGTCCCGATCTTTTGATTTTATATGCTAAAATCATATTTGTTAACTGGAATTTAATTAAAGTTAACATAATTCTTCAACTATTAGAGGAGGAAATAATGTATAAACTTCGAGGCCATCACCTTTTTTGCCTCTTGGGTTACCGAGGCATGGGTTATTCAAAAGAATATGTGGAGAATATGACACGTTTACATCAAACATTGAGAAAAAATCCTAAGACATGGATTAAACTAACTTTAGGCCCGGACAATTTGTGCGAAAAATATCCAAATTCCGGGAAATATCATTGTCAGGATGTTCATATTTATGAAAGAGATGCAGCTATATTAGAAAAACTTGGCCTTAGAATAGGACAAATCCTAAGTTGGAAGGATATTGAATCACTCATTACCCTACATGTTGACCCTTCAGATATTCAAACTCTTTGTAAGTCATGTTTTTGGAAATCATATGGTGTTTGTGAAGAAGGTATTCGAGATATTCATCATGGTAAGGGCTTAAGAGAAGTGAAATAATTCATCAAAAATTTCAATAATAATTTAAACTCTCCTGTATAATTTCGGAATTTAAAAGCAATCTAATATGTGTTTAGGAGGTGAAACTTTTGTCAAATCCAATTAGAGATAATAAAAAGCAAACTAATAAAACTCAACAAAATGAATCAGGTTCAGCATACAATAGAGAACATGCCGGTCATGTTGAAGGTTATGGAGAACCTTATCCTATTACGGATAACGCAAAAAAAAATGAAAGCACTGATTAAATATCGTTATGTTTAAAGAGTGAATGAGATTATCGTTTGCTCTTTAATTTTCTTTATATATTCCTACTTAGAATTTCACCGGGTAATCCCTCAATTTCGCAAAGCTTCACAGAATTAAATCCATTTTTCAATAAGATTTTTCTGGATGGGATATTTTCAGGATCAATAATTGCTGTTAGGGTATGAACTTTCGTTTGTTTTGCTATTGCTATTAAATGCTTTGCGATTAAATGACCATACCCTTTTCCCCAATAATTAGGTAAGATCATATAGCCAAGTTCAGCTTCTTCGGTTAGGCTTTCATTTATTGTTAAATGTCCGAGTCCAATATATTCTTCTGTTAATCGATCATACACTTTATATGATCCAAACAACTCATCTTTTTGATTTCGAGCTAAAAGTTTTTGATAATTTATTCGAGCTTCTTCTAATGGGATTGCTCTTTCTGTTATTTGTGCCATAACTTGTTCATTTGAAACTAATAGGAAGTAATCATTAAAGTCCTTAGCTTTAAATTTTTCAAAATTTAGTTGGTCCATGATATTCCTCCGACTTATTTCATATATAAATTTACCTTTCCTTCTTCTCTTATTGATAACATATAGTTTAAAGTTTGTAAAAATTATTATTAAACATAAATAACAGTTTGGTTGGACAATCTATATGTGCTTATACCAGAAGGAGGTACATACAATGTACTTTTATAAAGAAGACTTAATTAATATGATTGTTCCAGACAAACCGGATCCACACGCTGCTAAAGTTCTTCAAGAAGCTCTCGGAGGGCAATTTGGTGAAATGCGTACAATGATGCAATTCTCTTTCCAAAGTGCCAATTTTCGAGGAAAAGCAAAAAAGTATAGAGATCTAATTAGAGGAATCTTTTTAGAAGAGCTTAGCCATGTTGAGCTTGTTCAGTCTACTATTAATCAACTTTTGAATGACTCTGGCGGAGAAATGCCAGGTAATCAAGCAGCAGATGCAGCCCCATTAGACGATGTAATTCAGGGGGGAGCAAACCCTCATCATTATATAATGGGTGCTAAATCTTCCCTTCCTGTTGATGCAGGTGGTAACCCGTGGAATGGATCTTGGGTTTATGATCACGGTAACCTAATTGCCAACCTTCTTAATAACGTCGTGTTGGAATCAACTGGTGTTCTTCAAAAATCCAGAATTTACGAAATGAGTAACAACAAAACCCTAAGAGAAACCATTGCATTTTTAATAGTGAGGGACAATGCTCATCAAAATGCATTTGCGAAAGCACTGGAGACTTTAGGAGTTGATTGGGGAAAAATATTCCCAATTCCAAACTATGACTTAAATAAATATCCAGAATGTCGTAAATATGTTGATATGGGCTTCCATAATGCCCAATTCAATTTTAGACTCGACGAAACTTTGATAGGTCAAGTTTTCAGTGGTACCACTCCGAGTAGAAATGGTGGAGAACTAATGGTCACTGAACCTCCAAAAGGATATCCAGTACCGGAAATGCCGGACATGCCAAATGAGCATGCACCTGGTCTATATGATTTAAATAATTAAGAGCCTTCATGGCTCTTTTTTATTTTAAAAATTGTGATGAAAGAGTGAGTACTTGAACAACAAAGGAACTTTATTTCCTTTTCACATAATTGTAAAGGTTTAGTAAGCCAATTATTATCAAAAATAAGGTATAATCCTAATTTGAAACACTACTAAAAAGATATTAATTAGGAGGCTGTAATGGGTGAATTAGACATTATATACATATTGAAAATGATCATAATCGGACTTGTGCAGGGTTTTACAGAGCCTATTCCTGTGTCATCAAGTGGTCATGTCATGATTGCAAGCGAAATATTAGGATTAGGTGAGCAAGG
The DNA here is from genome assembly GCF_903166545.1 of Metabacillus schmidteae. Lineage (NCBI taxonomy): Bacteria > Bacillati > Bacillota > Bacilli > Caryophanales > Bacillaceae > Metabacillus > Metabacillus schmidteae. Next base: position 1,923,157 of record NZ_CAESCH010000001.1, on the reverse strand, counting down.
ATTTACTTTTGCTATACTGACCAATACTGCTTCATTACTTGCAATCCTTTTTATTTACAGACAAGATATCTTTCGACTTATGAATAATTCCATTGCTTACGTAAAAACGAAAAATCCCCAATATAAAAGTGATTTTCTCTTTGTTTGCTTTATTGTCATTGGGACTATTCCAGCAGGTGTGTTAGGTATTTTATTAAACGACTTTATTGCTGAAAATGTCAGCATGACGATAATTGCCATTATGTTATTTGTAACAGGTATTGCCCTCTGGCTAATCCGTAATTTGAAAGGAACTAAAGACGAGAACGATCTTTCAATAAAGGATGCATTCATTGTTGGTTTAGGTCAGGCAGTGGCCTTAACCCCGGGAATAAGCCGTTCAGGTGCCACGATTATTTCATCCATAGCTGTTGGTATGAAACAAGATACCGCACTTCGCTTTTCATTTATGTTGTATATTCCAGTTAGTCTCGGCGGTGTCATTTTAGGTTTTTCTGATTTTTTAAATGAACCGAATAAAGCTGACTTAGCCGTTCCATATTTAGCTGCCTTTATTGCAACACTATTTATGTCTTATTTTGCGATGAAGTGGTTTATGGGCATTATGAAGAGAGGGAAACTGGTATATTTTACTTATTACTGTTTTATCGTTGGGGTTTTACTATTAATTTTCTTTTGATTGAAGTGCCATCTCCTATCTTTCATAAAAAAACTTTGTTAATTAGCCCTTCTTGTCGTCAAGCACTGTTAAAATTTTTGTAAAGTCTCAAGCCAAAGCCTATGTTTGAAAGATAGTTCTCTAATAATAAGGGGGTATTTAAATGAACAAACTAGATATACAGCAAAAGATTGAAGACCTAAAGATGGAATATAGTAGAATTCAAGGGGATATGGAAAAATTAGAATCCACAGGACATTCAATTGAAAAACTCGAAGAAAAGCTTAGTTTCATTGAAGAGGAACTATCTACCTATCGGAGTGCACTGAAAAAGCATTAAAAATGCTAGGCAGCGAGAGCAATGATTATTAAATTAATTCGTACATAAAAAAAGGGTAGATCTTCTCTACCCTTTTTTTAGTTTGGTATAATATTCGGTGGTGTTTCTCCCTCAAGAGCAATCGCCATATTTTCAGCAGCCAGTTTTGCCATCTTTTCTCTTGTTTCAGCTGTAGCTGATCCAATATGCGGCAATGTGACAACCTGAGAAAGTGTTAATAATGGATTATCCTTTTCAACTGGCTCTTTTTCAAATACATCTAACCCCGCACTGAGAATTCTCTTCTCATTAAGTGCTTTAATTAAGGCAGCTTCATCAACATTTTTTCCTCTTGAACCGTTTATGAAGATTGCTGATTTTTTCATTAAGTTAAATTCTCTTTCTCCAATCATTTTTTCTGTCTGTGGTGTATGAGGAACCATTAAACAAACAAAATCTGACTTCATCAGCAACTCATCTAATGAGCAGTATGTTGCATCAAATTTATTTTCCGCTTCCTCATTCCTCGAACGATTATGGTATAAGATCTCCATATCAAACCCAAATCTTGCTCTTTTAGCAACAGCCCTGCCGATACTTCCCATTCCAATAATACCTAATGTTTTATGATGAACATCTACACCGAAAAGGTCTTCCCCCTTTGTGCCTTCCCATTTCTTAGCCTTTACATAATGATCCAGCTCAGGCATTCTTCTTGCGGTTGCCAGTAAAAGCCCAAAAACAGTATCTGCTGTTGTATCATCCAGCACACCTGGTGTGTTTGTAGCTATAATTTCTCTTTTCTTTAGTTCTTCAATATTAAGATTATCATAGCCAACTGAAATATTTGAAACAACCTTTAAATTTGGAGCTTCTTTCAATAGCTCTTGATCTATTTTCATACCAGCACCTAACAAACCTTGTGCTGTTTTAAGTTCAGAAAGAAAATTATTGTAATTTTCGTCATGTAAATTTGGAAAATAACTTACCTCAAATCTATTTTTCAAGAAACTTAATACTTGGTTTGGCAATTCACGATAAACCACGACTTTATGTTGCATGATGCTCCTCCTTGTGTAAAAAACATTCTATTAATAACTTCAAGGTAAGTTGGAAAAGTCCTGCATACGATTAATAATATACAAGGGTTTTATATCATTAACAATCTAATTCAATAAATGTAAAACCCCCAACGTTCGCAAACATTGGGGATATATATATCATTCTCATTTTAAATATTTAGAGGAATTCTTCTCCAGCTCCCTGCCCCAGAGATATCTTCCGCTTCTTCTGCTGCATAGCCTTCACATATAAATCCTGAAACTTCAGTGCCATCTTGCAGCTCCACTTTTCCGATTCCAAGGGGAGCTGGAATCAACGCAGCAAATTCTCCCAAGGATGAAAGCGGCATATCCCATATTTCCAATTCAATAGTATTTCCACCTGTTTTTTTCTTAATTAAACCAGGTTTTTCCGGTTCTGTTGGCAGTTTAATAAATTGATATTTTTCCGCTGTGACCTCTTCACGAACAAAGGATGCACCAAATTGCAGCATTTGTTTTTCAAGTGGGAAACCTCGCATATGCAGACCACATACTGCGATTTCAATCGTTCTTTGTTTTGGTTTACTCTTAGTAACAAATGCCTCTGCTGCACCTGCAATTAAGCCTTCCTCATGAGTTAATGCAAAGAAAGTAATACCAAACGGAAGATTTTCATCAGCTTCACCTGCCTGAACAGCTACTGCACTTAAATCAAGTAAATTGCAGTGATTTGTATACAATCCCATATCACTGTTCGTTTTTACCGGATCTTCCCGGACTTGATCGCGTGTCCAAGTACCTCCTGCTGTTGGTGTAACAAGTACAGCATCTTTTAATAGAATCTGAGTTTTCCTTTTGAATTCTTGTAATTTGTGCAAGGAGTGAAACACAGATGCTGCATCATATTTTGGCAGAGCTCCGGAACGAAGAACTTTCTCAGTTACCGGGAAAGCTACATCGGGATGATTCGTAATAAATCCCCCTAATTCAGCCCACCTTTCCGCTACAAATGGTCCGTCATAAAGAATGGCTGCTGCCTCACGGAAAAATTCATAATCAATATATTCGATTGAAACTGGAAGCTTCTTCAATTGCTCAACAGTCTGATTCCAAGCGTTTTGATACTCATTTGCATAAGGTCCATAAAAAGAGATGGAATCCTTTGGTAAGCAGATTTTTTTTGGAAGCTTCGCTAGAGGTACCGGCAGATCCCGGGACCAAGGATCATTTTGATCCAAGCCCCTAGCCACAGCATCTACTTGGTAGGCATCTTCTAATTGATGTGAAAATACTGTTACACAATCAAGACTTGCACATGCTGGTACAACTCCTTTTGTAGGCCACGCACCTAAACTTGGCTTTAAGCCAACCAGATCGTTAAGCGCAGCAGGTACGCGTCCTGAACCAGCTGTATCTGTTCCTAAAGCAAAAGCTGCCTGACCTCTTGCAACAGAAACGGCAGACCCAGAGCTTGACCCTCCACTTATAAGCTCTGGACGCAAAGAGTTATGTGTTTCACCATAAGGACTTCGGGTTCCAACTAACCCTGTTGCAAATTGATCTAAATTGGTTTTACCTACTGGAATTGCACCTGCCTCTATTAATCTCTCAACAACAGTTGAATGTTCAGTAGGAATATAGCTAAATTCTGCACATCCAGCTGTTGTTGGGACATTTGCTAAATCGATATTATCCTTTATCGCAAAGGGGATTCCCCATAATGGAAAAGAGTCAAAATCTATCTCAGATAAACGCTCTAAATACGGCTTAATATGTTCCATGTTTGGAGGTGTAATCCAAATGTTCATATCTTCGTCTTGTTTTGAACGTTTGATAATTTCTTCAATCACTTCTTCTGGTGTTAATTGATGTTTTTCATATGTTTCACGTAGCCAGCTGAACGTTAACTTCGTTGAAATTTTCACTTTGCTCATTGTGCCACACCTACCTTTTTTTCGTCATATAGACTTACGATTAATTGTCCAGCATGCACTGAATCCCCAGGCTTTACATAAATCTCAGCAATTTCACCATCACAAGGAGCTGTTTGAGGAAACTCCATTTTCATGCTTTCTTCAATGATGAGAACTTCGCCTTTTTTCACTCGTTGACCTGGAGATACTAGAACTTTCCACACACTTCCAGGCATTGAACAATTCACAGGTATTGCACCCGGAGGAAGTATGTCTTCTTCACCTGAAGATAATGAGTCGGCTTCAGAAACATGCTCTTCAATTCCTTGTTCCTTCCATCTTTCCCTTTCCTCATTGAAAGCAGTCTGTTGACGTTGTTTGAATTGGATGGCACTTTCTTTAATTTCCTCTTGGAAGGTCAAGTACTCTCCAAGATCAAAGGTAGTTTCTGTAATATCAACTTCAAAACGACCTCGAAGGACATCCTCACGCATTTGAAGTAATTCATCTGCTTCCACTGGATAAAATTGAATTTGATCAAAAAAGCGTAATAACCACGGCATACCTGGTTCAAAGCTTTTAGTTGATCTGAGCTTATTCCACACTTGGATTGTGCGCCCAACAAATTGATATCCTCCCGGCCCCTCCATTCCATACACACACATGTATGCTCCACCAATTCCAACTGCATTTTCCGGAGTCCATGTACGTGCAGGGTTATACTTTGTAGTAACGAGTCGATGACGAGGATCTATCGGTGTTGCAACTGGTGCTCCCAAATAAACATCACCTAAGCCCAGAACTAAATAACTGGCATCAAACACAACATTCTTTACATCTTCTATACTGCCCAAACCATTTATTCGTCTAATGAATTCAAGATTATCCGGACACCATGGGGCATCCTGACGAACATTTTGCTGATAGCGTTCTGTTGCTAATTGTACTGAAGGATCATTCCATGAAAGTGGAAGACGGACAATTCTAGATGGTACTTGTATCGTATCAAGCGGCGGCAAACTATGATCAATCTCTAAAACCTTTTTAGCTGCATCTTTTACTGTCATTTTTGATGCGTCGATATGAATTTGTAACGAACGAATTCCTGGAGTTAAATCTAAAACTGGAATTTCATTGCTTTTTTGTATGCGATCCATAAGAACATGTGCCTGAAATCGAAGTAATAAATCAAGTTCCATGTCCCCATATTCCACGAGTATATTTTCATCTCCGCTACAGCGAATTGTAATCGGAATTTGTCGATCAATTGTCTCCCTAGCTAAAACCGGGTATGCTGATGTTATCTCTATTTCAGGCTCTGCTAACTGGACTTCTTGTAACTGTGATAAATTGTTTTCCCCGATTGCATGCAGATTCATTTCTTGGAGCTTGCGTAAGCGATCTGCTTCTTCAAGTGTGATTAGTTTGAATTGAACTGTATCTCCGGGATGAAGCTGACCAATTTTCCAAAACTCGGCTGAAGCTGTTGTTACTGGGCAAACAAATCCACCAAGACTAGGACCATCAGGACCAAGTAATATTGGCATATCACCTGTTAAATCAAGGGTACCAATTGCGTATGCATTATCATGAATATTGGAAGGATGTAAGCCTGCTTCTCCCCCATCCTCACGTGTCCAGAGTGGCTTCGGACCAACAAGTCGCACACCTGTACGGGAGCTATTAAAATGAATTTCCCACTTTGTATCAGTTAATTGTTTTAAATAATCCGGCTGTAAAAATTCTTCTGTACAATGCGGACCAGGAATAACACCAATCGTCCATGTTCTATTGATATTTGGTTGATGAACTATTGGAACTACTTCTTTTCCAACTGGTGTACCAGAGTTATGAACACCAAGAACATCTCCTGTACGAAGCCCTCTCCCTCCGTGACCCCCAAAGTTTCCCAGCGTAAAAGTTGAGGAACTTCCTAAAATCTTGGGCATATCAAATCCGCCGGAAACAAGCATATAGGTTCTCATCCCTACTTTTGTTTCACCAAATGATAAGATTTGTCCTTTCTTAGCCAAAACCGGCTTATATAATGAAATCTCTTCTCCATCAAGCTTTGCTTCCATATCAGCCCCAGTTAAGCAGAACCACATATCATTTCTAAACTGATAAGACCCGCCTCGAAGAGTAAATTCGAGCCCAGGTGCGCTGTCATCATTTCCTAATAATTTATTTCCAATTCGGAAGGACCATGGATCCATTGGACCACAAGGTGGAACCCCTACGTCCCAGTGACCTTTTCTTCCCGGCCAATCCTGAATCGTGGTTTGAATGCCGCCATCGATGACTTCAATCGCATTTTCGACTGCTTTAAAGCTGTTTAGCATTCTTGTGTATACATCACCTGCTATACACTCCTCTTCATGCAATAATGCTTGTAAATATTGGAGATTTGTTGTAATTCCATACATGCGTGTTTCACTTAAAGCTTTGATCAGTTTTTGAATAGCGTCTTTGCGATCTTTTCCATGGACGATGATTTTTGCAAGCATTGGATCGTATAAAGAGGTAACGGTAATTCCATCTCTCACCCATGTTTCATTACGAGCAAGATCTGATAAAATCACTTGATCCAACTGACCCGCACTTGGACGGAAATCATGATGACAATCCTCTGCATAAATACGGGCTTGAATACTATGTCCTGTTGGTTTTGGCACAAGACTCTGTAAATTCTTCAGTTCACCCGCAGCCTCTTTAATCATCCACTCTACTAGATCTACACCTAAAACTTCCTCTGTTACGCCATGCTCTACCTGCAAACGAGTGTTCACTTCCAGAAAATAAAATTCACATGACTCAGGATCATATAAAAATTCAACTGTCCCAGCACTTTTATAGCCAACTTCTTCAGCTAACCTTTTTGCTGCAGCAAACATGTTCTGACGAACGTCTTCAGATAACTTTGGAGCAGGACTTTCTTCGATTACCTTTTGATTTCGACGTTGAATTGAGCAATCACGTTCACCTAAAGTGACAACTTCTCCAAACCCATTACCGAAAATTTGCACCTCCACATGTCTTGCCTTTGCAATGTATTTCTCTAAAAATAAACCACCATTGTTAAAGTTTGTTTCTGCTAAATGGCGGACTCCGTCATATGCAGTACGTAAAGCTGTTTCGTTGTCACAAACACGCATCCCAATTCCGCCGCCACCTGCTGTACTTTTTAAAATAACAGGATATCCGATATTATTCGCCTGCTCTATCGCCATTTCTAAGCTGTCAATTAAATTGGTACCTGAAAGCATTGGTACTCCAGCTTTTTCCGCAATTTCCCTCGCAGAGTGTTTCAACCCAAACAGTTCCATTTGCTCTGGTGATGGACCGATAAAGGTAATTCCATTTTCTTGACATGCGCGGGCAAAATCAGCATTTTCACTTAAAAATCCATAGCCCGGATGAATGGCCTCTGCCCCTGTTTCAATGGCTGTTTTTAGAATTAACTCTGCATTTAAATAGCTATCCTTTGCTGCTCCTTCACCGATCAAAACGGCTTCATTTGCTCCATCAACATGTAAACTGTCTTGGTCAGCTTTTGTATATACCGCTACAGACTTAACTCCAAGTTTTTTCAATGTTCGCTCTATTCTTACCGCAATGGCTCCACGGTTTGCGATTAGTACTTTATTAAACATGTGACACACTCCTTCTAGCGATGTTTTTATATGAACAACCATTCTCGTATGCGTTTAATCTATGATTAACATTATGAAGGACTTTTCTCTACCTTCTTTACCAAGTTTTGTCCTTCATCCCTGTTATGAAAGACTTTTCTCCACCTACTCCACCGAGTTTTGTCCTTCATCCCTGCTATGAAGGACTTTTCTACACCTTCTCCAACCAGTTTTGCCCTTCATCCCTGCTATGTAGGACTTTTCTCTACCTTCTCTACCGAGTTTTGTCCTTCATCCCTGCTATGAAGGACTTTTCTACACCTTCTCCAACCAGTTTTGTCCTTCATCCCTGCTATGAAGGACTTTTCTCTACCTACTCCACCGAGTTTTGTCCTTCATCCCTGCTATAAAGGACTTTTCTCCACCCTCTCTACAGAGTTTTGTCCTTCATCACCTCACCATAAAAATCCTAATCTACTTATCCCAAATCAATACTCGTACTGGTGTCGGATTATAAGCGTTACATGGATTATTCAGCTGTGGACAGTTACTAATTAACGCAATTGTTTTTACAATCGATTGGACTTCGACGTATCTTCCAGGAGCTGAAACTCCGTCAGCAAATGTAAGACCACCCTCTGGTGTAACAGGTACATTCATAAAGAAATTAATATTTGGTGCTAAGTCACGCTTTGTAAATTGTTCATCATATTGTGACAGTTGTAGCATGAATGTGTCGCGACAGTTATGCATTGGTAATGTATCATGTGAATAACGCACTGTATTACTTTGAGCCGAACAGGCACCACCTAACGTATCATGTCTACCACATGTATCTGCCACAATTTTTAATAGCTCTTTATTTGATTCAGATCGTAAAACAGTACCGGTAGATAGGTAAATATTTTGCTGTCCTGCAATCGTTGCCACTGCACTATAGTGATCTTCAGGATCTTCTGCATGATAAAAAAGTGTATCCGCAGCTTGGTTTCCTTCTAAGTCTATGATTCTTAAAACCTGACCAGGTTGTAATGCATGCATCCACCCATCTCCTGCCGGAATCACATGATCATAGATTGCTTCTTCTACTTTTCTCGGGCTTTCTGTATAGTTTAAAATTGCCATAATCTCTTCCTCCTTTTGATATCTTTGAGTTAACAAATATAAAATTCTGTTCCCATTTATATCCTTCTAGAATTCTTTTATTTCAACATAACTGTTTTTATTGATTCACCTAGCAATGCGTGGTATTCCCATGTATTTTCAAAAGCTCTTCGATTTTCCGGACGGAAGGTTACACAAACATCATCATCTTCTACTGGATTAGCCTCAAGGACTTCGATTTTGATCGGTACAGAAGAATATTGATGACTTTGGTCCAAAGGGTTTGGTGTATTTGAAAAAACAAATAATGTGTCCATTTCAGTTCTAAGTGTTACAGTTGCTCCTTCTTTGCAGTGGTCTTCCACAAAGTGCATATTTCCATTTTCATCACAATACACTTTTGAAAATAAATTCAAAACAGGTACAATATCACGTACTCCAAGCCCATTTCTAACGAGCTCTACAGAGAAATTTTCTTCACCACTTCTTAACCAGTCATTTCGTAATTCCTGATAAGTCGTCAGACCATACTTTTCGTCCGTTTGCTTTCGTGTTGTATAACCGGATATGCTATCATGCCAGCCTAAATTATCCTCAACAATGCTTGCTAAAACTCTTCCGTTATCACTTATAAGGACATGGCCTTTAGTTAAATGTGAGGTATGCTGTGCTTTCAATGTATCTGGCATATTATATCGTTCAGTTAAGTTTTGGCCGGTGTACATGAGGGTTGATAAATTTGCTCTATCACCTAATGCAGTGAAACGTACTAATTTTCCTTTGCCAATTATTCCTGACCATTTTCCACCAGCAGGGATTGTTTTATTAAAAATGCTATTCATATGAAGTTTCCTCCTTTAATTTTAAATAAAAAAAGATAAAAGCCCGGGAGATCAATGTCTCCCAGGCTTTTATCCTTCCGTGTATATAGCTATTTTACTAATATAGCCATACGCTCTCTCTCGGTCCAGACCACTTGTTTGAATGAGGGGAGATTCATAACAAGAACGGAACCCTAGACAGCTTTTTCCTTCTCAGTTGAGAAGCTTTATTTAACTATTCTGTATATTCAGTATAGTTTGCATTGTTAGATTTTCAAACTGTTGTGTTAGATTTCCTTACATACTTTTTTCAGTTAGCTGATTTGAGATTGCTACTTTTTCTTCCACTACATCAGTTATAGGCTTTTTAAGGAAACTTGTTCGAATTCCTAAATAAATAAATCCTACCACAATCCATCCAATCCCTATGAAGAGTGTTTGTCTTTCAAGAAGTGTTAACAACCATCCAATAAAACAAGCACCAACTAGTGGAAATAATAAATATAAAAAGGTGTCTTTTATTGTTCGCTGTTTTTGACGAACATAGTAATGTGCAATCACAGAAATATTTACAAACGTAAATGCTGTTAAAGCACCAAAGCTTACAAATGTGACAGCCGTATCTAAATCAATTGCAATTGAGAAAAACGAAATAATCGTAACAAACACGATATTTAAGACAGGAGTTTTAAATTTTGGATGAATATATCCAAATACTTTGTTAGGCAATATTGATTCTCGTCCTAGAGCAAATAAAAATCTTGTTACACTCGTTACAGATGAAACACCTTGAGTAAAAGTTGCAACAATTAATACTGTTGTAAAGATTGCACTTAGTAAATTGCCTCCCACCATTTGAATCAATTCAGCTGAAGCGGTGTCCACATTAACAAACGTGAAGTCCGGATAAGCGATCTCAGTTAAATATGCAATCGCAATATATAATACAGCGGCAATACAAACAATTAAAAAGATAGCTCTTGGGATCGTTTTTCGGGGATTAACTGTTTCTTCTGCCATTGTTGTCACGGCATCAAACCCTAGAAAACAAAAGCATATTAGAGCTGCCCCAGAGAAAATTGTTCCGATTGAAAAGTCACTGGAAATGAAAGGTTGCATTGAGAATAACGCCATGCCATCTCCACCAGTGAGAATATCCTTAGTAACAAACACACAAAAGAACACAATAAAGATCACTTGGAAAATAACAGAAAATCCACTTACTCTAGCAACAGATTTAATTCCTATAATATTAACAAATGCTAAAATCAAGTTTAATACTATAATCCATACATACACCGGGATACTTGGAAACTGTGCATTTAAAAAAAGGCCAAAAGTCAAACACGCAATGATAGGGGAAACAATATAATCTAAAAGCAAGGCCCATCCTACTAAAAATCCCATCTTTTGATTAACTGCTTTTTTAGTATATGTGTAAGCAGAGCCTGAAATTGGGTAAGCCTTCACCATTCTACTGTAGCTATAAGCAGTAAAGAAAATAGCTATAAATGCTACAACATAAGCAGCAGCAAGCATCCCTCCAGCTGCCTCAAATGCAACCCCATAAACTGTAAAAAAGATCATAGGTGTCATCCATGCGAGCCCTAAAAAAACAACACCAAACGTATTGAGTGATTTTATTAATTCCGGAGTTTCTGTCTTCATGAAAACCTCTCCTTTATAACTGAATATTCTGAATTAATAACTTAAACAAATGCACAATGTCATGTGTGCGGAAACTATCTTGCTTACTACCTGGTAAAATATTTTGAGTGAAAAGGGATAATCGCTTTTAGAGGAAAAAAATAAAAGCCTGGGAGAGGTCATCTCCCAGGCTTTTGTCCTTCCGTGTATATAAAAAACAGTTTGTTTTTTATACGCTCCCTCTTGGACCAGCCTTAGTCATATGACCAACGGAACCCTAGGCAGCTTTTTCGCTCACAAAATAGATAGTGAACCTTTATGCAGTTAATTGATTGGCTGTTAAGTTGTAGTATAGAGAGGAAAAAGATGTCTCGCAATTAGTATGTAACAATTTCTGACATAGTTTCTTCCACAAAGTGCATAGAAGAATTGTCACAATAAAATACAAAAAGAGCGCTATTATTAGCACCCTTCTGATATATTAAGTTGATAACTTTAAAAATTTAAAAAGTCTTTGCTAAATCTTTTGCACGTGCAATTCCGTTTGTTTTAATTTCTTCGGCTTTATCAGGCATTGCGTTGTGACCTTCAATAAATAATCCTTCAAACGAAGGTACTCCGAAGAAATTCATGATTACACTTAAATAGCGATGACCCATTTCAACTTCTGCAGCTGGTCCTTCGGAATAAATACCCCCTCTTGCTTGAATATGAAGTGCTTTTTTATCTGTTAATAAACCAATTGGACCTTCAGCTGTGTATTTAAACGTTTTTCCTGCTACAGCAACAGAATCAATATATGCTTTCATAACTGGTGGAAAGGAAAAGTTCCACAATGGAGTAACAAATACATATTTGTCCCCGGAGATAAACTGTTCACTTAATTCATTAAGTCTGCCAACTTTTGTTTTTTCCTCTTCTGATAACTCTTCAAAACCTTTGCCTGTTTGTAATTTTCCCCAGCCGCTAAATACGTCAACATCAATATGAGGAATATGTTCTTTGTATAAATCAATATGAACAATTTCGTCGTTAGGGTTGGCTTCTCTGTACGAATCAATAAATGCTTTCCCTGCTGCCATACTAAATGAAACCTTATCGTCATGTGGGTGTGCTGTTATATATAATATTTTTGCCATTTTCATCTTACCTTTCTATTTTTAAGTCATTATAGTTTGATACAAAATAGTGAAAATAAACAGAAAGATAAGGAATAACTAAAAAGATTTTCTCCGACTATACCAGTGACCAAGTAAATTCAGGATCGTTAAAATAGAAAATTGAGAATACAAGTTGCCAATCAATTTTTTATAAAGACTATTTTTGAGTTGCTTGATCAATTTGATCCAGCTTTTCCTGGTATGTCCCCTTCTCCACATTAGAAAAGGACTTGCTGTTGTAAGCAAATCCTTTTAAGAAACTATTCATTTATGTTTATAACGTATGGGTTTCCTGCAATATTCTTTCTCATTTCATCTGTGATCTCACCTGAATGGGTGTCAGTTGTTTCATTAGATGAAGTAAAATCTAATAAACTGCTTCCATCATAATGAAGTGGTTTCTGATTCATAATTATCCCCCTATTAATTCTTTTTTCCAATGATAGTGTTTACATTTATCTTACAGATTATTAAAGAAAAATACTAGCTCAAAATTTCATTTCTTTTCGTAACGATAGTAAAGTTGTTGTTTGTGATAATTTCTTTGTATGGAAGGTTTTATAACAACATCATGTTTTATTTTGGATGAAGAATTTATACTTATTAATAAATAAACTCCACCACTATTTTGCTTGATTTGCTTTTCAAAGAATGTTTTCATCTTTTTCCATACAAAAAGACCGCCGATTACTCGACAGTCTTTACTAATTATTTTATATCAGCCTGTGTTACGTAGACCTGCTGCAATACCGCTAATGGTCAATAATACTTCTGTTAATAATTCTTCATTAGGCTCTTCTTGCTGACGAAGTTGCTTAATGAGTTCTACTTGTAAGAAGTTTAACGGATCAACATATGGGTTTCTACGGTGTACAGATTCTTTAATATTTGGTGTATGATCTAATAATTCTTCATCATCAGTAATTTGGAGAAGAATTGCCTTTGTTTTTTCATATTCTTCCATGATATTTCCAAAGATACGATCTGCTATTTCTTTATTATTCACTAGAGATGTATATTCCTTGGCAGTTGTAATATCTGCCTTCATTAATGCCATTTGCAGATTGTCAATTGTGGAGCGGAAGAATGTCCATTCATTGTACATACGTTTTAAAAGCTGTAAGTTTTCTTCACTCTTAGATGCAAAATCCTCCAACCCTGTACCAGCTGCATACCAAGCAGGTAATAGCTGACGACTTTGTGTCCATGCAAATACCCAAGGAATCGCACGTAAATCCTCAAAACGATTACGGTTTTTACGTTTCATTGGTCGTGAACCAATGTTTAATTCTCCTAATTCATTTAAAGGTGTTGCCTCTGTAAAATATGTTAAGAAATCAGGGTCTTGGAAAACGAGTGATTGGTACTTTTTCAAGGAAACATTTGAGATTTCTTCCATAGCATTTTCCCATGCTTGTTCACGTAAATGCTGCTGCTCTGATTCTTTTGATAAGTTAACAGAAGCTTCAATTAAGGTAGAAGTTGCTTGCTCTAAACTACGATAAGCAATATCCTCAATTAAATAACGTGAAGATAAAACCTCACCCTGCTCAGTAATTTTAACACCATCACCCAATGTTTCTGCAGGTTGTGATAAAATACTACGGTTCAGCGGACCGCCGCCACGACCTAAAGAACCTCCGCGTCCATGGAAGAATTTCAACCCGATATTATAGCTTTTCGCCATATCATGGATTTCAAGCTGTGCATTATATAGCTTCCAGTTTGCTGTAAGTGTTCCACCATCTTTACTTCCATCTGAATATCCAAGCATGATTTCCTGAGAATCACCATGAATTTTTAAATGATTGCGATATACATCCATCGTAAATAATGTCTCCATAATTTTAGGACCCGCAATTAAATCATCCACCGTTTCAAGAAGTGGAGCAACATTTAAATGACTTTCCACTGAGCCGTCTGCATGTAATCGATAAATACCAGCTTCTTTAGCCAAAACTAACACTTCAAGAAGATCGCTTGCAGCTTGTGTCATACTTACTAAATACACAAGAATTGATTTTTTCCCGAATGTTTCATGTGCTTTCTTGATCATTGTAAAGACTTTTAACATTTCCTGTGTTTCTTTTGAATAATCTTCGTTTAAAAGTAATACAGGGCGTGGATCCTTTAGAACATTTTCCAATACTTTTATTTTTTCTTCTTCACTAAGTGCTGCATAATCATCTGCTACTTTTACTTTACGTAAAATTTCAGTAATCGCTGCTTCATGCTCACCGCTGTGATTTCGAATATCAAGTGTTGCTAAATGGAACCCAAATAACTGTACTTGGCGAATAAATTTCTTTAGCATTTTCAATTCGCGTCTTGCCGGTTGATGTGCATCAACACTTCTCTGAATTAAATAAAGGTCATCCAGTAGCTCGTCTGCAGCTTTATACCCGATATCAGATTTTCCAACTTCTTCCAGTCGAGCTAATATGATAGCGATTTTACGGCGATAAACTTCTGTTTCAACTGTCCACCGTTTTTCAGCAGGTAAGTATAGTTCCTCTTCTTTCTCAACATTTGAGATCAGCTCTTGACTGATTTCTACACGTGTAGAAGAATGGCTGAAGCGCTTCATAGCTTCAATTAATGACTCTCTATACTTTTTGAGAACAAGCTCACGGTGGCTTTCTAATGTTTCCCACGAAACTTCCGGTGTTACATTCGGGTTTCCATCTCTATCTCCACCAATCCAGGATCCAAAGCGTAAGAAATTCGGCACATTCCATATATGATCAGGGAATTGTTCAGAAAGTCCTTCCTCAAGGTCTTGGTGAATATCCGGTAATACATCAAAGAATGTTTGGTCAAAGTAATACAGACCATTACGAACTTCATCCATAACAGTTGGCTTTCGATGACGCAGCTCATCTGTTTGCCATAAAATTGTTACCTCATTTAACAAACTATCCTCTAATTTTTTGCGTTCTTTCTTCGTTAACATTGTATTGTCAAGATTTTTCAATATATTGCTAATTCGTTTTTGAATCTCAATAACTGAACGCTTAGTTGCTTCCGTAGGATGCGCAGTAATCACAAGTTCAAGAGATAATGTGTTCAAGACATTTTGGATCGTTTCCTCATCAATGTTATTTTCCTTTAAAGAAAGAATGGCACTTTCAATTGATGCGGATTGGACTACATGATCATCTTGGAGCTGATATTCACGACGACGACGTATTCGGTGATTAGATTCTGCGGCATTAATAAGATGGAAATAAATCGAAAAAGCTCGAATGATTTGCTTTCGCATCGGCGGATCTAAATTCACAATTTCATTTTTCATTTCGTCATAGACCTGTTTATCGAAATTACTTCGAAGAGACTTCGCCATCATTCTTAATTTTTCAACTTTATCAAGTAGTTCCGTTCCTCCATGATGAACAATAATTTCACCTAGAATATGCCCTAGAGATTTTACATCACGGCGTAACGGAAGACTGCTGTCATTCGCTTCTATTCTTGTTGTCATTTTGTCACCTTCCCAAAGATTTTATTATTCTATTAAATATTAAGATAATTCTATCATATCATTATTCGAAGAAATTTTCATCTAAATTTCACGAAATTGATATCTATATACGATGAATTTGACCTTTTCTATCTAATTTACGTATCATTATCTCAAATTTTATATAAAAACACTCTATTTTATATATGTAATCCTTAATTTATAAATGAAAATATTATTTGTCGAGAATACACATTTCAATAAATTCGTTACTAAGAACCTATTAAAGAGGGTAAAAAAATTACTTTAAAAATGCTAGCCTATCATTTCATATAGGTTTTCTCTTCCAAAAGATCTGTTACCTAAATTTTAGTAAGCTATTGTAAAGTTACTGTAAGGTGTTGGTTAAAGTTATGTAAGAAACTGATCAAATGTGCTAGCCCCCTTAATCAACCTAAATCAAATTGAATAAATTTTCTCTTCCAAAAGATAAAAAGACAGCTCTATAGAAACTGTCTTTTTTATAAATTATGAATCTAAAGCATCTAAAATGATTGTCACTTTAAATAAATCTCCATCAACATCAATTTCCAGTTGTCCTTCGTGCAGATCAATAATTGATTTTGCTATGGCTAAACCTAAACCGGATCCTTCCGTATGACGTGATTCATCTCCACGTTTAAACCTTTCAAATAATTCATTAATATCATCACTAAGTTCATACTTTGAAATATTTTTAAACGTGATCAAAATTTGTTGATTTTCAAGCTTAATAGCTATATATGCCCTTGTATTCTCTAAAGAATATTTCAGTATATTTCCTATTAAATTTTCAAAAACTCTCCACAACTTTTGTCCATCTATATATGCAAAAACAGGTGTATCAGGATTTGTTACACGAAATTGAACAGTTGAAGACTGAATTGTTTCATTGTATTCAGCAAGAGCCTGTTGAAGAAGTTGGACAACATCAACCTTTGCCTTCGATAATTCAATGTTTCCACTGGCCATTTTCGATGCTTCAAATAAATCATCAATTAGCACTTTTAATCTTTTTGACTTACGATCAATTATTTCAATATATGTTGAACGTTCATCATCTGAAAGCTCCCCATTTTTTAATAACTCAGAATACGTAATGATGGATGTTAAGGGTGTCCGCAGATCATGGCTTACATTTGTAATTAATTCAGTTTTCAATCGCTCGCTCTTCACCTGTTCTTTCCGCGAGGTTTTCACACCATGTTTTAATTGATTAATATCCCTGGCGAGAGTAGCAAGAGAAGTTTTTCCAACAACCTTCAAATCTGCTTCAAATTGTCCCTTTGTTAGGGAAGATGTATGTCGGATAATCTTATTATAGTATCCAATTCTTTTTATCAAGAAAATGAACATCGGCAAGGCCACTACAAGCAGTGCTGGAAAGTAGATAAGTAAAAACCTCGGTTCAACAACCACTACAGCAGCTCCTAAGCCAAACATAAACACGATTGTCAGAACAAGGAACACTTGAGTTCCCACTCTGCGATTTGAAAATGCATCCCGAATCATTTTCATTAGGTGATACGTAATTGAATGTTTTAGCAACCCTTTATTTGAATGTATTTCTTTTAATATTGGTAATAAATATATCCATTGGACAATTGTTATTCCTAGAAAAAAGACCATCATAAAAAATCTATATAGCAGGTCCCTAAAAGAAAAATAGTCATAATAATGAGGGAACTCATCAATTAATAGTAAGGAAATGATTGCTGTGATTCCAAACAACCCAAAGGTCACATCAATTGGTAAACGATCATAATATTTCTTTAAGCTATGGGATTTTATTCTTTGAAAAATTGCCATTTTTCTTGCCATAATGATGCTAATTATAAGTGACAAGAGGGCACCAATCGAATAAATCCAGAATACAATTCTGTGATCATTAAAATTATGGTAAGAAGCCATGATGGGATTTGCATTTGATACACCTTTACGAAGTCCAATTTTCCCTTCATATAAAGCATTTGTATTTATATTTGTCATAACATCTTCGTAGCCATAAATAAGTGATTCTTCTCGAACACCTAAATAATTGACATTGTTAGCAGGGTAGGAGTTTACATAAAGCATATTTTCAGCCTTAAAAGCTGCATCGGCTTCCCTAGTATTCTTAGACGGTAGATTTGTATAGATCTCACCTGTGGCTGTATTTTTTAAATAATAGGCAAATGCCTCATCATATACTTTGTAATCATTTCGATATCCTTCTAATTCTTTATAATATTCATCCACTCTTTTTTCTTTTTCTTTTATAATTTTTTCTTCAACATATTCATCACTTTCAAAGTTTTTGGTTATGTCTTCAAGTTTTGTGTCACGTTCTTTTATATAAACATTGGCAACATCTTCATTTCCACTTGCTTTAGCCTCTTCAATTTTATATTGATACTGATCCTTTATGCTCTGGATTTGATCAGTTAACTCACCATAACGATAACGATATTCATCGATTTCTTCCTGAGCAACTGTAAGGTTTCTTTTAACCTCTTCCTTCTGTTGATAAGAAAACTCAAATGCCTGAAGATAACTCATGAATGTTCCGACGGTACTTTCATATTGTGAAGTTTTAAAATAGTTTGTCTTTAAATAATCATTATCATTTACAAGTGCGGTTAACACCCCACTAATTCCATATGTAAACAAAATCAACCATAAAAGCATGACCACTCTATTTTTCCATTTTGTATCCAATGCCCCATACCACCTTTAAATATCTTGGATTTTTAGGGTCGATTTCAATTTTTTCGCGAATTTTTCGAATGTGGACAGCCACCGTATTTTCCGCGTTATAACATGGTTCCTGCCACACACGTTCGTAAATTTCCGAAATAGAGAACACACGACCAGCATTCATCATTAATAATTCAACAATTTTATATTCAATCGGAGTTAATTTTACAGCCTCTCCGTTCACAGCCACTTCCTTTGCCTCCTGATCGATCGTTAAACCGTTTAAATCTATCGTTCGATTTCTTCCTTCAAAGTGACCTAATTTTACATATCTTCGAAGTTGAGACTTCACTCGTGCTATAAGTTCTAAAGGATTAAAGGGTTTGGTCACATAATCATCCGCTCCAACTTGTAAACCTAGAATCTTATCTGTATCTTCACTTTTTGCACTCAAAATAATTATCGGAATGTTTTTTTGCTCACGAATTTTAAACGTTGCAGAAATTCCATCCATTCTTGGCATCATGACATCAAGAATGATTAAGTGAACTTCACTTTCTCTTAAACGTTCAATTGCCTCTACGCCATCACCAGCTAATAACACAGTCAAACCTTCATTTTTTAAATATATTTCAATCGCCTCACGGATTTCTTTATCATCATCTACAACTAGCACAGTATAATTGTTCATCTCTCTAACCTCCCTTCGAAAGTATACCATGTTTAATTTACTTCGGATGTTCTCAGTATAAACAGAAGTTCTTAATATAAAGGTATGGGAAAAATGAAGAATTTCTTAAGAATGGGCAATATTAAATTTTTCTGTTGAATAATGCTTCAATCCACTAATTGCAACATTAAGCAAACATATCCAAAGATAATTTTTAAAATAAAGAACAAAAAGAAAAAGTGAGCCTTTATAAGACTCACTTTTAGTAATGTTTATGCAACTGGAATTTTATTTACCTTCACCACTTTTCTCGTTTCATTCGATTCAAGTGCTGCTAATATAACATCAAGGGATTTTCTCCCTTCTTCACCAGTAATAAGTGGAGCTTTGTTATTGCTGATCGCGTCTATGAAGTGATCTATAACATGAGTATTTGTTTGACCACCCTCTTCATTTGATTGGATTTTATCAAGTTGGTACTTTACAACTTCTCCATTTTTATATTGGACAATTAGTGAATGATCCGGGTCATCCTCTAACTTTAATACAGCATTTTCAGCGTAAATAACAGTAGAGTTATCACCACCCGTTACATAAGACCAACTTGCTGTTAATGTTCCAATAACACCTGATTCCATTTTTAAAACTGCAACTGCGTTATCATCTATGTCTGTATCTTCTTTCGCAGATGTTTCAACAAATGCACTAACCTCCGCCACTTCTCCTAGTAAGTAACGAATTAAATCTGATTTATGGACTCCTAAATCTCCTAGTGCACCGATGAATGCCTGTTTTTTATCAAAGAACCAGCTATTTCTTCCATCGATGCTCCATTTCTCAGGTCCAGGGTGACCAAACGTTGTTCTGAAACTATAAATCTTTCCAATTTCGCCGCTTTCTATTAGCTGTTTTACTTTTTGATGAGATGATACAAAGCGTTGATTATGTGCAATCATTAACGTTTTATTATTCCGTTTTGCAGTTTCTATCATTTCTTCTGCTTCTTTTCTAGACGTAGCCATAGGTTTCTCACAAAGAACATGTTTACCTGCATTTAATGCTGCAATTGAAACAGGAGCGTGAAGATCATTTGGTAAACAAACACTTATTACATCTACTTCTTCAAGTTGAAGCACTTCTTCGTAGTGTGTATAAGCCATTGCTCCATATTTTTCAGCCATTTCCACTGCACGCGTTTCCACAATATCACACACCGCTACAATTTCAACACTTTCATTATTCGCAAACTCGATTAGGTGACGTCTTCTCGCAATACTACCACAACCAATAACCCCAACTTTAATCTTTGACATTTTTTCATCCTCCAGTTATTTGTTTTATCCTTTTACTGCTCCTCCTGCTAAACCTTTTACAACTTTTTCTTGAGAGAAAAGATACACAACAAGGATAGGCAAGCTTGCTAATGTTAAGGCGGCCATAAGACCAGGGATATTAACTGAGAACTCTCCTCTAAAGTCTTGTAGACCTAAAGGTAATGTCATGTTCTCTGGGCTTGAAATTAAAACAAGAGCAAAAATAAATTCGTTCCATAGGTGGATAAAGTTATAGATCAATACGGTCATCAACGCTGGTGTTAACATTGGCAAAATCACTCTCCAGAAGATACCAAAATGGTTACAACCATCCATTTTTGCTGCTTCCTCTAATGATTTTGGAATTTCCTGCATAAACTGAGTCAAAATAAAGATTGAGATTGGTAGACTAAAAGCAATATATGGTCCTAATAAAGCCCATACTGTATCAAAAACTCCCATGCTTTGTGTGAGTTTAAAAATCGGGATAAGAGTAGCATGGATAGGCAACATCATTCCTGATATAAATAGTAAAAATAAAACTTTGTTTAATTTAAATTTCATTCTGCTTAAAGGGTAGCTTGCTAATGCCGCTACAAGCATTACAACAAAAACAGCTACAACGGATACCAGCATGCTATTTAAAAAGTAGCGGGTTAAACCCATTTCAAAAACAGATTGAAAATTTTCAAAATTAAACGATGAAAATAATGCAAATGGTTCCTCAAAAAACTGACTTCGTGACTTGAGTGAAGTTGAAATCATATAAATGAAAGGAAAACCAGTGAAGACTAACAACATAACGGCAATCATATAGAGAGGTAGTTTCTTAAATCCCATCGTCATATTCCGTAGGCTCCCTTCTTTTTACGTAAATGATCCATCACCTGAATAATAATCGTAACGAATAAGGCTAAAAAGAACATAACAAAGGCAATCGCACTTGCATAACCCATATTGAAGTTAATAAACGCCTGTTTAAACATATAAGTCCCTAATAATTCCGTTCCGTGGTTAGGACCTCCACCTGTCATAATATAGAAAATATCAAACGCTTTTAACGATCCTACAATTGCTAGAATAGAAGAGCTTACAATCGTTGGCATGAGAAGCGGTAATGTAATGTGAAAAAACTTTTGGAAAGGATTTGCACCATCAATTTCAGCTGCTTCATATAATTCATCAGATATTCCAACAATGGCAGCCTTAAATAGAATCATATAAAATGGAGCGAATTGCCAAACGATAACTAATAATACAGCAAATAATGCGGTATTTGTTTCACTTAGCCACGAAACATTTTCAAAGCCAAATAGATTAATGATACTATTAATAATCCCATTTATTGGATCAAACATTAAGACCCATAACAAACCGATCGCAACAGTTGACATGAGAAATGGAAAGAAATAAACACTACCAAAGAATTTAATTCCTTTAATTGGAGCAAACAACATAAGTGCCATGATTAAACCTAGAGGGATTTGAGCAAAAACCGAAGTTAATACAACCCATGTATTATTTGTGAGAGCTCTCCAGAAAATTGCGTCTTTAAAAAGATCCACATAATTTTGTAATCCTACAAATACTCCTACACCCATGCCGTCCCATTCATAAAAGCTATACATGAGGGTGGAAAAAATCGGGAACAATACATAGACAGCATAAATAATAATCGCTGGGGCAACGAATGCGCCAATGGTTAAAGCGCTTCTTAATTTTTTCTGTGTACGTGATATCTGTTTGACAATCGTCCTATTTTCAGCCACTTTTACAGATGTATCCATTTCAGTCACTCCTTTTTTTACAACAAGAGGGGGAGATCCCCCTCCCACTGTATTACTCTAAAACCTCTTTAGCTTTTGCTTCCATTTTCTTTGCTGCTTCCTCAGGTGTCATGTCCAGCCCAAAGATCGCTTGAGTTGTATCTTTGTGTAATTCTGCTAACTCTGGTGGAAGTGTTTGGTCATAAGGCATTTGTAAGTGAGTTGCTTGTTGTAACACATCGTAAAAACGTTTAGTGAATTCATCCGCTGGAACTACATCTTTAACTGCAGCTAAGGAACCAGTTCTATCCGTATAGTTTTGTGCTGTTTCTGTGCTAGTTAGTTCTTTTACCAATTCAGTTGCTAAATCTGGATTCTCACTGTTTTGTGCTACAGACCAAACTGGACCTGTATTTGCTCCCACATGAGTTTGGTCTCCTTTACCGCCAGGAACTGTTGGGAATAAGAAGAAATCCATTTTCTCCTCAAATTCAGGCGCTTCTTCCCTAACATTATTTAAGAAAGAAAGGGACATATCCATCATCGCTGCCTTGCCAGAGTATAATAATTGACGCCCTTGACCTTCATCATACGGGACACCATTAAAGCCTGGATTGAATGCATCTCTTTCTACTAGTTCTTGAATATATTTTCCAGCCTGAACATAATCTGGATCATCAAAGCCTCTCCCTTGTCGCTTGAAGGCACTATCAAATAATTCCGGTCCAGCAATTCTACTAGCAAAATTCATAAAGATGTAAGCACCCGGCCATTTTGTTTGATTAGCTAGCGCAATTGGGACAACTTCATTTTCTTTTAATGTATCAATAACATTTAATAACTCATCATATGTTTTTGGTGCCTCAAGTCCAAACTTTTCAAATAGCTCTTTATTATAGAAAATAACATCAATCGTCAAGCTTAAAGGCATGCCATACACTTTCCCATCATAGGTCGCGTTATTAAGAGCAAGCTCATTGAAATGAGATTTATCAGTTGCATCTGTAATATCATAAACTTTTCCTTGATCCACGAAATTCTTTAGCCAGCCGCCACCCCAGCTGTGAAACACATCTGGTGCATCATTACCTGACATGGCAACTGATAACTTTTGTTTATACGCATCGTTCGGAATTCGTAGTACTTTCACGTCGACATCTGGATGTTTTTCCTCGAATCTTGCAACAGCTTCTTCATAAACCGCCTCTTTTTCACCTGGATCAATATGCCAGAATTCAAGTGTCTTTTTCCCGCCATTTGATTCACTTTTACCAGAGTCTGATGTTGCTTGCTCTGTAGAGCCGCCACCCCCGTTGAGCCCACATGCACTTAGTAGTAAAACAGCCATAATTGTGAAAACAGATATTAATTTCTTCATTCTTCCATCCCCTTTGTTTTCGTTATGAGCTTTAAATCGTGATCAATTGGTTATTTTTCAAATAATTCATGCTAATTTCGATGCTCTCTAGAGGTGATCTTCTAGACCTATCCTGTTCTACAACAAACCACTCTACATTTGATTGTTTTCCTTGATTTAGTACCCCATCTAGATTAACCCCACCAGTTCCTAGTTCCGCAAAAAACTTTTCCCCATCTAACGTCATATCCTTAAGATGAACAAGTGGCGTTCTTCCTTGATATCGTTTTAACCATTGAACAGGATCTTCACCTGCTTTTGTTAACCAATACACATCAAATTCTGCCTTCACCCATTCAGGATTTGTTTCGTCTAATAGAAGTTCTAAAGGCTTTTTGCCATTATCTAGTTCAATTAATTCAAAATCATGATTATGGTAAGAAAGCGTAATACCTGCTTCATGACATTTATGACCAATTTCATTTAAGATTGGGATAAGTTCATAATAAGCTTCTTTTGTTCTTCTTTCTGTTGGAAGAACAGGACATGCAATATGTTGACTACCTATTATTTGCTGATATTCAATGACCTGGTCTAATTCATTTTCAAGCATAGAAATTTGTACATGGCTGGAGCTTGCTTTTAAACCTAGGCGATCAAGTTCCGTTTTTAATTGACTTGCCGTTAATCCTCCATATCCTGCAAACTCTACCCCTTGATATCCAAGTCTTGCAACTTTTTCCAATGTTCCAATAAAATCTTTTTCAGTCTCTTCTCTTAATGTGAATAACTGTAAGCTAAATTGAACATTAACCATAAATAAATCCTCCTTTTCCCACATCTGTATGTAACCGGTTACAGTAATATTTATATTTCTCTAAGACTTCGATGTATTCACCCCCTCTAATTTGTAACCGATTACATTTTATGTGGTGATTTTTTCTGTTATAACCTTTTCCTTACGTTTTCCACCACATGACTCTCTAACAATAAAATCACACTCTAATATATATTGTTCTTTTAATAAAGGTACTCCTTGAATTTGCTGTAGTAATAATTTCATGGATTTTTGCCCCATCTCAAAAAGTGGTTGTGCAACTGTAGTTAAGGCAGGATCAAATTTAGAAGAAAATCCAATATTATCAAATCCAACAACAGCTATATTTCTAGGAACATCGATTCCAAGCTCTTTCACTGCCTTTATTGCTCCCATAGCCATTTCATCATTTGCTGCAAATATCGCAGTAGGTGTCTTCTCTAATGCCATTATTTTCAGCATTTGATTATATCCCGATTCAAAGGTAAAGTCCCCCTCTTGTACTAGCATATTACGAATCTCTATATTGTTTTGCAACAAGGCTTGTTTATAACCTTTATATCGATCTCTAGACATTGCAAATTGTAACGGACCAGAAATATGGGCAATCTTTTTATGCCCCAGTCCAATCAGATGTTCAACAGCTTCTCGACTACTACTAATATTGTCTATCGAGACGGATGGTACTTTTAACCCTTCAATATAAGCTGTGGCTAGAACTAGAGGATATTCTTCACTTAATGTTTTTATGTAATTTGAATCCATCCTTTCTGATAGCAGAATCATTCCATCTGTTTGCTTTTGTTTTAATAATTCAACGAGACCATACTCGTTTTCTACTTTTCTATTCGTATTCCCTAGTAAAACCCTATATCCATGCCTTGATGCTTCATACTCAATTCCTTCAATAATACCAGAGAAAACAGTATTCATAATACTTGGTACAACTACGAGAATGATATTCGTTTCATTTCTACGAAACTGGCGGGCTAGCATATTAGGTTGATAATTTAACTCTTCTATAACACTTAGAACTTTCTTTCTTGTTGCTTCCTTTACAGTTTCTGGATTATGCAGGACCCTTGAAACAGTAGCAACTGAAACGTTTGCTAATTTAGCTACATCACGCATTTTTACCATTTAACCATTCTCCCTGCGTATAACTATTATGTTATGTTCGTAAAGTTTTTATGTAACCGTTTACATTTCATAGTATAATGCCTCCAATTCTATAACACAACACCCATTTTCCAATTTAGGTAATTAAACCCATGTTTTTCGACAACAAAAAAACCTCCGTACAAGGTACAGAGGCTCCTCAAGTTTTTCATATATAGAAAGTATCAGGGGGGATACTGTCATTTCTTTTATACCCTAATAAATAAAAGGTAAACCTAAAAATTTAATTTTTTCTATAAAAGTAATAATCTCCTAGTTTTTTAGAATACTACTTGACATTTGGTTAAAAGCAAGAGAAAATGAACGCGTGTACATAATGTGTTTTGGAGGTGAATACATTAGCTAATAGAAAAGATGTTGCCAGATTAGCAGGCGTTTCTGAAGCGACTGTTTCTCGGGTATTCAACAATGTCGCGCCCTTGCGTGAAGAAACAAAACAAAAAGTATTACAAGCGGCTAAAGAACTTAATTACCACCCGAATGTCATTGCGCAAAATTTTGCAAAAGGAAAAAGTCATAATATTGGTGTCATCGTTCCTTATTTACCAAAGGTGAACGTCATGTCCACTCATTATTTCTCAGAGCTGGTCAGTGGAATTGGTGCAAAGCTGGGAGAGTTAGGCTATGGCTTGCTTCTGCTTTTTCAAACTCCAGATGAACGAAAAAATTATGTACAGCTTTTTCACTCACAACGAGTTGATGGGTGCATTATTTTAGGTTCCAGTGAAAATACAGGAGAGATTGAAGCAATTAAAGAACTTCATAGATTACATTTACCATATTGTTTAATAAATCAAACCTATTCAGGCTATTCCTTTCATTCTATTGATGCAGATCATGTAAATGGTAGTTTCCAAGCGACATCCTTTTTACTTGATAAAGGATTTCCACATGTTATTTTCATAAATGGACCTAAAGAATATTCTAATAGCCTTGACCGTCTAATAGGCTATAAACAGGCTCTAACGAAAAGGAATATACCTTTTTCAAAGGAGCTGGTTTTCGAGGGTAACTATAGTCGAAAAAGTGGTTATCAAGCTGCAAAAGCAATTGCAACATTACTACCATCATCTAAAGCGATCTTTTCTGCAAATGATCGAATGGCAATTGGACTTATGCAGGGTCTGAGTGAATTAGGTTTTCAAGCTGGCAAAGATTACGTAATCATCGGTTATGATGATTCTGAAATAGCAAGAATGACATCACCCCCACTCACAACTGTAAGAGTTCCACTTTACGAAATGGGTCAATTGGCAGCTGAAAAAATATTGAACTTTATTACTGATAACGAGTGCGAACAACAAATGGTTCGGCTTCCTGTTACATTAATTGAACGTGAATCAACCTCATTTGACATGTACTAGTTACCTAAACTTACTAGGCACTAGTACTGATCATATATTTTGAACCAATTCTATAAAACTTTTAAAGGAGAAATGTTATGAACAGTATTAAAGTTGGTATGATTGGCTACAAATTTATGGGTAAAGCACATAGTCACGCCTATCGTGATCTTCCACTCTTTTTTCCTCATACGGTTCATCCTGAAATGAAAGTGATATGCGGACGTAATGCAGAAGGAGTTGCTGAAGCTGCTAAACAATTTGGATGGGAAGAATATACAACAGACTGGAAAAAACTCATTCAACGTGATGATATAGATTTAATAGATATTAATGCACCGAGCGATGTACATAAGGAAATTACAATTGCCGCTGCTAAAGCAGGCAAGCATGTTTTTTGCGAAAAACCGTTAGCGCTTAAACTAGAAGATTCCCGTGAAATGCTGGAGGTTGTTGAAGCAGCTGGTGTAAAGCATATGGTTGGTTTTAACTATCGCTTTGCCCCTGCCGTTATGCTGGCAAAGAAATTAATTGATGAAGGCAAGCTGGGAGACATTTATCATTATCGTGCTTGGTTTTTACAAGATTGGTTAGTTGATCCGAACTTCCCGCTAGCTTGGAGGCTCCAGAAAGAAATTGCAGGATCCGGTTCTCATGGAGACCTAGGAGCCCATTTAATCGATTTAGCACATTATTTAATTGGTGATATGACCGAAGTCATTGGTATGAGTGAAACGTTTATTAAGCAAAGACCTATCACAACAGGTACTTCCGGTTTAACTGCAGGTGGCAGTGACGGTAATGCGGAAAAAGGTGAAGTAACAGTTGATGATGCTACATTATTCTTAACACGTTTCGCAAACGGAGCTCTCGGAAGTTTTGAAGCTACACGGTATGCATCCGGACATCGTTGTACAAATTCATTTGAAATCAATGGCAGCAAAGGAAGTGTAATCTTTGACTTTGAGCGAATGAATGAGCTTCAAGTATACTTCACAGATGATCATAATGATGTTCAAGGGTTTCGTCGGGTTCTAGCAACAGATCCAGCTCATGCTTTTGCTGAAAACTGGTGGCCGCCAGGACACACAATTGGATATGAACACACGTTTATCCATGAAGTAGTCGAATTAATGGAAGCGTTTAAAGAGGACCGTCAGCCGGTACCAAACTTCCATGATGGTGTAAAGTGTCAACAAGTATTAGAAGCTGTTGATCGTTCAATTGAAAATCGTCAGTGGATTAAAGTATCTGAAGTCTAAATTTTTCAAGTAAACCTATAAGGAGTGTTTTATCTATGAAAAAGAACGCATTAATTGTTTGGGGTGGCTGGGACGGACATGAACCAGAACAAATCGCTCAGATTTTCAAAGGAATTCTTGAAGAAGAGAATTTCAATGTAGAAGTTTCTGATTCGTTAGATTCATATGCGGATCCGGAAAAATTAAAATCCTTAGACCTTATTGTTCCCCACTGGACAATGGGAGAAATTCAAAAGAAATATGTACTAAACATTTCAGAAGCTGTCATGAGTGGTGTTGGTATAGCAGGATGTCATGGCGGGATGTGTGATTCATTCCGTAACAATGTTGATTGGCAATTCATGACTGGCGGAAACTGGGTTGCACACCCTGGAAATGATGGTGTGCAATACATGGTGAACATCAAACATTCAACAAGTCCCCTTTTAGAAGGACTTTCAGATTTTAAAGTAGTAAGTGAACAATATTATCTTCATTTCGATCCAGCTGTCGAAGTATTAGCCACAACTCGTTTCCCTGTTGTTGACGGGCCACATGCAGCAAATAAAGCGGTTGATATGCCTGTTGTCTGGACAAAACGTTGGGGACAAGGAAATGTATTTTATAGTTCTTTAGGGCATAAAGCAAATATCGTCTCAATGTCAGAAGTTTCACTCATTATGCGACGCGGATTCTTATGGGCGGCAGAAGGGAAACAACGCGCTGAATCCTTAGCGGTTGCAGCTAATGCGCGTTCTTATACAGGTATGGGAGATAGTCAATAATCAGACTCGCAAATTTTTACATGGTAAGCATTTGTAATTAGTCTGAGCGTTAGCAGTTCATTCATTAAATCTGGAGGGGTAAATATGAAAAAGCTAAAGATTGGCATTATTGGCTGTGGAAATATCAGCTCTATTTACATGGAAAATTGTCAAAACTTTGACCACTTGGAACTAGTAGCTTGTGCTGATCTTGATGTTGAACGAGCACATTCTCAAGCAGCAAAGTATGGAATTCCGAAAGCATATACTGTTCAAGAACTTCTTAACGATTCCGACATTCAACTCGTTATCAACTTAACGATTCCAAAAGCTCATGCAGCCGTATGTATTCAAGCTCTAGAAGCAGGGAAACATGTTTATACTGAAAAGCCGCTTGCTGTTACACGGGAGGAAGGAAAACAAATTTTAGAGACGGCTAAGAAGCATAATCTTTTGGTCGGAAGTGCTCCAGATACGTTTTTAGGTGCTGGTATTCAAACATCAATCAAACTTATTGAACAAGGTGAGATCGGCAGTCCAATTGGGGCATCTGCATTCATGATAGGCCGGGGTCATGAACATTGGCATCCAGACCCTGCTTTCTACTATGACATAGGCGGCGGTCCAATGTTTGATATGGGGCCATATTATTTAACTGCTTTAGTTTCCTTATTAGGACCGATCCAACGAATCTCAGGATCTACTAGAATTAGTTATTCGGAACGCACAGTTTCAAGTGAGCCAAAGGCTGGAGAAAAAATTAAAGTTCAAACACCAACACATATATCCGGCGTGATTGATTTTGCATCAGGAGCAGTTGGCACCATCACGACAAGCTTTGATGCAATGGGCGGCTCTTCCCTTCCTCCTATTGAAATCTATGGAAGTGAAGGAACTTTGCTTGTACCAGATCCAAATACATTCGGTGGACCTGTCCGCATTCGTAAGAAAGGTGAAAAAGAATTTGTTGAGGTACCTTTATCTTTCGGCAATTCTCAAAACAGCAGAGGTCTTGGTGTAGCTGACATGGCAAAAGCTATTTTAAACGGTGGAACTTATCGTGCAAGTGGTGAATTAGCTTATCATGTGTTAGAGGCGATGCATGGCTTCCATGATTCCTCTGATCAAGGAACACATTATTTAATGGAAAGCACGTGTAAAAGACCTGATTCTCTAGATGTGGAGCAGGAAGTTTCACAGTAAGGAAGACTTTGAAAGAAATACTATTAATAAATTTATTTATTAAGTCTTTCATATATTTATGAAAGACTTTTTTCTTTGAGTTCTTAGTCATTTTTTTCTTTCATTTTGCTTATGAAGGACTTTTCTGTCTTTTCACCTTATAGTTTTGTCCTTCATTCCCTTTATGAAGGACTTTTCTTCCTTCTCACCTATCGATTTTGTTCTTCATCTCTCTTATGAAGGACATTTCTCCATTCTCACCTACCAATTTTGTCCTTCATCCCCTCCCATAATAGAAAAAAACAGTCCAATGATCCATTCTCATTAGACTGTTTTCCATAAACTAATCTATTTCCTCTCTTCTAACCCTTCCAAATACTCTATTGCTTCTGAAAGAGTAGCTACCGGGACAATTTTAACGTTATAGCCGTGATCTTTAGCCTG
This sequence comes from Metabacillus schmidteae, assembly GCF_903166545.1. Lineage (NCBI taxonomy): Bacteria > Bacillati > Bacillota > Bacilli > Caryophanales > Bacillaceae > Metabacillus > Metabacillus schmidteae. The sequence goes on along the minus strand of NZ_CAESCH010000001.1, from coordinate 1,892,609 downwards.
TGCAATTGCATCTTTTTCATTTTGGTCAATTTCTGTTAAATCTTTTGGAGCGAAAAAGATATCAGCTCCTTCTTCTTCGGCAGCAATGACTTTATGAGTGATGCCACCAATTTGTCCGACATTACCGTTATGATCAATGGTGCCTGTGCCTGCAACTTTAAATCCCTTGGTTAGATCATCTGGTGTTAGCTGGTTTAGAATTTCCAATGAAAACATAAGACCTGCAGATGGACCTCCTATGTCTTCGCTTGTGATGTTTACTTCTTTTGGGATGGTTGCAGTGAATTCCTCCTCAGGTGCAATTCCTATCCCTACCTTACCAGTTGCATCGTCTAACTTTATGATATCCACTGTTTTCTTAAGTTCTTCGTCCCCTCGTAAAACCGTTAATGTCGACTGATCACCTTCGTTTTTATTTTGCTGAATATATTCAATAAATTTCGGTGCTTCTACTATTTTATTTCCATCCACACTTGTAATAATGTCACCCACTTCTAAAACATCCTTAGCAGGTGAATCGGATAGAATCCCTCTAACAAAAATACCTTTATAATCGATTGCAACATCTTCACCAGCTGCTTTAAAAGCTGCAACCAGCGCATTCTGTTGAGAATCTTTCATCATAAAATCTAACAATCGATTATACTCGCTATCTGATAAATCTCCTTTTACACTCTCTTCCTCCATAATATCTGTATTTGGTGCTATTAAACCATAAACTAGTAAATATGGATTAGCTTTTACTTGTAGTACAGTTGTTAAATGAAAGCTTCCTTCTTCATTTTCGTAGCCATCCTCTACCTTAATAATCGGTGCCAGCTCTTCCATTGGCCCTGGTTGATATAAATAATAGGGTGTCGGGATAAAGGCAATGATGACAAGTACTAGCATGATAAGTAGGAATCTTTTTATTCTTGGTTTAAATGACTTCTTTGACATATGTAATCTTTGCTCCTAAAATTTATTGTTTTTTTCATTATAGTCCTTTCTATCTCTAGTTTGGCGAAAAAAAGAGACGATTTTAAAAAATCGCCTCTTTTCCATTTAAATGGAACGACTATATGCCTTCTTCGCCTGCAGAGTAAAATCCTGTTGCAGGAGATTTACTTCGAATAGTTTTAATGGGTCATAGAAAACTTCAGGATTATCTCTCATGTTCGCTAACTCTTCATTACCGTTTTGAATGGTTTCTTTTGTTTCTGTTATCGTGTTTTCAACTTCTTTAATGGAGCCTTGGAAAAACAATGAAACATCTTGACTTAATCCTTTTTCAAATAATTCAAATGGAAGGAATAATTTATTAGCGATTGAGTTTGTTACTTCCTCATAAGATTCATTTTCAACATACTTTTTGTATTGGTTAAATAACATATGATTGCTTTGATTCATTGTACCGAATAGCTTACCAGCACCTTTTAGTAAAAGCTGTGTAGGTCTATTTTTCAAAAGAATGTTTTCTTTTTCATATCGGACACGACCTGTCATTCTTGTAATATCACGATTCCAGTCGTCTAAGATTGAAAATTCACACTGCAGGGAAAGCTTCTGTTCTTCATATATATCATTGAATGTGTCACTCATTTCGTTCAAGTACGATTGGCTTTCAAGCAGTTCGTCATGTGAAGCTGAAATCCATGTTTCAAGCTGATGAAATACGGTTGGAAGTAGTTGGTCCTCAATATAGTCCTGTATTTTAGCATTCATTTTTTCATTTAAAGTAATATGGATTTGTTTGAAATCACTATCTTCTTTAATAAAAGCAGAGCTTTCTTTTAGTAGCTTAGGGACTGTCTCTTTTAATTCTGTTTTTGAAACTTTTAATAACGTATTATAGGCAGAAATAATCGAATCAACTTTTTCATACTGTAAGTCAGATAATTTGTTTGTAAGTCCCTTTAATCTAACTAAGATATCTTCATTCCATTCAATTGAGTAGATGAGCCCTTTCTCCATATCCACGCGCTTTTGAAGAAGATCTGCAAGTACTTTTCTTATTAACGTTAAAATATTTGCTGTCCGCTTTTCTCTTTTTTCCTTTATTTCGTAAGGGAAGTGAGTAGACATAAATGTGTTCAACTGGCTTAATTGCTGCCCAAATGGATGTAATGAAGAATAAGGAAGCACTTCTGCCTCCGGGTAAATATCGGCAATCTTCAATTTAATATCATTTATTACAGCTTGAGTGTGTGCGTCACTCGCAATTAAATCGACTTTGTTTAATATAAAATGAACCTTTACATCAGGTGCAAATTTTTTCAATTGATATAAAACATCACTTTCGATTTCTGATAGTGGTGATGAGCCATCAAGTACATAAAGTACACCGTCTGCCAATAAAGAAATGTTAAAGAGTTCATCTCGTGTTTCCTGATCTTTATGAACAGATGGTGAATCGATTAGGGCACATTGGTGTTCATTTAAAAAGATACAAGGTCTCTTTACTTGGAATAAGGCGGAAGAATTCACTTCCATTTCATTTACCAATTCGCGCTGATCTTCAAGATAACGGTGACCAGTGCTTGTGATTTGACTCATTGTCAGTTCATCCTCATCATGCAGCACAACAAAGGAGGAACTTGCGCCTTTAAAGAATTTATCACCTAGTAGTGAATTAACAAAGGTTGTTTTGCCGCTTCCTTCCTCACCCATGAGAAGAAAATGCTGTTTAATGTTTGAGTTGATTAATTCTTCTAACCACCAGCTCACACGTTTATCCACATCAAGTGCATGAGTTTCTGCCCAATTTTTAATCGTTTTGAACAACTCAAGAGCTTGCTCTGATCCATTTTGATTATGTTCAATTTCAAAAATAACTTCCTCTGCCGTATACACAGCATCTTGGATAATCTGACCTGGGAAGATTTCATTCCATGCAAGCACAGTAGCTGCAGGTGTTAGTGATGCTGATCTTGTTGAAAGCTTTAACCAACAAGCTAACAAATACGGAATAACTTTTTGAAGCTCTTGTAAATAATAACGACCATCTGTTAGCTCCTTAAATGTTTGTTCGTATAGCTCGACAATTTGATACCAATCAGCATCATCTTTATATTCAACAGTTGAAAGAACCATTTCATTAATGGTTTGAATCCAATAAAGATAAGAATCTTCATTTTTATAACTTTCCCATAACGCTCCTATAAATGAAACAAGGGAAGGTCTGCTTGCCTCATACATAGCGAGTAGTGCTTCAGCAAAATAATCTGGACTAAACGTTTTTGTTTTGCCTTCTTTCACATAAGAAGTCACCACTGAAAACCATTCTTCTTCTTGAGTTCGTATCGCTTCACTGACAGCTAATTTCACAGCATGCTCATGATCGTTTTGTTCCTCATAAAAATCCCGTGCCGTCCTGGTTATTTCAGGATAATCTGGGTCAATGAGAACAGCCTTTTGAATCGTTTCATACGCAAGGTCAAGCTTTTCTCTTTCTGTATATAAGACAAATAACTTAAGAGCTACTTCACTTTTTAATGTCAGTTCTTCTGTTTCTATTGATGTATACATATCTTCTGCAGCCGAGAGTAACCCTAGCTGATAATAGGCATCCCCGATATTCATTTTTGCCCAAGGCTCTAATTCATTTTTTATATTTTCCCATTTAAAAATAGCTGTTTCATAATCCTGCGCATGAAAATAAAATTCTCCCTGTGCATACCGTATGTATGACAAATCAAAGCTTTCTTCTCTACTTTGCTCCTCGAAATACACCTGTCCTAACGTATGGACAGGGTTATCATCATTCCCATGTAAAAAGGTTTGATAAAATACCTTATCAATTAATTGTTCTTCTCTCGTCATCGTCTTCCTCCTACAACCCCTATAAAGTCCCTATATATTTTTATATTATCCTATTAATATTTCCCCTGCACATATTAAAAATAAACATTTGAAAAACCTTGGCAGTTCGCCAAGTCCTAATGGGGGTTACCTTAGTTTACGAACGATCCACCATGCTTTCTAATCGTAAAAAGAAAACTCGCCGACTGACGAGCCTATAGGCAAAGCGGTATACGTAGTTGCATCAATATAATGCTAAGAAATTAGCCAAGTCTTCGAATTATTTTCAGAGCTGCTAATTTCTTCTATCTTAACAAAAAAAGAAATGCGCTGAGTGCCGTTTACTATCACAAGGCTAGCTGCGCATAAAAAATAGTCAATTCGTGAATAAAGAGAAATCAATCTCTTCACATAATAATACGCGTAGAGGCTTGGTTTTATTAGGGGTTAAAATGAATTTTTTCACTTATTTTTTCTGCTATCAAGCTTCCTTAGAAAGTACATAATAAGTGCTCCAATCCCTAAGCCAGGAATTAAAGCAAGCATTGGAAAAAAAATAGGGCCAATCGATACACCAAAGAACTTTACAATAGGTGCATACATAGTGCCGACTGTTACAGTATAAGCACTACATACATACGGTAAAAAAGCGTAACTAGGTGTTTGCCCTTTTTGTGAATCCTTTACAGCATCCCACATGGCAAACATATATACACAGGGATAAAACATAAGCCATTGATAGTTAAGTACCTCAAAGGCTCTATCCATTTCTCCTAAATAGCTAGCCATTATTGCTGAATTAAAATGGCTATTTACATTTATGAGAAATTCCAGAAAAATAAAGACAAAACCTTTTAATAATTTTTTATTAAGTATTTGAGCAAACCCCGGTAAGGCAATACTCCAAAGAATCGCTTCTGTTTTTGACGTCATATGTATGCTTCCCATCATCATTTTTAAAGTAATCCATTACTTCCCTCGTTTTATTACTATTTACAATCACTTCCAAATCTATTCTGAAAAGAAGTTGTTTTGATGAGAGGAATTTTGACATTTTTCGCAACTTTATTAAAAAAAGGCAGTATCCGCAAAGATACTGCTCAATCACTTAATAGGTCAAAGACGCTGCAATGATTAATCCAATTGAGACGGATAAAAAGAGTAGAAATAATCCGACCGCTTGATTGTCATCGTCTATTGCTTTTGTAATATTGAATTTAGGTGTTAACAATTCAGCAAGATAAAATATAACAATTTGCATAATAATAGCAACACTGCCCCAAATAACCATATCAAAAACATTGACAGAGTTTGCAATAGATGAATATAGAACAATGGCTAAACCTAAAATACGTCCGCCAAACGCGTATACGGCAGCTTTATTGCCGCTCTTTATTAGTTGCATTTCTTTATTTTTAGTCGTTACTTCAAATAAAACAATTCCGATAAACAGAAGTACAATTGCCATACCAATATATGATAATGTCGATAAAAACAAATCTAAAAATGTCATCTCTTTAATCCCTTCCTTCATGTTTTTATTCCAACTGGTAAAAAATAAGCATTATTATCTGTAATTTGATTTCCTGCTCTTAACCCAATGCCGCTTGCTTCTCCATTAATTAAAAAACTCCCAATTAATATTTTAGCTTCCTTGTAACCATGTACTGTTTTTATGTTTTTAGTTGGGAGTTCAACATATTTTTGATATACAGGTAAAGAATGCCCATATGTTTTATGTTGATCTTCATACAGCTTTGTTTTTCCGTGAAAAACAGAAACAGTGTCTCCTTCTCTTCCGAAACTGGGTTTTTTCACATACTTCCAATCTTTTTTCCTAAACATATCTTCTTCAAGATAAGTTGGTAAAAAATACTGTTGAATCCACATCTTTTCGTGGTCTGTAAAAAATGGATGATCAAGCTCCATCATTCCCCAAATAACGGACTGAACCGCTTTTGATTGAAGAAGAAAGGCAGAGATTGGATTTAACATAAGCAATTTATTTGAACAAACTAACTCAAGCAGCTGAATGCCAATTGGATCTCCTGATTCTTCATCAACATCCTCAATCAGGTGCTCAATTGGATATGTTTGGCGATATAAAACATCTATTTTATGTCCTTCATCATCAAACAGTCCTATTCCTTTTTGAATGGTTAATTTATGTAGCGGAACATATTTTGCTGCAACATTTGCTACTTCCTTTAAATAAAGAGTAGTATATTTATCTTCCTCATGGGATTCATGAGACGTAAACACAATTGCAGGTTTTTCTGTAAACTTCCCACGATGTAAAACTTCAGCTAATGCTTTTCGCAATTCCATTCCCAACTTTTCAGCAAAACCTTCATTTGGGTTACGTACGCCAAATTCCTCACATATAAAGCCGTTAACCATGAAAACTTCTTTTTCAAATGTGGGGGTATCACTATTCAGTTCAAGAACTTTCAATCCTTCATTCGTTTGGACAAGATCAACTCTGGAAATTACGGATTCAATCGGTAGCGCACGATGTCGAATAAAAGGCAATATTTTTTGAGGAATATCTAATTGTCGTAATGTTTCATCAGGTAAGCTTCTTAATAATTGACCTGTTTTAAAGAAGATCGCTCCAATTCGATTGGTTGCTTGTCGAATGTCATCCACCTCTTTTTGAGACAAAAAAGCAATATCATACAATGCGTACTCACTGTCATAGAGGTCATGCCAAAAGGAATCGATTGCTCCATAGGCTTTGCTGCGCTTTAGTTGATGATTTATTAGGTTGTATTTATTTGACATTACCCGCCAAAACCTCCGCTGGATCCTTTTCCAAATCCAGAGCTGGTGCTTGTTCCTCCTCCCTTAAATGAGCTGCTAGATTTATAGCTTTTATAGGCAGAACTGGACTTCAAGCCACTTTTTGTTGAGTAATAACTTCCCCCATAATAATAATGTCCATAATGTGATGAATCATCATCATCACACTCCCATACTCCCTCATCAGCCTCCCATTCCCAATCCCCGCAATCAGTGTCCTCCGGGACAGGTGGTAATGATTCGTTATTACCGCAACCAGCAACTGTGATCATTGTTGCTGAAATGATACCTGTTAATAGCTTATTGGTTTTGCTCAAGTGATAACCTCCTTAAAACTTTCTAATTTATTTAACAATATTTTAGATAAAAATGGAAAAAATCAGTTAAAACCCACCTTTTATAGTATAGTAAAAATAATCACAACATTGGAGGATTATTATGAAAAAAAGTTATAAATTGGAATATCGATTAAATGATGAACGTAATCAATATCCAGCACTCTATCACTATAAGTTTTCAGATCCATATGAAATCTTCTGCCGTCGACTTTGTGATTATTTTATTAAAGAAAAAAAAGTTTACAAGCAGACCTCTTCAAGTCTTGAAGATGAATATTACGTAATTTATGTAGAAGAAGAAACAGATGAATATGTTTTTGAGCATGCTGACAGTTATCAACATGTTACACTTGAAGTAAGAGATTATAAAGAATATAGTGTATCTCCATTAATCTTTACATATGATTTATATTCACATGAAGAAGCTTTATCATTAATCGGTAATGATTATTTATGGATTCAGGATGAAGAATATGAAAAGATATCTGCAGAAATTGATGAAGACCGCTCTACATTTGTTCTTTATATGGTGAAGGCATAAAAAACAAATTTAAAAGGCAGCCGTCTAGCTGCCTTATTTATCCATATATCACATGAGAAATGTACATAACAATTGGAAGTGTGATGACACTCAATACAGTACTAAACAATGTAGCCGATGACACAAATTGTGGCTCAGTGTCGTATTTTAATGCATACAAGGTTGTATTTGCAGCTGTTGGCATTGCAGATAAGACTATCATAATTTGCTTTAATAAATCATCGATAGGCAAAACGAGTGTAAGACCAAATGCAATGACGGGCGATAAAAATAATCGAATCCCTAATGTTAATGATAACGGGGCAATGTCCAATTCTTTTATTGATATTTTCGCTAACTGCATACCGAGAATGATCATTATCATTGGTACAGCTGCATTCCCAACCATGGAAATGGCCTCCATAAATGACTCACTTATAGGAATCTGAAGGAGATGGAAAGTTACCCCTAGCAGAGTTCCGTATACAATTGGCATTTTCACAACCTCTTTAAGCGCCATTTTTACCCCACCACCATTCGGTGACCCTTTTGCCGCATAATAGATCCCGACAGTACACATTACTAGCTGCTGAATAACCATTAGAATTACGGCGTATCGTAATCCCGTTTCACCAAATGCGAAAAAAATGAGCGGTGTTCCATAATTCCCATTGTTCATAAAAGCACTGGCAAGTATCATTCCACAGGTCTTTTTCAATGAATATTTTTTAAGAAAAGCAATGCCATAGATGACTAAAATTAAACAAAAGACGAGTCCAATTGTATAAATAGCCATCATTAAATAATCAATTGAAAAATCAGTTGTATAAAATATCTCAAATGCAAGAAACGGTACCATTAAGTAAATAGCCATGTTAGATAATGGCTTTGTATCAAATTTAAGTATCTTTTCTCCAATAAATCCTATACCAAAAATAAAAAAAATCGGGATAAGGATTGTAACAAATTCCATAAACTCACCTTTTCTACTAAACTAGATATCAAGAAGTATAGCATATTCTAAACTAATCGGTTTCATTTAAGGAAATTGCTTTTTTACACACCCTTTATTTTGATACCGTTATCCTTCAGCGTATTGTATATTCTCCTAGCAAAGGAAGCAGCATATATACCATCTCCGTGAATACAAATCGTTTCAGCCTTTATTGATACCTTTTTTCCATTTGTTGCAACTACCTTTTGCTCCAATACCATAGATAAAACCTGCCTTATTGCCAGTTCATCTTCTTTGATTAATGCATTTTTTTGTATACGCGGTGTTAACATTCCATTTTCCTGATATGTTCGATCTGCAAATACCTCACTCGCCGTTCGTAAACCTAGTTTTTCTCCTGCATCGATTAATTCACTGCCAGATAGTCCATATAATATAAGTTGGGGATCCACTTTATATACTGCCTCTGCTATTGCTTCAGCAAGATCTTTATTTTGTGCTGCCATATTATAAAGAGCGCCATGCGGCTTCACATGATGTAAAGTCTCACCCTCTGAAGTCACAAATCCAGATAGAGCGCCGATTTGATACACGACTATGTCAAATGCCTCTTGGGGAGAAATCATGATATTGCGTCTCCCAAATCCTTTCACATCCTCAAAGCCAGGATGTGCACCAATTTTCACAGAAAATTTTTGTGCCAATTGAACGGTCTTTCTCATTGTCGTTGGATCACCCGCATGAAAGCCGCAAGCGATATTTGCTGAACTTATAAATGGAATAATTTCTTCGTCTGCCCCAATTATATATGGCCCAAAGCTTTCACCCATATCACAATTAATATCAATTTGCATGAAACTGAGACCTCCTTATTGCTAATGAAATTCCTATTTTAATTTCTTTTATTGCCCGTTCCCTTTTTAATAATAAATGTTGTGCCTCAGAAACTGATACTTCCATAAATTTAATGTATTCTCCAGGCATGATTTGAGACAATCCTGGTAAATCAACACTTATGACATACCCAATTTTTGGATATCCTCCGATTGTCTGGTGATCAGACATTAAGACGATTGGCTGTCCATCATTCGGTACTTGAATTGTTCCCATTGGCACAGCTTCTGAGAGCAGGTTATGTTGAGAAGTAACTTCAAGCTTTGCTCCAGATAATCGATATCCCATTCGATCAGATTGAGGTGTAACCTTATATTCCTCTGCTAAAAACCTATCTTGAGAAGCTGAAGAAAACATAGTAAATTGTGGGCCTTTTATGATTCTGATGTCTGAATTTTTTTTATTGATAGATCTCATATGAGGTGGAATCATCCAATTTACACAGTGAAATGGCGCTGATTCTTCTTTTCTTTTAAGGAACTCTGTCAAGACTTGAGCTTCTAAACTTCTATGCTCTTTCGGTTGTAGCTGATCCCCTTTTTTCAATGCCCTTCCATTTATCCCGCCTATTTTGCCTCTTATATATGTACTTCTGCTATTCATAATGATTGGTATATCCAATCCTCCAGCGACAGCAACATAACTTCGACAACCATTTTTGGGACGCCCAAATGTCAAACGGCTTCCTTTTTTCACAAGCACAGGTCTCCATAAAGGTACTGGTATATTGTCTACTTTTGCTGATAAATCTGCCCCACAAATCGAAATGAGATATTCCTGTTCAAACAAAAGACTTGGCCCAATGACCGTTAGCTCTATTACAGCCTCATCTTCAGAATTTCCAACCAATAGATTGGAAATTCTTGCGGCTACTTCGTCCATTACTCCACCAACGGCCACACCATATTGCTGAAATCCTTTTCTGCCCATATCCTGAATTGTTGTCAGTATCCCTGGTTGAGTTACCTTTATCGTCATTTATCATCACCTGCCTGCAAGTTCTCAAATTTCTCGGATGTTATTTGTACAAACCGAACCATATCTCCTGCTTTTAATAAACTTGGCTGTGCCTGATGTTGATCAAATAATTTTATAGGCGTTTGACCAATTAACTGCCATCCTCCCGGACTATCAATAGGATAAACTCCTGTTTGCTCTCCACCTATTCCTACACTACCTGCCGGAATCTTCACTCTCGGTGTGTCTTTACGTGGTGTAGAAATTTTTTTCGGCATTCCGCCTAGATAAGGAAATCCGGGAGCAAAACCTATCATATATACTAAATATTCTGTACGAGTATGTATTTCAATCACTTCTTGCTCAGAAAGCTGATGAAAATCAGCAACGTACGATAAATCCGGACCATACTTTCCTCCGTAACAAACAGGAATCGTTACTATATTCGATGTATCTTTATTTACTATATTTTTGTTTAAAAGTTGGTTCTTTAGTAAAGTTACAACCTTTTCATATGGTGACATCGATTTCATTTTGATTGGATCATAATAAACCGTAACGGTTGTATACCCCGGGACTACTTCTACTAGTCCATCAAAGGGATTTGCCATTAAATATGAAGAGAAATGGCGAACTTGAATATGAGTTTCTTTACTTATTACATGATTAAATGTTACTGTCACAGCTTTATCACCTTGTGGAAAAAAAGTCACTTTCTCCATTTTCATGCTCTCACTCCACATCTTTTCTTTCTTACTATTAGTTTATCATTCTTTCTCTTAAAATTATTTAAAAGATTCTGAATTCCAAATCATGCTTTAAAAGGAACATTTAAGGGAAATCTATTCAAGTAACAGTAAAACCCTTTCAAAAAATTTCGCAAAAAGCTTTGACATCTTGTTAAAAATAATGTAAATTACCTAAGGGACGAACATTTCAAAATAACAATTCTTTAAATATTCGTGTTTAGGAGTGTATAACATGGAAAATGTATTTGATTACGAGGATATTCAATTAATTCCGGCTAAATGTATTGTGAACAGCCGTTCTGAATGTGATACAACAGTTACTTTAGGTGGACATAAATTTAAGCTGCCAGTCGTACCAGCTAATATGCAGACAATTATTGATGAAAAGATCGCCATATATTTAGCAGAAAATGGGTATTTTTACATTATGCATCGTTTTCAACCGGAAACGCGTATCTCTTTTATTAAGGATATGAATTCACGAGGATTAATTACATCGATTAGTGTTGGTGTAAAAGACGAAGAATACGATTTTATTAAACAACTAGCAGAAGAACAGCTTTCACCTGACTTTATTACGATCGATATTGCTCACGGTCATTCAAATGCTGTCATTAACATGATTAAACATATAAAAGCTCATTTACCAAAAAGCTTCGTCATTGCAGGAAATGTCGGGACTCCTGAAGCGGTTCGTGAACTTGAGAACGCTGGCGCGGATGCTACCAAGGTTGGAATTGGACCTGGTAAAGTGTGTATTACAAAAATTAAAACTGGTTTTGGAACTGGCGGCTGGCAGCTGGCAGCGCTTCGCTGGTGTGCAAAAGCGGCAACAAAACCTATTATCGCAGATGGCGGTATTCGTACTCATGGTGATATTGCAAAATCAGTTCGTTTTGGAGCATCCATGGTAATGATTGGATCATTATTTGCAGGTCATGAAGAGTCTCCTGGCCAAACAATTGAAAAAGATGGTAAGCTAGTGAAAGAATACTTTGGGTCTGCTTCTGAATTTCAAAAAGGTGAAAAGAAAAATGTAGAAGGTAAGAAAATGTATGTAGACCATAAAGGACCTCTACAAGATACATTAACAGAAATGGAACAAGATCTACAATCTTCAATTTCATATGCCGGTGGAACGAGTTTAGATGCAATCCGTCATGTTGATTATGTTATTGTGAAAAACTCAATTTTTAATGGTGATAAGACATTTTAAAAAAGTAAAGAGGAACTGTTTATGCAGTTCCTCTTTACTTTTTAGAAGTTCATTTTTCATTTACGTATAATCCTATTAAATTTATAGCAGTTCTTTTACCCTTCCTACAATTCCTGACTCTAACATTACCTTTATACCATGTGGATGTGTAGATGAATTTGTTAAGATTTTTGCGACAATACCTTCTGTTAGTTTCCCTGATCGTTGATCTTGCTTTTGGACGATTTTAACTTTTGTTCCTAAGTTTATATCAGCACGTTTTGTTCCCTGCATAATTCCTTCACCTCTCTTTTTCTACCAATTTTAATTAGTATAACAAATAGATCTTATTTTAGTTCCTTATGTAAAGATTTTGTAAAGAATAACATAGTTCCTTGATATTTAGGGGATTCTTCTGTAGACTTTCAATATCGGAATTCGATATTGATATTCACTATTATGTATGGAAGGTGATTAATTGGAAGACAAAGTATTACGAAAGCTTTTTCTAGGGTTTATACACATTCACATATTACATCATGCAAAGGAACACCCTATTTATGGTGTCTGGATGGTCGAAGAGCTTAAGGAACATGGTTACAGTATTGGCTCCGGTACTCTATATCCCATTCTCCATTCAATGGAATCAGATGGCCTGCTCATTAGAGAAGATCGAAATGTTGAGGGGAAAATCCGAAAATACTATACCACAACCGAAAAGGGAAGCGAAATTCTAAATGAGGCCAGAAAAAAGGCCTATGAGCTGTTTAAGGAAATCAAAGACTAAAGATAGAAGGTGATACGATGAAAGAGAAAAGTAGTAATATGAGTTTGAGGTCTTTATTAGAGATACTCCTGATCTCTACCAGGTTAGGGTTAACATCATTTGGTGGCCCTGTAGCCCATTTAGGCTACTTTCACAATGAATATATTCAAAGAAGAAAATGGTTGGACGAGAAAACCTATGCAGATTTAGTAGCACTATGTCAATTTTTACCTGGTCCAGCAAGTAGTCAAGTTGGGATAGGAATCGGGGTGATGCGGGCTGGTTTACTTGGTGGCATCGTTTCATTTATCGGATTTACTTTACCATCTGTAATTGCACTTATCATCTTTGCATTAATTCTTCAGGGCTTGGATATTGCTGAGTCAGGTTGGATTCACGGTTTAAAAATTGTTGCTGTTGCTGTTGTTGCTCATGCTATTTTAGGAATGGCGAAAAACCTCACACCTGATTTAAAACGAAAATCAATAGCTTTATTTGCTCTTGTCGCTACACTATTATGGCAAACAACTTTTATTCAAATAGGTGTTATTTTGATTGCTGGACTTCTAGGTTATCTTTTTTATAAACAACATAATCAAACAGAAGATGCAATCTTGCGTGTTCCAATTTCTAAGAGGTTTGCCATGTTTTGTTTAATACTATTTTTTGGGCTTCTTATTTTTTTACCAATCTTAAGAGAAGCTACACAACTTAACTGGATTGCCATGTTTGATAGTTTTTACCGCTCTGGTTCATTAGTGTTTGGCGGAGGTCATGTTGTTTTACCATTACTTGAGCGTGAATTTGTACCGGCAGGATGGGTAAGTGAAGAATCCTTTCTTGCGGGTTATGGGGTTGCACAGGCTGTACCAGGACCACTTTTTACATTTTCTGCCTATTTAGGAGCTGTAATGAACGGTTGGCAAGGGGGACTATTGGCAACTGTAGCGATTTTCTTGCCAGCTTTCCTGCTCATTTATGGGACTCTTCCATTTTGGGACTCACTACGTCGTAACCCAAAGATTAAAGGTGCCCTAATGGGGGTAAATGCTGCTGTAGTCGGAATATTAATTTCAGCATTTTACCATCCTATTTGGACCAGCTCCATTTTGTCCTCTAAAGATTTCGCATTTGCGGGGATTCTGTTTAGTATGCTTGTCTATTGGAAGTTCCCACCATGGGTAATTGTTCTAACTGGGGCTATAGGAGGCTATCTATTAACGTTCCTGTAATTAGAAAAAATTGGCTTGTCGCCAAGACCTAATGGCGAAAGCCTTAGTTTTTCTTATACTATCATCCATAAAATTTATATACTTTTTGATAGTATAAACTAAAGGAGAGACTTTTAAATATAAAGTCTCTCCTTTTTCATGACGGATTCAATTCACTAAACTCATATTGTGGTAATATCACCCGAAATGTTGTTCCATCCTGACTGCTTTTAAGAACAAAAATTTCCCCTCTATGTTCAAAAATTATTTTTCTCACAAATGGGAGACCCATGCCCATTCCTAATTCTTTCGTAGAATTAAATGGATCAAAAATACTTTCCCATTGATCTTTACATATCCCTTTCCCACTATCTGAAATATCAATGATAATTTTATCAGCTACAATATCTGTTTTTATAGCAATATTACGATTCGTTTTAAATTCATCAATTGATTCACAGCTATTTTTGATAAGATTAATAAACACCTGCTTCAAATAGGTAGGACTAGCAAATGCCTTTAGAGGTTTATATTTTTGCTCAAAACAAATGTCAATTTTCTGCTCTTTCCTTAATTCACTCGTAAATTCAATCGCTTCCTGAATTATCCGGTTTAAGTCTGCATCTTTAAACTCAACAGTTTTCTTTTTTATATATTCCGAGTAATGATGTGTTAATTGTTCAAGCTGGCTTGTTCCTAGGTGAATCATGCTCACGTAATTTTCACTTTGTGTTGGTAAATCAGTCGTTTCAGCAACCAGCTTGGAATAACCTTTAATAATTTGAATATTATTTTTCACTTCATGTATTAAACTTGAGGAAAGATTTCCTATATAATCAAGCTTTTTCTGACGTTCTTTCAATAAATTATAGTTTATTGAGACGATATTATTCATTTTAACGAAAGAAAAAATAATGCTTGATGAAAAAATAATAACCCCAATACTGCTGAGAACTGAACCTGTCCCAGGGATAAAATTCAAAAATCCAGTTAGCAATAAAAATATGGAACAATAGGCAAAAGTTCGCAAAAACGACTTTAATGAAGCATTCTGAATCCCTCTACAAGTAATCACAACGATGATCAGGAAAAAGAGGACCGTACCTGTGTGTATTAGGTACAGAAAATGATAATCTCCATATACAGGAAAATAAATACTTGTGTTAGGATCTGCTGTTTGGACAACTCTTAATCCTTCAATTCCCCATTTAGTCCAGCTAATCGCATAAACCCATACACTCCACAAAACCAATCCCCCAAATACTTTCAGGTTAAAAAATGATTGAAAAAAACTATATTCTGTTTTGTTTTTTATATTTGGTGTGTGCTTATTAAGCAAAAGGTAAATTAAATAAAAAATAACCGGTACAACACCAGTTGTTCCAATTCGAAAAAAGCGGAATAAATTCAAAATCCATTCTTCCGGGACAATTCCTTTTAAATAAAGAACTCCAATATCCAGTTGCCATAATGTAATGGAACACATAAATAGCAACAAAACAATTCCTAATTGCGATCCTTTATAAACCCTTGTTACATTTATTGCCAGAACTAAAGGTAACAAGCCAATTGTAAATATTAATAATGACGTTATCACGAATTCTCTTCCTTTTGTACCTATAAATATGTCGTTGCATCAGGTACTCTATATTAACAGCTTCCCTTAAGACTTTCCCATTTTATCATTTGATGGATCTTAAGAATAGTCATGTCTTACTTATACTCTTGCATCACACTATTTTCCATTAATATTTAATAATAAACCGGTATCATATTATATGTGGAAAACTAAGCTTTTTAGAGGATGTTTGAATAATAATTATCAGGCATCTGCAACTTGATACCTGGGTAAGATTGGTATATGATAGAGGAAAGAACAAATACTAATAGACGATTGGTGCACGAACACCAACCGCCTTTATAAGCTTTAGTTACTCCGCAGTGTAAAGTTGCGGTGGCTGAGGCAACTAGAACCACAGACTAGCTCCACTACCCTCATCGCCAAATGTCAGGGTGGGCTAGTCGTTTTTATTATTCCCGCTATTTCTAGTTGCGACAATAATCGAAACGACCAAAGCAGCAAAAGCGATCATTGTATCCAATTCATCTCTTGTGATATACACGGCACCACCCCCGCTCTGCCTCGGGAGTACCACCGCTGCCCATACCCAGCATTGTAACTTTCTAAATTATACCATATTAAGAATAAAAACCTTTTATTAACCCACTTATTACATAAAATCACATCTTTTGTCACAGTAACTGGATGAAAAAAATGCAAAAGGCATATACAAACAAAAACTTCTAAGGAATTTCCTTAGAAGTTTTAAAGAAAGATTAATTTCGAACCTGACCTGTTCCATAAACAAAGTACTTACTGGATGTTAATGCTTGTAACCCCATCGGACCTCTTGCATGCAGTTTTTGGGTGCTGATCCCTATTTCTGCACCATATCCAAATTCGGATCCATCTGTAAAACGAGTGGATGCATTATGGTACACCGCTGCTGCGTCAACTTTATTTAAAAACGTTGCAGCATGTTGCTCATTTTTCGTCACAATTGCTTCTGAATGTTTTGTACCATATGTGTTAATGTGTTGAATGGCTTCATCAACATCTTTTATTATTTTCACACTAACTGATAAAGCTAGATACTCTGTATGCCAGTCCTCTTCAGTAGCTGACTTGGCTTTTTCGAACACACTTGTAACTTTGTTATCTCCAAAAATCTCAACTTGATGTGCATCTAGTGATTCAAGTAAGCTTCTCCCATTTTGTGAAAACCATTTTTCTTCTATTAAAATAGTCTCAATTGCATTACAAACAGAAGGGCGCTGCGTTTTACCGTTGATGACAATGTTTTCTGCCATTTGATAGTCCGCTGTTTCATCAATAAATACATGACAGTTTCCTGCTCCTGTTTCAAGAACCGGTACAGAAGCTTCCCTTACAACTGTATCAATTAAATTTTTCCCGCCACGTGGAATTAAAACATCTAAATACTCCTTCAGATGAAAGAGCTCTTTCGCTGTTTCCCTGCTTGTATCTTCAATCAATTGAATAGCATTGACTGGAACGGTACTTTTCTCAAGTGCCTTATGAATGGATCTAATAAGCACTTGATTTGAGAAGCTTGCAGAAGAGCTACCTCTTAAAATAACTGCATTCCCTGTTTTTAAGGTAAGTGTTGCTGCATCTACGGTTACATTTGGACGAGCTTCGTAAATCATACCGATTACACCGATCGGTACTCTGTTTTTCTTTATACGTAGTCCATTTTCTTTTTCAATTGTTTCGATTGTTTCTCCAATTGGATCTTTTAGATCAATTAATAAGCGAATAGCTTCTGCCATATCGTGTATTCGCTTTTCATTAAGCATAATTCGATCTAACACACTGTCAGATAAACCATTCTTCTTTCCTGCTTCTAGATCTTTTTTATTTTCCTCAATGATCGTACTCTGATCTACTAAAAGCTGATCAGCAATTTTAGCTAATGCCTCATTTTTTTCTTCTGTTGAAATATCAACCAATGCAAAACTTGCTTCTTTAGCCGCTTTTCCTTTTACAAGAACTTCACTCATCTCATTTCCCCCTCTATGCTTTTACCCATTTATTTCGATGAATCACAACAATGGAAGATAAAACCTCGTCTTTGTGTAATTCCTCACTTCTTTTTCCCATTGCTTCTTTAAGCTCCTCTGATGAAAAAAGCACTTCACCCTTCCCAAGTATACCTTGTGGACCGACAACTTCTACAACATCATGTTTCTCAAATGATCCTTCAATATCGTAAACTCCAGCTGGCAGAAGGCTTTTCCCTTTATACACAAGTGCATCTTCTGCACCTTGATCAACAAAAATTGTACCAGATATTTCTGAATGAAGCGCAATCCATTGGCGACTATTGTTAACAGCTTGAAGACCTTCTTTCCCTATATATGTGCCATCTCCGTTGCCAAGCATAATATCAACAAGCTTATTTCTACCTTTTCCAAGCCCTATAAAAACCTGTACACCTAATGAAAGTGCTGTTTTAGCTGCCATTAGCTTAGACTTCATCCCACCTGTTCCAACCTTTGAACCAGATCCCCCGGCCACCTCCAGCATATCATCTGTCACGTCAGCTAAATAATCGATTCTCTTGGCAAGTGGATTTTTGTTTGGGTTTGAGTCATAAAGTCCATTTATATCTGTTAGAATAATAAGCTGATCTGCATGAACAAGCCCACTTACAAGAGCTGAAAGCATATCATTATCACCAAATGTCAGTTCTTCAACAGAAACTGTGTCGTTTTCATTAATTACAGGTAATATTCCCCGCTCTAATAATTCTGTTACCGTTGCATAGGCATTTTTATAACGCTCTTGTTTTGAAAAATCATTTCGAGTAAGAAGTATTTGGGCCGGTACAATATGATGCTGACTGAATTGTTCGATATAAGATTGAACAAGCAAGCTTTGACCTACTGCAGCAGCTGCTTGTTTTCCCTTTAGGGTAATCGGACGAGTAGGATATCCTAAGCGGGCAAATCCAGCTGCAACTGCCCCGGATGATACGAGCAATACTTCATGTCCGGCCTCTCTAAGAGCCGCAACAGCTTCAACATGATCTGTGAATTTTTCCTGATCAATTTGTCCTTTTGCATTTGTTAAGGAGCTGCTTCCAATTTTGACAACAATTCGCTTCTTATCCATCTCTATTTCCTCCAGTAAATTAGCGCAAGCGCCTGTTCAGCCTTAAAAACATACTTAATAAAAAAAAGCACCTCTCATCCTATAAAATAAGGACGAAAGGAGCTTAGCTTCCGTGGTACCACCTTGATTGGATATGAAGTACTTTCACATCCCTCTTTGCCCTTTTTAACGCCAGGGTTGCGCCTATGTTTACATAGGACTCAAGAGGTAGGTTCAACGGCTTTTTAATATGAAGTCTTTCAGCTTATAAACTTCACTCTCTGTGAAAAAAAGTTCCCGCATACTAGTCCTCTATTAGAACGTTCACTGTGATTTTTATTTATTATGCCGAGTATTTCACTGACTGTCAAGACTATTTTGTATTATTTTTCTCTAGCTGATAACTCAATTTTATCCCATTTACCTACCTTATAATAAGAGAAGGCAATCACACTGCTGATAACAAAGCTAAGCCCCATTCCTATAGCAATCCCATTGTCCCCAAACCAAATTGAGCACAAATAGGACAAAGGATATCTAAGAATCCAGAAAGAAACTATATTTAAGATTAACACTTGAAACATAGCCCCAGACGCACGGACGATTCCATTTAAAATAAAATTAATTCCGAGAAATGGATAGAAAAAAGCGATTATTTTTAAATAATCTGTGCCAAATTGCACTGCTTCTTCTTCCCCTATAAATAGTTTTATCCCCCATTCAGCAAAAAGCACCACAATTGTACTTATGAAGACCATTATAACTAAATTAAATATAACACCATATTTTGCAATGTCATGAACACGTCTCCACTTCTTAGCCCCTATATTTTGTCCTGCCATACTATTAACTGCAGTCCCAAGAGCCATTGCTGGAAGCATAATCAAGCTATCAAGTCTTTGAGCCGCTCCAAATCCAGCTACTACATCACTACCAAAAGAGTTGACAACACTCATAATCGCCATGACACCTGCTGAAATAACCGTCATTTGTAACCCGGAAGGCAATCCCAGCTTCATGATTGTCGACACTTCATCACTAGAAGGCAGCTTCGGCATGATAAAAGGTACTAACTTTCTTTTTAATGTATCCCATATCCCATAAACAAAGGATATTCCTTGAGAAAGGATAGTTGCATAAGCTGCACCTGCAATTCCGAGGTTAAACACGTAAATAAATAATGGATCTAATACAGCATTTAAAACTACAGCGATCATGACATATCGGATCGGTGTTTTGCTATCGCCAAGTGCTCTTAGCACAGTACTAACAAAGTTATAGCCAAATAAAAATAAAATTCCGATAAAATTAATTTCTAAGTAGGCAGTAGCATCAGGAATCATAGATTCAGGAGTACTCATCCATCTGAGAATACTCTCTGATAAAATATAACCCGCGATACCTAATAGTATTGATAGGGCTGTTAAGACAACAACAAATGCATTAAGGTAATTTTTTAATCCCGTTTCATTATCCTTTCCTTTTTGTTGTGAAAGAATTGTGAGCGTTGCATTATTAATCCCAATAATGAATGATAAAATGGTAAAGATGACAGTACTCGATACAGCGATTGCTCCTAATGCATCAGCTCCCAACAGGTTTCCTACCCATAAGCTGTCAACAAACTGATACGATATTTGCAGCAAATTTGTTAGCATAATCGGCAGGGAAAATGTCCAAACCTGCTTCATAATGCTTCCACTGGTAAAATCATGTTGTTTCATCTTGTAACTTCCTCTCATGTTGAATCAACTATTCAACATTTTTGTTGCTTTTATGTTATCACAGCTGTTTAGGATCATGCACAGGATAAGAATTGTTGACTTATTAGGTTGCTAGATATAAAAATGGCAATCTCCTGACTCGAGACCTGCCATTTTCTCTGAATCTCTACGTTTTTTTTGCGATTTTTCCCTTTTATTTGCTATTCCAGAAATTTATTTGCTATTATCTGATTTTATTTTCGATTCTCGGCATTTATTTTCGATTAGACAAAACTCAACAAATATCGACAAACTCCTGCTATCCCTTCATTTTATGAATACCCGTTAAATAGCTATCCAGTAATAAATGCAAACTTTTATCAAGCTCTAGTGGAAATCCAAAGCCTCCCTTTTGTTCCAGAGATGAAAAGCCATGAAGTATACTTCGGAGTCCACGTACAGCGTGGATAACTTCATCATTTTCTAAGCCATACCCTTTTAAGATTTGAACAGTTAAATCCACGATTCTACCGCCGGCTCGTTGAAGTTCATGTTCTTCGGAATCTGCTGCTTGTAATGTCAGTTCATAAATTCCCGGATTTTCACGAGCAAAAGTAACATAGGCGTCTGCTACTGAATGAACCGCTTCATCCTTTGCTTTACCAATTGAAGCTTGAGCGAGCCTTTCATATAGAGCTTCCATACCATATACTGCTAATTTTTTCCGTAGTCCTCCTAAACCTTCAATATGATTGTATAATGATGGTGGACGTACATTTAACTTTTTAGCTAATGATGCTAGTGTGACAGATTCTAACCCTTCCTTATCAGCTATCTCTGTTGCTGTTTGTAAAATTGTTTGTAAATCCAACCCCATTCTTGGCATTTTACCTTTCCTTCCTATTTTTTAATTTTTGTTCAGCTTCTTCGATTGCTCGTTGAATTGCTGCTTTCGGACTAACGATCATATCGCCATGGCCTACCGCTAACAAATCCGGGTCCAAGGAATAAATTTTCTTTCCACTTTCAAGAGCAACTACTTTACTCCATGTTGCCATTGCAGGAAACGGAAAGAAAGGCCTAAGCTGTCCGCTTATCGCTATTCCCCCTCTAGTTTGAAAAGCATCTCCCACTATGATTGATCGATCCTGTTCATCGAATAAAGATATTGAACCCGGCGTATGACCAGGTGTTGCAACAACAACAAGGGATCCAATTTTATCACCTTCATGCAAAAGCTGATCTGGGTTCAAGTCAATATTTTTCGGGATTCCACCTTTAATAGGTGTTTGTTCCTCGTGTGGCTCAAGCTCCTTATCTCCTTTTAACAACCTGCTATCTCTTGCTGAAATGGAAATCGGTACAGTTGGGAAAACCGTTTTTAACTTTACGAGCGATCCGACATGATCACCATGGGCATGAGTCAACACTATATTTTTTAATGGTTTACCGATTTCATTTATAACCTTAATAATTCCTTTAAAACTACTTGGGATTCCAGTATCAATAAGTGTTACACTAGTTGGTTCTTCGACAAGATAGCAATTTACCGGGAAAAATCCCGGGAAAAAGGTAATTTGGTATAACTTTCCTTTCTTTACGACTTTCATCTCCCCATCCTCCTATATAATACAGTTAGTTTTAAAACTAATACCATTAGTTTTAATATAAACTATCACTGTTAGTTTTCACAAGCCCTTTTATTAAAAAAGGCATATCACAATAAAGTGATACACCCTCTTCATAGTTACCTAACTACATACACTCTTGCTTCAAATGGTTTGAATGCAAGGTTTGACATAGCTTCATGATCCTCTACTTCATAGTTTGCCAACCATAAGTTATTACTCGCTAAGGAAAAACCCAACTCACCATCCCATGTTGCATTTTCTGCTGTTAGATTTGTCATGATAACTACTTTTTCCTGGGCCAGTGTTCGTGTATACACATAAAGTTGAGGATGATCATGTAAGAGTAATTCATATGAACCATAAGTAAAGACTTCATGTTCTTTTTTTAGTTGTACCATTTTTTTATAAAAATGAAGGATAGAGCCTTCATCTTCTAATTGTTTTTCAACATTTATCGTTTCATAATTATTGTTAACACCAAGCCAAGGGGTCCCTGTTGTAAATCCTGCATTTGGTTCTGCAGACCATTGCATTGGTGTTCTGGAATTATCACGACTAGATGCCCAGATAATTTGCATGATTTCTTCATGTGACACACCTTCTGCTCTTCTAAGACGATACATATTTTTATCAGCAACATCATTATACTCGTCAATTGTATTGAATTTAACGTTTGTCATTCCTATTTCTTGACCTTGGTAAATGAAAGGAGTACCCTGCATTAAAAAATACATGGCTGCCAATGCAGTAGCACTTTCATACCAATATTCCTTATCATCTCCCCAAGTCGACACTCGGCGTGGCTGGTCATGATTTTCAATAAATAGAGCATTCCATCCCTTATTTTCTAAGGTTTTTTGCCATTTTGTTAACACTCTTTTTAATCCCGGAATATCTAATTTATTTTCCATAGACGCATTCCATAATGATAAATGTTCAAATTGAAACACCATATTAAATTTTCCATTCTCAGTTCCAACCCACTGGTCAAGGTCTTCTTCATCTTCTACTCTTACACCGTTTGCTTCACCAACTGTTACAATGTCATATTTTGAAAAAGTCTCTTTTTTAAGTTCTGAGAGGTAATCGTGGATTCCTTTTACATTCATATGTTTGTCAAAAGAAGGAACATATTTCAATCCATATGGATTTGGTATATCATGTAAGCCTTCTTCTTTATTAATATGACTAATCGCATCAACTCTGAAACCATCAATTCCTTTATCAAGCCACCAATTGATCATATCGTATAGGGCATGACGAACATCTGGATTCTTCCAATTAAGGTCAGGCTGTTTAGTTGAAAAGATATGCATATAATATTGAACTGACTCCTCATCAAATTCCCAGGCAGACCCACTAAAAATACTTTCCCAATTGTTTGGTTCTTTTCCATCTACACCGTCGCGCCATATATACCAGTCGCGTTTCTCGTTATCTCTTGAAGAACGTGACTCGATAAACCATGGATGTTCATCACTTGTATGATTGATAACAAGGTCGATAATTAACTTCATGCCACGATTATGGACCTCATCAAGCAATTGGTCAAAATCAGCCATTGTTCCGAATTCGTCCATAATATCCTGGTAATCACTGATGTCATAACCATTATCATCATTTGGCGACTTATACATTGGACATATCCATATCACATCAATACCTAAGTCTTTAATATAATCTAATTTTGAAATCATTCCTTGAAGGTCTCCAATTCCATCTCCATTTGAATCCATAAAACTTCTTGGATATACCTGATATGCAACTGCTTCTTTCCACCAAATTTTCTTCATAGTTCTTCCTCTCTTATTTCACGTAATAAGTTACTCCCTTTTAAAGCATTATACCCACTTATATTTGTCCGTTAATCCTTGAACTAAATAAAGAAGAACACAAAATAAAAGGACAAGAGCTAAAAATGCAAATGATCGAACATACATTTTTATCCATTGTCCTTTTTCAACTCTTTATATGTTTATTTCTTCTGCTCGCATGATTTTCGTTCAATAAATTTTGTAGGAATTGTAATTCTCTTAGGTAATGAATCAGGGATTTTGATTTTCTCAATTAAGCAATTCGCTGCTTCATACCCAAGCTGATAGATACATATATCCACAGATGTAATCGGAGGTTTGGAATGTTCAGATAACATCAAATTATTGAAGCTAACAATTGAAATATCCACTGGTACCCGGATGTTGATTTCCTCCAGGTGGCTAATCATTTCATATGCTATTAAGTCATCCTGTGTTACAAGTGCAGTTGGTGGTGAAGATAATTTCATGAGGGAATAAATTGCCTCTTTCCCATTTTCTTTAATATATTCTTCATGGACAATATACTCATCATTAAAAGGGATATTTGCATCATCCAATGCAAGCTTATATCCATTTAGTCTGTCAATCGTTACGACAAAATTAAGACTTCCACCAACGAAAGCAATGTTTCTGTGCCCTAATTGGATGAGATATTTTGTTACTTGTTTTGTACTGTATATATTATCATTATCTACGTAGGAAATACGTTCTTCATTCATATATGGCCTTCCGACAACTACAAATGGAAAATTAGATTGCTGAAGAAAATTCATTGTTTTATCGTTCACTCTTGAATATAAGAGTACAATTCCATCTACCCGTCTGCCTTGTACCATGGATGTTACTTCATTGAAGATTTCATCCTCTGTAGAACCAGTTGATAAATAGATTCCATATTTATTCGCATGTGCACTAGTACTAATCCCTCTTAAGACCTCCGGAAAGAAAGGATTTTGAAATGCATAATAGGCAGAGTTCGGCATAATGACCCCAATTGCTTGTGTGCTTTTCGCTGCTAAGCTGCGAGCTTGGAAGTTTGGGTGATACCCCAATTCCTCCATTACCTCTCGAACTCTTTTCTTTGTTTGTTCACTTATTCGCGGGCTGTTTGCAATAACCCTGGACACCGTTGAAGGTGCTACTTTTGCTTTTTTTGCAACATCTTTAATTGTAACAATCATTACTGCCTCCTTACCAATTGCGGAGTTACTATTTTATCGGATACCATCCGTATATTAATAATAAGGAATGAATAATTACGGAAACGAACACGGATAGCTCCCTTTCTTTCAATAGAAACGGCAAACGATTGCACAAAACTCCAGTAATTAAAAATCCAGTAATTAAAAATCCTCTTCTTCTTTGCAAATATATTAAAACAATCACTACAAATGTGTTCCACAAATAGAAGTATACCATTTAATCTATTACAATAAAATGCAGAAATACATGATAAAAAGGACCAAAATAGGTCCTATTTTAAAATAAGTTTAAACATCCATTTTTGGAGGTTCTTCCAACCATCCTCTTGAAATCATGAGTGAAACACCTTCTCTCATGTATTCATAAGTATCTTTACCGTAAATCCCAAATTTCAAGCTCAGATCTTTACGCATACTAAATCCTGTACCAAAGCCTTCTCCACCGATACTAAAATTACTTAATAGATATGTACAATACATCATAAGCTTATCCGAAAAAGGGGGAACATTTGAATTTGTTGTCGTTCCACCAGATGGAATTTTAGGCTGAATATCGTTTTGGAGAAGAATTCCTTCCGTTTCCTTTATCATTTCCTTTGAAAGCTCTTTTCCTTTTAAAAAGTACTTTCTCACCTCTTCATCTTTAGCACATTTAGAAAAGCCGTCCATTAGTTTCATGCCGATCACATTTGTTTCAATCCCATGATATAAAATCCCAAACTCAACAACTGTTAAAGGTCTTTTATCTCCAAATAAATTGGATCCCTTTATGTAACTCTTATCTGATACAAAACTATTCGACTTAGGCAAATTCACCGTTATTGGTTTTTGAATAATTCCTTCATCCAAAAGAAAATCAGTGAATTTTGCAAAATAGGTTTGCGAAAGATCACTAAGATCTCTATAAAGTTTAATAATGTCTTTTCTGTATGACAGTATTGTATGTAAAGTGTACATCCCTAAGCTTATTTCTTTTAATATACGGCTGAACATAATTTCAAAGCCCTCACCAAACAATGCAGGTGCTTCTAAATTGATATCTTCGCTAGTAAATGCAACAGGAACTACAGTCCCTTCATTTTGAATAATTTCTTTCATTTCTATTACCTTTGAGTTAAGTTTTTCATGTAGCTCTGTTAACAGCTGTTTTGCCTTTTTATTATCAGATGTTTGAATAAAATGCTCCAAGATTCTTAAAATCATTGTTTTTTTATGGTACGTCACCCATAATGCACCAAATTCTGAAGCGCCTATTTTTGATTTATTATGCATTAAAAAAACCTCCCAATTTACAAAACACTTTGTATAGTTTGCAATTTTTTATACATAAATATACAAATTTCTTCATAATCCACGCTTCTATCTGATATCAAGATTCATTCGGAACATTATAGGGAATAGTAAGAAAAACAAATAGGAGGGATAAACATTGACACAGCGACCAGATTACATAAAATGTACATGCATGAACGAATATGATCCACTTAAAAAGGTTGTACTTTGTCCACCTGATTTTATGACGATTAAGGAACCGATTAATGAAACACAAAAACAATATTTGAAAGAAAATATAGATACAGATTTAGCTAAAAAGCAGCATCAAGTATTAGTGCAGACTCTCCGAGATCTTGGAATAGAGGTTCATTTGTTAACACCTAATCAAGAATTTCCGGAGCAGGTGTTTACTCGTGACATTGGATTTACATTAGGGAAACAGGTTTTTGTTGCGGATATGGCACACGATTTACGTATTGGAGAGGAAAAAGAATTTATATCTTACCTTGAGAAAGAAGAAATTACATATACAAACCTTGTTGGGGATATGATTGAGGGTGGAGATGTTTTTATTGATGGAAATACGATTTATGTTGGTGTTAGTAATCGAACAAATAAAGATGCCATTGGGCATTTACAAACTCTATTGCCAACATATGATGTTATTGATATTCCTTTTACAGATAAATATCTGCACCTTGATTGTGTATTTAATATTATCTCCCCAAATGAGGCCTTGATTTTTCCCGGTGAAATGGATAAAGACAAACATGATTTACTAGCTTCACGATATGATCTAATTGAAGTTTCGGAGGAAGAACAAGCAACATTAGGAACCAATATATTGTCTATTGGTAATAAACGGATATTAAGCTTACCTATTAATAAAGGAGTGAACGAAAAGCTTAGAGAGCGAGGGTATGAGATTATTGAAGTTGATATTACGGAGATCATTAAATCAGGTGGGGCATTTAGGTGTTGTACATTACCTTTGTTAAGAGGTTAAAAGTAAGGGCAGTCATATGTGAGGTGACTGCCCTTTGTCATCTTAAAAATCAAAATTATCCGGATCAGGTCCTACCCGCTTATTTTCATTTAAAGAATTTATCTTTTCCATATCCTCTTTTGTTAACTCAAAATCAAAGATAGATGCATTTTCTACAATTCTATGTTCCTTTGTTGATTTAGGTATCGTGATGACACCATTTTGCAAATCCCAACGCAAAATAATTTGTGCAATTGATTTTTGATATTTAACAGCAACACTTTGTAATGTATCGTTGTCCAATAATTCACCTTGCATTAGTGGTGACCAGGCTTCAAGTTGTATTTCGTGCTCTTGGCAAAATTCTTGGAGTTCTTTTTGTGTTAATCGTGGGTGGAACTCTACTTGATTAATCATCGGTTTAATTTCGGCACTCTTCATTAAATCTTCAAGATGATGAATTTGAAAGTTACTTACGCCGATTGCTTTAACCTTTCCTTGTTTATAAAGAGTTTCTAATGCTCTCCATGCATCCTTATATTTCCCTTCAACAGGCCAGTGAATAAGATACAAGTCTAAATAATCTAAGCCTAACTTTTGTAAGCTGTTTTCAAAGGCATTTAACGTTAACTCATACCCTAGATCTGCATTCCAAACTTTTGAGGTAACAAATAAATCTTCTCTGGAAATAGCTGAATCCTTAAGCCCCTCACGAATGCCTTCTCCAACCCCCTCTTCATTTTCGTAAATTGCTGCTGTGTCAATACTTCTGTATCCATGTTTAATAGCAGCTTTTAGTGTATCCACTAAATCTGGACCTTCCACTACTTTAAATACGCCGATGCCAAGCCAAGGCATTTTTACTCCATTATTCAAAGTTGTCGTTTCTTGTAAACCATTTATCATAAAAATTCCTCCAATATTATTATTTATCCCACCCATTCCGCCCATTTAAAAACTAATTCAATTATCTCTTCTTTCCAACAAACGACTCCAACCCGTTAGAATAACAGCACCCATTACCATTAGCCCGCCAATCCAAGCCGTATGAATCAACCCGATGGAATCAGTTATAATTCCACCTATATAAGATCCGATCGCAATACCGGCATTAAATGCGGCAATATTTATAGCAGATGCGACATCTACTGCACTTGGCACAAATCGTTCTGCCAGTGTGACAACATGCACTTGTAGACCTGGAACATTCATAAAGGCAAGAAGACCCATAAAAATAATTGTGATTAATCCTGCAATTTTGAAAGGTGCAGTAAATGTTAGAACAATAAGAACAATTGCCTGGACAATAAACATATAAAACAACGCCTTAAGAGGGTTTCGATTTGCTAGTTTTCCTCCCATGACATTACCAATTGCAATAGCAATTCCATAAACAAGTAAGATGATGGAAACTACACCTTCTTTAAATCCTGTCACATGTTGAAGCAATGGTGAAAGATACGTGAAGACAACAAATGTCCCACCATAACCTAATGCAGTTACACTAAATAAAAGTAAGAGACGTCCATTTGAAAGGAGTTTGAATTGATCTTTAAATGTTGTCTTTGCTCCCTTCGGCAAGTCAGATGGGACAAGGATACTATTCGCAATGAACGCGATGACCCCAACCACAATGATGCTTACAAATGCTGCTCTCCATCCAAATTGCTGACCAATAAATGTTCCAAGAGGTACCCCGGTTACTGTTGCAACCGTAAGTCCTGTAAACATAATGGATATAGCACTTGCCCGTTTATTTTCAGGTACTAAGTTAGCAGCAATCGTTGAACCAATTGACATAAAAACACCATGTGATAAAGCTGAAAGAACTCGAGCTGCAAGTAATATCTCTACAGTTGTTGCACTCGCAGCAATTGTATTACCGGCGATGAAAACAATCATGATCCATAGCAGTAACGTTTTTCGAGACATACTTGATGTTAATGATGTTAAAATCGGTGCTCCAAACGTAACACCTAAGGCATATAATGATACCGTCAAACCTGCTGTTGTCACAGGTATGTGTAAATCCTCTGAAATGAGGGGCAATAGCCCTACACTTATAAATTCAGTTGTTCCTATCGCGAAAGCACTGACTGCTAATGCCAGCAATGCGAATGTACTTTTTTTATCTATAGACATTGTGTCTCCTCCTTAAATTGAAATGTTTGTATGACTCACCTTCTGCATGCAGACGATAAAATGAATGGTGAAAATCAATCGGCAAATGTTATTATGAGATATACAATTCAACTTGAGAAGAACGCACTTTTTAGTACGATAGGTACCATTAAGTGATATAGGTACTTTTTTGTACCTATTAATTATGGAGGAAACTATGCAAAAGAAAAAATACAATATCGCGGTTGAAGCAACTTTAGAAGTAATCGGCGGAAAGTGGAAGTGTGTCATTCTGTGTCATCTAACTCATGGAAAAAAGCGGACAAGTGAATTAAAACGATTAATGCCTAATATCACTCAAAAAATGTTAACTCAGCAATTACGTGAACTAGAGGAAGATGGTGTGATTAATCGTATTGTTTATCATGAAATACCACCAAAGGTAGAATATGAATTAAGCGAATATGGAAAAAGTCTGGAACAAATTTTAAATGCCTTATGTGCTTGGGGAGAAAGTCATTTAACACAAGTATATGGTGATAAAAATGAGGTTTTAGAAGAAAGCATTCTTAATACTAAGTAAAAAAAGAATCCCCAAGCCTTTTGGGGCTAGGGGATTTATATAAATACCGCTCCATATCCCATCGCAGCAACTATAACGATAGCTGGATGGACCTTTAATTTTTCTAATAAGAAAAAGCTTGCCACAACAAGAAACAAGGTTTGCCAGATTCCTGTGTCCTGATAGGATGTGAAGAAAAAGCCGTAGGCCATCACTCCGAGTAAGACTGCAATCGTTGGACGAATAAACGTTGTCATTCGCTTTACCTTAGGAGAATCTTTGAATTTATATAAAAATCCTAATAAGACAATCATTAAAATAAGTGAAGGTGCTACAGTTGCAAAAATTCCAACTAAGCTTCCTAGTATTCCGCCCTGCTCATAGCCTATATAGCCAGCCATTTTTGTTGCAATTGGGCCAGGCAAAGCATTCCCTAATGCGAGGACCTCACTAAACTCGTTAACATCCATCCATCCATAGCGGTCAACCACTTCATTTTCGACTAGTGGAATTGATGCGGGTCCACCACCATACCCTAAAATACCAGGGATAAAAAAGGCGAGAAATATCTCCCAATAAATCACGAAGCATTCCCCCTTTCTACGTTGCGCTCTTCTTCAGGTTTCTTATCCTTTATCATGACAGCTGCAATCAATAATACAACGATTAAAATAGCTGGATGCAGTCCTAAAACCTCCATAAAAAGAAAACTGCCCCCTATAAATATTATAGCTTTTAACCAGCCCATTGAGGTTTGCGATTTTTTATAAAAGTCCCATGTTAATGTTGCCAGCATTACTCCCACAACAGGTACAACAGCAGCTGTCATTCCTTGAACCCAAGGATAATCTTTTATAGAAGAAATTGTTGTCAATAAAACAATCATTAAAATAATGGTTGGGAGAATGGTTGAAAGAGTAGCATTTATAAGACCAAAAACTCCCCCTACACGATACCCGATATAGCCGGCCATCTTCGTTGCAATGGGTCCCGGCAATGTATTTCCTAGTGCTAACACATCAGCAAACTCATCATCATTCATCCACTTATATTTATCCACTACTTCTTTATGAACAAGTGGAATTGATGACGGTCCTCCACCATACCCTAACATCCCCACTCGAAAAAACGCTAAAAATAATTGGAGGTGTTTCATTTCTTCTCACCCTTTTTTTATATAATGTCATTCTTGGCGCACTATAACTAGATATTTAGTATCCCCCTCTCCCTATAAATTGCGCCCCTACAATAGGTATGGATCTAATTACTAATTTATGCGGATATTTTTTCGTTTGTTAATCTATATTGTTACGATAACTTACAAACGAAAGTTTATTTGGTTATTTACGATTATATAGGATAACTCCCGCCATTTCTATACATTTTTCTGAAAAATAAAAAGAGAATGCAGATGGAATTATATTTCCTGCATTCTCCACTTTTTTGTACATTATAATTTCATGCCACTTCTGCTTTTAAAGCGTCTAAGTAAAATATGGCTTTCAACTCTTGTGATTCCTTCCAGTGCATATAATTCATTGTTGATAAACTTCTCTAACGCCTCGAAATCATCAACTAATACATGCATATGTAATGTACTGGGTCCAGTCATTTGATAACAGCTGGATACACATGGATTGTCCGCAAGTTTTTGTGCAACTTCAACCAAATAGGCTGGTTCACAATCAACTTCAAAAAACGCCGAAACATTTTTCCCCATTTTCTCAGAATTGATCACAACACTAAATTTTTCAATCACGTCATGTTTAATCAGTTGATTCACTCTTTCCCGGACAGAAACTCTAGATAGATCAAGTTCCTTTCCTATATCTGAATAAGACATTCTGCCATTTATCGTGAGAAGCTCTAGTATCTTTCTATCAATATGATCTATTTTCACTAAAAACCCATCCTTTGAGCATTATATAGTTTAAGTATAATGATAAAAGGAAAGAGATAAAAGCGAAACATCAAGAAAACGAAGGAAAAGGTATCTAAAAAGAAGCATATAAAAAAGTGAAAGGACTTATCTTTCGAATTTATCTTCGATTATGCAGGTTTATCTTCGATTTTTAAAATTTATCTACGATTCCTCAGAATTTATCTTCGATTATCAAGATTTATCTACTATTAGACATTTTACGACACAAATTACCTCCCAACCGCAGCTCCATCACTTCTCGGATCAACTCCACCGTGTACGAAGCCTTGGTCATCAATCAGAATCGCATTTGCATGACCCATAATTCCATTGAAATCTTCCACTTTATTGACGGCATGACCAGCTTTTGATAATTGTTCCAGTACATTTAGGTTTACACGACCTTCAATTTTTAATTCTTGTGTTTGCTGTCCCCATGTTCTTCCCCATACAAATCTTGGGGCGCTAATAGCTGATTGAGGATCCATTCCGTAATCAATCATTCTTGTGAGAATAGCCGTTTGAGTTTGCGGCTGTCCTTCTCCTCCTTGTGTTCCATAAATAATTCGCGGTTTCCCTTCCTTTAATACCATTGCCGGCATTAAGGTATGAAATGATCTTTTCCCAGGTTCAAGACAGTTCACATGAGTCGGATCTAAGGAGAAAAAAGAACCTCTGTTTTGCATGACTATACCTGTATCACCTGCCGCAACTCCTGAGCCAAATTCAAAATAAAGACTTTGAATAAAGGATACCGCATTTCCTTCCTCATCAATAACTGCCGCATGGGCTGTATCACTGCCAACTGGTTCGGTTTTAATATCCCGTGCGCTGTCAAATTGGATTTCTTCAGCCATTTCTTTTCCGTAAGATTTGCTTAATAACCTATCTAATGGGATATCATAAAATTGTGGATCTGTTAGATGTTTGTTACGGTCCTGAAAGCTTCTTTTTAATGCTTCAACTAATACATGATAATAACGGTAAGAACCTTCTTCAATTAAGGAGAAATCAAAATTTTCTAAAATATTCAGGGCCATTAACCCGACAAACCCTTGTGAATTTGGAGGTGCTTGATAAACGTCATAACCCCGGTAGGTGGTAGTGATTGGATCTGTCCACTCTCCATAATGGTTTGAAAAATCCTCTAAGGTTAAACGACTGCCCTTGTCTTTTAAATTTGAAACAATTCGTTCTGCCAGCTTTCCTTTA
The DNA here is from genome assembly GCF_903166545.1 of Metabacillus schmidteae. Lineage (NCBI taxonomy): Bacteria > Bacillati > Bacillota > Bacilli > Caryophanales > Bacillaceae > Metabacillus > Metabacillus schmidteae. Next base: position 1,859,335 of record NZ_CAESCH010000001.1, on the reverse strand, counting down.
TAAAAATCATCTCTACCATTTTCAGCTAATTTTTTTAATGTGCGTGATAAGTCTGTTTGGATAAATCGTTGATATACTTTAGGAATCTCTTGATTCGGTAAGAATATTCTTGCCATATCTTCATCTTCCTTCAATATATCTGCTCTCTTTACTGTGTTTTCATGTTGATCAGGCGAAAGCGGGAATCCTTTTTCAGCATACTCGATTGCCGGTCGTAATACTTCCTCTAACGTTAACTTGCCATATTCCTTTAAAACAGCGTCCCAACTATCCACCATTCCTGGAACTGTAATCGCACTGTCGATTCCTCTAGTTGGTATTGCCTCTTGCCCTTCATATACTTCACGAGTAAGGTTTATTCCAGTTCGACCACTTCCATTATAAACTCTCACTTTCTCTTCACCCTTACTGTATGTAACCCAAAATGAATCTCCTCCAATACCAGTCATGTGAGGGTACACAACAGCAAGACAAGCACTCACCGCTACAGCTGCATCAAATGCATTCCCTCCTCTTTCTAAGATGATGTTACCTGCTTGTGATGCTAAATAATGCGGACTAACGACCATTGACTTTGACCCTACTATTGTTTTGTTCATTTTTTATTCCTCCTGAAAAAAGTTTCAACCATTATAGCAATATTTCAATTATCAAAAGTGATTTATTGTTAGATAATCTACCAAGCTTTCAAAATGTTAAAGCTTTTGTTTTTTATATATCAACATAAAACTCTACGTACATATAAGGGTACATAGTGGATATTATGTTTTATCACTTTAGTCCATTACAAAAAACCATGTCAGAATTCATAACAAACTAAGTGATTGTGCCTTTAACCCATGTTTTAATAGTTCATAAATCAACAACTAACAAACGAAAGGAGAGAAGATTAATTAATTAACTTTTAGTTACTATATCATCTCGTTAACTACGAAACGAATTATGAGGGGAGATTATCTTGCAAAATAAACTAGTTTATTTTTTACTAACACTCATGTTCGTGTTTGTTATATCCGGATGTGGAAGTGCAACTTCTTCTAGTTCTGAAGCAACAACAACTGCATCTAATGAAGCTTTTCCTACTAAACCAGTAAAACTTGTGATTCCTTATCCACCAGGTGGTGGAACTGATGTCTTGTTTCGTTTAGTTGCACAATATGCTGAAAAACATTTAGGTCAAACAATTGTTCCAACAAATATGGCTGGTGCTACAGCAACAGTTGGGTCTCGCTTCGTGAAAGATGCTGAGCCTGATGGGTACACAATTCTGGGCATTCACCAAGTAGCTGCAACTGCACAGCACACAGGTGTAGTGGACTACGGCTTCTCTGCATTTGATCCTGTCATGATGATGACTTCTACTCCTCATATTCCATCTGTCAGCAAGAAGTTCAGTGAAGAAAACAATATTAAAACGATTAATGACTTTATTGATTATGTTAAAGCAGGAAATAAAGTAAATTGGGCTTATACAGTTGGTTCTGAAGATCACTTTACGATTGCAGCATTACTGGATGCTGCCGGTGTAGATCCAACAACGTTAAACTATGTAAACTATGATGGTACGGGACCACAATATGCAGCTGTTCTAGCAAATCAAGTTGATGGAATGACGGGTGATTATGCATCTGGTAAAGGCTACATTGAAGATGGAAGTTTAGTTCCACTTGGAATGGTGTTTGGTGATAGAAACCCATTTTTACCAGATGTACCAACGTTAAAAGAGCAAGGTATTGATTTTTCAGTAACTGTTGATCGCGGTATTCTTGCCCCTAAAGGTACTCCACCTGAGCATGTAAAAATTATTGCAGATGCATTCCAAAAAGCTTTAGAAGATCCTGAATTACAAAAGAAAATTGAAGAATTAGGTAGTTTCCCTAATTTCAAAAATACTGAAGATTACTCAAAACACATAGAAGAACTGGACGCTAAGATGGAAACATTGGCTCCAAAAATGAAATTTTAAAACAAGGTGTGATAGATAATGGTTGATCGGATCTTTGCAATCTTCATTTTACTTGTTGGAGGAGTATTCTTTATTGAGTCAAACAAGTTTTCTGAAAAATCAGGGGTGCAGACATTTGCTCCCTCTTTTTTCCCAAGAGTGATTATCATCTTGATGATGATCTTAGCAATTACTCTCTTGATTAAAAGCTTCTTCTCAAAACAAGAAAAAAACTCTTTATTTTCAAATTTGAAATTATATATTTTTGAACATTATCGGGTTATCGCTATTTTGGGATTATTTTTTGTCTTTACCATGCTAATTCCGTTTATCGGATTTTTATTTAGCTCCATGATTTTCATGTTCTTTGCAACTGTTATACTCCGCCCCTTCAAACTTAGATTTATGGCAACAAATATCATCTTGTCTCTCACATTGCCATTCATTGTTCAATGGGTGTTTCAAAACATCCTAAATATTTATTTACCTTAATGGAGTGATGTTTATGGATTTATCGATGGTTTTAACCGCATTTCAAGAAGTTCTACACCCAACGATGCTTCTCTATATTGTGATTGGTGTTTTCTTCGGCATTGTTGCAGGAGCGATTCCTGGCTTTACTTTCACGATGGCTTTAATTCTCGCCTTTCCATTTACTTTTGGAATGGAACCAATTCAAGGGCTCGCCTTAATGATCGGAATATATATCGGTGGGCTTTCAGGCGGGCTGATTTCATCTATATTGCTTGGTATACCCGGTACACCCTCTTCTGTTGTAACCACCTTTGATGGGTATCCGATGACAAAAAATGGTGAGGCACCCCGAGCATTAGGTATCGGTATTTTATCTTCAGTTATTGGTACATTTATCGGTGCCATTATTCTTTTTCTATTAGGACCTATTATTGCTGAAGGAAGTCTATTATTCGGTCCTTGGGAAATTTTTTCCTTGGTTGTTTTTGCTTTAACATTAATTGCTGGATTAAGTGGTAAATCTATGATTAAAGGTTTAATAGCAGGCTGTCTTGGCCTTTTGATTGGAACAATTGGAATATCGCCAAGTGGCACGCTGCGTTTTGATTTCGGCATGCCTGAGCTTTCATCAGGATTTTCAGCTTTACCTGTTTTAATTGGTTTATTTGCTGTTTCACAGCTATTAACAAATGTGGAAGAATTAAAACAAAAGCTAACAACACAAGATACATCTGCTTTAAAGCAAAAGGTACGTATTCCTTATCGAAAAGTATTCACGGATCTATATAAGGATAAATGGAATGCACTTAGATCTTCTTTGATTGGTTGTTTTATAGGCTGTTTACCTGCGGCCGGTGCAGAATCTGCAAACTTTATTAGCTATGATCAAGCAAAAAAGTTTTCTAAACACAAAGATCAATATGGAAGTGGACATCCAGGAGGTATCATTGCTTCTGAAACTTCAAATAATGCAGTCGCTGGAGGGGCATTTATCCCAACAATTACATTAGGTATACCTGGTGATGTTGCACAAGCTATTATGATCGGTGCTCTCATTTTACACGGCATTAATCCTGGTCCGGCGCTTTTTTCTCAACAACCCGTTTTAGTGAACTCAATCTACGTTATAATTATTTTTAGTGGTATTGCTGTATTCTTTATTCAAACACTGTTATTGCCGCTTTTCACTAGAATAACCTTTATTCCAAAATCATTACTCGTACCTAGTATTTTAGTACTCAGTTCAGTCGGGGCTTTTGCTCTTAATAATCAAATGTTTGATATATGGCTTGTCCTGCTTTTTGGACTAATCAGGTTTTTTCTTTCAAAAAATCGATATTCCCTTATCTCCTATTATTTTAGGACTCATCTTAGGTCCAACCTTAGAGAAAGAAATGACTAGGGCTTTTCAAATGGATACAAGCTTCCTGCCCTTTTTCACAAGACCTATATCACTGATTTTTCTAATTCTGGCTGTCATATCAATTGTGTTCACACTCTATCAGATGAGAAAAAAACAACACAAGAGTGAAATGAATCAGAGGTTAGATGATAACAATCTACAAAACAAAATCATTTAATTCATTACCATACAAAACCCCTTTCTCTTATGAAAAAAGGGGTTTTGTAGTTAACAAATTAACGAACAAGTTCACTTCCAACCGGCTTCACCCAACACCCATTCGGAATACCATCCATTACCCTACCATTCTCATAAACCACATTCCCTCTATTAATTGTTCCCGTTATCTCACATGGAAATGTATGACCTAAATAAAGACTTTCTTTATGTTTCGCATAAAAATTATCTTCAGTAACAGTAAATGATTTATCCAAAGTGACAATAGCAAAGTCTGCATCTTTCCCTTCTTTTATTTGACCTTTTCGATCGGAAAGCCCAAAACGTTCAGCTGGATTTTGCGCTGTCCATTTTGCTACTAATTCAAATGGAATATTGTATTTTACAGCCAACTCAATCATTGACATAAGAGTAAACTGACCACCACTAATCCCTCCCCACGCTTCGAATAAATTATGAACCTTAGGATCCTTTAATTCATAAGGACATGGTGAATGGTCTGACGAGATCATATCGAATTTTTGATTGATTAATAGATTAATTAATTTTTCTTGTTCCTCTTTTTCACGGAGAGGTGGTGCACATTTAGCGATTGTTCCTCGATCTCTTAAATCTTGATGGTTAAAAAGCAGATAATGCGTGCAAGTTTCAACTGTTATATTTAAGCCTATTGATTTGGCTTGCTGAATGATTTCTAATGCTTCTGCTGAGCTTATGTGAACAAAATGAAGAGGACAGCCCGTGATCATAGAGTAGTAAATTGCTCGTTGTACTGCTTCGACCTCAGCCATAATTGGGCGTGTTTCCAAATAATCATCTGCAGTAAACTTTCCTTCTTTTTCTTTCTCTTCTTTCAACCAATTGGTTATCGCAGCACTTTCCGAGTGAAGAGCCAAGACCTTACCTCGCTTCGCAATCTGCTTCATTCCATTTAATAAAGTGATTTCATCCACTGCTTCGAATTCCTTGTTACCAGTTGTTGAAAGAAATGCTTTAAACCCGATTACTCCTGATTCCGCTAAAGCTCCCAGATCATCTTCATTCCCCGGAACAAGTCCTCCCCATAGACTAAAATCTACTAAAGACTTTTCATTGCCAAGGTTTGCTTTTTCAAATAGTGCCTCCTCAGTTACAGTAGAAGGAATACCATTTAACGGCATATCGAAATATGTTGTACAACCGCCGGCAGCCATCATTTGTGAGCCTGTGTGGAATCCTTCCCAATGCTCTCTGCCAGGCTCACTAAAATGCACATGAACATCAATCATTCCCGGAAAGACATATTGATTTGATGCATCCCATGTATTTTTCGATTCATTCAATAGATTCTTGCCAAGAATATGAATCCGTCCATCTTTAATTCCTATATCAACTTGTTCTAAACCAGTTGGTAGAACTGCAATTCCATTTTTGATCATGAGGTCCATTTTTTCCATCTAAACAACTCCCTTTACATTTTTTCGCTTGTAATCATCCATTCCACTGTATGACTTGAGCGAATATTAAGAAAATTATCGCGACAGCAAACCATATTGAAAATAACGGCAGGAAGAATCGTACCCATTTTTGCCATGAAACTCCTGCTAAAACAAGTGTTGCCATGAAATATCCAGAAGTAGGATACAAAATATTACCGATACCATCTCCAAATTGATAGGCTAAGACAGCTGTTTGTCTTGTAACCCCAATTAAATCTGACAACGGAGCCATTATTGGCATCGTCACTAATGCTTGACCACTCCCGGAAGGTACTAAGAAATTAAATAACATTTGCACAATAAACATACCGATTGCACTAAAAACAGCCGGGAATTCACCTACAACGGTACCTAGGCTATTAACAATGGTATCCATTACTAAACCATCTTCCATTACTACAGCTACTGCTCGGGCAACTCCGACAATGAATGCGCCTACTAACACTTCACGAAAACCTTCGTTAAATCCTTCACAAATCTCTGAAAATGTTAGCCCTGATGTACGTCCTACAACAATTCCCATGACAATGAACAGACCCGCCATTTCTAACATGAACCAACCTTGAGTAAGTACTCCGTATACTAATAATCCAAAAAATACCAGGAGGAGAACAGATGCAAATCTTTGCCTTGATGTAGCCTTGTACTCTTTAGACGCTGATTTAGTGTGGTACTGTGTTCTCTTCTCGGAATCTTCTTCATATACAAGGCTTGCCATTGGATTTTTCTTTATTTTTTGTGCATATCTAATAATGTAGACGACACCGATAAGAACAAATACAATAAAAGCTACTATTCTTAGTTCTAAACCAGAGAAAACTGGTAAACCAGACAATTTTTGTCCAAGTCCTGTGTTTATCGGATTAAGAAAACCAGTTGTAAATCCTGCAGTGGTAGCTATCAAGGCAATGGCCACAGCAACCATTGAATCATAGCCCAATGCGATCATTAACGGCAAAATAACAGGTACATAAACTAAACTTAGTTCCTGCGTTCCTATTAAACTACATACTGTCGCAAATAAGATAACTAACACAGGGATAACCATAACGCTTTTGGTTGAGAATCTCCTTGTGAGCTTATCTACACCAATTTCAATTAAACCTGTTTTTTTAATAACTGCAAATAAACCGCCAATAATAAATGTAAAGAATACAACTTCTCCAGCTGCTACTAAACCTCTAGGTATAGCAGTCATAAAATCAACTACTCCAATAGGTGACTGTTCCACAGCGTGATATGAATGAGGATCAATTGTTGTCCTACCCTCAGGACCAGGGATCCTCTCATAGACACCAGCTGGAATTAGGTAGGTAGCAATCGAAGCCAATGCAATAAAAATAAATAATATGACATAAATATGGGGCATAGTCATCTTATTTTTTAACTTTGGATGATGATTTAAATTAATTTTAGAACTTCTCTCTACAGACATATTATCCTCCTTTTCTCCCATTCATAAAATGCAACACCCAATGTAAACAAATATAACATATGAATAGTTTAATCGAGATACACCTTTAAATCATTAGAGGATTTGTTGTTTTTTCAATTTTATTTTGTATATTTTAACTAATTTTTCAAGACCATATTCAACACTTGATATAAAACCTCACATGAAAAAGAACAGTTGTGATGAAACAACTGTTCCTTCTTTCATTTTATTTACAACTATAAACTCGCAGCTCTCCTATCCCTTCAATCACGCATTCCACCACATCACCATCACTTATCAGAACAGAACCCGGCGTGCCAGTCATAATCACATCACCTGGATGCAAGGTCATAATTCGGGAGAAAAACGAAACAATCCACCAGGGTGAATACATCATGTTATCGACAATATTACTGTGACAAACCTTACCATTCAGTTTTGTCTCAACAGAGATTCCCCTCACATCTTTCACCTCATCTATCGTAGTTAGATAAGGTCCAAAGCTGAAAAATGTATCAAAGCTTTTAGCTCTTTGCATAAAGCGGGGATTTATAGCATGAATGTCCTTCGCAGTCATATCTAAGGAACTCGTAAATCCAGCAACCACTTTAGGAACTTCAGCTTCCTCCACATTTTTGCATGTTTTTCCTATTATGATCGCAAGCTCTGCTTCAGCTGTAACCTGATTTGATTGTTGTGGTAAAACGATATTCTCTTCAGGACCTATTAAACTACTATTCGGCTTCATGAAAATAACGGGTTCCTCTTCAGGTAATTTCCCAGATAATTCTATCGCCTTTTCTACGTAGTTCATACCAACTCCCCAGATCTTATTCGGATGACGGTATAGAGGGGCAAACGTAATACTTTCTAACGCCATTTGGTTCATTTCTTTTAGTTCTTTATATCCAACATGCTTATACCAGTTCGTAATTTGTGATAATTGATCATTTTTAAGAATGGATAGAATATCCTCACTCCAATTTTCTTTTACTCTTTTATTTATCTCTCTAATCAATATCACTTTTTCATCTACTAAGACGGCTGCTAATTCCTCATTATCAACTTTAATAGACGTTAGTTTCATTCCCCTCTCCCTCCAATAATATCGTTTACCCATTTTAATAAGTTTAGATCTTGGTGATGATTTGCAATAATTGATAATCCTATCGGTAAACCATCTACTTCAGCAAGAGGAAGTGTTACTTGTGGTAATCCCGCTAAACCAGCTATACAAGAGAGCTGCATCGTTTTCGCACGATACTGCTCTGCTTTTTCACCTTGCAAATTCAACAATGGTGCTGGTCCCGGTGCTGTCGGGATGACAATGACCCCATCTTCTTTCTGAAGAGTTGAAAGGGATTTTCGAATTTGCATTCGAAGCTTCTCTTGTTCTAAGCTTTCCTGAGGATTCAACGAACTCGTCCACCGGAATCTTTCATGTATTCCTGGACCAAAGACAGGATTTTCTTTTCGTATCCAATCACCATGTTCCTCCCAAATCTCTAATCCTTGCAAAATACGAAATGCACTCGACCATAAATCAAGTCCACTCTCTGATAATGTAATCCATTCACGCTGAGACATTTCTTTGATTACAGATGCAGCAGTTAATAATTCCCCTTCACATCGTTCATCTAATAATCCCCATGCTTCCTTACAAAAAAACACCTGTTTAAAAAGACCTTTTTCTTCTTGATCAGTAATTAAAGCCTTTCCAATTCGGTACAATAACTCTGAATCCTTTGACATCCATCCGACTGTATCAAAACTTTTCGCCAAGGGTATGACACCTTCAACAGGAACTACACCATGTGAAGGGCGGAATCCATAAATCCCACAATAGGATGAAGGTATTCTTACTGAACCACCCGTATCAGTACCTAAAGCAAAGTCACTTATTCCAGCTGAGACAGCAACAGCCGATCCACTTGAAGAGCCTCCCGGAATACGATTTGGAGCCTTCGGATTAACAGGTGTTCCATAATGAGCATTTTCTCCATTTAAGCTGTACATCAATTCATCTGTTTGTGTTGTCCCTTTCAATTTCGCCCCTTGACTAAGCAGCATTCTAATAACAGGTGCATGACATAATGATTCATGATGGGTTCTAAGCCAATCCGGGTTTCCTGCTCCACTTTTATAACCTTCTATAGAAAAGACATCCTTTACCGCAAACTCCAAACCATCCAACAGACCTGCTCCTGTTGGTTCAAATGTAATTTCTTCCTCAACAAACGCATTTAAGTGATTTTGCATAATAACAATCCCCCTCTATTACAAGATAGTATTGTGTAAACAAAAACCCCGAACCCGGGGCTATTTTGTCATTACATGAACAGACTCGTATACATCCAGCGCAGCTTGCAGTCCTTTCCCAAGGTTCAAATGTGCCCCATGACGTATTAAAACACCTTCAAGGGCTGACAAAACAAACAATACATTTTCTTTTCGGCAACTATATCCCATCGTCCCAATCCGCCAAATCTTTCCGTGAAGAGGACCGAACGAACTTGCAATTTCAATTCCAAATTGTTCAAGGAGCATTTTCCGAACAGATTCACCGTCAACTCCTATTGGAATTTGAACACATGTCACTACCGGAAGCTTCCAAGCAGCATCATTAAACAATTCTAGCCCCATCGCTTTAATGCCTTCTATGAGGGCTTTTTCATGAAGCTTGTGACGTTGAAAACGCGTTGTCAATCCTTCCTGCAGAACAATTCTTACCCCTTCTCGTAATGCATATAACATAGAGGTTGCTTCTGTATGATGATTTAACCGCCTAGGTCCCCAATAATCCTGCAGTTGACTTAGATCAAAATAATTACTTCTTATCGGCCGCCCGATACTATCATGATCATCTTCTGTCGCAATACCTTTTTCCACCCTTTTCCTTGAGGAAAGAATCTTTTCAATTCGTTCATTATATGTAATTGGCGCCATACCCGAAGGAACAGATAAACATTTCTGGGTACCTCCAATCACCGCATCAAGCTGCCATTCATCTACTTTCACATCAGTACCGCCAATTGTCGCAACAGCATCAACAATACATAGAACATCCAACTCACGGCAAGCTGGTCCAATTTGATCAAGAGGCTGCATACATCCTGTAGATGTTTCTCCATGGACAACGGCGAGAACCTTAGGCTTCACTCTTTTTATCTCATTTATGATCACTTGCTGATCGAAGACCTCCCCCCATTCGCAATGCATCGTATGGATTTCAGCTTCATTTCGCTCAGCAATTTCGGTTAATAAATGCCCAAACCTCCCAAAGATCGGAATTAACACTTTATCACCAGGCTCAATCACACTACTTAATACCGCTTCAATCCCAGAACGTGATGTTCCATCAATGGGAAATGCCCATTTATTTTTCGTTTGAAAAACCTCTCGAAGCATTTCCATCGTTTCATTCATCATGTCTGTAAAAGCCGGATCAAATTGTCCGAGAATTGGTGTGCTCATCACACGGAGCACCCTTGGGTCAACCTCAACTGGTCCCGGTGTCATAATCGTTCTTAACGGAGCATTCATTTCTTGATAAACTGTCAACTTACTCCCTCCTAATACGCTAATTCATACAATACTTTTATTAACGTTCTTATACCTTCCTCTAAATCTTCTGTTCTCGTAAACTCTAATGGTGAGTGACTGATTCCATTTTGACTAGGCACAAATAATAGCAACGTTGGTAAAGCCCGACCAAATAGTTGAGAATCATGTCCAGCACCACTTGTCATTTTTTTATATGGGATATGATCCTTTTTTAGGATCACTTCAGATAATGCATTTAAGCTTTCACACATCTTTACAGGTTTTTCATTCATCCAATTATCGATTGTTATGCTTGTTTGATGCTTAAATGCAATTAATTTAAGCTCATGGAAGATTTCATGACAAAACACATTCAACACTTCTTCTTCACTATGTCTTATGTCAAGACTAAAAATCGCTTTTCCAGGGATAACATTCGATATATTAGGCTCTAAGCTTATTTGCCCAACCGTTACAACAAGTTCAGTTGAAGTATTTTTACCTTTTTCAATGAGCGTTTGAATCATTTCCGCTGCTGCATACATCGCATCCTTCCGCAATGCCATAGGAGTTGTTCCAGCATGATTACTTTCGCCATCAACTGTGATTGTGTATCTGCGTTGACCAACAATATGACTAACAACACCTATTGTTTTAGCTTCTTTTTCTAATACAATTCCCTGTTCAATATGCATTTCAATGAAGCATTCAAGATCATTTCGTTTCGGATTACAGTAGTCACCTTGACCAAATCCGGCATCATTCATCGCTTTTACGAAACTTATACCTTCCGAGTCATTAACACCTTTGATATCGTTCAGGTTTTTTACACCGGTAATATTACCTGACCCCCAGTATGTCAAAGGAAAGCGACTTCCTTCTTCCTCACAGAGAGAAACAACTTCAATAGTCTTCTTCGGCGATCCATGATATTTAAAGAGATACTGTAGAGCAATAATACCAGCAATAATCCCATATGCTCCATCATACTTTCCACCATCTCTCACCGTATCAATATGTGAACCCGTCAGAATCGTTTTTGTATTTTCTTCTGTTCCAGGTAGCCTACCGAATAAATTCCCTACATCATCATAGTATGTGTGTAGGCCAATACCCTTCATATATTCATCAATACCTTGTTGCGCATTCTGCCAATGTTTTGAATATAGTAATCTCGTTACACCATCTCGTTCAGTTCTACCAAAACACGCTAACCACTCGACCATTCTTTCAATTTGCTCGAATAAGGCAGATGATTTTTCCACATTTTCAACCAATTCAATCCCCCCTATTCTATTTTCTGTCATTTGATGTTATATTTATTAACATTGATAGCAATATATTTTTATTTTAAAACAATCATTTCTTAAAATCATGTACATATATGTAGAACAGAATGTAAATTCTTTGGTTATTTTAACTAAAAATTAATACAGCACTTTACCAACATTGTAAATAATCTAACAAAGGATGACGAACATGAAATTAAGTGAATTAATGAACTTACCCATTTTTTCCGGAACTAGTTTAGTTGCAGGTGCACAGGGGTTAAACCGCGAAGTGAATACTGTAAACATGATGGATGCTCCAGATATTATTCACTTTTTAAAACAAAACGAATTGCTCGTTACCACAGCTTTTCATTTTAAAGACGATCTTAAGTCGTTACTTTCTTTAATAGAAGCGATGGAAAAACAAGGTTGCTCAGGTCTAGGCATTAAAACAAAACGATTTTTACAAGAAATACCCGTAGAGGCTATCAACCTGGCAAATAAACTGAATTTACCTTTGTTAGAGCTCCCTGTTGAGACATCTTTAGGGGATATTGTAAATAAATCCCTTAGTTATATTCTTGATATCCGAACAAACGAACTACACCAAGCGATGGAAACTCATCAACAGTTTACAGATCAAATTATGAGCGGACAGGGAATCCAAAAAATCATCGACAACGTCTCTACCTTAACTCAATTGCCCGTCTACTTATTAAATGATCATTTGATACCAATGAGTATCACCGATCGCACTTCTCCATTATTTTCACAATTGGAGACACTTTTATATAAAGGATTTTCCTTTCATTTATCAGCAAAGTCGTTATCAACCTTTACGTTGTTAGATGAAAAGCAACACACTATAACTTTATTTCCTGTTTACACACACAAGCAATATCACTATCTTTGTATTTTAGGATTCGTCCCCTTAACAGACCGAGCAACCATTTTAACTATAAAACAAGCATCAAATGTTATAGCGTTTGAATTAATGAAGGAACATGCCTTAAAACAAAATAAGAGGCGCATCCAAAATGAATTTTTCACAAACTTTGTCAACGGTACCTTTTCTACTTCTGATGAGATTATGAGTCGCGGAAAAGAATTCGGTCTAAAAAGCGGCCAAAGATATATATGTGCAGTAGGAGAAATCAGCGAAGAAGATAAAAAAAGGTTCTTTTTGCAATATCAATCAGAAACAGAGTTTATTTATGACACGATTGAATTCGAGATTCAAAATAACCACGAAAAAATCCATCTCTTTACAATGGATCAAACATTCATTCTATTATTGGAGCTCAATTCGGGGTGGAGGGAAATCGAACAACCCTTTTTAAGTCTATTAAAACGAATTCAAACGAAAGTATCAGCACACCATCAAAAGGACCTCTCTTTCGGAATCAGCATGTATGCTGAAGAACTCACACAAGTAACTGTGTCATATAAAGAAGCAAAAGATGCTCTTTATCACGGTAACATGTCTGGCCAAAAACAGTTTATCGAGCTGTATCAGCCGAAGAAAGTACCTGAAATCCTTAGACTGGTCCCATATGAACAATTAAAGAAGTTCTATGATGATACATTTCAGTCATTTACAGATGAAACCAAAAAAGACCATCAAGTATTATTGCATACATTATCCGTTTTTCTCGAAACTCATTGTCAGCTATCAGAAACCGCTAAACGATTGTATGTTCACCGCAACACAGTTATTTACCGACTGGAAAAATGCGAGGAGATTATCGGAAGAAGCTTAAAAGAGCCTGATGAAACCCTTAGATTGCGTCTAGCATTTCGTATCAAAGCATTAATTCAAGGGCAGTTAACTTAAACTGCAGAAAAAACACGAGAACCTGCTAGATAAATAATATGAAAGCCTCCACCTATAAACACACGGTGGAGGCTCTTTATTTAAAAAGTTCTATAATTTAATAATTTAACAAAAGCCCTTTAGCTCCCTCTATAAACCTGATATCCCCAAGGAGATACTAATAAAGGCACATGATAATGAGCATTTGTTTCTGCTATACCAAAACGAATTGATACTTTATCTAAAAAAGCAGGTTCAGGTAGAGATAGTTCTTTTCCACGGAAATAATCTCCTATAAAAAACAACAGCTCATATTCACCATTTTGCATCTCTTTTTCAGATAGAAGCGGCTCATCCAACCGACCATCACCATTCGTTTTACCTGTTTTTATAAGAGAAGCGCCTGTATCCCCTAACCTCAACAATTGAATAACAACATCAGCTGCAGGTATACCGTGCGTTAGATCCAATACATGTGTCGTCAGACCTATCATATCCACCATCCCTATTTAGAAATATTCATTGTTTCGTTACTCTCTTTATTATTTTCAAGGTCCTCTTTTGTTACAGAAAAATGTTGAAAACCATAAGGAGGACGCGGTTCAGTATACACTTTTCCTTCTGAGTTAGTTATGTTCTCAACAACAGGATCCCACGTATGATTTTGTGATTGAAAGCTAACTTCCCGAAGCTGTGGAAATCTCTCCAGAACACGACAACCAATAAGATAGATCAAATATTGGATTGAAGGTGTTTCAAGTTCATGGAATATAGATGTAGCAATATCCCGAACCTGCTCTGCACTTACATAGCTATGTGGAGCAGATCCTGTTGAATCTTCAATATCCTCATACTCCCATCCAATATTTAAATAGATAAAGAGCGGTCGATTACTATCTTCCGGTAAAGTAGTATATTCATCACGAATAAAGCCAACAAATGAATTTCCACGAACTTTAATCAATTGTAAATCCAAGACACCACTACTTTGACTTACAATAGTGATTGTCTCACCATGACGAACCATTTCAATTGTTGCCACTGCTTTTTCATTTCGCGAATGCTTAAACACTAGATCACTTTGTGTTAACCCATTCACTGAAGCTGTTGTCGCCGCTTCAAATGGAACCTCTTCACCAATTATTTTAATTGTATCAATATGATCATATTTCTTTAAAAACTCTTCAGCAACATATTGGATAAACCCTTCAATTGTTGACCCATCATAACTGCCTAAATGCCTTTGCACAAAGTTTTTCATAGAGTCTGTTGCAACAACAAGGCTGTTATCTCCTTCAGTAAATGAAGGCAACATCTTTTGACCCCCTACTTCAATTTTTACGTTTACTCCAAATACAGTATTTCTTCTACCCGCAAAATCTGATTCAGGAATTTGTTTCACACCAGTTAACGGAGCCAGGAAAGTTCGATAAGCAAAAACATCACCTTTACCATATGAGACAGTACGTTCTTTCACCATATTTACACCCCTATTTTTTAATAGTTCTTCCAAACGAAAGTAGGCAATCTTTTCAATCTCTTTTAAGGCCGTTTCAAATTCTTCTTTCTCATGATGATTGATTCTTCGCTGCATAGATTCATAGATAGCTGTCTTCTTCTGACCCTTCACAGCCATAATAAACGGAAAACCAAACTTCTCCATGTACTGTTTATTCAATAATGAAAATCGATCAAACTCTTCTGCTGTTAATTGATTTAAACCTGCCCCTGCCTGTTCCTCCACTGATGTCTTACTCATCTCAAGACGAGTCCCCAAATTGGGATGAGCTTGAATTAATGCTAATTTTTCTTCATATGTTGCTTCTTTTACAACGAATATCATTTTTTCAAGTAGATCTTTTAATGAAGCAAACGGTCTGTAGGTCCATGCTTTTTTCGGTACCCAAGGTGAATGCTCGAATATACCCTTTAACACCTCAACAAATTCACGTCGGTTAACTTCATTCAATTCCTTTAATGCAACCAACACTTCCCCTCCTCTCAACTATTTAAGCAACCGATTGATCTCCATCAGCTGAAACTGGTTTTGTTTTTTTACGAATCATAAAAAATAAATTTAATAATATTGCTGTTAAGCTTCCTGTTATAATCCCGTCGCTGACAATGATTTTTAGTGACTGCGGTAAACCTGCAAAAAGGTCAGGAACAACAGTAGCACCTAATCCTAACGATATGGAACAAGCAATCACTAACAAATTATGTTGATCACTGAAATCTACAGAACCAAGCATTTTAATCCCTGAAGATATCACCATTCCGAACATAACAACTGTCGCACCACCTAATACAGCCGGCGGAATAATCGTGGCAAGTGCCGCTATTTTTGGAACAAGCCCTAAAGCAACTAATATAAAACCTGCAGCCACAACAACATTCTTCGTTTTCACCTTTGAAAGCTGAACAAGACCAACATTTTGCGCAAAGGTATTGTATGGAAATGCATTAAACAAGCCACCTAATAGAATCGCTAATCCTTCCGCTCGATATCCTCTAACAAAATCCTTTTCTTTTAATTCTTGATCACAAATTTTACTTAAAGCTAAAAATACACCTGTTGATTCAATCATGATGACAAGACATACAATAATCATCGTTAGAATTGGTCCAAGTTCAAAAGTTGGGACCCCAAAGTAAAATAACTCAGGAAAATGAATCCACGAGGCATCCGCTACTTCCGAATAATCAACCTTCCCCATAATGGTCGCAACAATCGTACCTGCTATAATACCAATTAATACCGATAAAGCCTGGGCAAACCCTTTAAAAAACCGATTCATCACGACGATGGCAATCAGCACTCCAAATGACAGAAACAAATTCGTCATACCGCCAAAGTCCTCACTTCCAGTTCCCCCTGCCATATTACGAATTCCAGTAGGCACTAAGGATAAACCAATAATCGTGACAACTGATCCTGTGACAACCGGTGGAAAAAGCTTAATGATCTTCCCAAAAAATGAAGCAAAAAAGAGGACAAACACCCCTCCAACAATAATCGCCCCATAAATAGCTGAAACCCCATATTGACTTCCTATCGCTATCATTGGAGTTACCGCTACAAATGAACACCCTAACACAGCAGGTAATCCGATTCCAAAGTATTTTGTCTTCCATGCTTGTAAAAGAGTTGCAATTCCACAAGTTAGGAGATCTATTGCAACTAGATAAGCTAATTGCTCAGATGTTAAATTCAGTGCTCTACCTACAATGAGCGGAACTAATATCGCTCCAGCATACATCGCGAGAACATGTTGTAGTCCTAAGGAGAAAATCTTCAAGCCTCCATTTTTACTCTCCATACTATTCCTCCCCTTCTTCTTATGTAACATAATGTGACGTTAAATGTTATATTTATTAACATAATAGAAGTTTTCAGCCTAAATGTCATTGTAGGAATTAGAAAAAATCATCATTTATTTTGTATGATTTATCTAAATTTTTAGAAAACAATCAATATAGCATCCTTATAGACAACTTAACTATCCTGTTCTGCATTCTACCAATTGATAAAATAACAAATAATTCAGTTTACTCAATCGAGTAATGAACCGTATAATTTAGGTAACTCACTAGAAATATACATACTCATTATTTCCTTATAAATGGAGTGATCATTTTGATTAACAAAGTAGGTCAAATTATGCTTTATGTTAACAACCAGGATGAGGCAGTGGATTTTTGGACGGAAAAAGTCGGGTTTCATGTAATTGCGGAGGAAGTTAACGGTGAAGGTATGCGATGGATTGAACTTTCCCCAACAAAGGAAGCAGAAACAAGTATCATTCTTCATAACAAGGAGTTTATCTCTAAAATGGAACCCGAGCTTAATCTCGGAACACCTTCTTTGTTATTTTTCTCAGACAATCTTGATGAATTACACAGTGAGCTTTCGAATAAGGGTGTTACAGTAGGTGAAATAATTGATATGCCAAATGGTCGGGTATTTAATTTTGCGGACAGTGAAGAAAATTATTTCGCGGTGCTTGAAAAGTAACATCAAAAACTGCATAAAATGAAATTCATGCAGTTTCCTACCTCTAAAGTAAACAAAAAAGATCATCAATTCAAACAAGAATTTGATGATCTTTTTTTATAATAATTAATGATTAGCCGCTTTATTTAAGCCACCCGGCTTATTGTGGACAGCAATTTTTTCCAGTAATTGATTACTTTCCGTATTAACACCAATTAAGTTCACTTTCACACCATTTTGGTGGTATTTAATCACAACTTTATCTATAGCCCCTACTGCTGAATCATCCCATAAATGCGCTTGTGATAAATCCAGATCAACTTCTTTCACATTTTCTTTAAAGTTAAAGCTGTCAACAAAGTCTGTAACAGAAGCAAAAAATAACTGACCTGACACGCGATAAATCTTCTTACCAGCTCCATCTGAAGATAAGCTTGTTACTTTTACCTTTGAGATTTTGGCAGCAAAGAAGATAGCACTTAATAAAATCCCGACAAGAACACCTTTTGATAAATCATGAGTCATAATTACAGTTAAAACAGTCGCGATCATAACTAATGAGTCTGTTACTGGTACTTTATGAAGAGATCTTATTGAAGACCAATCAAATGTACCGATTGAAACCATCATCATAACACCAACAAGAGCAGCCATCGGTATTTGTACAACGAAGTCATTCAATAATATAATTAATACCATTAAGAAAACACCTGCTACTAATGTAGATAATCGACCTCTACCACCCGATTTTACATTGATAACAGATTGACCAATCATTGCACATCCAGCCATTCCACCAAAGAATGCAGATACAATGTTTGCAATCCCCTGGCCGCGTGCTTCTTTATTCTTATCACTTGTTGTATCTGTCATATCATCAACAATTTGCGCTGTTAATAAAGACTCAACTAAGCCTACAATGGCAATTGACAAAGAATAAGGAAAGATAATTTGCAATGTTTCAAAAGTTAATGGAATATCCGGCAATAAAAACATCGGCAATGCTTGTGTTAATTCACCCATATCCCCTACAGTTCGAACTCCACTACCTGTCATGATAGCAATAATTGTAATCACAATAATTGCGACTAATGGTGATGGAACCGCCTTAGTAAAACGTGGTAAAATGTAGATAATAGCAAGTGAACCAGCCACCATCGCATACATCATCCATGATTCCCCAACAAAATGTGTTAATTGAGAAGTAAAGATAAGTATTGCTAGAGCATTTACAAATCCCGTCATAACAGACCTGGGTACGAATTTCATTAATCTGCCTAATTTTAATACACCCATAATAATCTGAAGAATACCCGTTAAGATTGTTGCTGCTAGTAAATATTGAAGTCCGTAATCTGCAACTAACGTGACCATAATTAAAGCTGTCGCACCTGTTGCAGCCGAAATCATTCCAGGACGTCCTCCAACAAAAGCAATTGTCACCGCAATACAAAATGAAGCATACAATCCTATCATAGGATCTACACCAGCAATAATCGAAAACGCAATCGCTTCAGGTATTAATGCAAGGGCAACTACGATACCTGCCAACACATCACCTTTGATATTTCCAAACCACTGATATTTAATTGTACTTGAATTCAAAACGACACTCTCCTTTTACCTTTTTAATTTATGACTTTCAACTCTCATGAAAGTCGGGTCCGTTGTTAACATCAAGGATTATATATGTTTTTGTCTTTTTTGTGAAGTCTGATGTAAGTGTTACCATCAATAAAATACTCACTACACCTCTAATTTCCTATTATTATCAATCCAAAATCATAAAAGTAATAAAATGATACATCCTACATCGGGAAATATATCCAATCACTTTGATTCCTTAAGGAGGCATAGAATGTTTAAAAAGATCTTGCTTGCTGCAGACGGATCCTTACATTCAATAAGAGCTGCTAATAAAGCAATAGAGATTGCAACACTAACTCCACAAGCTTTTGTGGATGTTGTATATGTTGTTGATAGTAAAACATCAAAAGAAGATGTTCTTCAAAATTGGAATAAGCTTGATACAGAAGCAAAACGTAGAGAAAAAATGGCATTCATAGAACAAAAAGCCAAGCAACACCATGTTAACTATTGCCTTAAGATCATTCGAGGAGAGCCTGGGCCAATGATTGTAAAGGTAGCAAATGAGCATCAATATGACTTAGTCGTCATTGGCAGCCGAGGCTTGAATTTAATGCAGGAAATGGTGCTTGGCAGTGTTAGTCATAAGGTAGCAAAGAGGGTAAAGTGTCCTGTGTTAATCGTAAAATAGGGACTAAGAAAAAATCACTTCCTTTAAAATAAAGAAGTGATTTTTTAAGTTTATCTTATTTTCAATCCATTATATCCCATTTTAATACGGTAAATCTTGCATGCTTAGCTGCTCCAAATTTGATTGTATCATTCAAAGGAGTTGGAAAAATACGTGAAGTAAACGTTTCTTGTCCATCATTAATAAATATTTCTACTGATGATGTATCGATATATATGTGAAGATTGGATAATTCACTTAGCGGACATTGGCGTTTCTCCGTCATACCATTGACATAGCTCTTTCTTTCAAAAGTCAAAACCTTTTCCTCCACAGAGTATACGATTCTTCCTCCATCACTTATTGAGATCTCGAACCATCCCTCGGTTATATCAATATCCTTGATATACAATTCCACTGATTTTCCGTGAATACCGTCAAGTTCCTTGCTTTCCTTTGTTAGCTTCACTATATAGGAAACAACCTCTTCGCTTCTTAGTTGTTTTAGCTCCTCAATAGGAACTTGATATACTTTTCCCCCCACCATTTTCAACTCTCTCGGCAAAGTCATATTATGAATCCACTTATATTCTATCGTAGGATGGTCTTGTTCATTTTGGTCAGGCACACTCATCCAGCCAAAAAGGAGTCTTCTCCCTTGATTATCTAATGTCGTTTGGGGGGCATAAAAATCAAAGCCACGGTCAAGTTCTTCAAAATCATTATGCAGATATTGACCTGTCTCGGGATCAAATTCTCCCACTACATAGCCAGCCTGGTACACATTTTGATATTTCATGCCTTGTGGTTCTAACCCTTGTGGCGAAAAGACAAGAATATCTTTGCCATCAAGGTGAAATAAGTCCGGGCATTCAAACATATAGCCAAATTCACCAAGCTTACCCTTCCCACCTCCTGCTACTATTCCGACATAGTTCCACTTAAATAAATCCTTTGACTTCAGTAAAGCAACAGCACCTTTTAAGTCATTTGTTTGTGCACCTACTACCATAAAATAAGTATCATTTTGCTTCCATACTTTTGGATCTCTAAAATGTGATGTAAACCCTTCTGGCAAATATACGAGAGGACCTTTTTTATCAAAGTTAATCCCATCTTCAGATATAGCTAAACATTGATAGGTTTCACGGTTATTTTGTTCATCCTTCACATTCCCTGTATAAAAGGCATAGATTTTTCCATCGTGCTCAATCGCACTGCCCGAGTAACAACCATTCTTTTCATACCATTCTGAAGGTGTTAGTGCAACGTCCTCATGGTTCCAATTCACTAAGTCCTTTGAAGAATAATGTCCCCAAAACTTAGCTCCATGACCTGTCTTAAACGGCATCCATTGATAATAAAGGTGATATACGCCATTCATTTGTATAAAGCCGTTTGGATCATTTAATAACCCAACTGGAGGCATCAGATGATACGTCAATCTGTATGGATCCTGCATGACAAGATCTTTATTCTTTTCGATTTCAGTAAACGCTTCTTGTCGTAATTGATTGTCCTTGATCACTTTTCTCCTCCTACTTCGTTGAATATTTCAAGACAAAGGGTTGACTCTGACAATCAAAGCCAACCCATTTTCACTTATTTTGATTCTTCTTTCCAACCTAATAATAATGTCGCCATAAACGCACCAACTACTGCAATGATAAATCCAATTCCGTAGTTAATCGGGTCCTGTACAATGGCAAACTGAGGAATCCCTGTTAACCCAATTCCATTGGCCATGACTTGAGTGAAAACCACATAAGCTCCACCTAAAGCTCCACCAATTGCAGCTCCGATAAATGGACGGCGATATTTTAAGTTTACTCCAAAGATCGCTGGTTCTGTAATTCCAAGAAATGTGGAAACTGCTGCCGGTAAGGCGATCTCTTTTGTTTTTTTATTTTTCGTTTTAAAGAAGACTGCTAGAGTTGCTCCACCCTGAGCAACATTTGCCATTGCCCATATCGGCAGTAAGTAGTTTCCACCTACATTTAATAATTCAGCCTCAATCGCATGGAAGCTATGATGAACACCAGTCAATACAATCGTTGAATATAAGCCACCGAATAAAAGCCCGGCAATAGGTCCAGCTGAGTTATACACAACATCTAATACTGTTGTAATTCCGTTTCCTAACACTCTACCTAATGGACCGACTACCAGTAAAGCAACAAAACCTGTCAAAATAACGGTTAAGAATGGTGTAACTAGTAAATCAATTACGTTTGGAATGACTTTTCTTAATCCTTTTTCAATTTGTGCCATAATATAGACAGTTAATAATACAGGAATTACTGTTCCTTGATACCCTAGCATTTCAACGCCAAATCCAAAGAAATCAAGGGTGGAAGGCTCAGCATTAGATAATCCCCATGGGTTAAGCAGGTTAGGGTGTATCATAATCCCCCCTATTACAGCTCCAAGGTAACTATTTGCCCCAAATTCCTTAGCTGCACTATAGCCGATTAATATAGGCAAAATGATAAAAGCTGCAGACGAAAACATATCGAGCATCACGAATAATCCACTTTCTGGATCTACCCAGTTATACGTTTTCATTAATCCTAAAAGCCCCATCAACATACCTGCTGCAACAATGGCAGGAATAATTGGCACGAAAATATTAGACAATGTACGAGCAAAACGAGCAAACGGATTCATCTTACGCTTTGCTGCATCCCCATGAGATTCACTTTTTTTCGGATTATTTTCCTCCTTTGAAACTCCAACTAATGGTGCAAAGTGTTGATACACTTTATTCACTATTCCTGTTCCAAAAATTATTTGAAACTGGCCAGAGCTTGAGAACGCTCCTTTTACTCCGTCTAGTTCCTCAATAGCATTTTTGTCTATTTGACTTTCATCTTCAATAACTAAACGAAGACGGGTTGCACAGTGAGCTGCACTAATGACATTGTTTTTACCACCGAGCTTCGTAACAAGCTCTTCGGCAACCTCACGATGATTCATGTTGATTTCCTCCCTAAAATGTTAGGACCTTCCTAAAACATCAAAAAAGACCTAAAACATATAAGGAAAAATAGGTAGCATACAGCTAGATGATCTACCTATGTCATCTTATACATTCTAGGTCTTGCCTGCGTAATCAGTAACAATCCTACATATGAAATTGTTTGAATGAGTTTATTTTATAATACACATATGGAAACGTCAACAAAAAATTCTGAAATTCGACATCGTTACTTTAATAGTCTTTGAATATGGATCGCTATATAAGCAACCTCAGAATACGGAAAGATAATCTCATATTCCTCACTTAAATTATCTAGTATTTTCTGTGAGTATTCATAAGCTTTTTTGTACTTATCTTTTATAAGCTCAAGCATGTCTTGATCAATAGGATCAAACTGCTCCCCTTGTTGAATCCGATTTAAGGCAAAACGTAAATGTGTAATCAGTCTTTGATAGTTGATAGAAGATTCCTCAATCTTTTCACCTATATATGACTCAACCTTCTCGACAAAATCACTTAAAATAGAAGCTTGTCTTAATGATTCACTCATCGAAGGTGCATCCATTTTCGCTGTGTGAATATGAAGAGCAATATGAGCCACTTCATCTTCGGGTATATCTATACCCAGCTTTTTCTTGATCTCATCCTTTGCCCACAACCCTATTTCAAACTCTTTTTTATAGAGCATTTTTATTTCGTTTAATAGCTTATTTTTAATTGGTATACCTTGTTGAATTCGCTCCAATGCAAAAGAGAGATGATCAGTTAAAGCAATATGGATATGATCACTTAATGGTCCACTTAAATGCCCCTCTGCATAACTGATGACGTTTTCAGCCAACTCAATATGTGCCTCTGGCAATGTTGAAAGCAATTGTTGAAATTTTTCCGAAGAAGCTTCATGTAGTACAAAGATTTTTTCAATTTTGCTTTTTGGCACAATGTCATTTCTTTGTTTTTGAAAAGCGATTCCGGGTCCCATCACAATTTTTTCCTGTGGCCCATCTATCACAACTACAGCGTTGTTGTTTAAAATTCTAAAAATCCTCATGAAAATCCTCCGGAGTGTAATTGATTACTATTTTACCACTAAATAATCATAGAACATTTTAAAGTTCTGAAAAAGTATAACATTACTTTCTTATAATTTTCTAACCTTTTCCCGTTTTTACATAAACAGAGAAAAACAGGTAAATATAGTAATACAGATCCTTTTGTAGTGAGGAGAATCATCATGACAAACTCTCACCAAGAAAAAATCATATCAACAGAACTACAAGAAAACATTCAACATATAAAAAAAGAATTTGGTTATAGTCATGATCTTTCCGTTCGTCAACTAATGCAAATGCATGGTGGAGTGAAAATTGCTATTGTTCATTTAAGCGGGATCGTCGATGAAGACCTTTTAAGTGAACATGTGATGGAACCTATTATTAAGTTGATAAATTTTTCTGATGAACCATTATCATCTAGTGAGGCAGAGGGGAATATCTTCAATTTAATTGAGGTTTCTAACACTTCGTTTGCAAAAACGTGGGAAGAAGTCATCTCCTCTATTTTAACAGGTGATACTGTCATTTTATTGGATAAAATACCTCAAGCAATCATTGCTGGTACCCAGAAGATTGAATCTCGTTCTATCACTGAACCGACTAGTCAAACTGTCATTCGCGGCCCTAAAGATAGCTTTAACGAAAATATACGGAACAACATATCCCTAGTTCGTGGAAGGATCCAAAATCCTAATATAAGAATTTTAGACTCTAAGGTTGGTTCAATTACAAAAACGGACGTAGCCATAATGTCTATTGAGGGATTAGCAGAAAAGAAGTACGTTGAAGAAATTGTACGTCGAATTAAGTCTATAAAAATTGACGGAATATTAGAATCCAATTATGTTGAAGAGCTTATACAAGATCATAAAACTATTTTCCCCCTTTTATTAAACACGGAGCGACCAGATGTTGTTGTTGCTCACCTATTAGAAGGAAAAATAGCTATTTTTATTCATGGAACACCATTTGTTCTAATTTGCCCGATTACTTTAATCCAATTTTTTCAATCTCCTGAAGATTATTATAATAATTATTTTTATAGTACGTTTTTGCGGATTTTACGTGTTGGCTCCTTTTTAGTCAACATGTATGCCTCAGCTATCTATTTGGCATTAACGACTCATCACCAAGGGTTAATACCTACAACCTTACTTGTTTCCTTAATGGCGCAAAGAGAAAGGATTCCTTTTCCTGCCATTGTTGAGATTTTAATCATGGAGATAGCTTTTGAAGTATTAAGAGAGGCAGGAATACGAATGCCTCGTGCGATTGGACCTGCAGTATCTATTGTTGGAGCACTTATCCTTGGACAAGCCGCAGTTGAAGCCGGGTTTGTTTCTGCAGCAGTTGTTATCATTGTTGCAACATCTGCAATTAGCAGCTTTACGTTGCCTAATACAAGTATTCTTAATGTTGCTCGTGCCCTACGCTTCTTTTTACTTTTTAGTTCTGCCTATATAGGTTTTTTGGGATTGTTATTAATGTCTTTAGCAATTTTGCTTCATGTTTGTAGCTTACGTTCAATTGGATCACACTATTTTGCACCCTTCGCGCCTTTTAGTTTAAAAGAGCAAAAAGATAGCTTATTTCGATTTTCTTTTCGCAAATTAAGAAAGGAATCGGGAAATAGAAAGAGGCCATTATGAAAAAGCTCATCATTCCTTTATTAATTATCACGACTTTAACAAGCTGTTCAAATTATAAAGATTTAAATGAAATTGGGGTTATTACTTCTTTGGGAATAGATAAACCCATTGAGCATGAAAAAGGATATCGATTAACATTTCAGGTGGTAAATCCTAATAGTTTTTCCAATAATAGTAGTTCAACCACAGGTCTACCTCTTATAAATTACACAATGGAAGGAGAAACTCTAATCGATGCTTACCGGAAATCTTCTACCATTATCCCGAGAGAGAATGTCGTGTCACATCTCTCACTTGTCGTCATAAGTGAGGAACAAGCGAGAGATGGTATATACACCATTTTTGATTCGTTTGAACGTGGAAAACAAGCAAGACCCAATATGCCCGTATATATCTCAAGAGAGACATCAGCAGAGCTTTTACTTAGTCTAATTGAACCAATCGAGTCAAACCCTTCGAAAAGTATTATTAGCACAAGTGAAAATAATAAGGTAATGTACGGTATTTCCGCACCACAACAGATGTCAAAGTGATTGAGACCCTTTCAAGTGAAGGAAAAGACCTTATGATAACTGGTATAGGTCATAGCAAAGAAAAGGATAATACAAATGCATCTGAAAACCTCCAAAGAATGGATCCATCTGTTATGGAAGTGAGTGGCGTTGCACTTTTCAAGAAAGATAAACTAGTTCAATGGTTAGATGGAGAACTTGCAAGAACAGCACAACTTATTGTATCTGAAGCAAAAAGTACCAGTTTCCCTCTTACATGTAGAAATAATCGTGAGGAAAAGCTCATAACCGTTACGACTCGTCAAAATAAAACGCGTCTCTCTACAGAAGTGAAGAATAGTAAGATTCTTTTAACGATTAACATATCACTTAAGGGTGAAATCAGTGAAGCTACCTGTCACTTAGACTTCACAGACCCTAATACCTTAAAGGATTTAGAAGATCAACTTGCAAATGAGGTTAGGTCTCAGGTCATGGAAGTGCTTAATATTACTCAAAAACATGGAACCGATGTTTTTGGATTTGGAGACAAGCTATCGAAAACAAAACCTTCCTACTGGAAGGAGCACAAGCAAGAGTGGAATGAACTTTTTTCAGGCGCTTTACTAACAGTAAAAGTTGAGGCTTCAATTGAAAATACAGGAATGCGTGTAAATCCTTTTAACTATAAATGAAAGGTGTGAGAATGATTGATTAAAGAACAAATAAATCATGTTCAGCTCTTTTGTATGATGGTCCTCTTTCTATTCGGCACTGCCATCCTCTTAGATGTTGGTAGTGGAGCAAAGCAAGATGCTTGGATTGTTACATTGTTATCTTCTTTAGCTGGAGTTCTAATATATAGTATGTATTACTATATTTACAAAAAATATCCAGATAAGCCTTTAACCTCTTATTTACCAATTATTTGGGGGAAATATGTAGGTACTCTTTGTAGTTATTTTTATATTCTCTACTTCATTTATATAGCCTCAAGGGTATTACGTGATTTTGAAGAGTTGCTTATTGCCTCTCCCTACTATCGAACTTCCATCATTACAATCGGTTTGTGCATTATATTCTTATTAATATACGCTGTTAGTTTAGGCATCGAGGTATTTTCAAGAGCAGCAATCATATGCTTTGGCATTATTCTAGTTTCATTTCTCACCATAAATCTCATGTTTGTTTTAGGTGGATTTATTCATCCTGAGAACACACTTCCTATTTTAAGTGAAGGTTGGAAACCGATAATAAAAGAGTTATATCCTCTAAATATTACAGTTCCATATGGAGAACTCATTACATTCACCATGATTTTCCCTTATTTAAATAATGTTAAAAAAGGATTTAAAGTTGGAATATTCGCAATTTTATTCGTTGGATTATACTTTACATTTAGCTCATTACAATATATTTGGGTACTTGGTCCAGATATTATTACTCGTTCTTCATTTCCAGCCCTTACAGCGGTTGCTTACATTGATATTGGTAATTTTATTCAAAGACTAGACACTATTGTTATTATTTTGATGATTATTCTAGGTTTTATAAAGATTTCAGTCTTTTTCTTTTGTGCAGTATTGGGAATTAATCAAGTTTTCTCAATTAAACCTCATCCTTTCATTAATTGCTTTGTCGGCGGGATGATTGTTCTTTTTTCGTTGATTATTACCACGAGCTATCAGGATCATTTAGAAGAGGGATTAAAGCTGGTCCCATATTATTTACACCTTCCTTTTCAACTCTTTATTCCATTTCTTTTACTTCTTACCATTTTAGTAAAAGAAAAAATTCTCAAGAAATAGTTTATTT
Organism: Metabacillus schmidteae; assembly: GCF_903166545.1. NCBI lineage: Bacteria > Bacillati > Bacillota > Bacilli > Caryophanales > Bacillaceae > Metabacillus > Metabacillus schmidteae. Next base: position 1,831,556 of record NZ_CAESCH010000001.1, on the reverse strand, counting down.
TTCTATCTTCTTTGCTTTAGTAAAAGAATAAAAGTAGATGAAGAGAACAAGAAAAAAAGTGAAAATAATGATGAGATCCTCACCAATCAGTGAATTGATATGTTCTTTTAGGATAGTGAAGGTTAAAAATAAACTTTTTCCCTGAAAGTAATCTAGAGTCATAATAAGTCCTAAACAACTGAACATAACGAAAACTAATTTTAATAAAATTAACAATATTATCACACTACCTTTTGCTTTATAGTAAAACTATTCATTAGCATAAACAGCTTTATTAAAATTATGTCATTATTACAAGGAACCTAGGGAATCATTGGCAAAAAGACTTTCTTTCTTAGGTGATCAACATGTTTAGAACAAAAAGAAACACTCCCTTATTGTTAAGAGAAGTGTTCCCACAATTGACTTTGAATACATTCACATAAAAGTTAAGTCCAAAATTCTTATGACTTTGATATGATCTTGACCCTAAATTCATTTGGTGTTAGTCCAACTATCTTTTTAAAAACTTTATTAAAATATTTTTCATTTTGATATCCACATTTAAAGGAAATTTCATACACCTTTAAATGTGGATTTTCTAGAAGTTCTTTCGCTTTTTCAATTCTAATTTTCGTTAGATAATTGGTTAATGTCTCATGATATTCCTGTTTGAACTTTCTAGAAATATATTCACGACTTAGAAAAAAACGATCAGCAATTTCTTGTAATGTAATATCCTTCTCATAGTTTTTTCTTAAAAATGCTTCAATCTCTTGTATGCTGCTTGCTTCTTTTTGATACTTTACATCATTCAAAAGATGTATTAATTTATAAAATTCCTTTCGCTTTTCTTCTTTGAATTTTTCAAATGAGAAAACACCTTCCTCATCCCAATAATCTTTCCCTTCATAGAAGGATACATCTTCGTTCATCTTATATTCTTTTAACCAATTCTTCCTAAGAATAGCAAACTGATCCTCCCATACTCTCACTTGTTCTAATGACAGTACATGATTGGTTTCAAGTGTATGAAAGATCCTTTGAACAACCTCATCCATTTGCTCAACACTACCACTTTGAATAGCCCATTTGATTTCTTCTGCAAAATCTAATAAATGAAGTAAGGAACCTGAGCTGACGTCCTTGATATAAACAATATTATTTTTCTTAGGAGATTCTATCATATTATGTTTGAACAAGGTTTTTTGAGCTATTTTATAGGCTTCCTTCATTGACGATGAATGACCGATTGCAAACACGACTTTTATACCGGAAAATTTATAAATTCCCCTCTGAATTTCCTTTACTATTTCCATTTCATTTCTTTTAGTCCATAAAAGAACAACGATCTCTTTTTCCTCATTCACATTTCGAAAGCAAAAACCACTACGGTTTGACTGAACAATTTCATTACAGATATTTAATAGTGTAAAAAAAGCTAAATTTTTATCTCCATCAAACTTCTCTATGATTTTGGAGTTTATCAATAACAACGAAATGGTGCAATCTACTTCATTGAGGTTAACATTGAATTCCTTGTTGATTTTGGTAACCATATCTGATGACAACGTTGGATCCATCATGACATTAGAAAAGATATGATCCCAATAAAGTGGCTTTACCTCATTTATAACTTTGGTGGTTTCTATTGTTGACTCTCTCCTCTGATCTTGCTTTTTCCACTCTTTAATCGCTCTTTCTAACGTTTCATTTAGAAGACTGGGATCAATCGGTTTTAATAGATAATCAAAACTTCCATACGTGATAGCGTTTCTCATGTAATGAAAATCATCATATCCGCTGATAACAATAATTTTACTGTCTATTTCCTTTTCACTAAGCCATTTTAGAAGCTCGATTCCATCAAACCTCGGCATATTCATATCTGTAAAAATGATTTGAGGTTGATGCTGAAGAATTAATGTTTTCGCTTCTTCTCCATCCTTTGCCTCAAATATTTCTTGGATACCGAACCTCTTCCATTCAGCTAATAAAAGGACTCCCTCTCTTACATGTGTTTCGTCATCGATAATGATTGCTTTCATATTGTTTCACCTCCAAATTCTATTGGGAGCTTAATCGTAACGATTGTTCCGGCATTATCACCATTTTCTATCATGAGAGCTGCCCTCTGACCAAAGTAGAGTTTTAATCTCAAAAACACATTTTTCAAACCTATATTTGTTCCTCTTGATTCATGACTTTGTTTGTCCTGATGAAAAGAAGCAATAATTTCTTCAAGTCTTGGTTTGCTTATTCCCTTTCCATTATCTTGAACCTTGATAACAAGTTGATCATGTTCTCTTTTTCCACTGACCTTTAACTGACCAATTGTATGACTGCTTCGGTCAAAACCATGTTTAAAGTAGTTTTCTATGATAGGCTGAAGAACCATTTTTGGAACTGTTATCAATAAATCTTCTTTGTCAAATTGCAATGAATACTCAAATTGGTCTCCAAATCTTTCTTTTTGAAGTAATAAAAAAGCCTTTATATAATCAATCTCTTTCGTTAAAGGAACAAGGTCTTCATCAATATTCATCCCATATCTCATAATTTTTGAAAGATGAGTAACAAGTGTGTATACCTGTGGAACATTATTTTTTAACGCCAACGTTCCGATAGACTGCAGGGCATTGTATAAAAAGTGCGGATTAAGCTGAGATTGCAAAGCTTTTAATTGATTTGTTTTATTTTCTATTTCCAATTTATATTCACGATTAATCAAATGATTAATTTTTGCTATCATCTCTTTAAAACGCTCTCCTAATGTACCAATTTCATCATTTCCCAGTGAATCAAACTGAACATTCATATTCCCATTTTCAACTTGTTTAATATTTTGTAAAAGCACCCGAATAGGCGTAGTAATTTTAAAGGATACAAATAATGTCGCCAAAATAACAAGAATAAGTCCAATGACACCAAATAGAATATTGATTTTCGCTACACTTAACGCACTTTCAAAAACAGATGTATACGGAATTCGTTTAACTAAAATCCATCCACCTGATGATTCATCAAGTGTTTCATAGATCATTAACCCATTGAATGAATCTTTTTTCCACTCCATCATTCCATTCGGTTCCTTATGTTGAATAAGATTTGTAATCCATTGTTCGTTTTCACTTACGTCATTGTTAGAACGAAAAATAAGTTGACCTTCCGGGCTTAATATATAAAATTCTTCTTTATCCTTTACATATAGTTTATCTGTGATCTCAAGGAGGTGCTCTGAGTCTATGTCCAGCGAGATATACCCGAGCAGGTTATCTGATGGGACATCTATTAAAGCACGATGTAATGTAAACACATCTTTTTTAAAACTTGAATTCTGCCTTAAATTCTCTTCTTGTAAGACCTCCATCGGTTCAATATAAATACGGTATGGACTAGTAAATGCTTTTTGATAATTTTCTTGATTACTTTTTTTATTTAATAGAGAAAAAACAACAGCTGATTTTTTTGAAACGGAGACATTACGCCCGTCCTCCATTAATGCAATGTTAACTCTATTAATATTTTCCTCAGCATAAAGAATCGTTAAAATAACACTTTTAAAACTTTCTTTAGCTAAATAATCCTTCTCAAAATCAGGATTATTACGAAGGTATCTCATGAAATCAATATTGTTGTAAAATGACAAGGTTAAATTTTTAAGTTCCCCGATATACCCCTCAATATTTAATCTTCCTTGGTACAAGAGATTCACATTCTCATTTACAAATTCATCTTTTAATGATTCCTTTGTATAAAAGTAGGTGATCACAATGGATGTACCGAATGGAACAATCGTTATTAGTAATAGAAGCACAATAAGTTTGTTTCTTATGCTGGTTTTTTTCAAATAGTGAACCTCCATAATGTTTGACTGTACAACTATTATAGGGCAAAAAGCATGCCTATAATAGACATGCTTACTTTTATAATTATTTCATATTATCCCAAGTTGCTTGGAATTTCTCTAATGCTTCATCATACGTAATCTTTCCTGCAGCATATTCCTGGATTGTAGCAGCAAATTCTTTGTTTGCTCCATCTGGCCATCTGAACCAATTCCAAGAAATCGTTTTTTCTTCTTTAGAATATTCTAAGATTGATTGACCTAAATCACCTAAACCAGAAGCTTCAATATTATCGAATGCAGGAATGAATGCGAATTCTTCCGTGATATAACGTTTACCAGTTTCAGAAGAAACCATCCAGTTTAAGAACGTTTTTGCTTCTTCTAAGTGCTCAGAGTTTTTGTTTAATACCCAGTTATTAGGTACACCTACTGGTAAGCGATCAGCATTAGCTTCATCATTTAATGGGATTGGTAAGAAGCCCATATTAATTTCCGGGTTGATTTCAGTAATCATATTTTCTGTCCAGTTACCTTGCTGTAGCATCGCTGCCTCACCAGATGCAAATAATGTTACTTGAGTATTGTAGTCAGTTGTAATTGGGTTACCAACTGCATTTTTCACTTCTAAATCAACAATATCTTTGAATTGTTTGAATTGCTCATTCCCAACAAATGTTGAAGAGCCATCGTTTAAACCTGCAATAAAGCTTTCTGGATCCTCTTGTTGTGCAAATGGAATGTTTAATAAATGCTGACCAATTACCCACCACTCGCCATATCCGGCAGAGAATGCTTTAATTCCAGCTGCATCAAGTTTTTTCACAGCATCTTTTAATTCAGAAAGAGTTTTTGGCGGTTCTGTAATACCTGCTTTTTCAAATAAATCTTTGTTATAGATAAATCCATATCCTTCAAGGTTGACCGGCATACCATAAAGCTTGCCATCTTCATCTGTAGTTGGAACTTTCCCGATAGGTAGCACATGCTCTGCCCATGGCTCATTAGAAAGATCCGCTAAATGCTCTTTCCAAAGGTCCAATTCTTTAAATCCACCATTGTTGAAAATATCTGGTTCTTCACCTGACGCAAATTTAGCTTTTAATGCAGCACCGTAATCCGCACCACCACCTACAGTTTCAAGTTTTACTTTGATATTTGGATGTTCTGCTTCGAATTCTTTGATCATTTCTTGAAGCTGATCAGCAATTTCTACTTTAAATTGAAATAAGTTTAACGTTACTACATCGCCATCACCTGAACCTGAATCTTTATTTCCTTCAGAGGAGCTTTGTTGATTATTGGAATTACACCCAGCTAAAATACCTAAAACCAATAATAATGACAATCCTAATAGCAAAAGCTTTTTCATGAAAAAATGACCTCCCCAATCTTATCTTTTTTATTTTATATGAATCTGCATGACTAGGCATCTAACCATGAGATTATATACTATTTAATTGATCCTGCAGCAATTCCTTTAATAATGTGCTTTTGCAGGAATAAGAAGAACACAATAACAGGAGCTATTCCTAAAACTAATGCTGCCAATCCCATATCCCATTGTTTCGTATATTGAGCGAAGAATGAACTTGTCGCTAACGGTATGGTTCTTAGTTCTGCATCCTGCAATACAAGTAGCGGTAATAGATAATCATTCCAAATCCATAATACATTTAGGATAATAACGGTTACAGTTATAGGTTTTAATAATGGGAAAACAATTCTCCAGAACACACCAAATTGTGTACAGCCATCTACTCTGGCAGATTCCTCAATTTCCATAGGAATTGTCTTTACAAAACCATGGTATAAAAACAGTGAGAGTGACACTCCAAATCCAAAATACATGATGACAATTCCTGGTATACTGTTCATAATCCCAAGTGAACCACCTAATTTCATTAGTGGTATCATGACCGTTTGAAATGGAATAACCATTGCTGATACAAAGAAGATAAACAATATTTTACTTAGTCTTCCAGGTGTTCTCACCATTTTCCAAGCAGCCATTGAACTAATAATAACAATACCAGCAATACTCAATACCGTGATGATAAGCGAGTTGAGAAACGCATCTTGGAAGCTAAGAATATCCCAAACCTTTGTATAGTTACTAAAAAGAATTTCTTTAGGTAATGCAGCTGCATCAATTAATATTTCGGAGAATCCTTTTACTGAATTAATGACTACAAAGTAAAACGGTACCAAAAAGATCAAGGCAAGCATAATGGCAAGAATCTCTAATAAAAATGTCCCTTTTGTATAGCCTTTATTCACTATGCTTCAACCTCCTTTTTCTTCGTAAATGTAACCTGTAATGTTGTAAACACAGCTACAACGATAAAGAATAATATCGATTTTGCAGTTCCCAATCCATACCGGTTATTCATAAATGCTTCCTGGTAAATATTAATAGCTACAGATTCTGTTGAATTAAATGGTCCCCCACCTGTAAGGGAAAGATTCAAGTCAAAGATTTTAAATGCCATTGAGATTGTCAGGAAGAAACAAATTGTAAAGGCAGGTAAGATTAACGGAATTATAATCTTCGTTAATAAAGACCAATTTGTTGCCCCATCCATTTTTGCTGCTTCTAATAAGGAAGTATCAACACCTTGTAAAGCTGCAATGTAAATAACCATCATATATCCGCTAATTTGCCAAGCAAAAACGATTACAATTCCCCAGAAGGCTGTTGCTTCATCGCCTAGCCATGGTAATTTAAAGAACCCTATATCTGTCATATTACCTATTGAAGCAAACCCTTTAACAAAGATAAACTGCCAAATGAAACCTAGTAATAAACCGCCGATTACATTCGGAATGAAAAATACAGTTCGTAAAATATTCTTTGTTTTTAATGCTGCATTTAGTAGTAAGGCTAAACCAAAACCAATAATATTACTAATTAAAACTGCAGCTAACATAAACTTTGTTGTAAAAATAAATGAGTTAAAGAACTTTTGATCATCCGTAAAGATTTTTATATAGTTATCCAACCCTACCCATTCAACTGCTGAACTTACTCCGTTCCAAGATGTGAATGAATAATATACCCCCATGAAAAATGGAATAATTTGAATTAAGACAAAAAATAATACCGCTGGACCAACAAATGCTGCGTACCCTAAAGCCTTCTTCAGCTTTGGCCTCTTATTTGTCTGTATTTCGTGTTTAACATGTGTTTCCTTTGTCGCCAATGTGTTTGTATTTAATTTGGCACTCACTTCATCAACACCACCTAGTACGATAATGATTACTTGCTCTAAGTATAAAGCGCTTACATCAATTAGACTATCAACTGTATTGACTAAAAAGGTGCACTATTTTGACCTTTGTTCATTGTGTATACTAAGGTGAGTGTGGATAAAGGAATAGATGGTAGTCTTTGAAGAGTGTAATGTCTATCACTTTGGTGATGAGAGACATATGACTCTGTTTTCATGGTGGTTATGTCCTTCATTTTGGCTGTGAAAGACATTTGATTTTGTTTTCGTACTGGATATGTCCTTCATCCTTGCTATGAAAGACATTTGTCTTTGTTTCGTAGTGGATATGTCCTTCATCCTTACTATGAAAGACATTTGTCTTTGTTTTGATGCTGGCTATGTCCTTCACCCGGATATGAAAGACATATGACTCTGTTTTCATGGTGGTTATGTCCTTCACCTGGGCAAGGTATGAGTGAATGCCATAACTACATTTTAAAAGCCCCCAACAAAAAGACACTTCCTTTTTCTAATAAAAGGAAGTGTTTTCATCCGGTATATTTCTTATACCTTTAATATTTCAGTTATTCTTTGATATCTTTCCAATTCAATCGTATCGTTTTCATTTGTTATAACCTTTACTTGATCCAGTTCTGCAAACTTTGAAAACGACACCTCTCCAAACTTTGTATGATCAGCTAAAATATAGCTTTCTCTCGCTAATGAAATGGCTCTTTCTTTAATTTGAGCTTCGTCAGGATCTGGAGTGGTTAAGCCCAGTTCATAATGAATGGCATTTGTTCCAACAAAACATTTATCGAATCTGTAGTTTTTAATGCTTTCGTATGCAGCACGGCCAATTGTTGCTTTTGTTATCTTTTTAACAAATCCGCCAATTAAATAGGTTGTAATTTCTTTTTCAAGCAAAGCATTAAGATGGTCAGTCCCATTTGTGACAACAACAAGATCCTTCTGTTTTAAATATTGGATCATCTGAAAGGTTGTCGTTCCTGCATCAAGATAAATACATTCACCATCCAATACTAATTGTGCCGCATATTGAGCAATACTCTCTTTCTCAATTAGATTTTTCGTTGTTTTCTCTGAAACACTTGGTTCAGACCTTTTACGTTGTAATAATGATGCGCCACCATGCACACGTTTTAAGTAATTCTGCTTTTCTAATTGATCAAGATCCCGCCTTAATGTAGATTCAGATGTTGAAGTTAAATCAACAAGTTCTTGTATTTTAACATGTTCCTTTTCTTTTAATACATCTAATATAAGTTTATGTCGTTCAGAAATTAACAAGCCGTTTCCTCCTGGATCTTATATCTTATCTCGTCATTATCTATTTTTTTATTATATAAAATATCAGAAGAAAATGCATAACCTAAAAGAACCTTCTTACAATAAAACAAAAAGCTTCAATTCCCCAAATGAAGGAGTTGAAACTTTAAGTAGCAACATTTATTAGTAATTATATGCCGATTTGAACAGACTCTAGTTAAACCAACACAGATAAAAACTTATAAAACAATCGTATTAACCGATTCAGCTTCTAATAAAAAGCATCTTCTTTCTCCATTTAAGTCAACAATTAACTCTCGAGTTTCCTTTATTGGATTTGCTATCACAACAACCTTACTACCGTCTGGATTTTGGAACGCTGTTGTGTTTCCTGTCCAAGCTCCTAATGTTTCAAGTCGAACTGCCCCTGACTTTACAAAATGTGAGAAGTGTTTCATTACATAATATTCAGGATTGTTGTTCACACTTTTTGAATCTCGATCAACCGTTATCATTGAGTTTTGTTCCCATCCCCAAGTGCTTCGTCCTTTTGGTTGCAGAACCATATTCCAATAAATATAGGCATTTGCACCATTTACAAAGTAATGACGATATAAGTTATGAACATAAAGTGCATATTCCCATGTATTATACCCATTTCCGCACTCGTTTTCTGTTTGCATATATTTTAGCTCTGGATAGCTTTGAACTGTCCGTTGAATAGCATATTTTCCTGCCCATTGATAGCCTACACCCTTCACATACTGATAGGCATTTGGATCTGTGAGAACGGTTTGAGCGAATACATCATAATCTGATGTTGTCCCATGCATTAACTCTTCCCATGGTTCTGGTGCATTGATCGTACCAAGCCAAATCTCTGCTTCAATTCCGTGTTCTTTGAAAGCCGGTCCTAAATACGAGCCAATGAACTCACGTAATTGTTCACCTGTCCACTTACAAGAAGGGAACTTTTGATCTGCAACCACTTCATTTTGAACATGAATTTGGTGAATGGATATCCCTTCTTCTTCGTATGCCTGGACAAACTTCACGAAATATAGTGCATATGCCTGTAATACTTCAGGTTCCCACCGGAGTGTTCCATAATTATAGGTTTTTGGAAATTTCATCCAAGTAGGGGGACTCCAAGGTGAAGCAAAAAGTTTTAAGTTTGGATTTCGTTTTAACGCTTCTTTAATGTATGGAATTAAATATTTCTTATCCCGTTCAATTGAGAAATGCTTCATTTCATAGTCATCCGGAGATTCATTATGACTGTACCATTCAAGGGCATAATCACTTGCACCAATTGGTAGACGACAAATACTAAATTGACATTCACCATCTGGTAAAAATAAATTGTCTAGTACAGAGTTGCGATCTTCCTCTGACAAAAAAGTAAGAGCTTCATAACCTAGCTCATTAAAACAACCGCCAAAGCCATCAATAACACGTTTCTTTTCATCAGTAATGATTAAGTTTGGTTTCTTCTCTTCATTTATAACGGCATCTTTTTCTTCCCAGTATTGATTTCTTGTTGTTGAAATCCATGTATAGCTCATCATGTCCTCCCTACTACATCTCTAAAATTTTGAAGTCCCAAGGGTTAATTGTGATCGTTTCACCAGATTTGTAGATTGAGTCTGATAATAAATCCGTGCTTTCTGCAAACGGAGACTCAATTACTTGTTGATCATATGAATAGTTAAAAACATATTTGATTGTTTTTCCTTCGTCATTAATACCACTTTTTATAATTAGAGGGAAATCTATCTCTTGCTCTGCACCCCATATTCCCGCTCGTTTTACAGCTTGTGAGAGAATGCCGGACATGATTTCGCTAGTTACAATACAGCCAATATATGTTGCATAGCCTTTTCCGTACTCATTTCCTGTAACAGCTGCATATTCTCCCCATGCCGGATGATCATATTTTGCCAGCGTATCTGCAGTTGTTGGCGTTAAAAGCTCCATCCATGTGTGGACACTATTTTTCTCTTCTTCTACTTGATAAGGGTTACCTGCAAGCTTCACATTCTTTGGCTCAACAAACATTTGATAGTTTACACCACATGCTTTTTCAATAATACCTGGTTGGCTAGTTGTTCTAACCTTAACATGATCATTTGTGAACCCTGATTTGAACGTAAAAACTGCATGCCCTCCATTTTCAACATAGTGATTTAGTTTCTCTAAAAGGTCATCTGGTGCAACATACAAACACGGAACAATGATTAGAGAATACTCATCAAAGTTTTCAGAGCCTGGGTGAAGGATATCTACTTCCACATTTATTTTATATAATTCATCATAAATTAGTCTGACAATATCGTTATAGTTCAGTTCGCTGTCATATTTAAACTTAAACCAATTCAAACCTGTAAGAGATTCATTGCTTACAAGAATTGCTGTTTTATTTTTCTTTTTTAAATTCATAATTTTAGGTGAGAGACGGTTAAAGTCTGCTCCAATTGTTTTGGCTTCATGATATACCGGATTTGGTTGAAGATCGTGACTTAAAAGCCCCTTCCAATACGTCTCAAAGGAATTATGAATAGAATGCCAATGCCAATAAGCAACCATATTTGCTCCTGATGCAACATGACTAAATGCTTGCAATCTTAATTGCCCAGGAAAAGGTGTCCAATGTGAAAAGGCTTGTGCCTCAGTTTCAAGTACATAATAGTTCTGATGCTTTGTTGATCTTGCCACATCTCCACCAAAAGAGATTTCAATGCCTGTTAAATCTTCTTGTGTTGGATGGTAAATGTCTACTCCTGTGATATCAAAAGGTTGGGATGCTGTGAAATGATTAACATTAGGCTGGACTCCAAATGAATAGCCTCTCCATTCAAAATCAAAGTTCTGAGTAATAAATTGCCCTTCTTTTCGATATTCTTTAACGATATCAACTTGCCATGCAAGAAAATCATCGACAATTTTTCGTTGAAACTTTGAAAATTCTGCTCCAAAGCTTCCATTTATTGTTCCAACTGTTGATGGCATATCCTCCCATGCATGCACATCATTACTCCAATAAGCGAAACCAAATTCTTTATTCAAAGCATCTGTTGTTTTAAACTTATCTTTTAAATATTTTATAAATCTTTGCTGTACATTCGGTCCACTTGTATCATAGTGTTTTGTTTCATTATCAATCTGGTACCCTATGATTGCCGGATGATCTTTTACATTTTCCATAAGCCTTCGAATAATACGCTCAGCGTAAAACAAATACGTTGGGTTTGTAATATCCATAATTTGTCGTGCCCCATATTTTCCTGGTCCGTTTTTCGTAACAGCCAGAACATCCGGATGCTCTTTCACCATCCAAGTTGGAACCGCATAAGTTGGAGTTCCAACAATAACGTGAATGCCTGCACAATGCATCGCATCTAATACACGATTTACTGAGCTAAAATCAAATACACCATTTTGCGGCTCATGTGTGCTCCATGTTGATTCCGCAATCCGCACTACATTAATTCCAGCTTCTTTCATCATTTGAATATCTGTCTCAAGCCGTTCATACGGCATGTATTCATCGTAATAAGCAACTCCGTATAATAATTTATTCATCTCTTACATAACATCCTTTCCATCTTACTTAATAGCTCCATCGGCAATACCCTCAAGGATATATTTTTGGAAAAACGCATAGAACACGACAACCGGTAAAGCTGTTAAGACTAAAGCTGCTAAAATTTTTGGCCAGTCTGCCACATATTGACCAAATAACATATTGATTGAGAGCATAAGGGTATAGTTATTAACATCTGTTAGCATGATTAATGGTAATAAGAAGTCATTCCAAAGCCATAAAACATTTAATACTAAGATTGTAGCTGTAATTGGCTTTAACAATGGAAAAATAATTCGAATAAAGATTTGTATATCATTACAGCCGTCTATTTTAGCAGCCTCTTCCAACTCTCTTGGTATCGATTTCACAAACCCATGATAAAGGAAGACCGCCATATTTACCCCAAGACCTATATAAATTAAACCAAGACCTGATAAGGATCCTTGTATTCCTAAACCTTTCGCCATTTGACTTAGCGTAATCATTATGGAGTGGAACGGAACAAGCATTGATGCAATAAAGAGGGTGAAAATAAGCGCGCTTAATTTTCCAGATGTTCTGGCTAACTTATAACCGGCAAGTGAACCACATATGACAATTCCTGCTAATCCTAGAACTGTTACTATTAGCGTGTTAAATGAGCTGCTTAATAGGTCCAACTCTGTAAAAACCCCAATATAGTTTTCTAATGAAAAAGATGTTGGGAATGATAAGACTGACGTAAAGATCTCCCCTTGGGTTTTAAAGGAATTGATAAACGCCATATAAATTGGGAAGAATGAAATAATGGCAAAAACAGTTAAGATTAAGTTGATCACTATGGATGAAGTAAGATTTTTCCTCATGCTTCAACCTCCTTGCGCTTTAAGATACTCACTTGAATTAGTGTAATGAGTAGGACCACGAGGAACAGAATCATCGCTTTTGCGTTTGCATAACCAAAACGGAAATTATTCGAGAATGCTTCCTCGTAGATATTTAGCGCCATAACCTGTGTAGATGTACCTGGGCCGCCTTGTGTAAGAGCATATACCACATCAAATACTTTAAATGCTCCATTTAATGTTAAGAAACAACAAATTGTAATGGCATGCATGATCATTGGAATAACAACATGTCTAAGACGTTGGAACACATTTGCCCCATCAATCATTGATGCTTCTTTTAATTGCTTAGGAACCCCCTGAAGTGCTGCCATATAAATGACCATCATGTAACCAATTCCTTGCCATAAAGATACGATTACAATGGAGTAAAACGAAACTTTTGGGTCTCCAATCCAGGACTGATCTAATATTGAGAAAATCGTTTTCTTCGATAATTCCGGAAAAACATTTGTAAAGATAAATGAAAACATTAATGAGCTGATAATTAAACTGATCATGTTTGGCATAAAGAAAATAGTTCTAAAAAACCCTTTTGATCTTGTTCTTGTTTCGATTAATAATGCTAATCCTAGAGCAACAACATTCTGAATGACAAAGACAAAAATGGTGTATTTTAGTGTAAACCAGAAGGAATGTCTAAAAGCTGAATCATCTTTAAACGCCTCAATATAATTGCTAAAACCTACAAAATTATACGTTTTATTTAAACCGTTCCAATCTGTGAAACTATAAACTCCAGCACCAATTGTTGGGATCAAAAGGAATAGGATATAGAAGATAAACGCAGGTAAAACAAATAAGATTAATCGTAAGTGACTATTGTCCTTGAACGCTTTTTTCTTCGTAGTGGTAACTTCCTTAGCCGGACTCTTCAATTCTGTTACTGCCACATTACTCATTCCTTTCACTCTAGGATTCTATTGGAAGATATTATTCAGAGGTATATGTGATATTTCAACTTCTACCAACCATTTTTATAAAGTGAAAGACAGTTTATTGGAAACTGCCCTTCACTTATATTGATTGATTATTTATTTACTTTGTTATACTCTTCCCATGCGCGATCCAGTTCAGCAATGACATCTTCTTGTGATGCATCGTCAGCATAATAGCTCTGGAGCATCTTCTCAGATGCAGATTTAACTGCAGATGGAATTGTTGGATCTTGATAAACTTTTCCTTCTTCTACATACTTAGAAGATTCCTCTAGCCAAGGGTATGTTTCAAATGTGTGAACTGTTGAAAGCGGATTAAACCCTAAGCTTTCATAGAAAGCACTGGAATCTTCATCATCAAGAATATAGTTAATGAAATCTTTTGCTACATCCTTCACTTTACTTTCTTTCGAAACCGCTAGTGATGTTGATGCACCCAAGTTGATAAGTGTTGCACTTTCGTCATCATTGATTGGGAGTGGTGCAACACCAAAGTTAAACTTCTCATTAGTTGCCAACATAGATTCTGCCATCCATGGTCCTTGAACCCACATTGCTGCTTGACCGCTGGCGAAAGCAGCAGCTCCTTGGTCTTGACCTACTTCAAATGGTCGATCTGTTCCATGTGCATGAACAAGGTCAATAATGTCAAACATGCCCTTTAAATCCTCAAAAGATCCTTCTCCGGCATTCATTGAATCGACAAAGCCTTTATTGCTTGTACTTTCAAGTGCACCTACTGTTAAAGGCAGGAATAATTGTGGTATATATGAATCTTTATAGGCTCTAATAAAAGGTGTAATTCCTTTATCTTCAAGCTCTTTTACAACCGCTTTCATTTCCGTTAACGTTTTTGGTACTTCTAATCCATTTTCTTCAAAGATATCTTTATTGTAAACAAAGCCCCATTGAAGTGTTTCTAAAGGTACTGCAAGAACTCGATCATCTCTAGATACCATCGGTTTTACAGTATCATATAATTTTTCTACGAAAGGTTCCCCTGATAAATCTTCTAAGTAACCTGCTTTATCATAAACTGGGATATCATTAATAGCATGAATGGCGAATACGTCTGGACTATCTCCTGAAGCAAGTCTTGTTTTTAATAATTGATCGGCTTCATTTACACTTGGAAGCTCAAGCTTTACCGTTACATCTCGCCCTTTTTCTTCTTTTTGCTTCGCAATAAATTGATCAATGTATGTTTCATATTGCTCTTTAAATCTTGGCTGTCCAATAAATACTTTTAGCTCAACTTTGTCAGAACTTCCTTCTCCATCACCGGAAGAATTGCTGCCACCAGCACTGCAACCAGCTAGAATTCCTAAGAATAATGCAGTTGCAATCAATAATGTAAGCGCTTTTTTCATTTCCAACTCCCCTTTCATGCTTCTATCTTAATAGGTTTTTACTTTTAAAAAAATCGAAAATATTAACGCTTACATTTGTACTATTTTAAGTTTTCCGAATTGTCCCAGGTGAGCATCCATAATATTTCTTAAAAACTCTATAAAAATACGATACATCTTCATACCCGATCATTTCGGCAATCGTTTTATATTGCAATGTAGTCGTCATAATTAGTTCTTTCGCCTTTTCCATACGTGTAGCGATAATATACTCTGTTACATTACATCCGTACTTCTTTTTGAAAGCAGTCGTTAAATATTCTTTACTTACATAGAATTTCTTAGCAATCACCTCAAGTGATATATTTGGAGATGTAGAATGTTCATTTAAATACTGCTTAATATCATCCAAGTTGATCTTTGTTTTTTGTTTTTTTATTTCTCCTACTTTACAAATTAGCTGTTCACCTATTCTCAGTTGTGTCATAAGTTCATTTTCTAATGATTGATTTTCACTATACTTTATTTCATTCCATTGCAACCCTATCTCTTCAAGCTTTATTCTATGCTCCTTTAATGTTTCTTCAAGTAATACAAGAAACACTTGATGAAGATACATAGTAAACGAAGGATCAAGTTTTAATTCATCCTTTATCTTTGCAATAAAATGCTGAATACTTGCTGATAATTGTTTTGCATTTAATTCTTTTAATGAAAAGGATACAGTTTGGCGAAAGGATTCAATCATATCAAGTACCTCAGGCTGTTTCGCTGTAAAGAATTGATAACCAATCTGCTTTTGTTCTTTTTTCTGTTTTTCCAAAACAGCTTTTTTCAGTGCATCGTTCAATTCGTTTTCATCTACAGGCTTTGGCAAATATTCAATAACTCCAGACTTAATCGCCTGTCTTGTATAAACAAAGTCTTGATAACCGCTTAAAACAATTGTTGGAATATCAGAATACTTTTGTTCAATAACCTCTAACAATCTAATGCCATCTATACCTGGCATTTTCATATCTGTCATAATAAAGTCAGGACTTTCCGAGTTAATTTGTTTAATCGCTTCTTCACCATTTGTAGCTTCAATCAATTTTGTTATTCCTAATGAATTCATATCAATTAAAGCTTTTACCGTTTCCCTTGTCCAACTTTCATCATCAATAATTAATAGAGTTGTCATTTATGTTCACTTCCTTTTTGATAAGGCATTCTAATTAAAACCTTCGTAAATTGAGATTTTTGGCTAGTAATCTCAACTCCATATTCTCTACCAAAATAAAGTTTCATTCTAGTATCAACATTTTTTAATCCTATACTGCGATGATGCGAATAGCTGTCAGTTAAAAGCTTATCTTTCAATTGTTGTAATACTTCCTCTGTCATCCCCATTCCATTATCTTCTATAACAACTTCAATTTCATCAAAGACCTTTTGGATATCAATTTTCAAAAATCCTTTTTCAACTTGAGATTCAAACCCATGTTTAAACGAATTTTCTACAATAGGTTGTAATGTTAAAAGTGGGATAATAGCATCTTTTGCCTGCTCATCAACAAATAAATCGATTGAAATATTCTCTCCAAACCGAACCTTCTGGATATACAAGTAGTTTTGTAAATGTTGCACCTCTTCCCATATAAAGACAAGATCTCCTCGTTTATTCGTAATATATCGGAACATTCCACCTAATTTTTGGATCATTTCATAGATTTCCTTTGCTCCCTTTTTCAAGGCCATTCCTGAAACAACCTGAAGAGTGTTATATAGGAAATGAGGATTTATCTGTGATTGCAATGCCAGAAATTGCGCATCTCGATTTTCCATTTCCCGCTTATAATCCTTTTCAATTAAATCTCTAATTCTATCAATCATTTCTTTAAATTTTCTTTGAAGAATTCCGATTTCATCTGTTCGTTTCGAATTAATTTTTACGTTAAAATTATTCTCTTCTACATGCTCCATTTTTTTTGTAAGTAAAACTATGGGTTTTGCCACTTGATTAGAAATAAATATAGACAAAATAATGGTAAAACAAATCGAGATAAGGAGAATCAATAAACCCGTTTGTCCAATATGTTTTGAACCGACCATCATAACTTCTTCAGGAACAACCTTTATTAATACAATTCTCTTATCCATCATTTCCTGATAAAAATAATAATCTTGATTGAGAGTAAAATAATTCATTTCTTGCTGTTGATCTAATAGAGAGGAAAGATCTTTTAGGGCAACCTCACCATTTTCATCAAGTGTAAAAAGCTGGTTTCCTTTTGAATCAACTAAAACAATCGATTCCTCCATATTACTTTGAAGATTTCCTGCAATAGGTGAAATAAAATCAAAGGATACCTTTAAGTCTATTCTGCCTACTAGTTTTTGATCTTCAAAACGATAGATATTTCGACCGAATGTAAAACTTTTTGTGGACGAATTAACTGAAAACATGGAATCCTTCCCAGCAACTTGATGGGCAGAGGCTTTCATATTCGTTACGAAGAACTCCCTTTGTTCGACCTTATATGAAAGCTTATCTTCATATGATGTTAGGGTAACAGAAAGAATGTGATCATTCCCGTTATACAAAGCAAATAATTTATCCTGAATGTATGATTGCGTATTAAAGGAATTTGTCGTCGTAATATTATCAATTGTGGTTATACTTGGAACCAGATTTTCATCTACAAGGGCTGTAAACAAAAAATCATCAAACCAGTTAAGTTGTTCTTCTATGTAACTCTTAGATAGCTCCATTCTAGATTGGTTTGAGCTTATTTCCGAAGATTCCACAGCACCTCTGGAAATATGTGTTGAGACCAACATAAAAATTAATAAAGGGACCATCATGACAAGAAGCAGTGTTACCATAAGCTTTCTTTGCATGCTTTCCAGGATATATCTATTTAAGTAGTATTTAAGCTTAGTTGAAAATGGCATGATTTTACCTCCTGAGGTCTTTCCGCAAAATAAAACGGTTTCATTTATTGGTTTTATTTTAATGATAAATGATAAGTTGTTCAATATAATATAGGGGTGTAAAGTTTCTTTTCAACTTTATTACTAAAACAAAAAAGCTTAAACCCCAGCTAACAAGGATTTAAGCCATAATAAAAATTTATTTTTCTAGTAATATACGATTATTAATTTTACACATTCTCTAGCCAATTTAATTCTTCTTCTGTCAGGACAACCATTGAACCTTCGTTACATGATTGTAACTCCTGTTCATTTTGTGCTCCAATCAGGGCACAAGCAGGAAACGGCTGGTTAAGTACATATGCAAGTGCGATTTGAATGGTCGTAACACCTTTTTCTTTAGCTAATTGTTCTGCACGACGCAGGCGTTCCCAGTTTGCATCACTATAAAAAACACGCACAATGTCACTGTTACTTCTATCCTCAGGTGAAAAACGTCCTGTGAAAAAGCCCCTGGCTTGTGAAGACCATGATAAAAGTGGAAATTGATGTTCTTTATGCCATGCTAGGTCAGTTGCATTAGCCGATACACACCCCGCCCAGAATGGCTCATTTACCTTTGCCAAACTCAGATTTGGGCTACTAAAGGTAAATCCAACAAGCCCGTTTTCAGCTGCATATTCATTTGCTTCCTGTAATCTCTGGACAGTCCAGTTCGATCCTCCAATGGCTTTAATTCTGCCAGCCTTAATATGTTCGTTTAACGCATCTATTATTTCACTTACAGGTACGGTTGGATCGTCACGATGAAGAGCGTATAAATCAACATAATCTGTTTGTAGGCGATCTAAGCTTACAAATAATTCCTCAGAGATTGCTTCAGCATTCACGCGTGGACCTGTGTGATCGTGATGGGCCCCTTTTGTCAGGATCACAATATCCTCACGATTATTACGTTCTTTCATCCACATCCCAATTGCAACTTCACTTTCTCCGCCACAATAGATATGAGCCGTATCAATGGTATTTCCTCCGATGGCTACATAACGATCAAGAACATTGCATACTTTCTCGTATACACTAGGTTTAAAATAATCTGAACCTTGAATTAATGATGTAATTGGCTTTTCTATACCCGGTATCGTAATTGTTTTCATCGTAACCCCTCCATTTTTTTATAATTCAACACGACGACGCTCATTTGCTGATGTTAGACAAGCATCTAGAACTTTCATATTTAGAATGGCATCTGTTGCAGGGTATGGTAGTGGTTCGCCATTTCGAATGCTTCTTCCAATAGCATCTGCCTGTAAAGCGTATTGATTGACGTATGGAACCTCGACATCTCTTTTCCCATCTTTTGTGTAGACATGAATATGATCCTGCTCATTTTGATGAACAATAAATGCCGACGGAACTTCAATACGCCCTTCTGTGCCTACGATCTCCAGTTCATTTCTAAAGGCTGCCCACATCCCGCAATCAAATGTTAATGCTAAGCCATTTTCAAATTCTAGAAGTCCGGAAGCCATCATATCCACGTTATCATGCTGCTCTGAGAAGAAACCGTGAACGGTTGCAGCTTGCGGCTCTTGATTTAAGATCATTCTTGCTGCACTTATTGGATAAACACCGACATCGTATAGGGAGCCGCCGCCCCATTCTTTTTTGTAACGGACATTTTCTGAGTCTTTGGCATTATTAAATGTAAATGTTGCATGAATCCCACGTACTTCGCCGATTTCACCAGATTGGATGATGTCACGAATACGCTCATAACGGGGATGATAGCGATACATAAATGCTTCAGCAAAGACGACGCCAGCTTTTTGACATGCTTCTGTCATTTCAATTGCCTCATTAGCATTTAAAGCTACCGGTTTTTCACATAATACATGCTTGCCAGCTTCTGCTGCACGAATTGTCCATTCTTTATGTAAATGATTTGGCAGCGGAATGTAAACGGCTTCAATTTCTGGATCTGCAAGTAATTCCTCGTAACTTCCATACGCTTTTGGAATCTCAAGTTGTTCTGCTGTCACCTTAGCTTTTTCCAACCCTCTACTTGCAATCGCTACAACTTCTCCAGTTTCTGATTGCTGTATCCCCGGGATGACAGACCCCTTTGCAATCTTAGCACTCCCAATAATACCCCAACGTATTTTTTCCACGTTCATCTCCCCTTCACGTAAACTTAATACTATATTGTCATTATATGAAACTACACATAAAATAAAAATAGAATCATTTTGCCTTTTTTATAAAACAATATTGCGCTGAAAGAGTGATGCTTGTGTTAAGACAGTATTTACTGCCAACTCTACAAAATCATGAATTTATGATCCTGCCGGAATCCATTGGCTGGTACTTTGAAGAGCCTGACCATGATGTAGACCGACAAGTAGGTACCTTAAATAATTTTAGTATTCATTTTGTTATTTCCGGAACTGGATACATTGAAATTGACGGCAATCGGTTTACATTAAAACGTGGTGATGCTTTTTTATATTTTCCAATGCAGGAGCAAAGGTATTATAGCAGCAAGGATGATCCGTGGAATATTCGATGGGTTCATTTTTATGGAGGTGTCTTACATTCTTTTTTAGCTGAACAAGAGTTTGATCAGCATTCATTATGGACGATTCAACAGTTGTCATCTCTTGAAAAAGCTCATGAACAGCTTTTAAGTGAAGCAGAAAGCAATAGTTTTTTGCATTTACTGCAGCTTTCCATTTTGACATATACTTTTTTAATGGAATTTATCACAAACGCCTCCCCAAAAACTTCTGTTCGAAGACAGGAATTAGATGATCGGATTCAAACACTCTTACCAAGTATGCAAAGAAGAGCGTGTGAACCATTTGAACTGGAATACTGGGCTGAACAAACAGGTGTTAGTACTTATTATTTTTGCCGTTTATTTAAAAGAGCTACTCAAATGACTCCGATGCAATTCATTACCCTTTGCCGCCTGCAAATGAGCAAGCAATGGCTATTGGACAAAAAAGATATGACCATAAAGGATATCGCACTAAAGGCAGGTTATCCTAGTATTAGCTATTTTAATAAGCGTTTTTTAGAACAGGAGGGAATGACACCTACCGAATATAGGATGCTCTTTGAAAGTAGATTGGATAAGTAACGTTCATAAAAGGCATTTAACCTTTCAACCACTAAAATCTATCAATTTTTTCTGGTAATTTATCAACTTTGGTGAGAAATCTATCAACTTTCTTAAAAATCTATCATTCGACAAAAAACTATACTCCCATTTCAAAAAAATCGGAGACATTATGTCCCCGATTCTGTGTTTAGATCTAAAACTTTTTCTCGTTGTTTTGTTAATGTAAAGAATGCGACCGATCCGATCAGTGAAGTAAGAAATAACGTAGCACCCATCGGCACTGCTGTTGTTTCGTCTATGCCAACTAGTGGAGAAACAAAAGATCCTAATAAAAGCGGCAGCAAGCCTAATAATGCACTGGCACTTCCCGCTCGATGTCCTTGCTTTTCCATCGCAAGGGTAAAGGAGCTTGTCAAAATCATTCCCATTGATGTCATATAGATAAAAATCGGAATGACAAGTGTTGCAAGCGGGCCTTTCATAATCGTCATGATTAAAAGGACAGTCGTTGCAGTGACAGCTGTTATAACAGCGACACGAAGCAAGCTTTTTTCATGAAAAATTCCACCTAAACGTCCAATCATAAAGCTTCCTGAAATAATGGCTAATCCATTAATTCCAAATAAAATACTAAATGCTTGTGGAGAAACATCATATATACCCTGATAGACAAAAGGTGTCCCTGAAACGTAGGCAAAACTTCCACCATGTATGAACCCGACTGTCAGGGCATACCCAATAAATGAACGATCTCTAATTAAACTTCCCATCGTACGAACAGAATGACCTACTGTGCTTGGCATTCGCTTCTCAATTGGTAAAGTTTCCGGCAACTTTAATGAAATAATTGTCACAATAATAATGCCTAGTATACTTAAAAAATAGAAAATGGTATGCCAGCTTGCAAAGGGTAATAACAAGATAGCACCACCAGCGATCGGAGCCAACATCGGAGCTGTCGCATTAATAACCATTAATAACGCAAAGAATTTTGTTAACTCTTTTCCACTAAATACATCTCTTACTACAGCACGCGACAGAACAACACCAGCTGATGCTGTAAGTCCCTGTAGGAAACGGGCAATAACCAATACAATTATATTCGGTGCAATCGCACAAAAAAGTGATGATAGTGCAAATAGTGATAGTGAAACCATTAAGGGTTTCCGTCTACCTTGTGCATCACTTATTGGACCGACAATTACTTGACCAATGGCAAGGCCAATTAAACAAGTTGTTAAACTAAGCTGTACAAGCGAAGCACGAGCTCCCAAATCTCCAGCGATATCTGGAAAACTAGGCAAATACATATCAATATTGAGCGGTCCTAATATACCTAGTGAACTTAAAAGAAAAGCTAATGCCAACCGCTCTTTTCCTGTTGGATTATGTAGCATATAATTTCTTACACCTCTCATCTTACAATTTCCTCTATCTATCCTACACCTTCCATTAATAGATTGAAAGCAAAAGAAAAACTTCAATTCTTATTTCAAGAGATTGAAGTACTAAGGTTATTATTTCCCATTTAGTGCTTTTTGTAAAAGAATCATTTCCTCAGCCAATTTATTAATACGACCGATTACTTCGGCATTTTTGATTTCATTCTCTTCGTTAAAATCATCATTTTGCACAAATACATTCCCTACAGGAACGACACCTTTTAAGTAACTTAAAATTGGCTTTAAATGATATTCCGTGACCAAGAAATGTTTATCGGTACCACCTGTCGTAATCATTCCTGTAACTTTCGATTTAAAAGCATCAATTGGCAGGTGATCAAATAAGTTTTTCAATGCTCCGGTAATGGAAGCTTGGTAAATTGGTGTACCAAAAATAAGAAAGTCTGCGTTTTGAATGGTGTTTACAACCTTGATTGTATCGTCATTATAGTAACTAAGGGGTGTTCCATTTACGAATTCAACTTCGTATTCCTTTAGATCGACTAACTCAATTTCGATTGTGGGATCAGCAGATTTTGCTGCCATAAGAACTTCATAAACTGCCTTTGGTGTTTTTGAACCAATTAGTGAACCTGATACACCGACAAGTTTCACGCTACCTACCTCCTATTTAAACACACTTGTGCTGTGAAGAGGCTGAACTCTTGATGAAGGATCAATATATTTTTTTGCATTATTAATGGCAATTGGTGCTTCTCCCAGCCCTACTGCAATCAATTTAACCTTTCCTTCATATGTCGCAAGATCCCCTGCAGCATAAATGCCTTCGATATTTGTTTCCATTTTTGAATTTACAATAATTGAATTTTTCTCCATATCTAAGCCCCAGCTTTTAATTGGCCCTATTGATGTGATATTTCCATAATTGACAATCACATGGTCGACTTCAATTATTTCTTCGTTACCATCCTTACTTACAAGTACAATTTGTGTTATTTTTTCACCATTTCCAATAAGTTCTTTGACAGCATAAGGAATCTTTACAGACACATTCGATTCATGTAATTTATCTACACTGCTTTCATGTGCTTTAAATTCTGCTCTTCTATGACATAATGTTACTTCCTTAGCAAAACCATCTAACATTAATGACCAATCTAGAGCAGAGTCTCCACCACCACAGACAAGTACTTTCGATCCTTTAAATTCATTTAGATCTTTTACAGAGTAATGTAGGTTTTTGCCTTCATATGTAGCTGCATTTTCTACATTTAGTTTTCTTGGCTCAAATGCACCTATTCCTCCGGTGATTAAGATTGATTTTGTATAGTGTTCACCTTTCGTTGTTGTTAGTGTAAAAACATCCTCTTTTTTAGATATCGTTAATACTGTTTCATTTAAGCATACGTCAGGTGAAGCATAATTTGCTTGTTCAATTAAATTTTCAATAAAATCCTTGCCAAGAACTTTTGGAAAGCCTCCGATATCATAAATATATTTATCAGGATATAATTCTGCAACCTGACCACCTAATTGTCCTAAGCTATCTATTATTTTCACCGACATTTTTCTCATACCTGCGTAGAAACTTGAAAACAATCCTGTAGGTCCGCCACCAATGATTGTAATATCTGTAATTTTTTGTTCCATCATGTTTCTCCTTTCCCTAAATTAATGGGTAAAAATCTTAGTTGCTATAGCAACCATCAACAATATGCTTCCTTAATAAGTTGTAAAATACATTCCGGTTTTGTGTACACATTAAAGAATTTGACTTTGTATCTATTCAGCAAATCATTAATATCTAAAAATTCCTTAGAATGACTATATAAAATAATTGGAACATCTTTAGAAAATTGCTCAAGGTGATCCTCTAAATCTACTACTTCTGTATCAACAAGCATCACTACTTTCTTATCTATTTCGATATCTTGACCTTCCATGATGGTTAGACCAGGATCAGTTTTAATAAGTAAACTCAAACTTTTTTTAATATGAGGATTATTGGAAACTATAGCAACGGTAATCATGACATGATCCCTCCTTGTTTTTACTATACATGAAAAGAAAAATTTCTCCTTCATGTAAATGGATGATATTTTCCTCAGTCAAAGGTCGTAGATGTTCTCATTTCGTTTTCGGCCTGAATTTTCCACTGTTAAATATCCGGTCACCCTGTGTCAGTACAAAGCAAAGTTTTCTTTCTTCCTTTTTGTTATATAAGTAGTGCAAAAATCACCAATTTAAGATATCTTTATAGTATCGATCATTTATCTACCATTTCCTTTCAACCTAGTAGCGAACATGAAAAGTGAGGTGCAATTTATTGGATGTAAAAGAAGCTTACAAACTATTGGAACTACCAGAAAACTCAACAATGGATGAAGTTGAAAAGCAATACATGACATGGATCAAAAGAGATCGGGCCCTCCAAGGTGTACCGAATGATGAAAAACCATTTGATATGGCCAAAATAACGGATGCCTATAATACTATTAAACAAATAAATGTATACGGTTCCATCACTAAAGAAGAAGACAAAACATTTAAGGATAAGCTCCAACACTTTCTTCATTATCATAAATTACACATTGCCGGGGCCATCATTTTACTTATTTTAGTCGGTTCATTTATCCAAACATTTGTAAATAATTATCAAGAGAAAAAAGAGTTAGCTAGTCTTCCCCCTGAAGACCTTGGCATTATGCTATACGGTGATTATTTTTCACTTGGAAGTGATGTTTCTCCTGTTTCAGAAAATGTCCTTTCTATATTTCCTTCGTGGGAGAGAGTCACAACAAACTCTAGTTATGCACCAACAGAAGTTAACGACACAATGGATGCAGGTAATCAGCAAAAGAGTGTGATTACACTTATGCAAGATCAATCAGATGTATACATTGTCGGTGAAGAAAATTTTGAACAGCTCGTGCAGCTTGAATTATTTCAGCCACTTGAATCTTCTATTAAAGATCAGGTATCAGAGGATCACCTTATTTATGGAAAATCACCAGAAGATGAAACAGAACAAATTTATGGTGTAGTAATTGATAATCAATCTCTATTTAAAGGGGTTGAGGTAAAAGAAAACAAAAGAATTGCGGCTATCAGAGTAGATGCGGATAAGAAGGATAATGCGCTCAAACTAATGACAGAATTAACAAAATAAACACACATGGGACAGTTTGATTATTCAAACTGTCCCATGTTTCGAATGAAGCTTTTTATTTACAATGTCACACCGGTTTTAAAAATACCAATTTCTCTAAAATGATTTTTCTCATTATTTACTTTTTCGCCACTCGCAACCTTGATGACATATGAAATAAAATCTTCAAGCAGCTTTTCCTGTGATTGCCCATCGATAAGTGTTCCTGCATTAAAATCAATCCAGTGCGGCTTAGTTTCATAAATTTGTGTGTTTGTTGAGATCTTTATCGTTGGTACAAATGTACCTAAAGGTGTTCCTCTTCCAGTAGTGAATAAGACTAATTGACAACCAGCTGCAGCTAAAGTTGACGAAGCCACTAAGTCATTACCCGGGGCACTTAATAGATTTAGTCCACTCGTTTTTAGAGTCTCTCCATATTTTAGGACGTCGACAACTTGTGATGTACCCGCTTTTTGTGTACAACCAAGAGATTTATCCTCAAGAGTAGTGATACCTCCTGCTTTGTTACCTGGAGATGGATTTTCATAAACCGGCTGATCATGACGTTCAAAGTATCGTTTAAAATCATTGATAAGGTCAACGATCTGGTGAAAGACCTTTTCATCCTTCGCTCGCTCCATTAATATTTCTTCCGCTCCAAACATTTCCGGGACCTCAGTTAAGACTGTTGTTCCTCCCTGAGCAACTAAATAATCTGAAAACTGACCTAACAATGGATTTGCAGTAATTCCAGAAAAGCCATCTGAGCCCCCACATTTTAGTCCAATTTTCAATTCTGAAAGAGGAATTTCTTCACGCTGATCGTCTTTGGCATTTTCGAAAATTTCAAGTAATAGCTTTACTCCTTCTTCTACCTCATCTAAGACATCCTGCGAACTTAGAAATTTTACTCGATTAGAGTCAAAATCCCCCAATGATTCTTTAAATTCCTTAATCTCGTTGTTTTCACAGCCTAACCCTAATACTAATACCCCACCTGCATTTGGATGCTTAACAGCATTACCTAAAATTGTCCTTGTATTAACATGATCATCTCCAAGCTGAGAACATCCGTAATTATGCTTTAGCACTTGAATATGTTCAAATGGAGTAATATTTCCGACTTTTTCCTGAAATACCCGTATCATTTGATCAGCAATTCCATTTACACATCCTACCGTTGGAACTATCCAAAGCTCATTACGGATCCCAACCCTTCCATCCTTCCTTCTAAATCCTTTAAAAGTAGCATTATTTTTTGAAATTTGTTCCGCTTGAAACTTTGGAGCATACTCATATTCTTCTACACCTGATAAATTTGTTTTTGTATTATGAGTATGCACCCATTCTCCTGCTTCAATAGATTGTGTAGCATGCCCAATAGGAAAACCGTACTTGACGACATTTTCCCCTTTAAGGATTGGCTTTAATGCGAATTTATGTCCTTTATTAACAGTCTCTTTTAATTGGATCGTGGAACCGTCTATTTCAAGTAGCTGATCCTGATCAATTTTCTGAATCGCTACTGCAACATTATCAGTTTCCTTTATCTTAATAAACGCTTTCATTTTTCTCACCCTTTTGTTGCAAGAATTGTGTTAATGCCTCAGTCATTCCGTATTGATTAATGGTCTTTAACTGAGTCGCTACTGATTCAGTTAGATGAGGAATTTTTGATAAATTCGTTCCCCATAGCTTCTCATTAGAAAGAATTGTTAAAGCAAGTTTTTGGATGTTGTCTGCATATAACGACCAACATTCGGTAAATAAGTGTAAAGTAGATTCATCATCGACAAGTGTAATCGACTCATCCCCACGCTTTCCTTTATAAAAATACAGCAATGCACTTAACGAGAATACAGTTGCTTTAGGTAACTCACCAAATCTTTCAATATAATCAACTAAAGTTGGTAAAATTCGTGCTTGAAACTTAGAAACTGAGTTTAAGGAAATACTAGATAGATAGTGGTGAATAAATGGATTTTTAAAGCGATTTAGAACATCTTCTGCAAATTGGGACAAATCTTCATCTGAAAAAGGTAAGGTTGGGATAATTTCTTCATAGATCACTTTTTCAACAAATTGCTTTGTTAGATCACTTGTCACTGCTTCACAAACAGTATTAACACCACATAAATAAGCAACAGGTGTCATTGCAGTATGGGCACCGTTTAAGATGCGCACTTTTTTTAGTCTGTAAGAGCTTAAATCATCAACAACATGCACATATAGACCTGCCTGCTCCGCTGGAAATTCTTCTTTAATAAATGATGGTCCCTCAATAACAAAAAGATGAAATTGTTCTCCTACGACCATTAATTGATCAATATAGCCAAGCTCCTCTGTTTTTTCTTGAATTGAATCCTTTGGATATCCAGGGACTATGCGATCGACTAATGTATTACAAAATGTATTCGCCTCTTCAACCCATTGGGAAAAACCGGATTCCAAGTTCCAAGCGTCCGCGTAGGCAAACACAATTTTTTTCAGTTCATTTCCATTATCTTCGATTAGTTCACATGGAAAGATAATAAAGCCTTTATTTTTGTCCCCTTGAAAAGCTTGGTAACGTTTATATAAGAAGGCAGTTAATTTACCTGGGAAACTTTTTTGAGGGCGATCTGTTAGAAGATCTTCTTCACGATATTGAATACCGGCCTCTGTTGTATTTGAAACAATAAATCGCAAATCCGGATTTTCAGCTAACTTTAAATAATCATCATATTGGTTGGTAATATTGATCCCCCGACTTATACTATCAATGATTTCATGCTCACTTACAGGCTTATTTTCTTTAATTCCCTGCAGATACAATGTATATAAACCGTCTTGTTCATTAATGGTATCAACTGCACCTTTTTTAGTGGATTGAACAACAACAACCTGGCCATTGAACAAGTTTTTCTTATTCATGACATGGATTTGCCAATCGGTAAATCCACGTAAAAAATTACCTGTTCCGAATTGCAATACTTTTTCAGGAAATGTGGTATACTCACTTACTATTTTTTTCGATAACTGATCCATCTCCGTACCTCCCGGTTCATTCATGCACACGTTAACATTCTTTTTTGAAAAAATAGCTGAGCCCATGACAAAAGCTCAACTATTCGACTTTACATCGGCAACTGAATGCCGACTTACAACATTTGTTGTAAGAAAAACTGGTCCTTCCTCATCGTTACCTGCATCCAATACTTGTAACAACTTTTCAGCCCCTGCGATACTAATTTCCTCAATTGGTCTTTTCACCGTCGTAAGCGCTGGAGAGGTATACTCTGAGAATCCAATATCATCAAACCCTATAATTGAAATATCAGCTGGAATAGCAAGCCCTGCTTCATTTATCGCTTTCATCGCACCAATTGCCATATCGTCATTAGAACAAAAAACAGCAGTAGGGCAATTGTCGAGAGCTAATAATGTTTTCATCCCTTCATAGCCACTTTCCATATTATAATTACCCTTTACCATATACTCAGGGAGAATCGGTAGCTGACATTCCATTAATGCCTTTAAAAAGCCTTCCTTTCGTTCTTGCGCAGACTTAAAATGGGGAGTACCCTCAATGATCGCAATATGACGATGTCCATGCTTAATGAATAACTGAACTGCCTCATACACACCTTCTTGGTCATTTGATAGCACATTTACTACAGAGCGCTCTTCGATTTGTCTATTTAAAACCACTAGCGGTATTTCTTTTTCCATCACATGATAGATAAAGGCATTGTCAATATCGCTTTGGCTCATTAAGATAATGCCATCAAATCTTTTACGGGTAATCATGGAATAATCCTTCATATCCTGGATTCCCTTTATATATAAATTATAGTTTTCATCAATGACAGTATTCACACCTTTAATTGTTTCAGACAAAAAACTGGAAGATGTCCCATTCGATATACTTGTGAAAAACAATCCAATTGTATATGATTTTTGTAAAACCAAGCTTCTTGCATGCACATCGGGTGAGTAATTTAATTGATTGGCAATTTGAATGATTTTCTGTTTTGTTTTTTCCTTAATTAGCGGACTATTATTAAGTGCGCGTGACACGGTTGTGTGTGAGACATTTGCGATTTTTGCAATATCCTTGATTGTAACTCCCACTTCAATACCTACTTTCAAGTTCCTTTTCAATTAGGGTATCACATACCTTACCCTCGTACCATCAGTTCCTCAAACTGAAAATATTCTTTCGCGTTATGATAGGAAATTCCTTGAACAATTTGACTGAGTAATTCCTGATCATGCGGTACTTCTCCACTTTCCACCCATTCTCCAATTAACATACAAACAAGTCTTCTAAAATATTCATGTCTTGTATAAGATAAAAAGCTTCTTGAATCTGTTAACATTCCAATAAACTGACTGAAGATCCCTACATTTGCAAGTGCCTTCATTTGATCCAGCATTCCTTCTTTATGATCATTAAACCACCATGCTGTACCAAATTGGATTTTCCCTTTAATCCCACCGCCTTGGAAGCTTCCGATAATACTAGCAAGCACCTGGTTATCTCTAGGATTCAATGAATAAAGAATGGTTTTTGGAAGTGCATCTTCCTTATCCAGTGCATCAAGCAGCTGAACCAACGGTTTTGCGATAAGATCGTCATTCATGCAGTCAAACCCTGTATCAGGACCTAATATTTCAACCATTCTCGTATTATTATTTCGTAGGGCGTTAATATGTAATTGCATCGCCCATCCTAAGCTTGCATATTTTTTCCCTAAGAAAACAAGTGTATAAGATTTATATTTCATTTCTTCTTCTAATGTTACTTTTTCACCTGCCAGTGCCTTTTGGAAGACGGCATCGACTTCCTCTTTGTCAGCATTCATAAACATAGCAGTGTCAATTGCATGATCTGATACTCTTCCACCAAGGGAATGGAAGAACTCGACTCTTTCTTCAAGTGCTGATAAAAACTGATCATAACTTGTAATCTCTTTGCCTGATACTTCAGATAGCTTACTAACCCATCCACAATAGGTATCACGATTAATTTCTAACCCTTTGTCAGGTCGGAAGCTTGGTAACACCTGAACATCAAAGTCATCGGCAGCTTTTAGCTTTTGATGAAATTCTAGTGAGTCGGTTGGATCGTCTGTTGTACAGATGACTTCAACTCCAGACTTTTTAATTAACTCTCTAACAGAGAACTCTTTTTGATTTAATAATTCATTTACTTTTTCCCATATCATTGGAGCTGTTTTTTCATTTAATATTTCAAATATACCAAAGAATCGTTGAAGTTCTAAATGTGTCCAGTTGTAAAGCGGGTTTCCTATTGTCATTGGTATTGTTTTTGACCAAGCTAGAAACTTATCATAATCACTCGCATTACCTGTAATATAATCCTCATCGATTCCATTCGCTCTCATCGCTCTCCACTTATAATGGTCTCCATATAGCCATGCTTCAGTGATGTTAGCAAACTTTTTATCTTCATAAATTTCCTGTGGACTAAGGTGACAATGGTAATCAATGATTGGTAAGTTTTTTGCATATTGATGATATAATTCTACCGCTACATCATTTGATAATAAAAAATTCTCTCCCATAAACGTACTCAAATTCTTCAGCCCCTTTGTTTGATTGAAAACGTGAACATTTTATTGAATTCAAAACAATGAATCTATTAAATCACATAGTAACTCAATAATGCACACGTTAACATTTAACTTCATTATAGATGATACAGGAAAATACTTCAATATTTTCCTGTATGATTATTTGCCTCTTTTTTGATAAGTCCATTGATGTCTTCTTTCATTTGAAAAAATTCAGGACGCTCGTTTGGTGTTTGATTTGGTGAATGAATCGTTAACATGAGCTGTCCGTCAAAGGTGTGAAATAACATCCCATGTCCACCATCTTTTTGAAATAATTCTTGTTCATGATGAATCCAAGGCCCTGTTATATTTCCTGTTTGCGAGTATGATACTCCTATGGCATAGCCATTTTTTCCTCCGCTGGACCATAACATCAGTAATTCTCCCTTTTTTGTTTGATACAAAAAAGGACCATCTGTAACATAATTTTGGTCATGAGCCGGTACAGTCCACTTTGCTTCACTTGCTTTGAACAATAGGACAGGGTCACTAATGGCTGTTCTTAAATCCTTGGAAAGCTTGATTACACAAATTTCCCCATCTTGTACTTGCAGCCATTCATGACAAAAGATTAACCACGGCTGTTCGGTATCATCAACATATAACGTTCCGTCAAGACATTCCCAATTTCTGGGAGTAATGGGCTCATCCGTTAATGGAGTGAATGGTCCTTGCGGTTGATCAGCAATAAGAACCTGAGTTCCACGACATTGATTTTCAGCCTTAAATGACGCAAACATATAATATTTTTCATTATATAGATGAACCTCTGGTGCCCAAAAATGATGATCTGCCCAAAAGCTTTCAGCAGGTCTAAAAGCAGAGTAAGGTCCTTCCCAGTTTTCTAAATCTTTACTTTTATATACGTTAAAGCCAGTTCCCTTCCCTTTCCACACATTTTCATCTGTTGTTCCGTATAAATAATACGTTTTTGTCTTGGAATCAGGGAGAATAAATGGATCACGTATACGAATATCATTTTTTTTCAGCATGCTGGACACCTCTTTTTAAGAATCTATCAACTTTTGCCAATAATCTATCATCTGGCAATATTCGACTCTACCAAAAGGGTCAAAGCACATACCTTCATACTTTGACCCTCATGTTTATTTTAGATTTTCAATTAGTGTTTCAGCCTGAGAAATTAGGATAGACTTTGCTTTGTTAGAAACACTCTTCTCTGCGTTCTTGGCATTTAACTCTTTGTTAAACTTTTCTAAGAATGAAATACCTTTCTTATTTGAACCTTTGTCAATATGATGCTGAGCCTGCTTTAAAGAATTTTCCAACTTACGTACAAGAGATCCTCTTACCTCACCTTTTTCAACATACATATTCAGTGTGTTTTTTAGTGCAGTAACTTCACCAGGCATAGACAATTCTGGAGTTGGCACTTTACTCCAATCTGTATCTGAACCAAAATAATAACTTGTATAGGATGGCTGATTATAGCCTACGTTTTGCCATGCAATACCTGTTCGATATTGTGGGTCATGCATTAATGTATAAAGTTTTCGATCTGTAACCTCAGAACTTATGTAAATTCTGATCGCCTCACTATCCTCTGTTCGAACGAGCAATTCTTCTCTCCAATCACCGAAAATGTCAGCAACTAAGGAAGGGTTTCCCTTTGTATGGTTATTTGTTCTTGTATCTGTTGCTGTTAATACTGTCCCTTTTTTCCAATCTTGGATGGTAGGAGTTTCATCGATTGATCCATTTACAATTTGAATCGTCATGTCAGTCGACCATTTTATATTCATATTTGTTCCTGGACCTGATGTATTGATTTTTGAACCATTTGCTGTCCAAAGACCAACTGCCCATGTTTCAAGCCCCTTGTGGTCAGGATCAACATCACCTATCATACCTCGACCGGTATCTTTTCCTGTATATCCACCATAGATTACTTCTCCTGTTGCTGCGTCACGAAGGGCATAGCCATAAGGAGCATATCTACCACCTTCATGAACCATAAAGATTTCAAGCCCGTCACGTTCAGGGTCAATATCTGTTACATGTAACGCATCACCATGACCTAAACCTGCTGTTACTCCAGGGGTTGCACTTTCCGGTGGCATCACATCACTTGAGCTATATAATAATGAACCATCATGATCAATTGTAGCAGATCCGTAAACAATTTCCTGTTTTCCATCTCCATCCACATCTGCAGTACTTAATGAATGAGCACCTTGAGTTGTAAGAGTTCCATACTCTTCACTTGTACCTAATCGTCCATGTGGTCCGTCATTGAACGGATTTGTCATTGGTGTCCAACCGCTGTCAACATCCCACTGTTCTTTCAAGTGCTTTCCATCCCAAGTATAAGCCACCATTGTTGCTCTTGTGTAATAGCCTCTTGAGAAGATAGCAGAAGGTTTTTGACCATCTAAATAGGCAACACCAGCTAAAAAGCGGTCAACGCGATTACCAGGCTCGATTCTGGACATGGCATAATCTCCCCACATCAAGCCATCGTCATGACGTTCATGTTTATAACGAATTGTTTCAAGCTCTTTTCCTGTTTCTCCTTCGAAAACGGTTAAGTACTCAGGACCTTTTACAATAAACCCTTCAAAATCTCTTAAGTCGTTGCGTGTACTTCGACTTGGAGCATATTCATCAATAAAGTAATCAGCCAGTGCTTCAGCATCCTCAGTCGATAATGGATAATCATATTGCTTTTCAATTCCAAAGCATTCCTCAAGGGTTGCCGGCCAATTTCCATTAACAACTTCTTCATGATTATGCCAATTTTTAAACATATCCACTACATGGTTATAATAATCTTCACTGCTCATCCGATAGTCATCTTGGTTGCTATAACCTGCTTTTTGGTCTTCTTTTAGCATAGTTATGTATTTTTCCGAGGTTACTTGCCCATTTTTATCATAATTGATTACTTTTGTTCCAGGAGCTGTCTTGAACATCAACTCACTTTTTCCATCACCGTCAAAGTCATACACTAAAAATTGTGTATAATGGGCACCAGACCGAATATTGACTCCAAGATCAATTCGATATAAAAGCTTTCCATCAAAAGTGTAGCAGTCAATATACGTATTTCCCGTATACCCTTTTTGTGATACATCTTTTGAGTTAGATGGATCCCACTTTACAAAAAATTCATATTGTCCGTCGCCATCAACATCACCGACACTCATATCATTGGCTCTATAGGAATATGCTTCACCACTAGGAGTGACTCCGTCAGCCGGCTTTTTAAGTTTTAGATCATAATATGTATCTTTCCAAGGTGATGCGTTACTGCTTTGATCTATTTCTTTTCCGTCTTTAACAGCTGACACATAGTATTTTGATGTTGCTGTCCCCTTTTCATCTAAAAAGTTCGTACTGTCATTAACAGTTCCGATCTTTTTCCCGTCACGATACACATGGAAATTTACACCCGTTAACCCCGAGTCAGAATATCCAGAGACTTCACTTGCGAGTAGTCGCCAACTTAAAAAGATTCCTTCTGATGTCCTTGCAGCTACCAGCCCTCTGTCGAGATATTCCAGTTGAACTGCATTTTTGTGATTTGCTTTAGGTACAGATGCCAATGTACCACTTTGAAAACCAGTCATTACAAGAGGAGCTGCGATTGATAAGGATAAAAGTGTTTTCGTTAAAGAATGTTTTTTCAAGCTTTCTTCATCACCTTTCGCTTATTTAGGGTATAGAAAAAGTGTACTGATTACTTGATGGGGACAATTGCGAGAGTAAATAGAAAAATAGTAGGTCATCTAATGCTTAAGTAACTTTTTCTTTTTGTTCTGTAAAAGAACTTACTAGAAAACAATGATCCTCCTTTTTGTAAGCACTTTCAAAAAATGAAACTAATGCCCATTATAAGGACTATGCTAGTTGATTCATATAAAAAAAACCGTTATTTTCCTCAGAAAAACAGTGTTGTTAACCCTTAAAAAGAAAAGGGGCCGACCCAAAAGTCTAGATTTTACACCTTGGGTTAGCCTTTTTTCATACTTTGATCTTTTAACTCAGACAAACGTAAAAACCGGGACGTTCCATTGCGCTCCAGACACTTGCTTTCCGCGGGGAGGAAGCTGAGCCTCCTCGCCTTCGGCTGTGGGGTCTCAGCCTTTCCTCACTTCCCGCAGGAGTCAAGTGTCTTACGCTCCATTCCACTATCGAACTAAAATTGTATTCATAGAAGCAACACTCCTACGGAAACAGTCTTTTTTAAGAATAATTAAACAACAAAAAAATCGTCCCATTTTGTATAATTTAGTTACCACACCAAATTAGCCAAGAAAGGAACGACTTTTTATGAAATATGAACATATCTCTTCCGTTAATTATAACATGAATCAGTTAGTTCTTCCATTAGACCTTGAAATTCTCATCCCTCAAAACCATTTATCTACCAAGTCTTCTTTTCAATTGTAGAGTTACTGCGTGAAAAAGGATTAGTAAAGCTAGAACACTATTTTTTTGATGGGACGAAAATAGAACCAAATGCAAATCAATATACTTTTGTTTGAAGAAAAGCCACTGAGAAATACGAAGAAGTTTAGATGACAAATATCGTCAACTCGCTTACAAATTGAGCACATCCTTGATGAAGAGGAAAAGTCCGCCCCTTCCGCGGAGCGAGAAGAAAAACTGAAAGAAACACCGATTACTTCGGAACAGATTGAACATAGTATTAAAAAGTTAGAAAAGCATATAGAAATTTTCAACAAATAAGAAAAAAAGGTGCTCAAAAAGTCGTCGTTTAACGACCTTTTGAGTCACCCTCTCTCTAAACAGCTAAATTTACTTAACGGTCAGCCTGTCACTTCCAGTTATGGTTACACCTGAATCAAGGTAACCTGTTAAAGATACTTCAACTTCACCTTTTATGTTGTCTAATGCAGCTATAATTTCTTGACGGTTCACTTTAATTGTAGCCTTCTTACTATTTCCACTTACATTTCCAAAAATGGTTTTTCCATTTACATGTAGTTTAACGGCTTTAATATTTCCTTTATTATTGGATGTGAAGTCTACTTTAATCGTAACAGAGTTTTCCCCACCCTTACTTTTTACATTAATTACTTCAGGGTTAACTTGAACACCAACTCGTTCGACTTTCCCCGTATGAATAGCCGGGAACTGTGGTTTTTCCATGTCCTGACCTAAAAAGTAACTTGGATGTGGAGGTTGATTATATCCTACATTCTGCCATGCGATAGCAACCCTATATTGGGAATCATGCATGAGAGTTGGGATACGGTGCTCTGTCACAGCAGTTGTTGTATAAACACGCAATGCACTGCTATCGTTTAATCTCCAAATTGCTTCCTCTCTCCAGTCTCCTAATAAATCAGCTTGAAGGGCAGGATTTCCTTTTGTCCAGTTATTTGATGTTACTTCAGAATCTGTTACTAAATTATCCAGACTATTTGTTTCAGGATTCCATTTATCAATTTTTGCTGTACCTAAACCATATGTTGGGCTGCCTTGTGTTTCATCAAAATCATGGTCTAACAATTCACGAAGTAAGTCTCCATCCCACCAAATTGCAAAGTTTGATGTTGGGATGTTTGTACTGATTTTTTCGCCTTTTGCTGAATACATTCCGCCTGTTCGATCATTCCACGCTCCACCAATTGCCCAAGCTTCTGCACCTGGATAGCGGGGATCTACATCAGCTGATACACCTCTACCTGTATCCCTGCCTGTTTTTACACCCCAGATGATTTCACCAGTTTCTCCATCACGGAACGATAATCCATAAGGTGAACTTGAGTTTTCATGTACGCCAAAAATCTCCAATCCTGGTCTCGTTGGATCTAAATCACTTACATGTTGAGCATCACCATGTCCCCAACCTGTCGTATGCAAACCTGTTCCATCATGATCAATTGCTGCTGCGCCATAGATAATCTCGTCCTTACCATCAAAATCGACGTCTGCAATACTCATGCTGTGATTCCCCTGTCCTCTGTAGGCTTCATTTCCGGAGGTATTGCTATCAAAATTCCAAAGTTTTGTCAGTTCTCCATTTTTAAAGTTATAAGCTGTTAAAACAGCTCTTGTGTAATAACCACGAGCCATGATGATACTTGGCGTCTTTCCATCTAAATACGCAACTCCGGCAAGAAAGCGGTCAACCCGGTTTCCATAACCATCTCCCCAATCACTAACATTGCCTCGTGCTGGATCATATTCCGTTGTTGTTAACGCTTTACCTGTTGCACCTTCAAATACAGTTAAATATTCAGGTCCACTTAAAACGTAACCTCCTGAATTTCGGTAATCAGCATCAGCATCTCCGATGACTGTACCTTGTCCATCCTTTGTACCATCTGCTGTTTTCATCACAATTTCAGATTTACCGTTTCCGTCAAAATCATATACTAGGAACTGTGTATAATGAGCGCCAGCTCGGATGTTTTTACCTAAATCCAATCTCCATAAACGCGTTCCATCTAATTTATATGCATCAATATAAACGTTACCTGTGTATCCGGATTTTGAATTATCTTTCGAATTAGATGGATCCCATTTTAAAATAATTTCATATTCGCCATCTCCATCAAGATCACCAATGCTTGCGTCATTCGCATTGTATGTGTATTCCACACCATCAGGGGTTGTTCCGCCTTCTGGTTTTTGCAGAGGAATGTCAAAGTATTGATTGCTTAATACATTGGCTTTATCTGCTGTTTGTTGTTCTTTTCCATCTATAACTTCACGAACCTCATATTTAGCATTAACTGTTCCTTTTGAATCAACAAAATTTGTACTAGATGTAATTGGTTTATCATTTACTTTTTTACCGTCACGGTAAAGGTTAAAGGCAGTATCCTCAGAATCAGTACCTAGTAAGCGCCAGCTAATAAAAACCCCTTCATCTACCTTAACGGCAACAAGATCACGGCCTAACTCCTCCATTTGACGAACCATTGTATTAGCAATTGGTGTTTTAAGAGGAGAAGAAATTTTTGAAAATCCCCCTACATTTACTGCACGTATTTTGTAATAAAAATTTGTTGTCGTAGCAACAGAATCAACAAATGTTGGCTTTGTTGATGTACCAACCAAGGAATAAGATCCATCCTCTGATTTTGAACGATAAATATAGTACATAACTGCATCTTCTATTGCTTTCCATTTGAATTCAACTGAATCATTGGTTGCCTTCGAAAGGACAAGATTTGATGGTTCATTTGGAGCTTGGACTTCTTCATCATATACATTGACAGTTACTTCATTACTTGGTGTTGATTCAACATCCTCTTCATTAATTTGTGTCACCGTATATGTGTATGTAAGCCCAAGTTGTGCAGTCGTATCTATGAATTCACCATTTTCCGTACTTCCAATTTTTGTTGCCGTTTGTTCTTCTTCTAGCTTGCGGTAGATATTATAGCTTTTAGCACCATCAACCGTGTTCCATTTTAATGAAACACTTGATTCTGCACCCAGCTTCTTATCCACTGCCTCTAAGCCATCTGGTGCAATCATCGGGATAATTTCTAATGAATTAATTCGCCCGTTCTCTCCAATTGCAATATTGAGTTGTCCATCAGTAACCTCTGTATTCGCCTTAACCTCTTCGAATTTTCCGGCACTGGAGGAAATGGACCCATTTGATTTCCCTTCTATCGAGAAGCTTGTTCGATTTGAAGCAATTTGATCACCGGTTTTTATTCTAACTGTGTATTCCCCGTTGGGAACATCCACCTTAAATTCCTTCCCGCCAGCAAGGGCAAAATCCCTTAGCAAAGCATCAGGCTCACCTCTATCACGAAAATCAACAGAAGAGCTGAATCCATACCCCTTTTCAGTACTGTAAACCAAGGTATTTGCTACTTGGTTATACCCTTCTGCAACAGGACTTGCAGCAGATCCAAAATCAAATTTTAAGTTATTTGTCGCAGTTTCTGCAGCTGTAACAGATGGTGTGGCTAATGGTGCAAGTCCACTAAACATCGATGTTAACATCACCGTACTTGTTAATACAGAAAACTTTTTCGTTAAACTCTTCCCCACGAATTATTACCTCCCATTTTTTAATCCCCTG
Organism: Metabacillus schmidteae; assembly: GCF_903166545.1. Classification (NCBI taxonomy): domain Bacteria; kingdom Bacillati; phylum Bacillota; class Bacilli; order Caryophanales; family Bacillaceae; genus Metabacillus; species Metabacillus schmidteae. The sequence continues at coordinate 1,792,218 of NZ_CAESCH010000001.1, read as the reverse complement.
ATGCCGATAGCTATCTACATCATGTCACTTTTTGAAAAATCCACCCCCTGGTACTCCAAAAATGTAAACCCTTACAATTTTGGAGGTTATAAAATTAAATCTTTTATAGTTTAAAATATATAGGTCTGGAAAAACATGCAGATAACAGGTTTTATCGTTTAAAAAACAGAGGAGTTCACTTTTCATTAGCAGGTATTTTAATAATTATGGCGGATTCCTCTCTGTTTATGGTTGATATATTTCTAGCAGTGGTTGATTTATCGCTCCAAGCAGCTATGTACCTACTACTAAACTTACAAAAAGTAGAACCCCTGATAGTAGCTTCTATCAGGGGTTCATTATCTGGATTTAACTTATTGTCACTTCTCCCTGAGCTGCCCCAGTCGTTTGCTCGTCTTTCATTCGAAATGTGATGACCTTGTGCTCAAAAGGTCCAATTTCGTATTGACCCTCCTCAAGCTGTTGGCCTGTCACACTATCAATTCCACTATCTGGTATAGACACAGTTCCGCCAGCTCCGTCCATATTTACAATCACCCAAATAGTTTCGCCGTTTCCAATTCGCGGAGCTACAATCGTGCCTCTTGAGACATCTGTTTTAAGCTGTACATTTGCTTCTTTTGCATAATGATCAATAAGATTCTTTAGTAAAAGGTCTCCCGATTCTCCTGATGGAAGTGAACCAAGCATGACAATTTTCCCTTTACCGTATCTGTGCTCAGTCATAAAAGCTTCTCCATCAGAGTTACCGCCCCATATTGTACCCACTGCTCTTCCAGCCGTAGGTTGAAAAACAGAACTCCATAAACTTAACGGAGCTTTAACTCCATTAAATTCACCATACGTTTCAGTTCCATCCATTGGATACGTATAAAGTGTTTCAACTCCAGCTAATTGCTCAAGCTTTCCTAACGCTGCATCTGTATGGATCGTATGGTGTTCTGTTCTTCCTCCAGTAAGTGGACCAACAATCCATATTCCGCCTTCTTCAACAAATTTTGTAGCTTGTTGCAGATAATCATTAGACACATAGTGGACAAAAGGTGTGAATAATAATTTGTATCCTTTTAAATTCGCACCCTCAGGAAGCAAATCACGGTGATAACCTGCAGAGAGCACTCTCTCGTAAAAAGGTATGATAAGAGAACGATAATCTAAATCTTTATGTGGCTCTGTTTTCATAAAAGCTCTTGCTCTATCTGAATACGTGATCGCTACCTCCGCTTGTAAGGGTCTAGTTGATGTAATGATTGATTCAAGCTCTTTCCTTGCAGCTTCTACTTCTTTTACATTTTCAAAACCAACAGTCGGCTTTCCCCAAGCACTAATAACAGACCCGTGCGGCTGTTCACAGCCTGTACGTTGCTGTCTCCACAACCAATAACAAAACGCTTCCCCGCCTAACGCATATGAAGCGACAGCCTCTGCTTTTAAATAACCATTTGGATGAGGAGCCGCATAACTTTCAAGTGATGCACTATGTGATGGGCTTGTTTCCATAATCCAATAATCTTGACCTGATTTAAAATTTCTCCATAAATCACAATTAAATAAATAAGAGGCAAAATTACTTCGCTCAGCATACGTATCAAATGATGCAAAATCGAGATGCTTGTATAACCTTTCATTATCAACATGAAAGAAGGTTGTGCTATTATGTGTAATTGGTGCTTTCGAATATTGACGGACAATCGCTGCCTGCTCATCTGAAAATTCAGCAATTTTTTCATATGAAAAAAGTTGATACATTGTACTTAAACTTGAGTTATGAAGAAATGGAGTTGAGATTGGCTGTGGAACCTGATCAAAGGAATGATAATATTGACTCCAAATATGAGTTCCCCAAGATTTATTTAATGTATCAATTGTTCCATACCGCCCTTCTAACCATTTATGCCACAATGTTTTACATGTTTCACACATACATTCACTTACATGGCATTTAAACTCGTTATCTAGTTGCCAACCAATCACACCAGGTAAATGGCCTACAGCTTTTGCTATTTCCCCGGTAATGATAGCTGCTCTTTTTCTAAAATAAGCATTGTTCGTACAAATATGCTGCCTCGATCCATGGCTCATTACGTTTCCTTTTGCATCAACATGTAATCTTTCCGGATGATTGTGTGTTAACCAAATTGGTGGAGTAGGTGTTGGCGTACACATAACCGTCTCAATTCCATGATTGTATAGTCTTTCAATGATATTAACAAAAAAGCTTAGATCAATGTTTCCCTCTTCCTTTTCCATCGAGGACCAGGCGAATTCCCCGATTCGCACAACATTAATACCTGCTTCTATCATCAAATTAAGATCTTCTTCAATTGTTTCCTCATTCCACAATTCAGGATAATACGCTGCTCCATGATATAGTTTTTTTGCCATTTGTTGACTCCTTTACAAAATTAAGATCTTATATCTTCATCCTATAAAAAACCACGAAAAACCGTGGTTCTAACAAAATAGAGCTCTTACACTCTATTAACATATCCAGCGATAGGTAATTGAAGCTCTCTCATCTCCTCAATCACCAATTTCCCTACCTCTTTTGCTCCATGTTCGCTAAAGTGAGTATTGTCTTCAATTCCATTTGGATAATTCGGCTGTTCGTTTGGTTTAAAGATGGTAAAGAGTTTCTTAGATCCCTCTATACCTAATTCCTCATATAATTCCTTCGTCTTAGCCCATAAATCAATGAGAGGAACATCAAGTTTTTCTGCTAGCTGCCTCATTGCATTTGGATATTCTCCTAGTGAGTTTTCAAGCTTTCCCTCTTCATTAAATCTTCTCCGGTGAACAGGAGTGATTAAGATAGGAACTGCTCCTTTAGCACGGGCTCCTACAATATATTCTGTTAAGCTTGTTTGAAAAGTTGAGTAAGGCTCTGTTCCATATGATTTTTGATCATTATGTCCAAACTGAATAAAAAGAAAATCATTTGGTTGAATTTCGTTCAAAATAGCTTCAAGCCTTCCTTCTTCTATAAAGCTGTTTGAGCTTCTTCCTCCCATTGCCTTATTAATAATCAGAACATTCTCAGAAAAAAATTCGTGAAAGGTTTGACCCCATCCTGCCATAGGTGCCTCATGACTCGGGCAATTCGCAACGGTTGAATCTCCTGCTAAATAGATCGTATATAAATCCTTCATATAATCTCCTCCGCTCAGACAAAGAACATTAATTATACACTTGTCTATTACTCTTTATTAATTCAGCTAAGAAAACGAGAGTTAAACCCTGCCCCCATCCTTGAATTCGCTTATAAGGGACTTCCTTGTAGCCATCAGCATCGTTCATAACAGCTGTTCCTGCAGATACCTTAGATACTTTACCGTCCTCTTCAATCTCATTTACGATGCCATTAATGGATTTTTGAATGATTTTATTGTATAAAGAACCTCTTTTAAGAAGTGCAGCTGCTATTGCAGCTGATCCGGAAATCTCTTCATACGAGGTTGGATCATCAACGATCGTATGCCAAAGACCACTTTCACCTTGAAGTCTTACCAGGGCACTGAGCTGATCACGGAGAGAGCAATCAATAACCATATAAGACGGATCTTGAACCTCAATTAATTCAAGAGCCTTCGCCATCGTTAAAGCAGCCCAACCATTTCCGCGCGCCCAATAGATGGAAGACATATGATTTTTTGCGATATTATCCCAGCCGTGGTAATAGAGATTTGTAACAGGATCCTGTAAAAATTCTTCATGACCGTGGTATTGCTTTAATCCGTCCCTGAAATAGTCTTCGCGATCTAAAAGTTTCCCGACTCTCACTAGGAATAATCCAGCCATCATCATCGTATCTACCCAAGCCTGTTCAGGGAAGACATCTTTTACAGAGTTAACCGTATGCTGAAAAATACCATCTGCAAATCGCGCTGCATCATTTTGAAGATAATTTGCCATTTCTTTAATAACATTTAAATATTTTTCATCTTCTGTTACGTTATATAGAGTAATCAGTGTGTGGCCAATAGATACTCCATTAATTGAAAGCTTTGGTAAACCATCCTCAAGCCTTTCATCAACCCATGCTTTTAATAGATCGATATATTCCTGCTTTTCTGTAGCTTCATAAGCAGCCGCTACCCCATAAAAGGCAACTCCGCCTGGCCAGTCCCAGTTAAAATCCATCTCAAATGTTCGTTTTACTACTTTATCTATCAATTCGATCATTTCACTCTCATCAAACTGCAATTTTGGCATTCTCTCCATCCTCCAATTCATCCCTTTTGTAGAATTTCATTTGCTTGCTCTCTAAACTTTTTTGCTCCCTCTTCTGGTGTAATTTTCTTATACATAATTTCATCTGATATATTTTTTAAGACTTCAATTACCTGGGAACTTCCCGTTGGATCTGGCGGTTGCATTTCATTTGTTATCCCTATTGCTTTCTCAACATAATGAACGATTTTCAATTCTTCTCCTGAGAGCATCGGCTTTATTTCTTCAGAAACTTTAGATGAAACAGGGACACCTCTTTCACCCTTCATCATTTTATTTGCTTCCACATTGTTTACAAAAAAATCAATGAATCTAGCAGCCTCTTCTTTATAATTAGAGCTTTTTGGTATGGATAATAGCATGCTTGGCTTTAAGAAAAGTGCGTTATTTTTGTAATGCTCAGGTGGTAAATTTAATTTCAGAGGTGACTCAGTTAATTGATCAAAGCTTGCATATTGATTGGAATAATTCCACGAAACTGCCGACTTTCCATTAACAATTAAGTCATCTTCCATCACCCTAACAGCAGCTACCTCATTCGGAGTAGGAAATGCCCCTGCTTCGACCAGCCTTAACTGCATGTTAAAATAATCAACAAATAACTGATCATTTTTATATGCTAGCCCTGTTCCTTTTTTATTGTAAAATTGTTCACCTTTTGTCCTTAAATAATAAGGAAAGAAAATATCAGGTGGGTGCATTCCATTTGATCCATAAACATTTGCTTCTTCCTTTATGTCTAAAGCTATTTGCTCCATATCTTCCCAAGCCCAGGTATTATCATTAATTTTAACACCAGCTTTATCCAACAACTGCTCGTTTGAAATAACGGATAGTACATTAATTCCAACAGTAAAGCCATAAAGCCCCTCGCCCATTTTCCCGCTGTTCACAATACTTTCCTTGATAGAAGAAGTATCAATTGTATCGTTCTTGATAAATGGTGTTAAATCCTCAAGCAAACCTTTTTCACTGTATTGTGATAAAAAAGCCATATCCATTTGGATAACATCAGGAAGTTGATTTCCAGCTGCCATAGGTGCGAGATTTTTCCAATAATCATCCCAATTTGCGAATACAGGTTCAACGTTAATTGTGGGGTTTTCTTTTTCAAAGAGCTCAATAATTTCGTTCGTCTCCTCATGTCTGGGGTGGCCTCCCCACCATGCTACTTTAATTGTGATTGGTTCTTCATCGTCAACACTTCCGATTTGATTTTGATTAGACTGACATGAGGTTAATAAAAACAATAAAAATAGAATAAGAATTAAGAGATAGGTGTTTTTCACAGTTATTCATCCTTTGTAAATGCTTACATGTATAGTTATAGTTTAGTAGGATTCCGTAGAGTTTTTAATGAAAAATACAGATTGAAATGATGAAAAAACAGTGGTTTCTTCATCATTTCAATTGTAAGCATTTACGTTCAATCTATCTAGCTAAATCTTATTCTTCATTGATGGACTGTCTCATTTTTATGGTTAATACTATTAAAAGCATTCATTGCCGGCTTAGACATAACCAATGCTAATACATTTCCGCTGCAAACAATCATGAGTGGTGGAGCAAACGAAAGCAAAATAACTAACCCAACACTACTAATAAGCATGATAAATGTTTTGAATGGATTCATAATCATCACAAAAAATGAATTTTTTAGGACATCAAAAACCTTCATGTTATAGTGAACATACATTGGAAACATATAAAGTAAAGAACAAACAAAAATAAGGGAAATGATTAAAAAAGGAACGTTCATCAAGTTTTGAACCATTGGAGAAGCTTGTTTAAGAAATTGAAAATCGATAAATAGGATAATACCTACCACCGATAGAACCGCTCCAAACATATTGCTTTTCAAAAACTCTTTTTTATAAGAGCCCCAAAAAAGTGAAAACACCGGTGCCTCTAAATCACCCATTGCCCATCTTCTCACAACGGCAAACATGGCAACTGTTGCGGGATAAAAACCAAGGACAACGAAACCCAGCAAGGAAAAACCGATCCACAATATATTTAAAAGTGCTAATCGTGAAATCCATTCCAGTATGTTGTTTACGCTACTCATCATTCCATGTGTTTCCATCGCTCTGCACCATTCCTTTTTTAATAATTTCTTTAAACTATCAATTAAAGGGTTAGGCTTAGACAGCTTAACCCTTTAATCCACTTGTACTAATTCCTTCAACTACATGTCGTTGGAATAAGAAGAAGATAACAAATACAGGGATTAAAGACACGATCGACATCGCAAACATGGCACCCCAGTTTGAAACTGTTTCATTACTTAAGAACATATTTAATGCCATAGATACTGTGTACTTATCTGGACTATTTAAGTAGAGTACTGGTCCTAGTAAGTTATCCCATGTCCAGTAAAATGAAAAGATCGATACAGTAGCTAACGCCGGTCTAATTAATGGTAAAATAATCTTATAGAAAATCTTAAATGTTCCACATCCATCTATTGTTGCTGCTTCATCTAATTCTCTTGGTATTGTTCGAATAAACTGAACCAAAAGGAAGATGAAGAACGGGTGACCAAAATATGCCGGAATGGCAATCGGTTTAATGGAGTCAAGCCAACCTAATTTTGAAAAGATAATGTACTGAGGTATCATAACAACCTCATTTGGCAGCATAAGTGTAACCATCATAATGGCAAACCAAAAGCCTTTTCCGAAGAAACTCATCCTCGCAAATCCGAAAGCAATTACAGCTGAAGAAATGACTTGACCTATCATCGTTACGATAACAAGAAATACCGTGTTCTTAATAAAAACAGCGAATGTGTTCCCGCCAATTCCTTCCCACCCTTGAGCATAATTTGATAGAATAAACGGATCTGGAATGAGCGATTGTGCCGTCACGAAGATTGAATCACTTGGCTTAAAGGAACTCATCAACAGCCATATAACAGGGTAGAGCATAAGAATAGCAAACCCTCCAACAAGGATGTGATAAATCCACCACTTCGGCTTTCTTGCTTTCGGTATTTCAAAGCGCTTAGTAGTTGTATTGATTTCTGTATTCGTTTGCATTCTTATTTCCCTCCTTCCGATTCATAGTGAACCCAAAACTTCGATGTAGCAAAGATAATGGCTGTTAGGATTCCCACAATAATGAGCATGATCCATGCCATTGCTGAAGCATATCCCATATTAAAGAATTCAAATCCTTGTATGAATAGATATAGTGAGTAAAGTAGTGTACCATCTAAAGGACCACCCGTTCCCTTCGAAATGATGAAGGCAGGAACAAACGTCATAAACGCTGCAATGGTTTGCATGATTGTATTAAATAAGATTACAGGGCTTAACATTGGAAGAGTGATTTTCGTAAACTTCTGCCAAAAATTCGCTCCATCAACACTTGCCGCTTCATAATAAGTCGCTGGAATACCTTTTAATCCAGCCAAGAAAATTAACATAGATGAACCAAATTGCCATACAGATAAGAAGATAAGCATCCATAGTGCTGCTGTTGGATCACCGAACCAACGAACGTCTGGAATACTAAAAAACGCTAGCAATAAGTTGATAATTCCTTCATCACCAAAAATATTACGCCACATAATGGCAACGGCAACACTTCCTCCAATTAAAGAAGGTAAATAAAACAATGTTCTGTATATACCTACAGCTCTTGATGCTGTATTAAGCACCATGGCAATTAATAAAGCGAACCCAAGTCTTAAAGGAACTCCAGCAAACACATAGATAAGAGTTACTTTAAGGGATTGCCAGTATCGCGGATCTTCGGTGAACATTTTTTTATAGTTTTCAAGACCAATCCATGTTGGAGTAGCGAAAAGGTTATATTGTGTGAATGATAAGTATAATGAGGTAATAATTGGGATTAACGTAAACGCTAAAAAACCAATGATAAAGGGACTAATAAATGCGTAGCCTTTCATATTTTGTTTTAGGGCGCGTGCACTCATACGATCATTTCCTTTCTCCCAAATAGTGATGATGTTTTAAAGTCTAGTAGCTGATCGTTTGATGACCAGCTACTAGTGTTTTAATCACTATTTATTTTGAGATAATATGCTTTCAGCTTGCTGTCTAAATTGTTTTGCAGCATCTTCCACCTTCAACTGACCATAACTCATTTGTTCTGATATGCTATCTAGAAGTTCAATAATTTGACCTGCTCCGATTGGATCCGGACCATCAAATGCTGAGCTATTTTGTTCAGCCCATTCAACACTGTCAAATACTTGAACTTGTTCTGGTGACAACACCGGCTTAAGTTCCTCCTTCACGACAGAAGAACCAGGGATACCACGATCACCTAAATTTAATTTGTTGGCTTCAACATTATTTACGAAAAAGTCGATAAACTTCGCTGCTTCTTCTTTTTGTTTGGAATTCTCAGCAACAGACCAGAACATACTAGGCTTTAAATATAGACCATCACTTGTGTTAGGCCCTGGCATATTTTGAATTTTCAGTGGTCGATTAGCTACTTGTTGGATACCAACGAATTGGTTCGACCATTGCCATATTCCTAATGCTTCCTCTTTTACAACCGGATCATCCTCTAAGCCCTTTAATTGAGCAAGGTAATCAGGAGTTGGAACAGCACCATCTTTTACTAAGCCAGATGTCATACTAAAGAAATCAATAAACATTTGGTCATCTTCATATCCTAAAGCAGTACCATCTTTACTATATAAAGACTTACCTTGTGTTCTTAAGTAGTAGTTAAAGAAAACATCCGCTTTCATACCTGTGTCCATAAAGAGACCGGCGTCTTTTGCTTTTGCAGCAATTTCTTTATAGTCATCCCAAGTCCAATCTTCAGCTAAAGAATCAACACCAATTTTCTTCAGTAGTGCTTCATCATAATGAAAACCTACAACGTTTACTCCTAAGTTAAAGCCGTATAACTTGTCACCAATTTTTCCACCGTTAATATAATTTTCAGTAAAATTTGTTGTATCAATTTGATTACCAATATATGGATATAAATCAGCTAACTGTCCATTTTCTGCATATTGCGAAAAATACGAAAGATCCATTTGAATAATATCAGGAAGCTGTTGCGCAGAAGCTTGAGGCGCTAATTTCTTCCAGTAGTCATCCCAGCTTGCATATTCTGCTTGAATCTTTACACCAGGATTTTCTTTTTCATACATGTCAATAATTTTCAATGTGTAGTCATGTCGAGGCTCAGATCCCCACCATGCAATACGGAGTTTGATTTCTTCCTTTTCACTTCCACCACCTGAATCAGAAGATTCTCCAGAAGAACTATTACTTCCACCGCTGCAAGCTGCCAAAGCAAAGACCATGACAACTGCTAACAACCCAAACAACCATTTCTTCATTTCCCTTCCCCCTTATCTTTTCTGTTACCGCTTACAAACCCTATTTTATAAGGTTTATAGGTCTTTTGAAATGCAAAAAACAGATAACTCTGTTTAAAAAACAGTGAATTGTGATACCTATTTTTTATACAGTTTTATCTCTTTTTAATTACGGGTATTTCAACCTATGAAAAAACTCACAATCCAGATCAATAGATTGTGAGTTTGACTAATTAATTGACCTTCTTGTATTCAGAAGGAGAATAGCCTGTAAATTTCTTAAATACTTGGCTAAAATATTGTGGATTATCTCCAAATCCGATGCTTTCAGCTATCGCAAAGACCTTGATATCTTCCATTAATTCTATTTGTTCCATTGCTTTATGGATTCGCTGATGTGTGACATAACTAGAAAACTTTTCACCTGTTTCCTGTTTAAAAAGTTTGCCTAAATAGTCCGCGTTCATATATACCTTATTTGCGACCCATTTAAGTGACAGCTCCGTATTAGCAAGATTTTTCTCCACGAGGTCCATCATCTTCTGAATAACCTCTGAGTGGTTGGATTTATGTTTTTCATAATAATGTTGAGTAATTTCATTTGCAGTGGCTAAAAAGAATTCTTTCATTTGTTGAATTGTATCCATTTCCAACAATGATGACATTTTCCCTGTATAGGATTGAATCCGTTTAGAATCAGTTTGTTGAATCATCACTAAAAATAACTGCATTACATATGAGCGTGCTAATCCGTTGGAAAGCCTTTTGTTAGCAAGTTCATGAAAAAAGAGTAAGATTTCATTTTCAACTTTTTCGATATTTCCGGATTTAATAAACAGACATAAGCTTTGTCCATCATACTCATAATCTGTTAATTTCGTATCCTGCTGAATATCGTTTTTCGTAATAATGCTTCCTTCCCCTAAATAAAAACGGTGATTTAAACATTCTAGTGCCTCTAAATATAGTTTTCTAACATTTGTAATGCAATCCATTTCGCTAATTGCAACCGTCATGTGCATTTCATAGATTTTATAGAACTGATTTCGTAAATGTTCAATTTTACCTTGAAGAATTGAAAAATCCTGTTCAGCAACAAGGAATAATGCATATTCTCCTATATTCGTTGATAACACGGATCCAGAAAAAAGATCTTCCCCAAGGTTTTCGATGACAAACATATGCTCATAATGATATTCTCCTTCAATACGGAAAATGATAAGCCTAATAAATTCGTCATGAAAATTGACTCGTAAAAGCTTCTCATAAAATTGAAGACTTTGATTGCTATCTAACTTACTTGTAATAAATTCCTTAAGCAACTGCTTTTTCACATACGGCTGGATCTGATCCAACCGACTCTTCATATCAAAGAGAGACTGCTCTTTCTTTGCATCATTTGATAAATCATTCATAATACTTGTTAGTGCTTCAACAATGCTCTTTTCATTACAAGGCTTTAATAGATAATGCTTAACTCCATGCTCCATCGCTTGCTTAGCATAGTCAAATTCGTTGAAACCAGACAAAATAATAAATTTTATTACTGGAAATTCTTTCGATACTCTTGTAACTAATTCCAAACCATTCATAATCGGCATTTTAATGTCACAAATAACAATATCCGGTTTCTCTCTCATAATAAAATCATAGGCTTCACACCCATTACGTGCAGTTCCAATTAATTCTGTTCCAATCTCTCCCCAATTGATAATACTTGAAATACCTTCTAAAATAATTCTCTCGTCATCGACAAGTAATACTTTATACATAACTCCACCTCGTTTGATATGGAATGACAATGAACACCTTCGTTCCCATATTTAACTCGCTATCAATTTGCAATCCATACTTTGACCCGAAGACAAACTTTATTCTAGAATCAATGTTACTAAGCCCAATCCCATTCCCACTTGTCTTAAATTCTCCCTTTCGCACTTGTTCAAGTTTTGCTTTGTCCATTCCCAGTCCGTTATCTTCAACAGAGAGATACAGATTTTCCCCTTCTTTATAGGCTGAGACTTTTATTTTGCATGGCTCCATCATCATTTCAAGTGCGTAGTTAATCGCATTTTCTACAAGTGGTTGGATAATCAGCTTAGGTATAAGACATCCTTTAACATCTTCGTGTATGTCTAAAGAAAAATCCAAGCGTTCCTCGAATCTGAATTTTTGTATTGTAATATAATGCTGAACCATCTCAATTTCTTCTTGAACGGTAATCACATCATTTTTTAAACTAATCGCATTCCTTAACAAAAAGCCCAATGATTCAACCATTTTTGATATTTGATTCTGTTTATTAATCTTCGCTAACCAATTAATAGATTCAAGTGTGTTATAAAGAAAATGTGGATTAATTTGAGATTGCAATGCTTTAAATTCTGTATCCTTTATAAGAAGCTGTTTTTCATAGTTTTCATTGATTAAGTCATTTATCCGTTTGATCATGACAATGAAATTTCTGTGAAGAATGCCTATTTCATTTTTTTCTTCGGATGGTTTTAACGTATCTACAGCTTTGAAGTCACCGGTTTGCACGACTTTCATTGCTGAAACTAAGTTTTCAATTGGATCTGTAATTCTTTTTGAAAAACGAATGAAAAAGTAGATTGAAGATAATAAAATAATAAAAAATAAAAAAATGACCATAAACTTAATCGTTGTAACCTTAGCAAACATCGTTTCAAATGGTAATACATTCCAATACGTCCAGTTAGCATACGTAGAATTTGAATATGTGACGAAATAGTTTCTTCCATTTAGTTTTTGAATTTGATAACCTTGCCCATCCGTTACAGATAAATTTAATTTATTTAGCTGAATAGATGTTTCTTCAGCAAAAAAGATATCATCTCCATCTGAAATCGCAATACGCCCTTCTTGTCCTCCCCACTCCCTTGGAAGTTCTTTAACAATGTCATTTAATGATACCTCAATGATTAATGTTCCTAAGTTATCTAGACTGAGATTTTGATATGACCTTAACTGCCTTGCTGAAAAAATAGTATTTTGGGATTCTTTCAGAGAGACCCAGATGTTTCTTCCATCTCCTTCTTTTGCTTTCTGTTCAAGATAATCAGCATTTTCATAGAGAATAGATGCCGTAATTTTTCCAGCTTGATACTCTTTCCCATTTGTATCAAATAAATGAATGGATTGAATATATTCCTCAGACCCTATATAGCTTGTCAAAGTATCTCTAATTTCCTTTTCAATTTGGTATTGATCGTAACTGGTCAGCTCTTTCTTTGCTTCAATTAATGCTTTTTGAATTTTATTATCAGCCAATACTCGATAAGAAACTTCTTCAATATTTTTTAGTTCATCTTCAATCCGGTTTGAAGACATGATTAAAACTTGTGAGGATTTACGATAAATTTGTTCATCATAGCTATTAAAAGCGTATTGAAAACCTAAGATAATGAATGATAAACAAACAACCATGATGGTTGAAATAATGATAATTAACTTATACTTTATCTTTAAGTTATTGTATCTTTTACCAATACATTGCTTTAAGTTTTTCATTATCTTAGGACTCCAATGTTAATTATTTTTGTCTGTTTTCTATTACTGTGAAATTTCAAAGAAGTAACGGTAACCGCTTTCAATTTAAGGTAAAAAGACTTGAATGAACAGGGTTGTTTCCCTGTTCATTTTTATGCTTTAAGAGGGTACCCCATTGTTGACATTAAGGCAAGTCCAGGTTGTGTAGAGTCCAGGCGACTATATTGAACAATAATCGGAAGATCACTTTCTACTTCTATAGAATAAGGCACACCAACTGGTATTTTCTCACCGTTTAATTCTATGGATGAAGTTCGAAGGTGGTTACTCCTTTTCCCTTGGATCACAACTGGAATCCTTTCCATAGGCTCACGATCTTCAAAATAAATTGTAATAAAGACTTGAGCATCTTTTTGATTACAATTTAGAATACAGATGGATTCGTGACTAACTAATTCTCCAGTACTTAGCGGTGGAATATATCCATCAGGTATTATCCAATGTGTTTCTCCTTTACCAGTATACATATAAATGCCTCCTTAAAAATGAACTGATTAGCCCATTATATTTATTATATTATTTTTATTTAACATTGAATACCCTTACATTCATCCTCTTAAAGAGAATGAAACAGCCATTTTCCCCTTATTATATACACTATTTTTAAATAGACATATATAATTTTCAGACGAAAAAGTTTAGAAAACAGTGTATTTTGCAAGATTAATAAAGTACAAGATCAAAAGGTTCATTTCGATCACAGGTAAGGATGCCATTTTTTACAGTTAACCTAGCAACCTGGATAGACGAACGTTTTGCGTCATATTCATCTAATGAAATTTCTTCATTTCTACCTGGATGTGTGAAATAAAAAATAAAGGCTTCTTTTCCTTGAACATGAACATCTGCATGATAACCAAATGTTTTATCATCAGGTTTTTCACCAGGCTGATCAAGAATCGTTGTATTGTACTCCCAAACCTCACAATCATTTGACTTATAAACCGCTTGACCAGCCCATTTATCAACGATCATCCAATGCAATTCCTAAATCAGTTCCGTGAACCCAAGCTACTCCCTCACAATGTACAGTTGCCCTTCGATTTGTATAGATCATCCACCACTCTTTTTCCTCTTCATTCCAAATAATCGTTGGATCTGCTGCACCATCAAAGATTGGATCACGAAACAAAGGTGCTTTTGGTGATGTTAGAAGACTCAAGCAACTTCACTCCTTTAATCAACTTTAGCATCTAATTTCAAAACAATTATTTAGTAATAGCCGTACAAAAATAGTGCACTATCCTAAGGATAACGCACTATTCCTTGTTCTAAGTTATTTCAAGTCTTCCATTTTTACAGCATCCATATCTGTAAACGTATAATTCTCACCAGCCATTGCCCAAATAAATGTGTAGTTGCTAGTTCCTACACCTGAGTGAATTGACCATGGTGGAGATAACACAGCTTGTTCATTCTTAACAACTAAATGTCTCGTTTCTTTTGGTTCACCCATAAAGTGGAATACTCTTGAATTCTCATCCATATCGAAATAGAGATAAACTTCCATGCGACGATCATGTAGATGTGCAGGCATTGTGTTCCACATATTGTTTGGCTCTAATAAAGTCATTCCCATCATTAACTGACAGCTTTGAATGCCATCTGCATGAATGTATTTATAAATAGTACGCTTATTTGATTCACTATCAGATCCTAAATGATTTGGCTCCGCATCTTCAATCGGTGCTTTTTTCGTTGGATATTGTTTATGTGCCGGTGTAGAAACAATATAAAATTTCGCTGGATCTGAAGAACTTTTACTTTCAAATAAAACCTCTTTGTTACCTAAACCAACATATAAACAGTCTCTTTTATTTAATGTATAAGCTTGCCCATCAACTAAAACCGTTCCTTCAGCACCGATATTAATGATGCCTACTTCACGTCTCTCTAAAAAATATTCTGTTTTCAGAGTTTCCTGATCTTCTAGTTTAAGAGCCCCAGTTGTTGGGATGGCTCCCCCAGTTACAACACGATCATAATGAGAATATGTCATATTGATTTCACCTTGAACAAAAAGTGAATCCATTAAAAAATCGCTTCTTAATCTTTCTGTTGTATATCCTTTAAAATCTGTTGGGTTTGTCGCATGTCTAATTTCCATATTTTCTTTCCCCTTTCAATTTATATTAACTTTAAAAGTAGCAACTTATGAGCTCATCCATCCACCATCAACGCATAATATATGGCCATTCACATAACTTGACGCTTCAGAAGCTAGAAAGATGACAGCACCTTTTAGATCTTCAGGAGTGCCCCAACGGCCTTGAGGAATACGGGATGTAATGTACTCGTTTCTCTCTTTATTTGCTCTAAGTTGTGATGTGTTATCTGTTTCCATATAGCCAGGAGCGATAGCGTTTACATTCACACCTCTACTAGACCATTCATTTGCAAGAGATTTTGTTAATCCAGCTACAGCATGTTTGCTGGCAGTATAAGCAGGAACTCTTAAACCCCCTTGGAAAGAAAGCATCGATGCCACATTGATGATTCTCCCTGAACCATGTTCAAGCATATGCTTTCCAACCTCTCTGCAAAGTTGAAACACAGAGTGCTGGTTAACCTTAATCACTTCATACCAATCATCATCAGAAAAGTTCTCTGCATTTTCTCTTCTAATAATACCGGCATTATTTACTAAAATATCGATTCTATTTGTAATCTGTATCGCTTCAGATACTAACTTCCCGGCAGCATGATCTTCTGACAAATCAATTTTCAAATCATGAAAGGTACCGCCAATAGATTCAATTTTATTCCGCGTCTCTGTCATATCACTCATACCGGCACCTATAACGGTTGCACCTGCTTCTGCTAATCCAACTGCCATGCCTTGACCTAAACCACGGCTTGCTCCTGTTAATAGAGCAACTTTTCCCTTTAGAGAAAAAAGTGATTCCATTTCTACCCCTCCTCTGTTTATTATCGTACTTAAATGTTCGATATTGTTCAGTATAGTTTGATTATAGCACAAATAAAAAAGATGACAACGATTAATTATTCGTTTGTCATCTTTTCAGATAAAAATTTTGGCTATTTTCGGTTACATTGTTGTTTTTAATACGGTTAATGATTAAAAATTAGTTCGTTTCATTGCGCTGCAGACACTCGATGCGCCGGGGAGGAATCTGAGCCTCCTCGGCTTGCCTGTGGGGTCTCAGCCTTTCCTCACTTCCCGCAGGAGTCGAGTGTCTTCCGCTCCATTCCACTATAATGTTTAAATAATATTTATAACAATCTTTGCGAAAACAGGGTTATTTTAAAATGATAAATTAGATTTTTTAAAACGTTTGTTAATGTTCGTTTTTCGAATAACTTTACTTCATTATTCAACCAAGATTATTTCAGATTTCAGAAAACTTATATGACTTTCTTTCTAATCAACCTAAATAGGATTAGTCTCTTATTATGAAAACTTTTAGAATAAAACAATAAAAAACCTTCTGCCCAAAAGCAGAAGGTCACCTCTATTATAATACAAACGCAAAATAAGCTATAAAAATAAGTGCTAATACATAGACAATCGGGTTCATTTCTTTATGTTTTTTTAGTGTCAGCATTGTGATGGGATACATAATAAATCCTAGACCAATTCCCGTTGCCACACTGTATGTTAGAGGCATCATGATGATTGTTACAAACGCCGGTATCGCAATTTCAAGCTTTTCCCATCTTATGTGACGGACCTCACTTGCCATTAGTGCTCCAACAATAATGAGTGCAGGTGCAGTAACTTCAGACGTAACAATGGAAAGCAACGGTGAGAAGAATAAAGCAACAGCAAAGAACCCTGAAACAACAACTGATGTAAATCCTGTTCTTCCTCCGGCAGCAATACCCGCTGATGATTCAATAAATGAAGCTGTTGTTGAAGTTCCCAAGACAGAACCTGCAACAGATGCTGAAGCATCTGCTAGAAGTGCACGGCCAGCATTCGGAATTTTATTTTCTTTTACTAAACCTGCTTGATTGGCGATGGCAATCAATGTACCAGCTGTATCAAAAAATGCTACGAAAAGAAACGTAAACACAACGGCAACTAACTCAATTGAAAAGATCTGATCTAATTGCAGCAAAGCTACACCAAAAGTCGGCTCTAAACTTGGGATAGCTCCAACTATTGCTGCCGGCTTCTCAATAATCCCAAACAACATCCCTACAATTGACGTAAGAACCATTCCATAAAATATACCGCCACGAATATTTTTCACCATAAAAATTACTGACACGATAAAGCCAAATATCGTTAATAAGGTTGGCCCTGATTGTATATTTCCAAGTGATACAAATGTTGCTTCATTTGCTTGAATAATACCTGAATTTTTCAAACCAATAAACGCTATAAAAAAGCCTATTCCAGTACCTATTGCAAATTTTAAATCTTGTGGAATGACCTCAATTATTTTTTCACGTATCTTAAAAACACTAAGAATGACAAATAAAATACCTGAAATAAACACACCTGTTAAAGCTGTCTGCCAAGGTATTCCCATTCCAATGACAACTGAGTAGGTAAAAAACGAGTTTAGTCCCATACTAGGTGCTATCCCAATTGGATAATTGGCTAATAGACCGATCAATAAAGTTCCTATAATAGCTGAAACAGCTGTTGCGGTAAATACAGCCCCTTTATCCATTCCCGCTTCTGATAATACGATAGGATTCACCACTAAAATATATGCCATTGATAAAAAAGTCGTCAATCCTGCTAAAATCTCTTGTCGATACGTTGTTCCTCTATCTGAAAACCGAAAAAACTGTTTCATCATTAACCTCCAATATCTTTTTTCAAACAAAAAAAGCCTTAGGATTAATACCCTAAAGCTTAGAAAACAAAGATTACACACAATGACCTACCAGCCAGTGTTCATATGTAACCCTTGTAGTCATGCTATTTAAGGTAGCTTGGTAGAAACGTTTAGGCCATATCCCTAAACTTATACAAGGTAATATATTATATTGATATAAGAAATCATTTTAAAGATAAATTGACCTTTCGTCAATGTAAAAAACTCTCAAATTTATTTCCTTATATGAAAATAATATTCCAAAAAAGACAAAAAGCTTCAATTCCCTCTCGTCTGAAGAAATTGAAGCTTTCTTAACATCCACAATGAAAAATATATTATTCTATTAAACAACTTTTCTAAAATCAATATGTCTATCAAGTTTTCTTTTAATCCGTTGTAGAGCATTGTCGATAGATTTCACATGAGTATTAAGTTCTTCGGAAATCTCTGCATATGAATGACCTTCCATATATAGCATTAATACACTTCTTTCTAAATCACTTAATAACTCTTTTATCTTTGTCTGAATTTCATTAAGTTTTTCTTTGTTCATTAAAAACACTTCCGGATTTGTGACATTGTCTCCAGTCAGAACATCCATAAGGGTATAAGAAGATTCCTCATTCATCAATGGCTTGTCCAAAGAGATTGATGAATTAAGTGGGCTATGTTTTTGACGGGAGGCTGTTTTGATAGCTGTGATAATCTGCCTTGTAATACATAATTCTGCAAAGGCATAGAAAGAAGCCATTTTTTCTTGTCTGAAATCTCGAATTGCTTTATATAAACCGATCATACCTTCCTGAAAAAGATCTTCTTTATCAGCACCAATTAAAAAATATGATTTCACCTTCGAACGTACAAGATGTTGATACTTACTAATTAAAAATGATAATGACTCACTATCCCCTCCATGAGACATTTCAATTAATATACAATCTTCTAATGAAGAATAACGCTCAACAGGCTCTACTACGGTGTTCATACTCACTCATATCCCTCCTATTTTCTTCTGAGTTTTTGATGATCAATAGACAAGTAGATTACCACTACTTACTTTTAGCTTTGTAGTGTTCCTACAACTCTTAACATGTTCTATTCCCCTTAATTCCTTATCAGTATGTATAAGTTTACATGCTGAAATCTAAAAACGTTGTCGAAATTTATAAGGGATTACAAATTATTTTCATTTTCGATGAGAAGTTATGTTGATATCTGCCCAGAATTATATAATTCAACAAAAAAACCCTTCATTTCTAAAGGGTTTTTTCTATTATCATTTAAACCATGTATTATAAACCCAATTCCCTGCAAAGAGAAATAATCCAAGGAGGATATTACCGCGTCCCATGAATTTTGTTGCTTTAGCTTCTTTCTTCATTTTTTTATTTTTATAAGACGGGTAATCATAACGCATAATAAAGAATCCTGTAATAATGAAAATTGCAACAAGATAATTCATGTATCCAATATACAATTTTTACGCTCCTTCTCATTCTGTGAAAGATATTATTTAACTTTCATACCAATTCGGCGGATTTTCGTTGTGCAATTAATCGTCACATTCAGATCTCTATATAATTTATGCCAATTATCAGGTGTTTTCACTTGAGTATCCCAAAACCTGGGGTGTTTTGCTCTAATATATTCACCAAACCCGAATATGTCAGACTCCTGCTCTTGTGTTTTCTTTATGAACGCTTGAATTGACTTAATCGTATTTTTCGAAGTAACATCCTCAATTTCCTTAATTAGTTTTGAATTATCTAATTCCACATGTTCAGGTGCATCCTTTTCATCTATTTCCGCTTCATATTGAAGATTAACTGTAATTATTGGTCGATCATTTATCAATTTTGTGTCTATTTTAACAACTCTGCTAGACACTCTTACCATCACATAATCTTCTGTGTCAGGTATTTGGACAAAAGCTCCATATCCACCTGTACCATTTCCTCTAACAGCCATAAAGTTGCCAATTTCAAGAGGATCACTGATTCCTACCATTTTATCTCCACTAAAATAGGCTAGCCCTTTAATTTGAATATTTTCCTCTTTTTTTATCGTTATATATGGCAAAAATGAATCCTGGCCTTTACTCGATAGGATCGTCCAAAACTCACCGATAAAATCTGATGGGAATTTCCCTAAATCTACTGCATTTTCAAGCATTGATGATAGATATAAACCCGGAACACGTTCAAAGGTTGGAGTGATCTTCATAAACGGGCTGGCTTCTCCTTTTGAAACAGCAAGCCATGCGGTTCTTCTAATTTCTGAATTACGTCGAAAAAAATCATTGATTCGTTCTACTCCATCTCGTGCTAATTCCTCACTAATGATAAGAATTCTTAAATGTCCTAAAAAAATTTCATCTGATATTTCCTGCTCCAAATTCGCTAGTGCATCATCTAGCGTATGTCCGACAACTTCAAGAATCCACACCGGATCTGCATCTCCTCCTCCGCTCTCTGGTCCCAGTGGAATTTTTCCCGGAACAGCAATTTGGAAAGTTACTTTAAACATTTCATTCTCTGGACCAGAAAATGAATTTGAAAGATGTGACACATTTTCTTCTTCTTGTTCAGCTTTTCCATCTGTTTTATCAATAGCAATACCAAGAACGACCGCACGTTTCTCTATATCTAAGCTATCCCAACACCCTGACAGAAACACAATGCAAAAAAAGAGAAAGAAAACTTTTATGATTATATTTCTATGCTTTGGAGGTTTGTTCATTGTTTTCTCTCCGTTTTCTTTTGACAGAATCTATGAGTAACAATAAAATAGGAAAACCAATTGTTAATATCAACCCAATTTGACCTACAGCTCTGATAATTTCATACATTTGTAATACATTTTGAGGAATCATCGCTAGAAAAAAGAAAAAAGGTAAAATAAAGAAAGACAGCATTTTATGATCGCTTAATCCTATTAATTGACTTAGCATATGAATCGTTAATTTATAGCTCGTTAATAAAGTAGTAAAAACTGATACAACCCAAAGAGCTAAAAAAATAATATCAAGCCTTTGCAGAATGTTTCCTGGTAATGATGTCGTTCTTGCTAGTTCAAGGGTCGGCCATATTAATTTCTTAGTCTCCTCTGTACCGAATACACTCACTGTCGCAATAACAATAAGTGTATATAAACCGCCTGATATGATGATTGCCCATATACTTGCCTTCATCGCTTTGCTAGCTTGTTTCATTGAAGGAATTATAATTGTCATCACAAATGATCCTTGAAATAATGCTGCAATAATAAAAATTCCTGAAATAATTAAGTGCATATCTGGCTCATTTCCCCATATCGGTTGCAAGTATAAGAAATTTGCATTTTTTAACGATAAAACAACAATGATTAACCCAGGCGCCAGGATAAAAGGTAAGTAAAATAATTGAATATAAGCGAAAGTGGTCATATCATGTCTTGTTGTAACAGCAGCCAACACTAACATAACAAACACTGTAACTTCTAAAGGCGTATCTTTTAAAACCGCAGAAATAACAACAGAACCGAACTCACGAGATGCAAGCCCTGTTAAAATCGAGAAAAATAAAACAAATAATCCTCCCAATAGCCGACCAAGCCACTTTCCAACGATTTTTTGACTGTAACCTATAATGGTGAGGTCAGGATATCTCATGCCTAAAAGGGTAATGACAAACAATCCAATAAAGGCCAAAACAATTGCAACAATTGTAACTAAAGGTGCACCTGTATTATTGGCTTGGACTGCAAATAATGGAAGGGGCAGAACCCCAACTCCTATAATTGTACTTATCAATATACCTGATGCAGAAGCTGTTGTAATTTCTTTAGGTTGTTCCATCTTCATCCCCCTTCCTGAGTTGTTTTCCATCTTTTTCAGAATCTGAAGTACTGTGAGTTGGCTGGTTATTTTTCGTATTATTTCCGCCTATCCGATTATCATTTTTAGTGTGTAAAAATGATGGACGTTTTGGCATCCACCATAATGGCCCACGAATGATAACGTCCTTCATCCCCTCGTTATTGAAAGGAGATACCGGGCTCATATACGGTACGCCAAATGATTTAAGTGAAAGCATATGATTAAAAATAAAGATAACTCCAACAACAACACCATATAAACCAAATACGCCGGCTAAAATAACAATTGGAAACCGCAACATTCTTAAAGCAAATGCAGCACTATATGCCGGAGTAGCAAATGATCCGATCGTTGTCATGGCAATCACTACAACTGTTATCGGACTAGCAATCCCTGCCTCAACCGCAGCCTGTCCAATAACAAGAACTCCGACAATCGATAAAGCTCCACCAACCTGCTTAGGAAGCCTGACAGTTGCTTCACGTAAAACTTCCATGGCTACTTCTATTAAGAGGACTTCAATAACAGCCGGAAAGGGAACGCCAGCTCGGCCACCTGCAACGGCAACAGCAAACTCCGTTGGAAGTAACTCAGGATTAAAAGAAATAAACGAAACATATATAGAAGGAAAGATTAGTGAAAACACCAGTGCTAGAATCCTTGCAATACGAACAAAACTTCCCATTAAGTAACGGGAAGAGTAATCTTCAGCTGTTTGATAAAACTGATTGAAAACAACCGGTACGAGTAAGGCAAAAGGAGACCCATCAACCATAATTGCCACTCGCCCCTCTAAAATGCCCCCGACTACTTTATCAGGTCTTTCTGTCGATTGAACTTGTGGAAATGGAGACATGTGATTATCCTCAATAAATTGTTCGATATAACCAACATCTAAAATCCCGTCAATTTCAATTTTTGATAAACGGTATTCTACTTCTTTTATCAATTCTTCCTCTGCAAGACCTCTTACAAAACATATGGCAACCTGAGATTTTGTCATTTCTCCAACACTAAGTGTTTTAATAATAAAATCCGGTGTTTGCAGCCGATATCTGAGCAAGGAGATATTTGTACTAAGTGTCTCAATAAATCCTTCTCGAGGTCCAAGTATAACCTGCTCTGTTTCGGGTTGATTTATGGCACGTTTTTCTACTTTTCTCGTTCCAATCTGAAAAGCCTCTTGAAACCCATCAATTATAATGATCGTTTCACCTTTTAAGATACTTTGTACAAGTTCTGCTTTATTGTTATTTAAAAGAACTTTACTATGATATAGGACCTCATTCATCAATGTGTTTTGAAGTGTATCTCTGTCAATATTTTTTCCTGATAGATGTGTCGGTACAGACATTAAAGGTTTTAATATATCCTGATTTAATGATTGCTGATCAGCAAAATCTGAGAGGTAAAATAATGCCGCAGGATATGTACCAAAAATAGTGAATTTACGGATATTAAAGTCATCATTATCTCCAAGAATCTGTTTAAACCAATTCAAATTCATTAATAAGCTATTATCAATCACTTCATCTTTTTGGGCTTCTAGCTGGTCATGGGGCAATTGTTGTTTGTAATGGACATTTTCCCATTTTTTCTTTGATAATTGAAACCGTGATTTCATAGTTGTTCGCCCCTAAACACAAAGATTCTTGATGATAATTTCTCCATATAATGTGAAAATATTCCTTTTATGATTTAAAAACACGACTTTACGCCAAGGATGGCGGAAGTTAATGACCTATCCTACAATTTAGCTCTTTAAATCGTTAAACATGCTAAATGTATAAAAAAGCATTCGTCTCTTAATCAACGAATGCTTTTATTACAAGCAATATCCACCAATCTATTCTTTTACTCCGCCACCTCAACATACACACCAACAATCTCAAAGGTATCAGCATACTCACTTATCGTATAAGTATCTAAATTCCATGATTTCCCTGGTTTTAAATCGTATATGGATTGAATTTGACTGTCTACAATGGATCCTTTTTTATCATAAAACTGTATATCTACACTAATATATCGATATTCCTTATCTGATGAATTTTTAATGATACCACGTACTGTTGTTTCATAATCACCCTTGTTAATCTCCATTTCAGTGAATTCCAATTTATACGATTCCTGTGCTTCTTCTATCGGTAAGGCATCTGTTAGTGCCTCATCATACACTTCTACAACATGAAATTGTGGTCCGACAAAATAACCTGTAAGCACGGCAATCCCAATGAATAGGAGAAAGCGCAGAAGTCCGAACTTCTTTTTTTGAGGTACTCCATTTTTCTTCAGTTTGTCATAAAAATCAATCTGAAAAGTTAAATCTCGTTTAAAGGAGTCTGCATCATCCGGCGGCAAATCAGAAATTTCAATTTTCGTTCCAGCAAAAAATAACTCCATTGACACATAATGGTTTACTTGTTTCATATAAATATATTCTAATTTCTCATAAGCAACTTCCAACACTTTGGATTGATTAATTTCATTATGGTAAATAAATAATGCGCGATCATCTGTTAACAAAAATAAACCTTTGTAACGATCAATACCACCTGTTGTGATATTAAGTATCGTTTCGTCTTCATATAAAACATTCTGTAATTCATCTACTTCACGATATGAAAGAAATTCATTTGCTTTGGAAAATTCTCTAATCTCTTCTCTTATGTAGTCTATATTTTTCAAGTAAGTGATCCTCCCTTTCCCTACACTAGCACTCTAGAATTATTTTAGCTAAAGGTTTACCTGCCGTGCATAAGTCAAATATCATGAATTATGTTTTTAAAAATCTTTCAGATCTTTTCATTTAGTAATATATATGTATTTAGACCTATAAAAATATAACCTTTAGCAAAATAGCCAAATAAAAAAGAAGTCTAATTCTATGATTAAACTTCTTTTTTATGAATATATTGCAGCTCCTACAACTCCTGACATAATAATGACTAAAGCAGGGTGAATACGAAGCTTTATTAAAGAGAAAAGTGATAAGGCAAAAATAAGTAATAAACTAACAGAGTGCCAAGAGATTGAACCAACTAAGTTGTTGCTTATAGCGAATTTAATGGCAGCATAGCCAATTAAACCTGTAATAATTGGACGTAAGCCATAAAAAGCAGATTCAACATGCTTATTTTTACTTATTTTATAGAAGAATGTCGCAATGATGATAACAAGTAGCAGCGACGGAATAACCATGCCTAACCCGGCAGCGATGGCACCTGTGATTCCTTGAACCTGATATCCTACAAAAATAGCACTGTTTGTTGCGATTGGTCCTGGTGACATCCCTGCAATTGCAATAACATCTGTAAACTGTTGAGTCGTCATCCAGCCCTTATTCATAACCTCCAGCTCGATGACAGGGATCATGGCATATCCTCCACCAAACGAAACAAAACCAATTAATAAAAATGTCCAGAATAGTTCTAACAGTATCATCTTAAATTCCATCCCCCATAAACCATTCTAGTTGCTGTGTTTTAGGTGAGTTCTTTTCTTTTTTCCCATCTACGGAATAACCTAACTTTCGTTTTATGTTAACAAGAACGATACCAAGGATAATACCTGAAAAAATAATTAAAACCGGATGTAAATGAAGGAAAAACAGAACAGCCATTGAACCAAATGAAATAACAAAAGTAGTTTTATCAATGATTGCCGTTTTACCGATCATATAACCTGCATATACGATTAAAGCAACAATAGAAGCGCGAATTGCCTGAAATGCCGCTTCTATTTTCGGATTATTTTGAACTTGTAAAAATACAATACTTAGTATGACGACAATTAGAAAGGTTGGTAAAAACACCCCCAGCAATGCGGCAATTGCACCTTTTATTCCTCCTATTCGATACCCAATAAATGTTGATGAATTTATAGCAATTGCACCCGGAATCGATTCCGCGATTGCAAATACATCTGCAACATCTTCATGACTGACCCATTTCTTCTTATCTACAACTTCTCTTTCGATAAGTGGGATCATGGCATAACCACCGCCAAAGGTGACCGGACCAATTTTTAAGAACGTCCAAAAGAGCTGAAATAACTTTTTTGTTTCATCCTTCATATTTTTCTCCTTTCAAGTTTCTATTACTATTTTTTAAAAAAATTTTTAATTGGAATATTAATCTATATATTTATATGTTTTGTTCTTATCTCTACGATACCATGCTTTTACGAGCAGGCATATTGCAACAAATGCATAGCATATAACGGATTGTTATAGTTAAGTCAATTTTCTTAATCCACCTACCTGAGGTATTATAGAATTAACAAATATATTATCTAATTGGGAAGAGGAGGGAGTTTTCTTGAACATAGAAAACCTTAAGATGTTTTGTTTAGTAGTTGATGAAGGTAGTATTAGTCAAGCAGCCAGACTAAGCTATGTTTCACAACCTGCTGTTACAAGACAAATTCGCCAATTGGAGAACTTCTATGGCACCTTACTATTTGATCGGACTGAAGGCAAATTAACTGTCACCACAACCGGAAAAATGCTTTATCCATTTGCCAAAGCGATAGTAGACGATTTTAACCGTTCGAAAGAAGTGATTCTACAGGCAACAGGAGAATACAATTCAAGCCTCAGAGTTGGGGCATCATTAACAATTGGTGAGTATTTATTGCCAAGCTTGCTTGGTCGTTTTAAAAAACAAACACCTGATATAAAAGTATCATTAACAATAAGAAATACCCCAAGTGTATTAGAAGATTTGTCGAATGACGTCATCGATATTGCATTAGTAGAAGGAATTGTGGAGGATAAAAGTTTTATTGTAGAGAAATTTGCTGATGATGAATTAATTCTCGTTTTCCCAACAGACCATCCTTGGAAGGAAAGGTCAGAAATTAATATAGAGGAATTAGCTCACGAACGAATGATTTGGCGTGAGTCACTTTCAGGCACTCGACTCATTGTTGAAAACGCATTAAACGAACACGGGATTTTAAATAAAATAGAAAGTTATATGGAAATCGGAAGTACACAAGCAATTAAGAGTGCTGTTGAGGCAGGACTTGGAATTAGTATTTTACCAAGATTAACGGTTACAAGGGAATTGGAGCAAGGTGTTCTACAAGAAATGAAGATTGAAGGTGTACATATTAATCGCAGATTATGGCTAGTTAAAAAGCCGCAGAGATTCAATAGAGATGGAGTTACAAAGTTTGTTCAGTTTATTCAGGACAAGCACTACTAGAAAGATCATGTTTAATTTTAACGAAACAATTAAGCTTAATTCCTCAGAAAAAAGGAATTGAGCTTTCTTTATTTAAAAAATCTAATTACCCCTTCTAAACTAATGAATTATCGTACCAATAACACCAGCACACAAAATCACGATCACCGGGTGAACTCGGAAATATAATAGAGATATTAAAGAGATACCGAAAATGAACAAGAGACTTACCATATCCCATGAAATTGAGGTTGAGATCACACCATTTGAAAGAGCTAACTTAATCGCCGCATACATAATAAGACTTGTCACTATTGGGCGCAAACCATAAAAAGCAGATTTCACAAGTTTATTCGAATGGAATTTATAGAAAAATAAAGCAATGACTAAAATGAGAATTAACGATGGCAAACTCATTGCAATAGAGGAGATAATTGCACCTGGTATTCCAGCAACCTTATACCCTACAATCGTTGCACTATTAGAAGCAATTGATCCCGGAGTCATTCCTGCCAAGGCAACTGCATCTGTAAAATCAGTTGTCGTGATCCATCCCTTACCCGTAACCTCCCTTTCTATCACGGGAAGCATTGCATATCCGCCACCAAATGATACAGTCCCAATCATAAAAAACAGAATAAATAATTGTAACAGCATACTACTACCTCCTACATTCCTGCCTGTTGCTTTAACGATTCTTCTTTATGCTCAATCTCTTCATCTTCATTTTTTTCAAACTTTACTAGAATACCTAAATTTTTTTTAATTCTAACAATGATAATCCCTAAAAATGCTCCTAAAAAAATAACGAAAATTGGATGCAAGTGAAACATCAACATTGCCACTATCATGGTAACTGCCAAAGTAAATGTCGCCTTATCCAAAATCGATGTCCTTGCTATTTTTATCCCGGCATATACAATTAAAGCGACAGTTGCAGCTCGAATACCAAAAAACGCTGATTCCACATATGGATTATTCTGAAAGGTTGAAAGTACTCCACAAAGCACAAGCACGATCATAAAGGTTGGAAGTAAAGTTCCTAATGTCGCAGCAACCGCTCCCCTTATGCCGGCAATTCGGTGTCCGATAAAGGTAGCAGCATTTACTGCTATTGCTCCAGGAATTGTCCCTGCAATAGCAAAAACATCTGTTAAGTCCTCACTTTTGACCCAATGTTTTTTATGAACAACTTCTTTTTCTATTAAAGGAATCATTGCATAACCGCCACCAAATGTTACAGGTCCTATTTTGAAAAAAGACCAAAAAAGTTGAAAAACTTTTTCCCATTCTCCCTTCATAAATATCCCTCCTTCCTCATTATTTAACAAAGTGAATTATTTACTTTCTTAATTTCAATTGATCTACTATTACGATATCACGAAGGATGAACATGGTAAATTGCAACAAATGCATAGGTTATAACAGAAGGTTATACGTAATTAAACACACCTGAGAAGTTGAAGATGAATAACAAAAAAGTAACCCTACGAAAACAGATACTGATGCGACCTTTTGAGTCACCCTTTTTTGCAATGGTATTAAGCGTGATTGTTCAATATTTCCCGGAAATCAAACATGGATTGACTCATATAACTTGAGTCAATCCACTTTAAATTAGTTCACAACTGTATTTTTTTGGACATCATTTAATTGTTGAATCATTTCTTGCAACTTCTCTTCTGTTAAGTTTCCATCGCTAAAATTAGATAAAGCTCGTAACGGCATATATTTCATCATTGCTTCCATCATATCTGAGAATTCACCTTCCTCCTCAGTTGCAGCAGCGAATGGGCTTCCTTCCTGCGCTTTCCCTAACAGTTCTTTAGCTAGTGGAGCGACTTTTGGATTTGCAAGTAAATCACCTACTGTTGTATTACGATGAACTAGCAACGGAATTTCTGTAGTCGATTCAACTGTCACTTTTTCTGTTAGGACAATTTCTTTTGAGCTTTTCCCTACTAATAATTCGAATTCTCCACTTTCTACATGCCAATCTTTTAATTCTGTATTATAGTAAGCAAATGAACGTTTATCTAGAGTGAAGGTAACTTCTTTAACTTCACCAGGTTGAAGTTCAACTTTTTCAAAACCTTTTAACTCCTTCTGAGGTCTGCTTACACTGCTTGCCACGTCTTTCACATACAGCTGAACAACTTCTTTTCCTGTAAAAGCTCCTGTATTTTTCACATCGACAGTCACACTAAGTGTTTCTGTATCATTTATTTTATTGGCACTTACACGCAAATTGCTATATTCAAACGTTGTATAGCTTAAGCCATAGCCAAACGGGAATAATGGTTCCACATTTTTTGTATCATAATAACGATAGCCGACGAAAATTCCTTCGCGGTACTCTACTTTGTCTCCTTCACCCGGGAAGAACAAGTAAGAAGGATTGTCGCTTAATTGTTGAGGGAATGTTTCTGCAAGTTTTCCGCTTGGATTTGCATTACCGAATAAAATATCTGCAATGGCACCTCCAAGAGCTTGACCCCCAAGATAGCCTTCAAGTAATCCTTTTACTTTGCCTAACCAAGGCATTTCAATCGGTGCTCCATTACTTAGTACAACAACAATATTCGAGTTCACTTCAGCAATTGCATCAAGTAGACGCTGTTGATTTTCAGGGATGTGTAAGTGTACACGATCATATCCTTCAGATTCATAACGATCAGGTAAACCGGCAAACAAGATAACAGTATCGGCTTGTGAAGCTACTTCCTTCGCTTCTTCAATTAATCCTTCATCGATTGCATCTTTATCACGATAGTATCCTTGAGCATATGAAACATTTGCGTTTGAACCAGCAGACTTTTCGATTTCCTCTACAATATTTTCAAGCTTTGTCGGTTTAATATGAGAGCTTCCCCCACCTTGATATCTTGGTGCCTTTGCAAATTCACCAATTACTGCAAAACTTCCTTCTTTTTTAAGCGGAAGGATGTTTCCTTCATTTTTTAATAACACCATGCTTTCTCTCGCTGTTTCTCTTGCTAGCTGATGATGTGCTTCTTGATCATATGTTGCATTTTCTTTCTTTTCTTCAACAGCTTTAAAAATAATACGTAAAATACGTTCAACTGCCGCATCCAGCTTTTCTTCAGTTAATGTACCATTTTGAACCGATTCGATAACCTTATTCTCACCGATTCCTTTTGAAGCAGGCATTTCAAGTTCAAGACCATTTGCAAGAGCTACGTCACGTTCATTTACAGCTCCCCAGTCAGAAACAACAAACCCTTCAAAGCCCCATTCTTCTTTTAAGATGTCGGTTAATAGATAGTTGTTTTCAGAAGCAAATTCTCCATTTACTTTATTGTAAGAACACATAACGGTCCATGGCTGTGATTGTTTTACTGCTCCTTCAAAACTAGCTAGATAAATTTCACGGAATGTTCTTTCATCAACAATAGCATCTGTTGACATTCTGCGATGCTCCTGGTTATTCGCTGCAAAATGCTTTAACGATGTTCCAACACCTTGGCTTTGTACACCTTTAATATGATTAGCTGCCATTTCAGATGAAAGATATGGATCTTCTGAGAAATATTCAAAGTTACGGCCACATAAAGGAGAACGTTTAATATTCGCACCAGGTCCAAGAAGTACTGCAACGTCCTCTGCCTGGCATTCCTCCCCTAAAGCCACTCCTACTTTTTGAATTAAATTGCGATCCCATGAGCTTGCCATTCCTGCTGCAGATGGAAAACAAGTAGCAGGTACGCTATCAAATAACCCTAAGTGGTCTGCGCCCATTTTTTGTTTACGTAATCCGTGTGGACCGTCTGTAACCATGATAGATGGGATGCCTAGTCTTTCAATCCCTTTTAAATTCCAAAAGTCCTTTCCAGAACAAAGACCTGCTTTTTCTTCTAATGTCATTTGTGAAATAAGTGCTTTCATATCTTTTGTCATCTTAATCCCTCCATGAGTAATCCATATTAGAAAACGCTTTCTACAAAACTATAAGGTTATTATATACAACGTTCCCATCACTCTTTGGTAATATATTAATTTTTTTAGCTGTTTTTTAATATTTTTTACACTTTATGATATGATTTAGGAAATTAGGGTTTGAAGGAGACTGTTATGAAATTTCAAGATTTACAGTTTATTTGCAAAATGATATATGAGTCATTTAGCATTCCTGTTATTTACATAGATGAACATGGTAAATTGGAGTTTATTTTTACTTCTTCCGCTTTTGAAAATTCAATTCACACATCTCAACGAGAAATGTTGAAACAATTTTTTTCACATCATGATCACGATCCATTTCCACTTTTGGTCAAATCGGAATACTATGAGCATTACTTTATGATTCAAGTGAGAAAACATGACGAATACAAAGGAACAATTATTGTTGGTCCTACTCTTCCTCCTGACCTTACAAATGATAGAATAGTTGCACTTGTTAATGATATGAATTTGCAAAAGGATTTAAGAAAGAAACTCATCCATTATTATGAATTACTTCCTCGAATGTCCACTATGAAATTCATTAATATTAGTATGCAACTGTACTATATGCTCTATCAAAAAACACTTGATCCTGCAGATATCATTTTAAAAAATATTGAAATGGGAGATCACCTATTACAAATTGAGGATCCTCATGTGACCATTTCACAACAACGTGAAAATGTGTCGTTTCATCATGATTTTATGTACGAGAAAAGGCTATTTCAATATATTCGTGAAGGTAGGAAGGATGAATTTTTAAAAGTATACAAACTTAGTCCTGAAAAAGGAGAGGTAGGAGTATTATCGAAGAAAAGTCAGTTACGTAATAGTAAAAACCTCGCCATTACTGCCATTACTCTAGCTACACGTGCGGCAATGGATGGTGGACTACATTATGAGATTGCCTATACACTTAGCGACTTGTATATTCAAAACCTGGAAGAATTACAAGATTTAAAATCAGTTGATGCTTTTATGGAACAAGCCTTAAGTGATTTTGCTGATCGAGTACGTAAACATAAACAACAAAAGTACTCTAAACCGATTAATATGTGTTTAAATTATATTTACACAAATTTGTATGAAGATTTAACCCTTACAAGACTGGCTAACCTTGTAGAAATGCACCCTAATTATTTATCAGCTCTTTTTAAAAAAGAAGTGGGAATTTCTATTGCTGAATATATCCATCGAACAAAAATAGATGAGGCGAAGTCGTTGTTAACATTTACAAACTATTCATTATTGAAGATTTCTACGATTTTAAATTTTCATGATCAGAGCTATTTTACAAAGGTGTTTAAAAAATATGTGGGGGTTACGCCGAAGAAGTATAAAAATTCTACAATCAATACTTAAATTACAAATTATGAATAAAACAGCTCAATTCCTTATTTAGAAGAAATTGAGCTTTGTTTTAATTAATCCTATTATAGTTATTTAATTGTAAAAGCTATTTAAACAAACTCCTTTGGATGACGTTTTTCTAGCTCAGGTACAGCATAACCTCTGCCTGACTCAATTAGCCACTTAGTATAATTCTTTAATGCCCCTTTTGCATGGTATGGTCCACCTTCTATCATAACCGTTCTCATTGGATCAATATCCGAAGAACTAGTTGCCATCATTTCATCATGCCATTCATTTAGATAATAAACCGCATCTTTACAAACATCAGGTCTTTCACTAGCGATATTATGTTGTTCATGAGGATCTTCTATAAGGTTAAACAACATTTCTTTATCAAACAGGTGATATCCATCATGGTATGTCCGTACATATAACCAGTCGTCAAATCGTACACTTCTCTGACAAACATGTGCACATTGGGAGACAACTAAGAACTCTCTACCATTCTTCTTCCCATTTTTAATGGTATTTGCAAAACTTTTCCCATCCCAATTAGGTGCAGGATCCTTATCAACCATCTCAGCAATAGTTGGTAACAGATCAAGATGATAGTGTAATTCATTGTCTACTTGACCTTTTTGATACCCAGGCCAACGAATAATCATTGGGATATTGCATGTTCCTTGGTCAGCCGTACCATGTTCTCCATATATCCCTAGTTCTCCCATATTTTCACCATGATCAGCTGAGATGATAATAATGACTTCTTCCATAACTCCTTGCTTTTCTAAAAGCTCAAAAATCATACCTATCTGATTATCCATATGCCGAACACCACAATCATAACCGTCAATCATTTTTCGCATCTCATCCATGTCTCTAATTTCACCTGGATATCGTGGATACTCAGGCTTTGTTTGATTATTGAACATGTTTATTTCATTTACGCTATGCGGACCTACTTTTTGCTTATGGTTTTCAAGCACTTCTTCGGTTAACCACGATGGTAAAGACTCATTATTAAATGGATTTCCAAAATCCTCAGGTGCTCGATAAGGTGTATGTGGATCCCAATAGTTTACATAAAGCATCCAATTGTCTTTATGACCGTTTTGCTCAAGCCAATTTAATACGACTGGAGTTACCTCCTCACCAGATTCCATCCCACTTTTTCCGGTATTATGCATCTCATTGAACCCTGCATAGAATGTCCATGCAGAATGACGCTCAGCAAATGGACTAATAAGTGTCGTTTTCATTCCTAAAGATCTA
This sequence comes from Metabacillus schmidteae, assembly GCF_903166545.1. Lineage (NCBI taxonomy): Bacteria > Bacillati > Bacillota > Bacilli > Caryophanales > Bacillaceae > Metabacillus > Metabacillus schmidteae. The sequence continues at coordinate 1,758,675 of NZ_CAESCH010000001.1, read as the reverse complement.
AATAAAGCAGGAAAACTCTGTGTAGCAAGAGTGTCCTTAAATTGTCTATCTACTCCTTCATGACGTACATCAGCAGCTGTTCCCCCGTGACCTACAACTCCGGAATGTATACCTAACTTTCCTGTCATAAGGGCTGTACGTGACGGTAAACATGGAGCGTCAGAAGTATAATAGTTTGTAAATCTTATTCCTTCATTTGCAATTCTATCAATATTTGGTGAAGTATTACGATGGTATCCATAACATCCTAAATGACTTGGTGTTGTTGAGTCTAAATCTAAAAATAGTACTCTCATAAAATTGGTCTCTCCCTTATATTTAATCTTACCCTTTAACAGCTCCTGCAATTCCATCAACAAAATATCGTTGTAAGAATAAGAAAATAATAATAATTGGTATTAATGCGATCGTTCCACCAGCAGCTATTCCTGTCCAGTCAACAATATTTTCTCCACGCAACGTATATAATCCAACAGCTAATGTGCTGAGCTCAGGTGTGCTAAGAGTTAGTACTAAAGGTAAAAGAAATGAATTCCATGTCCAAACAAATTGCATAATGATAACGCTACCAATTATCGGTTTCGATAAAGGCATTATGACGTGAATGAATGTTTGAAAGAAGTTGCATCCATCGATTATTGATGCTTCCTCTAATTCTTTTGGCACAGCTCTAAAGAAACTAGCAAAAAGTAATACAAACAACACGTGACCACCACCAGATTCTGCAAGGATGATCCCGAGAAGTGAATTCATTAGTCCCATTTCTTTTATCAATTGAAAGATTGGAATAATTGAAAATTCTAAAGGGAAAAATATACTTGCTCCAAGAATAGCCATAAATATTTTTTTACCAGGGAATGAATATCTACCAAGTGCGTAACCACATGTCGCTGTTATAAATAACACAATTACAATAACCGCTACAGTTATTATGACTGAATTAATAAAATACCGATCAAAATTTCCTGCATCCCATGCACGTGTAAAATTTGATAAATTAAACGTTTCAGGAATTAAACTTAACCCTTTCGAGAAGAATTCCGAATCACTTTTGAAAGACGCTGAAACCATCCACAAAAAGGGATATATCCATATAAATAAAACAGCAATTAATGTAGTATGAGTAACGATTTTACTTAATTTGCTCAATTATTCCATCCCCTTTGCATTTTGTTTAAATGGACGTTTTATGATTGCTTGAGCAATGCCAATGAACACAATCGTTAAAGTAAAGAAAATCGCAGCTGCAGATGCGTAACCTAATCTTGGGAGACCCATTTCACTCGAAAATGCATAACGGTATATATAGGTTGATACAACATCCGTTGCAAAAAATGGTCCTCCGTCAGTCATTGTCTTGATTAAATCAAATACTTTTAAAGAACCTGCTACATTCAATAAAAGTATTACAACACCAATTGGAATAAGTTGTGGGAGCGTAATATAAAAGAATGTTTTTACATGTCCCGCACCATCTACTTTTGCTGCCTCATACAGTTCTTTAGGTATGCTTTGAAGTCCTGCTAACCAATAGATCATGTTCATTCCAAGATTCTTCCATACATAGATTAGAATAACAGTTGTCATCGCCATTTTCGCATCACTTAACCAGTTAACTGGTTGATCTATTAAATTTAGTTTCATTAAAGCATAATTCACAGCACCATCTGAACCCCAAATATAAACCATAATAATCCCAACAATTGAGGCAGTTGTAACAACAGGAATAAAGAAAAGAGTACGATATGCACTTGCAAATCGGAGCTTAGGATTATTTAAGATAAGTGCAATGAACAATGCAAGAATAAGTAGTAATGGTACTGCACCTACCATGAAAACAAAACTATTTTTATATGCATTCCAAAAGTGAGGGTCTTTTATGACCTCTTTAAAATTCTCAAGGCCTACGAAAGCTACATTCGAACTTAATCCTGACCAGTCTAACGTCGCATAGTACCAGTTAACAATAATTGGCCAACCTTGGAAAAGTGCATAAAAAATTAGATTTGGCAAAATAAAAAGCCAGCACCACAAGTTCGTTTTTCTAGATAGTGATCCCTTTCGAACTTTTTTAACTGTTTTGGTAGAAAGTACTGTATCTGTATTGTTCATCTTATCCCTTCTTTCTTTACAAATTAAAGGCGAGTATATCTTCTAATAAACCCGCCTTTAATTGAATTTATTTTAGTTCTGCATAATCCTCTTCAGTGTAATTTTCCAATGGATCCCAATTAGGAAATTCAAAATCTGATTTTTCCACTTCTATTCCTTTTTCACTTGCTGTCGTAAGTGCATTGTTCCAAGCTGTTCCTAATTGTTCTGAGTACCTACTTAACTCACCTTCAAAATCTGATACAGCACCAGCTACCACTCCACCAAGAATTTCACCAACATTTGGACTCACATCTTTAAACTCAGCAAATACCGCTGATGTATTTGGGTTTTTGACACTTGGATTAGGAATTACACGTCCAAACTCTTGAGATATATCATAATACTGTTGTAATTGCTCAACTTTGATATATTCTTCATTAATTCCTTTTACAATCGAGAATGCTCCACCCTTCTTTACTTGTTCCTGTTGAAAATAGTCTCCACCATAAAATTCCTTGAGATATAACGCTGCTTCTTCTTGATGTTCTGATGTAGCTGATAAGCCCATCCATGCTGAATTACTTAAAATTGGTAATGAACCTTTTTTTCCCGAATCAGGAACTGGAGGTGCCATAACTCCATACTCTAGATCAGGATTTTCTTTGTTCCAAACACCAATGCACCAAGCTCCTTGCACAATAAATCCTGCTTGTCCTTGTCCAAATAACGCTCTCGCCTCTGGCGCAGAAATGTTCATCGTCTTCGGATGGAAACTCCCATCTTCCTTAATATCATTAAAAAGGTTAAATATATTTAGAACAGGTTCACTATCATACGTTGTCTCATTTGTTGCTAGACTAATAGGTGAATTTGCGTTTATTCCACTTCCGTCTAGTGATGACCAGTCTCTTACAGTCTCCATCCAGCGATTACTTTGTTTTCCACCTTCAATGATTCCGTAATATTTTCCTTTACCAGCTTCTGTTATTTTCTTTGCAGCTTCTCTATATTCTGAATAAGTTTTAGGTGGTTGCTCAGGATCTAAGCCTGCCTCTTTAAATAACTTTTTGTTATAGAAGATTAGACTGCTAGGTACATAGGCTGTTTCTGGGATTGAATAAACCTCACCATCAACCATGGTAATTCCATTTTGGAATGTACCTTCTACAAAAATATTTTTAAATTCATCGTCAATATATGGTTCAAGCGATTGATACCAACCATCTTTTACCAATGTTGAAAGCTTCATTCCTGATGGAACAGGAAACAAATCCGGTGCCTCTCCAGAGTTTACAGCTGTTAAAATAGTATTTTTATATTGATCAATTGTAAGTTGTGTATATTCCACTTTGATATCGGGATATTTTTCCATGAACTGTTTATGGAATTCCTCACGGATATCTTTCGTACTGTCACTCCAATCCATCACACGTAAAACAACTTTGCCATCCTTTTCTCCGTCATTTCCACCTGTTTCTTCACTTGATGACGTACAAGCAGTTAGAGAAAAAACGAATAAAACACACAATAGCAATATCAACCACTTTTTTTTCATCGTGTAATTTCTCCCCTTTGATTTTTTCTCACAAGGTATGTAAGCGCTTAAACACCTTGTTGTTGCTAATTATAGTTGTCTTCATGACTAATGGTCCATGTACGATATTATGATTTCATGTACATTTTTTCAGAATATTTAGTGTTTTACTTCACTTCCATTTAAAACGAAAAAGAATCTACCAACCTGTGATATATAAGGTTGGTAGATTCTTTTTCGTTGTTAACGTATAAAATAATTCTTGGCTAGTTCAACACAACACGAAAACCACAATTACTTGTAGAACTATCAGGAGTATTAGAACTTCTTGCAGCTACGCGGTATCTATTGCAGTAAGATATGTGACAAAGAAATGACCCGCCACGCATGGATCGTTTCCCGGTTGGTTTTGTATACCTCGGATCCCTATTATTTGTCTGAGTATGATACTTTGGTGTAAACCAATCACTGCACCATTCCCACACATTACCTGACACATTGTATAATCCATAACCATTTGGCTCATAAGTGTCCACTGGTGCTGTACCAATATATCCGTCATCAGCACTGTTTACATTTGGGAATGTCCCTTGCCAAATATTACATCGATGCTCCCCCTCCGGTTCTAGCACATCTCCCCAGGGATAAGTTTTTTGAATTAGCCCACCACGAGCAGCATACTCCCACTCTGCTTCTGTTGGTAGCCTCGTACCTGACCACTTGCAATAAGCGTTGGCATCATTCCATGAAACATGTGTTACAGGATGGTTCATTCTATCATTTATAGAAGAATCGGGCCCTTCTGGTTTATTCCAATAAGCACCTTCTACAGGTAGCCACCAAGGTAATCCTTGTGGAAATTGGCGAACTTGATCTTTTGTTTTTTTGGATGCTAATAAGTGAAAAACAAACGACCATCCAAATACCTCTGCCTCTGTTTTGTAGCCTGTTGCATCAACAAATGCTTTAAAATCTTGATTTGTAACAGTATACGGAGAAATGTAAAATTCATTTATTTTAACATTGCGGATAGGACCTTCACCATCAGCTGGAAAACTCTCTTTTGTATCAGTTCCCATCAGAAACTCTCCACCTTTTATATGAACAAAGTGTGATGTATCGATTCCATTTTGTTTTATTTTAGGAGTTTTACTTTCTACCTGTTCTTCACTTGTGCTTCGACTTACACTACAACAAGATTTTTGCACCTTTTCCACTACTATTCCTCCTTTCTAATTCGAAAAAACAAATTAATAATGATCTCTAGTCATTTTTTATATTTTTCATAAATAAATTATACCTTAGTCTAGTAAAATACTAAACTAAGGTATAATAATCCTTTTTTTATTTAAAATAAGTTACTCATCATCTTTCTAGTAAACGCAATTCTGGCTTCATCAATTTCTTCAGGAAACTCACTAGGATGTTTTTGTTTCAACTCATTAAATTGATGTTCTCTTCCAGTTTGAACAAGTCTTTCTCCATAGTTTTTAAGGTATCCCTTCGCATGGTATGGCCCGCCTTCCTTCATCACAGTCCATAGAGGATCAACGTCATCACCCGATTTGAGCATCATTTCATCATGCCATTCATGTAAGTAGTATGTTCCTTCCATACAAATATTTTTGTTTTGTTCTGCAACATTGTTTTCTTCTCTTGGATCCTCTTTAAGATTAAATAGCATTTCTTTATCAAATAAATGATATCCATCATGGTATGTTCTCATATATAACCAATCGCCGAAACGTACACTACGTTGTGCAACGTGGGCACATTGAGACACAACTAGGTAGTCGCGTCCACAATCTTTTCCTTCTGTTAATACAGAGGCATAACTTTTTCCATCCCAATCTGGTGAAGCCGGTAGCTCAAGCATTTCTGCAAGTGTAACAGGTAAATCTAAGTGGTAATGCAATCCATCATCAACAATACCTTGTTGCATACCAGGCCAAGAAATAATCATTGGAATGCGGCATGTTCCGTCATCAGCTGTACCATGCTCTCCATAAATTCCTAATTGACCCATATTCTCACCATGATCAGCAGAGATAATGATAATCGTGTCTTCCAGAATCCCCTTTTCTTGTAACAAGGCAAAGAGTCTGCCGACATGATCATCAAGGTATCGAATACCACAGTCATAACCATCAATCATCGCTCTTAAATCGTCCATGTTTTTGATTTCACCAGGACTTCTTGGGAATTTCTCACTTTCTACATTCGTATACGTATTTCCGTTATGATCAATAACTAATTCGTGTACTGTATGTGGGCCCACAGCTTCCTTGTGCTTTTCTAATGTTTCTTCATTTGCCCATTCTGGTAGCGGCTCTTCAGCAAAAGGATTACCAAAACTCTCAGGTGCACGATATGGTGTATGTGCATCCCAGTAATTTACGTAAAGTAACCAGTCATCTTTTTCTGCATTTCTATCTAACCAATCTGTTACAACAGGTGAAACTTGTTCAGCTGATTCCATTCCAAACTTACCAGTATTAATAATTTCGTTAAAACCGGCATAAAAATTATATGTTGCATGTCTCTGAGGGAATGGACTAATTAAAGTTGTATTTAATCCTGCTCCTAATTGTAAGAAAGAAGGAAGAGATCCCCCAACTGATAATCGACCAAAAAGGTTACGATTAACTCCTTCAAGTTTCATATCACCAGCTGTTCCCCCATGGCCTACTAAACCATTACGAATCCCAAATTGACCTGACATCAATGCAGTTCTAGATGGAGCACACGGTGCATCTGAAGTATAGTAATTATTAAAACGAACGCCTTTTTCTGCAATTTTATCAATATTTGGTGATGTATTACGGTGATAACCGTAGCATCCTAGATGACGTGGGCTTACTGAATCTAAATCTAAAAATAAAATTCTCATAATTTCTTTTCTCCTCTTTCTTTATTCTAGTTGCATGTGAGTTATTATATTTTCTCTAGATAATTAAGCATCTTTTGCAAGGTCATTATTTGAGTTATTCCTTTTTCTTAAATCTTCTATTATTTGTCCATGAATTTTATCCAGTTTATAGAACTGCAGTAATATAAGAACTAATGCAAAACTGATGACCGGAAACCATATAAAGCTAAATTCAATCGCTTTCAAAGTTTCAGTGGATTGTTGAGTTAAAGCCGGGTCATAATTATACATTGCTAATAACCAAGCTCCAGCAGCTCCTCCTATCCCCATTCCAAACTTAGCTGCAAAGGTAGAACCTGAGTATAAAAGTCCTGTAGCACGAACACCTGATTTCCACTCACCATAATCAATCGTGTCAGCAATTAGAGAGAATAATAGACTCGGAACGAACCCTAAACCTAACCCGCCAAGCCCTACACCAATTAACAATAATGGTATGGATTGTGTAATTGAACTGAAGTAAATGATTAGAGATCCTACAATTGCAACGACAATCCCAAACTGCATGGTTTTCTTACCGCCAAGTCTCTTAGTAACAAACGGAATTAACAGTAAGGATACAATCGTTAAATAATTTAAAGCCATGACAACAGGTACAATATCTTCTCTTCCAAAGTTATATTTAAGGAAATAAACGGTTGTTTGGTTACGAATTATAAACACGAAGAAGAAAGCAAGTTTTGCAGTAAAAATAATTAACCACGGTATATTAAACGCTTTCATTCCATCTTTTAAAGGTATACTCTTTTTACTACTATTATAGTATTCTCTTTCTTTCGTGTTTTTGAAAGCATTGATAAACATAGGAATTGATATAATACCGAATACTGTCATTGTTAACGCGAAACCTTTAGCATCATTACCATTTCCAAGGTAAGCAACTAAAGGTAACGTGGCAACCGAAACTATAAAACCACCAATTTGCCCGAAAATCATACGAATAGAAGTTACTTCATGACGCTCTTGTGGATTATTTGACATGCTTGGTAGCATGGCTGATAACGGAATGTTAATAAATGTATAAATAAGGCCTAATAAGATGTAACTAGAATATGCAAATAAGATCTTTCCTTGAGTATCTAGGTCTGGAGTTAAAAACGTTAAGACACCTACTGCTGCAAACGGGAGAGCCAACCATAGAAAATAAGGTCTACATTTTCCCCACTTCGTACTTGTTCGATCTATTACATATCCTGCAAGTAAATCTGTTCCAGCGTCGAGAAACCTGACGATCAAGAATAAAGTACCAACAACACCTGCACCTATACCATAAACATCTGTATAAAAATAAAGTAAATAAGTTGAGACCATCACAAAAATTAAATTTGAAGCTGTATCTGCTAAACCATAACTTATTCTTTCTTTCCATGAAACTTGATCTACTTTATACATAAGTAACCCTCCCATATTTGTGTTAAATTTGAATCAAAGTCAAATGCTTGATTACTTTTATAGTACAAAATATTGATTCTAATTCTCTGCCACCACCTTTACACTAGTTAAGTCTGTAAACTGTACTTCAAATGGTCTAACTTACGATTTTCCTAAAGCGCCTTAAACCATTACAAAATCATTGTGTTTTGAGAAAACATCACAATAACTGTAAACGCTTAATCTCCTTGTTGGTAATAAGTATACGAGAAATGTCGATTTAGAGTCCATGTACGATTTATCGATTTCATGTATGATTTTTTACAACCTTTTATTTTTCTATATTTCTAATAATGGAGATCATGTATAGTAAATTTATAGAAAATCATTTGGGTTGGAGGGATTCATATCATTAACATAATGGGAGTTTTCTTTGATAATTTAATTCCAAATTGGCATACACAAAAAGAAAAAATTGATTACAATGTTTTTATTTTAGTAGTAAAAGGAAAAGTCAACTATTCAATAAATGGAGAACAGATTATTGCTGAAAAAGGAGATCTCGTTTTTATTCCCTCTGGAACCTTACGTGGAGCAAAGAATCATGAATCTGGTGAGCATCAAAAATACACTGTTGCGTTTACAATGGATGAAAATGTAAACTCTTCAAATCCATTTCCTATTAATAAAAAATTTCATAAAATTAAAACAAGGAACCCCGAATATGTAAAGCATCGTTTTGAGAGATTATTCGTCGATAGTAGAGGTGATAGAAAATTCCGATCCTATATATGTGTCGGAATACTTCAGGAATTACTTGGAATGTTTGCACGAGAACTAGATAACCCTACAGTTACACCAAGCAAGGTAAAATACACGTCTATCGTTGAGAACTACTTATTAGAAAATTATCGTAAAAACATTGAAATTGAACAGCTGGCAAAGTTGATTAACCGATCACCAAGTTACACTATATCAATCTTTAAGGAACTAATGGGTCAATCTCCCATTAGATATATCCATCAATTAAGAATTATTGAAGCATGTAATCTCTTATTAAATACCGATATGACAATCGTAGCTATTTCTGATTATCTCGGATACTATGATCCTTCCTATTTTTCTCGCATGTTCAAAAAATTAACTGCTATGTCTCCTAAAGAATTTGCTATGTATGGACATCAGGTTGAGGTTGCTGCTTTATTTTCATAAAAGGATTCAAGGAAAAAAATAAAGAGGCTGGGACATAACTAGCTTCAAATAGTGAGAAAGGTGAATTTGAGGATACTCAAATTCACCTTTCTCTATTTATGAGGAAAATTCTTCTATTACCTTAGTTGTTGGCAGTGAATTTTCTTAAATTCACTGCCATTAACGCGAGTCCCATTTCGTTTTCAACCTTCGGTTTTCCTCGTACCGAAAATCGAGTGAAACGCAAATTGGCCTTCAAGAATCCAAAAACTGGTTCCACATCGATTTTACGTTTTCGATAGATGGCACTCGTTTCTTCTTCTGAAAGCTTCACTCTTACATATTCTTTTTGCTGTTCCCATTTTTCATTCACCATTATTTTTCGATTGTTACCTTCTTTTGCTTTTGTACATGATGAACGGAATGGGCATCCTGTACAGTCCTCAGATTCATAGATTTTATAATTCCGTTTGAAGCCTGTACGGTTATTACGGACAGAATGATATTGAAATTCAAGGCGTTTCTGATTAGGGCATGTATATGTATCTGTTTCCTCATCATACTGCCAGTTGTCGGGATTAAATTTGTTTTGTTTGTGCTTTTTCTTTTGTTCTTTCAAATACATATTATACGTAATAAGTGCTTCTCGTTTTCTGTTCAAAAGGATATCATTATAGTTTTGTTCACTACCATAACCTGCATCTGCGACAAGGTGTTTTGGCAACTCGAAATAATGCTGCTCAATCTCATCTAGAAATGGAATTAACGTATGCGTATCTGTTGGGTTAGAAAATAAACTATAGGCAAGCGAGTATTGACCTTCCGTGGCGATTTGTACATTATAACCTGCCTTCAATTGTCCATTTTTCATATAATCGTCTTTCATTCGCATAAATGTTGCTTCTGGATCTGTTTTAGAATAGCTATTCCGCGCACCAAGGATTTCAAGGTCTTGTTGGTATTTCTTTTTTCTCATGACAAAATCAATCAACTGTTTACGGATTTGTTTTGGGTATTTACGATCATTTCTTAAAGCTTTTCGTTCTGTAACGTCTGACGATGCTTCAATTTGTTTATCATATGCGGTTACGACATCGTCCACTTTTTGAACAACTTCAGTGAGCTCTTCTAATGATAACTGTTCATCGCTTTCACGTTCAATTTCAGGTATGATTTCGTTCTCAAGTAGCTCATGGTGTAGCTGGTTTGACTTTTCAATTAAACTTTGATGATATTTCTCAACCGATTTCTTCCAGACAAACGTAAATTTATTCGCATTCGCTTCAATCTTTGTACCATCGATAAAAATCGCTTCTTGATCGATAAGTTTTTCTTCAATTAATTGACAACGGAATTGGACGAAACACTGGCGAATTAATTCTTTCACTTCTGGTTGAACACGGAATCGGTTGATTGTACGGTAGCTGGGTTCATATCCTTGAGCTAACCACATCATACGGATACTGTCTTTTAATAGGGATTCAATTTTACGTCCTGAAAAAACAGATTGTGAGTAGGCGCATAAGATAATTTTTAGCATCATGCGTGGATGATAGGCAGGGCAACCCTCATTTCGAAGAAATGGTTCGAACGCTTCATGAGGAATACTTTCAACTAAATGATGGACATGGAAGGCGATATCATTTTTTTGTAATTTTACTTCTAAATCTAAAGGCAGAACTAATTGATTCATGGTATAATTTCTAAACATAAGGACCCTTCTTTCGGATGAAATTTTGTGTGGTAACTTTATTTTATCAGAAGTGGTCCTTATTTTTATTCAAAAAAATCAAAGCCGGTGAAATTTTACTCGTCGTAAAATTTCACCGGCTTTTTCATTTCAGAGTGGGTTTTGTCCCAGCCTCTTTAACTATCTTATTTATTTCTTATTCATACCAATAAGGTTCTCTATTAAAACCTAACATCCGGTTGATGACGAACTACATCTGATGTTTCTACATAAAAAGTTAAAAGCCTCTCTTTTAATGCAGATATAATATCAGTATACTTTTGCTCATTGATCCGGTTTTCTACTTCATTTGGATCTTCTTTTAGATCATAGAACTCATCCTGTTCATATAATCGTTTAACATACTTATAGTCCTTTGTTCGTACCATGATTGCTTTCGTGTGTTCCGGTCCTTCACTACGCTGCATTTTCAACCTTGGATAGTAAAGAGCTCCAGGTTGTTGTTGATCAGTGGCTTCTAGTTCCATACAATGGGTTTCTCCGTGTAATCTTCCACCTTGACAGAATACTGCATCTCGATGTTCATTTACTTCACCAGCTATTAAAGGAATGAGTGATTGTCCAAAATGAGTGTGCTCTGGTTGAATCCCTACCAGATCTTCTACTGTTGCTGGAAAATCTATTAATTCAACTAGTGCATCTCTTACACCTGGTTCTACCTTATGAGATGAAGGTAATTTTACGATAAATGGTACCCCACTTAAACTATCCTCAAATGTGTTTTGATTTTTTTCTACTATATTAAAATCCCCTGTATAGTCACCATGATCCGAAAAGAAAAATATGGCTGTGTCATCATATATACCTGCTTCTTTTAAAGCATCCATAATCATCCCAAACTGATGATCTACTCTTGCACACATGCCGTAGTACGTTGCTCTTAGTTCATCCCATTTTTCTTCAGGCCAGGATTCCATATTTTGAATGTCAGCTATACCCTTTAACATACAAGGTTTCCCTTCAAAATTTTCAGGTGGCTTCACTCTTTCAGGAAGTTTGTTACGATCAATCATACTAAACCATGGTTCTTCCACAACATAAGGTGGATGCGGATACATTAGTGGCAGGTAAATACACAATGGTTTATCTTCTGGAGCATTTTTAATCCGATCAATCGCTCCGTGTATATACCCCCAATCATAATCTGCAAAACCTTGTAAGCCATGACCTTCCTCAAGTTTCCCTCCATAAAATGAATAATAATCAGGAGAATCCGGTTCTCCACGCCAATTATCATTTAACGTAGCAGAAGTCAGTTTCATCGTTTGATCAGGTACAAATTTTTCGTCACAGTATTCCGAAAAGTCTGCATTTTGTGGGATTAAGTCATTTTTTCCTCCCCACCAAACATGGTAACCGTTTTGTTTGAGTGTGCGCAATAGAACAGGATCTTCCGTCTGCATCATATGGAAAATTGTTCTGTTCCCTTTTACATGCGGATACCATCCGCTCATAAACGAACAGCGACTTGGTGTGCAGACAGGGTTCTGGCAGTAAGCGTTCGCAAAAGATACGCCCTCCTTTTCTACTAAGGCATCAAGATTCGGAGTAACAGCTGCTTGATTTCCTAAATGTCCCATGACATCGCTTCTCCATTGATCTGGGTTGAAAATAATGATATGTGGTTGCTTTTGAGTCATAATAAACCTAAACCTCCAAAAAATTAAATTTTTCGTGCTTTAATTTCTGCTACAATGCTCGCATACTTATCGCTGTCTAAATTGTGAAAGATCATAGCAATAATACCGATGACTGATGCAATGACAGGTACGATCGTGACTGAGAATAAAATACCATGAAGTGCTTCAGGAGTCTGGGTAGCGTTTGCAATATAACCTGTTGAAGCTAAGATAATTCCCGATAATGCACCACCAATCGCCATTCCTACCTTTTGAGTAAAGATAAAAGCAGAATAAATTAACCCTTCAGCTCTGAGTCCTGTTTTCCATTCCCCATATTCAACCGTATCAGGAACCATTGCCCATAATAACGGCCTAGATAGTCCCATACCTACAGCGGCGATCCCACCAAATAAGAAGATTGAAAGATTGCTTGAATGATAGAAATATAGACCTAACATCCCTAAAGAAGTGATGATTTGACTTACTATCGCTAAGTTCCTTTTTCCCATCCACTTAACAAATAATGGACTAATGATTACAAACATTGATGTGATCGCAAGTGTTACTAGTGAATAAATCGCAAACATGCCAACATTTCCATAGTTATACTTAAAGAAAAATAGCATTGCTCCATTTTGAATCGTAAATGAAATGGTATTTGTGACAATAAAAATCAAGATAATCAATAAAGGAAAATTTGATCCAATCACCTTTGCTTTTGCTGCAAATGTATACTTTTCTTTATTGGCAGAATTCTTTACCTGTTCATTTCTCTCAATGCCTTTTGTTCCAAAAAATGTGATGATCAACGTAATAATCGTTACAATTCCAAAAATTCCGGATACGACTAAAAAACCAGTACTTTCTGATGAAAAGGACTTAACAAATGGTAAAGTAGCACTTGTTGCGATGAGTGTAGCAACGGTTCCAAAAACAACTTTAATAGATGATAGAGTGGATCTTTCTTGATAATCCTGTGTAATAACAGTCATCATAGAGCTGTATGGAATATTAACAACTGTATACATTAACCCAAAAAATATATATGTTGCATAAGCGTAAACAAGCATACCTGTGTCACTAAAATTTGGTACTGTAAAACATAATACACCTGAAATAGCCAAAGGGACTGCTCCAAATAATATATATGGTCTGAATTTACCCCACCTGCTGTTTGTCACATCTACAATGATTCCTGCAGTAACATCCGTAATCCCATCAATTAATCTTGTAATTAAAAATAATGTTCCTGCCGCTGCTGCTGATATCCCAAATACATCTGTGTAGAAATAAAGTAAGTATGATGAAATCACCATAAAGAAAAGATTTAAACCAAAGTTACCAATAGCATATTGAATTGACATTTTTAATCCTGCTTTTTGTGGCTTAAGATTCATTGATTGGTCTTGGACTGTTGCGTGTTGCATGCTCATCTTTGTACCCCCTTAAGGTAAGAAAATTTACGAAAACTCTTATGCCCTAAAATCTTTAAGCGTTTTCATTAAATGAAGTTTAAATCTTTTCTTTCCTTTCGTTTGGTACTTTTTTATTATTTTTGGTGTTTTTTATTATAATTTCATAATATCCTAATTTAGTAACAAAAAGACCCTTCTAAACAGGATTAGAAAAGGTCATTTGATACGAAATTAAATTAAATTTCCTCTATCTTTATATTGTTTGGGGGTGAGGCCTGTTACCTTTCGAAATACCTTAGTGAAATAACTTTGATCATTAAAGTTTAACAAAACACTAATATTTAAAAACGATGTGTCCGTCAATATTATTAATTTCTTAGCTTCTTCAATCTTTTCCTGTTGGATATAATTTTTTAACGTTTGTCCAACCTCCTTTTTAAATTGTGAAGATAAATGGACTGGACTTACCCCAACAAAATCTGCTATCTGTGTAATGCTAATATTGTCATATAAATGCTTGTAAATATATCGAAAAGATTGATTGATCATTTCTGAATACTTTGCTTGATTGCTCTTCTGAACACGTTCTGCCAAGTCAAAGAATGATTCGTCCCGTACGTTATTTACACTATTCACATCTATCGCATCTTCAATATTCTGTATATAGACATCACTTAACGTTCTTGCAAAATCCCATTCCAACCCGCCTTCTATTGCTGCTCTGGTAGCCAAGGTTATTCCACAAATCGCCAAATTCTTTTGACTTCTTACATAACTTTTTTTTGCTAATATCCCTGCTTCTCCTAATTTTCTCTTACCTAGGATGCTCACCAAATCTTCCTTTCGCCCTTCTCTAATACATTGAAGCATTTCTATTTCGTAGAACTCAGGAGGATGAAAGGATTGCTCTTCCCGACGTCTAGAGACCTCCAATTCGGGAGGATTTTTCGGTATTTCGATATTCAGTTCTTGTTGTTGATATTTCACTTCGTTCGAATTCAAACGTTCGTTATACAGTAGAAAAAATAACATTTTACTTATCAAAAGTAGCTGTTCCTTATGAATCACCGGGAGGCTTTCATAATAAAAAATGAGCTCTTGTTTTCCTGTTATTTTTGAATAGTCATGTAATAGTCCGTCAATTACCTCCTCAGGTAGCTTACGAGATATTGAAGGGCCAATAATAAACTTTCCTATTTCTTCTCCATCTGTTTCCATCGACATCATAATAAAATTTTCAAGAAATTGGTTTCCTGCTAAAAAAGGGATATTAGAATTTTTACATTTTTGATTTATTAATTCTGTAAAATACTCAGTTGAATATAAGGGATTTATTGATGATACACTTGTAAAGGTATATAAAACCTTATCCTTTGAATCTATAAATTTGATTGGAACCTTAAACGATTCAAATAAAAGTTTGGCTATATATTCTATGTCATATGGTTTTGGAGCTCGCATTTCATATACCTCACTTCTTAAATTCATGACAACATTTTCATCAATTTTCAAGAGAACGTCAAGCATGGAAACTCTTCAGGAAACGTTGTACCATTCAGTCCCCAAATACAAATCGAAAATCTAAACGTGTAACTTCCCTTAGCTCTTTAACTGCAAAATCTAATTGATAAAACTCTTCCCTTTCTCCAAGGTGGTTAAGAAATTCGTTCCTTTGAATGGTCAAATCTAATTTATCCCGATCAAAAAGTATCTTCATCTTTTCAGTACCCTCCAACACCACACCATCAGATTCTTCTGTAACCTTCATAACTGGTGTAATAAAACGCTCAACAATTGATGTTGGTCTTTCTGTGAAAGAATATGTATCAGACAAAATCATTTCAGGAATATTCTTCTTTTTCCATATAAACTTCCTAGATAATCTTTCTAGGTTTCCAACTTCATATGCTCCGGCAAGATCCATTTCAAGTACATCATCTTCTTGACTTGTGACAAAATGAATAGCAGAAGCATGACATGATGCACCCTCTGACTGAAATTGATGATTTATGATTGGTACAGAATGTCCTTGTGAACCATTACATAAAAATGTATACCGCTCTTGATTAAAATATCCCTCACAATACATTCCACTTCCTAAGTCCTTTAAAAATGTTTCCCCTTTAGCTTGCAGTATAAAATGTCCAACATCATTATGATTATGCGGCTCATCATTATGACCACCTTTGCTGGCAAAAACGTACTCATTATGTCTTGAAATGAACCACTGTGAATCTTTCAGGTAGTATGTCGCATTTCCCCAAGGTTTTCCTGATTTATTTTCATCAAACCAAATTAAATTTCTAAATGCTGGTGCCCACCTGCTGCAATGATCATCAGTATATGCTGCACGAAGCTCTGTTTCAGGGACTTCAAGCTTCGGAAAAACGTCCTTTAAATAATGACTTAAGCCTAAAAAGACAGATCCTTTTTCTGTCGAATCAGAGAAATTTACAACCTGATTTTTATAAATAAAACATTTCTGTTGGAAGGTAGCTATTTGATGGACCTTTTCTATTTGAAACAAATCGATTTCTCCGCATGTATTTATCTTTAGTAAGTCGGAGAAATACACATAAAAACCAAAGCCATATTGCCAGTATCCATATCCCTCCATGCATGCTCCATCTTCATTAAATCCTATTAAGTAATAAGACATAGCTTGAAGAACTCTATCAAGTATAGAAGACAACATGTGATGATCATTTACAACATACAGAGCAGCAGCTCCAATTGAACCTGCACAAACTGCTGCCCAGTTATGGGTCGATTTCTCCCATTCGAATGATTGATGTTGAAATGGTTCTAGGACTCTTCGGTACACTTCCTGCTTCACTCTCTTTTGAATAAGCGGATCTAGAACATGGTCCAATATATGGCTTATTTCACTAAGTGCGAATGCAGTCTCAGCAGCAAAAAGATCAATGCTATATCGCGGATTTTTTATAGTTTGAAGAAAAGTATCCTTAAGTTCACCGTCCATCTCAGGACTGTTTTTCAAATGTGCAGGTAAACACCAGGTGTACTCATTACATATAGACCAAATTGTCTCTTGTAATTCCCTCAAATAAACGGATTCGGTTGGTTCTAATAAAGTCATGAGGGCAAACGTATTTAGGCGCCTTCTTTTGGCAAAGTAGCTTTTTTCATATTCAAGTCTCGAGCCTGTTTCTCTGAAGATCGTAAATTCTTGAAAGGTTAGTTCCTTCATTGGGTTTTGGAGCAACCTTTCTGCTTCTTCTCTAATTTCTGTTAATATTGAATTGTATGATGTTTTTTCTTTTATACATTCAAACCAATGTGTTTGTTCTTTCTTTGATGAGAAAAACAGAGTTGAGGATTTACTTTCTGATAATGACTTCATAACCTTATTACGTTCAATGAACAAAGGATATTCACCTCTCAATTAGGTTTATTATTTTTACCTTATGAAAAAATAAAGAAACCTCATTCAAAAACCCTTCCTATGCAACATCTTCTCTAGTTTCAAGAGGTTTTTAAATTAACGGATTCCCCATAAGTTAGCATGTCAAAAGACTTCTATTTAACATGCTATTGTAACTTACTTGCAGGAGAAATAGATTCCCACTTTTTAAACGCTTACAAAAAAGGGCAATGTAATAGTTTTTACTTCTTCTCTCCCTATTCAGCATTTTTTACTATAACTTTCACGATAAACCTAGTAATTTTAGAGAGTTTGCGAGTATGTTCATCATTTCAATATTTATTAAGCCTTCTTTTGTATGTGCAGGTGTCAAGCATACTACACGCCCACCACCATAGGCATGCGTCCAACCTGCAATAGTGTTTCCTTTAGGTGAAACTGCTCTTAGAAATACGTTTGTGTTGGCTTCATCACAAGTAACAAAATAATGTTCATCAAGTAGCACAAAATGGTCTTTTACGATCGCAGGTTCACCTGTTGGTTGATAACTGACAAGCTCGTGCTCACTGGGGTGAAAATCAAATTTGCCTCGAACCATTTCATAATACTTTCCTAGAGATTCATATGATGACAATCCCGAGTGCCATACAAACCAACCGCCACCTTGTTGTACATATTGACAAACTTTCTCCTCAAGTTTGTCATCCATCCAGAATTCAACATTTTCATCTATAGGGTTTAGCTTATTCGCTTTGTATAGGACAACAACATCTGGCTGTTCCAGTAATTTTACTTCTAATTGTTCTGCCTTAATATACTCTACTTCTACCTCTTGGAACATTTTTATTGTTTTATTAAGTGAAAGTGAGATGTTCTCTTTCTGATGATAATAGTCACCTATAAGTGCAAACACTTTCTTCATTTTGACCTCCTTAATCTTTACCGAAAGAAGATAAGAAAACCTGGACTAATACTTTTCAACCCAGGTTTTAAGCAATACTATGAACTGCACAAGGTTATTTCGGTTCTTTCGACAATTATAAAGGGTATCTCCGTAAATTCTATTAAACTTTCAATAAAAAAAGCCAACGTCTATCTTTCCAACTCATAGGCAATCTCTTCAATACTTTTGTCAGTAAACCCTGAGATGGATTGCCTTGTTTCTAGACTAATTTTTCTCCACCAAACCAAAGCAACACATCTAGCATATGTTACTTAAAACAAATCTATTAATAAAAAACACTGATCATCACTTTCATGGTAAGCAAATTCTGTACTATCCATAGACTGAATAATTTTTTCTTTTAAATTCGATAAAGGAATATCTTTATTGTCTAAGAGCAAAGGTTTTAAATGATTAAACCCAAAGGGATCTGTTACACCATCCGTATAAAGTAGTATTCTACTTCCTCTTTGATATGGGATTGATGTTGTTTTAAATTCTATACCCTCAAAAGTTCCAATGGGAGGAAATGATGAATGAATCTCTTGAATTCCTGTAGAGTCTTGTAAAAATGCAGGAGGATGCCCCCCATTTATAAAGTCTATCTTTTGTGCAGCTGTATCAATTAATAGGTAAATAAATGTACAATAATACATTGACTGTTCACTATTTTGAAATAAATTGTGAAGATATTGATCCAACTCTTTCACAACAGTTTGAGGATTTCCATCTACTGAAATTAATCGCTGAAACAATGACTGAAGAGACATTGTAATCATTGCTGAAGAAATACCATGTCCCATTACATCTAGAATAATTATTCCATAGCGGTATTTGTCAATCTGATAAATACCGTATATGTCTCCGGATAGTTCATTAGAAGCTTTATAATGAGATTCTATATGTATATATTCATTTAATATTCGATCTGTTAATGCTGTTTTTTGTATTTTTCTAGCAAGCTCTAATTCTCTTTTTGTTTCAATTTTAAACGTTTGATTTTCCTCGTATAATTTCAGTAGTTCCTTTTGTTTTTCTTCCAATGACTTTAACGCAGTTTGCAGGTCAGAGACCGCTTTCTGTTTATCCAATAAAGCCGTTTCTAATTCCTTTTTTGTATCAAGTAGAACATTTTCATATTCATTTCGTTTTTTTATCGGAATAAATATACAATCTATAACATTTCGTCCATCACGTACTCTTTTATGAGCATTTACCAGCACAGGAATTTCTGTTCCATTGTTTGCTTCTAGAGAAATATACAATTCATCCACTCTTTTTCCAATTTGAACAAGTGGCACAAAATATAGTTGATAAAATATTCGTGCTGATTTAGGTAAAATTGTATGTACATGCTGATCTATTACCTGATCGGAAGAATAACCGAGTAACTCGCATAGAGTTTGATTAACTGATAGAATTACGCTATCTTCGGATAATGATAGAAATCCACTTGGTGCGTAGTTCAACTGTTCATCCATTCTTGTCTCCTTAATGTTTATTATTATCAGTTATAGAACTCTTTAAGGTATTGTTGAATAACGTGTATCGTTTCTTCAGGGTGACTCATATGTGGACAATGACCAACCGCTTTTAACTTTATAAATGTACTATTTGATAATTGATCGTTAAGATATTCTCCAACCTCAGTTGGTGCAATAATATCGTTTGAACATTGCATAATGAAGGTAGGAACAGTTACCTTAGATAGATCCCCACGATTATCAGAGAAAAATGTGGCTTCAGCAAATTGGCGGGCAATGACTGGATCTGTTGAGCAAAAACGATCTTCAAGAGCCTTTGATAAAGAAAGGCTATCAGGATCATTAACAAGTGTAGAAGCAAACATATTTGCCCAACCAACATAGTTTTTTTCCATCATTTCAAGTAACCCCGACAAATCTTCTTTTTCAAAGCCCCCATAATATGAAGGAGGATCGTTAAGATAACATGGAGATGGACCTATCATTATAAGGTTAGAAAAATAATTGGGCTTTTTTATTGATGCTAACATTCCAATCATACTGCTAACTGAGTGACCAACAAAAATCGCATTTTCCAAATCTAAGGTTGAGCAAACCTCTAACACATCTTGCACGTATCCTGATAATGTACGATATCTATCTCGGTCATATGATTCCAAAGCTGTTTTGCCCATACCTACATAATCAAATAAAATCACTCGATACTTGTCTATAAAGGCATCTTTAACTTCTTTCCAAACAGTCTGATCGCAACCAAAGCCAGGTGCAAAAATGATTGTTTTTTCCCCTATTCCTTCAATTTTCACATTGTTACGAAGCATGATATTTTTCATAAGGTTCCTCCCTAAAATGATACCTTATATTATCTTAACATTCTTTTCTATCATCGGTTTCTTTATTATTTGAAAAATTTTTATATTTAAGTATAGCTATATAAAAAAACCTAAGACCTTTACTATAAAGGGCTTAGGTTAAACTTTTATCTCATAGAAAGTACTTCCCTCTCATACTTCTTTACATCTTCCAACCAATTCTCCTTTACTGGAACACCATTTTGCTCACAATAGTAATCCCAAATTGCACCAAATGGATATGTTTTAAATTCTTCCATTAATGCTAGTCTTTCCGTGAAGTTTCCTTCTTCTTGAAGCTGTTTTAAGTGGTTGTTCGGTACAAGCATTGCATAAAGTAGAGATTTAATCATATTACGTGTTCCGATTGTCCATGCTGCTACACGATTAATACTTGCATCAAAGAAATCTAGACCGATCATAACTTTGTCTAATGCGTCGTTACGAACGATTTCAAGAGCGATTTCTTTTAACTCGTCATCAAGTGTGACAACATGATCACTGTCCCAGCGTACTGGTCTTGATACGTGTAATGCTAGTTTATCACTGTATAAAAGCATAGAAGAAATTTTGTTTGATACCATTTCTGTTGGGTGATAATGTCCTGTATCCAATAAGCAAAGTTTGTTATTTTTTAATGCATAACCCATGTAAAATTCGTGGGAGCCCACAACATATGCTTCTGAACCAATTCCGAATAATTTGCTTTCAACAGCATCGATATTATATTGTTCATCTATTTCTACTTCAAAGATTTTGTCTAAAGACTCTTTTAAACGTACTCTTGGTGTTAAGCGGTCACTTGGTACATCTTTGTAACCATCCGGAATCCAGACATTTGTTAAAGCTGGTGTTCCTAACTCTTTTCCGAAGTATTCAGCAATTTTACGGCTTGCGATACAGTGATTAATCCAGAATTCACGGATTTTCGGGTCTGGATGTGATAGCGTTAGGCCATCTTCAGACTTTTCATGTGAAAATAATGTTGGGTTAAAATCAAGTCCCAATCCATGTTCTTTTGCCCAATTCACCCAGTTTTCAAAATGTTTTGGTTCTAATTGGTCACGCTCTACAACTTCTCCATTTGTTTCAGCATAGATTGCGTGAAGGTTAACGCGGTGTTTACCCGGAATTAACGATAGAGCTTTTTCTAAGTCACTTCTTAATTCTTCCGGAGTTCTTGCTTTACCCGGGTAATTACCTGTTACATCAATACCTCCTGATAACTCTCCTTTGTTCACTTCAAATCCGCCAATATCATCACCTTGCCAGCAATGGATTGAGATTGGTACTTGTTTTAATTGCTCAAGTACTTCCTCTACATTAATACCCCACTTTTCATATTCCTTTTTGGCTAATTCATAGCTTTCTTTTACTGACATTTTTATCATCCTCTCACGTATTGTTGTTTATATGTTTTTACTTCAAAAGAGTCTTTAATTGTTGCTCTTGCATCTTGAATTGTCGTAATTTCACCTAAAGCCATAAATTGTGCCACAATATTTCCGATAGCTGTAGCTTCGATTGGCCCTGCACAAACCTCTTTATTCGTCACATTTGCAATCATTTGGTTCAGCATTTCATTTTGACAACCGCCGCCAATGACATTAATTCTTGGGAAGCTTTTCTCAAAAATTTCCTCAATTTCATTAATTGCTTGTTTATAGCTTTCTGCTAAACTATCATACACACATTTTGCCATTTGCCCTGGAGTTTGCGGAATTGGCTGATTTGTTTCCTGACAATACTTTTGAATTTCTGCCAGCATATTTTCCGGCTTTAAGAAGCGGTCATCGTCTACATTTACTATTGAATTAAATTCTTGTTCTTTTTCTGCTAACTGGACTAACTCCCCAAACGAGTATTCATCATGATAGTTGCGCTTTACTTCTTGAATCATCCAAAGCCCCATAATATTTTTCAGAAAACGGTAGCGATAATCAATCCCACCTTCATTTGTGAAGTTGTATTTAAGCGCTTGCGGGACACAAATTGGGAAACGGTTTTCAACACCGATTAATGACCATGTACCAGAGCTAATGTAAATTGTGTCATCAACCTCAGGTACTGAGATTACTGCTGAGCCCGTATCATGTGTTGCCGGCAATACCACTTTCATATCAAAACCAAACTCTTCGACAAGCTCCTTAGAAAGTGTTCCCAACACCGTTTTAGGTGGTAATATTTCATGGAACATCTCTTTGTTAATCCCCAGCTTCTCAAGAAGCTCATGATCCCACTTTTTTGTAAAGGCATTAACAAGCTGAGTGGATGTTGCATTTGTGTATTCGTTAGCCTTTTTTCCTGTTAATAAAAAATTAAAATACTCAGGAATCATTAGAAATGACTTAGCTTTTTGTAATACTTCCGGTGATTTTTGCTTTAACGCAAACAATTGATAAATGGTATTGAATTTTTGAAATTGAATTCCTGTTTCAAAGTATAATTTTTCCTTTGGAATGAGCTTAAAGACCTCTTCCATCATTCCATCTGTTCTTGGATCTCTATATGCGATCGCATCTGTTAAGAGGTTGTCATTCTCATCAAGTAAGACATAATCTACCGCCCACGTATCTATACCAATACTATCCGGCTTGATACCGAGTTCATTACACTTTTTTATACCCAATTTGATTTCCTGAAATAATGCCTTAATATCCCAACAGAAATGTTCATTTCTTTCCACAATCTTATTTTCAAAACGATGAATTTCATCTAAATTTAATTTTCCATTAGCTAAATGTCCAAGTATCAATCTTCCACTTGAAGCACCAATATCTACAGCTAAACTATATTTACTCATTTCTGCACCTCACTTCCGGAAACGCTTTCTTTCATTTTATTTTAAAGTATTTTCACAAGCATTCCTATATCTTTATTCATTCATTTTTATGTCCTTATTTGCCAATACTAATAGAAAATAAAAAAGTCATATCTCTTACCTTTTACAGTAGAGATATGACTAATTTTTTAATAATTGTTCTCGAAACTTCTTTGGTGTATAACCGAATTTGCTTTTAAAAACTCGATAAAAATAACTGATATTTTCATATCCTACCTCTTCTACGATGGAAGAAATAGATAATGAAGTATTCTCTAACAATTCCTTTGCAATGGTTAATCTTTTTTCTTGAACAAGTTCTTTAAACGTATAGGTTGTTGCTTTTTTTATTTCTTTACTTAAGGTGTAATGAGGTTGTTTCAGCTTTTCTGCCAATTCATATAAAGAGGCATGTCGAAAATGTTCTTCAATATATTTTAATGATTCTACAATAATATATTGCTTATTCGTATCCTTGTTGTATCTCACCTTATCAGAATGCTTAATGAGCTCTATCATTAGCAGGCCCATATATAATTTAATCGTTGATTCTGATAACACGGTGGGATTCATAATTTCCACGATAATTTTTCTAATAAGCTCCTGGACACTTTCAATTTCTGATACAGCAAAATATAAATATTGCCCTTGTTGTGTTTGGTCGAATAGGCTGCTAATTAAAAAGTTTGAAATTAAATTTTCTGTTGTTAAGTAAGAAAAAATAAACGAAAAGAATTCCGGTTTAATAATAAAATTAATAATTATATCCTCTTCATTACATGCCTCAAGTTCATGTTCAATATGTTGATTAAGAAATAATAGATCTCCCTTTTTCAGTTTCAACCTCTCATTTCCAACCGTTTGGGTAAGAGAACCATTAAATACATAATTCACTTCTATATAGTTGTGTTTATGCTTTGGAAAGTGCACAAATCTAGTATGTTTTCGTACCATGATCATTGTGTTCTGATTCAGAAATCGTTCTCCTTCAACAATGAAATTTTCCTGACTAGTATAGAGGTCCTTTTGAACTTCCTGTTTTTGCTGAAGCATTATTTTTTCTTCATCATTTAGTTGTAAAAGCTCGTGTAAAAGATTTGCACTCATCTTGATCCCTCTTTTTTTCTAGCAAAAAACGGAATAGTCTGAGCTACCCCGTTTTATACATTTATACAGCAATAAGGATAAGTTCGTGATAAAAAAACTTACTTTATCTCGACTGTTTTTACCCGGACGCCTTTTTCCTCTAAAGCTCTGCAATATGATTCTTCAATATGATCATCTGTAATGACATAACCAATTTGTTGTATATCCGTAATTTGGGCAAACGTTCTTACACCAAACTTTGTGGAATCTGCCATAAGGATTGTTTGGTCTGCGATTGACATCATTTGTCGCTTTAATAACGCCTGCCATTCGTTTGAATCACTTAAACCTGCATCAATATGTACCCCTTTACATGAAAGAAATGCTTTATTCACATGGTACATATTGAGTGACCTTTCGGCTAATGGACCGACATAAGAAAGTGAGTTAGGCTGAAGCATGCCTCCAGTTGAAATGACACGAACTTGTTCTTTTTTGCTGAGCTCGACTGCAACTTTAATGGAATTGGTTAGTACTGTTAATGGTACATCCGGCATTTCTTTAGCCATATACCATGCTGTTGTACTGGCATCAAGAACAATTTGATCACCTGGCTCTATCAGCTTTACTGCCTCGATAGCAATCGATCTTTTTTCTGAAGCATTTGTAATTTCTCTTTCTGCATAGGAAACTTCCGTTTGTTCATCCTGTATACTGACAGCTCCGCCATGACTGCGGCGTAACAGATTTTCTTTTTCTAATCTTTCTAAGTCACGTCGTATTGTTTCTTCGGTTACTTTAAAAATCTTGCTTAACTCCGTTACCCGGACACTTAGTTTTTCATTGACAACTTCAACAATTTTTTTATGTCTTTCCGCTACAAGCATTAAAAATACCTCCCAGTACTGCAATAAGAAAATAAAGATTGAGGTCTGAGCTTACTTTGCGAAAAGAGACAGCTCTTATGCTTGTAGGCTCTAGATACTTATTATACAAGAGTATAAGTTAAAACGCATATTTTTTCATACTAATGCGCTTTCATTTATTATAGGTAAAAAACAAGGTGTAATAGAATTTTTCTCCTTATACACCTTGTTTTTACAAATACATATTATCTAGTAAACGCTGCCGGTACTCCACCATCAACTGTCAGCATACAACCCGTTGTACGATCTGATTTTGAAGAAGCAAAGAATAAAATCGATTGTGCGATATCTTTTGGATAGATATTCACTAATAAAGTTGTACGTTTGCGATAGTGTTCTTCTAATTGATCCGGGTGAATTCCGTATGCTGCTGCACGCTCTTCTCTCCAGCTTGATCCCCAAATAGCAGATCCTTGAAGTACTGCATCTGGAAGTACAGAGTTTACGCGGATTCCAAACTCTCCACCTTCTGCTGCAATACATCTTGCAAGATGAGTTTCCATCGCTTTTACAGAGCTGTAAGCAGCTGCATTTTTACCTGCATATACAGAGTTTTTCGAACCGATGAATACCATGTTTCCGCCAGTACCTTGTGATTTCATTTGTTTGAACGCTTCACGAGCTACTAAGAAATATCCAGTTCCTAGAACGTTCATGTTTAAGTTCCACTCTTTTAATGAAGTTTCATCGAATGGGCTTGAAGTTGCAAGACCTGCATTGTTTACGATAATGTCCACACCACCGTAAGTTAAAGCAGTTTGTTTGAATGCTTCTTGAACTGCTTCTTCACTTGTTACATCCATTTTCACTGCAAATGCGCGACCCTCACCATATTGCTCATTGATTTCTGCTGCTACCTTTTGAGCACCCTCTAGGTTAAGATCAGCGATTACAACATGTGCACCTTCTGCTACAAATTGACGGCAAGTTTCGCTACCGATACCGCCAGCACCACCTGTTACGAAAGCAACTTGTCTTGAAAACTCAGCTTCTGCAGGAGCTAAAGATAATTTGTAAAGCTCTAATAGCCAGTATTCTACATTAAATGATTCATTTTCATTTAAAGAAACAAAGTTTCCTAAAGTAGTAGATCGTTTCATAACCGCGATCGCACGGTGATATAAAGCACCACTTACGTTAGCCATTGGGATGTTTTTACCTGTGTTCACCATTCCGATACCAGGAATCAAAATAACACGTGGAGCTGTTTCAGAAATTTGATCGCCTTCGTTTTTGTTTCTTTCGAAGTATGCTTTGTATTCTTCTTTAAAACTTTCGATACCAGCTTTTACTTTTTCTACTAAACTAGCAACATCTTGTTCTTGAGGATTCCAGTCGATGAATAGTGGTGTCATTTTTGTGTGAACTAAGTGATCTGGACATGCTGCACCAACTTGAGATAATTCAGGAGCGTTATTGCTGTTTACGAATTGTAGAACATCTTCAGCATCATCATATGTTAATAGCATTTTCTTTTCTTCGCTAACTGCACCGCGAATCACTGGCATAACTTGTGCTAAAGCGTTTTTACGATCTTCTTCAGCAAGTGCTTCGTATTTTTGTCCGCCAAATACATTTTCTTCTACTAATTTAGCTTGAATATATTGTTCTGCTTCATTAATAACAGAAATTGTTTTTTCATAGCTTTCTTCAGCAGTTTCGCCCCAAACAACTAGACCGTGTTTTTCCATTAATACTAATTCTGCGTTTGGATTGTTTTTAACACCTTCTGCGATCATTTTTGAAAGTGTGAATCCCGGGCGTACATATGGTACCCATACAAAACGATCTCCGTATATTTCTTCAGCAATTTGGCGACCGTTGTCTGCACAGCATAGTCCAATGATAGCATCCGGATGTGTATGGTCAACATGCTTGAATGGTAAGAATGCATGTAATAAAGTTTCAATTGAAGCTCGTGGGTGTTTGCTATCGATCATACAGTGTGCAAGGTAAGCAACCATTTCTTCATCTGACATTTCATCACGTTCGATTAGTGGACGAATATCTTCCATTCTTAAACCGGTGAAGTTGTGCGCTTTCATTGTCGCTAAATCAGATCCACTACCTTTAACGTACATCACTTCAACGTCACGACCTCGGAAATCTTTTTCAATTGTTTTCATTGAAGTGTTTCCGCCGCCCCAGTTACAAACAGAACGGTCTGAACCGATTAGGTTTGAGCGATATACTAGCTCTTCTACACCTTTTGATATTGAAGCTGCTTTTTCTTTATTCCATAAACTTTGTACCACTTTGTTTCCTCCTCTATTTTATTTGCATTTGTTTTTGTTTGATTATCTGTTTTTAATTATATACTATGTTTGTTTGTTTTTGAATATATTTTTTGTTTATTTTTGAATTTATTTATCTTCAACAAGAATATAGGTTGCTTTTATAGGACCGTGAACCCCTACAATGAGATTCAATTCAATATCAGCACTATTACTTGGTCCTGTAATAAAATCAATGCAGGAAGATATGTTTTTCCCTTCTTGGACTTGCTTATTAATGTGTGCAGTAGCTTGCGTCATTCTTGGTACAAGAGTACTTTTTGGAACAATGGCAATATACGTTTTCGGTAATAAGCTAACTGATCTCCCTTTGTTTTCACTGCTGAATAAAACAACTGTCCCTGATTCTGCAAGAGTGATATCACTAAAAGTGATACCCACATCAGCCTTTTCTGCTGCCTCTATGTTTTTTTCTTTAAGAACCGGATCCCAAATGTGTACATCAATATCCTCTTCAGGAAGCTTACTTAACAGCCCCTCTTCTAATCCAAACTCTTTATGACGATCATCCTTCCAAGTTACAACACTTCCGGCTTCGTACTGCTTTAACACATCACGGATTTTTTGTGGGAGTTGCTCATAATTCGTCTCAATAAATTGGGTATGAATAACTTCACAATGTTTTTTCAGAACCTCAACCAATTCATCTTGTGTGGCATCTTTTAACACATCATATTGAGGGGTTGTCGTCCATTGTGGTTTTGTGACTGTTTTCACTCTTTCTCTTCCTAATTTTTCAGCTATTGTATTGAGAAATGAATCGCGATTTGTGATTTGTCCTGCTGCCATCTTTTTATTCCCCTCCTTTTTCTCTCTTTTTATACCAGTCTCTAAATCTCTCTTTACTTGGTGCCGGGAAATCACGTACATCTGTCCAAGGCTTCATTGGACCTGGTCCTTTTTGAATACTGTTTTCTTTTGTAAAAGGCGCCATGACCGATGAAGCGGATTTTGTACCTGTTTTATAAAGACTTGGTGAACTTGCTGCCAGCTGAAAGCCTTTCATCGCAAGCTTTTCACCAAATGGTGATTTCTTTTCATCTTCAACAATCTTTCTTCGATGTTTAATTAATAGTTCATGAAGTGGAATTTTCACCGGGCATGCATCTGTGCATGCTGCACATAAAGATGAGGCATACGGCAGCTCCTTGTAATCCTCATAACCGCCAAGCAAAGGTGTTAAAACTGCTCCAATTGGACCAGCGTAAATAGAGCCATACGAATGTCCACCTACATGACGATAAACTGGACAAACATTGACACAAGCTGCACAGCGGATACAGTGAAGTGCACTTTGGAATTCAGTTCCTAGTATGTTTGATCGTCCATTATCAACAATAACCAGATGGAATTCTTCAGGCCCATCAACATCACCATCGTCTTTTGGTCCAGTTAATCCTGTAATATAACTAGTTAATTTTTGTCCAACAGAGCTTCTGCATAGTAGACTTACCATTATATCTAGCTCTTCCCAAGTTGGAACGATACGTTCCATACCCATAACCGTAATCTGAGTTTTCGGTAAAGCGGTTACAAGTCCTGCATTTCCTTCATTTGTGACAAGACTTATAGACCCTGATTCAGCAACAGCGAAGTTACAACCTGTAATACCAAGATCAGCACTTAAGAAATCTTGTCGAAGTTGTTCTCTGGCAAAAAGGGCAAGCTCTTCTGGAATTTCCGATTTATCATAGCCTCGTTTTTCTTTAAATGTGTCACGAATTTGCTCTTTGTTTTTATGAAGAGCAGGAACAACGATATGTGACGGTGGATCATGGTCATCAAGCTGAAGAATATATTCACCTAAATCCGTTTCGATTACTTCACAGCCTGCATTTTCGAGTGCGCTATTTAAGTGTATTTCCTCTGTAACCATTGATTTTGACTTTACAACTTTTTTCGCTTGTTTTTCTTTTGCTACCTTTGTGATGTACTCATTAGCCTCTTCTTTTGTTGAAGCAAAAAATACATGACCACCACGTTTTTTTACATTTTCACTTAACTGCTCCAAATAGTAGTCAAGATTCTGAAGCGTGTGCGACCTGATTTCTTCGCCAAGCTTACGCCATTCTTCCCAATTCCCCAGCTCTTCTGTTGCCAACAGCCGTTTTCCTTGCATTCTCTCTTGCGCAGATGCAACCGCATTTCGCATAAAGGAATTGTTTACACCTTTATCAACTCGATCAAAAAACTTTTCATCGCTTATTTTCATCGCCATTTTACTTCACCTCGCTGTTCAATACTTCCGCTATATGCATAACCTTAATTTGCTTCCCTTTTCGATTAATTCTGCCACCGATATTCATTAAGCAGCCGCAATCAGCACCGATTAATACTTCAGCACCTGTTTCTTCTATATGTCTCACCTTTTCATCTACCATTTGCTCTGAAATCGGAACCATTTTGACAGAGAATGTTCCACCAAATCCACAGCAATCATGACTGTTAGGAAGTGACTTTACATCTAAGCCTTCAACATTGTCTAAAAGCTTTCCGGGTGCATCCTTTACACCTAGTAACCGTGTCATATGACAGGATTTATGATACGTCGCACAAGCTGGTAAACTAGCATTCACGTTTTCTACTTTTAACACTTCTACAATAAACTGTGTTAATTCATATGATTTTTTCGCTAATTTCTCTGCTCTTTCTTTCCATACCGGCTCATTTTCAAACAGATGGCCGTATTCTCGTAACATCGCAACACATGAACCAGAAGGTCCTACTACATAATCTGAGTTCTCAAACGTGCGAATCATGTGTTTTGCCACTTCTTTCGTTTCTTTATGATAGCCGCTATTAAAAGCGGGTTGTCCACAGCAGGTTTGCTGTTCCGGAAAATCAACTTCACACCCAAGCTTTTCTAAAAGCTCTACAGTATGTTTCCCAACATTTGAATAAAACACATCTGCCAAGCATGTAATAAATAAGGATACTTTCATTTCCTAATTCCCTCCATTCATTTAGGAGCAGTCTTTTTTATAGATTATACTACTAAACCCACAAAATATCACCCGTTTTTATTTGATTATTTTGTTTTGTTTTTATTTGTTTGGATTTTTGGGGTTTGTGGGAAGGTTCAAAAGTAATTTAAGTTAGTTAGTAAAATACTTGAGTTGCAGTGCAAAGTAGATTTTATCCTTCATTTTCTCTTTGGGATTTGGCTTTTGGCATTCTATCTTAATGAAGGACCTTTCTTTTGTGGAGAGACCTGCTTTTGTCCTTCATCACTCGTATGAAGGACTTTTCTCTCTTGATGTGCCCTGCTTTGTCCTTCATCAACCTTATGAAGCACTTTTCTCTCGTGGATGTGCCCTGCTTTGTCCTTCACCAACCTTATGAAGGACTTTTCTCTCGTGGATGTGCCCTGCTTTGTCCTTCATCAACCTTATGAAGGACTTTTCTCTCTTGATGTGCCCTGCTTTGTCCTTCATCAACCTTATGAAGGACTTTTCTCTTGTAAAACAGCTCCCCTTTGTCATTCATCAAATTAAAGGACAAATCTGCACCCCTTACCACACTTCTTTAACGCTACCTAAAACAAAAAAGCTGCTGAGTTTTATAAACTCAACAGCTTTTCCAATGAATTATTCTGTTTTAGTTACTTTTTCTTTTTCAGCTTTTGCTTCTGTATCTTCAGTTGCAGCCTCTGCATTTTCTACGGCAGCTTCTGATTTATCCTTTTCAATAACTGATTTCATTTCACTATAGTCATACTTCGAACGGTCAACTGGAGTGAAATCTTGTGGTGTGTAGAAGCGTAATAGGTCCCCTTCAACAAGCTTGTCAGAGTAACTTAATTTCATCTCAACAATTTCTTTTTGTTTTAACGCCTCTTCTGTTGCTTCTACTTTCGTACCAGTTGATGAATCATAGTATTTTCCACCAGTGTATACTACTTCTGGACTTACAAAGTCACCATTTCTAAATGGAACCAGTTCATCATGTTCTTTTGATAATAAATCTGTTCCAAATTGTACATACTGCTTTGTATCAATACCTAGTAAATGCATTAATGTAGGAAGAAGATCAATTTGACCACCGTATTGATGCATCGTTCCGCCTTCAAGGCCAGGTGCATGAATGAACAACGGCACTCTTTGAAGATCTGAACTTTCTAATGGTCCAACTTCTTTTCCTAGAACTTTAGACATTGCTTTATTATGGTTTTCTGAAATACCGTAATGGTCACCATACATGACAACAATTGTATTTTTATCTAAACCAGATTCTTTCAGATAATCAAAGAATTCTTTTAAAGCCTCATCAGCATAGCGTACTGTCTGGAAATAGTTATCAACAGACGGATCTCCAGTAGTATGAGGTTCAATTGTTGC
This sequence comes from Metabacillus schmidteae, assembly GCF_903166545.1. NCBI lineage: Bacteria > Bacillati > Bacillota > Bacilli > Caryophanales > Bacillaceae > Metabacillus > Metabacillus schmidteae. The sequence continues at coordinate 1,726,642 of NZ_CAESCH010000001.1, read as the reverse complement.
TAATTCCTGATCCATTTTATACGGGTAGTGGTTTGTTACAGTTATAAACTTTGTATAAAATGGCTGTGGCAATGATTCAAGTAACGTTTCTGATTGCTGGAAGAACGGCTTATCCATTAAGCCATATTCTGCAAGATCTTCTGGTTTTAAATCATAATAACTTGAATCAAAGAAATGATCATAACCAAACGACTTATAAATTTCGTCACGATTCCAGAACGAGCCTTTGTTACCGTGGAATACAGCCGAAGTGTATCCCTCTTGACCTAAAATAGCCGGTGCAGACTGATACGTGTTTAAGCCTTTCGTTGAAAAAGCAGATCCTTGTGGAAGACCAAACAACGAATTTTCCAGCATAAATTCAGCATCAGCTGTTTTTCCTTGTGCTGTTTGATGAAAGAAATTATCAAAATACAACGTATTAGAATCTTTTGTCAGTGAATTCAAGAAAGGAGTTACTTCCTCTCCATTTAACTTATAATCGATAATGAAATTTTGAATCGATTCTAAGTGAAGATAAACAACATTCATTCCTTTTGCAGCACCAAAGTATTCTGGATTCGGGCTTGCATAATTAGAACGAGTATAGTTAAGCACTTCTGTAATATCATTACTATCTGCCATTGCTCGCTTAGCAGATGCTCTTGTACTTTGTACAGCATCATAAATCGTATAGTTGTACATACCTAAATACTTTACAATATAGTTTCGGTCAAATGTTCTTGTTAATAGCTGTGGACGATCTTTTTCAGCAAGTCCAAGGTTAATGCTCATAATAAGAAGTGCAGCTAATAGAACAGAACCCACTTTTCTAAGCTTAATGACTGGTACTTGTTTGTTTTGTCGACGGAATAAAATTCCTAACACAAGTATAATAATTGGATCCAAGAAAATTAAAATATCTGTTGTATGCAATAGTGAAGTTACACTAGTACTAACATCCCCAAAGTTTTGCGTTTGAGTCAATGTTGGAAGTGTAATAAAGTCACTAAAGAATCTGTAGTAAACAACATTGGCAAACAATAAAAAGCTCATTAAAAAGTCGAACACAATTAACCATAGTAATTTTCTTTTTCTTGATAATAAGGATAATCCAAGGAACAATAAAGCTGATCCTAATGGATTAAAAAATAATAGAAATTCCTGCAAACCATTTTCTAAGCCTAAATTAAATTCATTATGTTGAACGAAATATGTTTTTATCCATAATAATAAAACAGCTAAAAAGAAAAGGCTCATATAATTATTTTGGATGTTATTGATAAACTTCCTCATTATTTCACCTCTTGTTCAAATTCGAAAATCAAAGTCATTCAATTATTCTATTAGATTTTCATCATAAAGTAAAGGTCTTGCTGTTAGTCTTATTTTACCAAATATCCTTTGTGAGCTTGATATAGGTATTTAAACATATTTCATTTAATGTAACTAATTATGATCTATTGACCTATGGTTCTCTTTTTTTTTGTAGAATAATATAATTTATTTTATTAGTATTAAGTTATAGGAGAAATTGGCTTTAGAGTATATAATATACATATAATATGTTTGATCTTTCACAATATTGAGGTGGCCGCCATTGTCATATAAAAAAATTATCCTACTTACCATAGCAATAGGGATTATCCTATTTTTAATTCCATACTGTATTCCCATCATTTTAGCACTGATCACAGCTATCTTATTAGAACCCGCTGTTCAAGTTGGTATACGTTCATTGAAAATAAAACGACAGTTTAGTGTTACCCTTGTCTTTATCTTGTTTCTGCTGGTGTTCGGGTTAAGTGGCTACTGGATCATCACAACATTAGTCGTTCAATTGTTGGATGTTACAAAAAATTTCCCAGACTATTATTACCTTTTCGCGGATGAAGCACAAGCGTTAATTAAAGACTTTCAGGGTTATTATATTCAAATTCCGAATGAGTACCTATCAACAATTCAACAAGCAATTGAATCGCTAAAGGATTTTGTATTGGGATTAGCAACATCTATTACAAAAAATTTATTTGATTTTATCGCATCTATTCCATTAATTTTGGTTCACACGATTATTTACTTAGTAGCCATGTTCCTATTCTGTCTAGATTTACCAAAAATCAAGACGAGAGTTCTAAGTATTTTTTCTGATTCTTCTAAGGAAAAAATTGATTTGGTTGTTACTCAATTATTAAAAGCTTTTATTGGCTTTTTTAAAGCACAGGTTATCTTCTGTCTCATTACATTTATTTTGTCATTTGTAGGGCTTCTTATCTTAAATGTAAAATATGCCCTCGTTTTATCGCTATTAGTTGTTTTAGTCGATATTTTGCCAATTTTAGGGGCTGGTTCCTTCCTCGTTCCTTGGGCTGTATACAATTTTGCTTTCGGAGACACACAGCTTGGCATAGGTTTAATTATACTTTTCGTTGTTATTACCATTGTCCGACGAGTAATTGAACCTAAAATCTTAGGAGCCAGCATAGGGATCAGTGCTCTCTCCGCTTTGATCAGTATGTATGTTGGCTTTGAGTTAATTGGCTTTATAGGATTGATTGCAGGTCCAGCGCTCATCATCATCTTGCAAGCTTTGTATCAAGCAGGTTTTATTAAATTAGGGAAATTAAACAAAATATAATATGACTTAAAATCTTCTATTTATACAGTGAAACACATGCTTATAAATAGGAGGTTTTTTTATTAAAAAAACTATGTGTTAGCAACCACTCATAAGTCATGCAGGGGATGATCGACAGAGGTTTAAGTAAAGCTTTACAAGCTCGTGGCACAATTAATAGAGATTTTAAGGTATAATAAAGGTGTTATTGTTATAATGATATGTGATTGAACGTCTAAAAAAATAATCACCTACACACCAAGAGAGGTAATCTATAATGAGCACAGAACAATTAAATCTACAAGATCTAAAAAAAATCAAAGTAGAATTAACACGATTTATGATGGCTTATCAATTTGCTTTAGATGAATTAAATACGAAAATTAATATTTTAAAGGACGAATTCACATATATCCATGACTATAACCCAATTGAACATGTGAAATCGCGTTTAAAGTCACCGGAAAGCATCTTCAAAAAAGTCATAAAAAAGGGATGTCCTTTGTCTCTTGACTCTATTAAGGACAATATTCGTGATATTGCAGGAATTAGAATTAATGTTTCTTTCATCTCTGACATTTATGAAATTAGCAACATGCTCTCACGCCAAAAGGATATTCATGTCGTCGAATATAAGGATTACATCAAAAATCCAAAGCCTAACGGATACCAAAGTCTCCATATGATCTTAGAAATCCCTATATTTATGTCAGATCGTGAGGAAATCGTAAATGTAGAGGTTCAAATCCGGACTATTGCAATGGACTTTTGGGCAAGTTTAGAACATAAAATCTACTATAAATATAATAAGGAAATTCCGAAGAGATTAAGACAAGAACTTAAGGAAGCAGCGACTGTTGCAACACAGCTTGATCAAAAAATGGAGCGTCTTAACCGGGAAGTGAATGCGTATAAAGAAACAGCAGCTGAGCAGGATAAAACAGACTCCATTATTACAATTGAAAAAAATAAATTTCAGCTACCAATGGCATTAATTGAATCGTTCATTTCAGAGAAATAGTTTTTATTAAAATACCGTCAACCTTTATAGGAAGACGGTATTTTTTCATGTTCACCTTTTTATCGCCTTCAACAACATAGCTTCTCCGCAAAACGACATCACTTTGTTTTCCTCTGTAACAATTCGAAATTTATGTTTTACTTTTTCCGGGGCATTAAGAATAGTATTAGTTACTTTCTCTTTTTCTTTTTCGGACAACTGCATACGGTCACACCAGCCCATAAATTCAAATCTTTTCTCAAAACGAGAGATTTCATGAATTTCAAAACCGGCTAATTCTATCTTCCCGATCCACTCTGTTTTTTTCCAAGCTCGATAATGACTATAGTCTCTCAATTTTTCAATCTTATTATAAAAGTGATCGAACTCATCATTTTCGGGTGCAACATTATCATTTAATAAAAATTGTCCACCACATTTTAACACACGATAAACTTCTCGAATAAATTTTTCAATGTTCGGGAAATGGTGAGGAGCAATACGGCAAGTAACAATATCAAAGGCTTCATTAGAGAATGGCATTTTTTCAGCATCACCTTCAACAAACAAAACGTTAGAATGGCCGTTAGTTTGAATGAATTTTTCAGAAGCAGTCAGCATTTCAGGTGTTAAATCCATTGCAGTAACCTGTCTAACAACGGGAGCAAAAGCATTTGCTGTATGTCCACCTCCAGTTGCAACATCAAGAACCTCTTCGTTTCCAGTTATAGAGGCCATCTCCAGCAACATCTTCAAATCTGTACCTTTTCGGTGTATTTGACTTTCTACATAATCATTTGCACTACGACCAAACTGCTTTTTCACATCATTTTTGTTATTCAACTCGTTCTCCTCCATCTCTCGATTTCATTTTTTCCATCTTCTACTTTATTATAATGACTAGGATGCGATAAGAAAATTACATTCAGTTTATGAATTAAGATAAGGAAAAGTTATAATGTGATTGAAACCTTATATTTTTTTGCTTTTTTTGCAAAGATTGTTGCTTTTACGATAATATTTTTACATCTATAGTGGAATGGAGCGGAAGACACTCGACTCCTGCGGGAAGTGAGGAAAGGCTGAGACCCCGCAGGCGAAGCTGAGTTATCATGAACGAAACTAGCTCCTTACTCGTAAATTCGTAGGTTAATTTGGTAAGAATGTTTATTGGTAAGTAAACAAAAACCAAATCAGAGCTACATTACGGAAGGAGCTAGTTATTATGAAGGATACCATAAAATTTGTAGGTTTAGACGTATCAAAAGAAAAAATTGCTGTCGCTATTGCAGAAGAGGGCCGTGAAGAGCCTAGATATTACGGAATGATTGCACATACACCTGAAGCAATAAGGAAATTAATGAAGAAGCTTGGAGAACCTCACACTCTACGAGTGTGTTATGAAGCAGGACCAACTGGATATCCATTATATAGATTATTAACCTCGTTGGGTGTCCATTGTGAAGTGATTGCTCCGTCATTAATTCCTAAAAGGCCAGGTGAGCGTATAAAAACTGATCGTCGGGATTCAATTCGAGTAGCGGCGTTATATCGATCAGGTGAATTAACTTCTATTTATGTTCCAACTCCAGAAGACGAAGCTCTCCGAGATTTAGTAAGAGCACGTGAAGATGCAAAAGAAGATGAGCTAAGAGCTAAACATCGTTTAACTAAATTTTTATTACGTAATAATATTAAACCACCAACTGGGGTTAATAAATGGACTAAAAAGTACCGCGAATGGTTAGATGCTTTGAAGTTTGAAAAGTCCTCTTTACGAGTTGTTTTCCAAGAATATTATCACCAAATAAAAGAATTAGAACAACGTGTTCGAAGGCTCGAAGAGGAAATTAAAGTACAATCTATTGAAGGTGTTCATGCACCAATAATTCAAGCCCTACAAGCATTAAGGGGTGTAGCCCTTGTAACGGCTACTAGTCTTGCGGCTGAAATTGGTTCATTTAGGCGTTTTCGAACTCCCAAAAAATTTATGGCTTATATTGGGCTAATTCCGAGCGAATCCTCTAGTGGTGATAAAAGAAGACAAGGAGATACGACAAAAACAGGAAATCGACATGTTAGACGTTTATTAATTGAAGCTGCATGGAGCTATAGATATCAACCTGCAGTTAAAGGGGAATTAAAAAGACGTCAAGATGGTCAATCGCCAACAGTTCAAGCGATATCCTGGAAAGCTCAAAATCGACTTCATCGAAAATATTTTCGACTAATATCTAGAGGGAAAGAACACGGTAAAGCAATTACTGCAGTGGCAAGAGAGTTGGCAGGTTTTATTTGGGCTATTGCACAAGAGGTAGAAGAGGCTTCAAGAGCTTGAGTATTAAATAGGTCTTTAAAATTCGATTTATTAAAGTTTTTTAAATGATTCAGATTTTGTAGATTTTAAAATAGATCCATGAGAATAGGGCTCGAAGGCAAAGTAAAATACCGGAAAGGAAAATCCACGCGCCTCCTCTGTGCTAATCTTAATTAGATTAACGCACGCGCCGAGTTAGTGGAAAAGTCCTTTATACGGAAAGATAAATTGTGATAACCCACGAATATCAGGATGCTAACCGCAGTAGAGATTTTGCCTTCGTGCCGTATTCTTATCGTCTATTCAAATAAAGTAATCAGGAGGTAAGGATAATTCATTATTTCTTCCTTAGCTTAACGCAGTATCTCAACTCTAAGAATAGCAGTCAAGGAGAACACTTGACAGCCATTCTTAGAGTTGAGGATGGGTTAGTAAGCTAAAGAAGGAGTTAATCTAGCCTGAAAGGCTAATAGGACAACAAAGTAAAGAAGCCGAAAATAGCTTCTCTTCTTAAAGATACCCAAAAATCATTCAATTACTAATTTAGAGTGGGAGCCTTGACAGTTTCGTTCATATCAGGAGGCTCAGCTTCCTCCCCGTGGAAAGCGAGTGTCTGCAGCGCGATGGAACGAACTTATTTTTACCATAAACTGTAGTAAAAGCAACAAATTATGCCCTTTATTTAAATAAGAGGCGCAAAAAAATCCTTACCACCTCATTTTTCGAGATGCTAAGGATCTTCTGCTCTTAATTAACCTAAACCTATTTAGGTAATAAACCAACCATTTGCAATCCATAAACAATTCCATCTTTATCAACAGATTTTGTCACATGTTTTGCTACAGCCTTTACTGATTCTTCAGCATTTCCCATTGCTACACTATTTGTGATTTTTGAAAGCATATCAATATCATTTAAGCCGTCCCCAAAAGCATATTGGCGTTCTGGTGAGAATCCCAGTCTTTCAACGAGCTTTTCAATTCCTTTTGCTTTGGAACCTCCATTAGGTAGAATATCTACTGAAAGAGGATGCCACCTGATAAAATCAAAGTCTTTGAAGGTTTTTTCGTATTGCATTTCTTCTCCTTCACGACAGAAAAGAAGTGATTGGTATAAATCACGTCCTTTATAATAATGCGGGTCATGAGTAGGGAAATGATTAACTTTCAATGTGCTAATACTTTCATTAATATACTCATGCTCAGGAACATTTGCTTTCATATCTTCATGGTCCATAAACACAACCGGATGTTCATTTAAAAGGGCTGTTTCTGTTAATTTTTCAAGTGCTTCTATATTCAACGGGTTTGAGTATACGACATCTCCATTTAATACAACATACTGACCGTTGTAGCTTACATATGTATGAATATCCAATTCCTCGCGCAAATCCTCAAACATAAAAGGAGCACGACCAGTTGCAATTGCGACTTCATGCCCCAGATCCTTTAATTGAAAGATCGCTTCCTTCGTAGAGGCTGGTAACATTTTATCATGTGTCAGCAATGTTCCGTCTATATCAAAAAATATTACGCTGCGATTTGTCATCGTGATTCCACCTTTCGTTTTACTTACCACTTGTCATTATATAGTAAAAAAATGATATTTTACATAATACTGATTTCATACTGTTCCTCTTTCAATAAATTGAACAGAAAACTCTTGATGGGTAACCTCTGAATGTACCGCTTGAAGAAACATATTTTCCCCCATTTCCTCAAGGGGTAATTCAAAAGATGTAATGTTCATCATTCTTGCAATCGGTTGATTATCAAATCCAATGATCGCAAGCTGTTTTGGAATCGACAGTTGGGAATTTTGGCATGTAGTTACAATTCCAGCTGCAACCTGATCATTTGTCACAATTAAGGCAGAAGGAGGAGAAGTCATTTTCAGCACTTTTTTGATCACTTTCTCACCGTCCTCAAAATAAAGACAATGATCCATAATATACTTTCGATGGTATTCTAACTGATGCTTGGTCAAAAAGTCTTTATAGGCTAATTCTCGCTCACGGCTATTTGTTCCATACTTTCTTCCAATGCAATAGCCAATGTTTCTATGCCCTTTTTGATACAAATACTCTAGTGCATCAGTAAATGTGTTATAGTGATTGATAAATGTTGTAGATAACTCTTTTCCCTGAATATTTTCACATAATACGATTGGTCCATATTGTAAATGTTCTTCAATAACAGAAACATCACAACTTCTTGAACATATAATCAGAGAATCAATTTGCTTATGCTTCAGCATTTGTAATGCTTCCAGTTCTCTACTTTCCTGATAATCTGTTTGAAACAAAACTAATTTATAATTATTTTCAAGTGCCTGCTTTGCGATCCCCTTTAAAAGAAGAGCAAAATAAGGATGATCTGAATATGGCAGGACAACCCCCATTAATAGTGTTTTTCCTCTGCTTAAATGAACAGCATTCATATTTTTATGGTAATTACTAGTTTCTATTGCCTTTAAGACGGCATCCTTCTTTTCCTCACTAACATATGGATGGTTATTGATGACACGAGAAACTGTTGTGACCGAAACCCCAGCCATTTTAGCTAAGTCTCTAATATTTGTCATATTCTCACCTTTACTCGTTTTGACAGTTTTCTTCTGATTTCATTCTACCATTAGCTTCAACAAAATAATCGTCGAAGTCATGAATCGGTTTTACTTTTAACGATTGCCCGGAACTTTTCATACACAAATAAGCTGCAGAATAGATAACAAAACATAATAGGATTAGTCCAAACACAAGTATCTCTCCTCGCTATTATTTCTTGGTTATGAGTGTAATGTATGAAACGCGTTCCAGGTCAATAGGTGAATATCAATTTAATAGCCTTAACTTGTAAGTAAGGCTTTTATCTTTATCTATTAAAGCATTTTAGTAGGCAAAACCAGTTATCTGCAGAATACCAATATGAGGTTTCCTAGCTTAAAAGAAAAAACGCAACGTAATTTTAGCCAATACGTTGCGTTTTTCAAGCCATATTAACAGTACTAATTTTTCTCATTGTCTTCTTTATAACTTTATAAAAATAGAAAAAGGAACAGTATACACTTAGTGAACCCAGAAAGAAGGCAATGATAAATGTAAACTTCAGGCTTAAAACAATAAGAATTCCATTGATGATAGCAACTCCTGCTGAAGATATGGGATTTCCTATTGTAACCAACAATGAACTTTTTAAACTCGGTAGAAGTTTCATTTCAAAGTGTACGATCATGGAAAAGAAATAAGTGTTCCATGTGAAAAGGAAAGCTGCCAATCCAATAAACATGTAGGTAAAGATCATTGATTGTTGATAAAAAAATACGAAGTAATTTAAAAATAAACTAAGCCATAAAAAACCAAATATAAACCCGCCTTTAACGCTCTGTTTGTAGTTTTCTTTGTAGTATTTCAAAAATGCTTGAAATATCCGTACATCTCCCTCACCCAATATCCATCTTCTTACTACTGCAAACATGGCACATGTTGCGGGAAAAAATAATAGTGGTAGTAAAATCGCAAAGGGCAGCAATTGCAATGACATATGTGTCATATCATTGACCATAAGGCTTAACATAATATAAACGATAGGGAAATTTAAGAAGAGCCATATTAGATTAGTAAAAGTGAATCGTGTAATGAGAACAGATATTTTATAAAAACTTCCCATCAAACCGTTTATTTCCATTATTACATCCTCCTCACTGGTAGACCCCATTAAGATTAATAACGATTTTCCCTCTAGAAAATCAGTAAATGGTTATACAAAACGTGTATTAACTCTAGGAAAACCATTTACTGATTAGGTTGAAAGTGGTTATGAATTACTTTCTACTTTAAACGTACACTCAGTTTCTTAACCGCTTGATTAGGTAGTAAACGAACACCTTTTTCCGTCTTCTCAATTGATAGACCTTCACATGAATGTACCTCTTGAATCCCTCTTAAAAACATACTCCAATGATTCGAAGTACCATTCGTTGAAATATAGATTGTATTGTCCTCCCGTTTTGCTTCCACACTAAAGCTTTCAGTTCCATTCTTGTCATATATAATTGTAGATGTCTCTATTCCTTCTTCCAATTCAAATAAATGGATCTCCACATTATCCTGGTAATGATAATCAGGTCTATATTCTTCCTGACCAATTGCTACTAAACTATTTGGGCGAACATATAAAGGTAAACTTTGATATCCATGTACTTCTTTTCTCCAAGTGCCTCCATCTACTGTTTCCCCAGTTAAGAAATGCGTCCATGTTCCTGATGGGAGATAAAAAGAAACTTGGCCGTCTTCTGTAAAAATTGGGGCAACCAATATGGAATCTCCAAGCATGTATTGACGATCTAAATTCTCAACAGCAGGATCATCCGGAAATTCCAGCAGCATCGCTCTCATGACAGGGTATCCTTTTTGTGAAGCATCACAGGAGGCTGAAAACAAATAAGGCATTAATCGGCATTTTAATTTAGTAAAGAAACGAAGTACATCAACAGATTCTTCATCATATAACCAAGGTACCCTATACGATCTGCTTCCGTGTAATCGGCTGTGGCTAGATAATAATCCGAATGCGATCCACCGTTTATATATATCCGCAGAAGAGGTACTTTCAAATCCTCCTATATCATGGCTCCAGAATCCAAAACCGGACATACCTAATGAAAGGCCACCACGTAAACTCTCCGCCATTGCCTCATAGGTAGAGTCACAATCACCACCCCAATGAACCGGGAATTGTTGTCCTCCAGCTGTTGCTGATCGTGCAAACAAGGACGCTTCACCTTTTCCTCGCGTCTCCTCCAGTAATTCAAAAACAACCTTATTGTATAAATAGCTATAATAGTTATGCATTTTTAGCGGATCTGATCCATCATAATAAACGACATCTGTTGGAATTCGTTCACCGAAATCTGTCTTAAAGCTATCAACTCCCATATTGAGTAACTTTTTTAAATAAGACGTATACCATTTGCATGCTTCAGGATTTGTAAAGTCAACGATCCCCATACCTGGCTGCCATAAATCCCACTGCCACACACTTCCATCTGCCTTTTGTAATAGATATCCCTTTGAACTTGCCTCATCAAACAGCTTTGAACGTTGACCGATGTATGGATTAATCCAAACACAAATATTTAATCCCTTTTCTTTTAATCGTCTCAACATTCCTTCAGGATCTGGGAATACCCGTTCATCCCATTCAAAATTACACCATTCATACTCTTTCATCCAGAAACAATCAAAATGAAAAACGTGTAATGGGATATCTCTCTCCTTCATCCCATCTACAAAATGATTAACTGTTTCTTCATCATAATTTGTAGTAAATGATGTTGTTAACCAAAGTCCGAATGACCATGCAGGCGGCAATGCTGGCTTACCAGTTAGACTCGTATATTTTTCCAAAACCTCCTTAGGAGAAGGACCATTAATGATAAAATACTCTAAATATTCTCCACTAACGCTGAACTGAACTTTGGATACTTTTTCTGAACCGACTTCAAATGACACATTTTCCGGATGATTCACAAACACACCATATCCCCGATTAGTTAAGTAGAAGGGGATATTTTTATAAGCTTGCTCTGTGCTGGTTCCTCCATCTTTATTCCATATATCAACGCTTTGGCCATTCTTTACGAATGCGGTAAACCTTTCTCCTAAGCCATATACAGACTCACCTACCGACAGACCCAGTTGTTCTTTCATATAGGTTTCATTATTTCTAGCTTTCACATATCCCATATTCCGTGGACCACTGCTTGTTAATCTTCCTTTACTATTAAAAAAATCAACTGACCATCTATTATGTTTATTAATCCTTACTGTTAAATCACCGCTCTTTAAGCTTGCTTCCTGTTCACTCTCTTCTATTTCAACATTTGATTGTAAAGAAGAATTTATTTTAAACTCCGGTCCAAGTTGTTTTCCACCTTTAAAGTGGTACATTTGAACCCTAATCACATCAGGCATTGGTGAAGAAAACTGCATTGTAATTAAAGGACCTGTTAACGTATCTCCTCTTGTTTGGATATGCTTGTATGGTGCATACACAGTTAAAGATTTTTCATTCCTTTCAATTGCATTCACTTCATAAGGGCTGTATATTTCAATACCTTCTCTATTTAACCAATTTCCATTACTAAACTTCATTTATATCCATCTCCAATTCATAGGTTTATTCTTTTACTGATCCAAGGGTAATCCCATGGATAAAAAATCTCTGTAAAAATGGATAAACAACTAACACCGGCAGCATTGCAATAAATATTTTTGCAGCATTTAATGTTCTGTTTGATAGTTCACTCATCCGTTTATATTGATCCTCAGTCATATTCGCAGGATCAAGTACAACGGTTAGTTGCTGAATATATGTTTGCAATGGATAAAACTCTTCTCTTGTCATAAAAATTAATCCATATAGAAATTCATTCCAATGATAGACAATACTAAATAAACTAATTGTTGCTAGAACCGGAATAGATAAGGGAATATACAATTTGTATAAGATATACCAAGGTCCTGCCCCATCTACTAGGGCAGCTTCTTCTAGCTCCTTGGGTAAATTACGGAAAAAGTTAATAACCAAGATGATATTAAATACAATTGTTTGAGCCCCACCTACTAAAACAAGTGACCATATGCTATTAAGTAGGTTATATTCTTTAATCGTTAAGTAAAGAGGTATTAAACCGCCATTAAACAACATTGTAAAAATAAGCAGCCACATTAACACATTCCGCATTTTAAAGTCTTTTACTGTTTTAGAAAGTGGATATGCCATTAGAGGGACAATAAGAAAATTAAGACCTGCTCCTAAAACAACTCTCTGAATAGAGATCCAAAACGACTCAAAAAATTGAGTATCGCTTAATAATTGTTTATAGGCGCTTATGTTAAATCCAACAGGCCAAAATGTTACTTCACCTGCACTTGCAGCGGCTTTTGAGCTAAACGAGAGAGCTAGTGTATACCAAAGTGGAAGTATACAGGATATTGAAATTCCAACTAAAATAATAATGAGTAAAATGTCCAATGCTCTGGAACCAAAAGTCTTATCTCTGACCACGTAGTATCACTCCAATCTATTAAAAAATACGATAGTTTGTTGTTTTATAAGCTAAAAAGTAAGATAAACTGATTAAGATAAATCCTGCTGCTGACTTTAATAGTCCTACTGCAGTGGCTAGCTCATATTGTAAATTTAATAAACCTGTACGATATACCCAGGTATCAATGATGTCACCTGTTGAATATACTAGCGGGTTATATAAATTAAAAATTTGGTCAAATCCTGCATTCAATACATTCCCTAAGCTTAGTACAGCCAGCAAAATGACTGTTGTTCTAATTCCCGGTAAAGTAACATGCCATAAACTCCTGATACGTGACGCACCATCTATTGATGCAGCTTCATACAGTGCTGGATTTATTCCTGTTAACGCTGCAAGATAGATGATTGTATTAAAACCAAACTCTTTCCATATATCACTCCCTACAACAAGAAAAGGAAATAGATCTGCCCTTCCAAAGAATAGTATTGGGTCAATACCAAAAAATGATAAGAGTTGATTTACAGGACCTACATAAGCAAAAATATCTAAGAGGATGCCCCCTAGGATGACCCATGATAGGAAGTGCGGTAAATATACAATCGTCTGTATCCATCTTTTTACGATCAATACACGTAACTCATTTAGCATTAAGGCAAAAACTAAAGGTACAATCAGGTTACCTATAATCTTCAAAACAGCAATATATATGGTGTTAAAAAAAATGTTCATTGTATCATTTAAAGAAAACATATACTTAAAGTGTTCCAGACCAACCCATTCAGACCCAAACACCCCTTGAACAGGATTATAATTTTGGAATGCAATGGCGATACCAAACATTGGAATAATACTGAATAAGAAGATCCAAATAAATCCCGGTAAAAGCATAATATAATAATGCTTTGCAGAGCTTTTGCCTTTCATTTTCATTCCCCTCCTTACAAAACGATTAGATTAATAGAAAGCGCCGGAGATAATCCGACGCTGTATTAAGAATTACTTTTTCATTACTTCTGCTACTTCATTCGTAATTTGATCTCCACCTTGTTTTTTCCAGTCCTCTACGAACTTATCAAAAGCATCTAGTGATTCGGCACCCATTACGATTTTCAGGAAGATTTCATCCTCCATCTTTTTCAGGTTTACCCATCTACTTTCCATTGTTTTTGTTTGGGCATAAGTTTGGCTATAAATTCCGTTTATTTCTTGATCAACAAGAGGTGATCCACCAACCATTAACGCATATGAACGTGTCCACGTACCTAAATCCGCATTTGGATCCCAATGCTGAATACCTAACTGATCGTACGGCTCCAATTTAACATTTTTAATCTTTTCTAAGTCTGAAACTAACAGCTTATATTCAGGCTTATCTTTATAATCATCAGGAGTTTTCTTGCCTGCTAATACTTCTCTTATTGCTTGTACAGAGTATTCTGTTTCATCTGAAGGAGCGAAAACAAGTCTTAGAGGATAAAAGCCTGGTCCTCCTTTACTAGGATCAAACGTTGATTCATTAGCTAATAAATTATTTAACATTTTCATAGCAGCTTCGGGGTGTTCGTAATCCTTTCGAACAACAACAAAGCGACTTGACGGCGTACTCATGTGAGGTGTATATTTCCCTTCTGCATCAAGAGGTAAAGCATAAGCTTGCCAGTTTGCATCAGGGTTATTAGTAACAGCATCTGTTATCGGTCCATAAGGCATCCACCATGGTGCAAAAAACATTCCAGACTGACCATTAATTACAGATTCTCCGGAGTCTTCTCGAACACCCATCTCTTGATCTATTAATCCTTTAGCATACATATCTCTTAACTTCGCTAACGCCTCTTTTGTCTCTGGAAGAGTAGAACCATATACCGGTTTACCATCCTCTCCTTCTAACCAATATCCAGGGTAAGAATGATAGGCAGAAAAGATTCCATCAAAACCATATAGATTATTTGTAGATTCTAAGAAATTCGCATATAATTTATTGTTAATATCAGGGCCTGAAAGACCAATTGTATCTTTTTTCCCATTTCCATCTGGATCTTGTTCAGCAAATGCCTTTGCTACTTTTTCTAAGTCTTCTACTGTCTTAGGTGCTTCAAGCCCTAATTTCTCAAGCCAATCTTGACGTATCCATAATAAGTGCACTCCATCAGCTTGTAATTGTACACTCGGAATCGCCATCATTTTCCCATCAAATGTAACACTATCTTTCGCAAGACCATCTGTACTCTCAAGAATCCTTTTTATTGCGGGAGATGCATAGTGTTCATAAACTTCAGTTAAATCTGCAAGTTGCCCTGCT